>JBBIJW010000004.1:0-276371 GCA_037445755.1 Planctomycetaceae bacterium | reverse complement strand
GGGGGCGTCAGCCCCCGGGTCTCCGTTGATGCCCCCGGACCGTCCGAAAACCCGCCGCGGCATCACCACGATCGCTGAGTCCCGATCGCCGCTCAAACGGCCCCGGGCCTGACGGCCCGGGCTCGCCTCTGGGAACGTCACTCGGCGAGCCGGGGGCGTCAGCCCTCGGGTCTCCGCTGATTCCCCGGACCGTCCCGTCAGGACCGACGTGCCCCCCGCGCGCGACGCAATCGCTCCCGCCGCACCCCTGATCCGTCCCTCGGCTCCGCCACCCGCCGACGCCGTCGGCGGGGCTGGGTGGGAGCCCTCTCCCCTGGAGCAGGCGAGCGGAGGATGTGGGACTGCAACGCGCTCCTGACCGGACCACCATTCCGCGGCTGGACCCGGGGGGAGAGGGTTCTGAAACGTGCCCTTGACAAGCTCCGCTCCAGTACTTAGTCTGTCTAAATACAAAGATTGCTGATGAATCGGAATGAGGTTTTCTGATGACGGCTGAGATCTCCGGCGACGCCCTGCGGGGTCACCTCGCAACGATGCTCCTGTCTGCCCTGGAGGCGGGTCCCGCTCATGGTTTCGATCTGCTCAAGCGGATCGAAGCTGCCGGTTGCGGACTCCTGCACCTCAAGGAAGGTTCGGTCTATCCGGCGCTCTACCGGTTGGAGCGTGAGGGGCTCGTCCGGGCGGAGTGGGAGAGTCCGGAGTCGGAACGCCGGGGACCTCGCCGGAGAATCTACCGTCTGACGCGCCGGGGACGCGCCCGGCTCGCTCAAGGGCGGGAAGAGTGGAGCCGCTTTGTGCGGGTTGTGGGCGCCATCGTGGGAGCATGACATGTCGGATGTCTTGAAGATCGTCGTGGAGCGAGCGGTGCGACCGCTGGCGGCGCCGCAGACCGTCAAGCGCCGCATGAGGGAAGACCTGTACGCGTTGATCTGCGACATCCATCGGGAGGAGTCCGCCCGCGGCAACGACGCTTCCGCGCTGGAACGGACGCTGGCACGCTTCGGTCCTCCCGAGGAACTCACGCGCGAGTTGCAGCAGAGCCTCTCCTGGCACGAACGGAGTGAATACTGGCTGAACCACTGGGTCGAACGACGTCCGAACGAATCACCGCTCGCCCTGGCCCTGCGCGTGACACTGGTCATGTCCGCATGGATCGCGCTCCTGATACTGGTCGCGATGGCGGCGCAGTTCTTCACGGGCGCACGGCGCGCCGGGTGGCCGGTCGGTCTGTTTGCCGTGACGACGTGGCTGGGCGTCGGCACCTTTGCGATCTCCTGGCTGTCAGCGCACGCTTGGAGCATTCTCCGCCGTGCCGAGCGCGGCGCCTGGCGCAACCCCTCGATCTGGCTGCATGGGATTGCCGGAGGATCGGCTGTCGCACTCACCGGACTGGTCGTGGTGGCGGTCGTCTCCGGCGGACAACTGCCGGGGTCCGCTGCCCTGCGCATCTGGGGCATGATCGGCGGCGCGACGACGGTGTTGATGATCGGAGTTCTGCAAGCCGCTCAGTGGGAGTATCGCTCTGTGGCGGAATGGGAGGACCTCGACCTGACGGCCGACGCCGGTTGACCGCGCCGGCGAATGAGGTGCGCGGAGACGTCTGAAGAACTGGGGACTGCCGGCCGCAGCGCGGTTTGACCCTGCTTTTCAGCCGCGCTACACTGAACGGCGGCGGTGCCGCGCGGCGCCGTCCGCAGTTCGCGACTTCCGCTCCCCTCGATGGCGGTGAGGCACTCATGCCGGGACAACGCTCTTGGATGATCGGACTGGCCCTCGCGGTGTTCCTGCTGGAGGGACGAGCGGAGCTAGGCGCCCAGGCCGTTTCCCGCACGGAGACCATCAGCGGAGCGGGGAACTGGCCGATCCGCTTCACCTATTACCCTGCCCGGGAGAAGCTCCCGGGGAACGACAACGTCGACGTCAAGAACGCTCCCGTGGCGATCCTGCTGCACGGCGCCGGCGGCAGCCGGCTGTTTTGGGACAAAACCTCCGCCTGGCCCATGAACCGTCCCGGTCCGTTCGCCGAAGTGTTGCAGACGAACGGTTTCGCCGTGTTCTCGGTCGATCTCCGCAAGCACGGCGAGAGCATCCGCGAGGGAGACACCAAGCTCGCCACGGCGGATTACGAGCTGATGGTCGCCGACCTGGTGAACCTCAAGCAGTTCATTTACGAGGAGCATCAGCAGCAGCGGCTCAACATGCGCAAGTGTGCCCTGGTGGCGATGAATGATTCCTGCCCCGTGGCGGCGGCGTTCGCCGAGTTCGACTGGAAGCTCCCGCCCCATGACGATCACGCCGTTCCCTCCGAGCGGACCCCCCGCGGCCAGGACGTGCGGGCACTGGTGCTGATCTCCCCCACCCCCACCGTGGGGACGCTGCGGGCCAACAATTCGCTGCGGTTCCTGGGCAATCCCGAGTTCCCCATCGCGTTTATGATCGTGTCTGGCAAGAAGGATACGGAAGGGAACAAAGTCGCCCGCGTCCTGTTCCGGCTGGTCGGCACCCGGGCCAACGAGGCCCGTACCAAGCTGCTCGAACCGGATACCAATGAAAAGTCGGAGCACCTGTTCGGCAATCCACGGCTGCGGTTGGAACCCGAGATTCTGGACTTCCTCAAAAAGCACGTTCACGACCTGTCGATCCCCTGGCAGGATCGCCGCAGCCGCCGGGAACGCTGAGACCCGCCGGCGGAACCGGCCTGATTTCTCTAGGCCGGCCGATGCGAAACAGGCCCGGGAGGAATTCACCCCTCCCCGGGCAGCACCAATCTGGCCAGGTTCCGCTGCAACTGCCGGACGCGCTGGAATTCCGTAGTCTCTGGGAGATGGGCTGCCGCAGCCAGATCCTCCGGCAGCGTCCGGAACAGATGCTGTGTCAGCAGTTCCGCCAACCAGGCCGCCCGGCGCGCGGTGAATCCCGCCTGAAGCTGACGGAAACGGGCTTCGAGATAACCGAGTCCCTGCGCGGCCCCTTCGCTGAGAACCTTTTCTCCCACGGCGGCGGTCATGGCGCCGCCGGCCACGTCCCCCGCCACATGCAACATCCCCTGCATGGCGCTGTGAGCGAACACGGGCATCAGCGCGTCCCCCACCGGACCAAAGCCGGTCATGAACAGGACCACGCTGGTGGCGGGACGGGCGGCGGCCGCGAGGGCATCCACACGACGGAAAAACTCATAGCAGTTCGGCTGTTCGGCCTGGAACCGTGACAACTGACGGTTCACATGCTCCTGGAGCTCTGCTTCCAGATCGCACTGCCGATGGGCCGTCTGCAGGGCATCCAGCAGTGCCAGCCGGTTCGTCCCGGCGAGGAGCCGCTGAAGACGGGGGCGGAGCAGCTCGTTCCCCAGTTCGGACAGCCAGGTGAGTTTCTGGAACACTTTTTCGACGGCATCCAGGATGGCGGCCCATTCCTTGTCGCGGTAGACCCGTAGCGGCGATTCCGGTTCACCGCGGAGTGTGCGGCGGAGGGCGCGCACCGGCCACGCCAGTCCCTGCCCGACGGCGTTGTAGAATCCATGGACTTTAGCCGTCCAACCTTGTCGTTGCGCGGCCCACCACCGCCGAATCTCCCCCACCAGCAGAGAGTTGGGTGCGGCGGGCCAGTTCTCGACTTCAGCAAGCTGGTGGGCCGAGAGGAGTTCGGCGGCGGCCCGGAAGTCGGCACTGCGCTGTTCCAGTTCTCGCAGATACGCCGGTAAGCCGCGATCCTCGTCCAGCATCTCCCTGAGGGAGCCGCGCAGCGAGCGGAGCTTGATGTCGGCGAACTTGAGGCGGGAGAGGTCGTCGAGGAGATTGCGCGGCACGCCGTTGCCAGAGGCATGGCGGGCAGCCTCGGGTGGCGCAGGCCAGGTCCGTTCGTAGAACGGAAGCTGGTTGGACTCCGCCGCCTTGCGATCGGTGGGAGCCAGGTAAACCAACTCCGGAGCAAGCCCCGTCTCACGGCAAAAGGTCCCCAGCCACAACGGCCAGTACTCCTCGTCTTCCGGCAACTGGCACTGATTGAAGATGATGATGACCCCTTTGTCCTCCTGAGCCGCCTTGCGGAAGAAATCCTTCACTGCCGCGTCGTTGTATTTCTGCTGTGTCAACACCGCGATGAGCACATCGGCGCAGCGGCGGATGTTATCGGCGCGGTCCCAGTTCACCCGGGCGTCGCTGTCGATGTCGGGGGTGTCGAGCACCAGCAGGTTGACCGGCGTGGCGGCGCTCACCCGCCAGTAGAGCCGGTGTTCCGGATCGTCCTCCAGGGCGTCGTCGGCATGAGTCCAGGGACGGAGCTGAAACCCCGGAAAGATGGCGGCCAGGTCGTGTGTGTCGACAAACTCGCCGCGCACCAGCAACGTCGGATGCCGCGTCCCCGACGCCAGAGGACTGGTGGCGCTGGCGCGGCACCCGGCGATATGGTTGAAAATGACGCTCTTGCCGATGTTCGTCCCCCCCACCACGGCGACCACGAGGAAGGCGTCGTCATGAAGCTGTGGCAGGAGCTTGCGGTGGATGAGCTCGAACCATTCGCGGCCGGCCAGGGGGGGCAGGTCGGCCGGGGCGGCTCGCTGTTCCAGCTCCCGCAAGGCGTCCCGCAGCGTCCGCACCAGGTCCGCGCACGCCCGAAACGGCGAGGCGGAAGGGGGGCTCGGCGGGGTGAGTGTGTGCGGCACGGTGGACGTCGGCGGGGCGCAAAACGGACGCCGCTATTGTAGGCGATTCCCCGTCCCGATCGTCATCCTCTGCTTCGGTTCCGGCGGGAAACGTCGCCCGTCAGAAGCCCAGGCCCACGCCGGTCAGGCAGCTCGTGTCGACCATGCCCCCCCGGGGGTGAAACATGCCGGGGAACCGCCGGGCCCAATCGACGTTGGCGGCCGGGCAGTATTGCCGGCCGTTCCCCTCGATCGCCGTCACGCCGGGAATCCTGGCGGCCAGCGAGGCGGAGTGCAGGAACGACGCCCCCGGACAGGTCAGGTCCTGGACGCACAGGAACATGCCGAACTTCTGAGCGGCGGCCGCGGCAAACAGGGCCTCGGTGTGTCCCTTGCACGCCTTCAGTGCCAAGCCGCTGTAACCCTGCTCCCGCGCCAGCAGCAGCGAGTTGTAGTCCACCAGCGACTCGTCGATCACCACCGGCTTGAGCTGCGCGGCGGCGTGCATGCGGTTTTCCGGATGGGCTTTCAAATCGCGGTGCGTCGGCTGTTCGATGTACTGGATGCGGTCGTAGGCAGCCGACGCCGACTCCCGGATGCGGCGGAGGAATTCCAACACGTACTCGACGTTGCGGCACTTTTCATTGAAGTCCGCCGAGTACCACCACTGCGAACACCCCCGGCGCTGCTGCACCTCCGCGGTCGCGCGCTCCACGGTGAGCACCCGCTCCACGTCCCAATCGAGATCGTCGCCGTTGAGCTTGATCTTCAGGTGCGTCAGCTCGTCGCGCACAATCCATTCCTGCAGTGTCTCGGGAAGACCGTCATTGAGCGGCTGCTTCACGTCGCTACGGGTAATCGGATCGAGGGCCCCGACCAGATGGTACAAGGGCATGCGGGGCTTGGGATCGGCCAGGGTGTAGCGATCCAGATACTCGCCGGCGAACTGGTCCTCCAGATAGTAGCCCAGGTCATGGTTCATGAACTGGGCTGAGAGCGTGCGATAGCTGTTGGCGCCGTTGACTCGCCCGTAGGCGTCGTGAAGGGCGGCATCCAGCGGGCTGGCCGCCACGAGCTGCGCCAGCGGCGGGGGGGCCTCGGCCAGCCGCCGTTCCCGACGCACCACCTGCGCCAGGTGATCGTATTCCGCCGAGATGTGATAGATGATGTCGATCGGGTGGCCAAACTCGTCAAAGCCATCGGTCAGGCGGACGATCCGTTCAGCCAGGTCCTCCATGGCGGCCGCCGTCTCCGCGGGGGGGACTGCGTCCGAGGGCCAGGCCCACACGTTCCCCACCGGCATGCTGCCGAACCCGGTGGCATGTTTGCCCGACCGCAACTGCACAGTCACCTGCACGTTCATCAGTCGGGTGGAATCCATGATCCGCCCGCCAAACTTCAGCGGCGTCCGGAACGGCAAGGATTCGATGGACAGACTGGCCGACGTTACCCGGATATCCGTCGCCTTAGGCATCGCTGCGAGGCAGGGGAGAACAGACGGGAAGGACCACTCCGAACCGAGTCGCGGGGAGTTTATCGGGGATTCGTCCCCTCGTTCAAGAAGGAAGGGATTTCGTTCCAGGGCGGTTGCGTCGTTCTCGACCGGAGACGTTCCAAGTTCGTCGGCGAGCGGTCCGGCCGGGGAGGAGTGGTCCTGACGGTCGGCGATCCCCCGTCCGTTTGAACCCCACAGAGACCGGAAGCTTGTCTGCCTGTTGGTCTCTGACCGCCGCAGAAGGAAGTCCCTGTCCCCGCACCCGAATCCACACGCTCAGCCGGCAGCGGTGCGGGGGGGCGAAACTCCTGATTGATTCGCCGCCACGCGGGGGCTATAAGCGAGACGTGCCGACTGCCGCTGCCGATCCGATTCTTCACTTCTCCATGCCCGCCACTGCTGAAGCGCCGCCCCGGGAACGCCGTTCGGTCGGACTTGTCGAAAAGCGGTTCCTGACGCTGTTTGAGCCCCCCGACGAGCTCCGGCTCGAAGGCGGTCGCCGGCTGGGACCGATCACGGTCGCCTATGAAACCGTCGGACAGCTTTCGCCCCAGAAGGACAACGCCATCTTCGTCTGCCACGCCCTCACCGGCGACGCCCACATCGCCGGCAAACACCATCCGGACGATCGCAAGTCAGGCTGGTGGGACGGCTTCGTCGGACCCGGCAAGGGGATCGACACCGACCGCTACTTCGTCATCTGCGCGAACACGCTGGGCGGCTGTCAGGGGACCACCGGTCCCAGCAGCCACAACCCCGCCACCGGTCGTCCCTGGGGACCGGACTTCCCCTTCATCACCGTCGCCGACGTCGTCCGCGTTTACAAGGCTCTGGTGGACCGGCTGGGAATCACCAGGCTGCTGGCGGTGGTCGGCGGCAGCCTGGGAGGGATGCAGGTGCTGGAATGGGCCGCCCGCTTCCCCGACAGCACCCGCGCCGTCATCGCACTGGCGACCGGTTCCAAGCTCAACGCTCAGGGGATCGCCTTCAACGCCGTCGGACGGCGGGCCATCTTCCAGGACCCTCTGTTCCGCGACGGTCACTATTACGGCGAAGCCGACAAGCCCCGCTTCGGACTGGCGCTGGCCCGCATGATCGCCCACATCACGTACCTGTCGGAGCAATCGATCGAGATGAAATTCGGCCGCAAGCTCCAGCACAGCGACGTCCTCGCCTACGACCTGCGGAAAGAGACCGAATTCCAGATCGAGAGCTACCTGCACTACCAGGGGACGCAGTTCGTGGAACGTTTTGACGCCAACAGCTACCTGCTGCTCACCCGGGCGATGGACTACTTCAACCTCGAAGAGGCGCACGGTCCGATGGAGCAGTGCCTGGGCCGTACCGACGCCCGCTTCCTGATCGTCTCCTACACCACCGACTGGCTCTTCCCCACGGCGCAGAGCCAGGCGATTGTGCGGGCGCTGTTGAAGGCGCGGCGGCACGTCACCTTCCTCGAGCTGGACAGCCCCTTTGGCCACGACGCCTTTCTGATCGACTCGCAACTGCCGATGCTCCAGCGGCTGGTGGAGCCGTTCCTGGCCCGCACCCTGGAGGATGTCCGCAGCGGCCGTCTCGCCTGAGGTGCGGGAGGGAACTCACGGTCGACTGCACGGCGATCAAGCCGGATAGACCGGCCGGCCGGCCCCAGACCAGGCCGTTTCCCCACATCTTTGCCACGGAGGCCGGCCTGCGGAGGAGCTCGCGCGTGAGGCTCATTCCGCTGTTGTCCGCCGCGAGAACATCGATCAGACTGGTGCGGGAGAGGGGAGCGGCGGTCGGGCCGCGCCCCCCAGAGAGACGGTCATGGAACACAACGGCAAACTCTATCTCGAAACGGTCGGCTGCCAGATGAACGTGCTCGACAGCGAGCTCGTCCTCGCCGCCCTGCGCCAACGCGGCTACGAACTCTGCGACGATCCCCAAGCGGCCGACACCGTCTTGTTCAATACCTGCAGCGTCCGGGAACATGCCGAGCACAAAATCTACAGCGCCGTCGGGCGGCTCAAGTACGGCAAACGCAAACGTCCGCAGCAGGTGATCGGCATCATCGGCTGCATGGCGCAGAAGGACCAGGAATTGGTCTTTCAGAAGGCCCCGCACGTCGATCTCGTTGTGGGCACGGGGCAGTTGGCGGAAATCCCGCGGCTGATCGACGAGGTCCGCGCCACCCGGAAGAAACAGGTGGCGGTTTCCCTGGGGCGTCAGGAGGGAACGCGGGCCGAGGTCGCCGGCAGCTTTGAGAGTTACGACCCCCTCCGCGACCCCGCCACACGCCCCAGTCCGTGGCAGGCGTTCGTGCGGATCATGATCGGCTGCGACAAGTTCTGCACTTACTGCGTCGTTCCCATGACGCGCGGCCCGGAACAGTCCCGCCCCCCGCGCGACATCCGGCGCGAAGTGCACCTGCTGGCCGAGCAGGGGGTCAAGGAGATCACCCTGTTGGGGCAGACCGTCAACAGCTACAAGTATGCCGAGGAAGGCCGCACGTACCGGCTCAGCGATCTGCTGGCCTTGATCCACGACACTCCCGGCGTCGAGCGGATCAAGTTCGTCACCAACTTTCCCAGGGACATGACGGACGACCTGCTCGAGGCCATGCGGGATCTCCCCAAGGTCGCCCGTTACCTGCACGTGCCGCTGCAATCGGGCTGCGACGAGGTGCTGCGACGGATGAAACGCGGCTACACCGTGGGCGAATACCGCGAGATGATGGCCCGCGTCCGCGAAATGCTCCCGGACTGCGCCGTCTCCAGCGATTTCATCGTCGGTTTCTGCGGCGAAACAGAAGCGTCGTTCCAGAAGTCGATGGAGGCCGTCCGCGAGTTCCGGTTCAAGAACAGTTTCATCTTCAAGTACAGCCCCCGCCCCGGCACCAAGGCTCACGAGCTCTACCCCGACGACGTACCGGAAGCGGTCAAGAGACGCCGCAACAACGAGTTGCTCGCCTTGCAGACGGAGATCAGCGAGGAGGATAACGCGGAATTCATCGGCCGCACTGTAGAGGTGCTCGTCGAGGGACCCAGTAAGAAAGCGGCAGGCGGCAAAGAAAGCGCGCACGCAGGAGCTCAGCCCCTCGACCTCCCCGGCTGGCACGGGGGCGCGGAGGGGGGGGAACCGTGGTCCTCCGACAGCGATCCGTCCTCCGGGGGCGGCCCCCTGGTGCCGCTCACAGGCCTGCCGCCGAATGCGCTGGACTCGCCCCCCGCGACTCGGGACGCACACGCATCTCACAATCCTCAGCACTCCACGCGCACCCAGCTCGTCGGCCGCACGAAATGCGACCGGATTGTGGTGTTCGACGGCAATCCCCGCCTGGCGGGGACGCTGGCACACATCGAGATCGAGGACTGCACGGCGACGACGCTGGTGGGGTCCATCGTCACTCGCCACGTCCAACCCGGCTCGCACGACCTGCTGCCGATCCTGATGTGACCGCACGCCGTCAGTCGCGCCTCTTGGAGGCAAGCGGCTGTGGGGCGGTGCGGTTGTCGTCGGGTGGTGCGTCCCCACGCTGAGCCAGTTCCTCCACCCGCTGGACGATCTGCCGCGCGGCATTCAGGTCGGCCAGGCGGAAAGAGGGAGTGTCCGGAGCGGCCGCGCGGCGGAATCGCTTGGCCTCCAGTTCCTCCCAGCTCATCCCGTTGGCGATGTGCCACGCCGCCGCCTGCAATGCGGCCTGGGACTCCGCTTGCGAGCCGACGAGGCGAAGCAGCTCCGGCAATCGCGGATCGGCTGAAAACTCCTCCACCCGCACCAATCGGTAGATGTTTCCCTGCTTCGGGTCCACCGCCCCATGCCTGAGGCAGACGGAGTGATAGGGCACCCGGACGATCCGCTCAGGGGGGATGGAGAAGAAGTTCTGGCCGGGCGGCCCATTGAGGGGCAGGTTCACATTGACCCCCGGAATCCCCCCTGGTCCCGTGCCGCCGGGAGGAAAGCCCGTGCCGATCGGCTGATTGGTCCCAGCACCGGCTCCGGCATTCCCCGTCTGACCGGCCGGGAGGGTGCCCTGAAACAGGTTTCCGAACTGCGGCAGCACCTGCACACCGACGACCGCTTCCGGGAGCACGACCGTGAGCGGGCGGTCGCTGAGGTTCTCCAGGAACAGGGAGCCCCCGGAGGCGTCGCGGGGCATCATCCGAGCCGCAATCTGCCCCGCCTCCAAGGCGGCAAACAGCTCCACCCGCGGAGCGTCAGGATCGAACTTGGCGTTCAACAGGACCTTGGAGCGCGGCTCGCTCCCGGCGGACCAACCACTGACCAGAATCCAGCCGACCGTCGTGGCGACGAGCGGGACGCGTGAGAGACGGCTCATGACAGCACCCTTGCGCACGATCGATTCGGGGGGAGCGAAATTGCAGCCCTGGGCGCGGAAAATCCGGCGCAGCCGGTGCGGGGGCGCTGTAGAGTCGCACACCCGCCCGGCGCCGCGCCGACCCGCACGATGAACTCTCCCCACGGGGAGGGGCCGTCCTACAAAACGGTCCCACGGCCACCGATTCAACATCCCATCCGCCGCACCGGCTCGAATTCCCTCGCCAGAGACCGCCCATGTCCCGCGACCACGCCCTCAAGCTGCTGGTGATCGCCGGGACGAGTGGCGCAGCCGCCGTCGGCATGGCGGCGCGGGGATTGACCCTTCCCCCCGCCGACCTGCTCCAACCCCTGCTGGTGACGCTGCTGTTAGGCGCGGCAGCGGCCTATTACCGCCGCCGCGGGGAAACCAGGTTCGTCCTCTGCCTGACCGCCCTGCTGCACGTCACCCTGTACTCCGCGGCCTTCTGCCTGCTGATGTATACCCTGGCGACGACCGGACGGCCGCTGGTTGATCCCCTCCTGGCTCGCTGGGATGCCGCCTGCGGCGTGCACCTCCCCGCGATCGTGCAGTGGACGAGCCGACATCCCGCAGTCCGCGCGACGCTGGAGTGGGCCTACAACTCACTGCTGTGGCAGACGCCGCTGGTGATCGTCGTCCTCGGCTTCAGCGGCGACCGCCTGCGACTGGAGGGGTTTGTGCGACAGTTCATGCTCGCCACGCTCCTCTGCGCGTTTTTGTTCGCCCTGTTCCCTGCGGAAGGACCGTTTGCGTATTACGGCTATGAGACGAGCGCCACGCAGGCGCGGTATCTGGAGCACCTGCATGGTCTCCGTGACGGCAGCCGCAGGGTCATCTCCTGGAATGGTGCCGAGGGACTGATTACGTTCCCTTCGTTTCACACGACGTGGGCGCTCCTGCTGGCGTGGAGTCTGCGCGGCTACAGGTGGCTGGGGATGGTCAGCGCCGCGATCAATCTGCTGGTGATTGCGTCGACGCTGACGACCGGCTGGCACTACCTGGTCGATGTGCTGGGAGGGGTGGCGACAGGGGGAGCGGCGATCGCCCTCTCTGCCCGGTGGGAACGGTCAGGCGCCCCAATCCCCGTTCTCGCTTGGGCTTCCTGCGGCCCGGCGGCGGTGGCGGAACCATCGGAACCGCGGCGGCTGCCGGTTTCTCGCGGCTGATCCCTTTTCCTCGGGCGGCGGATTGCCATAATGAGCCGACCCCATGGTCCGCCCCGGTTCGCGCTGCGCGCGAATCGCCCTCTGTCTCCAGACACCTTCCTTCCACCCACTGCTCCACCCATGCCCGGTCTGTGCAAACTCGCCCTTGCCGACGGCACCGTCTTCACCGGGGAATCGTTCGGCGCCACCGGCGAAGTCTCCGGCGAAGTCTGCTTCAACACCAGCATGACCGGCTACCAGGAGATTCTCACCGACCCCTCCTACAACGGGCAGATTGTCACGATGACGTATCCGCTCATCGGGAATTACGGGATCAACTTCGAGGACGTGGAGAGCGGCGGACTGGCGCTTCGGGGCTTTGTGGTCCGCGAGCTCTGCCGCGAACCGAGCAACTATCGCTCGCAAAAAACGCTGGATGAGTATCTCCGCGAGCATGGCGTGATCGGCCTGGAGGGGATCGACACGCGGGCGCTGGTCCGCCGCATCCGCACCGAGGGAGCGATGACCGGCGTCCTCTCCACCGTGGACCTGGACGATGTCTCCCTGGTCCGCAAGGCGCAGACCGCCCCGGAACTCGTCGGACAGGACCTCATCCGCGATGTGATGCCGGAACAACCGGCGGAATGGTGCGAGTCGATCCATGACCTGGTGCGGCATCCTTCGACCCCTCCCACCTGGACCGGCCGGGATGAAACGCGCCCCCACGTCGTCGCCATCGACTACGGGATGAAATGGAACATCCCGCGGCATCTCACCCACATGGGCTGTCGCGTCACGATTGTCCCCGGCACGGCCACGGCGGAAGAGATTCTGGCGCTGCGGCCTGACGGGGTGTTTCTCTCCAACGGTCCCGGCGATCCGCGGCCGCTGGACTATGCCATCCGCACCATTCGGAATCTGCTGGGGAAGCAACCGCTGTTCGGCATCTGCCTGGGACACCAGTTGCTCGGGTTGGCCCTGGGGGGAGAGATCTTCAAGCTCAAGTTCGGTCACCGCGGAGCGAACCAGCCGGTGCTGAACCGGGACACGGGGGAGGTGGAGATCACCTCGCAGAATCATGGCTTTGCCTTGCGGGAGGAGTCGCTCCCGCCCGGCGTCGAGGTGACGCACATCAACCTCAATGACAACACCGTGGAGGGTTTGCGGGCCGCCGACTTGCGGGCCTTCAGCGTGCAGTACCATCCGGAAGCCTCCGCCGGCCCGCACGACAGCCATTACCTCTTCGGGCAGTTTCGGGAGATGCTCTCCGCGGCAAAACGCTGACGCCGCTGCACACGCCGCCAACCCGCGCTGAGGACAAACGACCGGAGCGGAGCAGGGGAGTGTTCGCCGCCGCACGGCAAACGCTCGCCGCCGGACGGAGCGGTTGATACCTTCCATGGCACCTTCCGCCTGTGGTCCGGCCGATGAAACGCCTCATCCCGCTGTTGATTACGGCAATCGGCGGCTTTGTGCTGATTGTGTCCTTCTTCATTCCCGCCTGGCAGGAGGCGGGGGAACTGGTGGCCGTGTGGTTCGACGTGCTGGCGTCGATCGCGTTCATCCTGGGGGGAGGCAACCTGCTGGCGGTGCACCTCAAAAAGATCAGCGACCGCGCCGCTGGTTGGGGCTACTCCGCAGTGACGTTGCTGGCGTTTGGGCTGACTCTGTGGATCGGCCTGTTCAAGGTCGGGACATTTCCGGCGCCGCAGACGGAGTATTACGGCGAGTCCTTCGCCTCCCTCCCCGTGGAGGCGCTGCCGGAATTCTCCGTCGCCGGGACCATTCCCGCGCGCGGCGACGGGAAGCCGCTCCCCCCCTCAGTGCGTGCCACGAATCCTCCCCAGCTCACCGCGCGCGAGGGACGCCTCCATTTCCGGGGCTGGATCACATCCGCTCAAACGTCGGACCTGCTGGGTTATGACGAGACGCTCGCATGGCGGAGCCGCATCGAGGAACTCTCCGAACTGGCGCAGCCTCCGGCGGCGCTGCGCGGCAAGGTTCGTTACCACCCCCAGTTCGGGATGTTGGGTTTTCGCGGTGTGATGAGCGACGACGACCGACAGGCGCTCGAGGAACTGTTCGCCGGCCGGCCGGCCGGGTTGGCTGCGGTCGCGGCGCTCTGGACCGCTGCGCACCGCGAAACACGACTGGAGAGGGCCGCTCCCCCGCCCAGCTTCCAGATTCCCCCCGAGGCTGCCGGAGTCGTGCAGATCGAGCGAGGAGCACTGGTCGTTCGCGGGCCGATGTCCGAGGAATTGCGGGAGCAACTCGCCGTCGAGTGGGTGCATCCGCCGCGCGTCCGTCCTCTCCCCCCCGAGGAGCGCGCCGCACGCCGGAGGAAGCTGGAGGCGCTCGGTGCGCCCTTGACCCCTGAACAGGCGGAAGCCCTGACCATCGAGTTCGATACCATCTGGACTCCGGAGCTGCTCATCCAGGCGCTCAACACCGCCGGGCTGGCGCCGGTGGAGAACAAGACGTACCGCGAACTGCTGGCCGAGCGCGCCGCTGGCGTGCAACCGCTCGTGGCCACCAAACCCCCGGGCGAAAACGTCCGCCTCAACGCCGCGCAGGAAGCGGCCGTCCGCCGCTTTGCCCACGATGTCACGATGACGCCCGCGCAACTGGCCGGGGAATTGCAGCAGGCGGGGCCATTTCTCCCCGCCCAGGCTGAAGCGCTGCAAGCCTTCCTGCGCGAGCAGCCGACCGAGGCCGAACTTTACACCCGCATCGCGTTCCATCTGCTCAAGCTCCACCGGGCGAACCCCGCCATTCCCCGGCCGACGTCCGAGCAGCTTCGCTTCCTGCTGGCCGGGACCCGCGAATTGGCAGCCTGGCGCCGTCAGGTGGACGACCTGTTCCGCCACTCGCACGTGGTCAAGTTCCCCTGGTCAGGGGACTATGGAGCGCCGGGGAGTCCCTTCGACTGGACCTTCCGCTACGTCTTTCAGCCGGTGACGGCGACGATGTTCGCCATGCTGGCGTTCTATGTGGCGTCGGCGGCGTTTCGGGCTTTCCGGGCCAAGAACGTCGAAGCCGTGTTGCTGCTGGGCACGGCGTTCGTCATCCTGCTGATGCAGACCTTCGTGGGGGTGTGGTTGACGCGCGGCTTCCCGCCGTGGCTGGCGTTTTTGCAGGCGGATGAACTCAAGCGGTTGATCACGATGATCTTTGTCACGGCCGGCAGCCGCGCGATCATGATCGGGATCGCGCTGGGGGTGGTGGCCACCAGCCTCAAGATTTTGCTCGGGGTGGATCGTTCCTATCTGGGGTCGGGGGACGAGTAGTGTCATGTACGAGCGACTGGCTCAACTCGACCGCCGCTGGATTTTCCTGGCGATGGCCCTGGCCATCGGCGTGCCGGTGCTGTTGCAAGTGAAGTTTCCGGAAGTGCCGGGGTCCCAGGCGCGGGCGGTGTTCCACGAGATCGAGCAGCTTCAGCCGGGGGACCGGGTGCTCCTGGCCTGGGACTTCGACCCGGCGACGGAAGCGGAACTCGCGCCGATGGCCACGGCCTTTGCGCGGCACTGCTGCGAACGGAAGGCCAAGCTCTACTTCATCACGCTGCTCCCCGTCGGGCCGCAGATGATCGAAAAGACCATCGACAAGGTGATCCGCGCCGACTTCCCCGACATGGTCTACGGAGAGGACTACGTCAATCTGGGGTTCAAGTCGGGGAACGAAGCGGTCATCAAGGTGATCGTGACCAACCTCCGCGGTCTGTACACCACGGACTTCCGCGGGACGAACCTCGACGTGATTCCGATGTGTCAGCCGGTGGAAAGCATCCAGCAGATGAAGCTGATCGTAAACGTCAGTGGTTCGTACCCGGGCACCAAGGAGTGGGTGCAATACGCGGTGACGCCATATCACAGCCGGCTGCGGATGGTGGCCGGCTGCACCGGCGTGCAGACTCCCGAGATGTACCCCTACGTCCCCAACCAGCTCCGCGGTCTGTTGGGGGCGATCAAGGGGGCCTCGGAATACGAGACGCTCGTGGCCGATCGGTATCTGGGACCAAAACCCGATCCCAAGTATCTCGAAGCCCGCCGACGCATGGGGCCGCAACTGGTGGCCCACCTGCTGATGGTCGGACTGATCATCGCCGGCAACGTGCTGTTCTTCCTCCAGCGGCGCGCACCGCGCGGTTGAGTTCTTCCAGTCCGCCGCCGGGTTCCTCTCCACCGTCGTCGCGGAGTCAGCTTCGCAGTCGCCGCGCCAGCGTCTGTTGTGCCAATGGAATGATCTCGGGGGGACGCTCGCAGGGGGGAGCGCGGTGGGGACCGGAGCCATCGCCGGTCTCCCGCTCGACCCGGAAGCGGATGATGAACACCCCCACCGCGCGGGAATTCGTTTCAAACGGAGCGGGGAGCAGGTGATCGACGATCTGCTCCAGATGATCGCCGAGCAGCAGCGTGGCGCGGCTGGAAAACCCCCCCATCACCAGTTCCACGTTCCCGAGCAGCCGGTCGTAGTCGAACAACACAATCGCGGCATCCTCGGTGTCGCTCCAGGGGGCGCAGTCCCAGTGGCCGTCCTCGGTTTCGAAGTAAATCCCCGGCACGGTGCTGTTGCGGCCGCAGGCGACCTTTTGCTGGCAGAGGCTCAGGCCGGCATGGCAGGAGGGGATCATCACATCGCGAAAGCCGCGTTGGGGATCGTCGCGGTACCGCAGAAAGAAGGGGACGGCTCGATCCTGGGGGCGCTGTGGCAACGGAAACGGCCCCCGGCTGTGTTCCACCTGATCGGGCGGACGAGGATTCTGCTTGCGCAACCCGACATCCTGGAGGGGCGGGCCGTGACCTGCTTCCCCCTGCCGCAACCGGTCGGTCTGGGGAGCATGGAACACCACTGCTGAGCCGCGTCGCCGGCGCGGCGCGTGGGGCGGCGTTCAGACTTGAGAACCCTCCCCCGAGGGGGAGAGCATCACACCGCCCGGGACTGGCGCTTGCGCTCCGTCTCGCTGAGCAGAATCTTGCGGAGGCGGATGGCGTCGGGCGTGACCTCGACATACTCGTCGGACTCGATGTACTCCAGCGCTGTTTCCAGGCTCATCACGCGCGCCGGTTCCAGGATGATGTTCTCGTCCGACCCGGAGGCACGCATGTTGGTCAGTTTCTTTTCACGGATGGGATTGACGACCAGATCATTCTCCCGCGAGTTCTCGCCGACGATCATCCCCTCGTAGACTTCATCGCCGGGGGAGACGAACAGGGCGGCCCGCTCGCCCAGCTTCCACAGGGCATAGGCGGTCGCCCGGCCGGCTTCCTGGGAGACGAGCACCCCGTTTTTGCGCCGCGGCAACGTCCCCTCCTGCGGCTGGTAGCTGTCGAAGCGGTGATGCATGACCGCCTCTCCGCGGGTGGCATTGAGCAGCCGCGTCCGCAGCCCGATCAGGCCCCGCGCCGGAATCAGAAACTCCAGGTGTGTGTGCCCGCCGGTCCCCGGCGCCATGTGCTGCAACCGCGCCCGCCGCGCCGTCAGAATCTCCATCACCGGCCCGAGCAGCTCGCTGGGGACCTCCACTTCCAACAGCTCGAACGGCTCGTGCCATTGGCCTCCCACCCGTTTGCGGATCACCTCCGGCTTGCCCACCGACAGCTCATACCCTTCCCGGCGCATCGTCTCGATGAGCACGGAGAGATGCAGCAGCCCTCGTCCCGAAACCTGGAACGACTCCTTCTGCGACGCCTGCTCGACCCGCAGGGCCACATTCGACTGCAACTCGCGCTCCAGCCGGTCGCGGAGGTGCCGGCTGGTGACATACTTTCCGCTCCGGCCGGCCAGCGGCGACGAATTGATGGTGAACACCATCGTCAGCGTCGGTTCATCCACCGTGATCCGCGGCAGCGCCCGAGGCCGGTCTGCGGCCGCAATCGTGTCTCCGATGGACACGTCCGGCAGACCGACCAGCGCCACGATGTCTCCCGCCGACGCCGACGCCGCCTTGACGCGGCCCAGCTTGTCGAACAACTCCACCCCTTCGACGACACCGGGCGCCAGCGACCCGTCCCCCTTCATCACCACCACTTTGTCGCCCGGGCGAACCTCTCCCGCGGTGATGCGACCGACGGCGATCCGTCCCACGTACTCCGACCACATCAGCGTCGTGGTCATCATCTGAAACGGGCCGTCCAGGTCCGCTTCCGGTCCGGGAATCTCCCGCAGCACCAGGTCCAGCAGAGGAAAGATCGTCCCCTCCCGGACGTGCGGATCCTCGCTGGCGAACCCCGCCCGGCCGCTGGCGTAGATGTGCGGAATCGACAGCGGGTCCTCCGCCCCCAGGTCCTCCAGCAGGTGCAGCGTCTCGATCAGCACGTCCTCCGGACGGCAGTCCGGACGGTCGATCTTGTTGACGACAATCAGAGGCTTGAGGCCCACTTCCAGGGCCTTGGTCAACACGAACCGCGTCTGCGGTTTGGGGCCTTCGAAGGCGTCCACCAGGATGAGGGCGCCGTCCGCCATCCGCAGCACGCGCTCCACCTCCCCTCCAAAGTCGGCGTGTCCCGGCGTGTCGATGACGTTGATCTTCACCCCCTGATAGGAGAGCGAGATGTTCTTCGCCAGGATCGTGATCCCGCGCTCCCGCTCCAGGTCGTTCCAGTCGAGAATGCATTCTCCGGACAGCTCCGCCTCGCGGAACAGACCGCTTTGGCGCATCAGGGCGTCAACCAGCGTCGTCTTCCCGTGGTCGACGTGCGCGATGATGGCGATGTTCCGGAGGTCCTGGCGACGCATGGGATGGCAGACGAGAATCCGAAGGAAGGCAGAACGGGGAGGGATCGAAGGTGGACACGGGCTCGGCGGAGAATCCGCGAGCGGCTGCTGGTCGCACCAGCGGAGCGTCCGGTGCGATGCGGATGCTGGAGGCGGTTCGGAGCAACCTGGTCAGGTTGCGAAGCGGTCGTCGATGCCCCCACTGCCGACGACGCTCTGTCGCGGGTGCGACAGACCGGCTTGCCTCAAGGGAGGGCATCATAGTGGTCTGAGCACCGACGGCCTAGAGGGAGTCGACATTTTCCCAACACCGGCCGGGGGTGCTGCCGGGCAGGAATCAACTGATCTGTATGGGATTGCGACAGGTATAAAATCCGTCAGATGCATTTAGTCCTTTAGTGACAATTGGTTGTGGATTTTTGCCTTGAGGCACGGTATTTTCTAGGCCTATGGCCCGCCGCGACGAGCGTTGGCCCGCACTTGTCGCTTGGCGAACTCGGAAGCGTCCTGGGTTTCTATGGCTCAGGACGCTTCCTCTTTTTTGTCGAGTTCTCTGCAGCAAGTGGCCTGCTGACGCCCGGATGCTCCTTGCCCGTTAGGGAGGCAGGCGCGCCCCTTGGCAAGGGGCCGCGCATTGCGCCGCCGACCGGTATTTCCGGCTTTCCTGTTTTGACGGGCAATCGGTCATTTGCAGCCGGCTCGCCCCGCCAATAGACTACGGGGCTTCCGAGCGGGAGTTCTGTTCCGCGGTGATCTGCCGGCGGATGGGTCCCTGCACCGATGTACCGCAGCTTTCGTCCTGCCGGGGACGGGAGCCGCAACTGTTTGAACCTGCCATGCAACGCCTCATCCAAGCCGCCGAACAAGGGAGCTACCGTGAGAATCCGCTCTCCTTCGAGATCGGCGATACCGTCGACGTCCACACCCGCATTCTGGAAGGGGACAAAGAGCGGATTCAGCTCTTTTCGGGGGTGGTGATTGCCAAGCGCGGCAGCGGCATGCGGGAGATGTTCACGGTTCGTCGCATTGTCGCCGGCGAAGGGGTCGAGCGGACCTTTCCCGTCCACTCCCCCAAGGTGGCCGACGTGGTGGTCAAACGGCACGCCAAAGTCCGCCGCGCCAAGCTCTACTACCTTCGCGACCGGATTGGAAAATCCACCCGCCTGGCCGAGCGTCGCGCCAAGCAGGGGGAGGCCGAGACCGCCTGATCCGGCGGTTCCTGCCCTCCTGTTCGATCCGGCCCGGCGCCGGTGAGACTGTCGTGACTCCCGCAAGACCGTCACGGGAAGGGGCGGATGCCGCGCACCGGCTGGCTGCGAAAACTGTTGGGCGACCGTGGCGAGCGGCTGGCGGTCCGGTATCTTCGTCGTCAGGGCTATCGCATACTCGCCCGCCAGTCCCGCAACCGGATCGGTGAAATCGACATCATCGCCCGCGACGGCGAGTGGATTGTCTTCGTCGAGGTCAAAACCCGCAGCGACGATGGCAAGGGCCTCCCTGTCGAGGCCGTGACTCCCGCCAAGCAGCGGCAATTGACCCGCGCTGCCCTCGCCTGGCTGAAGCGGCAGGGCTGCCTGCAGTGCCGGTCGCGCTTCGATGTCATTGCCATTCAGTGGCGCTCGGGCGCCGAGCCGGTCGTGGAACATTTCCGCCATGCCTTTGATGCCCAGGGGCCAGACAGCCTCTACGGGTGATCCCCCCCCGGCATCCTCCCCAGGGAAGCCGCCCCTGCAGGCCGGCTGTCGGTTGTGGCGTTCCTCTCCGCAGCGTCGCGAGACCTCCACCCACGAGATACGATGCAGAAATGTTCGGATTCCTCAATCTCGCCATGCTCGCCGGTCTGGCCGGATTGGCTTTGCCGATCCTGGCGCACCTGCTCAGCAAGCGGAAGTTCGACGTCGTCCACTGGGGGGCGATGCAGTTCCTCGAACTGGGCCGCCGCACGCGCCGAAGAATCCGACTCGAGGAACTGTTGTTGCTGCTGTTGCGGCTGGGAGTGATCCTGGCGATCGTGCTCGCCTTTGCCCGACCGTGGGCGCGGGGGGGGTTGTTTGCGAACCTCTCCTCCGGCCCCAGCCGCGACGTCGTTTACATCATCGACGGCTCCTACAGCATGGGCTGGGAGGGACGGCACGTCACACCTCATGCGGCGGCGATCCAATGGGTGCATGAGTCGCTGGAGCGTCTCCGCGGCGGCGACACCGTGGGAGTCTTGGACGCGCGCGATCAGGTGCGGCCGGTGGTCGATCCCCCCACGTCGGACTTGGATCTGGTCCGGGCAGAGCTGTCCCGCCTCCCGGGTCCGGCGGGGACGTCCCGCCTCGCCCCCGCCCTTCGTCAGGCGGTCCAGATGCTGAGCGCAGGAACGAACCTCCGCCGCGACGTCGTGGTGTTGACGGATGGTCAGGCCCTCCCCTGGACGCTGGCCGACCAGGCGACGTGGACCCGTCTCGACGCCGTCCTGAAGGATGCCGCCGTCCGGCCCACCCTGTGGATGGTGCACCTCGGCAGCCAGGGGGAGGTCGAACGGGTCAACTTCTCGGTCGACCGTCTGGAACTGTCGCGCGAGTTGACCGTGCCGGAATTCACCGTGCGGGTGCAGACGAAGGTGCGGCAGTCGGGTGGCGTAGCGACCCGCCGCAAGGTGTATTTTGAGATCAACGGCCAGCGGCTGGACGACAAGACGCTCAGCGTCAATCTCCCTCCCAACGGGGAAGCGGCCGTTCAGTTTGAACATCAGTTCCCGCAGGTCGGGTCGTATCTCATCTCCGTTTCGCTCGATCCCGATCACCTCCCGGGTGACAACCGCTCCGATGCCGCGGTGCTCATTGAGGAAGGGTTGCCGGTGCTGCTGGTGGACGGCGACCCGCAAGCGGATCCGGTGCGCAGTGAAACGTTTTTCGCGCGTTCGGCCCTCACACCCCAGAGCGTCTCCAGCCCGTGGGTGAAGGCCCGCGTGGTGACCGCCGCCGCGTTCCAGCCGGACGATTTGCAGGGTCCGGCGGTGGTCTTCCTCTGCAACGTGCCGAAACTCACGCCGCAGCAGACAGAGGCGCTCCAGGCATTCGTGGCCGGTGGTGGAGGACTCGTCATCGCCCCGGGCGACCGGACCGACCCAGCCGCGTGGAACCAACTCCACGCCGGTGGTGCGGGCCTGCTGCCGGCCGCCTTTGACGTGGTGGCGGCGGAGGAGGACGCCCCGATGCGCCCCGTCGTCGTCGCCAACGAGAGTCTGCTGCTCCCCGGGATGACGATGTTCCGCGACGACGCCCCGGAAGGGGGGTTTGAGTTCACGCGGGTGCGGTTCGCCAGATGGTGGCGATTGACTCTCCCGGCCGTGGCCGAACCTCAGGACCCCGCCGACTCCGAGCACGGCGGAGGAACCCGACCGACGACGCACGTGGCGGCGCGGCTCAACACCGGCGACCCCTGGATTGTGCTGCGGTCCTATGACCGAGGACACGTCGTGCAACTTGCCGGTCCGGTGGACGACGCCTGGAGCACGCTTCCCGGCCGCCGCGCCCTGGCCCCCTTCCTGCATGAGCTGGTCTTTTTCCTCGCCGGGCACCGCCGGGGCCGCAACGTCGAGAGCGGCGCACCGCTGCTGCTCGACATCCCCCGCGGCGACCGGGCGGAGCAGTATCTGTTTCGCAGCCCCACCGACCAGCAGCTTCCCGCCGCCCCGGCGGGGGATGAACTGCATCCGGCGATTCGCCTGAGCGACACGTCGCTCCCCGGGGTCTACCGCGTCGAGAAACCGGACGACCCGGCGTGGAAGGAACAACTCTTCGTGGTCAACTTCGACCGTGAAGAATCGGACTTGACTCCGCTCACCGCCGCGGAACTGGAGAAACTGACGGAGGGGGACCGGTTTCGGGTCGTGGAAACTGTCAGCCGTATGACGGAACTCCAAGCCCAGGACGCCCCCCGCGCCGAACTGTGGGCGGCGCTGCTGTGCTTTGTCCTGGGGCTGTTGGTGTTCGAGGTGTTCCTGACTCGGCGACTCGTCCAGCGCGGGCATGAGACCGTGACGGACGACGTCGTCTGACGGACGCGTTCTCTGGGTCTCCCGGTCATCGGACGGGATGAGGGTCGTTCTTCTCCGCCGCTGGGAGCACCTGTTGATCGTGCGCGGATCATGGCGCAATGGTCCTGATGTCCCGGCGAGTGCTGGCGTCGGCGGACGCCGGCCGGTTCAACTCCCCCCGACGATGATGCGGCCTCTCACACCCTGGTCCGACGAGGAACTTCTGGCCGCCTGCGACCGCGAGCAGTTGCGGCGCTCCGGACCCGGAGGACAACGCCGCAACAAGGTTGAGACCGGCGTGCGGCTCAGGCATCGCCCCACCGGACTGATCGCCGAGGCATTTGAAAGCCGCAGCGCGCCAACCAATCTCCGCCACGCCCTCGACCGTTTGCGACGAAAGCTCGCCCTGGAAGTCCGACGACCGCCGTCTCCCACCCCTTCCCCCCTCTGGCAGTCCCGTTGCCGTGGCGGACGCCTCGCCGTCAATCCCCGCCATGTCGACTTCCCCGCGCTGCTGGCGGAACTGCTCGACGTGCTGGCGGTACTGGAGTGGCAGCTCCCCGCGGCGGCGGAGAGACTGGGCGTGACGTCCTCACAACTGGTGAAGCTCCTGACCCTCGAACCGCGGGCGCTGGCGCTCGTCAACCGGCAGCGCCAGGCCAGCGGACTTCCCCCTCTCAAACGCTGACCGCTGACATGCCTCCCGCTCTTGCCGACACCCCGCAGTTCCCGCCTCCCTCCACGGCGGCCATCGTCGCCTTCCTCGAAGGTCCGGCCTGTGCGGCCGACGGCACGGTCTATTTCAGCGACATCGTCAACAACCGCATCCTGCGTCAGCGGACCGGCCAGACGCGGTGGGAGGTGTTTCGCCAGCCGAGCGGTCGCGCCAACGGTCTGTTGTTTGATCCCCAGGGGAGACTCCTCATCTGCGAGGGGAATGAATTCGGGCCGGGCGACGGGAATCGTCGGCTGACGCGGCTTGATCTCGCCACCGGCCGGCTGGACGTCCTCTGCGACCACTGGCAGGGGCGACGGCTCAACTCCCCCAACGACGTGGCCTGCACCTCCGACGGACACATCTTCTTCACCGACCCGTGCTACGGCGATCGCCACACCATGGAGCTGGACCACGATTCCGTCTATCACATCGATCCGGACGGCCGGGTGGAGCTGGCGGTCTCTCAGCCGGACATCCAGCGTCCCAACGGCATCCACCTCAGTCCCGATGAGAGGACGTTGTATGTGGTGGACAGTTGCCCCGTGGTGGGGGGGCATCGCCGCATCTGGGCGTTTGCCCTGAATGCTCAGCGGCGGCTGAGCGACCAGCGGCTGGTGTACGACTTCGCTCCCGGCCGGGGCGGCGACGGCATGACGGTCGATTCGGAGGGGACGCTGTACGTGGCGGCCGGCATCCGCCGGCCGCGCGGACCCCACGAAACGACCGACGTTCCACCCGGCATCTATCTGCTCACGCCGCGCGGAGAGCTCCGGGGACGGATTCCCATCGAGGAAGACCTGCTGACGAACGTCACCTTCGGGGGGGACGACCTGCGGACGCTCTCCATCACTGCCGGCAAGACGCTCTGGACGACGCGCACCTCCGTTCGCGGCTGGGCGGTGCACCGGCGATGACGTCACGGGCGTCACGGCCGGAGAGGATCAAAGAACGGGAACAGCCGCCGCAGTTCGGACTTTGTCGGCTGGTGACCGTACTCGCAGATCTCGAACACCTCGGCGCAGCGGACGGCGCGACCCTGTTCTTCGCCATACCACTCGATGAGCGCCGCGCGGTACTTGTCGGCAATGCCGCCGTCCCTCCGGCGCCAGCGTTCCAGGAGCTTTTCCTTTCGGGCCACAGGGTCGCCGGCCAGGTTCTCCACGAGGAATTCCTCCGAGCCGAGCGCGCCCCCTTCATACACCTGCGACGCCAGCGCGTCGATCGCCTCCACCTTCTGTTCAATCACGTCGTCGATGGAGACCGCCACGTCCGCCTGGAAGGGGTAGGGTTTGGTGAACCGGTCCGAGAAATGCAGAAAGACCGTCTGCTTCTTCACGGGGGGCGTGTCCGGGACGTAGAACGGCACGCCGATCATGAATGCCGCGTCCTGCACCAGCAGTCCCACGTTGCGATGGTCCGGGTGGTAGTCGTAGGGCCGGTGGCCGATCACGACGTCCGCCTGCCAGTCGCGGATCAGACGGGCGATCGTCTTGCGATTCTCCAGGGTCGGTTCGAGTTCGCCGTCGTGGATGTCCAGGACCTGGCTGGCGACCCCCAGCCGTCGCGCCGCCTCGTGTGCTTCGGAGGTGCGGCGGATGGCGAGTGGGCCGCCGGCGATTTGCCAATGCCCGATGTCTCCATTGGTGACGGAGACGAACTTGACCTCATGCCCCAGGGCCCGCCATTTGAGGGCGCACCCTCCCAGTCGAAACTCGACGTCGTCCGGGTGCGCCCCGAAGGCGATGATGCGGAGCGGGGGAGGCGAGCTTCCTGCCTGCTCGGCAGCGGGAGCGGGCTGCCAACATGCTCCACCCGCCACGAGCCACCAGATTCCGAGACGGAAGATTCGAGCATTCATGTGCGCGCTCCTGGGGAGGAAGAGGGTCCGTGACCAGACCCGCGCCCCGACGTGAACCTCACTCCCCGGTCATCAGCCCATCCCCTGGACCGGGATCAAAGGCCTGTGCAGGCGCCGCCGGCGGCGGGGTCGTCAGCAGCATCCGGGGGATTGTAACGCGGCTGCGGATGCGGCATCAGGTTCAGCGACATCTGCTGCTGCCAGACGTTCCAAGAGCCGCCGTGTCGCTGCGGCCGGATCGTCGGCACTGCAGATGGCGCTCGTCACCGCAATGCGGCGCGCCCCCGCCGACTGGAGCTGGGGGAGGTTCTCGAGCGTCACCCCCCCAATGGCGAACCAGGGGAGCGCAGTCTCCGCCGCGGCCTGACGCACAAACTCGAGTCCCGCCAGCGAGTCGAACGTTTTGGTCGTCGAGGGGAAGACCGGTCCCACGCCAAGGTAGTCGGCCCCGTCCAGCACGGCCTGACGCACCTGCTCGACGTTGTGCGTCGAGACCCCCACCAATCGCCGCCCGCCGACGATCCGCCGGACCTCCGCGGCGGGAAGGTCCTCTTGACCGACGTGCACGCCATCGGCATCGACCAGCACGGCGAGATCGGGTCGATCGTTGACGATGAACAGCGCGCCCGCCGCCCGGGTCCATTCCCGCAGCAACCGCGCCCGTTCGAGGAGCCGACCGTCCGGGACATGTTTCTCGCGGAGTTGCACCATCGGACAACCGGCGCGGAGCGCGGCCTGGACCACCGGTCCCAGCCCCCGTGGACAGAGCTCGTCCGTCGCCAACAGGCAGAGCCGGACGTCCCGCAGCCGCTCCCGTGCGTGAAGCGTCGTCAGCAGGGCCTGTTCGAGCGTGTAGCATTCGTAGCGCAGGCGTTCAAATCGTTCGGCCTGCCAGGGGTCGATCCGTTTCCCGTATTCCTCGAGCGACCGCAGCGCCTCTTGCACGCGACGGGCATTGGCGCGGAGGACGTCGGCGTCGGTGGTGCGCCGGGCCTCCAGACGCGCCGTCAGTTCCGTGCCGACGTCCCGAGGGGTGTCGCGGAGTCGCAGGGCCTCGTCGCTGACCAGTCCGGACACCCCTTCCGCCAACCGGTGCCGCGCCTGCTTGAACCGCTGCGTCAGATGGGCGTCGTTGAGAGCGAAGCGGGCATGATCTTCCAGGACCCGCAGTCCCTCGCGGGCGCGGTTGGCGGCGGCGTCGATGATGCGGAGCGTCGCCGACCGGTCGTCGACGGCCGCCGGGACGGCCGGTGCGATCTGCACGTCGCTCGGCAGTGGTTCCGCCGCGGGAGGCGCTCCACCCCGGGCGAGCTGCCGCAGGTGCTCCAGCGCCAACCCGTGCCGCTCAAACAGAGCTGCAAACTCTTCGGCCGTTTCAGCGATCGCCGCCAGAAGCTGGAGACTGGAGGTCTCCTCGCCGCTGGGGGTGTGTTGATGGGCGGCCCGCAGAAGGCTCCGTTGGCTCGCCTCGACGGCGTGGAGTCCCACCGCGTCGGCCAGGGTCTGCGCAGTGAGTCCCGCTTCCCGCAGGAGTTCGGTGGCATGTCCCTCGTCGTCGAGCAGCGCTTGCAGGAGATCGACGGGTTTGACCGGCCGGTCGGCGGCCGCAGCCAGTTCTCCCGCCCGGGCGAGGACGCGATCAACCGCGGAGGAGAGGGGTCGGTCCATGGACGCGTCGGCACGAACGCGGGTGAGCTTCAAGGGAACAGGATCGACTATACCACCTGTCCGCGGCGGCGTCGCCGATGGAGTTCCCCCCAACCTAACCGCCGGCGGCGTCGAGCCAGTTGTCCCCGACCTTCACATCGACTTCGATCGGGACGCGGAGATTGAGGGCCGTCTCCATCTCGTGCTGCGCGAGTTCCACCAGCCGCTCGACGTCTCCGGCGGGGGCCTCGAACACGAGTTCGTCATGGATTTGCAGCAGCAGCCGGCCGGGAGTCCCCTCGTGCTGCATCCGCGCGTGGATGTGAACCATCGCCTGCTTGATGAGGTCGGCTGCGGATCCCTGGATGACGGTGTTGATGGCGGTCCGTTCCGGGAGGTTGAGGTTGCGGAAGCGGCGGGGGCGGATGCCGTCGATCGCCCGCCGGCGGCCCAGCAACGTGACGGCATAGCCCGTCCGGCGGCACTCGGCGAGCGTGTCGGTGATGAACCGGTCGACGCCGGCGTACCGCGCGAAATAGTCGTCGATGAACGCGGCGGCGTCGGCCTCGTCGATCCCCAACATGGCCGCCAGTCCGAACGGCGTCTGCCCGTACACGACCCCGAAATTGACCGCCTTGGCGATGCGGCGCTGCTCCGGAGTGACCTCCTCCAGCGGGACGTGGAAGACGTCGGCGGCGACCTTGCGGTGGATGTCTTCGCCGTTGCGGAAGGCTTCCAGGAGCGCAGCATCCTGGCAGAAGTGGGCCAGCATCCGCAGTTCGATCTGGGAGTAGTCCAGGCAGATCAACTTCCAACCCGGTTCTCCGGGGATGAAGGCGCGTCGGATGCGGCTCCCCTCGACGGTCCGAATGGGGATGTTCTGGAGGTTCGGCTCGGAGGAGGAGAGGCGTCCCGTCGCCGCCGCCACCTGACTGAAGGACGTGTGCAGCCGGCCGGTCTCGGGATGCACCAGCTTCGGCAGAGCATCGAGGTACGTCCCCTTGAGCTTGGAGATCATGCGGTGCTGCATGATCTTGGCCGGCAGGGGGTGCCGCGCCGCCAGCCGCTCCAGAACTTCCTCGTTGGTGCTCGGCCCCGTCTTGGTTCGCTTGAGCACGGGGAGCTTCAGCTCCTCAAACAGGACTTTGGCAAGCTGCTTGGGGGAGGCGATGTTGAACTCATGTCCGGCGAGGTCGTGGATTTCGTGGATCAGGGCGTCGAGCCGGGCGGTGAGTTCGGCGCTCTGCCGGTGCAACTCCTGCACGTCCACGCGGACGCCGTTCCATTCCATCTCGGCGAGGACGAGGATCAAGGGGCGTTCGAGGTTCCAGTACAGGTCCCACAGCCCCTGCCGCCGCAGGCGATCTCCCAGCAGGTGCGCAAGCTGCCAGGCGATATCGGCGTCCTCGGAGGCGTATTCGGCCGCGCGCTCCACGTCGACCTCGAACATCTTGAGCTGCTGTTTCCCCGTCCCGATCAGCTCGGTGATGGGGATCATCTTGCGGTTGAGATGCCGCTTGGCGAGTTCATCCAGTCCGTGGCTGCGGGCGCCGGCGTCGAGCAGGTAGTCGGCGACCATCGGATCGACGCCGAGGTTCTGCACCTGAATGCCGGCCCGGCGGAGGACGAGCACGTCGTACTTGACGTTCTGGTTGATGATTTCCCGCTGCGGGTCTTCCAGGATCGGTTTGAGGGCGGCGACGACCTCCGGACCCTTCAGCGTGGCTGATCCCGGGGGGCCATCCACCGGCAGGTAGTAGCTGGAGTGCGCCTCCCAGCAGAACGCCCAGCCCACGATGTCCGCTCTCAGCGGGTCGGTGCTGGTGGTTTCCAGATCGACGCAGAAGGTCTTCTGAGCTCGAAGCTGCTCGGCGAACGCGGCGAATGCCTCGGGTGTGTCGACGATCTGCCAGCGGCGGTCGCCCCCGCGCGCCTCGCGGAGAGGGGTGGAGGAACGATGCTGCCGGGCTTCGTCGGCGTAGCGGCGGAAACCCAGGTCGGTGAAGAGCTGGTACAAGCGGTCCCAATCGGGCGGCTCCACCCGCGCGGCCTCCCAGTCGACGTCCAGCGGCAGGTCCGTATGCAGCGTGACGAGCCGTTTGCTCAGCCGCGCCTGATCGGCATAGTCGCGGAGATTCTCGGCCAGTTTTTTGCCCGGGGCCTTGTCCCAGTTGGCCAGCACTCCTTCCAGAGTGCCGAAGTGATGCAGCAGGGCGCTGGCCTTCTTGGGACCGACGCCCGGCACGCCGGGAATGTTGTCCACGCTGTCCCCCACCAGGGCCTGGAAATCGACCACCTGATCGGGGCGAATCCCCCACTCCTGCATCAGCTCCGTTTCGTCGTAGAACTGCCGCTTGCGGATGCTGTAGAGCTTGATCTTCGGTCCGATGAGCTGGCGGAGGTCCTTGTCGGAGGAGACGATCCGCACGTCCATGCCGGCGGCGGCGGCCTTGGTCGCCAGCGTGGCGATCACGTCGTCCGCCTCCCACCCGTCCGAATCCACGATCGGAATGCGGTATCCCTGCAGGACGTCGAAGATGAGGGGAATCTGCGGTCGCAGATCGTCCGGCATCTCGCCGCGGCCCGCCTTGTACTCCGGAAACAAGGCCAGACGCTCCGTCGGTTCCGCCGATTCCACTGCACAGATGAGATGCGTGGGCTGCTTCTCCCGGAGCAGGTGTTCGATGTCGCCCGTGAAGCCATACACGGCGTTCGTCGGTTGGCCGCGCGTCCCGGTCATCGGCTGGCGGATGGCGTAGTACACCTGGAAGATGAGTGAGAAGGTATCGACCAGGTAGAGAGTGTCGGACATCGGCGCGCTCAGGCGACGTGGGGGGCGAGGTCTGGGGCAGTTTAGCGAGGCGCCGCGGACGTGTCGCACGGCCGCGGACCGATCCGCGTGTGCCACTCCAGCCCGCCGGGGAGATCATCGACGGCGTATTCCAGGTGGAGAACCCGCCGGTGCGACGGCGCGATCGCCGCCGATGACGCATGGAGAATCAGCGGCCGCATGACCACCACTCCCCCGGCCGGAACCGTGCAGACGACCTCGCGGCGCCTCTGTTTCCAGTCCTCCAGCTCGTTTTCCACCCAGCCGGAACGATGCGATCCGGGGAGCACTCGCAAGGGGCCATTGTCGGGACCGCAATCGTCCAGGTGCACGCGCAGCGTCAACATGCGCTCGAAGATTACGAACGGGGGCTCGACGTGCCACACACCGGCTTTCAGCGCCCATTTGCTGAAGCCGGGGACCTCTTTCCGCTCGCGAACCGTGATGATGCTGTCCTGGTGCCAGAACAGGCTCCAATTGGCGCCGGGGATCTTGTCGAACAATGTCCCCCGCACGGCGAAGCAGCGCTCCGAGAGGACGGGCGCGACGAGACGCCGCAGCTCGGGCGACGCCGAGACCTCGGCTGCTTCCGGCAGCACCCTCAACAAGTTCCGAACGCCGTAAGTCCCTCCGCGACGAAGGACCTCCTCCCGTTCCCCCAGACCTTCGACGGCCTGCCGCAACTGCTGCACCCTCGCCGGAGCGAGCACCTCCGGCACAATCGCGTACCCGTCCGTGTCGAGCTGGCGGGGGTCAACCATCGCTGCAAAGGCGGAGCCGCAGACCCGTCTTCCACGGCCGACTCTGTGCGGCTCTGCGGGATCACCTATGATAACGGAGATGTTCCGGTATTCGACCGACGTTTGTGAGCGACTGCTGCAGGCCGAGGATTTCTCCGCCGCCCGGCCAATGTTCGAGCCGATGGGATTTCACGATCCGGCGGCGGCTTGGGAGCGGCTGCGGGGTCTGTTCCTTTCCGAGGCGGAACGAGCCGCCCTGGCACCGTGCCTGCCGGCGGTGCTGAGCGCGCTCACCGATGCCGCGGATCCGGACGTCTCACTCCTCAACTTCGGCCGGTACGTCCAGGCGGTGCGCGACCGGGAAGCGCTGTTTCATGCGCTGGCGGCCAGCCCCCGCAGCGTCGAAATCCTGTTTCGGCTGTTCGTCTCCAGCCAGTTCCTGACCGAGATTCTTGTCCGCCACCCGGAGGAGCTGGAGTTCCTCAGCCGGCATCAGCGCCTGGCCGAGATCAAAAGCCCGCCGCGACTGCTGGCCGAGGCGGAAGAGTCGATCCGCGCCGCGCTGTCGCTGGGAGAGCGACTGGACGCCCTGCGGCGCTTCCAGCAGCGGGAACTGCTCCGCCTGGCGGCCTGCGATACGTTCCATCTCCTGGACTTGCAGTCCGTCACCCAGCAGTTGGCGCGGCTGGCCGAGAGCCTGGTGCAGTGCAGCCTGAGCGTCGTCGCCGGGGAGCTGGGCATCGACCCCGCCGAATTCGCCGTCCTGGCGTTCGGGAAGTTGGGGGGCGAAGAACTCAATTACAGCTCCGACATCGACCTGGTGTTCCTCGCCCGGCGAGAACCCGAACAGTATTGGGGACTGGCCCAGAAACTCATCCGCGCCCTGAGTGAAACCACCGGTGAAGGTTTCCTGTACCGCGTGGACATGCGACTGCGTCCCTGGGGACGGTCGGGGCCGCTGGTCACCACTCCCGAGGCCTATCTGGACTACCTCCGTACGCATGGGCGGCTGTGGGAAAAGCAGGCCCTGCTGAAGGCCCGTCCCATCGCCGGGTCTCTCGCGTTGGGGGAGAAGTTTCTGCGCGAGGCGGAGCCGATCGTCTTTGATGTCGACCTCGACGAGGCCCGCCGCAGCATTCTGCGCCTCAAGGCCGAGATGGAACGTTCCGCGGGCCGTGGTGAACGCCCCAACGACGACGTCAAGACCGGGCCCGGAGGCATCCGCGAAATCGAGTTCCTCACGCAGTTCCTGCAACTGGCGCATGCGCGGGCCGTCCCGCGCGTCCGCTCCACCGGGACCCTCCTCGCCCTGGTGCAACTGGCCGACGCGGAACTCATCCTGCCCGGCGAGTACCGGCATCTCTCCACGGCCTACGTCTTTTTGCGGACGGTGGAGCACGCACTCCAACTCCGGCACAACAAGCAGCGGCACACGCTTCCCGACAACCCCCGCGAATTGGCCAATCTGGCGGCGCGGCTGGACTACGAGTCGGTCGAGCACTTCCTCCATCACCACGCCGAGCACCGCCGCTACGTGCGGGACATCTTCGACCGGCGGTTGCGGCCGGATGCGCACACAGTCCACCCTCCCGCTCCGGATCGGCCCGACATCACCCCCCACTTGGGGGAGGCCGCCGCCGGTTACGCCGAAGTCTTTTCCCCCGGCGAGACGGAACGCCAACTGGCGCTGTTGAACCGATTGGGACCCGAGGAGCCGGTCTGCCTCGAGGTCCACCCGCTTCCCGATCACCGCTGGGAACTAACGGTCGTCGGATATGACCAGTTGGGGGACCTGTCGCTGATGTGCGGCCTGTTGCACTTGGAGGGATTCGATATCGAAGCCGGCCGCGTGTTCACCGGCTCGGAGATCATCACGGCGGCGGAGCAGCGGGGCCGCTCGGGACCCCGCGGCGACGGCGAGCGGCAGCGAAAATTCATCAACGTCTTCCGCGTCCGAAGGCCGCACGGCCGGCCGGACCCCGACGTCTGGAAGCGATATGAGGCCGACCTCCGACAGCTTCTGCATCTGGCCGCGGAAGGACGCATGCGCGAAGCTCAGGGGCTGCTGGCGCGGCGGCTCGGAGCCGCCTTGCGATCCCACCGCCGACGTTCCTCCCGTCTGCTGCCGGTGGAGATCGCCATCGACAACGACTCCGCGCCCGACGCCACGATCATGCACATCCGCGGCGAGGATACGCCCGGATTCCTGTACGAGCTCACCAGCGCGCTGGCCGTCAGCGGCGTCTCCATCCTCCGCATGCAGATTCATTCCACCGCCCGGACGGCGACCGACATGCTCGCCGTCACCACCGCGGACGGTCGCAAGATCACCGCTCCGCGTCGGCTCCACGAACTCCGAGCGGCAGTCGTGCTGACCAAGCACTTCACCCACTTGCTCCCCAGTTCGCCGGATCCGGAAGCCGCGCTGCTCCGCTTCCGGTCCCTGCTCGAACAGCTCTTTGCCAGTGAGAACTGGCTGGAGCAGTTGGCGTCGCTCCAGCAGCCCGAGGTGCTGGAGGCACTGGCGCTCGTGCTGGGAGGGAGCGAGTTTCTGTGGGAGGACTTCCTGCGGTTGCAGCATCGCAATCTGCTGCCGCTGCTCACCGACCTGGAGAGCCTTCGCGAGGCCCGCGATCCCCCCCGTCTTCGCCAGGCGCTGCGGCGCGAGCTGGCCGGCGTCACCGACCCTGAGGAGCAGCGGCGGAGACTGAACGCCTTCAAGGACCGCGAACTGTTCCGCATCGATATGCGGCACATCCTCGGCTATCAGGACCAGTTCGGAATGTTCTCCCAGGAGTTGACCTGGCTTGCGGAAACGGTGTTGGAGTCCGCCGTGGAGCTGTGTACCCACGAACTCGCCGCGCGGTTTGGAACGCCGCAGCGACCGCAGGGGGGGCTCTCCCGGCTGGCGGTCTGCGCCTTGGGCAAATGCGGCGGACGCGAGCTCGGGTTTGCGTCCGACATCGAACTGCTGTTCGTCTACGAAGCCGACGGCTGCACCACCGGACCGGAGGCGATCACCAATCTCGACTGGTTCTCGCGGCTGGTCGAAGGGGTCCAGAAAACGATCCGCGCCAAGCAACAGGGCATCTTCGAAATCGATCTGCGGCTGCGCCCCTACGGCAAGGCCGGCAGCCTGGCCGTCTCCCGGGCGGCGTTCGAAGCCTACTATCGCGCGGAGGGTCCTGCCTGGCCCTACGAACGGCAGGCCCTGGTCAAGCTCCGCGCCATCGCCGGCGATCCCGAGTTCGGCCGCGAAGTGGAACAGCTCCGCGATGCCCTGGTGTATACCGGACGGCCGTTCGACCTCGCGGCCATGCGGGGCCTGCGCGAACGGCAGATTCGCGAACTCGTCCGGGCCGGGACGTTTCACGCCAAGCTCTCCCCCGGCGGCGTGGTCGATTGCGAGTATTTTGTGCAGGCCCTCCAGATCACCTACGGACGGGAACATCCCGAGTTGAAGGAACCGAACACGCGGGCTGCCCTCAAGGCCCTGGAAGCGATCGGTCTGCTCCCCGACCGGCGACCCCTGCGGGATGCCTACCGCTTTCTCCGCCGATTGGTGGACGCCTTGCGGATGGTGCGGGGCGACGCCCGCGACCTCACCGTCCCTGCCGTCGGTAGCGATCAGTTCGAGTTCCTGGCGCGGCGGCTGGGGTACGGCGGCGAACCGGAACGGCTCCAAGCCGACCTCGAACGGTACTCCGCCATCGTGCTCGATCACACCCGGAAGCTGGAGGAGTTGCTGCGGCCGCCACACCTCCCGAACGCCGCGGACCCATCCGGGCCTCAAGCGACGCCGAACGTGATTGCTCCCTCCTGACGGCGTCCGCCTGCGGGCCGCCGGCTCCGCTCGTCAGGGGGTCTCAAACCGCGGGTAGGAGCCGAGCACCTCCATCCGCACCGCTTTCTTCTGGAGAGCTTCGAGAGCCTTTTGAATCCGCGGCTCCTGGCGGTGCCCTTCAAAGTCCAGAAAGAACAGGTATCCCGCCTCGGGACCGCGCAGCGGAAACGATTCGATCCAGGTGAGGTTGATCTTGGCATTCTTGAACGCGGTCAGGGCGTCCGACAGCGAACCGGGCGCGTGAGGAATCTGCAACAACAGTGCGGTCCGGTCGCGGCCGGTCGGGCGGGTCTCCTCCTCCCCGATGATGGCGAACCGGGTAACGTTGTGAGCATTGTCTTCGATGTTTTCGGCGACGATTTGCAGGTCGTACTGCACCGCCGCCTGCTGGCTGGCGACGGCGGCCGCCCCCGGCTTGTCGCGCGCCAGTTGCGCCGCCGTCGAGGTACTGGTGACTTCGATCGTCGTTGCTCGGGGCATGTTGCGGGCCAGCCAATCGCGGCATTGCGACAGGGCTTGCGGCTTGCTGTAGATTTCCACGATCTCGCTCCGCGGCGAGCGCGACAGCAGATTGTGATGGATTGCCATCTGCACTTCGCCGCAGATGCGCAGCGGCAGCCGCGTGAACATGTCCAGCGTGTCGACAACTCGTCCGTCGGTGCTGTTCTCGATCGGCACGACGCCGTAATGAGCATGGCCCCGATTGACCTCCTCGAACACGGCGGCGATCGAGCTGACGGGGATCAGGTCCGCACTCTTGCCGAACCGTTCCATCGCGGCCAGGTGCGTGAAGCTGAAGGGGGGCCCCAGGTAGGCGACGCGGAGCGTCTTGACGCGCGCCCGCGCGGCGCTGATGATCTCGCGAAAGATTGCCCGGGCGGCCGCCGTCGACAGCGGTCCGGCATTGGCTTGCTCGATCCGCTCCCAGAGCTGCTGCTCCGCCTGCGGATCAAACAGGTTCTGGCGGACGTCCGCCTGAGTCTGCAACGTTTGAATGGTCAGCTCCGCGCGGCGATTGAGGAGCTTCAGGAGTTCGCGGTCCAGCGACGCGAGGAGGACCTCCGGGCTTTCCGGTTTCTTGCGGCGGACCGTTTTCGGCGGAGGAGCGGCGTTGGAAGCGGCTGGTCGCTGCGGGGCCTTCCGCTGCGGAGAGGGGGCGGCCACCCGCTTGGGGACGGCTTTGCGCACCTGTTTCGGGAGAGGCTTCTGCCGTACTTTCGGGGGGGCCGGCTTGCGGGCGGTGGGCTTCTTCGCCATCGGTCGTGATCCGACTGAGTGGTCGCGACCGGCCCGGAGGCGCCGTCAAAACTTCGGCCGGTCGACGGTGACTTTGCTTTTACGCCGCGGCGACGTAAAAGCCGGTCCGGCATCGCAGGCAGTCCTCACCCGGCAGGCCGTGCAGACTGAGATGTAACTCCAAATCTGGCAGCCAATTACGAATCAAGATTGCTGTCGGGATACCGCACCACGGCCGCACTCCGTCGCGACACGACGTTACAGAACCTATTGCCACACAATATGTTTCGACTGCGTCTCCCACGCAGACCCATCCACACCGGTAGCAACGCTCGGGGTCATTCCCCGATGAAAATCATCGAATTCCCTTGTACTCCCCCGTCCGAAGAGTGTCAAGCAGGTGCGAAGTCGTCAGAATCCGTGTCCTGACGGACCCTTGCGCGCCTGACCGACCCGACGCAACCAGTCCGAGATTCCCAGTCGCCGAGCACCGGATCACATCGCGCAACACTCTCTCCCTCAAGCTGTTATGTCAGAAACATCAACCCCGGATCGTTTTGAAGCCGCACGCCTGGCCAAGCTCGCCCGGATTCGTGAACTCGGCCACGACCCCTTCGGCCAACGGTTCGACGGGCATCAGGCCATCGCCGCTGTCCGTCCCCGGTGTCCGGAGGCCAGCGGCGTCAATGGGGAGCGCGTCCGCGTCGCCGGACGGATCATGCTCCGCCGCAAGGCGGGAAAGCTCCGCTTCTTCGATCTCCAGGATGCCACCGGGCGGATTCAGCTCCTCTTCTCCCGCGGCGATCTCTCGGACGAGCAGTGGGAACTGATGTCGCAGCTTGACCTGGGCGACCTGATCGGTATCGACGGCTGGCTGCGGCGCACCGAAACGGGTGAAGTCTCCCTCCTTGTGGAACGCCTGACGATCCTGTGCAAGTCGCTGACGCAGCCTCCGGAAAAGTACCACGGGGCGCAGGATGTCGAGTTGCTGTTGCGGCATCGGCATCTCGATCTGATCTACAACCCGGGCGTCCTCGACCGGATGCTACTGCGCAGCCGCATCATCGACTCCCTCCGTCAAACGCTCCGCGCGCACCAGTTTGTGGAGGTGGAGACGCCCGTGCTGCACGCGATTGCGGGGGGAGCCGCTGCCCGACCCTTCATCACTCATCACAACGCGCTGGACATCGATCTGTATCTGCGGATCGCGCTGGAGCTGCACCTCAAGCGGCTGCTGGTGGGGGGGATCGAGCGGGTGTATGAGATCGGCCGCGTCTTCCGCAACGAAGGGATCGACGCCACGCACAACCCCGAGTTCACCATGGTCGAAATCTATCAGGCCTATGGGGACTACGAGACGATGATGGACCTCACCGAGGCCCTGGTGGCCAATGCCGCGCGGGAGGTGCTGACCGCGCGCGGCGGGACGCCGCCGGCAGATGGGCGGCTGATCCTCCCCTGGGGCGACTCGCAGATCGATTTCACCCCGCCCTGGCCGCGGCGGACGTATGCCGAGCTGTTTGAGGAACACGCCGGCTGTCCCCTCGAGGATGCCGCGGCCGTCGCCGCCAAGGCGCGGGAGCTGGCCGATCACGGCCGGATCAAGCGGGAACTCATCGCCGAACTGGACGCCGGACACGTTCATCCCGACGTCGTCGTCAGTGAAGTCTTCGAGGCATGTGTCGAGGACCACCTCCACGGACCGCTGTTCGTCAAGGACTACCCGGCCGCGCTGTGCCCCCTCACCAAGCGTAAGGCGGATCAACCCCACATCGCCGAGCGGTTCGAGCTGTACGTGCAAGGGATGGAACTGGCCAATGCATACACGGAACTGAACGATCCCAAGCTGCAGGAGGAGCTGTTCCGGACCCAGCTTGCCGGCCTGCCGGAAGAGGAGTCGATGGCGCGGATGGACCGCGAATTCATCCAGGCGCTCAAATGCGGGATGCCGCCGGCCGGGGGCCTGGGGATTGGAGTCGACCGGCTGGTGATGCTGCTCACCAACAGCCGTTCGATTCGGGACGTCATTTTCTTTCCGCTGCTGAGGCCGGAGTCTCCTCCAAAGGGTCGTTGACCCGTGGGCGGGGGCTGAGACTGGTGGTTTGAGTGTTCTGGAGAAACTGGGGGCAGAAGCGCCCGCAATTTCTGCCGAAACTGCAATTGTCCTGCAACGCTGCTCTCCGGTAGAGTTCCCCCCCTCTGGGGCGCTGCAGCCCGGAGGTTGCCGAGGTTCCGGAGGTGGCAAGGATTCGTGGGCAGGCCAGGTCTGCCCGGCAGGGAGGCCCGTCGATGAGTTCCAAAGCCGGCAGCTCGATCGGTGCATTCCTCCTGTCGCTGCCGGTCTCGGCCATGCTGCTGATGATGGTCTTCGGCGTCCCGCGGTTCGCCCCCGGGACAAACGGTGAAAATGGCTGGGATCAGGCGCGGCAATTCTTTTCGCGGCTGCGGGGAGACTCAAACCGCTCACCGGAAGAGATGTTCGGGGAGTATCCTCCCCCTCCCACGCGCGTGGCGACGGAGGACCCCTTTGCTCCCACCCCCCGCGGCGGCGGCGCTGCCGAGGCCCCGCGCTGGGGCGATCCGCCTCCCAGCGGAACCGCGGCGTCGCGCGGGTCCGTCTCCACGGGAGAGACTGGCTCGTCACCGGCCTGGCCGTTCGTCGGACTGGTTTCCGGCGGCGTCAGCGCCCCGCCCGCCGCGAATTCCCCTCCCCGCAGGTCCGGTCCGGGTGAGAACGAACCGGATGCGCGCTCGCCCCGCGAATCATTCGGGACAGCGCTCACCTGGACGGAGGCCCGGCGGCGCTTGACCGAGTTGGGAATCGAGCAGTTTCACCTCGAACCGGGACTGCAGCAGGACCACTATCTGTTTGTCTGTCTGTTTTCTCCGGGTGATGAGCCCCGCGTGACGCACCGCTTTGAAGCTGAAGCGGCGGAGCCCCTCGCGGCAGTCCAGGAGGTGTTGACCCAGATCGACGGCTGGCTGTCCCAGCGATATGCCGATCGCGCGCGGCAGATCATTTCGCCGGCGGGAGGCCGGTGACCGAAGGCATGAACGCGGCCGTTGCCAGCAGGGGATGGAGTCCGGGACCTTCCGGGGGGTGGGATCGCACGGCGGCCGGCAGGGAGTGGCGACGGGCCTGGGGGCGCCGCCCGCCGTCCCGCCGGAACGAGGCCGCGCTGGAACTGCACGATCCCCTTGTGCGCACCCCGAAGCTGGCGCGGTTGGAGGCCGCCCTGCTGGTGGCCGATGCCCCCTTATCCGCTCGCAAACTGGCGCAGGTCGCCGCCCTGGCGGACCCCGGCGAAGTCCGGGAGCTCGTGGAGCAGCTCAACACGCTGCTGGAGCGATCGCAGGCAACGTTCCGGGTGGAGCGGGTGTCGAGCGGCTACCGCCTGCTGACGCTCCCTGTCTTTGCGGCCTGGCTCGACCGTCTCCATCACCGGCAGGCGTATCTGCGGCTTTCGCCGCCCATGATGGAGACCCTCGCCATCGTGGCCTATCGCCAGCCGGTCACCCGGGCCGACCTGGAAGCGGTCCGCGGCGTGCAATGCGCCGAAATCCTCAAGCAACTGATGGAGTGCGGACTGGTCAAGATCGTCGGCGAGCATGACTCCCTGGGGCGGCCCTACCTGTACGGCACGACGCGGCAGTTCCTGGAACTCTATGGACTGACGTCGCTGGAAGAACTGCCGATGGCGGATGCTCTGCGCAAACCTGCGGAGCCGGCGGCTGGAGCACCTCGCGAGGAAGGAGAGCAGAGCGGCCCTCCGGGGTTGGAGGCGGCGTGACCTCTTCCCGCCCCCGGGCTCGACCGCAGCGGTTGCTGTTCCACCAGACCCGGTCCTCCACCCTCAGATCGACTCCCACGGGCGACCTTCCAGCTCCACCACTCCGGCATCGACGAGCTGCTCGGCGGCGCGGCGCAGCTCGGCATGACGGCGCGAAGCCTCGCCGGGCAGCCGGGTCGGGTCGACCTGCGCCAGATGCCGTAACGCGGCGGCGGGGCGCCCCTGATGATGGATGAGGATGTCGGCGACGATCAGCCGCGCCAAATCCGACTCCTGAGGGAAACGCTCGATCAACTCTTCGTACATGGCGACGGTCTCACGCCACGCATGAACATCAAACAGCGCCTGCCCCAAGCGGTTGAGGTCCCGCGGCCCGAGCAGGAAATGGTCCAGCAGGCGTTTCGTCTGGAGGACTTCCTGCCAGGCATCCAGGGGGCGCCCCTGTTGCAGCAAGCGGTGCACGCGACGGAGGGCGCGGAGTTTGCGGCCGGTCTGCCGCGAGCGCTGTTCCTCCTCCGTCAAGGCGTCCAACTCCGGCGAACGTCCATCGAGCAACACCGGGAGTTGAGGACGACTCCCCGAGCTGGACTGTCGCCGCAGCAGGCTGACGAGGTCCCAGCCTTCACAATCGACCCACCCTCCGCGGAGCATCGAGACCCCCGCACCGAAACCGAGCGCCGCTCCCACGAGGTGGAACAGCTCGCTGCCGATCGGAAATCGCCACCAGACTGCCAGCAGCAGTTCCTTGACGACCATCAGCACACTCATCGTCAGCACCGAGACGCCGAAGCTTCCGATGCGGTAGACCCACACAAACGGGAGCCAGAAGCCGTACGCCATTTCGATGTCGTTGCGGGGCGCCCAGACGAAGGCGATCGCCATCAAGCCAAAGATCACGGAGGAGGCGCCCAGTGACAGACCCGGACCGGGAAGGAGCAGTTGTTCCAGCAGGCACTCGGTCGCCCCGAGGATCAGGAACAGTGTCACCAAACGACCCCAGCCGATCTTCCCCTCGACGATCAAGCCAAACACCCACAGAAACATCAGGTTGCCGATCAGGTGGGTCCAGCCGGCATGGAGGAAATTCGACGTCACCCACTGCCAGGGGTGCAGCCCTTCCCCGTGAACGAGACCGTACTGCGATGCCAGCACATCCGGGGGAGGGAGCCAACCGACGTTGCCGGCCAGCAGCACCAGCGTCGAGATCGTCATCAGGCCCAGCGTCCCCCACGGGAAGTGGTAGATCGGAGCATCGGTCCCAACAGGGAGCAGAAACATCGGCCAAGACCAGACGGCGCCGCGCGATCCCACAATAACCGACGCCGGTGCGGGCGTCATGCCTCATGCTCGCGGGGTCCGGTCGGGCCGCTCCTCAGTGCGGCGGGGGGGTGACGTGTGCGGCCTGAGGTCCTGTCACGCGCGGCCGGGAGCGCGGCGGCGCCGGTGGATTGCGGCCGTTGCGCGCCGTCAGTTGCAATCGATCCCAGTCCACGGTGGTCGATCCGCCGGTCGCTTCATGCTGTCGCGACCAGTTCATCAGCAGGTCCAGGCAGGCATGATCGATGTAGTCGAGATGCTCCAGGTCGATGTGGAACTCGGCCCCCTTGGGGATGCGTTCGAGTTCGGCGGCCAGTTGCGGCAACCGCATGAACGTCGCCGCCCCGCGCAGCCGCAGCGTGGCGCTCCCATTTTCGGGATGGAATTCCACCGTCGATTCCAGGTGCGAGAAGGTGTACAGGAGCTTGGCGATTGCCAGTCCCACGCCGACCAGCACGCCGGTCAACAGATCCGTGGCGACGATCATCACCACCGTGGCGGCATAGATGCCGACTTCTCCCCACCCATACTGTCGGAGCTTGAGGATCGAGCGCCAATTGATGAGTTTATATCCGGTATACACGAGGATGCCGGCCAGGGCGGAGGTCGGCACCATCCGCAGCACCGAGGAGAAGGCTGCCACAAACAACAGCAGCCACAACCCGTGAAGGATGGCGGACAACCGCGTTTTGGCCCCCGCCTGGACGTTGGCCCCGCTGCGGACGATGACGCCGGTCATCGGCAGCACCCCCAGCAGACCGCAGATCGTATTCCCGACTCCCTGACTGAACAGCTCGCGGTCGTAATTGGTGCGCGGGCCGTCATGAAGCTGGTCCACCGCCGTGGCGCACAACAGAGTCTCCGCGCTGGCCACCACCGCCAGCAACACTGCCGACCAGAACAGCCCCGACCACGGGGCGTCGGCGAGCAGCGACCCGTTGGGGAGGTGGATTTCATCGAGGATGTTATCCGGGACTTCCACGTAGAGGATGGGGAGACTCCACGCGGCAGCCGCGGCGGTGGCGACGATGACCCCCACCAGCGGCGCGGGGATCACCGCCAGGCGCTTGGGGGCCAGCGGCTTCCAGAAGATCAGCACCAGGATCGTCAGCACGCCGATGGCCGCCGCCAGCTCATGGTGCTTGAGCGCCCCCTGCAAGTGCTCCACCGCCGCGCGGACCTGCGCCAACCGCTCAGGAACCTCGGCCAGAGATCCCGCGGTCAATGCGGCGACGGCGGCCTGCATGGCGGCGGTCGCCTCGGCGTGCCGCTGGTGGAACATCGCCAGCTTGCGGGGGGTTTCGGCATAGAAGATTTCCGCCGGCAGCAGGATTTCCTCCAGTCGGCCGGCGATGGCGGCCTGCTGCTCGGCATAGGGACTGAGGTCCACGTCCGCACTGTCGGGGGTCCCCCGCTGATGGGGGATGCGTTCGAGAATCGACTCATTGATCTGGACCTGCTCGCGGTGCACTTCTCCCAGCGCTTGCAGCAGCTCCTTCTGAGCGCGGCGCGCCTCGGGCGCGGGCAACGCCGCCTGGTGGGCCGCCTTGCCGATGGCCGAGGGGATCGTGAGCAGGTTCTTCAGACCGCTCCCCTTCGGTTCGTCATCCAGCATGACGTGGAACTGGCTGCACAGGATCAGGGCCCCGATCCCGGCCAGCATCCCCTGGATCACGGCCGGCGAGACGGCCCGGAACCATTGCCCCAGCCGCAGAATGGCCGCCGCCAATTGCAGTCCTCCCGCCATCAGGACGATCAACCCCAGATTCTCCAGACCATGAGTCCGTATGCACTCGTACACGATCACGGTCAGTCCGGCCGCCGGACCGCTCACCTGCAAAGGGCAGCCCGAGATCGTCCCCACGACCAGGCCGGCGACGATCCCCGTCACCAGTCCGGCGCTCACCGGCGCTCCGGACGCAATGGCAATCCCCATGCACAAGGGGAGGGCCACCAGAAACACCACGATGGAGGCGAGGACATCTCGACCGACGTGGGCGAATCGCGACGTGGACATGGTCAATTCCAAGTGAAAGACGAGTGTTCGATCTCGAAGTGGACCGCCCGGAGCGGCTCGGCTGGAGAGGACCGGCAACTCCGGCTCCCCGCAGGCACCGCTCGCCGGCGTTCCTAAATCGACGGCAACGACTCCGTCACCTCTTTGGCCGGCTTGATCACCTCTTCAATCGGCGCGTACTGCTCGCGCTCGGCGGAGTAGGCGAACACTTCCCCCGTCTCGAACTTGTACACCCACCCGTGAAGCTTGAGGTCCCCTCGGGCGCAGGCAGCGGCCACGCTGGGATGCGTCCGCAGATTTTCGAGCTGAACGAGGACGTTCTCCTCGATGGTGGCCATCAGCTTGTTGCGTCCGCGCGGAATGTGCTGATAGTTCTCACAGATGATCCGCCGGGTCGCTTCGGCATGGGTCAGCCAGGAGCGGACCGCCGGGAGGTTCTCCACCACCGCGGGGTCCAGCAGCGCCTGCATCGCCCCGCACAGAGAGTGTCCGCAGACGATCACGTCCTGGACCTTGAGCACGGAGACGGCGAACTCGATGGTCGCCGCTTCTCCCCCCGGACTGGCCCCATAGGGGGGAATGATGTTCCCGGCATTGCGGAGGATGAACAGTTCTCCGGGTTCCGTCTGGGTCAGCAGCGTGGGATCAATCCGCGAATCGGAACAGGTGATGAACAGCGCCACCGGATGCTGCCCACGTTTCAACCGCTCGAACAGCCGTTTCTGGGTGGCAAAGACTGTGGTCTGAAACTGGTGGATGCCGGAGACGAGTTTTTGCATGGGGGAGCCTGTCCAAGGTCTTTCGGGAGTTGAGGTGAGGTGATCTGTCCGAGAGAGTTCCGCCCGGTCAGCAGGGGCAGCGCAGGTTCGGCCGCCTGATCCGTCGTTCCCGCTTCGCACAGCGGCTGCCAGTGGTCTCCTTCCTGGATGGCAGCACCTGCTCTGGGAGGCGTCTGCGCCGGCTCTCGCCGTTCCGCTTGGGATCTGAGTGCTGCCACGCTGCGGTCACCGGTCACCTGGGGCCACTCCGGGGAGTCTGGCGCCGGGAGCCGGGGCCTCTGCGGTCCGAGACCAGCAGAGCAGATTACGTCCGCAAGGGAGCATTCAGGCCGTTGGCCAAGCGGTGGCCTGAAACAGGGAGGGCCCCCGGAAGACCGTGGGGCGTGAGTGACGACAACCGCCGCGTCTGAGCTGGAAACCGCTGGAGGATCGTGACTTTGTGATCCTCCAGAGCCGCTTCATCGCGTCGCTGCCAGGCAGCCGCTTCAGTCGAGGAACTGGTGCCCGTCGTCTGTTCCGACTCCGTCGGCTGGCTCTCGAATGCGCGGACAAGTCCCACCGGACCGACGCACACCGACAGCGGCGTCAGCAAGGCCAGCAGAACGATGATCCAATGCCGTCTCATGCGCAGTTCAGCCGCCGGTTGGAGTCCTCTTCGTCAGGACGTCCGGCACGGCCCGGATGGGATTTCGATATTCACAGTATCGGACGGAACGAGAGGCGGCAAGAGGCGATCGGTGGAAGCGGGGGCGATTGTCGCGGGTTTTCCGGTGGGGAAAGCCGTGGCGAGTCTGGGCGGTGCACTCCTTCCTGTGAGAGCATCGTTTTCACAGCCCGCCGTTGTTCAATCCGACTGCTCCACGTCCTCCGCGGAGGGGGTGGCCTCGCCGGCAGAATCGGCCTCCTCCGTCAGACGGCCCGAATCGGCCTGGGGGGGCTTCCCACCGCTTGTCTCGACGATCGCCAACCGCGCCAGCTCCTCACAGACCGCTTCAATGGAGACCACCGCCTGCTGAAAATTCATGTGCGTCGATGCCAGCGGAGCATCCTGGGCGAACTGGCGCACGGCCGCACGGAACTTGCTCAGCTTTTTGCGGAGAATTCGCAGGTATTCCAGCGGGGTTTCGACCTTGTTCTCCAGAGCACGGCACAAGTCAAAGACCGCCCGCGCGATCTCCATCAATTCGGGGAAATCCTCAACTTCGTCGCAGTGCTTGATGAACGTCCGCACCATCCAGGCATGGGCCAGCACCTTCTGAACGCGTTGCACTCGTTCCGCGGGAGACAGCTCCGCACTCATGGGATTCGCTCGGGAAACACCAACAGGAACAGGGGTGGAACCGCAGGCCGCCTGAGTGGTTTGGTGGGCGAGAGCAGAGACGTCCGGGAATCGCCGGGAAAACAGGGGGTCAACCGTCACGGAACCACGCTGGAGATGGTCGTCTGCCGGTGCAGGGGCATCCCTGGGGGATGCCCCTGCACCGGCAGACGACCATTGAGTTCCGCACGGGTACGCCGGTTTATCCACACGTCACCGACGGCAATTCTGATCGATCGCCCGGAGCGGCGAAAAAAATCAGAAATCGATACTCATTGCCTCGCTTGGGGTTACTTTCGAGTCATCGGTTTGGAGCGGTCAAACGTCTTTGCGCGATCTTGACATCTGGGAGGTCTGACGTATAGTCCGACCCTCCGACTCACAATATCTTGAGCACCGAAAGGACATGAGTACCAGAAGTTGAGCGGTACTGATGTTCATTTAGTGTCAATTTGGTCACCAATCGGTGGCCGACGACCGATACACATCTTCGCAGCGTCCGCATCCACCCGTGGGGTCAACTGGAGAGAAGCTGCTCGCTCCAGTCGGTTGCGGCTTGCGCGGTGCTCGGGAGGAGTGACGGATCGCCATCCCGGCACGGCCGGGAGGCGGTGCGAGGCGGCCCCGGCCACTTGCCGCTGCCTCTGTTTCGAGGAATCCTATCAGGAGGGTGTGCACGATGCACCAGACGGGAACTGCTGTTCACGGGAGTGTCTCTTCCGCCCATCACCGCCGGACGGCCGGCCGCGAGCCGATGAAAATTGATCCCTACTTCTGCCCCGTCGACGTCGAAGACGTCTTCTCCACTGTCGAGTGGGAGGGGCGGACGGCTCAGATCAAGGACGAGAACGGCAAGGTCCTCTTCGAGCAGACCACTTGTGAAATTCCCAAGGACTGGTCCGCTCTGGCCACCAACGTCGTCGTCTCCAAGTACTTCTACGGCGAGCCGGGGACTCCCGAGCGCGAAAAGAGCGTCCGGCAGGTGATCCACCGCGTCGCCCGGACCATCGCTGACTGGGGGATCCAGAACGGCTACTTCGCCACCCCGCAGGACGGCGAGAACTTCTACCGCGAGCTGGTGTGGCTGTGCCTGCACCAGCACGGCGCGTTCAACTCCCCCGTGTGGTTCAACGTCGGGCTGTACCACGCCTATGGCATCAAGGGTTCGCAGGGGAACTATCACTTCGATCCGGTGACGAAACAGGTCCACCGGCCCGAGACCCCCTATGAATACCCCCAAGCCTCCGCCTGCTTCATCCAGTCGGTGGAAGACAACATGGAGTCCATCATGCGCCTCGCCACCAGCGAGGCCATGCTCTTCAAGTACGGTTCCGGCACGGGGACCGATCTGTCCACTATCCGCTCCTCGCGGGAGAAGCTCTCCGGCGGCGGCGTCCCCTCCGGTCCTCTGTCGTTCATGCGGGTCTACGACCAGATTGCCGCGGTCGTCAAGTCCGGCGGCAAGACCCGCCGCGCCGCCAAGATGCAGTCCCTCAAGGACTGGCATCCGGACATCATGGAGTTCATCCAGTGCAAGGCCAAGGAGGAGAAGAAGGCCCGCATCCTCATCGAGTCCGGCGAGTATGACGCCAACTTCAACGGCGAGGCCTACTCGTCGATCATGTTCCAGAACGCCAACCTCTCCGTCCGTGTGAGCGACGAGTTTATGGAGGCGGTCCTCAAGGACGCCGATTGGCAGACCCACTGGGTCACCAATCCCAGCATCCCCGGCCCCACCTACAAGGCCCGGGACATGCTCCGGGCCATCGCCGAGGGGACCTGGTACTGCGGCGATCCCGGCCTCCAGTACGAAAGCACCATCAACAAATGGCACACCTGCAAGAACTCCGGACGCATCAATGCGTCCAACCCCTGCAGCGAGTACATGTTCCTGGACGACACCGCCTGCAACCTTGCCAGCATTAATCTCAAGAAGTGCCTCAAGGCCGACGGCACGTTCGACGTGGAACGCTTCCGCCGCGCCTGCCGCATCTTCATCACCGCTCAGGAAATCCTGGTCGATCACGCCAGCTATCCCACCCCGCCGATCGCCGAGAATTCCCACCTGTTCCGGCCGCTCGGTCTGGGCTATGCCAACCTCGGCAGTCTGCTGATGACCATGGGCATTCCCTACGACAGTGACAGCGGCCGCGGCATCTGCGGGGCCCTCACCGCGCTCCTCATCGGGCAGGCCTATCTCACCTCCAGCGAGATCGCTGCCGACCTCGGCCCCTTCCCCGCCTACAAGGACAACGAGCAGTGCATGCTCGACGTCATGCAGATGCACCGGGACGCCGTCGAGAAAATCCATCCCGCCTGTCCGCTGTACCTCAAGGATGCCGCCCGCCAGGTCTGGAACGAGTGCCTCCAGTCGGGACGCCGCTACGGGTACCGCAACGCCCAGGCCACCGTGCTGGCCCCCACCGGCACCATCGCCTTCATGATGGACTGTGATACGACCGGCATCGAACCAGACATCGCGCTCATCAAGTACAAGCAGCTCGCCGGCGGCGGCATGATGAAGATCATCAACCGCACCGTCCCGCAGGCCCTCCACACCCTGGGCTATGATGAACCTCAGATCCAGGGGATTCTCGAGTACCTGGAGAAGGAGGAGACGATCGAGGGCGCGCCGGGGCTGAAGCCGGAGCACCTCCCCGTCTTTGACTGCGCCTTCAAGGCCGCCAAGGGGACCCGCTCCATCCCCTGGAAGGCCCATGTCACCATGATGGCCGCGGCCCAACCGTTCCTCTCCGGCGCCATCTCCAAAACGGTCAACATGCCCTCCGACTCCACCGTCGAGGATATTGAACAGGCCTACATCGAAGGCTGGAAGCTCGGACTCAAGGCCCTCGCCATCTATCGCGACGGCTCCAAGCAATCCCAGCCGCTGGCCACCAGCAAAGAGGGCGACCGCAAGAAGGGCAAGGCCGGGGAACCGGTCGTCGCCGGACCCGTTCGCCGGCGACTCCCCGAGACCCGCCATTCCATCACCCACAAGTTCTCCGTCGGCGGGCACGAGGGGTACATCACCGTCGGCCTGTTTGAGGATGGTTCGCCCGGAGAACTCTTCATCACCATGGCCAAGGAGGGTTCCACCATCGGCGGCCTGATGGATGTGATCGGCACCGAAACGTCGCTGGCCCTCCAGTACGGCGTCCCTCTCCAGGCCCTGGTCGACAAGTTCTCTCACGCCCGCTTCGAGCCGTCCGGCTGGACCCCCAACCCCGACATCCCCTTCGCCAAAAGCGTCGTCGATTACATCTTCCGTTGGCTGGGGATGACGTTCCTCCCCGGCTATCGGGAAAAGAACGCCCCCAAACGGGACCACGATCCCGCTTCAACACCCGGAGATCACGTCGCCGGGTCGGGAGCCTCGCCAAACCCTAATCCGGCCCCGCTCAAGGAGGGAGCGGGGCCCCAGGGGCAAACCGGGACGCTCCCGCCGGCGGCGTCCGTCGTCGAGAAGCTCCTTCAGCCGTACCGGAACGGCAACGGCTCGAGCGGCAAACACGGTTCCAGTCCTGCCGAAAAGTCCTCAGCCCCTTCCGGCTCCGGGCTCTCGACGCTCGACGCTCGACTCTCCAGCCGTTCGGAGCAGTTCGCCCAGTTCCAGCTTGACGCTCCCGCCTGCGACAACTGCGGGGCGATCACGGTTCGCAACGGCAACTGCTACCTGTGTCACAACTGTGGGAATTCGATGGGCTGCTCGTAACACGGCCCCGGGAACTCCCGGAACATCGCCGAAGGACCGTCGATGGCGACGGAGGCGCCGCATGAGGGATCAACGTCGACCGGCAGGAACAACTCCTCTCGCGTCGTGCCTTGCCTCTGTCGATGCCCACCATGACCGGCGTTCCGATGGAAGTGGAGCAGCTTATCGAGGGGAGTGCCAATCGATCCCCGTCCCTGGAATCCGTCCGTCCGACGTCATTTGAGCTTCGAGATGAGCCCGGTTCGTATCCTGAAAATGACCGATGTGAGTCCGCCGGTACATCGGTGATCGGGGGGCTCACGTCCCCCGCTCGCCGGTGGTGATGATACTGCTCAGTTACAGATGTGCTCGATTCGGCCGGCCGCCACGGAGCAGTCCATGAACACCATCAAGCAGGGCGATTGCATTCGCGAACTGAAGCGGCTTCCTGCCGGTAGCGTCGATCTCGTGTTTGCGGATCCCCCCTTCAATATCGGCTACGCCTACGACGTCTATACCGACTCACTCCCCTTCCAGCAGTACCTCGACTGGTCCCGCGAGTGGATGCAGGCCGTTCACCGCGTGCTCAAAGACAACGGCACGTTCTGGTTGGCCATCGGGGATGAGTATGCGGCCGAGTTGAAGATCGAGGCCCGAAACATCGGGTTCCATTGCCGCAGTTGGGTCATCTGGTACTACACCTTTGGCGTGAACTGCTCGCGGAAGTTCACCCGCTCGCATACGCACCTGTTCTACTTCGTCAAGAATCCCCACGACTTCGTGTTTCGTGCCGAGGCGCCGGAAAACCGCATCCCCTCGGCCCGGCAGCTCGTCTACCACGACAACCGCGCCAATCCGCGCGGGCGGCTGCCCGACGACACCTGGATCATTCGACCCGCCGACGCCGCCGGTGAAATGACCGGCGACGAAATGTCTCTGCTCGACTTGACCCCGGAGGATCACGACCACACCTGGACCCTCCGACCGCAGGACCTGGCTGATCGTTTTCGGCCGGACGAAGACACCTGGTATTTCCCGCGCGTGGCCGGGACCTTCAAGGAACGAGCCGGGTTTCATGGTTGCCAGATGCCCGAGCAACTGCTGGGACGCATCATCCGCACCTGTTCCGAACCGGGGGCGATCGTGCTCGATCCGTTCTCGGGCAGCGGCACCACCGCCGCCGTTGCCAAGAAGCTCGGTCGCAGGTTTCTCGCGTTCGATCTGTCTGAAGAGTACGTGCGGCTCGGCCTGGAGCGGTTGCAGGCGATCCGGGTCGGCGACCCGCTCGACGGAGCTCCGGAACCGCTGGTCAGCGCCCCCTCCACCGCCGTCGGCCGCTCCCGAGGAGGGCGGTGCAGTGAGCGACGCCGGAACGATCGCTCGCTGCGTCCCGAGGCCCGGGCCTGCGTCGTTTCGGACCGACAGTATCGGCTCACGGAGGAAGGGATCGTCGCCGCCTTTGCCGCCACGCACGAGGGCTTCTCGGCCGACCGTGTCGTGGTGGACCCCGATCTCAACCAGCGTTTCCTCGCCGCCTGCCGCGAGAAAGGTCTCGTGGGCGGTCCCCGCTCGTGGAACATGCTGCTGTTCCGATTGCGCAAGTCCGGAAGGCTGGTCCACCTTCCCACGCGGCAGCGCACCCTGCTGGGCTGGGCCGATTGCGATCCGTTCCTGTTCGCGAGCGAAATCGCCTGGCGGATGTTGCTGGATCAGGAGCGTGCGGAGAGCCTCGATGAGATTCTCTGTGATCCGGAAATCGCCGCCGAGTTCGACCGGATTGCCGGCTGCTTTGCCCCGGGCTACTCATCGCTGCAGTATCGCTGGGCCGCCCTCAAACTCCGCAAGCAATCCAAGCTGTCGCGAGTGCGGGCGGATTCCTTGGCTCGTCCGCCCAAACTGGGACGACCCGTCGCGCTGGACGACTTCGATCCCCAGGCGGCTCCCCCTGTCCCCGGAGTCTACCTGGTGGGGCATCCACGCTCGGCGAAGCTGTACGCGGGCGAAGCGATCAATCTTCACAGTCGTCTGAGGGGGCAATTTGCCCAGGAACTCCGGGAACTTTGGCGGCAATGCGCCGACGAGCGCGGCGTCCGACCCCGGGACTTGAAGGTCTGGCTGCGCCCCATGCAGGCGACCGCGTCTGAGATGCTCGCCTGGCAGACCTGCCTCATTCGACAGTATCAGCCACACTTGAACCTCGCCGTCGGGCAGTGAGGTCGCGCGAAGGAGTTTCACGACCTCCCTTTCCCCTGCTCCAGGAGAGAGGGCCGGGGTGAGGGGGGCGCGATGCCCCGGGATTTCGCCCCCTCACCCGGCCTGCGGGGACTGAGGGCCGATTCCTGGCACCGTGCCGCGGCGGGCGTCCCGAGCAGGGAGGTTGCGACTCCCTGTCGGAACCGATCCCGCGAGTGGCCGGCATCCTCCCCCACGCCGGCGACGGAAATCTCCTTTGCGGTCCGCATCACCCGTCTTTTATACTTTCATCATCCGACGTGGCGCCTGTGAGCGCCGCAGCCTTGTTCCCGACCTCATGCGGATCGCCTCCGCAATCGATCTTCGGGACGGGAGGTTCCTTATGGCCGCTCCGACCCAGGCCGAACTACTCTGCCAGCGCGCGCGGGAGTTCATCCGTGGACGGAAGTTCCAGGAAGCCATCGCCACTTACGAAGAGGTTCTGAAGATTGATCCGCGCGACATTCGCGCGCATGAAGGGATTGCGACCGCCGCCTTCCTCATCAACGATTTCGATCGGGCCGAAGAGCATTTCCAGAAGCTGGCCCAGATCGATCCGCGTCGCGCCGATCCGCTGGTGAATCTGGGAGCGGTCTACAACCGGCGGGGGGATTATGACAACGCCGTGAAGATTCTCCGGCAGGCCCTCTCCCGCAACCGCAAGTGTGCCGAGGCCTACTACAATCTGGGGATCGCCCACAAGGGGCAAAACCAGCTCAGCATGGCGGTCTCGGCGTACAAGGAGGCGATCCGCCTTGCGCCCGGCATGGCCGAGGCCTACCACAATCTCGCCAATGCGTATGTCGAGATGGGGAACCTCCAGCAGGCCATGCTCAACTTCCGTCGGGCGCTGGAGATCAATCCCGCGTTCGAACGGGCACAGCGGGGTCTGGAACATGCTCAGGCGCTGGCTCAGCAAAACTCCGCCCGCACCAAACCTCTGGGGCGACTGGTGGATCCCGCCCAGCTCGCCCGCCAGAATGAGCTGGCCGCCCGGACGGCCAATCTCCGGGAAATGACCGAGGAGGAACGCACGCAGGATCGCCTCCGCGTCCACAAACTGGCGGTCGCCTTTGAACAGACCGCTGAGGAACTGCTGAACCAGCTCCAGGAACAACTCTCTCCTGCACTGCTGGCAGTGCTGCATGCCATGGCTCAGGCGGACGCCAAATGGAAGCTTCCGGCGACGTATGACACCGTCAGCGCCGCGATCGAGCGGTATCGGCAGGTGGTCGCCCCCGTCCTGCGCGCCGCCGATGAACTCCAGGCACATGAAGAGGAACTCGTGAAAACTCTCCGGCGGGAGAACGTCGCTGCGCCGGGGAGCACCGGAGATTGAGCCGGGGCTCGGTCTGGCGGCCGCCGCGCGACCCCGCCTTCAGCCGCACTGCCCAGTGGCCGGGGTCGTTCCCTGAGCGAGGCTGGACAGTGCGTCGTCCAGCGTTGAAACTGCGTTCTGGTCCACTTCCTTCTCTCGGCAGGAGATGACAGATGTCCGCCCCCGTACAGCCCTCCCCGACTGCTCCTTCCTCCCGCCGCCGGTTTCTGCAGCAAACTGGAGCCGCCCTTTTCGCCGGCGGCATCGCCCCCGCCATCCTGGGGGCCGCGGACAAGGCCGGGACGCGCCCCGTCGTCATCGGCAGCGGCGACTTCCGCTTCGAGTGCCACCACGGCTGGGGCGAACTCCCGCCGACGATTCAGTGGCGCAACACGCACGGAGTCACCATTGACCGGGACGGATTCATCTACATCAAGCATCAGGGCCGCGAAAACGCCCCTTGTGACACCATCGTCGTCTTCGATCAGCAGGGGAAGTACGTTCGCTCCTTCGGCAGCGAGTACGCCGGCGGCGGCCACGGCATCGACATCCGCTACGAAGACGGCACGCCCTACTTGTATCTCTCCGACACCTACAACCGCCAGGTCGTCAAATGCGATCTCAACGGTGAATGGGTGTGGAAGAAGCGCTATCCCCGCGAAGCGCACGTCTACGACAACCTGAACAAGTTCCGTCCCACCAACGTCTGCTTCGGTCCCAACGGCGACCTGTACGTGGGGGACGGCTACGGGTCGAACTTCATCCACCAGTACGACGCCGCGGGAACCTGGATTCGCAGTTGGGGAGGTGGGGGGGAGGAGCCGGGCCGCATGCGCACTCCGCACGGTCAATGGCTGGACGACCGCCCCGGCCGCGAACCGCGAGTCGTCATTGCCGACCGGGCCAATTCCCGCCTGCAATACTTCACCCTCGATGGTCAGCCGGTCTCCTGCCTGCAAGGCGTCCTGTGCAGCAAGGAGAATCCCGACCCCACGGAAGCGGAGTTGCAGCAGAGGCTCGCCAAATACGGCAGCTTCCCCGTGGAGCCATGCCTCCCCATCTCTTTCCCCGCCGACATCGACATCCAGGGAGAGTACATGCTCGTCCCCGATCTGCACGCGCGAGTGCTGATCTTCGACGGGAAGAACAACCTGGTGGCAAACCTCGGACACGATCCCGGCTGGACCGGCGAAGTGCTCAAGATGCAGATTCGGGGCAACCCCGCCGCGTGGGTCGACGGCAAGTTCGTCCATCCCCACGACGCCTGCTTTGACAAGGACGGGAACATCTTCGTCACCGAGTGGGTGGAAGCAGGCCGCGTGACGTTTCTGCGTCGCGTCTGAACGCAGGCCGCTCGAGCCGGAAAGCGCCGGACGTATCCCCCCTGATTCGCGCCGCGGACGTTGTCAGCGAGGAGTAGTTCCACCAGGAGCCGCACGGTCGCTGCACCCACGACCACGGGCGACGCCGAACAGAATCCCTTCTCGCCGGTGACTCCTGCTCCCGCGGAAGCAGGAGCGGGGCTGCCGCCAGAGAACCCCTTCCAGCCGGTCGCCCCCGGCCGGGTTGCCTGGCGGCCGGGAATGAAAGCGGAAGCCTCCTGGGCCAACCGCTGGCTGCCGGTCACCATTCGGGAGGTTCAGCCCGACGGCCGCCTCAAAATCGATTGGGAGGACTACTACAGCGACGCCTTCGATGAGGTTGTGCCCGCAGAGCGGCTGCGGGCCCTGCCGCGGCCCGCCGATTGATCGTCGCTCCGCTTCGCATCACGCCGCGGCGCGGATCGGTTCCCGCGGGGCTGGGCTTCAGTAGCGGTAATAGTCCGGCTTGAAGGGGCCGTTGATGGGGACGCCCAGGTATTCGGCTTGTTTGGGGGTCAGTTTAGTCAGTTTCACACCCAGCTTGTCGAGGTGCAGCCGGGCGACTTCCTCGTCCAGGTGCTTGGGCAACACGTGCACGCCGATGGGGTACTCGTCCCCTCGCGTCCAGAGTTCGATCTGCGCCACCACCTGATTGGTGAAGCTGTTGGACATGACGAACGAGGGGTGCCCGGTGGCGCAGCCGAGGTTCACCAGCCTCCCTTCCGCCAGGACGAGGATGCTCTTGCCGTCGGGATAGGTGTATTTGTGGACCGGCCCTCCCACGTCGGCGTCCGTTTTGATCGTCTCGCGGCGGATGTCCCTGCGGTTGTTCAGGTAGGCGACGTCGATCTCCAGGTCGAAGTGTCCGATGTTGCAGACGATGGCGTTGTGCTTCATCGCATCGAGGTGCTCGCCGCGGATGACGTCGCGACAACCGGTGGCGGTGACGAAGATGTCGCCGATCGGTGCCGCCTCTTCCATCGTCGTCACCTGGTAGCCCTCCATCGCCGCCTGCAACGCGCAGATCGGATCGATCTCCGTGATGATGACGCGGGCGCCCAGGCCGTCCATGGCGTCGGCGCACCCCTTGCCGACGTCCCCATAGCCGGCGATCACGACAATCTTGCCCGCCACCATCACGTCCGTGGCACGCTTGATGCCGTCCGCCAGCGACTCGCGGCAGCCATAGAGATTGTCGAACTTGCTCTTGGTCACGGAGTCGTTGACGTTGATGGCGGGGCAGCCGAGCTTCCCCTGAGCGTGCATCTGGTACAGCCGGTGCACGCCGGTGGTGGTCTCTTCCGTCAGCCCCTTGATCCCGGGGAGCAGTTCCGGGTACTTGTCGTGGACCATGGCGGTGAGGTCGCCGCCGTCGTCCAGGATCATGTTGAGGTGCGAGCCGTCCGGCCAGAACAGCGTCTGCTCGATGCACCAGTCGAACTCGTCGGGGGTCTCCCCTTTCCAGGCGAAGACGGGGATCCCCTTGACCGCCAGGGCGGCGGCGGCATGGTCCTGCGTGGAAAAGATGTTGCAGCTCGACCAGCGGACCTCGGCGCCCAGCTCGATCAGCGTCTCGATGAGGACGGCCGTCTGGATGGTCATGTGCAGGCAGCCGGCGATCTTCGCCCCCGCCAGCGGCTTCGATGGACCGTACTTCTCGCGGAGGGCCATCAGGCCCGGCATCTCGACCTCGGCCAGTTCGATCTCCTTGCGGCCGAGCTCGGCCAGGGCGAGGTTCTTGACCTTATAGGGGAGCAGTTCGATGGCAGGGGCGGCAGGCATGAGAACTTTTCCGAAAAGGGGGGGTGGGCCAGGGAAGCGGGGACCGTCCGCCGTGACGATCACGACCCCCGGAGCGGCAGAGTTCCGGCTCAATGCGTCAGACAATAGGCGATCCCCCCTCGATCGACAAGAGGCATCCGGAGGCTGAGAATCGGGGACATCCGCCAGCCATCGGGATTCACCCCCGTGCCCGAGTTGCCTGACATCACGATCTATCTGGAGGCCCTTCAGCCGCGGGTCGTGGGACAGACGCTGCGGCGCGTCCGCATCGCCCATCCGTTCCTGGTGCGGACGTGTGCGCCGCCGATCGAGGAGTGTGCAGGGAAATGCGTGCAATCGCTGCGGCGGCTGGGGAAGCGGATCGCGTTCGGTTTCGAGGGGGAGTTGTGGATCGTGCTGCATCTGATGATCGCCGGCCGGCTGCACTGGAAGCCGCCGGGGGCGAAACTTCCCGGCAAGCGCGGCCTGGCGGCATTCGACTTCGACCACGGCACGTTGCTGCTGACCGAAGCCGGGGCCAAACGACGGGCGTCGCTGCACGTCGTCCGTGGCACAGCCACCCTCGAGGCCCTTCACGCCCACGGTCTGGAGCCGTTGGAGTGCACCGCCGCGGAGTTCCAGAGCGCGCTCCTGCGTGAGAACCGCACGCTGAAGCGCGCCCTGACCGACCCACGACTCTTCAGCGGCATCGGGAACGCCTACTCCGACGAGATTCTGCACCGGGCTGGTCTCTCGCCGGTGATGCGAACGCCAGCCCTCTCTCCGGAGCAGATCGAGCGCCTGTGGAGAGCCGTGCAGGAGACGCTGTGGGAATGGATTGAACGTCTGCGCTGCGCGAGGGGGGACCGCTTCCCGGAGAAGGTCACCGCGTTCCACCCGGAGATGGCGGTCCACGGCCGCTTTGGACTCCCCTGCCCGCGGTGTGGGACGACGGTGCAACGCATCCGGTACGCACACAACGAGACCAACTACTGTCCCACCTGCCAAACCGGAGGCCGCGTCCTGGCCGATCGCTCCCTCTCCCGACTGCTCAAGGAGGACTGGCCGCGCACGGTTGAGGAGTGGGAAGGATAAAGGCCGCGAGCACCAACGCTGCCGGCCCGTCCGTTGCGGTCATCGGAAACCTGCCGCGAGAAGCCGCCACCGCAGGCGCATCATTCCCCGTGGCTCAGCCGTTCCGCCAACTGGCCGAACTCTTTGACGCGGCCGGCGACCATCCCCGCCAGCTCTTTCCGCTGCTGCGGCGTCAGGTCCACGTGCTGGAGGAATTCAGCAGCTTCGATCATGGCGCTGCACAGGGCGTTGATCTTTTCACGCACCTGGGGATAGGGGTCGACGTATTTGTGTGCTGCGGACATGGCTCCTCTCCTTCGTCGTGGTCCGTGACCCTCCGGGGCTGGAGACGGGAGGAACAGCCGGCCGGTATGCTCTCCCCACGTCGGCCGCTGGCAACGTTCGCGCGCCGCTTTCCCGGTCGGAACTCACTCGCCGGGAACGATCCCTCGGTGCTGGGGCTTGTGGGGCGGAATCGTCCGACACCGACCTCTCCCGTGAGCAAAAGTCCTTGCTCCCGGAGGACTTCTCGTGCATCCCAAGCCGTCCACTCTCCGCGGACCGTCTGGGTGTTCTGGTTCTGTTCTTCACATCTCTGTTCAGAGTAGGCGCGAGGTGGCGGAAGTCAACGCCCCGCTTTTGCAGCAGCGGTCACGGGGATCCTGTGGGGGAGGAGGTCCGTGCGAGGCCAAGGCAGTCACGGCTGGCAGGCCAGCCGGCGAACGGCGTCCCTCGCCGCTCATGAACTCCGCCCGCGCACGGTTCACTTCCTCCGGCGGTGTGTCGCGGGACCGTTGCCTGAAGTAAGATGCCGGTCGCCCCCACCTGCGTCCCCCGTCCGAGGAGAACGTATGAACAAGGTTCTGATCATCGTCGGCGATGCGACGGAGACCCTCGACACCATGTACCCCTACTACCGCCTGATCGAGGGGGGGTACAAGCCGGTCGTCGCCGCACCGGAAAAACGCCGCTACCAGATGGTGCTCCACGAGGTGAAACCGGGCTGGACCATCACCAAGGAGTGGGAGGGGTATACGATCGAGGCGGATGTGGCCTTCCGGGACGTGCGGCCGGAGGACTACCTCGGCATCCTCTTCTCCGGCGGCCGCGCTCCCGAGTACATCCGCTACGACAAGGACCTCGTGCGGATCACACGGCACTTCTTCGAGACGCATAAACCCGTGGCGAGCGTCTGTCACGGCGTGGAGATTCCGGCCTACGCCGGCTGCGTGCGGGGAAGGCGGATGGCGACCGTCCCCAAGTGCCGGTTCGATCTCGAAGTTTGCGGCGGCATCTTCGTGGATGAGCCGTGCGTCGTGGATGGCAACCTCGTCAGCGGGCGGACCTTTCACGACAACGGCCACTACGTCGGGGCCTGGATTCGCCTGCTGGACGAACAGCGCGCCATCCATGAATCCCGCGGAGAGTAGCGTCTGTTTCCTTCCGCCTGTTCAACAGCCTGAACCACTGCAGTATGGAGTGCCCATAACGGGGGTGGTCCGCATCTCACCCGCGGTTCTCGCTGTGGGCTGAGCATCAGCGGTTTCAAAACCTCCCTCTCCCCAGCTCCAGAGGGGAGAGGACCGGGGTGAGTGGTGCACGATGCTTCGGGATTCCACCCCCTCACCCTTCCTGGGGCTGACCTCTCCCCCAGCTGGAAGTGAGATTTCGAAATCGCCCTTGTGAGACGTTTGTGAAACAAGCTCAGGCGCACTTACGATTGTCCACGATTACTTCTGGAGACCAAACTCTCTGCACAAACGAATTAAAATTAATCGGATGCGACGCTTCATCACGTGCTGCTTCAAGCTTATGTCTCCATTTGCGAGGGGGACGACAGATCACGGATGCGACCATACCGGAAAGGTACGGCAAATATCGGGCCGCGTACAGCAACACTTGCGAAAAGCACACCCTTGACCGCAGTCCCCAAGTAAGGGTTCCGGGTTTGTGTTCGACACGCTTCTGAAGCAACAGGGGATTGAACAACACACCTCGGCAATCGACGAGACGGAATCCGGCCGGTCTATACAGTTCGCGAATGCTTCCCGAATAGTGGCGATTGCAACGCAGGTGTGTCGGACGAGTGGAATCGACGTGGTAAAACGGTGCATGGACGATCAACAGTCCTTCGTTTTTCAGCCACGACGAAAACTGACGCACGACCGCCGCCGGATCAGGAACATGTTCCAGGACGTCCAGGCAAATGATCGCGTCAAATGATCCTTCCAGGAACTGCGATTCATCCGTTGCGATTTGGCAGTTCAATCTGTTCAGGTCAAAGACCCGACGGGCAAATTCCAAACAGGGACCTGAGACCTCGTAGCAGGTGACACGAAATCCAAGCCGCGCCACAGCGGCGCTATCAAAGCCCAACCCGTCTCCATAGCACAAGACGGTCGCCTTCGGCGGCAACCTGACCAGGAGTTCCTGGCAGACGGTTTCCCTCAGGCAATATTTGAAGTGACTGGCGTTCCAGACGGCAGTCTCATACAGAAAGGCGTTCGTCTCGCTGTAGAACTGGCTCAACTGCTCCGTCCAAACATGAGGCGTCAGTCCACTCCTCCGCGCAGCTTTCCGGACGTTGTGACCCACCAGCCGGCTCTCTGCAACGAGCTTCTGGCACACGTCCGTCAGCGGTTCGCCGGTGATGTCGCTGAACCATTCGGCAATCAATGCCGGTTCTGTGAGCGGCGGGAGCGGTGACTGAGCCCGCACACCAGCCGCCAGGCGCATCCATTCGAGGAGCATAGAGTCTTTTCCGGACAGAAAATGTCCATGTGCATGGGGATCATTGCAAATGTCGGATGCCAGGCATGTTCAACTTGCGGAGAATGTCGGGGATTTCAACTTGCGGAGAATGTCGGGGATGAGGCAAAGCTGATCCCCCCCCCTCGTTCTCGGCCCGGGACCTGACGAGGAGACGCCACCGGCGTTGCGCGTTGCGGGAAATCCCTCGCTGACGTTTGATGCACACCGTCCAAGGCCATATACTGAACACAAGATCACTTTTCGGTCGGGAAGACCTTCCATGCGGCACGGATCCGAGATCGACCCGCCCAATCGCTTCCTCACCACGCACACCGTTCCCGACCTGGAACAGGTGGAGTGGGACGAGGAGTACCTGCAGCAGCGCAGCGACCGGCCGATCGAGTATTTCGTCGACGCCTCCCGCACGATCGTCGTCGAGAACGACTCCCCGGACATCCCGTTCCGATACAGCATCAATCCCTACCGCGGCTGTGCTCATGGGTGCGCCTACTGCTACGCCCGGCCCTATCACGAGTATCTCGGGCTGAGCGCCGGCCTCGACTTTGAAACGAAGATTTTCGTCAAACCGGATGCTCCCCACTTGCTGCGCGAGTTCCTGGCCCGCGACGGCTATCAGCCCGAGCCGATCGTCTTCTCCGGCGTGACGGACTGCTATCAGCCGGCCGAGCGCGAGTACCGCCTGACGCGGCAGTGCCTGGAGGTGCTGCTGGAGTGCCGGCATCCGGCCGGCCTCATCACCAAAAACGCCCTCGTGATCCGGGACCTGGAACTTTTGCGGGAGATGGCGGCCCAGCAGCTCGTGCAGGTCAACATCTCGATCACGACGCTCGATCTGGAACTGGCGCGGGAGATGGAGCCGCGAACGAGCATTCCGGCTGCACGGTTGCGAGCCGTGGAAACTCTTGCCACTGCGGGGATTCCCGTGCGGGTGATGGTGGCCCCGATCATCCCCGGCCTGAACGACCGGGAGATTCCTGCCGTGCTGCGGGCGGCTCGTGCTGCCGGAGCGCTCGCGGCGGGTTACACCCTGCTGCGGCTGCCGCTCACTGTCGAGCCGGTCTTTCGGGAGTGGCTGCACCGCACACAGCCGACGAAGGCCGAGCGGGTTGAAAGCCTGGTGCGGCAGACGCGTCGTGGAAAACTGAACGAGTCCCGGTGGGGGGAACGGATGGTTGGCTCGGGGCTGGTGGCGGAACAGATTCGCCGCCTGTTCCAGGTCTTTCACCGCCGCTGCGGGTTCACCGACTTGCCCCCGCTCGATGACAACGCCTTTCGTCCGCCGCGCCTCCCCGGCGGGCAGTTACAGTTGTTTTGAGCTCGACGCTGCGGGAGCCTGAGAGCGGCAGGCGCCGTGCTGGTGGCGCGGGGTGCCGTGCTGGTGGCGCGGGGTGCACAGCATCCAGGCCGCTGGGGAAGTGCGGCTGTCGCTCAGGGCGATGCGTGGCATGCCTGCGTAACCGCATCCTTGATGCTGGCGGCGGTGATCCATCGCCGTGGGCATCCTCCCGCCTGGGTGAAGGGGATGCGACGGTTCTCCGAAATCGCTGTCGACCACGAAGGCGGGGAGTGGATTTTCATGGGCTGGTGCGCTACAGTGGGAGGGTCGCGGCGAGTCGCCCGCCTCGCCTCCAGATGGGGGGCTCGTCTGCGGCCGTGCCTTGGGCGCGACAGTGAGTGCGGGCCGTTCTGCGGGTGAAGATGCCTCCAGTCCGGAGCGTGCCGGCTCTCTGTCCACCGCTCCCCGAATGCTGCTGAGTCCTCTCGGGCCTGCTCCGAGGATTCCAGCGGGCGGGGAGAGGGCGACCTGCCACTGGAACTTTCTCCAAATCCTGCCATCATGCTGCTGCTCGTCATCCGCCTGCTCTATCTGGTTGTGGCGGTGGGGTCGATCGTGACCTATGTTGCGGCGCCGGACAGCCCGGCGCCGGAGGTCGTCCGCACGCATCCGATCGCTTCGTCGCTGATCATGATCGTCCTGGCAGGTTCCATCCTGTTGTTGGACGTGATGATTCCCAAGAAGCGCGTGGAGGTGGTCTCCGCGATCTATTTTGGACTATTGATCGGCGTGTTGCTCTCGTACTTGATGGGTCTGGCGCTGCGACCCGTGTTCGCCAATCGGGAGCTGATGGGAGCGGAGGGGGTCAAGTTTGAAAGCGCCATCACGCTGCTCACTTTTCTGGCGTTGCCGTATCTGTGCGTGACCTTCCTGTTGCAGACGAAGGACGACTTCCGGTTCGTCATCCCCTACGTGGAGTTCTCCCGCGAGCTCAAGGCCGGCCGCCCGTTCATCCTCGACAGCAGTGCTCTCATTGACGGCCGGATCGCCGACCTCGCCGGAACTTCGATCATCGATTCGGAAGTCCTGGTCCCGCAGTTCATCCTCCACGAAGTGCAGGACATTGCCGACAGCCATGACAAGGTCCGCCGCAGTCGGGGGCGGCGCGGCCTCGATATCCTCAAGACCTTGCAGCAGGACCCGCGGCTCGAAGTCCGGGTGGTCGAGACGGAGCCCGTCAAAGGGAAGTCCGTCGACCAGCGGCTGATTGAGCTGGCCAAGGCTCACAACGGCCGCCTCATCACCAACGACATCAACCTCAACAAGCTCGCCAGCGTGCAGGGGGTGACGGTCGTCAACCTCAACGACGTCTCCAACGCCCTCAAGCCCCGGTTCATCCCCGGGGAGCACGTCCGCATCCGGATCATCAAGGAAGGGGAATCGGCCGGGCAGGGGGTGGGTTACCTGGACGACGGGACCATGGTAGTGGTGGACCAGGGATCGCGCATGATCGGTGAGGAGGTCGATACGGTCGTCACCAGCGTCCTGCAAAACAGTGCCGGCCGCATGATTTTCAGCCGGCTCATCAGCGCTGCCGCCGCGGAACGATAATCCTTCCCCCCTTCCAGCTACGGCCAGGGGGATGCGGATGGAGTTCACCGCGATGTTCGCGGGCTTCCGAGCGCGGCTGGCGGCGCACCGCGAGTCCGTTCGCGGCCGAACAGGCTGATTTCCGGCCCTCCTTGGCACTCGCATTGATCCTCCGACGCCGGGGGACGTTTCTCTTCTCGGGGGAGACGGCGGCCACCCGCTTGGCTGACGGTGATTGAACTGCCGCCGAGGCGGCGGGTACGATGCCTGCGGAATCCCCCCCGACAGGCGCGCCTCGGCATCGCCCCGTCCCGTCGGATGACCGCCGCGGCCGGAGCCCGGAATGTGGTTGTCCACCCGCCGCAGCTCCGCGGCCATTGAGCACATTCACCCCTCACACCCGCAAGGAACACGACCATGGCTCTTCTGGACAAGCTCCGCGGCGAACTGGTCGACATCATCGAGTGGGTCGACGATTCCCGGCACACGCTGGCGTGGCGGTTCCCGCGGTATCATAACCAGATCAAGACCGGGGCGCACCTGATCGTCCGCCCCGGGCAGGTGGCCGTGTTCGTCCACCGCGGTCAGATCGCCGACCAGTTCGAGCCGGGACACTACGAACTCAAGACCGACAACTTGCCGATCCTGTCCACACTCCTGGGCTGGAAACATGGCTTCGACAGCCCCTTCAAGGCGGAGGTGTACTTCGTCAGCACGCGGCAGATCACGGAGCTCAAGTGGGGGACGCCGAACCCCATCCTGCTCCGCGATCCGGATTTCGGACCGATCCGCCTGCGGGCGTTCGGGACGTATTCCCTGCGGGCGCTCGATCCCAAGGCGCTCCTCAAGGAGTTGATCGGCACCGACGGCCGCTTTGAGGCGGACGAGATCACCGAACTGATGCGCTCGCTGATTGTCACTGCCTTTGCGGAACTGGTGGGGAAGTCGAAGATCGCCGCGCTGGACCTCGCCTCCAACTATCGTGAACTCTCCGAGCAGCTTCGCCAGGAGATGCTCAGCCGCGTCGATGACGAGTACGGTCTGGACATCCCGCAGCTCAACATCGTCAACATCTCACTCCCGGAAGAGGTGGAGAAGGCGCTCGACGTCCGCTCCAGCATGGGGGCGATCGGCGATCTGGGAGCGTTTCAGCAATACCAGATGGGGCGGGCGATGGTGGCGGCGGCGGAGAATCCCTCCGGCGGCGGGGGGGCCGCCGAAGGAATGGGACTGGGCATGGGCTGGGCGATGGCCAACACGATGCTCCGCGGCCCGGCCGGAGTCCCGCCGGTCGCGGCGCCGCTGACACCTCCTCCGCCTCCTCCGCCGAACGTCTGGCATATCGCGGTGGCCGGGCAGCCGCATGGTCCCCTCAGCGACGCCCAGCTCCTGCAGGCGATTCAGGCGGGGCAGGTGACGCGGGCGACGCACGTCTGGACGCCGGCCTTGGGGCGGTGGATGCCGGCCGGGGAGGTTCCGCAACTGGCGGCCTACTTTGGCCCGCCGGTGCCGCCCCCGCCGCCGGCTGGCTGAGGAAGATGTTGCTTCGCAGGGAGGGGAGGTCACGGCGGCGCGGCTCGCAACAGCAAGCGACGGGCCGACGTTTAGATGAGTCGCGAGGGACTGTCGGCCCGCCGGTCCCTCCAACAGGGAAGCTGCTCGACCGACGGCGGGTTTCCCAGAGAGAGCCCATGACCCTCAAGACACGACTCTGGCTGACAGCGGCCTGGTTGGCGTTCGCGATGGCTGTCGCTGTCGGCGGGATGGTTGTCATTCTCCAGACCAGTACCACGAAACAGCAAGCGGATGCCCGCGCTGAACGACTGGGGCTGGGACTCGGGATTTTTTCGGAGCTGGGAGCCGCGGGTCTGTGGCTCCCGTGGGCGATGGAACGCGGGCGTCAGCAGCGAGCGGGAGCACGCTCGACCGCGCCGCCCGGAAGACCGAAGCGTTTGTAAGCGTCTCCCCGGCGTCCATGTGAACCCTGTGAACTGGTCGTCCTGCGATGCCTGTCCCCTCCCAGACTGGAGAGCCGGGTCCCCCCGCACCACCCGCGCGGGAGGGGGATGCGTCTCCGGAATGCCACCTCCTGGGCCGCAGCGACGTTGCCGGACAGACCACCGATGAAGGCCGCGGTCGCGTTTTCCCCTGCGAAGGCTGCGGCGCCGATCTGGTCTTCCACATCGGCCAGCAGCGGCTCAAGTGCCCCTATTGTGGTCACGAAAAGGAGCTCCAGCTCGACCCGGAAGCACAGATCGCGGAGCAGGACTTCCAGACCATGCTGGAGCGGCTTCGCCGCCAGCGTCAGACGGGCGCCGACCTTGCCGCGGCGGGGGAATTCGAGGTCCGCTGCCGCTCCTGCGGCGGTAACGTGGTCTTCAGCGGAACTCTCACCAGCACCGAGTGCCCCTACTGCGGTTCCCCCATCCAGCGCGAGCACGTCCACTCCGCCACGCAGCGAATTCCGGTCGACGGCGTGCTGCCGTTCCTGGTCGATCACTCCCGGGCCTCTGGGCTGCTTCAGGAGTGGGTCCGCTCGCGCTGGTTCGCCCCCAACGAGTTCCTCCGTCGCGGCGCGGAGGGGAAGTTCCAGGGCGTCTACCTCCCCTACTGGACGTTCGACACGCTCACGTTCAACGTCTATTCCGGAGAGCGGGGGGAGGACTACACGGTGACGGTCGGCACGGGCAAGGACCGCCGCACCGAGACCCGCACCCGCTGGTATCCCGCGTCCGGGAAGTTCCAGCGGTTCTTTGATGATGTGCTTGTCGTGGCCTCGAAAGGCTGGCCGCACGCCTTCCTTCAGGCGCTCGAACCCTGGCCGCTCGGTCGGTGCCTCCCCTTCACCCAGCAGGTGCTGGCCGGGTACCTGGCGCGGACTTACGACGTCCCGCTGGAGGATGGTTTTCAGCATGCCCGGCAATGCATCGACGCCGCCATCGCGGCAGAAGTCCGGCGGCGGATCGGGGGCGACCGGCAGCGGGTCCACGCGATCCGGTCACGGTACGACGCCGTCACCTTCAAGCACCTGCTGCTGCCGGTGTGGATGCTGGTCTATCGCTACCATGACCGCCCCTACCAGGTGTTCGTCAATGGCGCGACCGGCGAGGTCCAGGGGGAGCGCCCCTACAGTTGGGCCAAGATCACCCTGCTGGTGCTGACCATCCTGCTGGGCCTGCTGATCATCGCCATCGCCCAGGGGCGCTGAGGGCTCTGGTCCCCCTCAATTTCCACGTGAGCTGACGCGAACTCTGGCGGAGGCAGTTCACGCGCAGGTTGTCGTTGATCCGTCGGATCGCTACCTTGCCACGCAGTTTGCAAGAGATTCCGACCGCGAGGCACTCACACCCCATGAATCTGATGCCTGGCCTGATGCACAGTGGGAAGCGCGCGGGGGGAGCCTTCCGGCTCGCCCTCCTGGCGGGACTGGTGAGCCTGTCGGCCGTTCCGGTCCCGGGAGACGATCCGGCCGCTCAGGTCTACAGCACTCCGGAAGCGGCCGCGGCCCACCCCGATTTCACCCTCCAGGGGGAATATGCCCACGAGCGGCTGGGGGTTCAGGTGGTGGCGCTGGGGAACGGGCAGTTCACCGTCGTCATCCATCAGGGGGGCCTGCCGGGGGCGGGGTGGGACGGTTCCGAACGGCAGAGTCTCGCAGAGGACGCCGCCGGTGTGCAGGCGGTGGTTGCATCGCTGGGGCTGAAGAAGGTGGAGCGCCGCAGTCCAACGCTCGGACTGGCCCCCCCGCCGGGGGCTGTGGTCCTCTTTGACGGAACGCAGGAGAGTCTGGAACGGCACTGGCAGCCCGGCGCCCGCCGGACAGACGATGGTCTGCTCATGCAGGGTGCCACCAGCATCGACCAGTTCCAGGATTTCACGTTGCATCTGGAGTTCCGCACCCCCTTCATGCCGCTGGCTCGCGGGCAGGGGCGCGGCAACAGCGGCGTCTACTTTCAGGGGCGGTTCGAGGCCCAGGTGCTCGATTCGTTTGGGCTGGCGGGGAAGATGAATGAGGCGGGGGGGCTGTACTCCATCCGCGATCCGGACCTCAACATGTGTCTGCCGCCGCTCTCGTGGCAGACCTACGACGTGGACTTCACCGCCGCCCGCTGGAATGAGCAGGGGGAGAAGGTCTCGAATGCCCGCGTCACGGTGCGGCTGAACGGAGTCGTGGTCCAGCGGGACGTGGAGTTACCGCATTCGACCACCGCTGCTCCGCTGGCGGAGGGAGCGGAGTCGGGGCCGATCTATCTGCAGGATCACGGCAATCCGGTGCGGTATCGCAACATCTGGGTGTTGCCGCGCGACTCCGCACGGGAAGCACTCCGACCCCTCGTGCCGGGGTTCGAGCGATTCCACGCCACGGCGGGATCGGACGAGGTGGCGGGAGGACGACTGCTGCTGGGTGAACTCGCCTGCACCAAGTGCCACGCCCCCTCCCCAGAACTGGCAGACATCCTGCTTCTCAAGGAACCGCCGATTCTGACGGAGGTGGGATCGCGACTGCATCCGGAGTGGATGCTGGCGTTCCTCCAGGACCCGCACGGTGTCAAACCGGGGACGACCATGCCCGCGCTGCTGGCGAGCCTGCCGGAAGAGGAGCGGGATGCCGCCGCCCGCGCTCTGGTCAATTTTCTCGTCAGCACGGGGACGCTGTCGCAGACCGCACCCGACGCATCGGCGGCTCAGCGGGGGGCGCGCTTGTTTCACCAGATCGGTTGCACGCAGTGCCACGAACCCCGCGACGGCAAGTCGGTGGCGAGCGGCTCGTCGGTTCCGTTGATCGACCTGGGGAAGAAGTACACCGTCCCCAGCCTGACGGAGTTCCTCAAGAATCCGCACAAAGTCCGCCCGTCCGGACGCATGCCCGGCTGGCACTTGCAGGAGAAGGAGCTGCAGGAACTGGCGGCCTATCTGGTCGGGGAGGTGGAACTCAAGCCGCTGAATCCCAATCTCAAAGTCGCGGTCTATGAGGGTTCCTGGCAGGACCTCCCGAACTTCGATGAGCTGACGCCGGTGCACGTCGGCGAGGCGGCGGGACTGGATGTGGAAGCCTTCGGCCGCAGCGATCACTTCGGCCTGCGGTTCGATGGCTTCCTGAAGGTGGACAAGCGGGGTCGCTACATCTTTCACCTTGGTTCCGACGACGGCAGCCGGCTGCTCATCAACGGCGCCGAGGTCGTCCGCAACGGCGGTGTGCACGCTCATGCCGTGAAGTCCGAGGCGGTTCGTCTCGACCCTGGGATTTATCCGGTGCGGATCGAGTGGTTTGAACAGGCGGGAGAGCAGTCGCTGACGCTGGAATACGAGGGACCGGACCTGGTGCGGCAAGACCTGTCGCAGCGGTTGCAAATGACGCCGGAAGGGAACCCGGAACCGAAATCACCACCGCCGGAGAGTCCTGCAGATGTGTTCGTGTTCGACCCGTCGCAGGTGGACCGCGGCCGCGAACTGTTCGCTCGGCTGGGCTGTGCCTCGTGCCACCAGCTCAAACAGGGGGAGCAGGTCATCGCGTCCACACTCCGAGCCCCGCCGCTGAGCGAGTGCCGTGCGGGGAACGGTTGTCTCGCCGAGGAACCGTCGTCGGTCCTCACCAGCCAGGCACACTCTCCCGACGCCGCAGAGTTCGTGACCGTTCCCGACTATGCTCTGGCGCCGCTTCAAAAGCTGGCGATTCAGGCTGCGCTCACGGCGCCCGTTGCCGCCTCGGCCCGTGAGCCGCAGGCGGTGATCGACCGCACGATGCAAGCCTTCCATTGTTATGCCTGCCACGTGCGGGGCGGAGTGGGGGGGCCGACGCCCGATCGGAATGAGTTGTTTCTGTCGACCATTCCCGAGATGGGGGACGAGGGCCGTCTCCCGCCGCCCCTGGACGGCGTGGGCGACAAACTGAACGACCGGTTCCTGCAGGAGATTCTCTCCCACGGCAGCACCGATCGCCCCTACATGCGGACGCAGATGCCGAAGTTCGGTGAAGGGAACGTCACCCACCTCGCGGCCGCCTTTCGCGCGATGGACCGTCGCGAAGAGACCCCCCCGGTGGAGATGGATGAACCGGAACACCGCGTCAAGGCGATGGGTCGACAGCTCGTCGGCGACAAGGGCCTGGCCTGCATCAAGTGTCATACGCTCGGTTCCCATCGGGCCACGGGCATCCAGGCGATTGGGCTGCACACCATGCACCGCCGCCTGCGCGACGACTGGTTCCTGCGCTACCTCCGCGACCCCAACGCCTATCGTCCCGGGACTCGGATGCCGACCGGATTCCCGGAGGGCCAGGCGACCATTCGGGACGTTTACAACGGAGACCCGCTCCGCCAGGTCTTCGCCATCTGGCGGTACCTCTCGGACGGCAATAAGGCTGGCATTCCGGACGGCCTGATCGCCCAGATGATCGAACTCAAGCCCGTCATGCGGCCGATCCTGTACCGCAATTTCATCGAGGGCCTTTCGCCCCGAGGCATCGCGGTCGGCTATCCGGAGAAATGTCATCTGGCCTGGGACGCCAACCGCATGTGCCTGGCCTTGGTGTGGCACGGACGGTTCATCGACGCCAGCATGCACTGGAGCGGCCGAGGTGAGGGCTTCCAGCGGCCGTTGGGGGATCACATCCTGCGGATCGAAGAGACGGCGGCGATCGCGCGACTCCCCAGCCGCGACTCCCCCTGGCCCACTGCCGTACCGCGCGAGAGCGGCTACGCCTTTCGCGGTTACCGGCTGGACGATTACGGACGCCCCACGTTCCGCTACGACGGTCCGGGATTCCGGGTGGAGGATCAGCCCCTGCCCCAGCCGCGCGGCGAGGATGGCTATTTTCTGCGCCGGCTGACGGTGGCAGCGTCGTCGGAATCCGAGGGGCTGTATTTCCGCGCAGCACGCGGTCGGAGCATCGAGCCGGCCGGACCGGGCGAATGGCGCGTCGATGGCGCCTGGACGGTGCGGGTCCGCGGCGGCGGAGAACCCTTGGTGCGCGAGTCGGTCGGGGGACGGGAACTGTTGATCCCGCTGTCCTTGGCCGGCGGCGCAATTCAGCTTGAGCAGGAGATCGACTGGTGATGGCGTAGGGGGGGCAGGGCGCTCAGCTCGTCCGCCCCCCTTCCCCCTCAGGCGCTGGCGAGCGTTCGATCCGCCAGTTGTCGAATCCGGCCGGCCAGCAGGACGACGTCGAATGGCGGGCGGAAGCGGTCGTCAAAAAGCGTGACGTCAATCGCTGCGCCGGAATCCACGGCGGGGAGCAGGGCCAGCAACAAGGGAGCCTTGGCCCCGTGGCGGTGTTTGAGATTCCGGGCCATGCCTTCCGCTTCGTCCTTGCCAAGGGCAGTGTCCAGAACGAGGCAGTGGGGGAGGGACGTGGCCGCCTGAACGCCTGCGTCAAAGGCGGTGGGGGCCGCGCTGATTTCGTACCGGTCGGATGGCAATTCCTGCCGCAGCCGATGCTGAAGCGCCTCGTTGAGGCCCACCAGCAGAATCCTCAGCGACTCGGGAACCGCCAATGGCCCGAGGGGGATGCCGTGTTCCTTCATGAAGGCAATCAGGTTTTCGCGCGGCACGCGGCGATCGTTCGAGCCGGGAATGCGATACCCGCTGAGCCGTCCCGTATCGAACCACTTGCTGACGGTGCGCGGCGCCACCTGGCAGATCTTGGAAATCTGACCGGTGGTGAAGACCTTGGTGTGGGCGTAGGGGGACATGGCGTGAGAGAGGCTACAAATTCGGACCGATGATCGTTGGAACCCCTAAACGTGATGCAGATGCCATGCCGTTTCCTGCGCTCCGGTGGGGCGATTTGCCGACATTCCGAGCCGGCTTGCAGCCGCAGCCGCCGCTCCCGAGAGGGGAGCCAACCCGCCTTCCGCGGAACCGCGGGGGGGGGGCCGTTTATTCCGCCGCGGCGTCTCGTCTTTGCCGGTCCGGCCGTGTGCGCGGCTGCGAGGGACCACGGATGTCTACGGGTCTGAACAGGTCCTGCGCTAAGCGTTCCAAGCGGCGGATCGAGTCTCTTTCCTGCCACCGCCATCCCCGTGGGGACCGGGGATCAGCACCCAGGGAGGAACGCCGCATCAGTCGTCCACCGCGGCGGGGAGCGGAAGCGGCGAGGAAGCGGGCGGTGCAAGCTGCGCCGTATCGCCCGTCCCGGCGTTCCGCCAATACTCGACCCATTCCTCCCAGGTGAGCGATTGCCGGGTCAAGAGGAGCCTGTCGGCCGGGAGGGTGGGCCAGTCCGCCAAGCGCCGCCCTTCGGGGTCGCGCGGGATCAGCCAGGCGGAATCGGGTTCTTCCAGGCGATAACGGGCCGCGCGCGCATGAGTTTCGCTCACCAGCAATTCCTCTCGGGTGCACTCCCACAAGGCGCCGTGCGGCAGCCGCTGCTGAAGCTCCCCGCTGAGCAGCTCCACCCCTCCGAGGTGATACAGTCCCGTGAGGGCGTCGGCGAACCGCCGTTGTTCCGCGGCGGACAGGCGGGCCAGCCAGCCGCGTTCGCGAACTTCGGCGCACAGCACTCCGCCGCGGTCTTCAAAGACGAGCACGATCGGCGCATCGCCGGGACGCGAGGATTCGACCGTCAGTTCGACCCGCTGCGTGGCGAGTCGCACCTGTCCGACGTGCAATGGCGCGGCGCCGTCGAGACCGGTCAGACGCAACAGGGCGCACAGCTCGCGATCCACGAACCGTCGCAACGACACGCCCGTCTCATCGATGGCGGCAAGATGCTTGTGAGACGCCAGATTGAGTGCGTCCTGCGGATCGGCGTGCAACGCCCGCCGCAGCCGCGCAAACTGCTTGGGGAGCGTCCCGGAATGGAACCCGGGCCGCAGCAGCCGGACCAGCGTCTCCCCATGCCGGCCGATGCGCGAGGGGCCCAGACACGGACGCCGGTTCATCTCATACAGTCGCCAGTTCTCTTTCAGCTCCCACACGAGGAAGCCGATCATCCCCGGGACCAGCAGGATGATGGTGGTGGCGATGGTGGCGGAGAGGGCCTCATGACCCGGTCCCAGCACCTGCTGCACCTGCCCTTTGAGCCACAGCGTATAGGGGAGCAGAATCTTGTGCGAGACGGTGACGACCGGGAAATGCTTGATCGGGTTGACCTGCGGCTCGATCAACAGCGTCACCGCAAAGCGGATGATGTAGGAGACGACGCCCCACACGAAACCCACGGCCACCTTCAAAAGCACGAACCGGCCGGGGTCCCCCGCCTGAAACCGCAGCCATTCATCCATGTGGTAGATCATCTGCTCCACAGCCTGCATCAGCCGCTGGAAGGCCTCCATGATCCACTGAAACGCCACCGCCAGGAACCGGAACCGCAGCTCGTGCCAGGTGCGGACGATCACGTCCAGCACCCGCTCTTCCAGGTACCGTCCCGCCGGCGAGTGCAGAAACAGATTGACCGCGAGAAACACATCCAGCGCCAGCCGCGGCGACCATAGGGCGTGCCAGGTGAAAGCGGCGGGGGTCAGGAGCACGAGTGTCGCCACCGCCGGACGGAAGACGTAGGACCGCGCCACGGCAAAGGCCGGACTCTCCAGCAGCCAGCGGACCCACCGGGCCCGAATGACCTTCAGCGGCAGCTCCACCAGCAGCCACCGCGACCACCGCCAGGCGGTCCGCAGCACCAGCACCACCTGCCGCCGAAAGCTGGGCCGGTGATACAGCAGCAGCAGGAACAACCCCAGCAGAAACACAGCCAGATGAAACAGCCGCAGTCCTCCGAGCAAGGTCAGGACGGCGTCGAACCATCCCGTTCTGGGGCGAGACACCGGGACATCCAGCCCCTGGGTTTGAGCCATCAAACCTTCCACGGCGTCTGGGGGGACGCGGCCAGCCTCCGTCGCGGACGGGCCGTGACCCATCACCCCCACTGCGGCCAGCACGTGTTTGAGTGCTTCCAGAATGACGTATGCCCCGCCAAACGGCAGCACCAGGTATTGCACCAGAAACCGCCCCGTCGGCGTGCCGAAGGCGATCGAGCTAAGCCGCTGTGGACCCCGCAGATAGACCGCCCCGGCCCGGTAGACTCCCTCCAGCGATCGCGCCAATCGCCGGTCCGCCCGCAGCAGCTTGTCGCCGACAACCAACTCGGCAATGCCTCCCAGATCGGGGAGTTTGAGCTGGTTCTGCGAGAGAGCGTCCCGCAGGTTCCCCATGCTCAGGAACCCGCGCTCCGCAATGTGGTCCAGGAGTTCCTCGATCAGTTTGGAGCGGGTGACCTGTTCCGTCACGTTGGTCGGCGTCAGGCCGACGGCGTCCAGATCAGCGGTGATCAACGGGCGAATGCGCGTCCGCAGGGCTTCTTCGGTCCGTGCTTCCGCGCGCGTCAGCAGGGCCGTCAGCCGTTCGCGATCTTCGGCCAGCAGCCGCACGTGCGGCAGACGGTGCAGCGCCGTCCGCACGTGTTTGGCGATGTGAACCTGTTCCAGGACGCGGAGCGGACGGCGCAGCGGCTGTTTCCCGCCGGAGGTCGCCCAGCCCCACAGGTCGAACCGAAACACTCCCCGTTCCTGAGCCACACAGGCCTTTTGCAGGTCGTACAGCAGTCGCGCTTCCACGCTGCGATACCCGGTGGAGGCCTGCTCCAGCAACGGCGTGAGGGCGGCTTGCCACTCCTCCGGTTTTTCCCCGCAGACCCGCGAGAGCCGCTCGGCCAAGCGTCGAAGCTCCGCCTGGGCGCCGGCGTCGTCGCCGGCGAGGTGTTGCAGGATCGCTCCTTTCACCTGATTGCCGAGTTGACTGGCCCGCGTGGCATGAATACCCAACGCCCAGAGCGGTTGACCGTCGCGCCCCGGCACGAGGCCGGCCACGGCTTCCGGTCCGGTCGGTCGCGACACGTGGGGAACCGCCGGGCATGTCTCCGGGGCTCCGGCCGGGCGCGTCTGGGCGTGCCACTGACGGTGGGGAAGCTCGGCGTCGAATTGGGCATCGACCGCCGCCCAGTCCTCAATGGCCGGAAAAAAGTAGGGACGCTCCCTGGGGGCAAAGTGCCGGAGCTCCAGGACCACCGCGGCGAACTCCAGGAAGGCGGCCGTCCGGTTCCGATCATTCTGCAGCAGCTCGTCCCGGTGGAGGACCTGTCGGACTTCAAAAAACGGCGCTGCGCCCAAGCGGCGAATCCATTCGTACACGCCCTCCTCGGTCAACTCCTCCCGCTGGCAGCGTTCGGCCAGTTCCGCATGGACGCGGCCGTGAAAGACGTGCCGCCAGTACTGCCAGAGCACAAACTCGCGGTGGTCTTCCGCGAGTGGTTGGTCTTCCGGCGGATGCGGGAGGAGAATGACGTGCAGCGGCAAGTCGGCGGCGGGTGAGATGTTCAGCTCCGCCCGATCGACGATGACCAGCAGCCGCTCCCGCTCGATCGTATAGACGTGCCCGTGCGGGACGGTGAAGCCGATGCCCGGCAGTCGCAGGTCCTGCAAAATCACCCGCCGGAGGATACGCGGCTCAACGAACAGGACGCGCGGCTCGGCCTGCTTGACAAGCTCCTCGATTTCGGCCCAGGGGCCGTTGAGCACCCCCCCCGACCATCCGCTCCCGGTGAGGGGAACTCCCGGCCGTCCGGTGGCGTGTGCAGGCCAAGCCTCGTCCGAGTGCGACATCACAAATTCACGAACACAGGGACGTCGAGTCTCCCAGACCTCCCTCGGACGGCGGGCGCGGCCGACCTGCGAGGCTCACACCGCTGCGCGGTCCGCTTACATCAGATTCAGCGTCACCGTTTTGAGTTCCGTGTAATTCAGCAGACCGGCCTCGCCCAGCTCCCGACCGATGCCGGACATCTTGAACCCGCCGAACGGCGCGGCGGCGTCAAAGACGTCGTAGCAGTTGATCCACACCGTTCCCGCCCGCACCGAGTTGGCGATGTAATGTGCCTTGGCGACGTCTCGCGTCCAGACCGCCGCCGCCAGCCCGTAGAACGTCTTGTTCGCCCGCTCGACTACCTCATCCACGTCCCGGAAGCTGAGGATGCTCATCACCGGCCCGAAAATCTCGTCCGTGGCGATGTCCATGTCGTCCGACACCTGGTCGAACACGGTCGGCTCGACGAAGAATCCGCGATCGCCAAAGCGACGTCCGCCAGTCAGGCACGCGGCGCCATCGCGCTTCCCCCGTTCGATGTAGTCCATGATCTTCCGGAACTGATCGGCATCGACCTGCGGCCCCTGCGTCGTCTCCGGGTCGAACGGGTCTCCCAACCGACGCTGCTTCGCCCGCTCCACCACCCGCTCGACGAATTCGTCGTGAATCGACTCTTCCACGAAGACGCGGCTGCCGGCGCAGCAGCACTGCCCCTGGTTGAAGAAGAGTCCGAACTCAGCCCCCGCCACGGCGGCGTCGAGGTCGGAGTCGGCGAAGATGATGTTGGGACTCTTCCCCCCCAGTTCGAACGTCAGCCGCTTCAGCGTGGGCGCGGCGTCCGCCATGATCCGCTGCGCCGTCTCGTACGAGCCGGTGAAGGCGATCTTGTCCACATCGGGATGCTTCACGATCGCCGCGCCGGTCTCCCCATAGCCCGGCAGGACGTTGATGACCCCCGGCGGAATGCCCGCCTCCAGTGCCAGTTCCGCCATCCGCAGGCAGGAGAGGGGGGTCTGTTCCGCCGGTTTCATGACGATCGTGTTTCCGCACGCCAACGCCGGCCCCCACTTCCAGGCCACCATCAGCGCCGGAAAGTTCCAGGGGATGATCTGTCCGCAGACCCCCACCGGCTCCCGCCGCGTGTAGCAGAAGTAATTCCCGCGGATCGGCAGCGTGTCTCCGTGAAACTTGTCCGCCCAGCCGGCGTAATACCGCAGACAGTCCACCACCAGCGGCAGGTCTGCCGACTGCGCATCCCGGATCGGCTTGCCGTTGTCCAGCGTCTCCAGCGCCGCCAGTTCCTCCGCGTGTTCCTCCACCAGATCGGCGAGGCGGTTCAGCAGCCGCCCCCGATCCCGCGCATCCATCCGCGGCCAGTCCCCCTCCTCGAAGGCCTTGCGGGCCGCCTTGACGGCCAGATCGACGTCCTCCGGCCCCGCCAGGGCCACGTCGGCGATCTTCTCCTCCGTGGCCGGATGGTACGTGGGGAACGTCTGACCATCGGCGGCGTCACACCATTCCCCCCCGATGAGCAACTGCGTCCGTCGCACCTGCGGCGGCATCACCCGACTGCGGCTGGCTTCGAGCGTGGCCATGATCGTCCTCCCCGTTGGAGAGCAGTCCCGTAAAACTTCGCTCTCCATTGTACGCGGCGATCCATGGCTGTTGCTACTCCCCGAATTCCCTCGTGAGACGCGGCTGACGGCATCTCCGTTCTGCGACGGTTTCCCCAGACGCCGCAGCTCACCCCGCGCTGCCGACCACCAGATGGTGATCGGCGTCCCCGCGTCCGGAGCCTGCCCACTCCCCGGGCGCAACCACCGTCGACTCGGTCGCGGGATGCTCCCCGTCGATGCCGGTCTCGTACAGGTCTTCCAACCGCCACAGTCCCGGTCGTTCCTCCAAAAAGAAGCGTTGAAACCAGAGCATGTTGGTGATCCGCTCTTGCGGGCGCAGCAAATAGATCCGCACTCCGGTCTCGAACCAGTCATAGAGCATTCCGAAGAATCCCCCCGGCACGTACTTGACGTGTTTCATCTGGATGCCGACCGCCCGACGTCGGCGGCGCGCGATCAAGACCGTCAAGGTATCGCGGATCAGCGAGAGGTCCGCCCCGTCCCAGATCTCCATCCGTCCGATATCCACCACCGTGATGCCGCGAACGTGGGTCAACCGCAGCCCATGGGTGTTCTTGCGTGCGGCCATGGTCGGAGCCGGAAAGGAGAAGGCGAGTCGGGAGAGCGGCCCGCGGAGAACAGGCCCGCCGGTTTCCCCCGTCAAAGCAAACAACGGACCGCCGGCGCTGCCGCCGCCGGTCCCGCGCAGACCGGGCTGTCTCAACTCCTTGACAGCCAACTCCTCACAGCGCGGCCGACTGTTCAGATTCGCCGTCAGTCCTCCGCGCCTCTGATGCCCGGGGGCAACATCCACGTTGCCGAACGGCAACACCCCCGGAGGTGATTCCCTGTCCCGCTCCAGTCCCCGGTCGCTGGCCGCAAGTCCTGATTCCGCGGCACCGTCCCGCCGCGAACTCATGGATGAACCGACCTCCCGGTTCGAGCGCGGTCCGGTCTGTTATCTCCGCCGCGTCTGTTGGCGAACCGGTCGGCGGACTCGTTACAGTGCACCGGACCGATGCGGGAGCCAGTCCTCATGCGAATCGCCGGATTTCAGATCGACGTCGCCCTGGGAGACGTCCACGCCAATCTCGACCGTATGGAGTCCGCGCTGCGGGAGGGGGTCCGGGGAGGAGCGCGACTGGTGATCTTTCCGGAGTGTTCGGCGACCGGCTATTGCTTCGAGACGTATGCAGAAGCCTGCGCTCTGGCGGAACCAATCCCCGGACCAATCACCGAGCGGATGACCGCCGCCTGCCGCCAGGCCGACGCCTACTGCGTGTTCGGCATGATCGAACGCGACGGCGAACGGCTGTTCAACGCGGCGGTCCTGACCGGTCCGCAGGGGGTGGTGGGGTCGTATCGCAAAGTCCACTTGCCCTACCTGGGACTGGACATGTTCACCACCCCGGGGGATCGTCCCTTCGCCGTGCAGGAGGTGGAGGGGGTCCGCATCGGCCTGAACATCTGCTACGACTCCTCCTTTCCGGAGGCGGCTCGCTGTCTGACGCTGCTGGGGGCCGACCTGATCGTTCTGCCGACGAACTGGCCGCCGGGCGCTGAGTGCCTGGCGTGCAGCGGCATCAGCACCCGGGCGATGGAGAACGCGATTTACTACGCCGCCGTCAATCGTGTCGGCGTTGAACGGGGGTTCCGGTTCATCGGCCAGAGCAGCATCTGTGCTCCGGATGGCACCGTCATCGCCTCCGCCGCGAGCACGGACGAGCAGGCGCTGTATGCCGACATCGACGTGACCCGCTCACGCCGGAAACTGTTCATTCGAGTTCCCGATAAGCATGAGATCGACCGTCTGGCGGATCGCCGGCCGGAGATGTATGGGCTGCTGGTGCAGCCACACCACCTCCTCACTCCTCGTCAGCGGCACGCGCGGACAGGGTCCCCCGGAGCTTCAAAGGACGCCTAGCAGCCGCATCCACGCCCGCTCCCCCCCGCGGAGCGGGGGACGTCCCAGCCGGGTCGTGCGAACTCGAGCCGACTCTTCAGGTCAGTTGAGCTGCCCGGCTGATGAGTGGTGCTCCCCTGCGTTGCTCGCCCGCCGGGACAACCCCTGAAACGGCGGTTCTTCCACGGGTGTCACGCGCCGTCAAGATTCCATGTGGCTGGATCGAGTTGGTAGAAATCCCTCAGCAGCTCGTAGACGTCCGGGAAGTGCTGCCGCAGGGCGAACGGCCGCTCGAAGAACGTCTCGGTCACCACGGCGAAGAACTCTGCGGGATTCTTGGTTCCGTAGCAGTCCACGGGACCGGGGCGCCGCTGGCGGCAGCGGTCGCGGAGGGATTCAAACGCGGCGCCCATCACGCGGAACCAGCGGGCGTATTCGGCGCGGTTGCGAAGCGTCGGGGTTCCGTCCACATGTCCGCCATGCGCCATGTCGAGCTGGTGCGCGAACTCATGCAGGACCACGTTCCCGCCGGGGTACTCCTGCCGTGCGTCGGCGAGGCAGTCCTCCCAGGAGAGGATCACCGGACCGCGATACCAGGCTTCTCCCGCACGGGCCTCGCGCCCCTCCGTCACCAGGCCGAATTCGTTCTGTTGCCGGCTGCGGGCGAGGAACACATCCGGATAGACGAGGATCGAGAGGACGTGGTCGAAGTGGAGTTCCTCCGGGCGTCCGACAATCAACAGGCAGGCCAGGGCGGCAATCGTGACCTGCACCTCCTCGGTCATCACCAACCCTTCCAGCCCTTCCCAGTGCTTCTCCGCGACGAAGACCTGGATCAGTTCCCGGAGGCGGGCCTGGAGGGAGGGATCGAGCCGGCGATAATGCACCACGTTCTCCTCCAGCCAGTCGCTCCAGTGGGAGGGAAACGGTCGGGCGAGGATGCGGCGGCGACGGCGGCGCTTGAGCCAGCGAAACAGCATGGGCGCACTGTGATGCGCGCCGGCGCGGGGGTCAACGCTGCGGGGGGACGGCCGGCGATCCGGACGCCCGGAGCCGGTGAACGTCGTTGACCGCAGTGCGATCAGGTCGTACTGTCACGCAGCCCCGCGCGGGTGCGACCGTCGCGGGCACGAAGCTTGTCCAGCCACTGAGTGACGTGATGGAACCATTGCGCCTGGGGTTGATCGGCCTTGGAACGGTGGGCAGCGGCGTGGTCCGGATTCTGACCACTCATGCCGAACGGGTGGCCCGCCGGGCCGGACGGAGGATCATCGTCCAGCGGGCGGCGGTACGGAATCTGTCGAAGGTCCGAGCGGTCGCCTTGCCGCACCTGACGCTGACCAGCGACGCCCTGTCGGTTGCCACGGCTCCCGACGTGGACGTGGTCCTGGAACTGATCGGCGGTCTGACTCCTGCGCGGGAACTGGTCCTGGCGGCGCTGCGGGCGGGCAAACACGTCGTCACCGCCAATAAGGCGCTTTTGTGCGAGCATGGCCCGGAGCTGTTTCAGGTCGCCCGGGAATGCCGCCGCTGCATCGCCTTCGAGGCCGCCGTCGCCGGAGGCTGCCCCATCATCCATGTCCTCAGCCAGACCATGACCGGGAATCGGATTACCGCCCTCGAGGCGATCCTCAACGGGACGAGCAATTTCATCCTGACCGAGATGTATCATCGCGAGGAATCCTATGAGGACGCCGTCCGCAAGGCGCAGGAGATGGGATACGCCGAGGCGGACCCCGCCCTCGACGTGGATGGCACCGACGCCGCGCAAAAGCTCGGCATGCTCACCCAGCTTGCCTTCGGCGTCCGCGTCACGCCGGATCAGTTCATCGTCCAGGGCATCGACACCATCGAGCTGTCCGATCTCCAGTACGCGGATGAACTCGGATACGCAGTCAAACTACTGGCGACGGCCAAACTGGTCGACGGGAAACTGGAGATGCACACGCAGCCGACGCTGGTGCGGCATGAACGCCCCATTGCTCAGACGGACGGGCCGTACAACATGATCGCCTTGACGGGAGATGCCGTCGGGCAAGCGTGGTTCTCGGGCATGGGGGCGGGGCAGATGGCGACGGCTTCGGCCGTGGTAGCCGACCTGGTCGACGTGGCCGTGGGACGGGCGCAACTCACGTTTCCGCTGCTCCCGCTGGGGCCGGACGAGGAACCGCTGGAACTCCTGCCGGCCGCGGCGATCGCCCGGCGGTACTACCTGCGGTTCAACGTGGAAGACCGCCCGCACGTGATGGCCGACATCACGGACGTCCTCGGCCGGAACCAGATCAGCATCGCCTCGGTGATCCAGCACGAGGCCCCGGAACCGGAGGAAGCCGCTGTTTCGGACGGCCCCCCGATCGTGCCGCTGGTCATCATGACTCACCGCACGACGGAAGGTCAGGTGCGCTCCGCGCAACGGGAACTGGCCACGTTGAGCTGCCTCCGCCTGCCGCAGATCTGCATGCCGGTGAGCGACTGACGTCCACTCCCGACGGCTCCCGTGGGGGCGTCCGGCCTGGGCTGGCCAGGGGATCGAGGGGATCGGCCGACGCGCTTCCGTCCCGATGTCCGGTGGGAAGTGTGTGCCGTCAGGGAGGGGAGTGAGGCCGCAGCACCGTTGAAGGAACGGCGGACTTTCCCCTCCCCTGCATGCGCTGGTTGCGCATGGGCCGACTAAACCAGTTCGAGCCGGCCGTCGGCGTACTGCCGCAGTCCCGGTCCGATCTCTTCGGGGGGGAGGGCATGGACTTGCAGCGAGACCCGTTGTCCGCGGGCGACCCCCTCCACGGTCAGGAATGATTCAAACTGGTCGGTGCTCGTCAGGGCGTGGCCATTGGGGACGGCATTCCAACGGATGGAATCGGTCCGTTCGAACAGGGCGGCCAGGGCCTGGACATTGAACTGGAAATTGACCGGCAGCCAGGCGCCGTCGTGGGGTCCCCCCACCCGCTCCTGCATTCCCAGAAAGACCGAGATCTCCCAGCGGTCGCCGCCGTAGAGGCACTCATAGCCGGCCCGGGCGACTCCGGAGAAGGGTTCATAGAGCTGGCAGACTTCATCGATGAAATCGACCAGTTCGGGGGGGAGGACCGGCTGTCCAATGCCGCTCTGACGACGCTCCGCGATGTGGCGAATCAAGTGTCGGATGGCAAGGTGCGAGTGCATCGAGTGCGGGAACTTTCTGGTTCGGGGTGGGTGAGCTTGGGAAGCTGGGGAAGATATCGGGCACTTTACGGGGGGGATTTCAGCGATTCAGCCTGCGGAGCCTGTGGCCGCGGCCCAGCCGTCCCGTGGAAGCGAACGCGCCAAAAATGCCGGTCCGGTTACAGCCCGCGGGGGGGTTGCACCGGTTCTGGGGGGCCGTGAACCGGGGCGATTGCGGACCGGCTTCGGTCCTGTGAACCCGCGTCAGTCGAACAGGTAGCTGACCGATTCGTTGCGATGGATGCGGCGGATGGCTTCCCCGAGCAGGGGGGCGATGGTGACCTGGCGCAGATTGGGGAGTCGCTGTGCCGGCTGAAGCGGGATCGAATCGGTGACGACGATCTCGCGGATGGGGGCGGCGCGGAGCCGTTCGATGGCCGGCCCACAGAAGACGCCGTGGGCCGCGCTCACATACACCGCCCGCGCTCCGTGGCGGCGAACGATGTCCACCGCGCCGACGATCGATCCTCCGGTGCTGATGAGGTCGTCGAAGATCAAGGCGGTCTTGCCGGCCAGGGATTCGCCGATCAGGTTCGCCTGACGGGTCTGCAAGGCGCTGGCCCGGCGCTTGTCAACGATGGCCAGCGAACCTCCGAGATGTTCGACGTGCTGCATCGCCCGCTTGATGCTCCCTTCGTCCGGGCTGACGACGACGATCTCCTCGGGTGGGATGTCCAGGGAGCGAAAGTAGGCATCGAGGATGGGGGCCGAGTAGAGGTGGTCCACCGGCAGGTCGAAGAAGCCCTGAATCTGGGCCGCGTGCAGGTCCATCGTCAGCACCCGATGCGCTCCAGCCTTGGTGATCAGATTGGCCACCAGTTTGGAGGTGATCGGGACGCGGCCGGCATCCTTGCGATCCTGCCGCGCGTACCCGAAGTAGGGAATCACCGCCGTGATGCGGGCCGCGCTGGCCCTCATGCAGGTGTCGATCAGGATCAGCAGCTCCATCAGGTTCTCGTTGACGGGCGGACACGTCGGCTGGATCAGGAACACGTCGCAGCCGCGGATGTTCTGATTCAGCTTGACGCTGATTTCGCCGTCCGGGAAGTTGCCGATCTCGACCTCGGCCAACTTGACGCCCAGGAACTCCGCGATGCCCGAGGCGAGCTGCGGGTGGGCGCGGCCGCCAATCAGCGTGAGGTGTTCGTACATGACGGTCCTGCTTCGCCGGAGGGGGAGCGATCCGCCCGACCGCGAGGGGGAACTGAGGCGGACCAGGAAACCGACCTCTCCTTCGATGTGTAGCGATTGCGGGCGCGGCCGTCACGTCAGCGGCGAGAATCCGGCGGCGGGGAGGCGGTGCACCAGCGGGGCGCGGCCCTGCTGTAAGGCGGTGATGCGCTCCGCATACGCGGCGACCTCCGACGACGTGGTCAACACATCAAGTCTCAGCCGCGCCAGGTGGACTCCGCCCGGCGGCAACAGCCGCACCCGTCCCTGCTCCCGTTCGAACGCCTTAAAGTTCGGAAAGTTGGTCCCCGGCTCCAGACCCGTGACATAGCCATCCGCCAGCGCCTGGGTGCACTTCCAGACCGTGAAGCAGGGGAGTTCCTGGACGTTGAACGCGACGCCGAATCCCAGGCTGCCGGCTGCATTCTGGAGCAGCGTCGCGGTCTGGCCGTCGCCATCGGCGTGCAAGGTGAAAAAGTACGCCTGTTCGGCATAGCCGGACGTCGGACCGAGATAGACGTCGTACTCCTCGATCCCCTCGGCGGCGCGAGGGTCCCGCGGGGCCACCACCGCGGCCGGTGCCAGCAACCGTGCCCCCCCCTCGAGGAACGGCGGGCCGACATTGATGTGGTAGAGCAGTTCCAGCTCGGTGGAGCCCCCCGCGAGATTCTCGATGCGGTCATCGAGGTGAATGGCGGTCCCGCCGACATCGACCGAGACGGTGGAGGTCAGCCGCAGTTGAGGGCCAAACAGGGTGCATTCCTCGACGACGCCCACGACGGACAAGCGGCCGGGACCGGCAGGGTCGATGCGGACCTCCACGCGATGGGCCGGCAGATTGGCAATCCTCCCGTGGAGGGTGAGCTGCGATTCGATGGGACTCTTCGCGCCGGGATCGATCCCCGGCGGACCATTGAAGGCCAGCCCGCAGCGACAGAGGAGTTCGTGGAAGCCGTCCAGCCAGCCGAGGCCGTTGCGGGCACCCAGCTCGACGTGCCGGGGATGCACCGGTCGGCGGACGGGAGAATTCCAGGCGGCGGTGTGGCCGTCGCGCGTCGCCTGCCACAACCCCATCCCCCGCGTGGGGAGGATGCGAACGGTCAGGGGACCGCTGCACAGGTCCACCACCTCGACGCCGTCGGACAGTCCGCCGCGGAGCCTGCGGAGTTGCACGCTCCAGTCGGGAGCGCCGGAGAGTTGCCAGCCGGTGGTGCGGGGGTCGATCCGCTCGGGAGCGGGAGCGGCCTCCGGCTGGTCCGCGTCAAAGAGCACAAACGAGGTCATCAGGAAGCACTCCGGATCGGGACGCAACGGGCGACGACGCGGAGTATAGCAACCACCGGCGTCCCCGAAGGGGCTGGCCGAAGCGTCCCCCCCGGCCGCACAGATCATGCGCGGCCAGACGCCTGCAGGGGGAGGGGGGGATCACGGATTGGTCGGCACGCGGACGCCGTTGAGGATGAACGTCCCCACATGCGGAGCCAGGAACGGATCCGGGAAGGGACGCGAGAAGGCGTCCGGCTGGAGGTATTCCACGAGGTTGTTGCGGTCGCCGTGGAAGAACATCGTCCCGGCGATGGGACCGAAGGCGAACCCGCGCTCTCCCGGACCGACGGCGGTGAACTGCTGGTTGAAGCGGATCAGGTTGCCGTTGATGAAGAACTCGGTGTTCCCGCCGATGAAGGGGAAGTTGAAACCGATGGCATCGTCGTTGAAGAACTGGATTTCGTTGTCGTCCAGCCGGATGCGGTTGTTGGCGCCGCGGAGGGTGAGGCTGTAGGCCTGGGCGCGGGGTCCGTTCATGATGAACCCGCGGAAGGGGGTGCCCGGCGTATTGAGGGTCTGGTTGCCGACGATCTGGACGTTGGCGCGGCCGGCGACGTCCAGTCGGACGCCGATGGCGTCGGAGGCCTCGTTGGTGGTGAGGGTGTTCTGGCGGAAGACGAAGTTCGTCATGTGGGAGGTGGAGGCGTTGACGAACTCGACCCCCTCCTGACCGATGCCGCCGATGAGGGCGAAGCTGTTTCGCTCGAACAGGGCCTGCCGCACCGCTCCGTTCCAGCGGACGGCGAAGGCGGAGGATTCGTCCAACAGGCTGGGGTTGGCCCGGTTGGAGACGAAGCCGGTGAAGCCGGACAGCGGCCCGCCGTTGTCGCGGACGACGAGGTCGAGTGTGGCCCCCGCCCCGCCGGCAATGTTGTCAATCCGGATCATGGAGGCGCTGAAGGTTGCGGCGCCGTCCACGAACTGGTTCCGCTCGAAGCGATAGTCGAACACCGCATCTGTGGGGTTGGTCGTGATTGTGGCCAGGACGACGTTGCCGAAGTTGTTGGTAAAGACCGAGTCCTGGATGCGGAGATTGAGGACGTTGTCGAGCAGGACGGCGCCGGAGAAGTTGGAGTTGTTGACGGTGGTGTTGTGGAGTTCGAGGCGATTGAGGTTGGTGGCCTCGATGGCGCGGTCCTGCACGGTGAACACCATCCCGTTGAGCACGACGAAGTTCTGAGGATCGGTCAGGTCCTGCCCGGAGTAGTCGAAGACGGCGCCGACGTCGATGCCCGCCGTCGAGGTGGTGTTCTGGATCGAGCCGCCGCTCCCGGGGATGGTCCCCGTAGCGCCGCCCCGGACGACGAAGGACCCCGGCTGCCCGCGGACGACGATGCCGAATTGATCGTTACGTGAGGAGACGGAATCGGACACCCAGGTGATCCGCTCGTTATCTTCGAGCCTGATGGCGGTGCCGCTTCCGGCAGTGGTGAGGAATCCGGCCGTGATGACGCCGCCATTGGCAGAAATACGGCCGCTGTCGGTGATCAGGACCGCGCCGTTTTGCACGGCGTCTGCGGAGTTGAACTCGACATTGAGCTGATTGAAGTGGATGTCGCCGCTCTGGAAGCCGAACACGCCCGGTTCGTTCGTGGTCCCATCGGCGGCGGCGCGGACGGTGAGGATGTCCCAGAAGATGGGACCGGTCGCCTGCACCATCTCGACGGCCGATTCGGGCGAGGGGGGATCGAACAGGGGATCGGTGTTGTCGAGCGGTTCGTTCTCGATGATCGTCGTGCCGTTGAAGCGGATCGTCCCGGTGGTGTTGAAGATTTCGATGCCGCCCGTGGGGGCCGGCGCCAGGGGGGCCGGCGGGGTGGGATTGCGGCCGGTGATCAGGCCGCCATTGAAGGTGACGTTGGTCGGATCGTTGAGAATCTCGATGGCGGAGTTGGCCTGGGTGACGACCGGCGGGCCGGGGCTGATGAGTTGCTGGCCGTAGGTGTTCACGATGGTGAACTGCCCGTTCATGGTGAACGTGGAGCCGGCCTGGTTGGAGAGGGCGCCGGAGCGGCTGCCGATGAGGATGCCCTGCGATTGCGCCGGGCCGTTCGTCCCCACCACGCCCGCCGTGAACGTTCCGTCGGAGATGAAGTGCCCGCTGTTCTGCTGCCAGACGAGGGCCGGGCTGCCGAAGGCTCCGCCGGCAACGGTGATATTGTCCGAGAACCGGATGGTCCCGGAGATGTTGCGAAGGTCGATGCCGGTATTCAGCCGCGTCAGGACGTTGACGGTCGCTCCAGGCTGGAACAGGATCAGGCCGCTGGAGCCGTCCACATGCACCGGGAAGGCATTGGGGTTCTCCGGGTTGGGGAAGGAGCTGGTGAGCTGGATCGGTCCGGCGAAGGTGATATCGCCGCTGATGTTGAGCAGGTCGAGCGAGCCGGACTGGAGGTCCATCGGCCCGAACAGGACGTCCGCGGAGGAGTCCTGTACGATGACGCCTTCGTCGTTGTTGGGGACGACGGTGAAGCGGGAGTTGATGGTGACGGTCCGCATGTCGACGCGGCCGGCGGCGTCCACCACCCGGACGGCGCGACCCTGAGTGTTCTCGATGCGGCTGTTGCGGTAGATGATCTCGGCATCGCCTCCCTCGACGCGGAAGGCATCGAGGTCCGCACCGGTATTGGGGTCGGCCGGGTTGGACCGCAGGACGTTGACGTTATCGAGGGTGATGCGTCCGTGGGCATTGAGGAAGTGGACGCCGTGCCCGCCGTTGACGTCCTGGATGTCGATGTCCACCAGCCGCGCGTTGGTGATCCCGCTCCCCAGGATCGCCGGCCCGGTGGAGGTGCGGGAGATGGCAAAGCCGCCGAAGGTGGTGTTGTTGGCGAGGGTGACCGGCACGCCGGAAATCTGGTCAAAGACTGGTTTGCCGCCGGCCTTGCCGGTGCAGGGGAGGATCACGACGTCCGGGACTCCCGGCAGGGCGAGCTCATGCGCGACCCCCTCGCCCAGGATGATCTCGCCGTTGTTCATCACGAGGGGGGTGTTGAACACGCTGCCGGCATGGACGTAGATGATGTTGTTGGGGGGGGAGGGGGCGTTGTTCTGGGCCGCGATGAGGGTGGTGTAGGGGCGTTCAAAGGTGCCGTCCGCGAACAACGACGTGCCGTTGGTGTCGACGTGCTCGATGACGTACGGCGTGCCGGTGGAGGGATTGACGGCGATCAGTCCACGATCGAAGGCGGTTTCGTCCACGGCGACGACGGTCCAGTTGCGGCGGACGTAGTCGGTGATGCGGTGGAACTGGTTGCCGCCGATGCGAGGCTGGTTGTCGTACCTGTTCCAGTAGTTGACGTCGACGCCCATCGAGACATTGGAATCGAACACGCGGTCGTTGGAGTATTCGACGTAGGCGTGCAGGAGCCGCTTGATGATCGAACCGTCGACGCGCAGCCGCCCGCCGGCGAAGTCCCGCAGTCGCTCATCGTTGGGGCTGAAGAAGTACCACCCGGCGGAGGCTTCCAGGTTGACGGCCTCGGCCCAGCGTCCGGGGATGGGGACGGTGAACAGCATGTCCACCCCGGTGGAAGCGGTGGCCTGCTGGGAGAAGCGGTCGTAGAAGAGATTATTTCCGACGAACCGCTCCGAGCCTCGGACCACGCCGGTGGCGAGAACCTTCTTGTCACCGCCGGTCGGCAGGTAGCCGTTGGCCCGAATGTCGAGCCAGGCGGAGAGCCATTCCAGACCGACGCCAACCTGCTCGAACTGCTGTCCGCGCGTGTCGTCCACGTCGTAGAAGACGTTGGCGCCGAAGATGGCGTTGCGGCGAGGATTGTAGCGGCGGAGGAGGATGCCGCCGCTGCCGCCGAGGTTCCCCTCGTTGGGCCGCAGCAGGCGGAAGTCGCCACCGATGAACCAGGTGTCGAGCGTGGTGAAGGGAGTCAGTTCGAGGAAGGTGGCGGACTCACGGCGGCCGACCGCCTGGCCGGCCAGGTGGCCCAGGCGGGCATTGAAGCCGAAGCCGCCGACGTCGGCCGGCTGGGCGTGGGCGGGACCGGGGCTGCCGCCGTTGATGGTTCCAGAGCTGGGGGGGGTGAGAATCCAGACGTCGTCGTTCCCTGCGGCGTTGCTCGGCGGGGCCGAGAGCGGCTCTGCCGCCGGCGCGAACCGGCCGGCCGCCGTCCAGATCGACACCACCACCAGTCCCACGGGACCGATGCGCCGCCAGACCGAGAGGGCTGAGGGGGGGACTCTCGAGGAAGTCATCCGATGGCCTCCAGAGGGTCGTCGCGGCGCCGGGTGAAAGGGGGCGCGAGGAACCTCGTGCGTGGGGCGGCTCCATCCGGGAGCGCGTCCATTCTGTCTCCTGCCGCCGCACCAACCGCGGCGCTGCCTCCCCGAGGGACGGCGCGCTCCACGTCTGGGCGACCGCGGGTGGAGATCAGTCTGTAGGGGGGCGGCGGCCGGCCGCACGGCCGGTCGCCAGGGAAGGAATGAACGTGGGAACAGGGGACGAGGGGGGTCGGAAGGGTCCGCCCGCGCCGCCCGGCCGACGGCAGAGACCACGGACCGGGAGTGGAGGGACCCGACTGGCGATTCCCCGGAAACGCGAGTGCAGGGAGAGGGGAGGGGAGGACAGCGCCTGGCGTCCGGGGGAAATCCCGTTCGCTCGGCGCGGACGTACGACCTCCGGGGAGACCCCGGTGGAGGTCTCCCGAGAGTGGCTGCGGAAGTTAGTCCACGCCCAACACCCCAGAAAGGGGAATGCCCCGTCACCAGCAGGAGATGCGCGTCCGCTGGCGTCGCCGGGTGTGGCCGTCGGCAGAATTCACCGATGAGCGGTCACTCGACCGGGCCGTAAAAGCCCGACGGGAGGGGCGTGGCGGGTTCATTCGCCGGGGGGGCCGAAGTCGGCGGGGCCTCCTCCGCAGGCGCCGCCGGTGGCGGGGGCGTCCCGGCAGGCGGCGCGGAGGGAGCGGCCGGCGGCGGCGATTGAACGACGACCGTGAACTTCAACTCGGTGGGAAAGACGCTCGCCGTCTGGCCCTCGAATTTCCGCTCCTGGATGGTGAACGTGGCCGCATCGCGGGGGACCAGGAAGTACAACAGCCCCTGGGCGTCCTCATACACGCAGGGATACTCGGCCCCGGCGGCGACCGCCGTGACGTGATAGCCCAAGCCGCCGACCAGCAAGTCGGCCCCCAGCGTGAAGAGATAGTCATTGAAATTGCCCATCTCCATCCCGGCGGAACGGGCCTGCTCGAAATCCTCTACGAAGCGGCGCAGCGTCTCCGCCGCGCGCTGTGCCCGGGGAGCCTCGAGCGCGGCGGCGTTTTTCGGGTCGCGACAGAAGGCCGCCAGCGCGGGATGCGACCGCAGGTCCACCCGCACCAGCCGCCCCTTGTCGTCGGCCCGGTTGGCGACGTGAAGCCCGTCACTCCCCCCGCGGAGCGTGAGCACCCGCAAGCCGGTGGGGAGAATCTTCGGCTCATCCCGGAAGCTGACCAGCAGCCGTGTGAGGTGTTCCTCGGGGACGTTGAACTCGTGGCGATAGATCACCCGTCCGACCGACTGGTTGCCGAGGTCGATTCCGGGCAATTCGCCGGTAAACGTGACGCGGTTGATCCACATGTAGGCCATTCCCGCCCCCACCAGCACCACTCCGCAGACGAGGGGGATGACCCAGGCCAACCAATTGGACCTGCGCCGCTGTTTCAGCCGCGCGGCCACTGAGGGGACGGCGGTCGCAGCGGGAGTGGGAGTGATCACCAGCGGGACTTCGGCCTCGGTCGGGCTGAGCGGCGGGGGAGCGGGGAACAGCGGCCCCGCCGCGGGCGGACCTTCCCAGGGGCCTGAGGCGTCGCGGATGAGGATCGGCTCGGGTGCGGCAGCCTGCGGCTGAGGCCAGGTGGGAGGCGGAACTGGCGGTGGCTGCTGGGGAAGTTCCACTCCCGGAGGTCCCGGCAAGTGCTGAGCTTCGGAGCGCGTCAGATACTTGCGCAGCGGGGAATCCTCCCCCAAGATGAAGTCCGCCACGGCCTGGGCGGTTTCGCGGGTCTTGCTCGGGACCAGCGGAGAGGCCAGCACCTGCTGAACGTCGGCCAGGGCAGCGCCAAACGCCCCGATGCTTCTGAGCAGTTCGGCCCGGTGACAGCGTGCAACGGGATCGCGCGGTTCGATCGCCAGAGCCTGACCGAACCAGCGCAGTCCCTCGGCGGCCCGCAGCTTGAGAAAGCTCAGGTTCTCCGCCGACAGTCCGCTGGGGCGGAAGATCTGCTCGGCCCGATCGATCTGCTGGCCGAGGGGGGTTTCCGCATGAAAGGCGGCAAAGGAGACGATCGGTCCCTGGCCCCAACTTTCCAGGAAGCGTTCGATCGATCGGATGCACGCCACGCCTGCCTGCGTGGCGTAATCGATGTTCCGGGGGTCCAGTTCGGCCGCGCGGGCGAAGTGGCGGACGGCACGTTCCGCGGCCGGCCAGCCCGCTCCCCGCACATAGGGCTTTTTGAGCCAGGCTTCCCCTTCGAGGTATTCCTCGCGGGGGGTGGAGGGTGCCGGCGGGGCCGTCGCAGCCTCCGAGGATCCGGGAGAGGCGTTTGTCGGCGCGGCCTCCGGCGATTCCGTCTCCGTCGGCGCGGCCGATCTGGTCTGCGGTGGGAGGACGAACACCGCGGAATGGTCGGTCAGGAGTTGACCTTTGCGCACCAGCGGAACCTCGCGGGGGGAGGGCTCCGGAGGGGAGGGGGATTCCGGCGGAGGGGCGGCCGCCGACGAACCGGCCTGCGCAGGGGGAGGGACGATCTCCGGCACGCGGACCGGTGACTGGCACTGCGGACAGCGGCCGATCTTTCCCGCGGCGGAGTCCGCGACCTTGACGACGGCCGTGCAGCGCGGGCATTGAAACTGAATCGCCATGAACGCTCGCTGTTCCGCCGATTCCGAGCGGGTCTGCGCCGACGATCCCCAGAGTGACGGCGGCGGGTGTCATTGTTCACTGGCACCTTATCATGCGGGCGGTGCCCCTCCAAGCCGTTGCGGCTCGGCGATTCGCTGATGCCGGATGCAGCGTCCCGCCTCCTCCAGGTTTCGCCACAGGCCGATCTGAGCTCCCGCCAGCAGAGCGGCTCCATAGGCGGCCTCTTCCCGGTGCGTCGGCACGTCGATCGGCAACCCGAGGGCGTCGGCTAACCGCTGGGTGAGCAGCGGGTTGCGGCGGACGGCGTTACCGGTGGCGATGATCCGTTCGGCCGGCCAAGGCCCGGCCGAGGCTGCCAGACGATGAAACATCTCCATGCCTGCCGCGATGGCATTGAGCACCGCCCGACCCACGTTCGCTGGCGTGAAGTTCCCCGCACTGACGCCGTGGAATTCGCCTCGCCGGGAGGGTTCGCGGCGCGTCCCCCGGAAGTAGGGAACGCACGTGAGTCCCTCGGCGTCGACAGGCGCCGCCCGCATCAGCTCCTCCAGTCGCGCGTACACCTCCGCCTCCGGGAGGACCACGCCGAAGGCTTGGAGCCAGGCGGTCACCGTCCGCTGGACCCAGGCAAAGGCGTCACCCCCCGCCAGTCCCGCCCCGACGAGCATGTACCGCCCCAGGGGGAGATACCGCGTCTCCATCCCGTCCCGGTGCTCAAAGCGGGGGAGGATTCGAGCCAGTTGCCCCCCCGTGCCGATGTTGACCTGCACGACCTCTTCTCCCAGCGGCACGCTCCCCACGATCGCCGCCGGATTGTCCCCCAGGGCGTTGCAGACCGGGAGACCACTGGGCAGCCCCGTGGCTGCCGCCGCGGCCGGGGTGACACAACCGATCACTGCACCGCTTTCGGCCACGCGGGGGAGCCACGCTTCTGGAACCTCGGCGGCGTTCAGCAGCGCGGGCGACCAGCGATCTTCCTGCAAGTCATACAGGCCGAGGGACGCCGCATTCGATCGATCCGTGACGAGTGCTCCCCCCGTCAACTCCGCCGCCAGCCAATCGGCGATCACGGCTGCGCCGGCGGTTTCGTGGGGGAGCCGGCCGGTCTGTCGCAGGGCGAAGAGGGTCGTCCCTCCGAAGCCGGCGGCGAGCCGGCAACCGGCCCGACGGGCGGCCTCCTCATCGCAGCGGGTGAGCAGCACGTCCAGCAACGAGCCGGCCTGAGCGGGATGTGGTTCGACCGCCCGACGATCCTGCCAGGTCATCAACCGCGTCAGGGGACGACGACTCCGATCGAGCAGCAGAATGCCGTGCATCTGCCCGGTGAGACCGAGAGCCTGGAGGGGATGCGGCAGCCCCGCCGTCAGTTCGCGCAGCACCTGCCAGGCCATCTGCCGCAGCACCACGGGGTCTTGCTCGGCATGACCGGGGGGGAGGCCGGCGACGTCCGCGGTATGGTGGCGGGTCAGCGTCTTCAACACCTGGCCGGAGGCATCCACCGCCACGGCGGAGATCGACGTGGTGCCGAGATCCAGTCCCAGGACCGCTGACATGGCTGCGTCGCCGAACGACCACGGAAGTCTGAGACGCTGTCCGCGCTCCGCGTTCCCCTGGCAGTTCCCGGCGACACCGGGGGCCGATGGCGGTCACGCACGACTGCGGGACTGGATCGTCTTGAGCGCGGCGTCACTCTGCAAGCGAGCCGCCCGGGCCTTCAGGATCACCTGCCGCAGGCGTTCCGGCCGTGAGACTCCCGGCAGGACCAGCAGGCTCTCCCCCTTGGCATTGACGAGGTGCAGGTCGCCCGCGTGATAGAACGCCTGACCGGGCCGCACGTCTACGAGGACATCGGCGACGTCGGTCAGCGCGACCTGCTCGCGCAATCGTCCTCCCAGAAGTGTTCGCACCCGCACCGAGCGGTTGGTCACCTCGTAGCGGTCGCCGGAGACTTTGAAGGCGAAGTATTGGACGAGAGCAAAGGGGGCGACCAGCGGGCCGAACAACAGATGCGACCATTTCACGCCGCAGAGCTTGAGCGGAATCGAATCGCACAACCGCCCCCAGAACCGTCCCAGCGGCGAGGCGGCAATCGACGGGCAGACGATTTCCAGAAGACTCTCCGTCCCTGCGGGGACACCGGAAATGGGCTGCGACTTGACGGCGATGGACATCGTGGCGGGCATGGTCAGGTCAATCCGCCGGCCGGGCCGAGACGGGCCTCGATCGGATCGCGAGCAAGCTATCACACCCGCTGCGGCTTCGCCACCAGCCGAGCGGGGGGAATGTTCGCTCTCGATTTCGGGAGCATTGGGCGTCCTCCCCGAGGGCAGCTCCACAGCGGCGACCGGACGCCAACGGCCGGACCGCGACCCGGGCGAGTGGACGAGGCCTGGCGCCGTCGGAGGGGGGGCCTCTCCTACTCCTCGTCCCGGACCACGCTCAGACTGGGGGTTGCCAGACGGCCTCGCAGGCGGGATTGGATCAATTCCAGGTGCGCGTCAATCTCTCGTTGTCGTTCGTTCCAGCGGAGTTCCCAGTCGTGAAAGGCCTCGGCTGCCCGGGTGAGTTCAGCCCGATAGCCGGCGAGGACCTGACGGAGTTGTTGAACGGTGGAGTCGAGCGTCCCTGCCACGACACCGGGTGCACAATCAGCATGGATCATCTGGTGTTCCCGATGAGGTCGGCGTGTTGAGGGCGTCTCCCCAAGGTGGAGCGGGGGCGCGTGAAGAGGAATCGACCACGGAAAGGCTGCCGATCAAGGGAAACCGGCCGACCGGCCAGACCGGGGGATCTGCGGCGAGATTTCTGGCGGCACGGCCGGTGCAGCCGACAGAGGTGGCGCAATCGACAGAAGCGCTGACGCACTGGAGGATTGCGATTGCGCCACAGAGACTTAGGATGAGCACAGGGGAGGTGGATCGAGAGAAGCCAGGCTCGGCGAGGGGCGTTGCCGGAAGCCTGTTCAAACCGCGGCGCCGAGCTCCCTCCGGCCCCTTCCTCCGTCCGGCGCCGCGCGTCGTCACAAGATGGTCAGTCCGGCTTCGGTCAACCCTCCCTGCCACAGCAGGGGCGTCGGGGCCGGGTCACACCTTCACATCGTGGATTGAGGCTGGAGCACTCCGGTCTGCCGCTGGGGAAGTCATGTCTCGGGCTCGTCGGTTCCGCGTCGCCGATGTCGACATTGCGCCGGGAGAGACGTGCGACGTCCGTCTCAAGATTTCCGAGACATATACCGGCGATCCGATCGCCATCCCCGTCCGGGTCATCCGCGGGCCAAAACCGGGACCGCACCTGTTTGTCAGTGCGGCGCTGCACGGAGATGAACTGACCGGAACAGGGATCATCCACGACCTGCTGCACGGGCCGCCGCTCGACCTCCGGTGCGGAGTGCTGATGCTGATTCCGGTGGTGAACGTGTTCGGTTTCGAGAATCACGACCGGTATCTCCCCGATCGCCGCGACCTCAACCGGGTCTTCCCCGGTTCACCCACGGGGAGTCTCGCCAGCCGGATCGCGCACACTTTCATGACCGAGATCGCCGGCCAGTGCGACTACGGCATCGACCTGCATTCGGCCGCCCAGACCCGCACCAACTTTCCCAATGTCCGCGGGGACCTGACGTTCGACCGTGTGCGGAGAATCGCCCGCGCCTTTGGCTGCGAGCTGGTGGTGGACGGCAAAGGTCCGGAGGGTTGCCTGCGACGGGAAGCGTGCAAGGTTGGCTGTGCCACGATCATCCTGGAGGCGGGCGAGCTGATGAAGGCCGAACCGGAGGTGCTTGCCGTCGGTGCTCGGGGGGTTCGCAACGTGCTGATCGAGCTGGGAATGCTGGCCGGCGAACCGTACCAGCCTCCCTGGCAGTCGATCGTCCGCAAGACCTATTGGGTCCGGGCGGAGGTGGGCGGCTTTCTGCGGTTCCATGTGCGGCCGGGGGACCACATCGAAGCCGGACATCCTGTCGCCTCGAACTTCTCCATCCTGGGTGACCTGCAACGGGTGCTGCGCAGTCCGGTGGACGGTGTGGTGCTGGGGATGGCGACCAGTCCAGCGGTCAAACCGGGAGAGCCGGTCTGTCATATTGCCGTCCCCGGACGAAAGATGATCGGCGGAGGGAACCGGAAGAAACGAGAGGGACAGGATCCCTCGTCGAACGCCCGCCACAGCGACCGTGTGGACGTCGCAGAGAATACCGAGCCGGCCAAGGACGAATTCGGGGAAATTCCGTGAACTCTCCGCGGGGATTCGGACCGCGGCGGCGGTGCGGCTGGGCGCGGGCAGGGGGGGCATCTCGTTCCAGGGAGGAGAAGCTTCGCGGTTCGCCGACTGACTGGCCAGCCGTTCCTGATCGATCGATCCTCTCGGCCGTTGATCTCCCCTGGTGGGAACAACGCGAACCGGTGGGAACAACGCGAACGCACTCCGGCCACGGTTGCGGGGTTGCGGAGGGACTCTGCTGGTCAGTGACGGACCGTTGTTTATAATAGTCGTGATGGATGCGTTCGCTCTCTGCGCTTCCAGGAGAGGGGGGCGAGCGCGCCGACACTGCTTGCCCGCTGCGCCGGTTTCCGGAGAGGAATGGCCATGACCGCGTTCGATCAGTTCCGACAGCTTCTCACGCGGCGGTACTTCTGTGCCCAGGGGTCGCATGTGCTCGGCACCGCCGCCTTGTGGACCCTGATGGGCTCCTCCGCCGGGGCCGGTTCTCGCGCAGCGGAGGCCGGAGTGGAGCAGCGCGGCGCCGTTCCGACTCATTTCCCCGGCAAGGTCAAGCACATCATCTATCTGCACATGGTCGGCGGGCCGTCGCAGATCGACCTGTACGACTACAAACCCGTCATGCGGAAGTGGTTCGACAAGGACCTGCCGGATTCGGTCCGAATGGGTCAGCGTCTGACGACCATGACTTCCGGCCAGGCCCGCTTCCCGATCGCGCCGTCGAAATACCAGTTCGAGCAGGTCGGCGAGTGCGGCATGTGGGTCTGCGAGCTGCTGCCGTGGACGAAGAAGATGGTCGACGACATGGTGTTCATCCGCTCGATGCACACCGAGGCGATCAACCATGAGCCGGCCATCAGCTACATGCAGACCGGCAACCAGGTGACGGGTCGCCCCTGCCTGGGGGCGTGGATGTCCTACGGCCTGGGTTCGCTCAACGACAACCTGCCGACCTTCGTGGTGATGGTCGCCCGGTCCACGAACACGGAGCAGGTGCAGGCGATTTCCGCGCGGCTCTGGTCGTCGGGATTCCTGCCCGGGGAGCATGCCGCCACCTCGTTCCGCACCAGCGGCGATCCGATCCTGTACATCAATAATCCTCCCGGCGTCCCGCAGGAGGTTCGCCGGACCACGCTGGACGGACTGAACGCCCTCAACGAACTCAACTATCGTGCGCTCGGAGATCCCGAAACGCACACGCGCATCCAGCAGTACGAGCTGGCGTTCCGGATGCAGACCAGCGTCCCCGAACTGACCGATCTGGCGAGTGAACCGGCTTCGACCTATCAGCTCTACGGCGAGGAGGCCAGGAAGCCCGGCACGTTTGCCAACACGGTGCTGCTGGCTCGCCGGATGGTGGAGCGCGGCGTGCGGTTCGTGCAGATCTATCACAACAACTGGGACACGCACTCCAATGTCAAGGGGCGCCTCCCCGACCAGTGCCGCGACATCGACCAGCCCTGTTACGCCCTCATCCAGGACCTGAAGCAGCGAGGGATGTTCGACGAGACATTGGTCATCTGGGGGGGCGAGTTCGGGCGCACCATCTACTCCCAAGGAGGGCTCACCAAGGACAACTACGGCCGCGACCATCACCCCCGCTGCTTCACCATGTGGATGGCCGGCGGCGGAACCAAGGGGGGCACGATCTACGGCGAAACCGATGACTTCTCCTACAACATCGTCAAGGACCCCGTCCACATCCGCGATTTCCACGCCACCGTGCTGCACCTGCTGGGGTACGACCACGAACGGTTCACGTACAAGTACCAGGGTCTCGACCAGCGGCTGACAGGAGTGCTCCCCGCACGCGTGGTGACGGAATTGCTCGCGTGAGGGGCGAACGCGCTCCCCTGCGGGTCGCGGCTAAACGAACAGGTCGCGGTGAAACGAACGGGTCGCGGCTAACCGGAGTTGCGGCGGTTGACCGCCGGAATCCCCGCCAGGGGCGGCTCGGTCTCCGGACGCTGCGGTTCGGGAACGAAAATCCGGTCGAGGTCCGTCGCATCCACGCTCTTGCGCAGCAGCAGATACATCAGCACGGCATTCGTCCAGAAAAAGCTGTACACGAACGCCGTCAACAACAGGGCTGCACCGCGGTGCCACGCGCCGGCCAGCAGGGAACTCACTGAACCGTCCGGGGGGGTGGCGTTCGTCCCCGCCGGGCGGATCATCTCCGGGACGTCCGCCATGATCCGCGACACCGCTGTTTCGGGGAGGGGGCCGGAGGCGATCCACGCGGCGAAGTGCAGCGTCACCCCCACCAGCGCGAGTAGAAACAGCACCAGCAGGCTGCCGTAAACCAGCATGACCAGCAGCATTCCCGCGGCATACCACGGCCGCACGAAGAGATAGTTATACGCCCGGTTGAGGGTGTCGAAGCTGTCGGTCCCTTCGATGCTCGAGGCGGCGACGGTCAGCGGCCAGGCCGCCGCCACCCCCACGGCCACCAGAGTCATCACCAGGGCCAGCAGCAGCACTCCTCCCCAGAGCAGCGCCGCCACTGGCTCGCCGATCCCGGGAATCCGTCCCAGCACGGCCATCAGGCTCCCCAGAACAACGAGCAGTGCCAGCCCGACGACCGAGATCAGGGGTGCGGTCAACGTCTCCAGAAACCGCCGCGCGGCATCCCGCAGTGACTCGCGCACTCCCGGCTCACCGCGCCCGGTGAATTCACATGCCACCCGGCGGGTGATGGCGCCGCCGATCAGCGCGCCGACGGACAGCACCCACAGGACGTACACCGCCGCCTGGAGCCACTCGGACGCCGCCAGCCCGCGGTGAAACAGCCGCGTCGCCGGCCGCCAGAGATCGAACGCCGGCGCGAGCAGCGTCCAGGGACGGGCGTCGGTGGTTCCCGTCGTCACCTCGCCCAGCGTGGGGAGGGGCGGCGACAGGAACCGCACCTCCCAGGGCCAGATCAACTCACGGGGGACGGAGCCTGCCGGTCCCTGGGACAGGCCCCAGCGTCCGAGGGTCAGCAGAAACAGACCCGCCGCGGCCAGAACAAGGTTCTGCCACCGTGTCGCCAGCCGAAATCCGCGAAACAGATACAACCAGGGCAGCCAGCGGCGCAGCCGCGCGGCGTCCGTTTCGTAAAACGCCTCTTCAAAGGGTTGAGTCATGGGCGGTCCGTGCCAGGGGGGCCATGCGGCTCCGGGCCGAGCCACCGGACCCGTGAGCTGCTAGAGAGTAACTCAACGCCGCGCTGTGTCGAACGACTCGCGGCCCCGAGGGGGAACTCCCGGCGTGGTGGCGATCATTCGGCCGGCTGATAGACTGGGATGCGTGGGAGGGACGGCACAGGTCCGACGTGCAGCGATCATCGTTCCAGGAACGCTGTTCCGGAATTGCCGCTGATGGCCATCTATTTTCGCAAACGCAGTGCGCTGGGTCTGCCGGTCACGATCAGCGTCAGCATCATGGCGCTGAACGTGGTGCTGATGGTCTGCTGGATCGTGATTCTGGCGCGGTTGTCGGGCTGGACGGCGCTGGCGGTGGGGGTGGTGGCATTCACGCTGATCCTCATCGGGGCCTTGTTGTGGCTGGTGCTGACCATCAAGGAAATCAACCTGAACCACCGGCAGGCGAACTTCGTGGACAGCGTGACGCACGAATTGAAATCGCCGATCGCCGTGTTGCAACTTTATCTGGAGACTCTGCGGCTGAGGCCCATGGACGATGCCCAGCGGGCCGAGTTTCACGCCGTGATGGAGCAGGAGCTGCATCGCCTCGACCGTCTCATCAGTCAATTGCTGGAAGTCGGCCGACTCGATCACATCGGCGACCAGGAGGAGCCGGAAGATATTCTGATGGAACCGTTGCTGCGGCAGGCGGCCGAGCTGGCCTGCCTCCATCACAAGGTCCCCATCCAGGAGGTCTTCACGTTCGACGTTCCCCCGCTCAAACTGCATGGGCGGAGGATCGTGCTGGAGTTGATCTTCTCCAACCTGATCGATAACGCCGTCAAGTACGGCGGCCATCCCCCCCGCGTGGACATCTGGGCGCACCCGTACGGCAGCGAGCGGCTGCGGGTTTCCATCCGCAACAATGGCCAGGGGATTCCGTACGAGGACCGGCGGCGCATCTTTCAGATTTTCTATCGTGGCGGCAGCGAACTGGAGCGGCGGCGCACCGGGACGGGGCTGGGGCTGTATATCGTGCACACGCTGGTTCGCCGGCTGAAGGGTCGGGTGGCCGTGCGGGATCGTCCGGACGGCGTCTCGGGATGCATTTTCGACGTCGATCTTCCGGGACTGCTTCCGGTCGTGGCCGACTCGCCGACGGGGTCCGCCCACTCCTCCAGGGAGCCTCCGGCCTCCCCCCGGGCGGGAAAAGAATCGCTTTCTCCGCCGCTGCACGGTTGATGTCTGCTCGGAGTGGCCGTTTCACCTGGGGGAGCGACGGCTTCACACAACTGCTCCGGAGTCTGGAGAATTCGGGACGTTTTGTCCGGGATGGTCGCTCGTCTCGGGTCGGGTCGACTGATACGATGGAGCAGTTTCCCCCGTCGTTTCGGCCCTCAGGCGCGGTCTCATGCAGCGCGTTCCCGTCGGCATCGATCTCGGCACGACGTATTCGTGTCTTTCCCACCTCGATCGACAGGGGGAGCCGCATACGCTGCCCAACCCCGAGGGGGAGCTCTCCACGCCGTCGGTGGTGCTGTTCGACGGCCACGACATCATCGTGGGGACGGAGGCGCTGCGCAACTCGGTGTTGCATCCCGAGCGCGTGGTGCAGAACTCCAAGCGGTACATGGGGGATCCGCGCAAGGCCTGGGTAATCGACGGCCGCACGTACCGCCCGACGGATATTGCTGCGCTGCTTCTGCGGCACCTGCTGGACGGTGCGGAACAACACATCGGCCCCATCGAGCACGCCGTCATCACCGTGCCGGCCCAGTTCAGCGACGTCCAGCGGCAACAGACCGTCGAGGCCGGCCTGATGGCCGGGCTGAAGAAAGTGGACATCATCAACGAGCCGGTCGCCGCGGCCCTATGTTACGTCCTGGGCGAGGGACTGTGGTTCGCCGAACTGGCGGACGATCAGACCGTGATGGTCTACGACCTCGGGGGCGGAACGTTCGACCTCTCACTCGTCCGTTACAACAAACACGAAGTCCGCGTCACCGCCAGCAGCGGTGATCTGCACCTGGGAGGAATCGACTGGAACCACCGCCTGGAGAACTTCGCCTGTGAGGAGTTCCTCAAGCAGGTGCCGCAGGACCCGCGGCTCGATAAGGAGAGCATGCAGGCGCTGGCCATTGAGGTGGAGCAGACCAAGCGCAGCTTGAGCGTGAGGCAGCGGGCATCGTTGTCGGTCCAGCACGCCGGCCGACGGAAAGTTTTCGGCGTCACTCAGGAGCAGTTTGAACTGCTCACGCACGACCTCGTCGGGAAGACTGAACAGATCACCCAGAAGCTGCTCAAGGACCACAAGCTCGGCTGGGCGCGCATCGACGCCGTGCTGGTGACCGGCGGAGCGTCGCGCATGCCGATGATCCGCAAGATGCTCCAGCGGATCAGCGGGACGACGCTCAATCAGACCCTCTCTCCGGACCAATCCATTTCCCACGGCGCGGCCTACTACGCCGGCATGCTCGCCAGCGGGAGCGGTTTTTCCAAGAAGACGTTCCTGTCGAAGGAGGCGACGGCGCGGCTGGCGACCTTTCAGCAGCACAGCGTCAACGCCCGCGCGTTGGGGATTCTCGTCCGCGACAAGCAGACCGGCGAGCGCGTCCCGCACTACCTCATCCCCCCCAACACCCCGCTGCCGTGCGCCTTCCGCCAGTCGTTTGGCACGGTGGTGGAGGATCAGCGGCGGGTGCACCTGCACATCGTGGAGAGCGGGACGACGGACGATGCCCCGCCGGTGAAACTGGGGGCTTGCCTGATCGAAGATCTGCCTCCCGGCCTGCCGCTCGCCACCCCCATCGAGGTCACCATCCGCTACGACGAACAGGCCCGGGTCCATGTGTCCGCCCGGGAATTGCGCAGCGGCCGTTCCGCACGGACCTCGATTGTGCGGGAGGAGAATCTCGTCGCCCTGTCGGCCGAGCAGATGCAGCGGGCCGATGTGGCGCTGATGCCCGGCGCATCCGCCCCGACCTCGGCGCCGCTTCCCCGTCCCGCACCACGGACCGGACGCGTCTCTCCCACCTCGACGTTTCGACCGGCCGAGCCGTCCCGAAAGAAGGGGGAGAAAGAGCTGCCGCCGCTTCCCTCCTCCGAGCCGCACCCTGCACCCCACTCCGTCACGGCCGCCCCACTCCCCACGACGACCGCCGTGCCACCGGCAGCCAAACCGCGCCCGGCTGCGAAACCGCGCGGGACGGTGCGCCCGACCACGGCGGGCAAGTCGTTGTTCGTCCCCTCCGTGGAGAAGGCCGACCGTCCCATCCCGCTGTGCGATCAATGCGGCGAACCGTTTGATGCCAAGGGAGTCTGCACCGGCTGTGGCGCCAAGGCCAAAGCCTCACAGCCCCCGGCGGCGGCTGCACGCGGGACGGCGACCCGTCCGTCCGCACGGGGGCGCGCAGCATCGGCAGCCCGTCCCCCCGTCAAACCGGCGGCTCGCGCTCCCCTCGTTCTGCCGGATACGGAGGAACTGGGACCTGCGGCACGCCCTCCCGCGCGGCGTTCCGTGACGCCTCCACCGCCGCTCCCCAGTCAGGGGGTGGACGAGTTCTTTGAACTCATCGACGACTCGCAGGCGTAACCCACTACAAGCGACGAAATCTCCGCGCCACGAGCAATCCCACCAGGATCACGGCGCACAGCAACACGAACTCCGGCCACTCGATGGACACCGGACTCTCTCCCGCGTGGGCAGGGTCTGGCGGCAGGGGCGTTTTCCAGTTCCGGAGCGGGGCGAGGTCACCCGCCGACGGCGGCCAGACCGGACGTCTTCTCCCGGACCTCAAACCGTTCCTCCAGTCCCTCCAGGATTTCTACGATCCCTCCATATTCCAGTTCGCTGTAGGGGAGCATGGCCGCCCCGGAGAAGCCCTGGCGGCGGATCTCCGTCGCCTTGTCCGCCGCTTTGAGGCGAACGGCATCCCAGTACGGGTGGTCGAACAGGTCGACCGGCTCGGTCAGCCGTCCGTGATGGACGCAGAACCCCAGGCAGGCAATGATGGGTGGGCCGTCGAAGTAGCTGCACGTCGTCCCGGCCTGCACTGGCATCAGGGGACCGATATGGCTGCCACGCATGTAGCCGTTGACGTACGGCACCAGCGCATACGGCGCCAACACTTCTCCCGTCGCCGGGAAGTCCTTCTGCACGCGGCACAGATACACCGGATCATCCTTGCCGGTATACTTGCCGGCGATGTTGTGCAGCCGCGTGGTGCTGACGGCCACCGCCTGTTCGCCGGTGTGCCGGCTGAAAATCGCCTCCACGACGTAGCGGTCGTTGTCGCGGAGCAACGCGGCGATGTGGTACAGTTCCTCCGGGGCGTCGAGTTCGATCACCCGGTCTCCCTCCGTGTATGCAACGTCCATGATCCGAAACCGGAACCCCGCGCTCAGCGCCGGACTGAGGAGCAGCCCCGCAGTGTTCATCGGGTCGGCGAACGCCAGATACAAGGGGAGGTTGAACGCTCCCGGTTCCGTCTTGTCCGCCATGAACAGCAGGAACGGTTCGTTGGGGCGTTCCTCAAACTCCAGTTCCGCCACACCCGGCCCCGCCCCGCGAACATTGCCGCTGAACGCCTCGGCGAGCAGATCCTGACCGGCGCCGTACAGCCCTTGACTCTGGGCGGCTTCCGTCCCGGCGAGGAAGGCATCCCACGCCAGATGATGCACCGCCTCGTCGCCCGCTCCGCGGTTGTGGACCATCAGGATTCCAATGTCGTCCCCCACCGAGAGAATGTGATCATCGGACAACAGGCCCGGAGCCGCTTCGGCCACGTGGTTGCGGACGGCCGCCAGCAATTTCTGGCTCGGCGAGACATGCCCGCCGATGCTCCCCACGTCGGCCTTGATGAGTGACAATGTGGTGCGCATGAGCATTCCTCCGGTCCACACAGAGAACAGCAGGGCGGGGCAGCGTTCTGCACTCGTGGTCTGTGCAATGCCAATGCCAATCGCAGCAAATCGAACCACGGAGAGAATTGCGCCCGTGAGGGATTCCCGAGGGGAGTCCCAGTGACGGAGATGCCGACGTTCGGCATCCCGTTTGCCACTGATCGCCGCTCAGTGGCGGATGTCTCTCAAGTTAGACCCGCTGGAGTTGATCCCGATGTCGTTTCGACACACCCCCCCCAAACTCGCTGAGACCTTCGTCGTCGTCGCGGACCGCGCGCAGGCCCGTTTGTTCAGGGGCACCTGGCCTGACCTCGAGGACTGCCGCGAGGTGGACGGCATGGTGCATCCCGAGAGCCGCCTGCGCGTTCACGACACAGTCTCCGACAAGCCTGGGCGGTTCCGCACACCGGCCGGACAGCGGACCGCCGCCGATCCCAACACCGATTTCCAGCATCGCACAACTTCCGAATTCGCCCGGAGGATCATCGCCCGCCTGGAACAGGGACGCACCCATGAAGAGTTCGGCCGCTGGATTCTCGTTGCTCCCCCAACCCTGCTGGGCGAACTGCGACGCGAACTCCCCGCCCCACTGGCCAAACTCCTGGCCGCAGAAGTGGAAAAGGAACTGGTTCACCTGAAGCCCCACGAAATCCTGCCGCACGTGCGAGAGGCCATCGCCAACAACCGTCACGGCTGACCGCGGCAAAAGGAACGGACCCGCCTGCCGGAACCAATGGTCGCGGGAAGGGCAACCGGATTTCGTGGCTTCGACACCGTCCGTCGAACCCCTGATCTCGGAGTGCCGCTCATGAACATCACCCCACCATCCCGCTCCGCCTCCGCTCACTCCCTGGAACACGAACATCGCCAACTCCATCGTGAGATTGAGGAATGGCGACGCTGGTGGCAGGAGCTCAGCCAGTTGGGCGAACCTCACTTCGGCGAGATGGGAGACCGGCTGGCCCAGTTCCGCGAACACCTCGCGACGCACTTCCAGCACGAAGAGTTCCGCGGCCCGCTGTCCGGCCCCGTCCCGTCTCTTGCCGCCGATCAGGTCGCCGCCATCTGGCAGGAACATGCCCAACTCCTGGCAGAACTGGACGATCTGATCCGCCGGCTGCACGCCTGCGGGTCGGAGATCGGTTGCTGGGGCGAGGCGCGGCAGGCGTTTGAGACCTTCCTCGATCGCCTTCACGCCCACGAGGTGCACGAGTCGAAGATCGTCGCCGGACTGATCCAGGGGAACGTCTCCTGACTCTCTGTGGCGGCGAGAATCTCCCGCGCCACGCCGGGGGGAGTCGCCCCTCCTCCCGTGAGAGTTCCGCGGAAGAGAGCGGGGAGGTGCTCCAGGCGCGAAGCTCCGGCGGAATCGCTACACTGCTGTCGGTGGGCCTGGTGCGCCTGCGGCCGAGTCTGGAACGTTCTCCCGCCTCTTCTGCGATTGCTCGTGATGTGTGCGTTTGAGCCGCAACGTGTCCGGCCGTCGTTTCCCGCATTGCAGCGGAAGACGGACGGCCTGCCCGTGGCCTATTTCGATGGACCGGCGGGGAGTCAAGTCCCGCGACAGGTGATCGCCGCGGTGACCGATTATCTGGCGCGGCACAACGCCAACCGCGGAGCGAGCTTCGCCTCCAGCCGCACGACCGATCAATTGCTCGACGCCGCCCATGCCGCCGTGGGCGACCTGCTGGGGACGAACGACCCGGGCGAAGTCGTCTTTGGCGCCAACATGACGACGCTGACGTTCGCCCTCAGCCGCAGCCTGGCGCGAACCTGGCAACCGGGAGACGAAGTCCTCCTCTCCCGACTCGATCACGACGCCAACGTCACGCCCTGGGTGCTGGCGGCGCAGGAGGCCGGCGCGACCGTCCGCTGGATCGACGTGCGGCTCTCCGACTGCACGCTGGACCTGGACTCCTTCGCGCGGCAGCTTTCTCCGCGGACCCGACTGGTGGCCGTCGGATACGCCTCCAATGCCACCGGCACAATCAACCCGGTGGCGAGGATCGCGGCCCAGGCCCGCGCCGTCGGCGCACTCAACTTTGTGGACGCCGTCCACTTCGCCCCGCACGGTCTGATCGACGTCCGCGCGATCGGCTGCGATTTTCTCGCCTGTTCTGCGTACAAGTTCTTCGGACCGCATGTGGGGGTGCTCTGGGGGCGACGAGAGCTGCTGGAGTCTCTGACTCCCTACAAGCTCCGACCCGCCCCGGAGACGCTCCCCGGCCGCTGGATGACCGGCACCCAGAACCATGAGGGGATCGTGGGGACGGCGGCGGCGGTCGAATACCTGGCGGAGATCGGCCGCATCGATGGCGGAGCGACCGGCAGCCGTCGCCAACAGTTGCAGGCGGCGTTCGAGGTCATCACCGCGTATGAACGCGAGCTCGTGCGGCCGCTGCTGGAGTACCTCTCGCAACGTCCCGATTTCCGCGTCTGGGGGGTAACGGAGCCGTCACGACTCTCTGAGCGGGTGCCGACGGTCTCAGTCACACACGCGAGCCTCACGCCCCGGCAACTGGCCGAGCACCTGGAGGCACGCGGGCTCTGGACCTGGACGGGAAATCATTACGCGCTTCCCTTCACGGAGGCAGCCAGCCTCGAACCGCACGGCACCCTGCGCATCGGCCTGTTGCATTACAACACTCCGGAGGAGGTTGCCCGGTTGATCGCGGCCCTGGAGGAGATCGGACGTTGAGGGACGAGACGGGGGACTGCCTCCCCAGGGCCGGTGCGAGCACGGGGGGGGCGCTGCTCACACGACGAGCGGCTGCGTCACCCGCTGCGGCGGCCGAAACAGTTGTTCGACCAGGCTGCGCTGGCTGACGGCGCCCAGAACCCGGCCGGCCTCATCCACCACCGAGGCGTACACGGCGGCGTGCTCATGCATCACCGCCAGCGCTTCCAGCTTGGTGGCCGTCCGACCCAGAGTCGGCATCGGCCGGCGGACGTCTGCGACCGGATCCATCCGGACCTGCAACTCGCTGACGCGCACATAACTTGTCCATTGCGGCGCGTCGGGAGAACTTTGGTCCGTCGCTGCGCACAGCGCCACCACCGGCATTCCGAAACGGCGAGCGAACGCCAGAATCTCCTCGCGTCCCGCGCTCTCCGGCAGTCCCAGCACCCGGTGTGCGGGGGTCATCGACTCGACCACGGACTGCGATGCGATCGCCAGCACGCCGGTCGCCAGCGTGCTCTGCGCCTGCGACAGCAGCCCCTCGTGATGTCCATAGCTGATCATCTGCAGGAACCGGCCGCGGCCGGGAAGCAACTCCTGTGAACGGTTCTGCTGACCGGCCAGCCGTTCGACCAGCCGCGTCAAGAGCACCAGCGGCATCGAGGCTGGCAACGCCGCCAGATAGAACGCCGAAAACCAGCGTATCTGCAACCGCATCCGCGCCAGCGGCGCCCGGTAGTAGACGTACTTCGGCAAGAGCTCGCCGAACAGGAACACCACCGGCGAGATCAGCAGCGTCGCCACGACTTCCGCCCACTCGGAATCCTCTCCGAAGGCCATCACGGCGCCGTGCGTCACCGCCAGTGTCACCAGGTAGTTCGCCAGATTGTTTCCCACCAGCGTGGTGGCGACGAAATTCGACGGCCGGTTGGCGAACCACAACAGTTCCATCGCCGTGCGGTCGCCCGATTGGGCGTCGATCCCCAGCCGCGGCAGACTCAGCCGGTAAAACCCCGTCTCCGCGCCGCTGAAAAACGCCGACAGCCGCAGTCCCATCAGGAACAGCACCGCCACGCCGACGATTTGCATCCACTCCGTCATGTCAGTCAGCCGCGGCTCTGGTCAGGAGAGCTGGCCGGCGAGGGCGTACACCTCTTCCAGGTCGAGAATCTGGTCGTTCGACTCGAACAGCCGCTGGACGGCCGCACGATGAATCTTCATCTTGAGTCCCCCCACCCCGATCGCGCCGTAACAGGTGACACGCTCGCGGACCACCCCCTTGTCCCCCGGACCAATCCCCTCCAGCCCGGCCGGAGGGACCGCGTTGAGATCGATGGCGACCTGCAAACTCTCCCCCGTGCGCCACTGCGGCTCTGCCAGGAACTGCACTCCCGCCGCTCCCGCGGCGATCAGCAGGTGGACCCCGGGCAGCGCACCAGCGCACGCGGAGGGGGACGACTCGCACGGTTCCACCAGCGCCCCGGGAACGCGTTCCCGCAGTCGCTGGCACGCTTCCGCGGCACGGGCGGGGGACCGCGAAGCCAGCCGCACGCGCGCTCCCAACTGGACCAGCAGACGTGCGGCCCGCTGACCCACTGGCCCGGTCCCCCCGAGAATCAGCGCCGTCGTCTGTGCGGGGTCAAGATGCCGCAGCGCGGCTCGCACGGCCGCTGCCGCGGTCGTGTTGGCTCCATTCGGGTCGCAGAGCACCGACACGCGCAGGGGACCGAAGAAGCTCTGGCGGACGGCCTCCAGCAGCCGCTCACCGGCGGCGACGTCGCTGCCGCCGATGAAGATGGCCGTGTGCCGCAACTCGCCGGGAGCGCGGGTGAAGATGGCGCCATGCACCAGCGGAGTGACGTTGTGGGGGGTCACGCCGCCATAGCTGAACAACTGCTCGACTCCGGCGTCGATCGCCACCACGCGGTCAAAGCTGCTGGGGAGCGGGTCGGAATCGAATTGGAGGAGGATGCGTTGCATCGGACGTCGCTGCGGAGACTCGATCGCTGCGGTCAGGGGGCGGGAGCAGTCCGGGGGGCTGCGGGATCAGGGATTCAGAGGCCGGTTTTAGAACCGGAAAACGAAGGAGGGGAGGTCGCCGGTTCGTAGGTGATCGGGGAACCGACGTCACCCGCTCGCCAGATGTGAAACTGGATCATGTCGTCTGCATTTGGCATCTGAGGGGTGGCTGGGGGAAGAGTTCGGAAAGGTTGGAGTGGAGGACAGACGGCGCGATCAGTACACGCGACGTTGGCGCAAGGACGGAATGCCCATGGCCTTGCGGTATTTGGTCACGGTGCGGCGGGCCAGCTCGTAGCCGTGCTTGGCCATCTCTTTCACCAGGTCGTCATCGCTGAGGGGGTTGGACTTGTCCTCATGGTCGATGATCTCCTTGAGCTTGCGGCGCAGGTTCTCCCAGGCGACCTCCTCCCCCGTGGCGGTGGTTGTTCCGCCGGCGAAGAACCGCTTGAGGGGAAAGACGCCCCGCGGAGTCTCGATGTACTTGTCGTCCACCGCCCGGGAGACCGTGGTAACGTGCACCCCCACGATGTCCGCGATCTGCTGCATCTTCAGGGGTTGAATGGCATCGGGACCGTACTCCAGAAACTCCTCCTGCTTGTCGACAATGGCCTGGGCCACCTTGCGGAGTGTCTGGTAACGCTGTTCGATCGACTCGATCAGCCACCGCGCCGACTCCACCTTTTTCCGGATGAAATCGCGCGTGGCCGGATCGGGATTCCCCTCCAGCATCTTCAGGTAGCGGGGGCTGATCCGCAGCCGGGGGACGTACTCGTCGATGATCTTGACGATCCAGCGGCCGCTCTCGTCCTTCTCCACCCGCAAATCGGGGGTGATGGTCTGGACGGGGGCGGGGGCGAAGCCGCGACCCGGATGGGGATTGAGTTCCCGCATCTGTTCGATGGCCGCCTTGATGAGTTCCAGAGAATAGCCGGTGCGGCGTTCGATGTGGGGGAGACGGTTCTGGAGGATGTCGTCGAGATGAGATGAAATCAGCGTGGTGAGGACCTCCCGGAACGGCGTCTGCGGGGTGATCTGCAGCAGCAGGCATTCCCGCAGGTCGCGGGCGCCGACGCCGGGCGGATCGAGCTTCTGCACCAGCCGCAGTGCCTCCTGGGCCTCCTCCAGCGTGATTGATCGGCCGAACACCTGCACCATTTCCGGGAGCGAGCTTTGCAGCCGGCCGTCCTCGTCCAGGTTCTGAATCAGATACTCCCCGAAGGCGCGCACGTTGTCGGCGACGTCAAAGTAGGCGAACTGCTCCAGCAGGTACTCCTGAAGCGTCTGCGGCCGGGACTCCGCGTTGGCCATCAAGTCATGGGCGCGGTCGCCGCTCTCCTCGATCTGGTTGCTGGAGGGGCGCGACCCGGAGGTGTAATTGTCCTCCGGCCAGTCCTGGGAGATTTCCAGCAGCCGCTCGAAGTCGGCCGCGCCGTTCTCCTGTCCGGCGATCAGCGGCTCGCGGTCGAAATCGTGTTCCGGGGCGGCGTCCGCCGGGGGGCCTTCGCCCGCGTCCGGTTCGAGGAGCTCCGGCCGCCGGGGTTCCTGCTCCAGGCAGATGTTTTCCGCCAGCTCCTGATCGATCCGCTCCTGCAGGGCGAACATCGGGAGCTGGAGAATCTCCATCGACTGAATCATCCGCGGCGCCAGGCGCATTTCCTGGCGCATTCCCATCCGCATCTGTTGTGACAGTGCGATGTGCATGGCGGTGATGATCGTCGCAGGAGACCGGCCGACGCGCGGCCGGTGCTTCCGGGAAACCTCAAGTCTTCCAAGGGGCCTCAGGCGGCCGACGCCGGCCGGACCGCGCCCCGTCACGCTCCATTCTCAACTCCGGCGGTCCTAAAACTCCTGTCGCCCGCGGAGGGCGTCGGCGAGCATTTCCTTGTTGGCGAACTCCAGGACGCTGCCGGTGGCGATCCCCCGTGCCAGCCGCGTGATCCGCACCGGCTGACCTTCCAGCAGGCTGGTGATGTGCAGGGCCGTCCCATCTCCTTCCACGGTCGGGTTCGTGGCCATCACCACCTCGGTGATGCCTTCCTCCCGGATACGTCGGAGCAGGTGATCGATCGTCAGGTCGTCCGCGGTGATCCCGTCCAAAGGGGCGATCCGCCCCCCCAGCACATGATAGGTCCCCTGATAGGCGCCGGAGGCTTCCAGCACCGTGACGTCCTTGGGCTGTTCGACCACGCACACGACGTGCTGATCCCTGCGGGGATCGCGGCAGATGGGACACAACTCGTCGCTGGTCAGATTGTGGCAGCGGCGGCAGTGACGCACGGTCTCCTTGACTTCGCGGATGGCCTCCGCCAAGGCGAGGGCTTCCTCCGGCGAGACGCTCACCAGATGGTTGGCGAGCCGTTCCGCCGTTTTGCGGCCGATACCCGGCAGGGCTGCCAGACGCTCCACCAGCCGACCCACGGCGGGGCCAAAGGGATGCTCGGCAGGATCGACGAATCGCGAAGACATGGGAGCGGGGGGATCGCACGCAGGGGCGTCGCAGAGGAGAGGGGGCGGTGAAGCTCAATGGTCGCCGTTTCCGCCCAGACCGAGGTTCGAGAGGGCGTCGGCCAAGCCGGGAAGCGGGAAACCGCCCGCCAGTTCCTGAAGTTCGGCCGCAGTCGCCTCGCGGGCCCGGTCCAGTGCTTGATTGACGGCCGAGATCAAAAGGTCTTCCACGAGTTCCCGGTCGCCACTGGCGAAGAGGTCCGGATCAATCTGACAGGCGAGCAGCCGCTGATCGCCGCTCGCTTCGACGACCACCATCCCGCCGCCGGCTGAGCCTTCTACCCGCAGCCGCGCCAAACGGTCTTTCATCTCCGCCGCCCGCCCGTGAATATCACGGGCCTGCTTCATGAGGTTGGCGAAGTTCGAGAGTCCCTGAAACATCGTTCTGGCGTCCCTCCACGGATCTCCCCGGCGCCTGGAAGTTCCACCCGCGGCTGCGGGGGGACGTCCACCGGCGCGGGAGGCTGGACCGCGGTCAGTCGTCGTCGGAATCCGGAATGCCGAGGGGGTCGGACTCCGTCTCGGGTTCAGCGTCAGAGGGGGGACCGGCCAATGCGGGTGGTTCGAGAACCTTCCGCACATCAGCCACCGTTCCGCCGAAAATGGAAACGGCCTGCTGAACAAACGGATCGTTCTCGACCACCTTGGGACGCAGGCGCCCCTCGTCGCTCCGACCTCCCCGACTGGTCGGAGCCGGGGTCCGAACCTCCTTGGAAGTATCGACGCAAAGTTTTATTTCAACACGTCTTCCGACCAACTGTTCGATGATCCGAACGAGTTGGTCCAGCGGCTCCGGCCGCTGACAGTAATTCATACTGAATTGGTAGCTCCGCGGGAAGCGGAGTTCCAGCACGTTTGGCCCAGAAATTGCTAATTTTTCCGCATTCTTCAGGTGCGTCGCCAGCGCATCCGGCACCCGCTGTATCACTTGCGCCCAAATCGCTTCTACATTCTCCGGACTCCAGTCGAGAGTCCCCTTCCGCGGAACGGCCTCGCCAGGCGATTCCTCCTCAGCCGTCGCGGACCACTCCGGCGATGATTCTTCCCTGGCCGGGACACGGGGGGAGGGGCTTGACGCCTCCGTGGCGGAACGGGCGTGGCCATTGCCGTTGGCTGGCAGCTCAGCCCGGGCAATCGGGTCGCGGACAGGTTCCGCAACCACGGGCTGGGGCTTCGGGGGTAAGGTCTGCGTCGCCATCGCGGACGTGTCTGTCGTCGGCCTCTTGTCCGCGGCGGCTAGACCCCTCGGCTCTGCCGGGGGATGCTCCTGAGGGAGCGGGGAGCGCGGCGGAGGGGCGGGGGACTCAGTGCTGCTGCGTGCGGGCGAACCGGCCATCAACTTTTGCCGCAGTTCATCGGAGCGGCGCGCCGCCGGGACCGGTCCACCGCCCGAGGGTGCCGCGGCCGGTGGACCGGCGCGTCCACTGCCGCCGGCAGTCGAGCCGCCGGTCTCAAGCTGCTGCACCAGGCGCGCCAGATCATCGAGGTCTTCCAGCAGGGAGAGCCGGATGAGCGCCAGTTCCAGCAGTGCGCGGCCGCTGGTGCTCCGCTGCATCCGCAGGCGGGTTTCGGCCAGGACTTGCATGGCGGCCGTCACTGTGGCGAGTCCCCAGCGGTGTCCCTGTTCGCGGAGCGTCGGCCGCCACGACTCGCCCACGCTCGACAAGGGGACTGTGTCGGCCCCCACCAGCACGATCAACAGATCGCGGAGGTATTCCACGAGCTGATCGCTGAAGGGCTGGAGCTGGACTCCCTGTCGCAGCGCCTGGTCGAGCTGCCTCAGCACGGAGGCCCGGTCACGAACGATCACTGCCTCGAACAGCTCCACCAGCCGCGTATCCGGAGCCGTCCCCAGCAGCCGGTGGACGTCGGCCGTGGTGATCTGCGCTTCGCCGAAGGCCAGAAGTTGATCGAACAGCGACTGGCTGTCGCGCATGGAGCCGGCGGCCCGGCGGGCCACGAGTTCGATGGCCTCCGGGTCCACGTGGATGCCTTCGGCATCGGCGATCTCGCGCAGCCGCGCGGCGATGCGGTCGGACGCGATCGTGCCAAAGTCGAACCGCTGGCAGCGGGAGAGGATCGTGTCCGGGACTTTGTTCGGTTCGGTGGTGCAGAACACGAACTTGACGTTCGGCGGAGGCTCCTCGAGGGTTTTGAGCAGGGCGTTGAACGCCTCCCGCGTCAGCATGTGGACTTCGTCGATGATGTACACCTTTTGCCGCGAGCGCATGGACTTGACGTTCACATTCGCCCGGAGCTGGCGCACGTCGTCGATTCCGCGGTTCGAGGCGCCGTCGATCTCCAGAACGTCGACGTCGGTCCCGGCCGAGATCGCCTCGCAGATGTCGCAGGCGTTGCAGGGGACGGCCTCCACCGCGTGCGGACAGTTGAGCGCCTTGGCGAAGATGCGGGCGGTGGAGGTCTTCCCCACGCCGCGCGCTCCCGTGAACAGGTACGCATGAGCCACCCGGCCGGACCGGATGGCATTGCGCAGGGCCTGCCCCACGTGCTCCTGCCCCACGACGTCGGCGAACGTCTGCGGTCGGAACCGGCGGGCCAGAACGGTATAGGGGGTGCTCGACACCGGGAGGACGACGGCTGGGAGAGGGAACCACACAGCATCCGTGGGCCATCATCGTGGCGTGGCGAGCCGACGGCAAGGGACGGGAGCAGGCGGTGAAAGCAGGGAGAGGCCAGGGGAGCGCGGGGCCAATCGTCCGTTCCCCGTTGCCGCTCCCGGAGTAACGCTCCTATAATCCGCCGCTTTGACCGGCTGCCGGTCCCGTCCGCCCCTGCTGATGCTGCGATGGACCCCCAGTTCATCCGGAATTTCTCGATCGTTGCGCACATCGACCACGGCAAGAGCACGCTGGCCGACCAGCTCTTGCTCAAGACCGGGGCGATCACGCCGCGCGAATTCAAGGAGCAGCTCCTGGACGATCTGGACGTGGAGCGCGAGCGGGGGATCACGGTCAAGGCCCGGGCCGTGGCCCTCAAGTACCAGCATCCTGCCACCGGACAGGTGTATGAGCTGAACCTCATCGACACCCCCGGCCACGTCGATTTCCACTACGAGGTGTCGCGGAGCCTGGCCGCCTGCGAGGGGGCGCTGCTGCTGGTCGACGCCTTCCAGGGAGTCCAGGCCCAGACCGTCGCCAACGCCTACGCCGCCATCAACGCCAATCTCGAGGTCATCCCCGTCATCAACAAGATCGATCTCCCCGTCGTCCGCATCGAGGAGGTGTGCGAGGAGATCGAGACGGTCATCGGTCTGGACGCCAGCCAGGCGATCAAGGTCAGCGCCAAGACGGGCCAGGGGGTTCCGGAGGTGTTCCAGGCGATCCTCGACCGCATCCCCCCCCCGCAGGGAGACCCCGCCGCGCCGCTGCAAGCCCTGGTGTTCGACTCCAAGTACGATCACTACCGCGGCGTCATCACGTATGTCCGCGTCAAGCAGGGGACGATCCAGGTCGGCGACCGCATCAAGTTCATGAAGGGGGGGACGTCCCACGAGGTCCTCGAACTCGGCCAGTTCCGCCCCGAGATGAAACCGGTCGAGACGCTGGGCGTGGGACAGGTGGGATACATCGTCACGGGGGAAAAGGTGATCGGCAACGTGCACGTGGGAGACACCGTCACCCACGCCGGCCGCCCCGCCGCCAAGGCCCTCCCCGGCTATGCCGAGCCCAAGCCGATGGTCTTCTGCGGCATGTATCCGGTCGACGCCACCGACTTCGAGACGCTCCGCGAGGAGCTGCAGAAGATCAACCTCAACGACGCCGCCTTCACCTTCACCCCCGAAACCAGCGACGCTCTCGGCTTCGGGTTCCGCTGCGGCTTTTTGGGGCTGCTGCACATGGAGGTGCTCCAGCAGCGGCTGGAACAGGAGGCCGACGTCGACCTGATCCAGACCGCCCCCAACGTCACCTACGAGATTCTCACCCGCGACGGCCGCACCCTGCGTATCGACAACCCCGTCGATGTCCCCGACGCCGGCCACATCGAGGAGTTTCGCGAGCCGATCGCCAAGGTCACCTTCATCCTCCCGGCCGAGAACATTGGCGGCATCATGCAGCTCTGTGAGGACCGCCGCGGCGTCTACAAGCACACCGAGTACCTCGGTCCCACCCGCGCCGAACTCATTTACGAACTCCCCCTGGCCGAGATCATCTACGACCTGCACGACAAGCTGAAGTCGATCACCCGCGGTTATGGAACCATGGATTACGAGGTGATCGGCTTCCGTCCGGCCGACCTCGTCAAGATGGACATCCTTGTCAAGGGGACCCGGGTGGACGCCCTCTCCACCATCGTGCATCGCGACATGGCCGAGCGCCGCGGACGGGCGCTGGTCAAGAAGCTCAAGGAAGAGATTCCGCGGCACCTGTTCGAGGTCCCGCTGCAAGCCGCCATCGGCAGCCGCGTCATCGCCCGCGAGACCATCTCCGCGCTCCGCAAGAATGTCACCGCCAAGTGCTACGGTGGGGACATCACCCGCAAGCGGAAGCTGCTCCAGAAGCAGAAGGAGGGGAAGAAGCGGATGAAGCAGTTCGGCCAGGTGGAAATCCCCCAGAAAGCCTTCCTCAGCGTGCTGGAAGCGGGGAAGGATGTGTGAGCCGAAGGCGGTTCTGGCTCTGGCGCCACGGATGGCTCTCGACACCGCCGGACGTCAGCCGGGGAGCCCGAGCACTCCTCCTCGGCCGCCAGGGAGGAGCAGACCGTTCATCACCAGCTCATGACCGATGCGAGTCCACCGGCATGCGGGTAATCGGGGGGCTCACGCCCCCCGCTCGCCGGTTGTCAAACTGGCTCACGTCATTCCTAGTGTGCAATCAGGAAACCTGTTCGTAAGCGTTGAGCACGGTTTTTACTCCCCGCGAGCGCGGCTGCGGGGCCACCAGCCCAGTTGCTGAATGGGGCCGGGGGGGCCTGCCTCGGGGGAGGGCGCCAGCGGCGGAGCGTCCAGCGGCGAGCGGACCTGGGGCGGCGGGAGCGGCTCCTCACTCGGCGGAGGAACTTCGCCGGGCGGCGTCTGAGGCGCCTGGGGGGGCATGTACTCCTCGGACGGCGGAACCGTCGCCTTGCCGGGGAGGGGCGCCAGCGCCTCGTCGGAGAGAGTTCCCAGGCCGGTGGCCGCGGCCTCGGTGGTGAACGTCACGTGTCCGACCGGTCCCGGGACGACGAACTCGTCGGGGATCGTCTCTTTCCACGGAGCCGGGAAGGAGTGCGAACGGTGCTGGAAGCGGCGGCGGGCGTCTTCGTAGGCTTCCGGAACCCACGGACCCTCGCGGAGGTGCACGCTGTTGTAGGCCAGGATCATTCCCTTGCGGTAGTGCAGGTTGGCCAGGGCCTTGTTGTATTCAATCAGGCTGGTGAAGTAGGCGACCTCGGCCTGGGCGCGGCGTTCCTGGGCGCGGAGCACGACGTCGACGTTGAGCGTCGCCCCCGCGGCCGGCTTGAGCTTCTCCACGTTGTCCACGGCCGCCTGATAACGATTGAAGTTCTCGACGGCGCCGGCGTGCGCCCGGGCCAGTTCCTGGAAGGCGACCGCCAGTTCGTGGGTAATCTCCTGCTCCTGTTGCGCGAGCACTTTCCGCGCCTTGGCCACCCGGAGTTCGTAGTTGCGGACCTGGGCGATCGCCAGCCGGAAGCCAATCGGGATGTTCATCTGCAGGCCGGCGCTCCAGCCGGTTTCGCTGCCGGCAGCGATCCGTTCATACATACTTCGCAGACCGGGCGGTCCGCCGGGGAAGACGTCGGCATGGGGGAAGAGTTGATCGCCGAAGCCGTTGATCTGCGCCGAGGCGACGAAATCGAGCCGCGGCTTGGTGAGGCTTTTCGCGGCGGCGAGCTGAAGTTCCAGGCTGCGGATGTTCCATTTCTGGGCGCGCAGCTCCACGCGACTGGCGAGCGCCTCGACGACGGCCGCGTACCAGTCGGGAACGATCTCGGCCGTCACCGGTTCGTCAGAAGGTTGCAGGATGGTGCCGTCGTTGACCGGCAGGTTCAGCAGCCGTCGCAGGCGGGTTTCCGTGGTGAACAACTGCGAGCGGGTGTTGTTGACGGCGGCCCGGGCGGCAAAGAGCTGATCGCGGGCCTGGGCCTCATCCGCCGGGAGGAGGATCAGGGGGGCCTGTTTGTCGGCCAGTTCCCACGTTCCCTGGGCGGCGTCGCGCAGTTCACAAGCCGTATTGAAGTTGCGATACGCCAGGTACAGGTCCCAATAGGCGTTTTCGACGTCGAGCACCAGATCGTGCAGCGCCCCCTCGAACTGAGCGATGGTCAGGTCCTGATTGATGCGGGCGATCACCACACCCTGGGAGACGCCGGTGATGCCCCCGAAGCTCTGGCCGATGGGACCGGCAATCCGCGTGAACTCCACTCCCGAACCGGCCCATAACGGGTGTCGATAAGTAGCGATCAGATTGCCGGTGTACGACGAAGGGAACAGAACGCCGGGCGCCGTGGTCCCCAGATAATCGACGTTGTGCTGCAACTGGACCTGGGCGCCGTTGGCGAACGTCTTGGAGAGATTCGCCTGGAAACTGGCCGTCTCGTCCGACACAACGCGCGGACTGAACAGGCTGTTCCGGTTGGTTTCATTGCGGCCCCACACCAGCGACGTGGTGAAGTTGGCATCAAACGCGGCCAGAGCAGCTTCGACGCCGCGGTTGCCGAACAGCACGCCCGTTTCCTGAATCGCCGGGTCGTACACCGACGGAACGAAATTGGGATTCTCCAGCAGGGGATTCCCCGGCGAGAGGAAGGTGGCATTGGTGCGGACGACCTGGGCGTTCTGCAGGGCGGTGAAGATCGCTTCCTGCAGTGAGATCGGCCGGATGGTCACCTCCTCGCGCTCCCGCACGGTATGCGGTTCCAGCGTCGTCTGGATGGCCTCCGGAGTGGGCGCCCAGACGTTGGGAAACTCCACGGCCGTGGCATGTCCGCGGTAATACCCTTCTCCCGCTTCTCCGAGATAGCGGCGCTCCAGAGCCGTCTGCCGACAGCCCACCGTCGCCGCCACGACGAGGACCAGCAGCAACCGCAGCCGAGTGCGTATTCCGCGAGGGGGTGACATCTCCGAGTGTTCCTGCACGTCCAGCGGGAGTTCGTCGGCCGCGGCATGCGATCGGATCGCGCGGACGGGGAAGCGGAGAAGAGGCCAGCCACAGATCGTCGTGGCCGGCTGGCCTCGTCCCGGACGCCCCCCCAGGCCGGGAAGCACAATCGCTATGGTCCATATCGTCGGAATGCATCGCATGCGATGAACCGATTGCGCCATCGACAGGGGCAAAACAAGAGGCACGATCGGCAGAGTCTCGCCAGTTTGCCGCGCTTCTCCGTTTGCCCCTGCTTGTGAGCTCATGTGACCTCATCAGAGGGTGTTGAGATCGCCTGGGGTCTGTTGTCGCGACTGGCTGGAAATCCCCACCGATGCCCGCGTGGCCGCGGCTCGATGCTGAGGTTTTCCCCTCGCCACGGGTCGAGTTCGATTGCACGGACGAGGCCGTCGCTTATCGTGGACGGCAACCGGGGATGACCATCGCGTCGGGCCAGTTCTCGATGCCCTCCTGCGCCGGCCGTCATGCATGGTGCGCCCTGAGAACGGACCGTCGTCACGTCGAGCGGGTTCCCGGACCGGAACGCGTGGCGCCGGGGGATTGCCTCCAGGCTCCAGCGTGCCTGCCGACCTTGCACGTGGACTGGCGGGGTGGGGGTTGCTTCTGGGAGGTCTGTGCTGCTGGGTCGCCGGCTGCACCCCCTCCAACTCCGATGACGACATCCCCAGCCAGACTCGCCGTCTTCCGCCGCTGCTCGTCAGCGAAGTTCGCCGCGCTGCCAACCCGGCCTCTCTGATCGGCTCGACATTCGTGCTCCACAATGCCGGGACCGAGCCGGCGGTCTTCCGCTTCGACGCCGCCGGCTGTTCCTGTTACGGCGTTGATTGGGAAGGGGAGCGGCTCCAGACCGCCCAGACGCGGACGATTCCCCCCCGCTCGCAGGCGGCCGTCCGCATCAACCTTCCGGTTCCCGAGCATCACGGCGAACCTCAGTTCTCGGCCCGGTTCAGCCGCCTCCGCCCGGGCGGGAGCGTAGAGACCTTCAGCCTCACGTTGACGGTACCGATCCTTGCCGATGCCCTCGTGACGCCGGAAGTGCTGAGCGTCGCCTACCGGCTGGGAGAACCGATGGCCCCCCTGCCGCTCCGCCTGACGCGCGTGGCGCGCACCCGGGACGCCGTCGTGGCGGCCCCCGCTGAGGAGCAGCTTCCGCCGTTCGTCTCGCTCAGTGACTGGCGGCAGGTGACGCTCGATCAACCGGCCACGGGTCTGTGGCAAAGCGTGTGGGAGACGCAGGTTCGTGTTGAGCTCTCGCCGGACGATCGTGAGGAGCATCAGGCGCTGCTCCGCCTTCGGCCGTTCGTCGACGAATCCGGAACCGGGCCGTTGGAGGTGCGAGTGTTGGTCCGTCCGGGAGTTGGCATTCGTGCACCACAGACCGTGGCCCTGGGAACTTGGAGCGTGACGGACCCTCCCCGTCAACGACGCGTGCTGCTGACGTCGGCCGATCAGCTCCCTTTCCGCATCACCGAGGTGACCTCCTCGGACGATCGCTGCCGCGCCGCTCCCAGTTCCAACGACCCCTCCGTGCGGCACTGGCTGACAATTGAGGTGCGGCCCGATCGGGAAGGGGACCTTGACGCGGAGCTGCGGTGCGCGACAGACCATCCGGAGATGCCGGTGGTGCTCCTGCGCGTGCAGGGAAGGATTCGGCCGTCGAGCGCCACCCCCCACTGACGCCTTCAGCCGCTTCCGTAATCCGTCCCTCCCTGCAGACGTCCCTGACAACGCCCCGGAGGTGGGGGAGTTCGGGGGTCGTCTGAAGGTGCCGCTCCGTGGCCGCAAGGGCGGCGTCAGTCATCCGGGGGGCGATTGTGACCAGTGGTTCTCCAGCGAGGATTCGAGACTCGAAAGCCTGCTTCACGAAACATCGTGGTGAGGGACCATCGGAGTTTCTGGGAGCATCCCCGCCGGGGGGAGGCGAGGATGCTGGGTGTGGACCGTAATGACTTGGACCGAGCCTGACAGTTCCCCACAGACCGGCGAACGATTGCTGCCATGTTGGCAGCGCCGCACAAGGCGTCCGAGTGCCGATCCCGTGTCACATCTCTTTGCAGTCAATGGAGTTGCTGGCGGATTCCCGGGATGGCACAACGATTGCAACTCCTTGCGTCACATCCTGAAAAACGGAGTCGCCCCCGGTGCATTCTGGCAGCCATGCCTGACCATCAACCGCACCGCGGGGCGCCACTCGGGGTGGCCGAAGCCCCGCTTGAGAGAACCTCCCGCGATTCGCAGAATTCCTAAGGAGCAGCCGTGTCGAAACTGCTGAGCTTTGACGAAGAGGCCCGCAAACAACTGCTCGAAGGCGTGTCCAAGCTGTCGAAGGCGGTTGCCAGTACGCTCGGTCCCCGCGGCCGCAATGCGGTGCTCGACAAGGGGTGGGGGTCCCCCAAGATCACCAAGGATGGTGTGACCGTGGCCCAGGACATCGAGCTGGAGGACAAGTTTCAAAACTGCGGCGTCCAACTGGTGAAGGAGGCGGCCTCCAAAACGGGAGATGTGGCCGGCGACGGGACCACGACCGCCACGGTGCTGGCGGAGGCGATGTTCCGCCAGGGACTGAAATTCATCGCCGCCGGAGCCGCCCCTATCGCGCTGGCCCGCGGGGCGCAAAAGGCCGTGGATGCCGTCGTGGCCGCGTTGAAGAAGATGGCCCGTCCCGTGGATGCCAAGGACAGGAAGGCCATCGAAACCGTGGCGACGATCGCCGGCAACAATGATAAGGAGATCGGCCGCACCCTCGCCGAGGCCCTGCTGAAAGTGGGCAAGGACGGCGTCATCACCATCGAGGAGGGGCGCGGCATCACCACCGAAATCGAACTGGTGGAAGGGATGCAGTTCGAGCGGGGCTTCCTCTCACCGCACTTCGTCACCAATGAGGATGATCAGGTGTGCGAGCTGGAGAACTGCCTGATCCTCATCCACGAAGAGAAGATCAGCAACGCCCGCGCCCTGGTGCCGGTGCTGGAGCAGATTTCCAAGGCCGGCCGGCCGCTGCTCGTGATCGCCGAGGACGTGGAGGGCGAGGCTCTGGCAACGCTCGTCGTCAACAAGCTGCGGGGGATCGTGCAGGTGTGCGCCGTCAAGGCCCCCGGCTACGGCGACCGTCGCAAGGCCATGCTCCAGGACATCGCCATCCTCACCGGCGGTGAGGCCCTGTTCAAGGACCTCGGCGAGAAGCTGGAGAACGTCGACATCAAGCGCCTGGGGACCGCCAAGAAGGTCCGCGTGGATGCCGAGACGACCACCATCGTCCAGGGGGGCGGCAAGAAAGAGGCGATCGAAGGCCGGGCCGCTCAGATCCGCGCCGAGATCGAAGCCACCGACAGCGACTACGACCGGGAGAAGCTGCAGGAACGGCTGGCGAAGCTCGCCGGCGGCGTGGCTCAGATCAACGTCGGGGCCGCCACCGAAACCGAAATGAAGGAACGCAAGGACCTGATCGACGACGCCCTGCACGCCACCCGGGCGGCGGTGGAGGAAGGGATCGTTCCCGGCGGCGGCGTGGCTCTGCTGCGGTGCGCCAAGGCCCTCGACAAACTGGAACTGGAAGGGGACGAGGCGCTCGGCGTGCAACTGGTGCAGAACGTCCTCGAGATGCCCCTGCGGATGATCGCGGAGAACGCCGGTCTGGATGGAGCCGTCGTGGCCAACAACATCCGCAAGAGCAAGGATCCGAACTACGGGTACGACGCCCTGAATGACGAGTACGGCGACCTGTTCGAGCTCGGCGTGGTCGACCCCACCAAGGTCGTCCGCTGCGCCCTGCAGAACGCCGTGAGCGTGGCTTCGCTGCTGATGACCACCGATTGCATGGTGGTCGAGGCGCCCAAGCAAGAGGAGGAGGACCACCACGACGACCACCACCACGACGGCGGCATGGGCTTCTGAGGCCCGGCGCCGCGGTCCCGAAATCTGCGTGTCAGTACCGACAGGAAACATCACCCGTTAGGAACAGCCGCCGGTCAAGGGCTGGCGGCGTCAGACAACACCTGGAGACTTTCCCCCATGAACCTCAAGCCTCTTGATGATCGCGTGGTCGTGGAGCCGATGGACGCCGAGGAGACGACGGCGGGCGGCATCGTCCTTCCCGACACCGCCAAGGAGAAGCCCCAGCGCGGCAAGGTCATTGCCGTCGGTCCGGGACGACTGCTCGACAGCGGCGAGCGCTGCCCTGTCTCGGTAAAGGTCGGCGACCAGGTGCTGTTCGGCAAGTACGGCGGCACCGAACTGGAAGTCAATGGTCAGGAGATCAAGATTCTGCGGGAGAGCGACATCCTGGCGAAAATCGTCAGCTAGAGCGGTTTATGGTTTAGGGTCGATCGTGGATCGACGCCCCGGCCTGAGAGGTCGATCGCCAGGCCGCGCCGCCTGACGCTCTGCTGGGGTGAGGAGCCGAGCCCGTCAATCATCAACCATCAACCATAAACCCTCTTCAACCATCAACCACACACCACACTCATGGCCAAGCAACTCCTCTTCGACGATCGCGCCCGCCTCAAGCTGCAGCGCGGCGTGCAGATTCTCGCCGACGCCGTCGCGGTCACGATGGGACCGACCGGACGCAACGTCATCATCGACAAGAGCTTCGGCAACCCCGTCGTCACCAAGGACGGCGTGACGGTGGCCAAGGAAGTGGAACTCGAAGACCCCTATGAGCACATGGGGGCCAAGCTCGTCAACGAGGTGGCCACCAAGACCAGCGACACGGCCGGCGACGGGACCACCACCGCCACCGTGCTGGCCCGCGCCATCTATGAGGAGGGATTGCGGTCGGTGAGCCTGGGGGCCAACCCCGCCGTCGTCCGCAAGGGGATCGAGAAGGCGGTCGAGGCCGCGCTGACGGCCCTCGAAGAGATGGCCAAACCGGTCTCCGACAAGGACGAGATCATCCACGTCGGGTCGATCTCCGCCAATAACGACAAGTCGATCGGCCAACTGATCGCCGATGCCATGGAGCGCGTGGGCCGCGACGGCGTCATCACCGTCGAGGAAGGCAAGACGAACGAAACGGTCCTCAAGTTCACCGAGGGGATGCAATTCGATAAAGGGTACATCTCCCCCTATTTCGTCACCGACCCCTCGGAAATGAAGTGCGTGCTGGAGGACTGCTACATCCTCCTGCATGAGAAGAAGATCAGCAGCCTGCGGGACTTCATCCCGCTGCTGGAGAAGGTCAGCCGCGCCGGCAAGCCGCTGCTGGTGATCGCCGAGGACGTCGAGGGGGAGGCCCTCACCGCGCTGGTGGTGAACCGCCTGCGGGGCGTGCTGCAAGTCTGCGCCGTCAAGGCTCCGGGCTTCGGCGACCGCCGCAAGGCGATGCTGCAGGACATGGCCGTGCTCACCGGCGGCACCTGCATCAGCGAGGACCTGGGGATCAAGCTGGAGAACGTAGAACTGTCGCATCTCGGCCGCGCCAAGAAAGTCGAGGTGGACAAGGATTCCTGCACGCTCATCGACGGCGCCGGCAAGCCGGCGGACATCCAGAAGCGCGTCGCCCAGATCCGTAAGCACATCGAGGAGACCGACAGCGAGTACGATCGCGAGAAGTTCCAGGAGCGGCTGGCCAAGCTGACCGGCGGCGTGGCGATCATCTCCGTCGGTGCGGCGACCGAGGCCGAAATGAAGCAGACCAAGGCCCGCATGGAGGATGCCTTGCATGCCACCCGCGCGGCCGTGGAGGAGGGGATTTTGCCCGGCGGCGGCGTCGCCCTGCTTCGCTGCATCAAGGCGGTGGAGGAAGTCAAGGCCAAGGGAGATGAGAAGATCGGCGTGGAGATCGTCGCCCGCGCTCTGGAAGCGCCGCTGCGGCAGATCGCCGAGAACTGCGGCGAGGACGGCTCGGTCATCGCCGACGAGGTCAAGCAGAAGCCGACCAACACGGGGTACGACGCCGTCAGCGGCGAGTACGTCGACATGTACAAGGCGGGGATCATCGACCCGGCCAAGGTGGTCAAGTCGGCGCTCCGCAACGCGGCCTCGATCGCCGGCCTGATGCTCACCACGCAGGTGCTCGTCACCCGCACGGACGACCTCTCCGGCGGCGAAAAGCCGAAGGTCGAAGGAGCGGTCCGGTAAGGCGGAGCCTTCGCCCGCGAACGCCCGCCGTCAGTCGATGGGGACGGCCTGCGGGTACTGGGTGCCGGGACCGGTCTGCGGTCCCGGCGGCGGTCCCTGTTGTTGCCGGAGGATCGTCGAGCGGTAACGCTGCCGCGCGCGGAGGGGATCGGCCCGCGGGGTCTCATAGCCCGGGGGGCGGAAGTCGGTCGGGGGCCCCAGTGTATCGTCCGGAAAGGGGTCCTGGACCAGGGACTCGCGGCGCTGCACTTCCGCCGACTCGGTATGCAGCCGCGGAAATCGAGTGTTCCAGGGAGAGAGGCAGCCAGCCAGCAACCCCAGCGACGTCAGCGACGAAATCACCAGCACGCGGGGCATTGACGCACAGGCTCCCTGACCATCTCCCGCGGCGGCCGTTGTTGCTGGAGCAAGCCAGCCGAAGGATTCAAAAGGATTCAAAGGGTTCGGACGCCTCGGGTCCTGCTGCCGCTACGGGCGGGGGCTTATAGCGGATGATCGCCCGGGAGCCTAGGGCAATCTGGTGGAATTCTCCGTCCCGCTCCGTCCCCCCGTCCCAGTCAGAACGTCTCAGGATGACGGACGGCCGCTTGCGCGGGTGCGGGCCTCCTGTCTTTCGATCGTGCGGGGCTCCCGCCGCTGCACGAGCCGGTTCGGAACGTCGCTTCTGTTCGACGGCGGGCTGCGCTATCATCCGGCCGTTGTGGCCGCCGCAGCGCGGCTCTCAGGCGGGAGGAAGCGGACTCAGGGAGGGATGGCGCACCCATGGCCGGTGCCGTCAAGATTGCCAAATCGAACTACACCGGAGCCGACATTGAGCTCCTGGAGGGACTCGAACACGTCCGCCGGCGCCCCTCGATGTATATCGGTGGTGTCGATGCCCGCGGTCTGCATCACCTCATCTGGGAGATCGTCGACAACTCCGTCGACGAGTACCTGGCCGGGCATTGCGATCACATCGAGGTGACGCTGCACAAGGACGGGAGTTCGATCACGGTCGAGGACAATGGCCGCGGCATTCCCGTCGACACGCACCCCAAAGCGAAGAAAGCGACGCTGGAGGTGATCCTCACCACTCTCTACTCCGGCGGCAAGTTCTCGGACAAGAACTACCTTCGCAGCGGGGGACTGCACGGCATCGGGTCGTCGGCGGTCAACGCCCTCTCGGAAGAGCTGGTGGCCACCGTCCGCCGCGACGGGTACGAATGGCAGCAGCGGTACAAGCGGGGCAAGCCCACCACTCCCGTGAAGCAGCTTCGACCCTGCCGGGGTCACGGGACGAAGATCTTCTTTCGCCCCGACGATGAGATCTTCCGCCGCGTGCAGTTCCACGCCGACACCATCCGCCAGCATCTGGAGGACGTCTCCTACATCCACGCCGGTCTCCGACTGACGTTCATCGACGAGACGCACGATCAGCGTTACGAGCTGCATCATCCCGAGGGGCTGTCGGGGTACCTCGCGCGGATTCTGGAGGAAGACAAACGCCGGCCGGTGCACGAGCCGGTCTTCGCCGTCGAGAAGGACGAGGACAACATCCGCGTGGAGTGCGTGCTGAAGTGGACCGAATCGGCCGACGAACAGGTCCGCAGCTACGTCAACGGCATCCGCACGCGCGCCGGGGGGACGCACGAGTCGGGCTTTCGCAGCGGCGTTGCCAAGGCGGTCAAGAACTACATGGAGGTGCACAACATCCGGCACAAGGGCCTGACCATCACGCCCGACGACATGCGCGAAGGGCTGGTGGGGATCGTGTCGCTGTTCCATCCCGATCCGATGTTCCAGGGACAGACCAAGGATCGGTTGAACAATCCGGAGATGGCGTCGCTGGTGGACGGCATCGTCCGGCCGGCGCTGGAGACGTGGCTGAACAGCAACCCCTCGGCGGCGGACGCCGTGGTGGGCCGCATCGTCCTGGCGGCCCGCGCTCGCGAAGCCAGCCGCGAGGCCGTCGCCACCGTGCGCCGCAAGCAGCCTGGCTCGCGGCGGTCCAATCTCCCCGGCAAACTGCTCGACTGCCGCTCGACGCATCCGGAGGAGTGCGAGCTGTTCATCGTGGAGGGACAATCGGCCGGCGGGACCGCCGCCAGCGGCCGCGACAGCGCCACCCAGGCGGTCCTCCCCCTCAAGGGGAAAATCCTCAACACCGAGTCGCTCGCGCTCAACAAGGTGCTGCTGAATCAGGAGATCAAGGATCTGGTGGAGACGCTGGGGACGGGCATCGGCCCCAGCTTCGATCCCCGCCGCCTCCGCTACGACAAGATCATCCTGCTGATGGACGCCGACAGCGACGGTTACCACATCAGTACCTTGCTGTTGGCGTTTTTCTTCCGGCATATGCTGGACCTGATCAAACTCGGCAAGGTCTATCTCGCCCAGCCGCCGCTGTACAAGATTGAGCACGGCAAGCAGCGGTACTACGTACGGGACGATGCCGAGCGTGAGGAGCTGCTGGAGCGCCTGGGGGCGAACGGGAACGTGGACATTCAGCGGTTCAAGGGGCTGGGAGAGATGAATGCGCAGCAGCTCAAGGAGACGACGCTCGACCCGGCGACGCGCGTACTGCTGCGGGTGGACATCGACAGCGCCGTCGAGGCGGACGCGGTCTTCTCGCAGCTCCTCGGCAAGGACCCGGCGGAACGCTACCGCATCATCATGGACGAAGCGGGCGAGGCGGATGACCTCGATGTGTGACAGAACCCCCGCTGACCGGTAAGATTGACTGGTATTGAAGCGCGGGGAAGCGGCCGCTGGCGTCAGCAAGTCTGCGGCGACTCAGGAAACTGATTGCCGCCCCAGAAGAGTACGAGCCATGCCCGGCCTCACAGAAGAGCTTCTGGACACGATCGAGAGTCTCGATCCGTCTGAGCAACAGTTATTGCTGCAGAAATTGCAGTCTTACTGTGGGGAGTACCACTGCGCTCACTCCCAGGTCGTGTCTGCCGGGGGGCAAGGGGAGCAGGGGAATCAGGACCTGGGGAAAGGGGACCGCCTCTTCGTTTACTGTTACTATCTCAACAGACCTGAGGGGATTGAGGCCACACCCGGCATTTGTGGCGGGGAGCCGCGGATCGTGCGCACGCGCATTCCCGTCTGGGTTTTGGAGCGGATGCGGCAGCTCGGCGTCAGCGAAGCGGACATTCTCCGGAGTTTTCCCACGCTGCGCGCCGAGGATCTGGTTCACGCCTGGACCTTCGTCAGCCTGCATCGGGAGGAAATTGAGCAACAGATTCGAGCCAATGAGGAGGAGTGAATGTGGCGCGGTTGTACGCCAACGAGAACTTTCCCTTGCCGGTCGTCAAGGCGTTCCGCCGCTTGGGACACGACGTCCTCACCATTCAAGACGCCGGTGAAGCGGAAAGAGCTCGGTCCGATCGCGAGGTGCTTGAGTTTCCGGCAAGACCAGGGAGCTCTGCTGACCCTCAACCGGCGGCATTTTATCGCCCTGGATCGAGAATCCCGTTGTCATTGTGGAATCATCGTCTGCACCGTCGATCCCGACTTTGAAGGCCAGGCCCAACGGATTCATCAGGCGATCGTGAGTCGCCCATCTCGGGCCGGTGAGCTGGTGCGCATCAATCGAGCGATGTCATCATGAGTCTCCTCCAACGCCTCCGAAGGAAGAAAGACGCCATGAAAATGCCCTCGTCCCTTCTGGTTCTCACACTTTGTCTTCTGTACGCCACCATGACCTTCGCCGCCGAACCCGCATCTTCAGGGGAGATTCCGCCGGCGCTCAACTTTCGGGTCCGCTCGCTGGAGGGGAAGGAGGTGAACCTGGCCGACTACCGGGGCCGGGTGCTGCTGGTCGTCAACGTCGCCAGCGAGTGCGGCGCCACGCCGCAATATGCCGACCTCGAGCAGCTCTACCGCCGGTACAAGGAGCGGGGGCTGGTGGTCCTGGGATTCCCCTGCAACCAGTTCGGAGGGCAGGAGCCGGGCACGGCGGAGCAGATTCGCAGCTTCTGCACCCGGGAGTACGGCGTCACCTTCCCGATGTTCGCCAAGATCGAGGTCAACGGCGAGAACGCCGCCCCCTTCTACCAGCACTTGACGTCCGCCGCCACCCAACCGAAGGGGGCGGGCAAGGTCGCCTGGAACTTTGAGAAGTTTCTGCTTGCCCGCGACGGCCGCGTGGCCGCGCGGTTCGGCACCGGTGTGGAGCCCTCCGACCCGCAACTGGTGGGGATGGTCGAGAAGCTGCTGGCCGAATGACGCGGCCGAGGCCGTCCCGGTCCTGCCCGGTCGAGAGGTCCTGACAGGTGAACGGACTCCCTCCTGATGAGCAACGCCGCTGCTGACAGTACCACGCCGGTTCGACGGTCCCCCGGGACTGCCGGTGGCACATGGCGCAGCCGTCTGATGACGGTGCTGGCCACGCTGCTGGTGGTAACCGCCGTGGGGCTGGCGGCGGCGTGCCTGATCGGGTTGTACCTGTTCCGTCCGGTCGAGTATCAGGACCCCGATCGCGCCCGACGGATCACGGCGGAAATGCTGCGGGTGGACGTCCCGCCGGTCTTCGAACCGCGCGGCACCATCGAATGGGACCTGTTCCGGTTGCTGTTGATGCGCGGCAGCTATTACGAACTGGCAGGAGAGGATGGACTGTTGATGTTCCTGCAGGTCGACAGTCGGTTGATGGACCAACCGGACGTGCGGCGGCACGTGGAGCGGACTCTGCGGGACAAGGGGGGAGGTGGTCCGCCGCTGACGATCATCGCCAGCGAGGAAGTCGACTATCTGCTGGGGACGGAGCACGTCGCCTTTCTCCGCCGCACGGGAGAGTCCCCCGTCGATCCCTCCAAGAAATACGTGCTGATGGAAGGGACGGTCAACGGCCACTCCGGACCGGTGCTGGTCGCCTTTCGCATTGCTCAGGAGGCGTGGGAGCGCACCGACCAGAGCATCGCCAACCTTGTGGAGGCGACGATTCAATCCATCGTCCCGACGCTGCGCGCGGCGGCCGAAGGCAGCCTCAGGCCGCCGCAGTGAGGCGACTCCGGCGGCGTTCGATCGCCCGCCGGCACTCCTGCTCGCACAGTACCCCCAGCGACAACCCCATCCGCGCCGCCGCCTTGGGTACCAGACTGTGGTCGGTCATGCCGGGAGAGGTGTTCACCTCCAGCACCCACGGGACCCCCGCAGCATCAACCCGCAGGTCGACGCGCGACAGCCCCTCCGCCCCCACCGCCCGGGCCGCACGCCGTCCCGCCATGGCCATCCGCTGCATCGTCGCTTCCGGCAGATGCGAACAGAAGCGGTAGGCGGTCCGCTCGTCCGTGTACTTGGCGGCGTAGTCAAAGAACTCCTGGGCAGGGACGATCTCAATCAACGGCAGGACAAAATCGTCCCACACCGGCGCCGTCCACTCCGTTCCGGCGATGTATTCTTCCAGCAACCCCATCGTCCCGTACACGGCGCAGCGGCGGAGGGCACCGGGCAGGTCCTCCGGCCGCCGCACGACGCTCACCCCCAGACTCGATCCCTGGGCCTCTGGCTTGACCACCATGGGCCACCTCAGCGACCGGGCGGCGGCTGCGATCCGGTCGGCCGGCCAATCAGTCCGGAACAACACGGCTCGCGGCGTCCGCAGACCATAAGCCTCAAACCTACGCCTGGCCTCCCACTTGTGAAAGCCGCAGCGGCTGGCCTCGGCATCACTCCCGGTGTACGGGATGCCGAGGGAATCGAGAATCTCCTGCACGGTTCCGTCTTCTCCAAACGTCCCATGCAGTGCGTTGAAGACGACGTCGACCGCCGACCAGTCGAACTGCTGCAATCTTCGTCGGGCCTCGGTCATCGCCCGGGGGAGGTCGATCGGCGCCGCCGCGCCGGGATGGGGAGGGGACGGGAGAGGGGAGGGGTCGAGTTCGATCACGCGGTGACCGCGGTGGGTCAGGGCGTCGGCGACGCACCGTCCGCTCACCAGGCTCACCTCTCGTTCAGCCGACGGCCCGCCCAGCAGAACGACAATGGTGAGTGGCCGAATTCGACTGGTCATGGTCGCCTCCCTGGACCAAGTGAAGACCCTTCAAGATTGCGTGGCGAAATCCTTCCCGCCCGGCGATGCCGGTTGCCGTCGGTCGCCGAGGAACCCTTCGCTGTTCACCATTCTCACTCCGGGCCGGGAACGGCCGCAGGCTGCACCCGGGCGACGGAATGAACTCCTCACGGATTTCGGAACTCCTCACGGATTTCGACCGTCTCCGGCGGGAGCTGGTGGAGCAGCCGCCCGGATGGCCTCGATGAAGTCGTTCGTCACGTCGCTTTCGTCAGCCCCGTTGGAGACGAACTCGAACAGCTCGGGGGGGACCGGCTCGTTGAGCCGGATGTTCGTGAATTCCAAGGTCAGCGTGGGGGGGAGTTCGCGCCCGTCCGCGGCCGGCCGCGGCCAGTACGTCAGCCGCAGGGGGAACATCAGTTCCGCGTCCAGATGAATCCGCACCGACTCCGGCAGATAGGGATCGACATCGCGGCGGAAGAGAGCGAACTGACGTTGCAACTCTGCCAGGAACTCTGGACGCCAGCGGCCGTGCAGGACGTAGCAGCGGCGTCCCGCCAGCGGCTCTTCGCGGACGGACTCAAACACCATCGCCCGTTCGATGGAGGTGAGCAAAGCCGGAAGGCCGCCAATTCCCAGTTCCGCCTGCAGGATGGTCTCCGGGGTTGGGCCGTGCTTCTGGACGGCCTCCAGAATCTTCCGCACATCCCGCCGCGTGACGGTGACTTCGGGAGCCTGCGCGGAACTCCCTCCCCCGGAAGACGTCGCCGGCTCCTCCGGGGTGATGCGGCGAATGGTCCGCTGAGAGCGGAGGATCTGGCCGTCGCAGACTTCCAGCAGCAGACCCTCGGTGTCTCCGGCGCGGACCTGGTATTCGAGCCTCAGTTGGGGGAGGGGATTGAACGGCCCCGCCACGTACCGGCCGACCGCCTCGAACCGCCGCTCCCCCAAGACCACGAACTCGCGGAGGTCGGCCTGAACGGAAGTGAGGGAAAAGAGTCGTTGTTTGGCGGCATGGAGAAGCTCAGCAGCCTGGGAGGAATGGCCGCTCGGATCAGCCTCGGAAGTCTCCGGCGACATGGGAGTTCCGGGAGAGGCCGCGCCACCGGGGGCCTGGGGGGAAGCGGTGGGATCGGCCCCGCTCAGGTGGGGAGCGCCGCGAATCACCAGGATTCCCGCCGCCCCCAAGAGGACCGCGGCCCCTGTCAATCTGGCGAAAGTTTGCATGTTGCTCTGAAAGTGCCGGATTTGCCAAAGCTCCACCAGCAACGGTTCCGATGAAGGAAGGGAGTGCTGGCTGCGCGAAGTTCCTGCCTGATTCCGGGACGGCGGGATTGTAGTCGCAGCCCCTCGAACCAGTACATCGCAAGTTGCGACGGCCGCGGTCGAACGAACGGGACGTCAGCCGCGGGATGAACGTCACCGGCGAGAACCGCCCCAGAGCCGCTCGCCCGGACCGACGGGACGATTCACGGGACCAGGAAACGGAGAAGGACGGCCATGAAACTCTATGTTCTGGCATTAGCGACGCTCCTGATCGTCTGCGTCGGCTGCTCCTCCCAGCGAGGGGGATTGCAGGCTCGTGGACAGAGCGAGCTGCTGCGGCAGGGAGAATATGTCGCTCCGCCGGCGGCGATGCTGGCTCATCCCGGACCGATGGTCGCCGGCCCCGGACCGGGGGTCCTGGGCTATCCACCCGGCGCCCTGGCGGCCGCGCAGGCGGCTCACTACCAGCAGCAACATCCGGCTCAGCGCGGGACGACTCAGATTCGCTTCCTCGGGCCGGCGGGGATGTCCGTCGGCTGGCAGATCGGTCCCGGCTTCGCCGAGAACCAACTGGTTGCCCCGGCTCGGTACAACTTCGTGCAGGGGGCGACCTATCGCCTCAAGCTCACCGGTATCCCCGGCCGCGAGGGGCTGACCCTCTATCCCACCTTGCAGGTCTATCCCACCCGCCCCACCACCAGCGCTTACCTCGCGCATAACAGCGTCCCGCTGCAACTGACCGACGAAGACCTGGACCAGATTCAGACGAACAACTTCGTGACCAAGGTGATTTACCTGCCGGACGCCCGGTTCCAGGACCTCGCCGCCGGCGTGGAGGAGCTCGTCTCCACGCGGCTGCCGGCCGGGGCCGACCCGGTGGAGGTCGCCGAACGTCGCGGCACGATCATGGCGGTGCTCCGGGTCGGCAACATGGACCTGGAGATGCCCGGACAGCCCGGCAGCATCACCGGCGTCTCCTACGATGAGAACGGACAGATCATCCAGGCGGGTTACAACGCCGATGGCGACCGAGGGGAGTACGTCCCGCCCACGCCGATCGCCTGGGATCACGGAGCGACCGGAGTTCCCGATGAGATGATGATGGGCGGACCGACCTACCCGGGCGGTCCCCCGTGGGACCCGATCGCCGGCGTCAATGCGCCCAAGTGGGGCATGCCGCATATGCACGTCGGCACGCCGATCGGCCTTCCCGGCCCGGCGCATCTCCCCTATGGCGGGCCGGCTTCCCTCAAGTCGCACACGATGCGCAACCTCACCGACACCTACATCACCGAGCCGGTGGAGGATGTGCTGGTGGACGTGCGGCATGAACCGGGTATCCGCATGCCGCGACCGGTCCGCCACATCGAGTACATCGAGAAGCACCCGCTCTACAGCCCCGGTCAGGTCTCCTGGCCGGCATGGGCCGGCAGTTATGGAGCGGCACCCGGAACGGCCCCTGCGGCAGCGCCGGCTCAACAGTGACAGGTGCAGCATGCACCTGAGGAAACCTCGTCCCGCAGCACCGGCTTCTCCGGCCCACTCCGGAGAAGCCGGTTGCTGACCCTTCCAGAGGGGCGTTTGCACGCCCCACTCCACCCACCACCCTTTGTCAACACGGCGACGTCCTGGGGGGGACTCACGCCAAGCTGCCGGCCGCGTCGTCCCGACGCCGGCTGCACGGCGATGGAGACCCATCCCATGCGATTCCTCCCCCGCCTGTTCCTTCCGGCCGCCCTGCTGCTGACGACGACGGCCGCACCGCTTCCCGCCCAGCACCGACCCACCTCGATCCCCCCGCAGCCGGGACGCTATACCCCGCTCGACCAGCGCGAATTGCCAGGCAAGGTGGGGCATTGGAACCTGCTGGCCAGGCCCTCGCTGTACGGCTATTTCCAGCCGGTGCGCGTGCTGGTGCCAGGCTCCGGCACAATCACTTTCTATCTGCCGCAATCTCCCGGTGCGGTCTCTCTCCCGGCGCCGGCGCAGGCGGGCCTGTTGGTGGGGGGCGTGTACCGGTTGCGGATTTCGGACCTGCCGGAGTTCCCGGGATTGGAGCTCTACCCCACGATCGAAGTGACCGACCGCCTGCACCCTCCCGCCGGACGCGAAGAGGAGTTTCCCATTCCGGTCGAGATCACTCGCGAAGAGGTGGAGGCCGTTCAGCAGGACCGGATGGTGACGAAGGTGATTTACCTCGAGCGGCCCCAGGTGGCGGCAGCATTGGAAATCGATCGCGGTCAACTGCTCACGTATGACCTCCCGGCCGCCGCCAATCTGCTGGATGCGGCCGATCAGCTTGGCCGGCCGGTGGCGATTCTGCGGCTTGGCGGCCGCCTACCGGACCCCCACAACCCGGCCGACGAGTTGATGGGTTCCGCCCCCCCGATCCGTATCTCGACCGTACCCCGCCCCTGAGCCCCTCTGTCAGCCACGGCTCCCTCTGCGGCACTTCCATCATTCCTCCCTTCCCTTCGATGCGACATGATCGGCCTGACCTCTGAACGACGTTCGACTCGTTCCCGGTGGCGATGCAGCGCCGCGGGAGTTCTGGCCGTGCTGGCCGTGGCAGCGGCGAGCGGGTGTGCCCACCGGGAGGGGTTCCTGAGTCGGAACTCCGAGGTTGTTTCTCCTCCGGCGACTGCCGCGCGGGCGTTTGAGTCTGCGGAAGTCGCTGCATCCCCGGCATCGAACCCAGTCGGCCCGGAGCAGCACGGGTTCCCGGAGGGACGTGCGGCGGAACAGCAGGAGGCGGGGCCGTCCGCCTCGACGTCTGCATCTCCCCCCGTGGGCGTCGTTGCCCTGCCGGGCAACTCTGGATTACGGGATCAGCAGCTTCAACCTGCGAGCCTGGAGCAGACTGACCGCGCGTCCTCAACGGCTCTGGAGGTCGCCATTCCCCACGAAGCTTCCCCCCGCGTCGGTTCCCCGGTGGGGGGGGCCCTGTGCCGCTGTGGAGCTAATTGCCCCGCGGGGGCGTGTCCGGTGATGGTCCACGGTCCCGGCGTGGTGGCTTGGGATCCGACCCACTATCCGGACGAATACCTGTGCGACGGAGGGGATCGCGGCGTCCCCTTCCATCGAGAGGGACGTCATCTGGGGGGCCTGGAGACCGAGGACACGGTTACCGACGCGGTGGACGAACAGGGACGTCGGCTCACCGTTCCCAGTTCGCAGGTCTGCATTTACGCGCCGCGGTTTGGCGCGTTGCGGACCATCACCGGAGTCAAGACCGATCAGAAGTCGGAGAAGGCGGCCGGCGCTCAGGAATGGTTGCGGGCCGGCGGCGTCAACACACATCTGGCGATTGTCACGGAGACCCAGCGGGACCGCCTCCAGCAGTTGGACTTGCGAGGTCGAGCCAGCGGCGTCGAAGCCTCCGCGGGGGACGGCAGCCTGCATCAGTCCGTTGCTCCGCAGGGGAGCCAGACGCTCCTGGCCGCGCACCAGAACCTCGCGTTCCTGAGCGACGGGCTGATCCGTCAGGCCGACCTGCCGATCCTGGCGTATGCCGCGCAGTGCGCCGGCGCCTGGACCAGCGACCAGTACCCCATCCTCGCCGGGCATGACGCCCGCGGTGCGGCGGTCGAGGCCCGCTTCAGTGCGCGGGAATTCGTCGGGACCGAAGACCGCCGCCAACCGGGACAACTGCGGATCGTCAAGCTGGCGGACGTCGAAGTCGCCCGGCCCGGCGAGGTCGTGACGTTCACCATCCGCTTCGACAACCTCGGCCAGCGGGACCTGTTCGGCGTGCGGATCATCGACAATCTCACGCCACGGCTGGAGTACATCGAAGGGTCGGTGGTCTGCCAGCGGCCCGGTTCGCTGAGCATTGAGCCGAACGGCGCCGGGAGCTCGATCCTGATCTTTGAGCTGGACGATCCTCTGAAGGGAGAGAGCGGCGACGTCATCACGTTCCAGTGCCGGGTACGGTAAGTCGGTCGGAAACCAGCGACGCCCTGACGGAACGCGATTCGTCAGGCTGGACTTTCTGCGCATGCGTGCGGAAGATTCGTCCCCGCCTGAGGGAGACGTCGGCTCTTCCCACCGGCCCCCCTCGAACCCGTGACCTCCGTCCATGAAGACCGTCCTGCTGCTGATTCTCTCCAACATCTTCATGACCTTTGCCTGGTATGGCCACTTGAAGTTCAAGAGCCTGCCGCTGGCGGTGGTCATCCTGGTGAGCTGGTTGATCGCCCTTCCGGAATACCTCTGTCAGGTGCCGGCGAATCGGATCGGACACGGGCATTACGGCTTTACGGCGGCGCAGCTCAAGATCATGCAGGAGGTCATCACGCTGACGGTGTTCGTGATCTTCTCGGTGCTGTACTTGAAAGAGCTGCCGCGGTGGAATGAACTGCTGGGGCTGGTGCTGATCGCCGTGGCGGTGTTTGTGGTCTTTGCGCTGAATCCACGGAGTTCAGCAGCGGCCCCGGCGGCGCCCGCGGCGGCGGACGGAAGACTTTTGCGGGACGTTCCCTCCGCTCCGCCCGCGAACCTTTCCGGCACAGAGGGTGTCCTTCCGGGTACCGACGGCACGGCGGGATGAAGTTCCTTCGGATCGCGGGTCCGAGGGGAGATTGGGCTTGCTGCCGTCCGGGAATTTGCAAGAATTCCCCCATCGGGTCGCGCGGACGCAGCGCGACGGACTATCGCCCGTGAGGGGGTCGGAGCTGGCGAGCCGATCGAAACGGGGTTCTCTCGAATAGAAAGGAGGTGGTCCTGTGCAATCTGACAGTAGCCAACAACGAGGTGGCGCCGTGTAACGACGGCCGGCGGGCTGTCGATCCGGCAGCCATCTCCTCGTAGGGATCACCGCTTGATTCACTGCGAGCACTTCCGGGGCCCGGTTCCGACGCTGGTCGGGGCCGGGCCCTGCTCGCGTTTCGGCCTCCTGCTTTCCGAGGCCACCACGATCCGGCTGACTATGGCGGACCGGCCGGCCGCGTCGGTCGCTGGCCAGGCGCGGCCAGCCGCTGTCCGAGGGCGTCCGCACAGCGCGACCTCCCCGGTGCTCCAACCAGGGCCGGCGCCATCCCCCCCTCCCTGAAGGAGGGGTGAATCTTCCGTGGCCGTCAGAACAGCGTGTAGATGAACGGCGCCGCCCCCGTGGAGGTCAGCACCGCCAGCACGCCCAGCAGCGCCAGCACGATGGCGATCGGCACCAGCCACCACGCCTTGTTCTCCAGAATGAACAGCACGAACTCCTTCCACAGCGGGAGGTCCGGCTCAGGCTCCGCGGGAGTTCGGTTCGAGTCAGACATGGAGAGGCTCGCGGGGAAGGAAGCGTTCATCAGGACTCGGTTCCCTTCCATCATACTCTCCACCCAGGGTGCCGCGAGCTCGTCTACCACTGTTTCCGATAGCTCTGCGGACCGGCCGGTTGCCGTTTTTCCTGCCAGTAGGAGGCCGCCTGGCGATCCCAGTGACGGGCCAAGGCATCGCGGCCGCTGCACCTCAGCAGCCACCCCAGCGGCGTGACGACCCCAAAGAAGATCACCACGAGTGCCAGTTCCCCGACCACCGCGCCGATCGGCCACGCCACCAGCGACAGCCCCACAAACGCCGGCCGCAACCACTGCGGGCGGACCAGCGCCAGCACGGCCGCCACTCCTCCCACGGCTGCTGCCGCACCCACGACAACGGGATGCCCCCCGCTCCACCACCAACCGAGCAGCGGCAGAACGAACAGGGCGATCACTCCGAACTGCCGCAATTGACGCGTGTCGGGATGCCAGTGAATGAGCGTCATGGTGAAAGGGTTCCGCGTGAACCGATGAACGAGATTCTCTGGTAGCGCCGCGGAGGCGAGACCTCGAAAGGACGATCAATCCGCGGCGAAGGCGGCCCGGTGAGCCGCCCGTGCGGCTTCATCGGCGGTCTGGTGCTGTTCCGCTTTGACGGCCAGATGCCGGCCGATCGCCAACACGTCGATGTCGGTCATCTGAAAGCACCGCCAGGCTTCTTCCGGCGTGCAGACGATCGGTTCGCCACGGACGTTGAAACTGGTGTTGACCAGCACGGGACACCCCGTCCGCTCCCGGAACCGATCCAGCAAGCGGTACAGGAGGGGGTTTCGCGCGGCGTCAACGGTCTGAATGCGCGCGGAGTAATCGACGTGCGTGACGGCCGGGATGACGGACCGCGGCCGCTGGAGCCGCTCGATGCCGAACAGCTTTTCGTCATCTGGTCCCGGCGGGGTCCGCAGCGCCTCGCGCACGGGAGCCGTGAGCAACATGTAGGGGCTCTCCTGCCCCTCGCGGAGATCGAAGTATTCGTGGGCGTACTCCTGCATCACGATCGGTGCGAAGGGGCGGAACGATTCACGGAACTTGACCTTGAGGTTCAGCAGGGACTGCATCCCGGGATGACGGGCGTCGGCCAGAATGCTCCGTGCCCCCAGCGCCCGCGGACCAAATTCCATCCGCCCCTGGAACCATCCCACCACGCGCCCCGCCTCCAGTTGCTCGGCGACCTGTTCACACAACTCCTCATCGCTGTCGCAGGTGCTGAACCGCGCCCCGCAAGCTGTCAGCGCCGCAGCGATGTCCGCATCCGAGTACGCTGGTCCCAGGAACGAGCCTTGTTGCGCGTCGCGGCCCTGCGGGTCGCGGGGTTGACCCAGCAGTTGATGCCAGATGAACAGCGCCGTTCCCAGCGCCCCGCCGGCGTCGCCCGCCGCCGGTTGAATCCATAACTCCTCAAACGGCCCTTCGCGAAGAATCCGCCCGTTGCCGACGCAGTTGAGCGCCACACCCCCCGCCAGGACCAGGCATCTCTGGCCGGTTCGCGCGTGGACGTGCCGCGCCAGACGCAGCATCACCTCCTCGGTCACCGCCTGGAGCGAGGCGGCGAGGTCCATCTCCCGCTGGGTGAGACGGGACTCCGGCGGTCGCGGGGGCCCGCCGAACAGACGATGAAACCGGGGAGACGTCATCGTCAACCCCTGGCAGTAATGGAAGTACTGCTGATCGAGCCGGAACGAGCCGTCCGGCTTGAGGTCGATGAGGTGCTCCAGGATCAGGTCGCGGTACACCGGCCGTCCGTAGGGGGCCAGTCCCATCACCTTGTATTCCCCGCTGTTGACCTTGAAGCCGAGGTAATACGTGAACGCTGAGTACAGCAGCCCCAGCGAGTGCGGAAAGCGGATTTCATGGGTCAGGGCCAGTTCCCGGCCTCGACCGATGCCGTAACAGGTGGTGGACCACTCGCCGACGCCGTCGATGGTCAGGATTGCGGCCTCGTCAAAGGGGGAGGGGAAGAACGCGCTGGCGGCGTGCGACTCGTGGTGATCGGTGAAGATCAGGGGGCCGCGGTAGCGCCCTCCCAGTCCGTCGCGGATGATCCGCCGCAGGTGCAGTTTCTCCCGCATCCATACGGGGAGCGCTTGCCGGAAGGCGCGGTATCCCGCCGGGGCGAAGGAGAGGTACGTTCGCAGCAGACGTTCAAACTTGGTGAACGGCTTCTCGTAGAAGCCCACGTAGTCGAGGTGTTCCGGCGCCAGACCGGCAGCATTCAGGCAGTACTCAATGGCCCGGACAGGAAAGCGGGGATCGTGTTTTTGGCGGGTGAACCGCTCCTCCTGAGCGGCGGCGACGATGCGGCCGTCCACCACCACAGCCGCCGCGGCATCATGATAGAACGCGGAAATTCCCAGAATCGCGGTCATGGGGCATGACCAGTGCTCACGCTGCCGACACTCTGCGACCGCGGCCGGCGCCAGGGGCCTCCCGGACCGACCGTGCTCCGTTCATTGTGGCGCTTCGTCAGATCGGACGCCACACAGCACATCCGGAGCGACGATCGGCCCGGCGGTGGCCAAAGGCCACGCCTCGGTCCCTTCCGTGCGGCTCCGCCGCCGCTGCGACTCGGGAGTCAGAGCGGGCGCGGTTCACTCGCCATCGGTGCGAGCGACCGGCCCCGGATCAGCTCCTGCTGCGGAGGGGGGAGACCGCGGGGCTCCGGGGGGGCCGCCGCCACGAGATGCGCGGCAAGCTGTGACAGCGGAACATCGGCAGGCGGGAGATCAACCAGCAGACGACAGCCACCAGGAGGGCGTAACGCGCCATCCGCTGGTGGACGAGATCGAACGTCCGCCCGGCCGACAGAAGGGCCGCGCAATACCACACCACAGACAGCCCGTTCCAGAAGCGATCCATCTCTCAATCTCCCTCGACGGAGGGCGCAGAGAACCACCTTTCCGGTGGAACCCGTCGTCCTTGCGACCGAGGGAGATTGTGACGTTCCAGAGGCGGGGTTGCCACTCGCCGGACGGCGGAGACGAGACCCCCGCGGTCATGGAGGGGAGGGGGCCGCAGTGGGCAGAACCGCAGGGGCGGTCCGCCAGCGCGGCAGGCGCCTGGGGACGATCCGGCGGCGCGGGGGTCAGGCGAACTCCGGCTTGCGCCTGGAAAGCTGCTCCTTGAGCCGCGCCACGATGCTGCTGTGCATCTGGCTGACTCGGGATTCGGACAGTCCGAGCGTCTGCCCGATCTCCTTCATCGTCAGTTCCTCGTAGTAGTAGAGGATCACGATCAGTCGCTCGTTCCGATTCAGCCCTTTGGTGACGAGCTTCATGACGTCCTGCTTCTGGATGCCGTTGGTCGGGTCTTCTCCCCGCTCGTCCTCCACGACGTCGATCTCGCGGACGTCCTTGTAGCTGTCGGTTTCGTACCACTTTTTGTTGAGGCTGACGCAGGTGACGGCGCTGGCCTCGGCCTTGAGTTTCTCGAACTCGTCGAGGGAGAGGCCGATCTTCTGAGCGAGTTCGGCGTCGGAAGGGGGGCGGCCGTGCGCCGCCTCGAACTCCTTGCGGGCCGCTTCCAGCTTGCTGGCCTTGCTGCGGACGAGCCGCGGCACCCAGTCCATGGTCCGCAGTTCATCGAGCATGGCGCCGCGAATCCGCGGGACGCAGTAGGTCTCGAACTTGACGCCGCGATCCAGGTCGAACGCCTCAATGGCGTCCATCAAACCGAACACGCCGGCGGAGATGAGGTCGTTGAGGTCGACCCCGTCGGGGAGCTTCTGCCAGACGCGCTCGGCGTTGTAGCGGACCAGGGGATAGTAGTGCTCGATGAGGCGGTTGCGCAGTTCCTCGTTCGTCTGGTCCTGCTTGAACTCGAGCCACAATTGTTGAATATCGACGGTAGCCTTGGTGGCCATGCAACTCCTCCGTGGCTGGCGAGGGCCGTCCGTTGCTCCGCGACGCTGCGGGCGCCGTCGTGCGCCGTGGCCGGGGAAGCCCCCGGCACAGGGCGGACGGCGAGCGGTCCGACACCGCGGCGTATCAATCGAAATCGGCTGTCCAGGTGGTCAGTCTTGATGAAATCCGTTCAATCGCTGAAATCGTTACCACACGTTGTCCCCAGCGAATGCCGCGGGGGACAAAGAGTGTCTTCACGAGGCCGGCCTGCGACGGGCCAGGCGGCTGCCCCGGACGGCCGCAGCAGCCGTTGCACCAGCCAGTCGGGGGTGGCCATGTCGATGTCGTCCGGGACGTCCTGCCCGGTGGTGATATAGCTGAGGGGGAGTTCCGCCCGCCGTGCGGCCGAGAGGACGACGCCCGGAGCACCGGCTTCGTCCAGCTTGGTGAGCAGCACCGTCGTCGGTCCCACGCGATGAAAGCGCTCCGCCGCCAGAGTCAGGTTCCGGGGACCTGCGGTGAGACTCAGGACCAGATGCACCTCATCCGCATGCGCCGCTTGCAGAAAGCTCCGCAGCTCCTGAATCCGCAGATCGTCCTGGGGGCTGCGGCCGGCGGTATCGATCAGCACCAGTTCCCGATCGGAGAGATCGTCGAGCGCCTGCGGCATCTCCCGCGGCGTGGCCACAACGCGGAGCGGCACGTCGATGAGCTGCGCATAGGTCCGTAACTGGTCGATCGCGGCGACGCGGTAGGTGTCCACGGTGATCAGCCCGACCCGGCGGCGGTCCCGCAGCCGGAGGTTGGCCGCCAGCTTGGCAATGGTGGTGGTCTTGCCGACGCCTGTGGGTCCGACCAGCGCGACCACCCGCCGGCGACCCTCCTCGACCCGGATCGGTCCGTGACAGGGGAGGAATTCGGCCATCGTCCGGGTCAGTCGCTCGCGCAGCTCGGCTTCACCAAGACGGGCGTCTTCGGGCCGCAAGACGAGACGTGAAACAAGCTCTCGGGCGTCCGCTTCCTCGACATCCTGCTCGATGAGGTGCGTATACAGACGGAAGGGGTCGGAGAGTTCGCAGGGAGGCGGAAGGGGGAGGGACGGGCGGCCCTCGCGAGCTCCGGCGGAGAGGAGTTCCGATCCGGATTCGTACTCCACGGAGAATGGCGACGGCCGGTGCTGGTGGGGGTCGGTCGGCGCCTCGGCCGCAGCAAGCCGGTCGTGTTCCGCCGCCGCTTCCCGTGGCGCTGGCGAGCGGCCGGCCGTGGAGGAACCGCCGCGCCCGGAAGGGGGGGCGGTCGTCGTTCGGCGGCCGCGGGAAGCGATTCGTTCCGTTCCCGGCCCGACGGCGGCCGTCAATTCCGTCTCGACGGTCGCGCGCAGCCAGGGGAAGCGCCGCCGCCGCAGTTCCCGTTGTCCCAGGACCAGGGCTTCGTCCCCCAGCTCAGCGCGGACGAGCGCCAATGCCTCGCGAAAGGTGGCCGCTCGATAAGTGCGGATGGTGGACATGGACGATCGTGACGGGGGGTGAACGAGGAGACGGGGATGTGGCAGCCGGGAGGTGTGGGCGAGGGGCAGGGGGAGGCGCGGGGGAGGGGGGGTTGAGGGACGGGGAAAGTCAGCCGGCGGCGGCTGTGAGCTGCGCGGCCTGGCTGAGGTGGACGGAATTGTCGGACGGGGATGGTTCCTGGGAGGGCGCTGCCGCTGAGATGTCAGCGTGAATTTTGAGCGCTTGCTCCCGGGGGAGGTCCCGCGGAGTGAGCACAACGGCTCGAACATCGCTGGAACGCAGCAGATCGCGGACCGCCGTCCGGTATTCACTGCGGCAAAGGACGAGGGGAGGATGTCCGGTCGCCGTCAGGCGTTCGAGGGCGGTGGTCAAGGGACCCAACCAGGGGATGAGTCGCTCGCGGCTGGCGCGATCGGGGTGGAACATCGTCATGAGTTCCACGTCCTCCGGGAGGCGCGTCTCTTCACCGATCTGGAGATGGACAAGGTGCAACACCCCCCGACCGTCGGCGAACCGCTGGGCAATGGTGCGACGCAGAGCGGCCCGGACGTGACCGGTCAGTTCCGGGATCAACGCCCGCGGATGTCCTGCCACGGCATCGCCCAGCGTTTCCAGAATCGTCTCCAGATCGCGGATGGGAATGCCGTCCTCGAGCAGTTCCGCCAGGACGCGGTGAACGTCGCCGCCGGTCAGTCGGGCGGGGACCAGTTCATCCACCAGATGGGGCGTCCGCCGACGGAGATGCTTCAGCAGGTCGTGGACGTGTTCGCGGGTGAGGAGTTCGGCGGCGCGGCGGCGGACGACCTGTTCGAGCTGTTGCAGAATCACCACCTGCGGCGCCAGGAGACGATACCCCAGCCGCCGCCCCTCTTCCGCTTGCGCGGCATTGATCCAGACGCCGCTGCGTCGGGTGGCCGGTTCAAGCCCCTCGATCCCCGTGAGCGGGCCGGCCACAAAACCATCGTTGACCGCCAGCAAAGCGTCCGTGTAGACGGTCCCGGAGCTTTCCGGGACTCCGCGGAGCTTGATCCGAAACTCGCGGGGATCGAGCCGCAGGTCGTCCTGGATGCGGACCTTCGGCAGAATGAATCCCAAATCGGCGGCGATCCGCTCCCGAAGCTGCGTCACTCGTTGAAGCAGGTCTCCTCCGGCGGCGGGGTCCGCCAGTCGGACCAGACTGACTCCCAGGTCCAGTTCCAGCGGTTCGACGTGAAGATGATGTTCCAGTGGCGAGGGAGCAGCGGACGGCGGTGTGGGGGGGAGCGGGGGAGCATCGCTCCGCACGCCGCTGCCGGCAGGCGTCGTCGCTGCCGCCTGCGGTGAGGCGGGCGCGCGACTGGCCAGCCACCAGGCGGCTGCGCCGCACACGCCGGCCAGGGCGAACATCGGCACGGTCGGAAAACCGACGAGACCCAGCACCGCCAGAAAACCGGCCGCGGCCGCCAGTGGAAGGGGGTGGGCCACGATCTGTCCGACGGCCTCGCCCGGGAGGTCGCTGTCGGTGGAACTGCGAGTGACGATCAGCCCGGCGGCGAGGGAGATCAACAAAGCCGGCACTTGCGAAACGAGACCATCGCCGATGGTGAGCGTGGTGTAGACGGAGACCGCTTCGGCCAATGGCATCCCCTCGCCCAGGACGCCGATGGCCAGACCTCCCACGATGTTGATCGCGGTAATCAGCAGGCCCGCCACGGCGTCTCCGCGGACGAACTTGCTGGCGCCGTCCATGGCGCCGTAGAAGTCCGCCTGCCGCACGAGTTCCTGGCGGCGCTCCCGCGCCTCCGCCGCGGTCAGGAGTCCGGCCGCCAGATCGGCATCGATCGCCGCCTGCCGCCCCGGGAGGGCATCGAGAGCGAACCGAGCCGCCACCTCGCTGATGCGCGTCGCCCCCTTGGTGATGACCAGGAACTGGATGGCGACGAGGATCGCAAACACCACTCCTCCCACGTAGGGGGAGCCGGCCGCCACGAACTCGCCAAAAGTGGCGATGACTCCGCCGGCCGCTTCCACTCCGGCCCAGGGAGCCTCGGTCAGAATCAGACGGGTGGAAGCCACGTTCAGCACCAGCCGCGCCAACGTCGTGGTCAGCAGCAGAGCCGGGAAAACGCTTAACTCCAGCGGGCGGCGTACCTGCACCGTCTGCAGGAGGATCAACACGGCGGCCGCAACATTTCCCGCCAGCAGCAGGTCGAGCAGGGATGGCGAGACCGGGACGACCAGCGCCAAGACGGCGCCGATCAGGCCGATCGGTGCCAGGTAGCCCAGATTTCGCGGCGCGACGGGGCGCGGGGGAACTCCCGCTTTAGGCATGCGCCTCTCCCAGGGTGAGTCGGGCGGGGTCCGTGTCCTACCGGGAAGCACTCCGAGGACCCCGAAGCCGGGGGGCGAGTGATACGGCAGCACCCCCCTGAGCGTCCAGACGGAGCAGCCCGATCGCCCCCGCCATCGGCAGTTCCCGCGCGGGGCGCTGCCGCGCTGCGGGGGACGGGCCTGCGTCCGCGGTCTGGGGACCGGAGCGAGGGACGTGGAACACTCGTGAAGAAGTGAGTTTCCCGTCGCGGGCCAACGGGATCGGGGTTCTCCCACGACCTCCCGCATTCTGGTGCAGCCCTCCAGGGTTGGTCGGGGCCGCTCCACGAGCTTTCCTTCTCTCTTGCCATCCCGGGAGGTCGTTGCTCACCGTGTGTCATCTGCGGCTGGGCGTGGTCGACGATCGCGGCCGGCGGCGGAGGCTGGCGGCAGATCGAAATTCCCCAGGCCGTCGGAGGCCGTGGGCGAGCCGGGGGCGTCAGCCCCCGGGTCTCCGCTGATTCCCCGGACCGTCCGAAAACCCGCTGTGGCATCACCATGATCGCTGAGTCCCGATCGCCGCTCCGACGGCCCCGGGCCTAACGGCCCGGGCTCGCCTCTGCGAACGTCACTCGGCGAGCCGGGGGCGTCAGCCCCCGGACCGTCCCGTCAGGACCGACGTGCCCCCCTCGCGGGACGCAATCGCTCCCGCCGCACCCCTGATCCGTCCCTCTGTTCTGCCAGCCGCCGATGCCGTCGGCGGGGCGGGGTGGGAGCCCTCTCCCCAGGAGCAGGCGAGCGGAGGATGTGGAACTGCAACGCGCCCCTGACCGGACCACCCTCCAGAAGCTGCGCCCCCCCGTTTCCAGCGTTCCGGGTCAATCAGCAGGCTTGACGCTCGGCCTTGAATCGGGATGATGGACGTTTGTTAACTGACGTCCACCCCTACGCGGGCACAGTGGAATGCCGATCGTCAGGCGCTTTTTCGACTGGTCGCAGCCGGCCCTGCCGCAGGTCGTTGACGCCCTTTGCTCCCAGTACCGGCGTGGGCGTCTGGTTGATTTGAGCACGGTGCTGCTGGTCGTGCCGGGGCGCCGGGTGGGCCGGCGGTTTCTGGAACTGCTCACCGAGCGAACGCGGGGGCGGCATGAACCTCCGGTCGTCGTCACCCCGGAGCAGCTTCCCGAAGAACTGTACGAGCCGCAGCGACCCTTGGCGGGTGATCTGACGCAGCGGCTGGCCTGGGGAGAGGCCCTGCGCAGCCTCTCCGAGGAAGCCCTCCGCCCGCTGTTGCGGAACGTGCCGCCAAGTGACGACCTCCCCCGCTGGCTCGAACTGGGGACGCTGCTGGCTCGTCACCACACCGAACTCGCCGCCGACGGACTCGACTTCCAGAAAGTGCGGGAGCTGGGCAAATACCTTCCCGGCTTTCAGGAGCAGTCACGCTGGGCCACCCTGCAGCAGGCCCAGGAGAAGTATCTCGCCCTGCTGGACGATCTGGGATTGTGGGATCAGCAGACGGCGCGGCTGGTGGCGATCGAACAGCACGAATGCCACACGGATCAGGAGATCATCCTGCTCGGCGCCGTGGACCTGCCGCGCACGCATCGCCGCATGTTGGACCAGGTCGAGGATCGCGTCACCGCCTTCATTCACGCACCCGAGGAACTGGCCGATCATTTTGACGAGCATGGCTGTCTGCTTCCCGAGCGGTGGCGGGAGTGTCGCCTGGACCTGTCTGCGGAACAGATTCGGGTCGTGGGGGGACCGGCCGACCAGGCGGCCGAAGCCGCGTATGCCGTCGCCGAACTGGACGGCCGTTACCGCGCCGACGAGATCACGATCGGACTGGGGGATGAGTCGCTCACCCCGCATCTCCAACGCCAGTTCGAGGCTTGCGGTCTGCGCACGCGGCCGGTGAAGGAGAAGGAGCTGTTGCAGACTCCGCCGGCCTTGCTTCTCGCGGCGGTGGCGGACCTTCTCGAACACGATCGGATTGAGCACTTCACCGCGCTGGCGCGGCATCCCGACGTCGCGGCCTGGCTGGAGGCGCAAGGCTGCTCTCACGGCTGGTTGGAGGAACTTGACGATTACGTGACTCATCACCTGCAGCCGCGGTTGGGGGAATGGCTGGGCCCGCCCGGCGCCGTCCAGCGGCTGCGACCGGCGTACGAACGGGTACGGGCCTGGCTGGCGCCGTTGCAGTCGCCGCCGCAACGTCCACTCCCGGCCTGGTCTGCTCCGATCGCCGAGTTGCTGCTGGAACTGTACCGGCACGTGCAATTCGATGTGGACGTTCCTTCGCACCGCGTGGTGGTGGACGCCTGCCGCAAATTGCACACGGCTGTGGAGGAACACGCCCGGATTCCCGCTCCCCTGGGGGGGACGTTCACCGCGGCGGAAGCGATCCGACTGGCCTTGGACGCCGTTTCGGGGGAGATGCTCCCGCCCCCCCCTCAGCCGGAGGCGATCCCCCTCCTGGGCTGGCTGGAATTGCCGCTGGATGACGCGCCCGTGGCGATTGTCACCACGTTCAACGAAGACCACATCCCGCAGTCGCTGAACTCCGACTTGTTTCTGCCGAACAGTCTCCGGGCGCGGCTGGGGCTGCTTGACAACGCCCGTCGCTACGCCCGTGATGCCTATGCACTCTCCGTGCTGCTGCATGCGCGCCAGCGCGTGACGTTGATTGTGGGACGACGGACGGCCGAGGGAGACCCCTTGCGTCCCAGCCGGCTGCTGTTTGCCGCCGAGCCGGAGGTCATTGCCCAGCGCATCGTGCAGTTCTACGGCGACGCCGCCGAGGCCCGGCCGCCCGTGCGGCCGCCCCTCCCTGCGGAATTCACGACGAAGCGCGCGACCCCGGGGTTCCGCATTCCGCGGCCCCGCCCCCTCGCCGAGCCACCCACGGAACTGAACGTCACGGAATTCAAGAGTTACCTCGCCTGTCCGTACCGGTACTACCTGAGTTATGTGCTGGGACTCGGGTCGGCGGACGACGCCGCCGAGGAACTGGGGGGGAGCGACTTCGGCGAGCTGCTGCACGAAGTGCTCAAGGCGTTTGGTCTCTCGCCGCTGAACTCGAGTCCGGAAGCGGATGAGATTCAGAGCTTCCTGGAGGACCAGCTTGAGAGCGTCGCCCGCCGCAGGCTCGGCCGTCAGCGCCGGCCGGTTGTGGAACTCCAGCTTGAGCAACTGCGGCAACGGTTGCGGGCCTTTGCCAGGGTCCAGGCCGAGCTTGCCGACTGGGGCTGGGAGATCCGGTTCGTGGAACACTCCGGCCAGCAGACCGACTCCCTCTTCGACCTCGGGGACGGGCGAACGATTCACCTCCGCGGGCGCATCGACCGGATCGACTTCCATCGTGAACACGGCTGTCGCATCCTCGATTACAAAAGTTCCTCCCAGGGGGAAACACCCGAGCAGGTTCACCGCCAGGGGGGGGAGTGGATCGACCTGCAACTCCCTCTCTACCGGCACCTCGCGCGGCCGCTGGGGGTCGAGGAACCGGTGCAACTTGGCTACCTGCTCTTGCCGGAGGACTCTTCCCGCACGCGCGTTGCACTGGCAGAGTGGACCGAGGCGGAACTGAGGGAAGCGGACGAACTGGCTCGCGAGGTGGCGCGGCGGATTCTCGATCAGACATTCTGGCCTCCGGCCGAGATGGGCAGCGGCTACGACGACTGGGACTTGATCTGCCAGGTCAACGCCTTTGATGGAGAAGTCGTGACAGAGAACTCGCCATGACCCGCCCCCGCTCACGCCGTTCTCCCCGCAGGCCCGTCCCCTCCCGACGCCGGCGCGGCCCCCGTGCGTCCGACGACGCCTCTGTCCCTCCCGACCGTCCCAATCTGCTCATCCGGGCCTCCGCCGGCACGGGCAAGACCTACCAGTTGTCGGGACAGTTCATCGACCGGCTGCGGATCACCGGGCCGGACCGCATCCTGGCGGCCACCTTCACCCGCGCAGCCGCAGGGGAGATTCTCGAACGCGTCCTGCTTCGCCTGGCCGAAGCCGCCCGCAATCCCGACAAGCTCCGAGAACTGGCCGAGCAGATCGGTTCCCGGAATGGCCGGCCGCTCACCCGCGAGGAATGCCTGGAGCGACTGGCGGCGCTGACCCGCGAGTTGCACCGCGTCCGCATCGGAACGCTCGACAGCTTTTTCATTCAGCTCGCCCGCTGTTTCTCCCTGGAGTTGGGTCTCCCCCCCGCTTGGGCGATCCTCGACGTCATCGAGGAGGATCAGCTTGTCACTCAGGCCATCGAGCGGCTGCTGCACCACGACCAACAGGCCAACGGCGGCTCGGGAGGGGACGTCGGCCGGCTCCTCAACCTGCTGGGCAAGGGTGATGCCGCGCGAAATATCACCGCGCTGCTGCGGAGAACCGTGCGGGACTTCGCCGCCGCGTATCAGGAGACGGAACCGGATGCCTGGCGACAAGTCCCGGAACCGCCGCCGCTGTCGGCCGAGGAATTGCAGGAGGCGCTCGAAGCTCTCGATCGGGTCGAATTGCCCGAGGCATGGGAAGAGGCCCGCACGCGCGAGTCGCAGTGCGCCCGCGACGGTCAGTGGGAGGAATTCCTGAAACAGGGGATCGCCGCCAAGGTCGCCGCGGGAGACACCACTTACCGTCGCCAGCCGATCCCGCGTGAGGCCCTCAGCGTCTACCAGCAGCTTGTGGGTCATGCCCGCGCCGTCCTGATTCGCCAGCTTGCCAGTCGCACGCGCGTCACCTGGGACATTCTCGACCGGCTCGCTGCGGAACTGGCGGCTCTCAAGCAACAGCATTGCGGGTGGACGTTCGATGACGTGACGCGCGCCATCGGACGGGGGTGGCGGCAGGCCGCCATCGACCAGCTCGACTTCCGCCTCGACGCCTCCATCGAACATCTGCTGCTGGATGAGTTCCAGGACACCTCCGTTCCGCAGTGGCAGGCGCTGGAACCGCTGGCGCAGTGCGTGACGGCCGACCCGCGGATGTCTCTGTTTTGCGTGGGGGATCAAAAGCAGGCGATCTACGGCTGGCGGGGGGGGGCGGCGGAGCTGTTCGACGCCCTGCACGACCGCCTGCCCCAGATCGAGGAACAGACCCTGGCGCGCAGCTACCGCTCCTCTCCGGCGGTGATTGAGGCGGTCAACCGGATCGGCGAAGGTCTGCATCGTCATCCCGATGCGGGAGAGCTGGCGACGGCCATCCATCGCTGGCAGAAGCGGTTTAAGACGCATGAGACTGCGCAGGCCGATTTACCCGGCTGGGTGACGCTGGAGACTCCGCCGGAGGAACCGGAGGGAGATGTTCTGACATTTGCCGTCCAGCGGATCGCGGAGACGCACCGCCGCATCCCCGCGGCGACGATCGGCGTGCTGGCGGTCAAAAACGACACGGTCGTCCACTTGGCGCGTGAGCTGCGCCGCATGGGAATCGACGTCAGCGAGGAAGGGGGGAGGGCACTGACCGATGCAGTGGCCGTGCAGCTCATTCTGTCGTTGCTGCATCTGGCCGATCATCCGGGTGATACCGCCGCACGGTTCCACGTCGCCACCTCGCCGCTGGGGGAGGCGATCGGCCTGAGGGAAGAGGCCGAGCCGGACGAGGTCCATCATCTGGCTGCACGCATCCGCCGGGAGCTGCTCGAGCGGGGCTACGGTCGGTGCGTGGCGGACTGGGCCCGCCACCTGGTGCCCTCCTGCGATTCACGGGGAGTGGGGCGACTGACTCAACTGGTCAACATCGCGCACGACTACACCCCCCATGCGACGCTGCGCACGTCGGATTTCATCACCTTTGTGGAAGCCCAGGAGGTGGTGCAACCCTCGGAGTCGCGCGTCCGTTTGATGACGATTCACCGGGCCAAGGGGCTGGAGTTCGACGTGGTGTTCCTGCCCGAACTCGACGGCAAGCTGATCCCCAAAACACCGCAGTTCGTGTTCCACCGTCCGTCGCCGGTCGAGCCGCCAGACGTCGTGATTCGCTATGCCCCTGAGGGACTGGTCAGCCTCCTCCCGGAGGACTTGCAGCAGGTCTTTCAGGCGGACAAGGTGCGGCGGTATGAGGAGCGGTTGTGCGTGTTGTACGTGGCGGTCACCCGCGCGCGGCACGCGCTGCACCTGCTGGTGGCTCCCGCCGTCCCCACATCCTCTTCGCGAACAGGGGCGTCAGGCCCGTCCTCTCTGCCCAAGACCATGGCCGGTCTGTTGCGTGCGGCGCTCACCGACGGCGGCCCCTTGCCGCCCGGTCAGGTGCTGACGATCGCGGGCGAGCAGAAATGGCATCGTCGCGCCCCGCATCTGGCTGCCGGTCGCGCGGGCGCCGCAGCGGCCCGGACGCCGTCTCCTCCCCCGCCGCTGCGAATCCGGCTCGCTCCCCCTCGTCCGGACTCCCTGGCTCAGCTCGATGAGGTGCAACCCTCGCGGCATGGCGCCAAACTCGTGCGGATGTCCGAGGTGCTGAGTCCTCCCTCGTCCGCCCGCGCCCGCGGCTCCCTCATCCACGCCTGGTTCGAGCAGGTCGAGTGGCTGGAGGAGGGCCTTCCCGACGACGCCTTGCTGCGACAGATCGCACGCCGATGGGAATGGCACGACCGGGAGATTGAACAGGCTCTCCGCGAGTTCCACGCCATGTTCCGCCAGCCGGAGATCGCGCGGGTCCTCTCGCGCAGCGCCTATCAGGGACCTCACGGCCTCTTTGCGGCGGCACTGGCCGGGATCGCATCACCTCAGGACGTTGCCATTCGAGTGCAGAATGAGCGGCGCTTCGTCGCTCCCGTGGAGAAACTCCTGATCCGCGGCAGCATGGACCGGCTGGTGCTGCTCGAACACGGGGGCGAACCCCTCGCGGCGGACATCTGCGACTACAAAACAGATTTCCTGGAAGGTCTCGACGCAGCGGAGGTGGACGAGCGGTTGGCGGGTTACCGGGAACAGTTGCAACTGTACGCGCGGGCCGCGGCACACATTCTGGAGCTGCCGGCCGACCGCGTGACCGCGCGGCTGATCCTGCTGGGAGTCGGCCGGGTGGAGCCTGTGCCGTGTCCTTGAAGCGGGCCCCCTCGGGTTACTCAAAGCAACCGTTTGCGAGCGTCGCATTTTCTCCGCCGAATCCTCCAGATCATCCCTCCCCTCCCTCTGCGCATGCGATTTCTGCACGCCGCCGACGTTCATCTGGATGCACCGCTCCGGGGTCTGGAAGCGCGGGAGGGCGCGCCGGTGGAGGAGCTGCGCACGGCGACGCGGCGGGCGTTTCAGCATCTCCTGGCCCTGGCCCTCCGCGAACAGGTCGATTTCGTCGTCATCGCCGGCGATCTGTTTGACGGCGACTATTCCGACGTCCGCTCCTGGGCCTGGACCGCCAAGGAGTTTCAAAGCCTCGCCCAGGCCGGGATTCGGGTGTTTCTGATTCGGGGCAATCACGATTCGTTGGGGGGGAGTTCGCGGCAGCTCCGCTGGCCCGAGAACGTCCATGAATTCCGCGGCGACCGGCCAGACACGCGGATTCTCAAGCATCTGGGTCATCTGGATGTGGCGGTGCACGGCCAGAGCTTCCCCGCCCGCGCCGTGACCGAGGACCTCGCCGCCGGCTACCCCGATCCGGTCCCGGGAGCGTTCAACATCGGTCTGTTGCACACCAGTCTCTCCGGCGACGCCGAGCATGAGCCCTATGCCCCCACGCGACCCGAGGTTCTCAAGCTCAAGGGATACGACTACTGGGCGCTGGGGCACATCCACACCTTGCGACGGGTGCACGAAGACGGGCCGGTCATCCTCTATCCCGGCTGCACGCAGGGGCGGCACGTCCATGAGCGCGGGGAGAAAGGCTGCGTGATCGTCACCGTCGAAGGGCGGGGCGTCCGCGACGTTACGTTCCATGCGTTGGACGTCGTTCGCTGGGAGCGGCTGACGATTGATCTCGGCCCGGATGATGACCGCGACGCGCTCCTGGATCGCGCGGAGCAGAGGCTGGCCGACCTCCAGGCCGCCGCCGGGCGGCCGCTCGCCGTGCGCGTCGTCCTCCGCGGCCGTTACCGGGCGCATCACGCGCTGGTCGTCGAGGGGGGGCTGGCGGACCTCCGCGACCAGTTGGACGTCATCGCCCACGGGCTGGGAGCGGTCTGGATCGAGCACGTGGAGGTGAGGACCAGTCCTCCCCTCGACCTGAACCAGCGGCGCGCCGCGGAAGACCTCGTGGGCGAACTGCTCCGCGACCTCGACCGGTTGCAGTCCGGAGACGGAGACGATCTGGCGGCGGTGATGGAGGAAGCGCTCGGACCGCTCCGTCACAGGGCCGGTCGTGAGTTGCAGCAGGCGGGACTGCGGCTCTCCGACTCCGAGGTGATGCGGCAATGGCTCGCACAGGCCGAGGGACTGATCGCCGACGCCTTCGCGAATCTGGAGTCCGGGGCATGAGATATCACCATCTGCACGTCGAGAATTTCGGCATCCACCGCGACTGGCCAATCCCGCTGGCGGGGGACGTGCAGCTCATTTACGGCCCCAACGAAGCAGGCAAGACCACGCTGCTGCAACTGCTGCGGGAAATCCTCTTCCGCATCCACCCCCAAACGCCCTATCTCCAATGCAGCGGCAACGGGCCGCTCGCGGCGCGGGTCGAGTTTGAGCTGAGCGACGGCCGCCGAGGCTGGTTCCGGCGGCAGAAAGGGAATCCGGACCAGATCATCGGCGAGCTGGCGGACGGTTCCCCGCTCGGCGGCCAGACCGTCCTCGACCAGTTGTCCGGCGGCGCGAGTGCATCGTTGTATCAGAACATCTTCGCGTTCTCGGCGGAGGAGCTGCGCGCCGGGGCCGACAGCCTCCGCGCCGCCGATCTGGGTGACGCCCTGTTCGGCGGAGGGATCGGAGGGCTGGGAGTGTTTCAGCAGGTGCAGGCAACACTCCAGAAACGGATGGAGGCGCTGTTCAAGCCCGGAAAGGTCGCCGCCAAACCGAGAATCAATGCAGTCCTGGCGGAGCTGCGCGCGGCGCAGGAACAATTTCAACAGGCGCAGTGCCGTCCGCAGGCGTATGACGACTGGGAGGAGCGGCGGCAGGCACACGCGGAGAAGATCTCGCGGCTGGACGAACAGATGGAGGAGCTCCGTCGCCGCGGGGAACTGCTCCGCCGTCAGAAGCAGGCGCTCCAGGCGTGGGTCCAGCGGCGGGGGGCAATGGAAGAGCGGCGGCGGATCGACGTTCCAGCCGGCATCACCCGCGAGCTGGCCGCCGAGTTTCACGCTCTGGACAACGAACGCGAACTCCTGACGCAGAAGCTCCGCGAGCTGGAGGAGAAGCGGCTCCGCCGGCGGCCGGTCGCCCCGCTCACCGCTGCGGAATCAGCCCTGCTCGCGGCGGAGGAGGAGATCAGCAGCCTGCAACCGCAACTCTCGCAGATGCTGGCGTGGAGTGGCGAGTTGCCGCAGCTTCGCAGCAGCCGCGACACACTGGAGCAGGAACTCGCCCGCTTCCGGCGGGAACGCCCCGGCCGCGAGCTGAGCGTCGTGACGCGGGAGCAGCAGGCGGCGGCGCGGCGGCTGGCGGAGGAACTTCCCTCCCTCGAGGAGCGCACCCGCAGCCTCAAGCAACAGCGCGAGAAGCTCGACGCTCGGCTGACCCGACAGCGGCGGAAGTTGAACGCACTCCCTGCGAGTCGCTCCGTGAAGGAGTGGGAGCGCCTGGCAAAGGGGGCCGCGGTCTGGCAGACACAGGCCCGCGAGCAACGTGATCAAGCGGTGCGTCTGGCGGAGGTGCAGCACGACATCGACAACCTGCTCCGGGACCTGGGGAGCGTCGTGGGAGCGGAGGTCGACCTGACGCAGCCGTTGCCGCTCCCCCTCCGGACGACGATCGAGACCTTCCGGACGCGCTGGGAGCGGCAAGCTCAGGCGGAAGCCGAGGCGGAGAGGCGACTCCACGACGCTTGCGAGGAACTGTATCGCGCCCGAAAGGAGTTGGCTCAATGCGAAGCGATCGGACCGGGCGACGACACCGATCACGTGGCCGCGCGGCGGGCGCACCGGGACCGCGGCTGGCGCCTGATTCAACGCCTCTGCTGGGGGGGAGACTCGTCTGCGGCCGAGGCCCCGCTGGCCGCGGAGATCGACGCCTGGACGGAGCACCGCCCCGATCAATTACCGGCCCTGTACGAGGCGGCCGTGACCGCGGCGGATCAGGCGGCGGACCGCGCCCTGGAACGGGCCGCATGGGAGACGCAGCGGCAGCAACGACTGCGGGAGGTGGAGGTCCGCGCCGCCCGGTGCACGGAGCTGGAGGCCGCGCTCGCCGCCGTCCGGCAAGCCGGAGGGGAGCTCCGAGAGGAGTGGCAGACGCTGTGGTCTCCCGCAGGCATTCGCCCCCGTTCTCCGGCCGAGATGCTGGAATGGCTCCAGAAACGGGAGGCGCTGGATGCTCAGCGCGGCAAGTCCGCCGGACTGCAACAGTCGCTGGCGGCGATTGAGCAGGAGCGCGGGGCCTTCGCACAACAGCTCGCCCGCGTCTGGCCGGAACTCCCCCTGACTCCCATCGAAGCCGTCGTGCCGGCGGTGGAACAGAGGGCTCGGGAAATCCGCCGCGTGGAGGAGGACCGTTCGCGGCTGCTGGCGGAGATCGACGACCTCACGACCGACGACGAGGACCTGAAACGGCAGGAAGCGCAGGTGCAAACCGACCTGGCCGACTGGCACGCCCGGCTGACCGCGCTCCTGAGCGAACTGAAGCTGCCGACGGAGTGGCGACTCGACCAGCTCGCGGCGGAACTTGCCTGCTTGCAACGCGCCGCCGAGGTGCAGGAGCAACTGGACGAGGTCGCTCGCCGCCTGCAGGAGGGGGAACGGCGCTGGTCGGAATATGAGCAGGAGGTGCAGCGGGTCTGGCAGTCGGCCGCCTCCGGGCCATGCCCTCGCGATCCCGTCGCGGCGGCGGAGGAACTCGCCCGGCGGCTCAAGTCCGCCCGCGATCGGCGGGAGGAGATCAATCGTGACGCCGCCGAGGCCGCCGCCGACGAAGGGGTGCGCCAGCACACGGCGGGATTGCTCCAGCAGTGCGAGGAGCGGCTGGCGGCGCTCTGTGAGCGGTTGGGGTTCTCTTCGGCCGCGGCGTTGAAAGTCGGCGTGGAGCGGTTCGAGACGGCGGACCGACTCGACCAGCAGATTCACCAGGCTGAGCGGGATCTCGGGAACATCCTTTTGGCCGACTGGGAGTCACATGCGGAGGAACTCGACACCACGACCGCCGAGGAACTGACGGAGAAGTTGGACCGCCTCAACAACGAACTCGACCAGTTGCGTGCAGCTCATGCCCGGGAGGTTGCCGAGCAGGGGAAACTGGCAGCCCGGCTGCGGGCGCTCGCGGAGGAGACCGACGTTTTAAGCCGCGCCGCCAACCTGGAGGCCAAACGAGCGGAACTGGTCGCGGCGGTGCACGAATGGGCGCCGCTGGCGCTGACGCAGGTGCTGTTGCGTCGGGCTGTGCGGCGCTTCCAGGAAGAGCGTCAACCGGAGATGCTCGGCGAGGTGGCGGACCTCCTGAGACGGATCACCGGGGGAGAGCATGTCGCGATTCGCCGTTCGTTCGAGTCGGAGCACGACGGGGATCCACTGCTGGTGGAGGATCGCCGCGGTCAGCCGCGCACCGCCGAACAGCTCAGCATGGGGGCGCGGGCGCAGCTCTATCTGGCCATCCGGCTGGCCTTCGTGGTCGATTATTGCCGCCGCAACGAACCGCTGCCGGTGGTGATGGACGACGTGCTGGTCCACTTCGACGATCACCGTGCCCGGCGGACGCTGGAAGTGCTGGCGGAGTTCTCGCAGCACGCCCAGGTGCTGCTGTTGACGTGCCATCGCCGGACGGTGGAGCTGTGGCGCGAGGTGCGACCGCAGGCGCCGATCCTCGATTTGAGCCGGTCGGAGGGGGACCACGAAGGGACGGCGGGGCGGCGTCCGGCGGGGCGACGGAAACGTACCGCCCGAGCGGAGGCCTCCCGTCTGTTCCCGCCGCCGGAGCGGTGAGGCCCTGCGGAGCGTGGCTCGCCCCCGGGAAGGCCCGGGCTTGGCAGTGTTCATCCTGGAGAGAGATCGCTGTCTGAGAGGACTGATCAGGCACGGCTGGCAAGCCAGCCGGCGAACAGGCGGTGATCGCCGAGCTTGCACCAAGCGATCGCCTGCGGGGACGGCGGCGCCCCTTTGTTCCCACGCGGCGTCGCGATATGATGGACGCGCCCGATCCGGGTGCGTTCCGCCCGTTCTCTGGACCGATTCGCCGTGGTCGCCGCCTCGAGTTCCTCGCAGTACCTGAAGGACCCGGACGTGCAGCTCATGCTGCGCGTCAAGCATGGGGACGATCAGGCGTTTTCGGAACTGGTGGAGCGGTATCAGGACCGGTTGGTGTCGATCTTTGCGAATCTGCTGGGGGGGGACAGTGCTGCGGCGGAAGACCTGGCCCAGGAAGTGTTCCTGCGGATTTACCGGGCACGCAACGGTTATCAACCGACGGCGAAGTTCTCCACCTGGGTGTACCGCATCGCCAACAATCTGGCGAGCAATTCCCGCCGCACGGCCGGACGTCGCAAGGAAGTGCAGCTCGCCCCGGCTGACAGCGGTCCGCTGGGCATGAACCCGCAGGAGAAAGTGCTGGCGGAAAAGTCCGCCCTCATGCCTGCCCGGCAGCTCGACAAAAGCGAGCTGCAACGGATCGTGATCCAGGCGCTGGAGAGTCTCAACGAGCGGCAGCGGCTGGCGATCCTGCTGCACAAGTTTGAGGAGCTGAGCTACGCGGAGATCGCCGAGGTGATGGAAATTTCCGAGGAGGCGGTCAAGTCGCTGTTGGCCCGGGCCCGTGACAATCTCCGCAACATCCTGGAGACCTACGTGAAATAGTGCGCGGGTGGCCGCGGGACGTCTGCTGCGATGGATCATAAACTCTCCCGACTGACGACCGAACAACGGTACGAACTGGTCGCCTACCTCGACGGCGAGCTGGATGAAGAGGCGACCGCGCGGATCGAGAAGCTGCTGGCGGAGAACGCCGTGGCCCGCGCGGATGTGGAACTGCTGGCGGCCACCTACGAACTGTTGGACGGCCTGCCGCGTCCCAAGGCGTCGTCGGAATTCACGGAGAAGACGCTGGCGACGGCGCGGCTGGCGGAAGTGAAGCCGGACATCACCCAGTCGCCGTTCTATCGCGCCCTGCAACAGTCGCTCCCCTACTTCGGGTGGGCGGCCGCGATGATCGTCGCCGGGTTGCTCGGATTCGCCGCCACCTACCGCTGGGTCCCGCAACCGCATGATGAACTGGTGCACGAGCTGGAATTGATCCAGCAACTGGACAAATACCAGGAGGTGGGGAGCATCGACTTTCTGGAGCGGCTCGCTTCGGAAGAACCCCTGCTGAACGAACTGCGAGGACACTCCCGTGCGCCTGCGACTCACTAGCGGTGAGCTGGCGCTCACCATCGGACTTGTGGTCGCCGTGGGGCTGGGACCGCTGCTGCTCCGCGCCAGCCCGACGGAAATGAACCGCTTGCAGCAGAACGTTCGCCGCATCCAGGAAATGACCGAGGCCGAACGGGCCCGCCTGGACCGCAACTTCAAGATGTGGCAGGCCCTTCCGCCGGCAGAACGAGAGAAGTGGCGGACTTTTGTCGCGCGGCTGGAACTCGACCGGCAGTCGAATCACGGGCGGCTCGCCCGGACGATGGAGGACTATTACCGCTGGCTGCAATCGGTTCCCGGCTACCGCCGCGAGGAATTGCGCAAAGAGGCCGACCCTGTCCGCCGGACGGAACTCGTGCGGGAGATCGTCGGCGACCAGGTGGCCCGGCGGCTGGATTCACCCCCGGCGGATGTGCGGTTGTTCGGCCGCGTGGTTTCGATCCCGACGCTCAATTCCGAAGAGCTGGCCGAGGTGATGGCCGCGCTGGAGAAGGCCCTGGTCCCCAACGAGCAGGCTCAACTTGTTGACCGGCAAGGGAACGAGCTCCAGGGACTGGACCGTTACTACAAGGTGCTTTCCCTCTTGGTCGCGCGGTATGGACGGCCGCTGGAACTGCTGCAGAATCCGCGCATCCGATTCTCGATGTGGAACGCCCTGCCAGAGCATGTCCGCGAGGAACTTCAGGCTGGCCTCGATCCCGGGAGGCCGGAACTCCTCGCCCGGTTGATGGAAACGCTGCGGCTCTCGATCCGGATGGAAGCGGAACGACGATGGGACGACGTCCGGCCGACTCCGGATCGTCTGCGGCAGTTCTTTGACAACGAGGAGAAACTCTCCCGCGAAGAGCGGGAGGAACTGCTTGATCTGCCTGCGGACGAGTTCCATGCCGAACTGGTCGCCCGTTACCTGCGGTCGGAACTCGAAGGCCGGGTGGCCATCAACTTTGACAATGTGAAACGCTTCCTGCAGCCCGAGGAATCCCGCCGGTTCCGGGATGGTGAACAACCCCCGGGCGAACGTCGCCCGTTCCTCCTGCCGGGGCAGTTCCTGCGTCAGCCGGAACGATTCCCACCAGGTTCCGGAGATGCTCGGCCTCCCGAAACGCGGCGGCCGCCGGACCGCGAGCGCCCGGAGCAAGACGAGACTCGTCCCCGCCCCTTGCCGACCGGAGAGGGTCCCCCGCCGCGCGGCGAGCGGCCGCGCGAGGGAGACCGCCCCCCGCCCGAACGCGAAAACTCGTTCTGACATCCTCCCCTCTGTTCGCCCGGCTGCGGCTGTGCGGCGGCCGTCGCCTCGACACGAACCGTCACTCCGATTTCCTCCCCGGCCATGAGCATTCAACCGGTTTTGATCGACGGCCGCTGGCGCGCCTCCGCAGGCCGCGAGGTCTTCTCCGCAGTCAACCCACAGAACCGCCAACCGCTCCCGGACCAGTATCCGGTCAGCCCTTGGAACGAGGTGGAGGAAGCCATTGCGGCGGCGGCGCGGGCTTTTCGGGCGACGCGCGGCTGGCCGGGTGAGCGGTTCGCAGAGTTCCTCGAGCAGTACGCATCCGCCATTGAGTCCCGCGCCGATGACCTCGTCGCCCTGGCGCATCAAGAGACGGCGCTGCCGATGGAGCCGCGGCTGAGGAACGTCGAGCTCCCCCGCACCGTGAACCAGCTTCGGCAGGCGGCGGCCGCGGCTCGCGACGGCTCGTGGGCCTTGCCGACGATCGACACGCAGGCCAACATCCGTTCCCTGCACGCACCGCTGGGCCCGGTGGCAGTGTTCGGTCCGAACAACTTCCCCTTCGCCTTCAACAGTATCGCGGGGGGAGACTTCGCCGCCGCCGTGGCCGCCGGAAATCCGGTCATTGCCAAAGCGCACAGCTCCCACCCGGGGACAACGCGGTTGTTCGCGGAAGCGGCTCAGACGGCCGCGGAGAGGGTCGGATTGCCGCCTGGTTTCGTGCAGCTCCTGTATCGCACGTCCCACGCGGACGGCGCCAAATTGGTCTCGCACCCCCTCATCGGTGCGACCGGTTACACGGGGGCGCGACAGGCAGGGTTGTTCCTCAAGGAGGCGGCGGATCGCTGCGGCAAACCGATCTACCTGGAACTGTCCAGCATCAACCCCGTCTTCATTCTGCCGGGGACCCTGCGGGAGCGGTGCGCCGCGATTGTCGATGAGTTTCTGGCCAGCGCCCTGATGGGGACGGGGCAGTTCTGCACGAACCCCGGCCTGGTGATCGTGCGAAACGATCCTCAGGCGGAAAGTTTCATCCGCATGGTCGCCGATCGCTTTGCGCAGGCGCCGGTGGGAACCTTGCTGAGCGCCGGGGTCGAGCAGCACCTGCGGGCCGGCATCGTGGCCTTGCAGCAGGCAGGGGCGGAGGTCCTCACCGGCAACCGGCCGGTCGATCCCCACCGCTGCTGTCATGCCAACACGTTGCTGCGGGCCACGGGACGGGCGTTCCTGGACAACCCGGTGGGGTTACAGCAGGAGGCGTTCGGCAATTGCTCCCTGATCGTCGTGGCGGAGAGCGATTCCGAACTGGTGGAAATCGCCGAAGTTCTGGAAGGGAACCTGACCGGGTGCATCTATTCCGAGACCTCCGGCGGCGACGATGCGTTGTACGACCGCGTGGCGGCGGCGCTGCGGCCGCGTGTCGGCCGGCTGCTCAACGACAAAATGCCCACCGGTGTCGCCGTCAGCCCGGCCATGAACCACGGCGGTCCCTTCCCGGCGACCGGCCATCCGGGGTTCACGGCGGTCGGCATCCCCGCGTCGCTGCGGCGGTTCTCGATGCTCCAGTGCTACGACGCCGTGCGGCCGCACCGGCTTCCCCCCCCGCTCCAGAACAAGAACCCCACGGGGACGATGTGGCGGCTGATCGACGGCGTGTGGACGCAGCGCGATCTCTGATGGGAGGAGCGTCCCGGCCGCCAGTGCTTCGAGCCACGCGCGACGAGGGGTCCCTCGGGCTGCTCGCGGGGCGGCATCAGTAGCCGCGGTCGTCGTCGCGGAAGAAATCGCTCGGTCCGCGGAGCGTGTAATAGGAGTACACCACGGCCCCGCCGACGGAGTTCGGCGACGGATAGACGAGATCGTTGGGACGCTTGTAGCTGTAGGTGTGATAATGCGTGGGGGCGTGGCGAACGAAGTCGGCGCCGCAGTAGGGGCATCCCCCCGGCCAGAAGTCATAAGCTCCGTTGACCCAGCCCGGCGGAGGGGGACAGCCGTTGGGACACGGACCGACGTGCCGTCCGTTCCCGTGATTGCCGTCATAGACCTTCACGCCGTTGATCTCCCGGACCGGTTGATCGTTCCTGTTGGGGACGTAGGTTGCCTGATAGCCGAAGGCGTAGGGGCTGTCCGGCGGCGGGAGGATCCCCCGGTTGATCATGCGTTGTTCACGGCGCTCGGAGGGGAGGAGTCCGCGCCAGCCCCCCGCGGCATAACCCTGGCCGGCGGGGGCCCAGCTCCCTTCGTCCACATAGACCGGCATCCCCCCGTCCGCAGGCACCGGCGACCAGGGGCCGATGGCCCCGTAAGCCGTCGCCGAACCGTGGAACTGGTCGTAAACCTGTTCGTGATAGGGGTCCAGTCCGCCGAAGTGATGGGGACTGTAGCCGGTGGGACCGGCGGTCGCGCCGCCGTCGTAGGACTGGCCGCGGAACGCGGCGCCCGGCGTCGAACAGCCACAGCAGATCGCCAACAGCCCGCAAGCCATCGACGTCAGGCACAGACGCAAGCTCATCGGAACCCCCTCCGGACCTCTCAGGAGAATGCGACGGGCTCCCGGCCGGACGCCGCAGCGCGGTCGGGATGGACAAAGCCCTGTCTCTGTTATCGGCCGAACGTCCGACAAACCCCGAACAATCATTGCAAATCGGAGGATCGGTGCCTCGGCCGGGGGGTGAGTGCGGGAGTTCCGCTGCCTCCCCCGGCATCACCCGCCCCGGCCAGCCTCCCCAAAACCGCTCTTTCCCCAACTTTCGCCGGCGGATAGACTTCGCGGCTCAGGAAGGAATCACGGTCGGCAGATTCTGCCGCCGCTCGCTCGAACCTGGGAAAGGACGTCCGATTGCTCTGGCCGTGCGGCACCACTGCGGTTCTCAACCACGGCGCAGCTCGTGACGGAAGTGGCCCCCCTGTTGCGCCGGCGGTCGGTCGGAGGGCGCGGCCGGTTCGGGATTGTTCACACTGCTCGCTCCAGGGAGGGAACCGCGCATGACGGCGCCCCAGCAGACGCACATTTCGCAGGCTCGGGACGGAGACCCGCCCCTCGAACGCCAGGCCATACCTCTTGAACTGGCCCCTTCACCGTTGTGGGAGGAACTCCGTCAGCATCTCGAACAGCACGGTCCCTCCGACCTGGAGAGCCTGCGCGAGGAGTGGACGCACCTCTCGTGGGGAGGGACCCCCGCCGGGGAGGCCCTGCATCGCGCACTGGGGGAGGTTGACCCGTCCACCGTCATCGACCTGGCGCAACGTCTCGGACGGGAGTGGCTCGCCGCCGGCTGACCGAGCGGCGGTTCAGGCGCCGCTGCCCGTTGCACCTTCGTCGCCGGCACGGGCCGCCGCACCTCGACAACATCCCACGACGGCCGGTATCGACGGCGAACAAGGATTGGTCCCATGAAAATCACCGCCATTCATGTCGAACGATTCGGAGTCTGGCAGGACCTGTCGCTGCCCATCACGGAACCGGGGCTGTCGGTCTTCTACGGCCCGAACGAGGCCGGCAAATCGACCTTGATGCGGTTCGTCCGCGGCATCCTGTATGGGTTTCGGCCCCTCGATGAACGGGGAGCGGGACCGGACGGGGGCTACCGGCGGTGTGCCGGACGGCTCGACGTCGTTCACAAGGGACATCACCTCACCCTGCGCCGCGAGTCGCACGCCGGAACCCGCGGACGACTGGTGATCAACGGCCGCGAACAGGAGGGAGCAGCGGAAGATCGCCTCGCGCGGCTGCTGTCCAATGCCAAGGAGGCCGTGTTCGAGAATGTCTTTGCGATCGGACTGGAGGAGTTGCAGCAGCTCGGCACCCTCTCCGGGGAAGAAGTCGCCCGGCACATCTACGGCCTGTCGCTCGGATCGGAAGGCCGGCGCATCCTTGCCGCCCACGCGTCGGCGCAGCGCGAGACGGCGCGGCTGGCCGACCCTCAGACCGGCTGTGGTACAATCGCCGATCTCACTGCTCAGCTCGAGCAGATCGACCGGGATCTGGATAACGTTCACGTCGCCACGCAGCGGCTCTCGCGGCTGGCGGACGAACGAACCGAGATCTTCGCCCAGATCGACGCCCTCAAGAAACGCCAGGCAGTCTGCGAGCGGAACATCCGCGGCTGCCAGTTCCTCGACCGCGTCTGGGGTCCCTGGAAAAAACACCGCGAACTGGGTCGCGAGCTGGACGCCCTTCCCACCTTTCCCGGTCTCACCGAGGACGCCCTGGACCGCTTTGACGAGCTGGAGCTGGAGCTGGAAGAAGTGCTGGAGGAGCGCCGCAAGCTGTTGAGCGAGTCCCAGCAGCTCGAAGAACAGGCCGAACGAACGACGGCCGACGTCGCCTTCGAGGAGCACGTTTGCGCCATCCGCAACCTGCTGGATCGCCAGGAGGAGGTGCGCAAGCTGGAGAAGCGGATCGACGACATCCGCCGGGTACGGGAGGAGCGTCGCCGCGACCTGCAAGCCAGCCTGGCCGAACTCGACGCCGACATCCCCTGGGACGGCCTGGAACGGTTCGACGTCTCCGCGCAGGCCCTCTCCAGCCTGCTGGCCACGGGGGAGAAATACCGCCGCGCGGTGTGGTTCCGCGGCCGCAGCATCAGGCGCTGTCGTGCCGCACAGAAAGGGGTCGAGGAGCGTCGGGCCGCCCTGCAACAGGGTCTGGAGCGTCTCCAGGGACGCTCGCTGGCCGATGCCCATCTGGAGGCCCGCCGCCGCCTGGACGCCCTGGAGGAGCTGGCCGCCCTCCGCACGCAGGAACAGCAGCTTGCCCAGACGGAAGCCGTCCTTCAGGAACAGATGCGCGAGTTCCCGCGCCGCCGCGAACTGCCGGACTACTTTTGGGTGGTGCTGTGGGTGCTTGGCCTCTCCGGAGTCGCACTCTTCCTCTACGGCCTGGTCTCCGCGCAAAGCGGCAGCGTCCTCGGCCAGAACACCGCCTGGATCGTGGGACTGATCTACATGCTGCTGGGACTGTGTTGTGGCGGATTCACGTGGACGCTCAGCAATCATTTCCGCCAGTTCCTCAACTGGGACCCGTCCCGCATCCGGCGACGGCTGGAAGACGTCCAGAGCGAACGCGAACGCACGCTGCGCGACATTCGCCGGCTCGTCGGCACGGATGTTCCTCCTGCGGCTGCCACGTTCAATCAGCAGGCCCGTGGTCTGGTCGCCGTGCAGTCTCCGGAACCGGTCGAGACCTCCGAGCGCGACGTCATCGCTCTCATCCGTCAGCGCGTGGCCGAACTGGACGCACTCGAACGCCTGCAGCGCCGCGTCGCCCGGGACCACGAGCGGCTGGGACGCTGCCGCGAGCGGCTCCAGTTCTGGCAGCGCACCGTGACCCACACGCGCCGCGAATGGACCGAACTCCTCAAGCGGCTGGGGCTGCGGGGGACGCTGAAAGTCACGGAGGCGTTCGACGTCTGGCAGCGGATCGCGGAGATTCAGCGGGCCTGGATCGAGTGGCAAAGCCAGGCCGGCATTTCCCAGCGGGAGGAAGCGATCGTCCGGGAATTCCGCGAGGAAGTGAAACGCCTCCATGCCCTGCTCCCCGCCGCGAACACCCGCTCCACCGACGCCCACGACCTGCTGGCCCAATGGGACCTGCGACTCAAGCAGGTGGATGCCGATCGCCGCGAGCGCCGCCGGATGCTGCACGACGCCCGCCAGAAACGCCGGGACGCCGAACGCCTGGACGCCACCATCGATTCGTTGCGGGCCCGGCGGTTGGCGATCCTCTCCCGCGCCGGCGCCGCCGATCGCGCCGAACTGGAAGCCCAGGTTGCCAGCCTCCGCCGCCGCGGGGAATTGAACCGCCTGGTCGAGGAGAGCCGCCGCGCCGTCGAGGAAGCCGCCGCCTCTGAACCCGAACTGGCGATCGTCGAGGACGATCTGCTCCGGTTCGACCCCCGTCGCAACGCCGACGCCATCCAGCAGAACCGCACGCAGCTCAAGCAACTGGAAGATCAGGTCCAGGCGCTGCACGAACGGCTGGGACAGGTGAAACGCGAGATGCAGCAGATTGAGGAGGACGCCTCGCTCGAAACACTCTCCCGCCGCCGCAAACGCGTGGCCCTGGAACTCCGCGAAGCGTCGCACCGCTGGATCGCCGCGCGGCTGGCGGGGAACGCCATCGACCGCATTCGCCGGCGGTTTGAACGTCACTGCCAGCCGGAGACGCTCAAGCTCGCCTCCGACTCCCTCGAACGCCTCACCTGCGGCAAGTACGTCAATGTCTGGGCTCCGTTGGGGGAGAAGCATCTGGTCATCGACGACGAAGCCGGACGTTCCTTCCAGGTGGAACATCTCTCCAGCGGCACGCGCGAGCAGCTCTTTCTGGCCGTCCGCATGGCGATGATCCGCGAACTGGCCGACCAGGGGATTGAACTCCCCATGGTCCTCGACGACGTGCTCGTCAACTTCGACCAGACCCGCAGCGAAGCCGCCGTCGAGACTCTGCTGGACTTCGCCGACGAGGGACAGCAGGTGCTGTTGTTCACCTGCCACCTGCACCTGGCGCAGATGTTCGAGAACCGCGGTGTGCAGCCGATCTGGCTCCCCGACCATCACGCCCTCGTGGAAGGCCGCGCCGGCTGACATACCCCGCAGAGACGACAGGCTCCCCCGTCCCGAAAATATCCAGGAATCTTGATTTATTCCCAGGGGGTGTTCTACACTCCTCCGGTGGAGGGGTGGCCTCACGACGCTCTGTCAGGAGTGTGCCCATGCTGACGATTCTCGACCGCAACCATGGCTACTGCGACGGCGTATCGCGACGGAGTTTCCTGAGGATCGGTTCCGCCGGGATCGCCGGGTTGTCGCTGGTGGATCTGCTCCGTGCGGACGCCGCGGCCGGTCCCCAGGCCCCGCGGCGCAGCGTCATCAACATCTATTTGGGTGGCGGCCCCACCCACATGGACACCTTCGACCTCAAGCCCAATGCCCCCAAGGAATTCCGGGGAGAGTTCCAGCCCATCGCCACCAAGGTGAGCGGGATGGAGATCTGCGAGCTGATGCCCCTCCTCGCCTCCCAGGCGGATCGCTTCGCACTCATCCGTTCCATCACGGGGCTGCGGGACGAACACTCGCCGCGCCAGTCCGATTCGGGTTACAGCGAGCGCGACCTGAACAATCTTGGCGGTCGTCCGGGGTTGGGCGCCGTCCTCTCCAAGGTCTTTGGACCCTCGCAGGAAACTCCGCGCGGAACCGCTCCCACCACCGTGGACCTCTCCGGCTGGACCAGCCCCGGTTTCCTCGGACAGGTCCATGCCGCCTACCGTCCCGACGGGGCCGCCCGGTCCAACCTCACGCTCACCGGCGGGATGACCGGAGAACGCTTCCTGGAACGCCGCCGCCTGCTGGCGGAGTTCGACCGCTTCCGCCGCGAGGTGGACGCCCGGCAGATGATGACCGCCATGGACAGCTTCGCCGATCGGGCGGTCGGCATCGTCACTTCCGGAGAAATCTACAAAGCCCTGGACCTCGAGCAGGAACCCAAGGAGACCCAGGAGCGCTACGCTGTCCGCCGCGACGGCGAGAATCGGAACTTCATCCTGGCCCGGCGGTTGATCGAGGCCGGCGTGCGGAGCGTCTCGCTGGCCGTCAACGGCTGGGACACGCACGGGGACAACTTCAACGCCATGCGCCGCAAACTTCCCGCTCTGGATGCCGCGCTCAGCTCGCTGATCGAGGACCTCGCCAACAGCGGGCGGCTGGAAGGGACGGTCATCCTGATGTCCGGGGAGTTCGGCCGCACGCCGCGGATCAACGGCGGAGCCGGCCGCGACCATTGGCCCTATGCCTCGTTCTTCTTCGTGGCCGGCGGCGGGCTGCGCACCGGGCAGGTGATCGGCTCGACCAACCGGCTGGGCGAACGGCCGGAGGAGCGACCCGTCCACATCCAGCAGGTCTTTGCGACGATTTACGCACATCTGGGCGTCGACCCGGATACGGTGCGGCTCATCGATCCCAACGGCCGCCCGCAGTATCTCGCCGAGCACCGCGAACGAATTCACGAGCTGCTGTAGTTCGGCGTCGGATGTCTCTCGGCACGATCCTCCGGGGGGACGCCCTCCGGAGCGTCGGATTCACGCCTCTCGCCTGCGCCCCTGCTCTGCGGCGCGGAAGGCGCTGCGCAGTCGTTCGACCCGCTGGCGGTTGACTCCCAGGTCCGAGTGACCGACGCGCGACGCCGAGCGGACGTGAATCACGCCGGCCATCTCATCGAGGAGGAATTCCACGTCGTCCACGAACCGCAGCCAGGGGGTGGTGAACTCGGCGTGCAGATAGGTCTGGGAGAGACTCACGATTGTCGCTCCGGGTGTCTGACGCACGATCGCCAGCAGTCGTGACCAGGCTTCGTCGGCGGGACCGTGATACCGCAGCGGCTCGATGTGGTGGGGGCCGTCGGTCGCGTGGCTGCACACGCAGTTGGGGCGGTCGGGACACTCGCGCAGCCGCCCTTCCACTGGGCCCAGCGCTGGTCGATGCCACGAGAGGAGTACCGCGCCGGCGGTCAGGACCGCGGCCGACAAGAGCGGAACCACCAGCAACCAGAGCATGAGGCGGTGTCGCGGCATGGGGGGGAATCGCGACGGCGGGGAGAGTCACGTCACCGATGCGGGGGTGAGGTCGGCGGTTTCTCCGGCGTGGGGCATCGGCCCCTCCGGGGGAAACGTCCGGTCCACGATCTTGGCCACGCAGGCATCGCCGAAGACGTTGACCATCGTCCGAAAACGATCCAGCAACCAATCCACCGGAATGATGAGGGCCTGATACTTCAGCGGCAATCCCACCGCGTTGAGGACGATCAGCATGGTGATCAGCCCCGCCTCGGGAATGCTCGCGGCGCCAATCGCCGCCAGAGTGGCCGTGAGGGTGATGATCAACTGCTGGGTCAGGGAGAGGTCCCACCCCAGGTACTGGGCGATGAAGATGGCGGCCACTGCTTCATACAGGGCGGTGCCGTCCATGTTGACCGTCGCCCCCAGCGGCAGGACCAGGTCGGCTGCCTTGCGGGAAACCTTGGCCCGGTCCACCGTACATTCCATGGTGACCGGCAACGTGGCCGAGGAACTCCCCGTCGAGAACGCCAGCAGCAATGCCTGAATCATCTGGCCCACGAATCGGTAGGGGTTCTGGCGGGTGAAGGCCCACAAGATCAGAGGCAGCGTCCCCAGTCCGTGCAGCACCAACCCGATCAGCACCGTCCACGAGTACCACGCCACCAGCCGCAGCGTCTCCACAAACTGTCCCCCCAGCATCTCCAACCCGAATCGCCCCGCCACGAGGCAAAAGATGCCCACGGGAGCGATCCGCATCACCAGCAACACAAACGCCATCACGGCGTCGTTGGCCTGGCTGATGCACTTCACCAGCGTCTCCACCCGTTGGCCCAGCGTCGTGAGCAGGCCCGCGAACACTATCGAGAACAGGATCAAGGGGAGCAGCTCCGTGTGGGCGGCCGAGGCGATCAGATTGTCGGTGAACAGCATCAGCGCCAGCTTGCGCAGCACCAGGCCAATCCCTTCCTCCCGGACCTCGACCCCCTTCTGTTCCAGTTCGGCGCCCCGTTCCGCCACCAGCGCCTCCGCCTGCGTCCGATCGATCTCGGTCCGGCCGGGCTGAATCGTGTTCACCAGCACTTGGCCCAGCACGACCGCCAGGATTGTTGTCGAGAGGTACAGACACAGCGTCCACGCCCCGGGACGGCCGAGCTTGCGGACGTCCCCCATCCCCAGAATTCCCGACATCACGGAGAACAGCACCAGCGGCACGACCATCATCTTGAGGAGCCGCAGAAAAATCTCTCCCCCCAGCCCGATCCAGTGGAACAACCCCTGCAGAGTCTCGGTGCGCTCCGCGTAGGGTGCGGTGCCCGGCACCAGTCCCGCGCGTCCCAACACGGGGATGAAGATCGATACCGCGATCGCCAGCAGAATGGCGATGATGATCCACCTTGTCAGTCGTTGACCGCCGGGCGATGTCATGGGCGACGCCTCCTCAAAAGTGGGGCCGGATCATCCGTCACGGGAGGGAGGAAAGTCCCCGGGGTGGTCTCCGCCGTCTGCTGGCGGAGCCTCCCCGGTGCCACGTGCAGAAGTTTCAAACTCGGCCGTCCCAGAGCGTCGGCGCAGGGACAAGTGGCATGTCCACTGTCTCCCGGCGTGGGAAGCCGCTCTCGTTCAGCCGCTATGAGCAAGAAAAACACCCTCGTTAGCACTCCGACTCGACGGAAGCAAGCCGCAGGAGGATGCTGCCGGGAGTCACTCGGTGCGGGGCAGGGGGGGCGCGTGGAACCACCCATCAACGATTGGCTATGCTATGCCGTCTCTTTTGCGGCCCCTCCCGCCGTCCCCGGAAGGATTGGAAGCGATGAGTCGATACTGCGGTTGGCCTGCTCTGTGGGTGATGTTCACGCTGCCGCTTTCCGCGAGCGCGGCGGAGCTGCCGCGGGTCCCCGAGGGGTTTACCATCGAACGCGTCGCCGGTGCTGAGCACGTTCAGCACCCGATGATGGCCTGCTGGGACGACCGGGGGCGGTTGTACGTCTGCGAGTCCGCCGGCACCAACCGCAAAGCGGCCGAGCTCATCGCCGATCCGCAGGACTCCATCCGGGTCCTGGAAGACAGCGATGGCGACGGCGTGTTCGACAAGTCGTGGACCTTCGCCGACAAGCTGGTGTTTCCGCAGGGGTGCCTGTGGTACCGGGGGGCGGTTTATACGTGCAGTTCGCCCTACCTGTGGAAGCTCGAAGACACGACCGGCGACGGCGTCTGCGACCGGCGGACGGTGCTGGTGAAGTCGTTCGGATTCAGCGGGAACGCGGCGGACATCCACGGGCCGTTCCTCTCCCCCGACGGGCGGCTGTACTGGTGCGACGGCCGGCATGGGCACGAAATCCGCGACCTCGGCGGCGGCCGCCTGGGCGGGGAGGACGACGTCGCCGCCGTCCAGCCCCACCCGGAACCGGGGCTGCCTCATCCCGGCGGGGGCGAACTCCTGACCAGGGGAAAGGCGGCCCGCATCTTCTCCTGCCGGCCGGACGGGACCGACCTGCGCGTGTTGTGCGGCGGCGGCATGGACAATCCCGTCGAAGTCGACTTCTGGGAGACTGGCGAGTGTCTGGGGACGGTGAACCTCTTCTACGGCAAACCGCGCGGGGACTGCCTCGTCCATTGGGTGGAAGGGGGCGTCTATCCCCGCGACGACATGCCCGACTGCATTGCCGAGTTCAAATGGACCGGCGGGCTGCTCGGACCGGTGACGAACTACGGACACGTCGCGGTCAGCGGCATGTGCCGCTACCGGTCGCAGGAGTTCGGCGACCTGACGACCACCCCCGCCGATCCGCCGGCGGGTCCGCCCTCCGCACCGGGAGCTTCCCCCGACCGCGCGGCCTTCTTCGTCACCCAGTTCAACACGCACAAGGTCGTCAAGACGATCGTCGAGCGTCACGGAGCGACTTTCCGGGCCGTGGAGACGACGGACTTCCTCGTTTCGGACGACCCCGACTTCCACCCGACCGATGTGCTGGCAGACGCTGATGGGTCGCTGCTGGTGATTGACACCGGCGGCTGGTTCCGCATCGGCTGCCCGCAATCGCAGATCGCCAAGCCGGAGATCACCGGGGGAATCTATCGCATCCGGCGGGTCGGGGCGCACCAGTCGCTTTCCCAGCCGCTCCCCCTCGCCGCCTCCCGCACCGACCTCCCCGCTCCTCCCGCGCGGGAGCCGCCCCCTCCCTCGCAGCAGCTTGCCTCCGATTCACCGGTGATTCGGCGCACCGCCGCCAACGCCCTTTACCGTCGGGCCGTGAGCATGGCCGCACGCGGATTCGACGACACACGACTGATTAGTCGTGACGAACTGGAGGCGTTGATGCTGGTCCTCGCCCGCCCCACGGTGGATGCGGTCGAGCGGCATTCGGTCATTGCGGCGCTCATCGCGGCCGACGCTCCCGCCTGGACCCGTCCGTACCTCGATGCCGCCTATCCCCCGGCAGTGCGGAGAGCCGCATTGATCGCCCTGGACCAGATGGACCACGGCGACCTGGGACGAGAGGAGGTGCTCCCCCTGTTGGCCGCCAACCATCCCCCGCTGATCGAGGCGGCACTCGATGTCATCAGCCGCCGAGAGGGCTGGGCGGCCGAGACGGTCGCCCTGCTCCAGGGGTGGCTGGCGGAGGAATTGAACGACGACCGCGCCGAGGTCCTGCGTCGGTTCGTCGCCGCGCAGGCCCGCGATCCCGCGGTGCAGGGGTTGGTGGCGACTTCCCTTGCGTCGGCCGCGTTGCCGCCGCGGAACCGGGCGACCCTTCTGGAAGCGGTCGCCGCGGCGGAGCTCCCCCAGTGGCCGGATGTCTGGACCGAGCCTCTGCGCACCCTTCTCACCGGACCGGACGCCGACGCTCAACTGGATGCGCTGCGGATCATCGCCGCCCGCCGGTTGGAGGCGTTCGATGACGTACTCTGGTCGCTGCTGGATGATCCAGGCCGACCCGACGTGGTGCGGATCGAGGCCCTGTCCGCGCTGGCACCACGGCGGCCGCAGCTCTCGGCGCCGGCGCGGCGCTTCTTCGACGCGCAGCTCTGCGAGGCCCCCTCACTCCTGCGATTGAAGGTCGCTTCCGCCTATGCCGCCCTCCCCCAGGAGGAACCGCAGTTGCTCGCCCTGGCGGAGTCGCTCCCGCAGATCGGTCCCGCCGCGACGGTCGCCCTCCTGCCGGCCTTCGAGGCGAGCGCGTCGAACGCCGCTCGTCTGCGGTTCGTCCAGGCGCTGCTCAAGCTCGAAGACCTCCCGCCCATCCCCCTGGCCGACCTGCAACGCCTCCTCGACAGCCTCTCCCCCGATGCCGGCGGCGAAGCTGCCGCGCTCCTGGCGCGCTACCAGGCTCGCGCGGCGGAGTCGCTGCGGCTGGTCGAGAAGTACCTCCCCCTGGCCGACGGGGGGGACCCGCATCGCGGACGGTACGTCTTCTTCGGGCAGACGGCCGCGTGTAGCAAGTGCCATCGCGTGGGGAACGAAGGCGCGCAGATCGGCCCCGACCTGACGAAGATCGGCGCCATCCGTCAGCCGCGCGACCTGGTCGAATCGATTCTCCTGCCGAGCGCGAGTTTCGCACGGGACTACAACTCCTCTGTCGCCGTGACTTCCGACGGCCGGCAGGTAAACGGACTGATTGCGCGGCAGACGGCCGACGCCATCGTCTTTCGTCTCACCGATCTCTCGGAGGTTCGCCTGCGTCGCGACGAGATCGAGCTGCTGAAGGAGTCCGAGACCTCGATCATGCCGCAGGGGTTGGAACAGAAGCTCAGCGAGCAGGAGTTCCGCGACCTGCTGGCGTACCTGCGGTCGCTGAAGTGATCCTTGCCCCGGTCGTTTCTCCGCGACTCGCTTGTTGAGCCGCAAGCCGCTCGTTTCGCCTTGACCCGCAGGGGAGCGCGCTGCCTCCCATGACCATGCTGCGCAACACCTTGCAGACTACAGGTCAGGGGAAGCGCCGGGATGGTCACCGTGAACGGTGAGAGCGCTCCCCTACGGGTCGCGGCTAAACTTCAATTCAGAATGCGGGTTGCGGCTCGACGCTCATCCCGGTTACGGCATGCGGGCGACTTCACCCCCGGAGATCGTCGTCAACCACTGATAGACGTCCAGATTCAGGTTCTCACTGAGAAACACCACGCGGCCATCGCAGGTGGCGAACTGCACGCCGCCGGGATGGTGGCTGCTGAAGTCGTCCAGGTGCGGCGTGTTCGAGTTGTTGCTGTTGGGAGTGTGGTCCGTCACGCCCAGGATGCGGGCAAACGCTTCTTCCCCCTCGGGGATCACGCCGGACCAGGTGGAATGGTGCTTGAGCTGCGTTCCGGGAGGGGTCGTGAGCCGTTCGCCGATGGCAAGCGTGTTGCTCGTGCCGTCGGTGATGTCGGCGATCCGCACGCTGCTGTTGTGATAGAGGAGGCCGTTGCCGCGGCACTGATTCCCCGGACCGTTGGTGTCGTAGTCGTTTTCACAGTCTTCCAGTTCCTGGCCGCCCGGCTGGTTGGGGCCGCTGCCGAACACCCCTACATAGTTGGCGGAAGCGAGCGTCGCCAGCACCGTGCCGGGCGAGCCTTCCTCCTCGATGTCCCAGACCTCCGGCTGCGGATCGGAGGGGCAGGTGAAGACCTCGATGGAGGTCCGCAGCAGCGGCAGATTGACCGGATCGTTGATGGGGCGGCGGAGGTCCAGCCGGGCGTAGAGCGGCTGCTGCTCAATGAACGGCAGGACGAACGCCCCCCAGCCGAAGCCGTTGTTCCCCATCATGTCGTGCCCCGCGCTGCCGGCCCCCACCCAGCCGGGAGGAAACCGCCGATGGGACGATTCGTAATTGTGCAGCGCCACGGCGAAGTTGTGCAGGTGATCCTGGCATTGAGACCTCCGGGCCGCCTCGCGGACCTGCTGCACGGCCGGCAGCAGCAGCGCCACCAGCAGCGCGATGATGGCGATCACCACCAGCAACTCAATCAACGTGAAACCACGACGCCTCGGAATCAACATGATCGTCTCCCCTCAGAAAAAGAAGATAAAAAACGACGAAGAACAGGGATGCGCAGACAGGCCCGTCGTTCCTTCTCACAGTGGAGGCCCCTCCTTTGCTCCCGTGAGAACAAAGGTGTGAAACCTCCCGGGCGCAGCAACGACCGCGGCTGATACAGAGGGATGAGGGCGCAGGCGCGAGCTCCCTGAGAGCGTCGCCGGATGCTTGCAGGCCGTCACTCCCTGCGCGGCTGCCGCTGGGCGTTTCAACCCGCGGACGGGAGCAGCTCAACCGAGGGGGGGACCGCGCACCGGGGGAGTCGTGAGGGGCGCTGGTTCGGCCCGGATGGCAAGGGCGTCGGGAACCGCCGGCGCGAGAGCTTCCCCGGTCAGTACGATGGGGGGAGAGGCAAGCTGGACGGGTTGCGCCAGAAACCGGCACAGGAGGCAATCCGCATCAAAGGGAGCGGCCGGTGGGGCTGATGGGGACGGCGTGGGACCCGTCGGTTTGGGAGCGGAAGGAGCGTGATGGTGGTGACGGCAGGTGTGGCCGGTCGCTGTCGCGTGGTGATGGCCCCGGCAGGTGGAGGCCATCTCCCGCTTCGGGGCCGCTGACTCGCTGTGGCACACGCCGTGCGAACAGCACGATCCGCCGGCGTGATGGGCGTGCGGAACAATCAGCGCGCCGAGCAGCGCGGCGGCATAGACCGCCACGGAGAGCCAGCGAAGAGATGCCGATTGGGGAATCATGCGCGTTCCCTGGGAGAGCGCCGCCGTGAGGCCGCAACTCTCGACTGGTACAGTGATACGGAAGGATACGGAAGTTTGCGGGGCCGGTCAACCGGTCCGTGCTCCGAATTCCGGTGTCGAGCGCCCCTTGACGGTCGTGGCGCGGCACTCGTAACATCAAGCCAAGCAAGGCCATCGGCGGTTCTCAGGTACAGTCCCCCTGATCGTTCCAGTCGCAACTTTTTGCCGGTTTCTCACACTCCGTCCGTCGGGAACCGATCCTTCCAGCGATAGGGGCAGGACCGTCTCCCGACCCCCTCTGCGGCGTCCCCTCCCAGGGCAGAGCCCATGCACGTTCTCGGCAAAGTCTTGATCTTCCTGCTGGCGGCCGGCGCGATCGCCGCGATTCTGCTGACCACGATGGCCCTCGACGTCCGTACGCACTGGCTCCAGCAGGTGGCCCAGGCGCGCGAGGAATACGCCCAGATTGAACGGGACCTGATCAGCGAACGCTACAAACATCGGAACGCGCAGGAAGCCCTGGATCGGGTGAAACTGGGATGGGGGAACGTCTGGATGGCGCCGAACTCCCGGCCGGTGAACCCCGCCACGGGAACGGTGAGCATCGGGCAGGGCTTTCAGCAGGGGTTGGGGCAACCCGCTGCCGCGCGGGCGCCGAACCCCACCGTGTACATCTTCAACGTGAACGGGGATCAGTCCGAGTACCTGGGTGAGTTCCGCATCCAGTCCGCGCAACCCGGCTCAGCGGATGCGGTCCTCAGCCGCCGACCTTGGCCGGGGGAGAATTTCCCCGCCGGGACGTGGCGCGTCCGGGAGAGCGTGCCGTTCAACTACGCCGCGCGGTTTCTCGATCAGTACCGGATGCAGATCGCAGCCGAGGCCCGCCTGGAGCGGATGCGCTATGACGTGACCCGGCGGCAGGAACAGCTCGCCGCCACCCAGAACCTCCTGCAACAGCGAATCTACCAGTTGGAGGGGGACCCCACGCTCACGGATGCCAGCGAACTGCAACGGGTCGGCTACGTCCAGGCGCTCCGCGACGGCCTGGCGCAGCGCGACGCGCTCTTGGCGAAACTGCACGCCCTGCGGGTCGAGCGTCGGCTCAAATATGAATCGCTGGTGCTGATTCAGCAGGAGAATGAGGAGCGGCTGCGGCGGTACACGGTTCAGTTGGGCGTGCAGCCGGAGTACAGTCCTCCCGCCGCGCCGGGTGCTCCCGCTTCCCCCTAGGCGCTGCCGACCGGCCGGGAGTCTGTCGCCACAGGACGGAGTCATGGGGCTCGAAACCCGCGATTACTACCGCTCCGAGCCTCCCACCGACGCCTGGGATACCGGTCCCTCCGGCGGTTTCTCCGCGGTGACGTGGCTGATCATCATCACCGGCGGCGTGTACATTGTGCAGCTGCTCCTAGGAGAGGGTTTCACCGCGTGGTTGGACCTCGATCCGGCGGCCGTGCTGCACGGGGAACTCTGGCGGCTGTGCACCTACGATTTCCTGCACAGCCGCGAAAGCCCCTGGCACATCCTGTGGAACATGTACATCCTGTACGTGACGGGGCGGAACTTTGAGCAGCGTCGCGGTGCGCGGGAATTCGTGGCGTTCTATCTCCTGGCGGGCGTGCTCTCGGGCGTGCTGTTCGTCCTCTGGAGCCTGGGGTTGGGGCACGTCAATCCCGCCATCGGTGCGTCTGGCGCCGTGGTGGCGGTGATGATCGTCTACGCTCTCACCTACCCGCGGCAGATCTGGTACTTCTTCGGCGTCATTCCGATCCCGATCTGGGTCATTGCCGGACTGACCGTGATCTTTGACCTGCATCCGATGCTGCTCGAGCTCTCCGGGGAGCGCGTTGCCGACGGCGTCGCCCATTCGGCCCACATGGGGGGGATTGTGTTCGGGGCGCTGTACTGGAAGCAGAATTGGCGGGTCACGGCCTGGCTGCCGTCGGCCGGTCGCCGGGGCTGGAAACAGTGGTTCCAGCGACGACCGCAACTCAAGATCCATCGCGAGTCCGAAGCGGTCCGCGACGGGCGGTTCGACCGTCGCGTGGATGAACTCTTGGACAAGGTGGCCCGCGAAGGGGAAGCGAGCCTGACGGCGGAAGAACGTTCCATCCTCATCGAGGCCAGCCGCCGCGCCCGCAACCGGCTGTCGCGGTAGTTCGGCCGAGTCGCCCCCTCAGGATCGGCGAGCGGCCCTGATGCGGTCCGGGAGGGACTGCAATTTTTGCCGGTCGCCGGGGGGGAGGAGAGCCGGAGCGGATCAACCGGTATTGACGGTTCCCCCGCCGGCCCCTATTGTCCCGTCGCAAACAACGGCCCCACGGGGCCGACGCGCATCGCCCCCGGAAATAGTTTGAGTCCTCGCCCCCCCCAAGGATTCGCTGTTTCCGGGAATACAACGAAACTCCCTGAGCGACCGGTCGTCGCTCAGGGAGTTTCAGCTTTTGAGGCCCGCGGCCGCTCTGGACCGCAGGCGCGTCCCGCATCCCACAGGGCTCGATGATGAACGCTCTGCTTCCGGTCTCCGGGGAAGGGAGGCAACCACAGGGACGAAGCGGGGCGGGTCATCTCCGGGCTGTCAACGGAGAGCGGAGGGTCCCGGCCGTCAGAGCGGCGTCGGTTTGACCCGACTGGCTGCGGTCTCGACAATCGCACCGCAGCCCTGCAATCCGCGGGTCCGATTCGACCGCACTCCTCCGACAGGCGCGAGCGTGACCGTTCCGATGGCTTTGGAACCGCGCGGCGGCGATCCCTGAGGATGAACATAGGAGTCGACCATGAACACCACGTCTGTCGCTAAGCCGTGGCGGGATTCCTCGCGCCGCTGGCGGTGTTTCCGCCTGCTCATGGGGCTGATGGCGGCGGCCCTGCCATCCGATCCGGCCAGCCGCGCGGCCGATGCGGCGGCCCCCCCTCACATCATCCTCGCCATGGCCGACGACCAGGGCTACGGGGACGTCGGTTATTACGGCCATCCGGTCCTCAAGACGCCGGTGCTCGATGAGATGGCCGCACGGGGACTGCGGCTGGACCGCTTCTATGCCGCGCATCCCGTCTGCTCTCCCACCCGCGGCAGCGTGATGACGGGACGGCACCCCAACCGCTTCGCTTGCTTCTCGTGGGGTCATTCGCTGCGGCCGGAGGAGATCACCATCGCCGAGGCGCTTCGGACCGCCGGTTATGCCACGGGCCATTTTGGCAAGTGGCATCTCGGTTCCTGCCGGGCGGACGACGACGTCTCCCCCGGTCACAGCGGTTTCGATGTGTGGGTCTCCAGTCCCAACTTCTACGAGAACAATCCGCTCCTCTCCGATCGCGGGCGCGTCATCGAGACCCGGGGCGAAAGTTCCGAAGTGACTGTGCGCTTGGCGCTCGAGTTCCTTGCCGAGCAGGTCCGGGCGGCACGCCCCAGCCTGACGGTGATCTGGTTCGGCAACCCCCATTCCCCCCATCAGGCGACGGAAGAACTGCAAGCGCTCTATGCCCACCTGCCGGCCAAGGAGCGGAACTATTACGGCGAGATCACCGGCATTGACCGGGCGATGGGCCTGTTGCGCGCGGGTCTCAAGCGTCTGGGGATCGCCGAGAACACGCTCCTCTGGTACACGAGCGACAACGGCGCGCAGGGGAACTCTCCCGGATCGACCGGCGGTCTGCGGGGGGCCAAAGGGAGCCTGTGGGAAGGGGGGATTCGGGTCCCGTGTGTGATCGAATGGCCGGCCCGCATCACCTCTCCGCGAGTGAGCGACCTCCCCGCCTGCACCTCGGACATCTCTCCCACGCTGCTGTCGCTTGTGGGGGTGACGAGGCCGGACCAGCCGCCGCTGGATGGCATCGATCTCTCCCCGCTGCTGAATGGAGAGATGACGGAGCGACCACGGCCGATCGGCTTCTGGGTACATCCGACGCCCGGCATCCGCACGCCCAGCGAGGAGTGGTTGCGTCTTCAGCGGGAGGAACAGAGTGGTGCACGTCCGGCCACAGGTCCGCCCCTGAGAACCGAGGCCTCTCGAATGCTGAGCCGCTTCTCCGAGGATGACCTTCCCGGACACAGTGCCTGGCTGGAGGGGAATTGGAAACTGCACCGCATTCCTCGCGGGGAGGGTGAGCTCGGCTACGAGCTGTACGACCTCTCTCAGGACCCGGCGGAGGCGCAGGACATTGCCCCCCAGCACCCGGAACGCGTTCGGCGGATGCAGGCGGAACTGCTGGAGTGGCAACGGTCGGTCGTGCGGAGCCTCAACGGCGAGGACTACCCGCGGCGTTGACGTTTGGCATCGCAGGCGATGGCGGACGTTGCGCGGCGACAACGCCGGGCGGGAGCCCATCACGGCGAATCGATTCGCCACAACGTTAGCGCCGACCGCAAGTTGCAGAGCCGCGACCAATGCACTCTCCGGTTCGTGGCGGTTTCGGCCCACGCTTTGCCTCTCTCTTCGGCGGTCCCTCTGCGTCTCCCGGATATCCTCTGTGCGAGCCACACCGTGAAGCTGCGCCGCTTGGCCGAACTCTCTGCGCTGGTGACGCTCCACCGGGGCCAGGTCATCGCCTCGGAGTCGCTCCGTACAGACGATGCACTGCACTCCTATCTGCACCACGCCCGGCGGCGAAACACTCTCTGGCGGAAACGATTGGCAGCGCTCACTCAGACGGAGGACCCGGCTGCCCTCTCCGAGTCGATGGCCCCCTTTGTGGCCGAGGTCTTCGTCAGCGAGATGCTGACGCGCATCTGGACCGCCGTGCTGTGCATCCGCGATCTGCGACAGGGATGCGTGCAGGCTTCGCCGGTGGTCAGGCACGTGCTGGTCAACGTCCTGGAACTGCGTCTGCGACTGCTCCAGCATTTGTTGAACTGCGCCGCACCGCTGGGAACGCTGTGGCAAGCCGATCGACTGCGGCGACGCGTGGAGCGGTGGATCGATCTGCTGATCGGGGACCTGGCCTGCGAGGAGGACGTCCTGGAATTCGCCGTTGATCCGGAGCGGGCGGGGGAGTTTCGCTCCCAGAGCCTGCTCCTCCCCCGAGGACTCCAGCCGACCGCCGGGGAGCTGTTGCTGGCCGGTTTGCAAACCTCACTCCCGGAAATCGAGCTGAACGGAGAGACGGCGGCCGCCCATCTCGGGATTGCCGAGGTCATCCAGGCCGCGCTCCCGGCCCAAGGCCACCCACAACAAAGACCGTGGCGGTGGACGGTGGTCCCGCCCCACTCCCCAGCGGAACCGTCCCTTCCCCCCGGGACTGAGGGAGAGGGGGGCCGCGAGCAGGGGGGAGAACCCTCCTCCCGACGCCGCGGCCGCAGCGCCGGTTTCGTCTCGCTGCACGAGTTTTTGCGGCGGCTGTCGCTGAATCCGCAGGGGCCGGAGGCCCCCCCTCCACTCAACTGATGAACAGACGTCCCGATGCCCGGGACGACGGGGATCACGATCTGTTCCAGGGGGAGGGGGACGCTGTGCGAGCGGACTCATCAAGTCTGAGTGGCCAGCCCGCCGGCGCACAGGGGCCATGCGTCGATGGTGAACAGAGTAAAAACGCTGTCATGAACCGTCTCGCCGCTTGAATTGCGACGGACGTTCTGGTATGGTTCCCTCCTCTCAAGCTCGGTGCCCTCCCGATCTGGGAGCGCGTGACGGGCTGCGGGAATGATTCCCCTCCACATGCTGGAAAGGAGCTCAAGGATGAGCCAGCTTTCGGTCTTCCGGCCGTCCGGTGTGGACGATTCGCCGCGGATTCTTTCGTTCGCGATGTTCGCGGCTCGCGTCAAGTCTCAGCAGATTTTCGATGTGGTGACGCGCGCCAAGCTGGAGCACCATAACCGAGTCTGTCCGGCGTGCGGCCGTGTCAGCGTGGAGCCGATCGAACTCAACGACCCGCTGCTGAACCGGAACGGGGCCGTGATTCCCCGCACGGCGACGCTGGCGGGCTTCTCCTGCCGCACCTGTGGCCATTCCTGGTCCGTGTGAGTGAAACTCCCCGCGGAGGAGCAGCCCGGTCGGCGGATGACAACCGCGGTGATTCCCACGGTGGCGGAGGTGGCGGAACCGTCCTGCGGTTCCGTCGCGACGCTTCGTCAACAGTCGCGGGCCAGCGACCGGGCCTGCTGGAGCAACCCTTGTTCCGTCAGGTCGAAATGCAGGGGGGTGAGCGTGATGTACCCGGCGTTCAGGTCGTGCACGTCGGTTCCCGGTTCCAGGTCCTCGCGTCGGGGCTGGTCGATCCCGCTCCAGTAGTAAGGCCGGCCGCGCGGATCAGTCCGCCGTTCGATCGTGTCCGTGTGCCGCTTGACCCCCATCGCGCAGACGCGCACGCCGCGCGGTCCCTGGGGCGTGGTGTCGGGGAGGTTGAGGTTCCAGAGGGTGCCGCCGGCGGGGTAGCGTTCCAGCAGCTCCTGAATGAGGGGAAGGGCATAGCGGGCGGCGGCGTGATAGTCGGGCGGGGTGCCTTGCGCCAGTGAGACTGCCACCGACGTAATCCCGAAGAACGCCCCTTCAATGGCAGCCGCGACGGTCCCCGAGTAGATCACGTTGATCCCGACGTTGGCCCCGGAGTTGATGCCGCTGACGATCAAGTCCGGCCGCCGCGGAGAGAACGCCAGCACGCCGAGTTTGACGCAATCGGCGGGGCTGCCGTCCACCGCCCAGCCGTAGAACTCTCCGGACTCTTCCCGGATTTCCCGGACCATGATGGGGTGCAGGTAAGTGATGCGGTGGCTGACGCCGCTCTGTTCGACGAGGGGGGCGACGACGCGGACGTCGCCAAGCGGGCGGAGGGTTTCTGCCAGGGCGCGCAGGCCGGGAGCATGGATGCCGTCGTCGTTGACGACCAGGATTTGCAGCGGACTGTCCATGGGAGGGGTGAGAGCCGATCGACGTGGTGCAGCGGGATCATCCGCGGGGGACAGCCGGGGCAACGCGAGCGTCACCTCGTGGGACGTAACGCAAACGCCCCGCCACGGAAGCCCGGGCGGGGCGAGGAGGTCAAGAATTTGGATTCCTCGTTCAGGCGTGACTGGAGGGAGACCCGAGGTCAGGCGACGGGACGCACCACCGAGGCCCGGGCCCCCTTCGGGCCGTCTTCGGATTCGTACTCGACCTCCTGCCCCTCATAGAGGGAGTCGAAGTCGAGGTCCTGCAAGGCCGACAGGTGGAAGAACAGGTCCTTCCCCCGTGCCTGACCGGCGATGAACCCGAAGCCCTTGTCCGAAACCAACTTCTTAATCGTACCGCGCTGCATGGCAGCCCACCCTTTGAAAAGAACACAAGACACCAGCGACGACGCTTCGCCGCAACCTGGGGTCCAGCCAGCCCGCGAGCAGAGCAGACCTGCTCAGGAAACGGTCCGGCCGGTAGAGGTCTCCTTCGGCAACAGGCCGCAGACATCTCCCGGCAAAGACCCGCACGCAGGTCGGGGCAGGCGACTCGTCACGCGAGACTTCCCAGAAGTCTCTGATTTCCGTGCGCGACGGCCATGCCTGTCGGTCCGAACATCAGAAGCCAAAGCCTGGAGGCTTACCTCTTGGCGGGTGAGTCTAACAAGCAGGCCGAGTTTCCGCTACTGCGAATTCGGAAAGCGCGGAGGGGGAGAGGGAGGGGGGACCGCCCCGATCTGGCCCCGGGTCCGGAGCCTCCGCTCCTCACTCCTCGTCGTCCGCCGCCGCTGGTTCCGCCACGGGTCCGCTGCTGACGACCGTCAGGATGTCCCGCTCATCCACCAGCAGGCGGCGGTTATCCTCGAATCCGACCAGCACCTTGCGGGCCAGAATCTCCTGGGCCAGGACCTTCCCTTTTCCTTCGCGGGTGACGACCAGCCGCCCGACGCGCGGCAACTCGCGACGGTATTCGACGTAGGTGTCGTATTCGTAGCGGAGGCAGCACTTCAGCCGTCCGCAGCGGCCGGAAATCTTCTGCGGGTCCAGCGTGGCCTTCTGAATCTTGGCCATCTTCATGGAGACGGGGGGCATCTCCCTGAGGTGCGTATTGCAGCAGACCGGCTTGCCGCAGTCTCCGTAGTCGGCCAGCAGCTTGGCCTCGTCCCGGATGCCGATCTGCCGCATCTCGATCCGCATCTTGAAGTGCCGGGCCAGGGCCTTGACCAGCTCTCGAAAGTCGACCCGCTGCTCGGAGAGGTAATAGAACACGATCCGCTCGCCGCCGAAGAGGGTCTCCACGTCGACGAGCTGCATGGGGAGACGATGCTCGGCGATCAAGCGGCAGCCATCCGCAAAGAGACCCGGCTCGCGCTGCAGGACCTCGTCCCGGGAACGTTCATCCTCAGGCGTGGCGGAACGGAGAATCCGTCCGGCCGGCTCGGTCTCTCCCAGGTAACTGCGCGTCCGCTCGGTGGCTTCGCACAGGATTTCGCCCCACTCGGTTCCCCGGTGGCTGCGAAGGATCACCTGCTCGCCGCGGCGGTGCTCCTGTTGTCCCTTGGAGGTGAACTCGCCCAGGTGCCGCATCAATCCGTAGCGGACGACATAACGATGAGGCATGAGGCACCCGCCGCCGAACAAAAGTCACGTGCAGCAAGTTTCGACACCCACTCTTCTGGAGCAGGGGAGCGGGTGGTGGTGAAACTGCTTCGCATCTCTCCCACCGTGACTATATCCGGTGCCGCTGCCTGCCGCGAGGACTCGGGAACGAGTGTTCTCCTCAGGGGGCGAGTTGGACCGGCACAAGCTGACGCACCTGAATCACGTCGGTCCGCAGCCGCGGATCGAATCCTCGCGGCCCCACCACGCCGACGGAGCGTCCCACGTGGGTCTCGAGATTGGTTCCCGGCCCCGCCTGCAACACGGCCAGCAATTTTCCCTGCGGATCGACCAGGGCGTGGGTGAAGCCGCCGGCCCAGGGTTGCGGGAGCCGCTGGACCAGTCCCGCTCCGCTCAGGGGCGGCAGGGAGAGAGCAGGGGCTTCTCCGGCGGGTCCCGCCTCAATCGGGACTGGCGTCAGGGGGGGGGGTGACGATGTCGCCGTGATCGCCCGAGGAAGCGCGGAGGGGAGGTCCCGCGGGACCGCCGCCGGAGCCCCCCCTGATTCCGGCGTCCACGTTCCCCCCGCCGGTATGATGCCTCCGGCGGGGAGGATGCCCTCGGCGGGAATGATGCCGCCAGCCGGAACAACCGGCTCCTGTTGGGCGGCGCGGAGCGCGGCGTCGCGCTGCTCGGTCTCGGTCGTCAGGCGGACGAAGTCCTGATACTCCTCCCACACCTGATGGCGACGCTCCAGCGACTCCAACCGGGCGTCGATGCTGGCCGCCTGGGCCGCATCGGCGACTTTCCGCAGCCGCTGGTAGTCCGCGATCAACGTGTCCAGGTCCCAGTCTTCGATCGGCTTCTGGCTCAGGGACAAAAACCGCTCGTCGAGCTGCATCAGCCGTTCTTTCGTCGAGAGCGCAGTTGCAGCGAGCGACTCGCTGGAAGTGGCGCCCGGTGATCGCTGCGACGCGGCCGCAACAGCCGCAGGGGGAGCGGCAGAGGGCTCGGGTTTCTCCGGGCGGAGCGGGACTGGAGCGGGTGAACTCCCGGCGGTCGCGGGAAACGCGGGAAAAGCGTCCGGCGTTCGGGAGGCTGCGTCGCCGAGGGGGACGATGAAATCTCCCTTCACCCACCGGTACTCGAAGGGAGGCGGGGTGATCTTGTACATATGGACGGCCCCGCGATCGGTGTTGAGCGTCTGCTCGCCGAGGATGTGCACCTCGTCGCCGTGGGCCAGTTCCCGCCCATAGAAGCTGTGCTCGTTGGAAAACTCGCTGCCGATGCGGACGATGGCCCGCTGCGGCGTTCCGGCAGCGGGGGGCAACTCCACCACTCCCGTCGAGTCCCCCGTCCGGCGCACCAGGGCCGCCTCGATCCAACTGAAGCTCCCCGGCGGCGGGGCGATCATGTACCAGCCCCCGGGATCGTGCCGATGGACCGTGACACGATCGTCGCGATGCAGCCGGCCGGTGACGTAGTACCGCTGGCCCGGACCGCTGCGGACCTCCACTTCCGTGGTGCGGACGACCGCCTCATACGGGAAGGACCTCTCCCCCGCCGCGGCAGACGGGAGAGATGCCCACGACAGCATCGCTCCGAGCAGGACACCAGAGCAGGCGGCAACTTTTGCCGGTCGAATCATCCGCATGGGAACCTCCTGGCCGAGGGGAATCAGGCCGAGGAAAGGGAGAAGGGACAGGATGGCCCGATTCCCGGAAAAAACGCGATCGGACCCGTGGGGGGAACAGACTGCTACCCAATGCGGGCGGATGCGACAAGAGGGAATCCGCGCGGATCGCGGGAGTGTGGGAGGGATTGCGGGATGAGGGGGCGCCGCAGCGATGGAGCGACGATTTCGGGGGTCGGGCGTATTCGCCGGCGGGCTTGTCCGCCGTGCGTCGTGACGGGACGGCCGGGGGGTTGACCCCCCCGCTCGCCGATGGAATTGCCGGGGCGAGCCGCGGCTGTCAGGCCGCGGACCGTCCTCTGGGCGATGTGAGAAACCGATGAACACCAGAACTCTGCAGAAGCTGCATCGACTCCTGCGAGAGTGGACGGCTGGCGGGCTGACGCCCCCTGCTCGTCAGTTGTGAAACTGGCTCCAGGCACTCTGATGCGGTGGAGGCTTCATTGAGTCAACTGGTCAAACTGAACAAGGGATGGTTCGACTGCTGGCACGCAGGAGGTGGAATCGTCATCCTGAGGGTTTGCGCAGCGGGCCTACGGAACGAAGAGGTGGTCCCATGTCTCAGCAACCCCAGGAGTGCACCCCGAAATCGGACGAAGCCTGGAAAGCACGGGTCAAGGCCGAAGCCGCCGCCCTGGACGCTCAAAGCGCCTCGCAGGGTGCGGCTGGAACGCACAGCGGCCCGCAGAGCGACGGTCGCTCGGCGCCCCGCGAACGGCCCCGGATCGACCCGTCTCAACTTCCGCCGGCGAACTTTGCCACACTGGTCACCATGTTCTCCACCCAGGCGATGGTCGCCCTTGGCCTGCTCCCGGATCCGATCTCGGGTCAGCCGGAACCGCAGTTCCCCCTCGCCCGCCACTACATCGATCTGCTGGGGGTCTTGGAGGAGAAGACGCAAGGCCGGCTGTCCAGCAACGAGCAGCGGCTGCTGGAGTCGTCGCTGCATGAACTCCGGATGGCCTACGTGGAGCTGGTGAAGTGAGGAGCGGCCACGGATGCCGCGAGTGACGGGAGCGGAGACGCTACAATGCGGCCCCTGCCGTCCGCGGAACGTCCCCCGGGGCCCTCTCCGGTCGTGGAGCCGCGGGGGGAGCGGCTGATGAACACACGGACATGTCCATGCCGTCGTGCCAGTATGAGTTTGACGTGCTCGTGATCGGCGCCGGTCACGCAGGGATCGAGGCTGCGCTGGCCGCTGCACGCCTGGGCGCCCGCACCGCGCTGTTGACGATGAACTGCGACAGCGTCGGCCAGATGAGTTGCAACCCGGCCATTGGGGGCGTGGCCAAGGGGCAGATCGTCCGCGAGATCGATGCCCTCGGCGGCGAGATGGGGCGGTGCATCGACGAGACCGCGATTCAATTCCGGATGCTCAATCGCGGCAAGGGGCCGGCCATGTATTCCCCCCGCGCCCAGGCCGACAAAAAGGCGTATCAATTCCGGATGAAGCGGGTGGTCGAGGAGCAGACGAACCTGTCCCTCCGCCAGGAGACGGTCGAAGAACTGCTGGTGGAGGATCCACGGACGGGTGCTCCTGTTTCTCCTTCAGGTCTCCCTGCTCCCGGTTCGACTGCCGACTCGCTTCCCCGCATCGCCGGCGTGCGAGTACGCGGCGGAGCCGTGTACCGCGCCCGGGCGGTGATCCTGACGACCGGGACGTTTCTCCAGTCGATCATGCACACCGGTGAGGTGCAGACGCCCGGCGGACGCGCCGGTGAGGGGACCACGTCCGCCGTCTCCACCGCCCTTCGCGCGCTGGGCTTTGAACTCGCACGGTTCAAGACGGGGACGCCGGCGCGGCTCAACGGCCGCACGATCGACTTCACGGTCCTCCAGGAGCAGCCCGGGGACGAGGACCCCACCCCGTTCTCGTTCCTCACCGACTCCCTCCCCCAGCCGCAGTTGAGTTGCTGGCTGACAGAGACCAACGCCCACGTCCACGCCTTGATCCGCGGGAACCTGCACCGTGCCCCGATGTACAGCGGCCAGATTCGCTCCACCGGACCACGGTACTGTCCCTCGATTGAGGACAAGGTGGTCCGCTTCGCGGAGAAGCCGACCCATCAGATTTTCCTCGAGCCCGAGGGACGGTACACCCGCGAGTTCTACTGCAACGGCATCTCCACCAGCCTCCCCCGGGACGTGCAGGATGAGATGATCCGCTCCATCCGGGGTCTGGAGCGGGCGGAGATCATGCGCTACGGCTACGCGGTGGAATACGACTATGCACCGCCGACGCAACTCCACCCCACGCTCGAAACCAAGCGCGTGCCGGGGCTGTACTTCGCCGGCCAGATCAACGGCACCACCGGCTATGAGGAGGCCGCAGCTCAGGGCCTGATGGCCGGCCTCAACGCCGCCCTCAAGCTCCGCGGCGACGAACCGCTCATCCTCGATCGCGCGCAGGCTTACATCGGCGTGCTGATCGACGACCTCGTCACCAAGGGGGTGGATGAGCCGTACCGGATGTTCACGTCCCGGGCGGAGTACCGACTGCTGCTGCGCCAGGACAACGCCGACCGGCGGCTGACGCCCATCGGAGAGCGGATCGGCCTAGCGACCCCCGAGCGGTGTGAAGCCCTGCGGGCGTATAACGCGGAGATCGAACGGGCCTGTGAGCTCCTCCGCCGGCTCCGTCACCAGGGACCGACGTTGGAAGAATGGCTGCGGCGTCCGGAAATCACCTGGGACCACCTGCGGGAGATGTCCGCCGAGTTCGCCGCGCTGCCCATCTCTCCCCGCGCCCGCGAACAGGTGACCATCGAGGTCAAGTACTCCGGGTATATTCAGCGGCAGTTCCAGGAGATCGAGCGGCAGCGCCGTACGGAACAGACGATCATCCCCGCAACGTTTGACTTCCGGGCGATCCCGCAGCTTCGGAGAGAGGCGCAGGAGAAGCTGACCCGCGTGCGTCCGCGGAACCTGGGGCAGGCGGGGAGGATCAGCGGGATCACACCAGCCGATTTAGCCCTGTTGCTCGTCTATCTGAAAGGGACCTGAGCCGGCCCGGAAGCGGGTGAGGGGGATGATGATCCCTGTTGCCGCTGCCACAGCGGTGGGCAGTTCCGCCCAGTTGGTGGTCAACTAGCGAAGGATTCGACCGTAGTCACGGTTTCCCCGCGTCCCCGAGGATGCTGCAAAATCAGCCTTTCTTTCCGGGAGAGGCCGATTTCGCCATGCGTGCATCGATTTTGATGCCATTGGAACGCAACGTGCTGTTGGCTACGGCCACAGATCGCCCCTCGGCTCCGCAGTTTCGCTGCCTCCCTGCTCAGGCCGCGCCGATACCCGGAGTCCGCTGCTTCGCGATCCTCCCCCCGACGGCGGACCGCGCTCTGTTCGTCGTCGGCGCCCTCCCGATCCTGCGGAGCGCTGTGATGTCGTTCCGGAACATCCTGATCGTCGACGCCAATCCTGAGGTCGCCCAGCAGCTTTCCCGGGGGCTGCGAGTGCTCGGCTATCACGTGGAGACGGTCCCGACCGGCCAGGCGGCGCTGGCCGTGGCCCGATCCGCCGACTTTCACCTGGGCGTCTTCAGCGAAAGCCTCCCGGATGGCGACGGGGTCGAGGTGTTCCGCAGCGTGACTGCCTGCCAGCGCCGGATGCGGGGTGTGTTGCTCGCGGCGGTCGGGAACCTGATGACCGTCTGGAAGGCGATCGAGGCAGGGATGAACCGCGTCCTCCTGCGGCCGGTCGACTTCGCGGATCTGCTGCCGCTGGTTGAGGCCGACACCCCTCCGGCGGAGGAACTCCCCGCGGCGCCGCTCCCCCCCGCCTTTGACGAAGCCGCCATCGCCGCTCTCACCAGCGAAACCATCCGGCACGTCCTCACCCGGGACGAATTGATCGAGATCATCCGCAGCGTGGACTACCCCTTCGCGGGGAAGGAGAGGCTGCCGAACTTCGACCGCGACACGCTGGAGCGGCTGGTGCATCTGGTCCGCCGCTGGTGCCAGGCCCGTTGTGTGCCAGCGATGGCGTAATCTCCGGGACGGTTCGTCGCGGCTGAGCGGCGGGGGGTGGAGAACGTCTCACGTGGCCGGCCCCCGCCAAAGCCCGGCCGTCACCGCTGGTAGACGGGGAGAAACCCGCGATCGAGCTGCAGGATGGTGGCGTTGATGGCCGTGGTGTAGACGGGGCCGACGTGCCCGCCCCCCCAGGAACCGTCTCCTTGCTGGGTGACGATCAGTTCGCGGCTGATTTCGGCGAAGTATTTGGGCCAGTCCTGCGGCCGGCGATACATCACCTGAGCATAGTAATAGTGCGTGTAGTGCCAGTGGCCGAACATATGCCCCTGGCTGATGCCTCCTCCGCCCGGCCAGATGTTCGCCTTGCAGTAGTCGAGCATCCGCTTGACGTGCTCGGTCTCCTCATATTCGCCGGCGTTGTACATGGCGGCGACGGCGGCGGCAGTGATCGGCGCTCGCGGCCCGCCGCCGCGGATGCTGTACTGTACTCCGCCTTCCGGTGTGGTGCAGTCCTGGATGTACTTCTTGGCCGCGTCGATCACTTCCCGGGGGACGACGATGCCGGCGTTGCGGCAGGCCCGCAGCCCCTGGACCTGCGTCACGCAGGTGGAGCCTTCGTCAAAGTCGTTGCCGTCCTTGGCGGAGACGTACCCCCAGCCACCGCGCGAGGTCTGCGCCTGGATGCTGAACTTCACCGCCTTCTCCAGCACGGCCTTGATCCGTTCGCGGCGGAGGGCGTTGTCCTCTTCGCCGAACACCTGCGAGAGGAACAGCATCGAGAACCCGTGGCCGTAGGTGTAGTGGTAGTCCTGCGAGAAGCCGATCAGACCGCTGGGCTGCGATTGATCGAGCAGGTAGTCCACCGCGCGGGAGATGTTGTCGGCGTACAGACCACGGGTGGTGGTCGAGCCTTCGCATAACAGCGCCACGCCTGCCAGGGCGGTCATGGCCACGCGGTATTGACCGCCGTTCGCCTCCCAATACCCCTGGCGGCGCTGCTCCCGGGCCAGGTAGCCGAGGGCCTTGTCCACCGCCGCCACGACGCGCGGGTTGCGTCGCTCGGCGGCCATCAGGGGAACCCCGCGTCCCCCCTCGATCCCCAACGCTCCCAGACCGGCCAGACCGGCGGCCCGCTTCAACAGGGTGCGGCGAGACAAACGTCGCGGTGGCATGGATCGTTCCGACGGAGAACCAGGGAGAACCTGCGCAAGCGTACCCCTGCGTGGTCGCGCGGACAAGCGGGATTTCGGCACCACGGCCGGAAGGAGAGGTGAACTCCCAACCCCGGCGATGTCATGAACTTGACGCGCACCAGCCGGCGTCCGACGATGCCCCTGTCCCCTGGCTGAAGGGGGACGTCTCCCGGAGTTTCCGCCAGAAGACGGGAACTTTCCCGGACGGGAGGACGTCCCATCTACTGACGAATGCCGTGACTGCCGACGATCAAGCCCTGATCGACCGCTGCCTCGCCGGCGAGACAGACGCCTTCGGGGGTCTGGTCGTCCGTTATCAGGACCGCTTGTATGGCACGCTGGTCCATCTCCTGGGGTCGACGCAGGACGCCTTGGACGTGGCGCAGGAAACATTCGTCCTGGCCTTCCAGAACCTCCGCTCGTTCCGGGGAGACGCCGCCTTTTACTCGTGGCTGTTCCGCATCGCCTACAATGCGGCGGTCAGCTACCGCAGGCGCCAGCGGTTCCCCGGCCGACGGGTCGAGCACAATCATGACTCCCCCGGTCCGGAGCCGGTGGACCAGCGGCCCGCCGCCGATCCGACCACCGGACTCCTGTCCGAGGAGCGTCGCCGCCTGGTGCAGGACGCCTTGGCCGAACTTTCGGAGGATTACCGCACGGTGTTGGTCTTGAAAGAATTGGAGGGGCTGCCGTACGAAGAGATCGCCGCCGTGGTCGGCTGTCCGATCGGCACCGTGCGGAGCCGCATCCATCGGGCCCGACAGGAGCTGCGGGAAAAGCTCCTGCGGGCTCTCCAGAGTGAAGCATGACCCCCGAACTCCCCCACCCCGACGAACTCCTGTCCGCCAGTCACGACGGCGAGCTGTCGGAGACCGAGCGCGCGGCGGTGGAGCGGCTGCTGGCCGAATCGCCCGCCGCCCGCGAGATGCTCGACGACTTCCGCGAGCTTTCCACGCTGCTGCAGTCGTTGCCGCGTCCGCTGGCCCCCGCCACGCTCTGCCGCTCCATCCTCCTGCGATTGGAAACCAGCCGTTCCTCTGCTCCACCGGTGCCCCTGCCACGGCGGCGGTCCTGGCTGCGATGGGGGGCCTCCCTGGTTGCCGCCGCCCTGCTGGTGGCCGTCGGGACCTGGCTCGGTCGCCGCGGCGAACACCCCGAGCTGGCCGATGGCAGAGGTCTCTTCGAACGGGATGTTGTGATCGCGACGAACGGCACAGCCACCGCGCCGGCCGAAGTCAGTGGGTCTCCAGGCAGGGAGGGTCTCCCAGTCGATCGGTTTTGGGGAGACTCCTCCATCGCGGCCACCCGCTTGCGGCAGGAAGCGCGGACCGAATCCGTCCCGGCCAGCGAGCCTTCTCCCTCTTCGGGAGCGGTCGATGCGCCGGCGGCGATTCCCCCCTCTCCCCCGCGAGAGGAGAGAGAGGGGTTTCGGGGGCGGGGAGCGGTGGGAGACGCGAGGTCGCGTGCACTCTCCTTTGAGGAGCGCGCCGCGGCACGGCTCGTGATCGATCCGCAGTCCCCCCCCTCCGTGGCCGACCTGCTCGCCTACGTCGATCGCGTCGCCGATCAGACGGTGATCGTCGAAATGGAGGTCGTGGACGTCGACCGGACGGCGGAGGACATGCTGGTGCTGTTGCGGCGGCGCGGCGTGCAGGTGGTGGGAGAAATCCCCGCGGAGGCGATCGCCCAGGCCGTCCGCGAAGCCGCCGAGGCCGAACCGATGCTGGTGGGGGTGTACGTGGAAGCCACTGACCAGCAATTGGCCGCAGTGGTGGATGAGCTGACCACGCAAGTCGCGATCAACGAGGCAGCGACGCGTCGGGCCGAGCTCGCCCAAACCCCCTTGGATGACCGCCTGCAAAAGATCGAGCGCGATTACGGCAGCCAGCGCCAGTCCCGGAAGTTGGGGGACGGAGCCCTCGCTCCCCCCACGGGAGACGCCGGGGAATTGCAGCGCCGCCGCCAGATGGCGATCTCTCAGACGCCGCAGTCGTTGTCCCTGCCTCCGGTCGGGCATTTAGCCGCGGGGGCCGCGCCGGCGGCCACCCCGGCGGGCAAGGAACCCTTGCCTGCACCCACGGAATGGGGGGTGAAGATGAACCTGTCCGAGTCGCTCTACCGTCAATTGGACCGGCAGGCTGAAGTGGGGGACCGGGAGCTGCCACAAGACGAGATGCAGCCGCTGCCGCGGCCCCCCTCGCCGGTCCCGGCGATCCTCGGCCAGGCGTCGCTGGCGGCGCGCCATGGGGGAGGGGCTCCTGCGGGCGACGTCCGTCGCGTGCTGTTTGTGTTTCAGCGGCCAAAGCCGGAGTAGTCCCGAAAGAGTCACAAAGCCCCCAGCGCTGCTTGTCCGCCGCATCCGCCACACCTCGTTCACAACTTCACAATGTCCGCGCTTGGTCCAGGTTTGTCCAGAATCCCGGTGGATGTTGCTTGACAGTCCCTCCGGCGTGCACGAGGCTGGAAATCTCCCCGGCGATCTGGAAGGCGACGGCGAGATTCCCGGCGAGGTGAAGACGTGATCGGTCAAATGCCGCAGCTCCTGACATGGCTCGCCCTCCTGTGGCATTTGGCCGGAGGGTGCTGCGGACGCCATCTTGCACCTTGGCTGGATGGGGGTGTTTGTGAGGGCCACCCCCACACTCAGCCGCAGGCGGCACACGGCCGCCTTGCGGATGGGGAGAGGGGCACGAGCGCCGCGATGAGTGGAGCGTCCGGAGTGGCGGTCCCCGCGGAGCATCCCTGCCATCTCTGTCCGGGAGGTCGGTGCAGCTTCCTGGCGGCCAAACCTCGGCCGCAGCTCCCCCCGGAGTCGCTTCCCGGGGCGATGCAAGTTCTGGTGGCTGCTGAGGCAGGGGTACCGGCCGGTGCGGACCGGAACGCCGTCTCCAGCCGCCAATCCTCTGCGGCCGTCACGCTTTCTTCGGGGTCGCGGTGCGCGCGGCTCCAGCGCTGGTTGTTGTAACCGGCACGTTCGCTGCTGAACGAGCCGACGCCACTTTGGCATCGTCGGCCGGCGCAGGCGTCCGCCCCCCGGTGTGATGTTCTTCCCCCCCTTCGTCCGGACAGCGGGCTTTCTTTGGTCGGGAGTTTTCGCGAAGTCACGGGAGCAAGTTTCCACACCCATTCCCCCTTGGGGGAGAGGGTCTCGCCGACGCCGTCGGCGGGCTTGGGTTGGCACCCTCTCTCGGGAGCAGGGGAGCAGGAGGTGGGGAAACTGATTCATGAAACGTGCTTGTATGGCGACGGCAGTTCGCGACGCCCACCGGCAACAGCCAAGCAACGTCCTGAGCAGGAACTGGCGGTCGATGAAGGCGGCGTGAAGAGTTCGGTGTGGGCCGGTCGTGTCCCAGAATGCAGGGAGATCCCATGACGCTGTTGAGCCTCAATCTCGTCCGCTTTCGAGCCGCCTTTGTCCGATGGCTGCGTGTGATCTTTCTCGCCGGCGTGGTGGTTGCGGCCGCCGGTTCGGCTCCGCAGTGGTGGCCGCTGCTGCGGGAGCAGGTGGATGCGATGCTGGCCCGCTATCGTCCGTCGTCCGAGGGGGGGGGAGAGACGCATCCGGTGGCCTCGGCGTCCCGCCCCGCCGCACGGGCGTCGTTGGAACTGACTCCCCAGGCGCGTGAGAGTCTGGGGCTGACCGGCGACGGTATCGGTCCGATCGGTCTGTCCACCTATTGGCGGACGATGGTCGTCCCGGCGGTGGTGGTCGCGCGCCCCGGACGCTCGCATCTCCAGGTGGCGGCGCCGCTCACCGGCGTGGTGACCCACGTGCACGCCGTCACCGGAGAAACGGTCACTCCGGGGACGCTCTTGTTTCAGATTCGCCTGACGCACGAGGATCTGGTCCGCGGGCAACGCGAGTTCCTGCAAACCCTGGGCGAGCTGGACGTGGAACGCCGGGAGTACGAACGGCTGCGCAAGCTGAGCGAACCGGCGGGCGTCATTGCCGGACGGCTGTTGCTCGAACGGCAATACGCCGTCGAAAAACTGGAGTCGAGCGAGCAGGCCCAGCGCGAGGCACTGCGACTGCACGGGCTCTCCGATGCCCAAGTGGAGTCGATCGTGAGCACGCGGCGGCTGCTGCGCGAGCTGCAAGTCCGCGCCCCCTCCCCCGACGACCACGACCATCCTGAGGAGGAGTGGCAGTTGCTGTCGGGGGACCGCGGGGCGGTCGCCCTGCATGACGTCGAGTCCGACGTCCCGTTGATCGTGGAACGTTTGGCGGCGCACAAGGGTCAGGCGGTGCAGGCGGGAGAGCTTTTGTGCACGCTGGCGGATTACCGCCGGCTGTTCATCGAGGGGCAGGCGTTCGAGCAGGATGCAGCCGCGGTGGTCCGGGCGATGGAACGCGGCTGGACCATCGAGGCCGTGTTCGATGCCGCCGCCGGCGGCGAACGTCTGAGCGGGCTGCAACTGGCGTTCGTGGGACACGGCATCGACCCGCAGTCACGGACGCTCCCCTTCTATGTGGAGCTCGACAATGCGATCGTTCGTGATCAGACGAACGCCGCAGGGCAGCGATTTCTGACCTGGCGGTATCGCCCCGGCCAGCGGCTGGAGCTGCGCGTCCCCGTCGAGGAATGGACCGATCAGTTCGTGCTCCCGGCGGAGGCGGTCGCCATCGAAGGGACGGACGCCTTCGTCTTTTTGCAGAACGGACGCCGCTTCGACCGGGTTTCCGTGCGCGTGCTCCACCGGGATCGGCAGAACGTGGTGATCGCCCGGGACGGCTCGCTGTTTCCCGGCGACGTCGTCGCCCGCCGCGGCGCGCATCAGATGCAGATGGCCATCCAGAACCAGTCCAGCGGCGGGGGAGGGCACGGGCACAGCCATGACCATTAGCGCCTGGCGTTCCGGAGAGCTCCCCCGCGCTGCGGGCTCCTGCGGTCGCCAACGCACGGCGGAGCGCCTCCCCCGCCCCCATTGAGCCACAGCCCATCCGGTGTTCCCTCTTCCTCTCGCCACCTCGCCCCCATGCTGGACGCCCTGATTCGTTTCTCGCTGCGGCAGCGGCTGCTGGTCATCGCACTGGCGCTGCTCTTGCTGGGAGTGGGGAGCTGGCAGGCGATGACGCGCCCCATCGACGTCTTCCCCGACCTCAACCGCCCGCGCGTGGTGGTGATGACCGAGACGCCCGGACTGGCGCCGGAGGAGGTCGAGACGCTCGTCACGCTGCCGATCGAGACGGCCCTCAACGGCGCCAGCGGTGTGCAGGCGGTCCGCAGCGATTCGTCCGTCGGCATCTCCATCGTGTACGTCGAGTTTGACTGGGAGACGAACATCTACACCGCCCGGCAGATCGTCGCCGAGCGGTTGCAGACGGTGCAGGACCGCCTCCCGCGCGGCACCCAGCCGCAACTGGCCCCCATTTCCTCCATCATGGGGCAGGTATTGATTCTGGGGATGTGGAGCGAGGGGAGCGTCACCGACCCGATGAGGCTGCGTACCGAAGCGGACTGGCTGGTGCGACCGCGGCTGCTGACGATCCCCGGCGTTGCCCAGGTCTTCACCATGGGGGGGGAGCGAAAACAGTTTCAGGTGCTGGTCGACCCTCATGCCTTGGTCCGCTACGGGGTGACGCTGGAACAGGTGGAGCAGGCGGTCGTCGAGAGCAATCAGAACGGCACGGGAGGCTACCTCTCCCGGCAGGGGCCGCACGAACTGCTGGTGCGGGCTCTGGGACGCCTGCAATCGTTGGAGGACCTGGAGCGGGTGGTAGTGACGATCCGGGAGGGGAGGCCGGTGGCGCTGCGGCAGATTGCGCGGGTGATCGAAGGGGCGCAAGTCCGGCGGGGCGACGGCGCCGCCTTTGTCCGGAGCGGCGCGCCGGGCGAGGAGCAGGGGTGGACAGGCGGTCCGGCCGTCGTCCTGACCATCAACAAGCAACCGGGTGTGGACACCCGGAGCGTCACCGAGGCGGTGCTGCGGGCGGTGGACGACCTGCGCGCGACCCTCCCCGGGGACGTACGGATCGTTCCCTTGTACTCGCAGGCGTCGTTCATTGACCGGGCGGTGGCGAACGTCGTGGAGGCGCTGCGTGACGGCGCGCTGCTGGTCGTGGTGGTCCTGTTCCTGTTTCTGGTCAATCTGCGGACGACGTTCATCACGCTCACGGCGATTCCGCTGTCGCTCATGATGACGGCCATCGTGTTCGCCTTGTGGGGGCAGTCCATCAACACCATGACGCTGGGCGGTCTGGCGGTGGCGATCGGCGAACTGGTCGACGATGCCATCGTCGACGTGGAGAACATCTTCCGCCGGCTGCGGGAGAACCGCTGGTCCGGCCGTCCGCGCTCCCCCCTGCGCGTGGTGTACGAGGCGAGCCTGGAGATTCGCAGCTCGATCGTGTTTGGGACGATGATCGTGATCCTGGTCTTCGTGCCGCTGTTCGCCCTGAGCGGCATGGAAGGGCGGCTGTTCACGCCCCTGGGAATCGCCTACATCGTCTCCATCCTGTCGTCGCTGCTGGTCTCGCTGACGGTGACGCCGGTGCTGTCATACTGGCTGCTGGGGCGCGGCGGCGATCCTTCGGCCGCGGCGGCGAACCCGGGGGCACCCCCCAGGGAGGCACGGGGGGACGGTCTGTTGCTGCGGGGACTCAAGTGGGTCGCCGCGCAGGTGATCCGCTTCAGCCTGCGGTTTCCGGGTCTGAACATCGGAGTATCCGTCGCGCTGGTCGGACTGGCAGGAGTGGTTGCCGTCCGTCTGGAGCGGGACTTTCTGCCCCCGTTCAACGAGGGGGCCGTGCAGCTCAACGTGCTGTTGCGGCCGGGGGTCTCCCTGAACACGACGACTGAAATCAATCGGATCGTGGAGGAACGGCTGAAGCGGCTGGAGGACGTCGTCCGCTTTGTGCGCCGCACCGGCCGCGCGGAACTGGACGAGCACGCCGAGGGGGTCAACGTCTCCGAGTACATTCTGGAGCTGGACCCCGACTCCCCCCGCAGCCGCGAGGAACAGTTGGAGGCGATCCGCCATGCGGTGGCCGATGTGCCCGGCATCATCACCGCCACCGAGCAACCGCTCGCCCACCTCATCTCGCACATGCTCTCGGGCGTGAAGGCGCAGATCGCCGTCAAGGTGTACGGCGACGACCTGGAGCGTCTGCGACAGGCGGCGCGAGAGCTGGAGGCGGCCATTCAGGACGTGCGGGGCGTCACCGATCTGTTCGTGGAACAACAGGTCGCCATCCCGCAACTGCGAATCGAACTCGATCGCGAGAAATTGCTCCTCTACGGACTCAGCGCCGCCCGCGTCAACAACATGATCCAGACCGCCATGAACGGCGACGTGGTCTCCGAGGTGCTGGTGGGACAGAGGTCGTTCGATCTGGTGGTGCGGCTGGCGGACGAGTACCGCGAGGACCTGGCGACGCTGGAGCGGCTGACCCTGGAACTTCCCGACGGAGGCCAGGTTCCCCTCTCCGCCGTCGCCCGCATCCGCGAGGCGTCTGGTCCCAACACCATCAAGCGGGAGAATGTGCGGCGGCGGATCGTCCTCCAGTGCAACGTCTCCGAACGGGGTGTGGTGGACGTGGTCACGGAGATGCAGCGCCGCCTCCAGCCGATCGTCGCCGCTCTTCCCAGCGGCTACTTCGTGGAATACGGCGGCCAGTTCGAGAGCCAGCAGTCGGCCAGCCGCTGGCTGGGGACCCTCTCCGTCGTCTCTCTGCTGGGGGTGTTCCTGGTGCTGTATGCGCTGTTCCGCTCGGTGAACCTCTCGTTGCAGGTGATGTCGGCGATGCCGCTGGCGTTCATCGGCGCGGTGACGGCCCTGGTCGTCACCGGCCAGACGCTGACCATCGCCAGCCTGGTGGGATTCATCTCCCTGGCGGGGATCGCTTCCCGCAACGGCATCCTGCTGCTCAACCACTACCTGCATCTGGTGCGTTACGAAGGGGAGACGTTTACGCCCTCGATGATCGTCCGCGCGGGGCTGGAGCGGCTGGCTCCGGTGCTGATGACGGCTTTGACGTCGGGCATCGGCCTGTTGCCGCTGGTGCTCGCCGGAGATCAGCCGGGACGGGAAATCCTCTATCCCGTGGCGACGGTCATTCTGGGGGGGCTGGTCAGCTCCACGCTGCTCGACTTCTGCGTCCATCCCGCGCTGTTCTGGGTGTTTGGCATCCGTGCCGCCCAGCGGGTCGTGGCGGAGGAGCGGCAGGAAGCCTGGGAGGACTCGCCGCGGGAGGTCCGCCCCCCTGCCGCCGAACTTGCTTGACGCGCTGCGGCTGATCCGGCATCGTCCGATAGAGGCCGGTGAGAATCCCTCCTCCCCGTTCTGAGGAACCGCTCCCCTTGGACCAGCCCCTGATGCCCCTTAGCGCCGCCTCGTCTCCCCCCGCCGAGCCGCAGGCCCCTCTGGAACCGAATGATCTGGCCCTCCTGGAGCGGGCTCGGCAGGTGGTGACCGATCTGCGGCGGGAGATCGCGCAGGTGATTGTCGGCCAGGAGGCGACGGTGCGGGCGGTGCTGGCGGCCGTCTTCTCGCAGGGGCACACGCTGATCATCGGCGTGCCGGGACTGGCCAAGACGCTGCTGGTCAAAACCGTCGCGCAGGTGCTGGGGTGGAGCTTCAAGCGGATTCAATTCACTCCGGACATGATGCCGGCCGACGTCATCGGCATGGAGTTGTTGCAGGACGACCGCGCCAGCGGGCACCGATCGATGCGGTTTGTCCCTGGTCCGCTGTTCGCCCAGCTCGTCCTGGCGGATGAAATCAACCGCACCCCCCCCAAGACGCAATCCGCCCTGCTGGAGGCGATGCAGGAGTACCAGGTGACGAGCCTGGGGACCGCCCACCCGCTCCCCAAACCCTTCATCGTCTTTGCCACGCAGAATCCCATCGAGCAGGAAGGGACCTATCCCCTTCCGGAAGCACAGCTCGACCGCTTTCTGTTCAGCCTGTGGATGGATTACCCCTCGGCCGAGGAGGAAGAACAGATCGTCCTCGAAACGACCGACGCCTCGACCCGCACGGCGAAAGCGATCTGCCCGTTGGAGGAGATGACGGCGTTTCAGCATCTGGTGCGGCGCGTGCCGGCGTCGCGGCATATCGTCCGCTACGCCGTTTCGCTGGCCCGCGCCACTCGTCCCAACACCGACGTTTCGATGAAGTTCATCAACGACTATGTGTCGTGGGGGGCCGGCCCGCGCGCCAGCCAACACATGATCCTCGGCGCCAAGGCGCTGGCAGTGCTGGACGGTCAGCCGGCCGTCACCGCCGCCCACATCCGCGAGATTGCCCCGCTCGTCCTGCGCCATCGTGTGATGCCCAACTACAATGCCGTGGGGGAGGGCATCCACGCCGCCGACCTGGTGCGGCGGGTGATTGAGACGGTGCGCGAACCGTTGTCGGTTGCTTGAGCAACCGATCGGCAACCCCGGACCCGCGCTGCGGCGATACCGCATGTTTCGTGATCCTCCCCTCCCGGCTCCCTCGATGCCTGTCGCTGGATCGCTCCCGTCGGATGCCTCGCCGCGCTGTCCGCCGCTGAGCGGCTATCAGCTCGCCCTGCCGCGGCAGGTGCGGTTCGGGTGGGGCGTCCGCGCGGCGTTGCCGGAGGTCGCGCGAGAGCTGGGAGATCGGGTCTGGCTGGTGGTCGGCTCGCGCACGCTGGAGCGGAGCGGCGTCATCGCTGAACTCGAGACGGAACTCCGCAACGCCGGTCTGGTCGTGGAGCGTCTGGCGACCGTCTCGCGGGAACCGCTGGTGACCGACGTCGATGCCGCCGTCGGTACGCTCCGCCGGGCGTCCGGCAGGCAGCGGGAAGTGGTGGTGGCCGTTGGCGGAGGTTCGGCCATCGACCTGGGCAAGGCGGCCGCGGCCTTGGCGACCAATCCGCACGGCGGCAGTGTGCAGGATTATCTGGAAGGGGTGGGGCGGGGACTGTCCCTCGAGCGCCCGCCGCTCCCGTTCGTCGCGGTGCCGACGACCGCCGGCACGGGGAGCGAAGCGACCCGTAACGCCGTGATCTCATCCCTCGACCCACCGTTCAAAAAGAGCCTGCGCTCCCCAGCGATGGTCCCGGCTGCGGTGGTGCTCGATCCCGAGCTGACGGTCTCGTGTCCTCCCCGCGTCACCGCCCACAGTGGTCTGGATGCCGTCACCCAGTTGATTGAGAGTTTCGTTTCGCGCCGCACCAATGCCTGGACGGCCGCGCTGTGCCGCGAGGGACTGGCGCGGGCCTTGCCGGCGCTGCCTGTGGCGGTGGAGTGCGGTGCCGACCGCGAGGCCCGCACGGCGATGCTCCACGCCGCATTCCTCTCGGGACTGGCATTGGCCAATTCGGGACTGGGCTTGGCTCACGGCGTGGCCGCGGCGCTCGGGGTGAGGCATCACATCCCGCACGGACTGGCCTGCGCGGTGATGCTTCCGGCGGCGATGCGGTTCAACCGCTCCGTGTGTGTTGCCGCCTTCGCCGAGATTGGCCGCCTCTGCTCACCTGCATTGAGCGGCGTTCCCGACGACGAGGCGGCCGACGGGGCGATGGCGCACATCGCCGCCCTCTGCCGCCGGGTCGGCATTCCGCGGACGCTCCAGGAACTGGGTCTGGGGAGTGACGATCTGGAACCGCTCATCCCGGCCTCGCGCGGAAACAGCCTGAGCGGCAACCCGCGCGACGTGACGGACGACGATCTCCGGCGGCTGTTGACCGGGATGCTGACGGCATGAACCGGCGGCCAACGCAGACCGCCGTGCGGAGACCTCCCGTCTCGTCCGGGTGACCCGGGGCTTCGGCGATTCCCGCGGAGGACGTCTCCCCGGATGCTTCCCGGGGGAAGCCGTGCGCGGGGAGGGTTTCGCAGGTGCAATCGGAACAGGACGAGTCGTCACCCCCCTTGTGACAGCTTCCGTGGTTTGCCCAGTCTCTGCGCGGTGACAGCGGGACGGCTGTTGGATTCCGAACCCTTGCTAAAGTCGGCCCCGCACCGTTTGGCTGTTCGCCAGCAACCCTCCCGTTTGACCAGCTTGAAATTCTGCGATCAGTGCGAACAGACCCGCAGCGGGTGATAGGCTTGTTCACGCCCGGCGGCGCGACACGGCTGTTGAGTGATCCTGCGGACATGACGACGTGAACGATTTCGTCCGATTCCACTGGTTGAGCGGTCCGCTTACCCTCGGTCTTCTCTTGGCCTGGGGCTGCACCACCTGTCTGGCGCCGCGCGGCACGACCGCCTGGCGGCTGGAGGCTCCCGGAGTGTCGAGTTCCCCTCGCAACGCACCCGGAACGTCAAGGACGGGAGAGATCGGCTCAGAGTTTGCTCCCCGGCACATCCCGCGCGATGCACGGGGGGCCGCGCCGCACTCGGAGAGGGGCGCCTCTCCCTCCGGTCCCGACGTGACGATCCGCCAGCGTCTGGACGCTCCCGCCCCGGGACTGCCCACTCCCCCGGCCGGGGAGTCCGCCGCGAGGGACGGCCTCACGCTGAAGGTGCACGCTCCCCAAGCTGCGCGCCTGGGGGAGACGGTGCGGTTTGAAGCGACGATCGCGAACCTGACCGGCAGAGGTCTGACGGACGTGGAGCTGACGTGTGACTTCGACGTCGGCCTGGCCTTTCCGGGGGGGATGGAACAGAGCGTCGCTCAGACGCTGGGCGTGCTCGCCTCCGGCGCCGTCCGGACGGTACCGCTGTCTTTGGAGCTGGTTGAGCCGGGTCTGCACCAGGCCCGCTTCACTGTGAGCGCTGCAGGTCTGAAGCCGGTGACGCAGACGGTGTCGGTGCAGGTCCTGCAGGCGACGGTTGAGCTGACGCTCGTCGGGCCGACGGAACGCCGCGTCGGACAGCGGGCCGAATTCGTCCTCACGGTCCTCAATCGAGAGTCCAGGGATCTTCCGGCGACGCAGGTGCTCATCGCGTACCCTCTCTCCCTGACCGCCCGTGAAGCATCCGCCGGCGTCATGCGTGGTGAGGGACGGTTGAGCTGGGACCTGGGGACCGTCTCCGCGCAGGAGCGGGTTCAGATTCAGGTGGAGTTTGAATGTGTCGCGACGGCGACGCCGGCCGTGATCGAGGTCCGGCTGGAGTCGCTTGCGGCGGCGAGCGTCGCCCGATCGCGGCTGGCGATCGCCCCCGCTCAACCGCTCCGGCTCGAGTTGAACGATTCCGACGATCCCGTCTCGGTGAGTGACGACTTCCATTACGAGCTGAACATTCACAACACCACGGCAGCCCCCCTGACCGCCTGGCGATTGGAACTCGTCCCCTCGGCTGAAGTGGACGTGGGGGAGACGACGCTGGTGGGCTCGGCGTCGTCCGGACCGTTGGCGCCGGTGCTGGCGGGGGGCGTCTGGCGTCTGGAAGGCCTGCCGCCGCTCCTGCCTGAAGCCTCGCTCTCCCTGAGAATTGAGGCCCGGGCAGTTCGAGAGGGGACGGCCAGCCTGGAGGTCCGGCTGCTCGGCCGGGAAGGCGACCCCATCGGGACCCGGGAGGTGACAGTGATCAATCCTCCCTCGGCGGACTTGAACGCTCGCCGCTCACAATGGCACCCGAAATGAAAACCTCCACCCGGCTGACACAATCCAGTTTCACAACCGGCGAGCGGGGGGCGTGAGCCCCCCGATCACCCGTATTCCGATGGATTCGCATCGGTCATATCCCGGTTATGAAACTGGCTCACCCGTGGAACGGAGGTTGGCATTCCAGGCAACGTCAAGCTCCCGGAGCCCCCGGATTCTCCATCTTCCCCGTCTAAAGCGACTTTCGTAGTTGATACGACAGCACCCCCGCCGACTTCAACGCGGCAAATCACGGCAATCGTGGGTGATCCGTCATGTTCCGGCGGACGATACGACTGGTGGTGTAGCCCCTTGCGCCGGGGCCGCGCCAATCGCTGGACACGGTCCGACCATCCCACGAGGCACGGAGGCTTGCGGTGATTTCTCCTCGCTCCACGCTCGCCCTGGCGGCGACGACGATGCTGTTTTCGGTCTGCTCCGCTTCCGTGGATGCACAGTTTGTGCCGGGTCGCGGCACGCTGATGACGACCGACGACTTCGAGAACCCGGAGTGGGGTTTCAATTTCAACCTTCCCAAAAGCAGCAAGGAGGAAGACGAGCAGATTCGTTATCCGCTCGGAATCTCGACCAACAATCGCTGGAAGGAAGGTCCCAAGCGCGGTGTGCCGGATGTCGTCAAGGTGGTGGAGACGCCGTACGGCGGCCTGCCTCACAGCCGTTACGCCCTGCTGATTCGCTCCCGGGAGACCGGGATTCCGGGTCGTCCCAGCTTCACCCAGAAACAGGACGACCTGGTGATGGTCTCCAATTCCATGAGCGTGGCGAACTCGCCTTCGGTGGTGACCCGCGTGTACCTGCCGGACTGGGACGAGTGGGAACGGAGGGCGGGCGTCTCCTTTGGCATTCGGATCGGTCTGCAAGGTCCGATGAAAAAGCCGGCCGAGGAGGGGCGCCTGTTCCGCCGCGGCCGCACCGTGACCGTCACGGAACCGTACTATCCGGGCTTTTTCATTCAGTTCAATCCCCGGGAGACGTCGCGGGATGGCCGCGACAACGCCACCCTCATCATCCGGGCGAATGAATACGGCCAGGACCTGCCGCACCTCCAAATCACCCAGACGGGATGGTGGACGTTCGGCATGTCGGTGACGCCCGATGCCCGCGTGCACTACTACGCCAGTCCGGGGGCCGACGACCTGACGGAGGCCGACTACCTGACCTCCTCGCTCCCCTATGGCATCGTCGGCACGCACTTCAACACGCTGTTCTTCAACATCTGCAGCGGCGACGACGGCCGGACCTGGTCGACTCCCTGGATCATCGATGATCCCCAGATCTTCTACGGCCAGACCCCGCAGCTTCCGGCGACGCAAACGGCCCAGCAGCGGGGGACAGGCGCTCAGGGGCCCGCCCCGCAGACGGCCGAGCAACCCCGTCGCATCGATCGGCCGGGGTACAACCGCTGACGGCTGGAGCCCCTGGCACCCGCCGGTCGATCACCCCCTCGACTCTGCGTGGCTCTGCGGCCGATCACTCGGTGAACCGGGAGCGTCGGCCAACACCGAGCCGATGATCAACGACCGGGAGGAGAGGGCCTTGGTGGGCTCGAGGGACGAACCGGCTCTCCCGGCAGCACGCGAGGTCTGTTCCGCTCCCCTCCGCGCGTCCCGGCAGCCCGCATAATCTCGGGGGGCCTGACCCGGGTCTCGGGGGGCTGACGCAGCATCCTGGGGCGGTCAGGGCAGCGTCCACAGGGGACGGACAGGGCTGCTCTCTCTACACTACACGCGAGCCAGACAACTCCCGGAGCGCGTCTCACCAGTCGCGCCGTCCGCCGTGCCGCCCCGTTGACCTCTGCCGTCCGCCGAGTTCATGAGCCTCGATGTTCTGTGCGCCGGATTGATCGTGGCCGACCACGTGTGTGCTCCCATTCCCTTCTTTCCCCCTGCGGGAGCGCTGGTGACCACCGAGCGGTTGGAATTGACCATCGGTGGTTCGGCCGCCAACGCGGCGGTGGACTGCGTCAAACTCGGCTTGTCCGCTGCATTGGCCGGACGGGTGGGAGACGACGTACTGGGACGGTTCGTCGTGGAGTCGATGACCGCCCAGGGGGTGCAATGCGACACCGTGACGCTCTCACCCACAGCCCAGACGTCGGCGACGCTGGTCATCAACGTGCGGGGGGAGGATCGGCGGTTTCTCCACGCGGTGGGAGCCAATGCCGAGTTCACCGGCTGCGAAATCCCCGCCGACGCCATCGCCCGCTGTCGCGCTCTGTGCGTAGGAGGGTTTGGCCTCAATCCGGCCCTGTCAGGGGAGAACCTCGCGGCGCTGTTCCAAGCGGCCCATCGAGCCGGAGCAGTGACGGTCCTCGACGTCGTGGTGGGAGATCCGCAAGCGCTTCCTCCGATGCTCAAAGCCGCCCTCCCGGAGACCGACCTGTTCCTCCCGAACGAGGATGAGAGCCGGTTGATTCTGGGGGAAACCGACCCGGTTATTCAGGCGCGGCGTTTCCGCGACTGGGGAGCCCGAACCGTGGTGGTCACCCGGGGGGGACGCGGAGCGGTGTTGCTGGGACCGGAGGGGGGGCTGGTCGCGGAGGCGTATCCGGTCGAATGCATCGACGGCACCGGAGGAGGCGACGCCTTTCTGGCCGGATACGTCTATGGCCTGCTGCAGGGTGCCAGCCGGGAGGCGTGCCTGCGGTACGGCTCCGCCATGGGCGCCAGTTGCGTGCGGACGATGGGGGCCACGACGGGGGTGTTCCGCCGGGACGAGCTGGAAACGTTCGTCTCAAAACACTCGCTGAAGCTGACCCCCGTCTCCGCCTGAGGAGGGGGGGACGGACCCGGCCTCGTTCGCCAGCGTGCACAGCGTCGCCGGGGAAGTGCACCCAGCACCGCTAGGGATTCGGGTTCCCCTCCGGCGACCGGTTGCGCTCCCCATCGGTGGGGGAGGGGGGAGGTGCGGTTTCCGGCGGAGCATCGTTCGCCGGGGGCTGTGCAGAGGGAGCAGTCGGTTCCGGCAGCTTCGCTCCTGCGTCGTCGGGGAAGGGGGGGGCCGATCCCCCCGCCCGGATCGGAGTGCTCGGAGAGGGGGGGCGATCCGGATGTGCCGGCCGGGTCGGAGGTTGGTTGCCCAGCCAGAACAAAGGATCGTCGCCGGGGGAGCCGCTGCTGCTCGCCGTGAGGTCCTTTGGTTTGGGACGGTCTTCCGGGCGGCGAGGCTGCTTGTCGAACCAGGCGTAAAACTCTCGCGTGGCTTCGGATTTCAGGGCCGCGATCCGACGTTCCGCCAAGCCTGCATATTGGGAGTCGGGAAAGGCTCTGAGCAGTTCCTCGTAAGCCGCAATGGAGCGCTGCGTGTCGGCACCCGCGAGGGATTCCCGGCAGACGGCCAGACCGTACAGCGCCCGTTCGCGAACCCGCGGGGGGATGCGTTCGTTCCGGAGCAGATTCTGAAACGCCTTCTCTGCATTTCCCAACCGCTCTTCGGCGGTCGTTCGATCGCTGGTGGCGCTGCGGAGTCCCTCGGCGAGAAAGAGTTCACCGGCCCGCAACTGAGCCCAGGCGGCCACCTCCGTGTGAGGATGATCGTCAGCGACGGTCAGGAAGGCATCGGCGCTGTTGGCCGCCGCCACTTCTCCCCAAGCCTTGGCGGCTGCGGCCGCTGTCGTCCGACGCCAGACCAAAAACCCCACCGCCAGCACCGCCACGACCAGAACGCCGATCAGAATCCGGTTGGCTTGCGGCTCGAACTTCCTCAACCACCGGTCGAGCATGCTCGCCAGATCATTCTCGTGCAGGTGGTGACGTTCTTCACTCTTCATAAAAGACTCAGGTCCGCTGGGGAGACGCTGGCCGCAGGACAGTGTGGTACAAGCCGAAGGTGCGTCGAGATCGCTGAGAGCCGACCGGGCCGACGGTACGCGGGACCTCCCCGCCGGCCGGCTGTTGCGGCGGCGGAGTATAGGGGGGGAGGCCGCAGCGGTCAAGGGGTTGGCTGGCAAAGACTTGCGTCCGGGAACCCCGGAAGCGGGGAGGACCAGCACCTGGATTGGGAACGCACCCACCTCGGCCCCCCAGCGCGAAGGGTGACCCCCGAACAGGCCGCCGGGAAACACCGGTGGAGGCCTGCGGAGGGGAGATGGCGGCGGAGCCGGTCAATGCCGGTCGCCGCCGGTGAGCCGCCGTTCGAGGGCGTCGGCGTGCAGGGCCGCATCGAGGACGCTCTGGCGGATTTCCTCCGCGTCGACCGTGGCCCGCGGATAGTTGTTCAGCATGACGAAGTGCGGCGTCCCCTCGATCTCGCGAATGGCCAGCGCGCCATGAACGATGGAGGCGTTCAGCCGCAGAGCCTCGCCGCAATACTCCGCGTTGGCGGGGCCGCAGACGCTGTAGATCGTCAGCAGGCGTTCGCCGCCATTGGTCGCTTCGATGTAGACGTGCTGGCGGCGGTCGTCGGCGAGTTCCACACTGGCCACGTAGCGCGTTCCGTCGGCCCGCCAGGCAATGGTGGGCAAATCGTCCAGGGCCTCGTGCAGCAGGGTTTCGAGATCGCGTGCACCGCCGAGGACGGCTTGCAGGAGCTGCGCCGCCTCGATGCCGTCCCGCGGGCGATTGGCCGGGCTGCGGGCGAGCATGGCAAAGACCGATTCGGCGATCTCCAGGGGGATGTGCGGATGTTCCAGACGCAGATGGGGTAAGGGGTCGTTGGTGACGGCGGCGATCAGGTCGGTGAGCTTGGGCCGCGTGAAGGGGTAATGCCCCGTCAACATGCGATACAGACAGACGCCCAGGGCATAGACGTCGCTGGTGGGGGTCGGCTCCTGGCCGAGGAAGAGTTCCGGCGCCATGAAGTGCGGCGTGCCGGCCAGAGTGTTCCGCGCGCCGTCGTCGGAGGCCAGCCGCTTGGCCAGCCCGAAGTCCGTGATCTTGGGGATTCCCTCGTGGGTCATGAGGATGTTGTCGGGCTTGAGATCGCGGTGGAGGATCCCCTCTTGATGCGCGGCCGCCAGTCCTGATGCGACCTGCGCGGCGATGGAAGTGGCCAGCAGGGGAGAGAGCGGTCCCTGGGCGATGCGGTTCTGCAAGGACCACCCGCGGACGAACTCCATCTCCAGAAAGTGCAGGTCGCCGCATGTTCCGATGGCATGGGTGGTGATGATATTGGGATGCACGAGGGCGGCTGCCGCCCGGCCTTCGTTCTCGAACCGGGCCACGTAGTCCGGATCCTGCTGGGCGAGCCGGGGCGCCAGAATTTTCACCGCGCAGGAGCAATGCAAATCGCGGTGCCGGGCCAGGAAGACCCAACCCATCCCTCCGCGTCCCAGCAGCGATTCGATGTGGTAGATGTGCAGGTCGGAGCCGATCAGCGACAGCAACCGATCTTCATCACCCCCCAGTCCGCCGACGTGCGTCTCCTCCAGTTCGGAGACCGCAGGTCCCGGCCACAGGCGGGTAGGCTGGTGGAGGGGGACCTGCTGCTCGTCCAGCAGGTGCATTCCGCACCGCGGGCACCACGGCTCATCCGCGCCGGCAGCGTACCAGACGTTGCAGCCGGGACAGTATAGCCCCTGTGAACCGGGGAGGGGGGAGTGGGGCACGGGGGATTGTTCCGTCAGAACGGAGCCGGAAACGGGGTTTGACGGGCGTCTCCCGACAGTATAGCGTGACGGGACGCCTGAATCGCGGCGCGGCCTCGCCGGCCGCGGACGGCTCTCCTGTGGAGGATTCGCCGATCGATCCGTTATCTTGAGGGGATCAAGGTTGCAACCGCAACAATTGGTCCGGTGCGGCGGGCCCCTGGAACGCGGGATTTCCCTTCGTACCATCCTTGGGCGAGTGATTTTCATTGCCCGACGACCGGCAGACGCAAGTCCATCGGCGTCCGGATGATCCGAGGGCCGACCCCCCTGGCTCGCCCATTGTGTCAGTGGTTTGTGATGACCAGCCGCGATTCGCTCCTCACGACCCGCCCCCCCGCCGCCGCTGACTCCTTCCGCCGTCCGGGTCCCGGGTTGCCGGAAGCCTGTGTGTGGACGGCGCTCTTCCACCTCACCCAACTCGTGGTCCTGGTGGTGTTGATTGCCGGTCTGTTGTGGTGTGCGACGGAGCGCTTTCCCCCCACCCTGCAGGAAACCTTGCGAATTGCCCACCTGCTGGAGTGGGACTCGTCCTTCCTGTTCGCCGGGGTCGCCAGCCTGGCGGCGATTCTGGTGATCGTCCCCGCCGTACGGTGGCGCGTGGGACCGCGACTGCGGGAGGAATTTGGTCTGCGGCGGCTCCCCCCCCGCGAGGTCCTGCTCATCATCGCCGCAGTCGTCCCGCTGGGGATTCTCTCGGACCAGGTCTACCGCTGGGGCCTCGACCTGATGCAATGGCTCGCGGAGGCGATCCCCCCCCTGGCAAAGCTGCCGCAGATCGATGCCATGCAGATCGTTCAGCGGCAGATGTCCGGTACTCCCTATCCCATTTTGCTGGTGGCGATCGCCCTTGCCCCGGCTGTGAGCGAGGAGTTCGTCTTTCGCGGGTTGATCGGCCGCGGACTCATCGCCCGCTGGGGGGTGGTGGGAGGGATCGGCCTGACGTCGTTGTTGTTCGCGACGGCGCATGGGACGCCCGCTCACGCGCTGGCGACGCTCCCCGTGGCGATCTGCCTGCACCTCGTTTACCGCATCACCGGCAACCTGTGGGGGGCGGTGCTCCTGCACGGACTGCTCAACGCCCTCTCCGTCACCTTGATGAAATTGCAGACCGACCCCGCCCTCCCGACGCATCCGGCGCAGCTCTGCGCAGCGGCGGGCTTTCTGCTCGTGTTGCTGACGCTCCTCCGCGATCGTCCGTGGCTGGCGACCGGTGATTCAGCGACGGACCGCAGCGCGACCGCGCCTCCGCCGTCGCTCCCCCGGTCCCCTCAGCCGTCGCACAGTCTCCGCCCGGCGCTGGCCGCGTGCAGCATCGTCTCTTACACCTGCGTCGTCGTGTGGATCCGGGCGACGGCCTTGTGACGATGCCGGACGTGCGCCACCGCTCAAGTTGCCGCGGCACCCTGATCCGCTGGACTCCCGGACCTGCTGCGCGACCGCCGTCGGTTCAAGCGCGAGGCTTTGGTCGCTAGGACCGCGAGGTCATGCGGCTCGCCGTTGTTTCGGTCGGCTTCCGCAGCAGCTCGTCGATCGGCACGGATTCGTCGTAGGCGTGCCGGAGGAAGCTGTCGTTCGAGGTGTTCTCCAGCAGTCGCCGCACCAGGTACGCCATCCCCGGAATCAGCTCTCCAAAGGGGGTGTACACCCGCACCCGGTATCCGAGCTCCGCAAAGAGCTGCTGCTGTTCCTCCGCCATGCCGTAGAGCATCTGGATTTCCCAGGCAGGCTGCGGGACGTCGAGACAGCGGCTCCAGGCGATGGCGTGGGCGAGGCTCCGCAGGTTGTGAGAGGCGATGGCCGGCCGCAGCCACCGCCGGTTCCGGAACAGGAATTCCGTCTGTCGTTCAAAGTTGTCGTCGGTCCGCCATTTTTCGGTGAAGACCGGACAGGGCCAGCCGCGATAGGCCGAAACCACCGTCTCATAGTCCCAATAGGCCCCCTTCACAAGCCGCACCCAGATCGGCGTGCCGCGCCGCTGCACCCACGCCAGCAGCCGCTCCAGATCGGCCCGGGCCTCCGGAAGATAGGTTTGCACTACGATGCCGCAGTCCGGCCAATCGCGGAATTCCTCCTCCATCATCACCTGCTCGAAGATGTCGAGGGTCAGGTCCTTGTAGGCGTAATGTTCCATGTCGACGTGGACGTAGGCATCGTGCTCTCGGGCGGCGCGGAGGATCGGCCGCAGCCGCTGTTTGACCCCCTCCGCCGAGCCTTCCGGGTCGATCGGCTTGAAGCGGCTGTACAGGGCCGAGAGCTTCAGCGACACGTTGCAGCGGGGAATCCATCCCTGCTCGTCGCGGTCCAGGACCGGGACCTCCGGCCAGGCGTTGACCTGCGGCGCCAGACCGGTGATGAGGTTGAGATACGCCTGCTGATAGGCGTCCGCCTCCGCTTCGCTGACCACCGCCTCTCCCAGCAGGTCCAGGGTGAAGGCGAGTCCCTGCCGACGGAGGCGCGTGACCGAATGCAGCACTTCCTCCACCCGTGTGCCGGCGATGAAACGTTCCGCCATGCGGCGGGCGTTCTTGCGGGCGGACAGGGCCAGCGCCTTCCCCGCCAGGGAATCGGGGGGACTCATGTGGAGCACCAGCCGCCCCGCCCACGGAATCCGCTCGCGGACTTCCTCGAAGTATTCCTGCAAGTGCTCGGTCACCTGCTCATGCGTCCTGAGCATCGGCAGGACGTCGACGAAGCGGAACATCTGCACCTTGACCGTCTCGTCCTCCATCGCCCAGTGCAGAATGTGGTCGAGCCACCAGCGGCGCTCGAAGATGGACGGCCGCCGCTTGCTGAGGGCGCTCCACAACTCGCGGCCGATGCGTTGGGTCTCCGCTTCCACCCGCGCGGCAAATTCGTCCCCCGCCGGAGGGGACGCAGTGCCTGCCGCGTCGGACTCCCCCCCCCTCCGTGCAGACGGAGAAGTCACTCCTGGGGCGACCCGCTTTGATCCCGGCGGTTTGCGACCCGCGGCAGACTGGTCCCCCGCGTCGCGGCCGGCTGACAAACGCTTCTTGGCCATGAAAGAGTCCTGTGTCGGAACGATGGGCGGGAGTGTATGCCAGGAGAGCGGGTTTGATCGACCCCCCCGCGAGACATACGATGACAGGAGTACCGAAATCGTGTCTTCGCGGGGCTTTCCGAGTGCATCTTCCCTTGGCGACAACGGCGTCTGCGGATGGTCGGCCCTCCCCGGTGTGGTGGGCGATGCCCGTCCGTCTCGTCAGCCTGGTGCTTGTACTGCTGCCAGCCGCCGGATGCGCTCCCTCGGGGGATAAGGCGGCAAAGTCCCCACCGTCGGCGGTCGAGCAGACGCACGCGTCCTCTCCGGTGGAGGGAACCGTTCCTGCCGACTCCCCCTTGATTGTCGATCCCCCCGCTGAAACTCCCGACGGACTCGTCTGGGTGCCGGGGGGACGATTCACCATGGGGACGAACTTCCGCCCCGCGCCGGACCGCCCCAACCCCGATCGCATCAAACCCGACGAATCCCCCGCCCATGCCGTGGAACTCGACGGCTTCTGGATGAAAGCGACGCCAGTCACCAACCGCGAGTTCGCCGAGTTCGTCGCCATGACCGGCTTTCGCACCTTCGCCGAGCGCATCCCCACCCGCGAGGAACTGCTCCACAGCGGACTGGACGAGTCGCAGATTGACGAGCGCCTGTTCCGCCCCACCTCGATCTGCTTCAACCGCAACTTCGACGCTCAGAACCTGATCGTCGGCCCCCAGAACTGGGAGTATCAGGTCTGGCAGATCGTCGAAGGGGCCGACTGGCGGCATCCTGAAGGGCCGGACTCCAACATCGACGGCCGGGAGGATCATCCCGTCGTCCACGTCAACTTCCAGGATGCCCAGGCCTACTGTGAGTGGATCGGCGCCCAGCTTCCCACCGAAGCCCAGTTCGAGTACGCCGCCCGCAGCGGCGGCAAGCCGGTCAAGTATCCCTGGGGAAATGATCTCACGCTCGACGGAAAGGAGCTGTGCAATTACTTTCAGGGGACCTTCCCCACCCAGCACATCAATCGCGACGGGTTTCTCGTCACCTCGCCGGTGCGGTCCTTCCCACCGAATGAACTCGGGCTGTACGACATGGCGGGGAATGTGTGGGAGTGGTGCCGCGACCTCTACGACGCCACCTACTACAGCCGCTCGCCGCGACGAAACCCGCCCGGCCCCACCCGCAGCTACGATCCCGCCGCGCCTCCGGAAGAGGCCCGACAGACCAAGCGTGTCCAGCGGGGGGGGTCCTTCATGTGCAACGTCAACAACTGCACCGGCTACCGCTGCACGGCCCGGATGCGCGGCGAGGAACTCTCCAGCAGCTTCCATTGCGGATTCCGGTACGTCGTCGAACCAGCCGGGCTGGAGGTCTACCGCCAACGGCAACAGGCGATCGCCGCGTGGCGTGCGGCCCAGACGGCCGCCGCTCCGACGCCGGCACCGCCAACCGCGAGTTCCCGGCAGCCGCCTGAGTGAAGGACACAGAGACGTCAGCGGCCTGAAGACCATTTGCTGGCCGGGGAGAATCTCGGCGACGTCTTCCAGCCGCCGTGTGCGGAGCCCCCCCTTCAGGCGGATTTGGCGACCGCTTCCAGCTCCTCCAGCGGCGCTTCCAGCTCATCCTCCTCAGCCTCCACTTCGTGCTGCACCTCCGCCACCGACAGCCCCGTGCGGTTGAAGGAATACAACCCCAGCAGCGTCACGGGGATGTACTGGCTGATGTGAAAGTAGATCGAGGCGGCAAAGACCGCCGGCTCGTTCGCCACCCCCACCGTCCGCTGGTTGACCACCAGCACAAAGGCGGCCTGCACCACGCCAAAGTATCCCGGAGAAGCCGGAATCGTCACGCCGATCGCCACCACCCCCAGCAGCAGGCACGAGACGAGCGGCGAGAGCACGATTCCGAACGACCACAGCGCCACGTGCATCATCAGGCCGTTCAGCGCCCACTGGGCGACGGAACTCCACAGGATGTGGAACACCATTGTGCCGCTCTTGAGCGACGCCAGCCCCACCGCCCCGTCCTCCAGCAGGTGGCAGAGCTTGTTCCGCAGCCCCGCCGGCAAAAAGCGGATTCGCGCCAGCACCGACTCCACCAGGGCGACGAACGGCCTGGTCCACACGAGGTAAATCCCCGCCCCGATCAGGGCGATCGCCACAAACCCGGCAAACCCCCACGCCACCTGCTGGATATGGTCGGGAAGACCCCGCGTGAACGTCAGTCCGGCGAAGAAGAATCCCAGGATCGCCAGGATGTCGAAGATCCGTTCCAGCACCACCGTCGAGAGCACAGCCGTTTTCCCCACCCGGTAGCGCCGCGAGAAGACGAACACTCGCACGAATTCCCCCAAGTGGGCCGGCAACAGGTTGTTGAAGGCAAACCCGATCATCACCGGCCCGAAGGTTTGCCGCGTCGTGAAGCTTCCGATCGGCCGCAACAGAATCCCCCATCGCCACGACTTCAGCCCGTAAAACGTCAGCAACAGCACGAGCATGATGGGGAGGGTGCGATAATCGGCTTCGCGGAAGGCGCGGCCGATTTTCCGCAGTACTTCCCCGAGGTCTTCCTGACGCGTCATCGTCAGGAACGCCCACCCCAGACAGAGACCAGTGACTGTCAACCCCACCAGGAGCTGAAACCACTGACGGCGATAGAACGGCCGCGGCAAAGTCGGCGGATTCATCGTTCCTGCACTCCGGCGAGCTTGTGCACCCGCTTCCATTCTTCGGCCGTGACGGGCTGGATCGACAGCCGCGAACCCTTCTGCAGTACCATCATTCCGGACAGGCGCGGTTCGGCCAGTAGCATGGCCCGCGTCACCGGCCGGGGAAACTTCTGCACCAGCTGCACGTCCACCATGTACCACGTCGGAGCATCGGGACGGCTGTGGGGATCGTAATGGGGATGCTGCGGATCAAAGGCGGTGTGATCCGGGTAACCGGCGCGGACCACTTCCATGGTCCCCACGATGGCCAGCGGGTCGGCATTGCTGTGATAGAACAAGACCCCATCGCCGACGCGGACCTCATCCCGCAGAGAATTGCGGGCCTGATAGTTTCGCACACCGTCCCAACAGGTCGTCTGCCGCGGCGCCTGAGCCAGGTCTTCAATGGAAAAGGCGGACGGTTCCGACTTGAACAGCCAGAAGCGGCGTTTCTGCGGAGCGGGAGGCATGAGGGGAGTGTCGGCCAGGAGAGGTCGCGGCGGTTCGATGCCGTCATCGGGAAACCGACCCGGCAACGTATTGGACCGACTTCCCGGCCACGAGACAATCCGTGTTTTTACCGGGGGCTGGAGGTGTGGATCGTTCCCTCCGCGCCGGTCGCGGCCGCGGGATTCAATGTGCTGGCTGCGTCAGACCCGGCGACATATGCTGCCGGCATCCCCTCGGACCGGACCGGTGTTTCTTTTGAGGAGGCCGCCCCATGACGCTCGACAAGCGGCAACACAAACAGATCGAATCCTTGCGAAAAAAGTTGACGGCCCTCCGCCAGCAACTCGCCGGCGCCAAGCGGCAGCCCGACGACCCGGCCGAAATCCCCCGCCTGGAAGCCGAGATCGCCCGCATCGAGTCCGAGATTCACAGAATCCAGCAAAGCTGAGCGGACGACTGCGCCTCCGCGGTCACTCACGTTCCGTATGGGGCGGGTGCGGGGGGTGCGTCGCCGCCGGCCGGATCGGCAGCCGCGCTCGCCAGGAGCGTGAAATGGAACGTGCTGCCGACCCCCGGCGTGCTCTCCACCCAGATGCGTCCATGGTGGCGTTCGACGATCCGCTTGCAGACGGCCAGACCGATGCCGGTCCCCGTGAACTCCGTCTCGTCCTCATGGAGCCGCTGAAAGATGCGGAACACGTCCGGGATGTGTTCCGGGGGGATGCCGATGCCGTTGTCCCGGACCCAGACATGCCATTCCTCTTCCAATTGCTCCGCGCCGATGTGCACCTGGGGGGCTCGTCCGCGGCAATACTTGATCGCATTGGCGATGAGGTTCTGAAAGAGCTGCATGAGCTGCACCACGTCTCCCCGCACGGTGGGGAGGGGGTCATGGGTGACGACGGCGTGGCGTTCCTGAATCTCGACCTCGAGATTGTCGAGCGCCTGCTGGAGGGCGGTTTCGAGGTCGGCCGGTCCGTGGGGCCGTTTTTTCTCCGTGGCCCGGGCATAGGAACGGAGGCTGTCGATCAGCCGCTGCATCCGCGCGATGCCCGCCAGGGCGTCGGTCAGATGTTCCTGCGCCTCCGGGGCGAGCGTCCCCTCCAGTTCGCTGGCCAGCAGCCGGCAGTTGGTCGACGCCGCCCGCAGCGGCGCTTGCAGGTCGTGCGTCACAATCGAGACGAATTCATCCAGTTCGCGGTTGCTGCGCCGCAGCTCCTGCTCGGCCAGCTTGCGTTTGGTGATGTCCCGGTCGATGCCGACGATCCCCAGCAGCGTTCCATCGCGGTCCCGCAAGGGGACCTTGGAGGTCAGGAACCACGTTTCCCGCCCGTAACGGTCGGTCCAGTGCACCTCGCGGTCGAGCATCGGCTGTCCGGAGGCGAGGACCACGCGGTCCTCTTCCGCATACCGGTCCGCCAGTTCCGGGGGGAAGAAGTCATAGGCGGTGCGGCCGACGCAGCCCTCGACCGACGTCAACCCCAACAGCCGGGCCTGTGCCGTGTTGACCGTGATGTACCTCCCGCCGGAGTCCTTGACGTAGATCAGGTCCGGCAGATGATCCATCAGGGTCCGCAGCAGGTCGCGTTCCCGCGCCAGCGCCTGGCGGGTCTCGACGCGGTCGGTCACATCCCAGAAGATGGCCTGAGTCTCGGCGACCTTTCCGCCGCTGCCAAAGACGGGGACCTTGTAGACTTCAAAGTACCGCGTCTGTCCCTCGGCCACGTTTTTTTCGATGTCGTGGAACACCACGCCGGTGGCCGCGACATGCTGATCATCCCGGACGTACTTCTCCGCCAACTCCGCCGGGAACAGTTCATAGTCGGTCTTGCCCTTGAGCTGTTCCAGCGTTCGCCCCATCAACTCGCAGTAGGTGCGATTGGCGAACGTGAGCCGCCCGGAGAGGTCCTTGCGGATGACGTGGATCGGCAGGCTGTCGACGAGCGAGTGGTACAGCGCCTCCGAGGCGCGAATGGCGGTCTCCGCACGGTGCCGGTCGCTGATATCGCGGACGAAGGCGTGAATCACGGGGCGGCCGCCCATCTGGAGCGGCTCCAGAATGGTCAGTTCCACCGGGAATTCGCGGCCGTCCCGCCGGACGGCGAACAGCTCCGTCCGGCGGTTGACCATCGGGCCGGTCCCGGTCTGCAAAAAGCGGGCAAAGCCCTGCTCGTGAGCCGCCCGGTATCGTGCCGGCACGATCAGCTCCACCACCGGGCGGCCGAGAGCCTGCGCGGCCGACCAGCCGAACATCCGTTCGGCTTCGCGGTTCCATTCCACCACCACGCCTGCGGCGTCGATGGCCACCACCGCATCGAGCACCGCATCGATCACCGAGTCCGACCGCCGCTTCCGCTCCCGGGCGGAGGCCATCCAGGCATCCAACTCGTCCAACAGTGCAACCGCGGCCGGGCGTCCCTGAGCACACAGGTCGCCTGTTTCCAGGAGCGACCGCAGATCGGTCAACAACCGACGCAGTTCTTCAAACGGAGGGGGCGTGGGACTGGCCGCCATCACTGGCCTCCCTGAAATCATCGCCGCCGGCGGCGCTCCGAAGAAATTCGACTCAGCCGGACCTCCGGCGCGCCCGCGCGGCTCCCCGGGGAGGGACGGGCGGACCTCAGCGGCTCGCCAGCTCCTCGACCAGGATTTCCTCGTTGGTGTATACGTCAATCCCCGCGGCGATCACCAGCGACTCGCGCACGATGTCCCGGGCGGAGAGTTCGGAATGCTTCACCAGGGCCCGGGCGGCGGCCATCGCAAAGGCGCCGCCGGAGCCAATCCCCACGATCCCGTCGGTCGGCTGCACGACGTCTCCCTGTCCGGTGACGACCAGCGAATGCTCCGCCGAAATCACGATCATCATCGCTTCCAGGCGTCGCAATGCCCGATCGGTCCGCCAGTCGCGGGCCAGTTCCGTCGCGGCCCGCGGGACATTGCCCGGATAGTCCTTGAGCTTGGCCTCGAACCGTTCCAGCAGGGCGAAGGCGTCCGCGGTGGAGCCGGCGAAGCCGACGAGCACCTCCCCTCCCTGGAGCTTGCGGATTTTGCGGGTATCCGCTTTCAGAATGTTCGAGCCGTACGTCACTTGACCGTCGCCGCCGATCGCCACGAATCCGCGATGCCGCACGGTCAGAATGGTGGTGGAACGGGCGGCAGTGCGTCGCAGGCGGGACATGCCTGACAGCATAAAGTCCCGTCTTCACCAAGGGAACAGTTCACGCTGCGGTGGCTTCGGGAAGACTCTGCTCCACGAGCGACCGCGCCGCGGCGCAGCGGGAAGACTCCGGCGCCGGACGGCCGCGGCGGCGGCACGGAGCCAGCGCCAGCAGCGTCGGCAGCAGCACCAGGTCTCCCAGCACCGCCACCAGCAGCAGGGTCGCCATCAGCACGCCGAACCGCACCGTGGGCGTGAACTGGCTGCAGGCCAACGCCAACATGCCGATGCCGGCGATCAGTGCGGCCTGGAAGATCGGAGCGCCCGTCAGGAACAACGCTCTCCGCGTCGCACGGACCGCGTGGCGGTGCTGACGCAGACCTTGCCGGTAGGCCATCACAAAATGAAACGTGCCGTCCACCGCAATCCCCAAGGCGATACTGGCGGTCATCATCATCCCGATATCCACCGGCATCCCCCACCAGCCCAGCAGACCGAACACAATGCTGATCGGCGTCACGTTGGGAACCATCGCCACGAGCGCCAGCTTCACCGACCGCAGCGAGATCATCATCACCCCCGTGATGATCAAAAACGCCGTGGCAAAGCTTTCCCAAAAGCCGTTGAAGATGATCCGCTGGGCATGCACCAGCAGCGGCGCCAGCCCGGTGAAGCTGACGGGATACCGCTGCGAAAGCTGCTGCAGGTTCCGGTAGATCTGATACTTTTCGTCCGGCGTGCCGCTCACGCGGGCCGAGATGCGCCAGAACCGCTCTCCGGCCGACACGAAGTCGTTCTGCCCCGCCTGGGCGCTGGCCCGCCCCAGAATCCGCATCGTCTCCAGGGCGCTGTCGGGCATGACCGTCGGAAAGAAGCTGGCCAGCGAGACGGTGTGCCGCACCCCCGCTTGGCGACCCATCTCCCGCTCAATCTCCCGGACCATGTTCAGCTTTTCCAGAAACGGCAGATCGCGGATGCCAAAGTCCACCACGGCCTCGATCGACTCCGCCGGCGTCAGTTCCTCTTCCACGCGGATCAGGTCCGCCACGATGGAGCTCCCCGTGGGGAGAAACTCCACAGGGTTGATCTTGGAGTGCAGGGACGGCAGACCGACAGCCGTGACGACCACCAGGCCGAACGTCAGGAATGCAATCCGCCGGCGATAGTGAAGGATGCCGTGTCCCAGTCGGGCCGCCCACTGCGGAACGCGGGACTCCCGCCGCAGCGCTTGCGGCCAGAGCTGCACCAGCGCCGGCGTAAACAGCAGCGCCGCCAGCAGCGACACGACGGCCCCGATCGACGCCGCCCATCCAAACTGACGCACCGGCGCAATGTCGCTGATCATCAGCGACATCAACCCGATGACCGTCGTCAGCATCGCCCAGAAGCAGGGACGGATCGCCTTCCGCAGCGCCTCGCCCACCGGGTCCCGATGCTGCTGACAGTGGCGATAATAATGCAGGAAGTGCACCGCCGTTGAGAGCGTGAACACCAGGACCATCACCGGCAACGCCGAGAGGATGAAGTTCATCTCCCCTCCCAGCAGTTTGACCACCGTGTTGGTGGCCAGCACCGTCCAGAACGTGACTGCCACAATCCCCGCGGCCAGACGGGCGTCCCGCAACAGTAGATACAACAGGACGCCGCTGATCAGAAAAATGCTCAGGAAGAACCGCCGGTTCGCCTGCGTCCCCCCCAGTCGATCCAGCTCCGCCACGATCACCGGGGGACCAGAAAGGAGCATCTGATCGTCCCCCACCTGGCAGTAGTTCAGCTCCGCCCGAACCTGAGCCACGGTGCCGGCTCGATCCGCTGTGCCTGCTTCGGACAACAGGGCAATGACGCCGGTGAGCCGCCCGTCCTTGCCGTTGGTCAGCCCCCGCAGCCGTCCCTCCACCTCCTCGGCCGGCACCCCCAGGTCACTCATCACACGAGACAACCTCTTGGGAGTCAAGCACTTGCGAATTCCCGGCAGGCGCTCCAGGCGGGCCGCGACCGATTCCACCAAAGGGTCGTCCGGGCTGCGGTTGACCAGCCCCACCAGAATCAACTCCTCCCCCCCAAACTGCTTGGTAAAGCCGCGATAGGCGGAACGGACCTCTGACTCCATCGGGAGCCAGGTCTCCAGATCGTTGTTGGCGGGAAGCGAATTGCTCTGCACCGCCAACCAGGGCAACAGCAGCATCGCCGCAGCCAGCAGGTGTCGAGCGTGCAGGCGAAAGAAACTGGTCAGCATGGTGCGGTACGCGGCCTCTCCTCACCCGCGCCGCAGGGGCGGCGGGCGTCGCAGGCTCGCCTCGAGGCATTCGTCGGTCGCACGGTCTGCCGGCGCGCGAGTCCCCCCGACGCACGGGACATCCCGTTCTCTAGGTATCGAGCCGGCGGTGATGAGTTCGCGAGCCGGAATCGCTTCGGGCGGCGCGGGCGAAAACCCCGCCCCGGCGAATGCGCACATTTCGCCGATCCACTCCGCCCGTCAATCTTTCTCCCAGCCTCATGGCGACTCTCCGACCACCTCCGCCCCGGCTGTGAGCAGCCGTCGGAAGCGCTCTCGGAAGGCGGCCAGCGAGAACCGCGCCTCCGCCCGTGCCATTCCCCTGCGCGACCATGCGCGCCGCTTTGGCACACGGCGCAACGTCTCCAGCGCGCGGCTGAAGTCAGCGACCGAACCGCAGCAGAATCCTGTGCAGGCAGTCACCTGTTCCCGAAACCCGCCTCGGTCGTCCACGATGGGGATGCAGCCGGCCCGCAGCGCTTCGGCGGCCGTGCGGCCGAAGGACTCCGCGAGGGTCGGATGATGGTACAACAGGGCGTCCCACTCCCAGAGCCGCTGCCGCGCCCCCCAACCGGCCGGATGGAATCGCGCTCGCTCCTGGCAGGCGGTCATCAAGGAGGCTGCCAGCTCGGGCGGACAGCCGACAAATACCCATGCCACTTGAGGATGCTCCTGCGACAGGCGGGCATAGAACGGAACGAGCATCGGGGGCCATTTCACAGCCGTCGGCGTACAGAGCCGTCCCACGACGAGTTGCTCCCGCAACGCGCGCGTCTCGGATCGCTGTGGACGGGGAGGACGCGGGACCGGCTGGTACAGCACGCCATCCACCCCTCCCTGCGGATACTGCGCTGCCAACCACCGTGAGCACGCGACCGTGACGTCCGCAGGGGCCGGTTCGATCCGCGAATGCAGATACTACACAGTCAGCGGCGCCTCTCACTGCCAACCGACCCGGGCGGGAAGATTGTGCAGCAGCACGACGTCCGGCTGGAACACGTCCACCGCCAAGGGTCTGCGCGTCGGCCATGTCTCCACCCGGCAATGCGCAAAGGCTGCCCTCGTCTCCGGCGTCGGTCGGGAGCGGAATACGACCGTGTGCCGCCAGTCGCACAGCGCCCGGCTGATGGTCCAGGCGCACGCGGCTGTCCCGCCGCAGATGTTTCCCACGTTGCACACCTGAAGCAGATGCATGGGTCAGGTCGTCTCGTGGGCTGGAGAACACAGAGGAGCATCTGCTTCGCCTGCCGGCAAACGGCGCTGCAGGCAGGCTCTCTCCCGGCGGCCCCACTTCGCCTGAAACCACCGGCGGTCTCGCTCCCATTGTGTCGCTCGATCCGGCAGGCGATGGGCCGTGGCATGTCCCAGGTGAACCAGCGGGAGGCCCTCCACGACCAGCAACGGATCTGTCGACTCGGAGGAGACCCGCAGCCGGAGTTGGAGGTCCGTGTCCGAGAAATACCGCACCAGCGACTCATCGAATCCGCCCAGCGCCACCAGCTCGGACCGCGCGATGGCGAAACACCAGCCGGTCAGGAACCGGCAGCACCGGCGTTGCCGCGCCAGGAGGGCGGGGAGGTGACGTTCCTGACGCCAGGCGACGCCGACCATCCGCGCGGCGCCGGCCCGCAAGGGGGCGAGCAATCGGTCCAGCCACACACCGTGGGTGATCGTGTCGTTGTTGAGGAACACCAGCTCCGTGGCGCGGCTGGCGTGCAGACCGGCATTCCAGGCGGCGGTCACTCCCCGGTGCGGCTGCTCCAGGAAGGTGGCGGCGCCGCCGAGCGACTGCCGCAGCCGTTCGATTTCCGCCGCAGGGCTGCCGTCGTCGACGATCAGAATCGACGGCTCCGGTCCGTGGTGCGCCCGCAAGGACTGCACGCAGCGTTCGGTCAGTTCCGGACGTCGGAACTGTGGAATCACGACGGTCGCGTTGCCGGAGGGGGCGGAGAGCACTGGTGTATCAACCCTGTTCGGGGAGGTCCACAGGGATTTCGGGGAGTTCCTCCAGCGCCTTCCGCAGCCGCTGCCGACGGTCGTTTCGCGGAGGTTCGGCGGGAGCCTGCTGCGGCGGCGAGGCGGGTTTGGATCGCCGCGACCAGTGATGCGGGGGAAAGTCGCGCATCGGCGCCAAATGCGCCGGCGGCGCCGCCGGCGCGCCGGTGTAGAGTCCGCGGGTCGTTTCCGTCCGCGGGTCGCCGACAGTCGCGGCGAGCTCCGCCAGGACGTCCGTGACCGGTCGGTAGGGGAAATAGTCGTTGAGGCGGCTGAGGGGCGTCACCGAGATCAGCTCCAGTCCGGCCAGTGCCATCGACCGCCGCGCCAACCGGAGGTACTGCGCCACGCGAAAGTAGTGCAGATCGGTCTGAATCACCGCCGAAAGCGGCTTGCGCTCCTCGAAGTGATACTGCCGACCCGTCGGCAGCCGCTCCCATTCGTCAGCAGAAAGGCCGGCCTGACGACAGCGGTCGCAGAAGTCCCGGAGCGGTTCGCGCGGCCGTTACGTGACACCGACCGTCTGAGCGAGAGCGATCTGCTCTGGAGAGGGGGGGACGAACATGTCGCAGCCGGCCAATAGCAGCGTGCGAAAGCCCAGACGATAGGCAATCTCGATCGCCTGGACCAGCGAGTCCTGCCAATCCGTGATGGCGCCCCTCCCGGCCTGTGGCGCAGCGCCGGGGGAGGACGTGCTGGTGGAGGAGAGAGTCTCCGCGCGGCCGGGAGCGAGAAAGTCGTGATAACCCCGCTGGGGATCGCGCTCGAAGAAGTACGTCGCCGGCGCCTCGCACACCTTGAAGGTCGTGCCGGGGATCAGGTCCATCGCCCGGCAGCGGTGGACAAACTTGAGGATCGAAGCATCCAGGTAGATCGAGCGCTGAAACCGTGCGGTGGGGTCGTAACTGGTCCAGAACGTCGGCCGCAGCAGTCCGTGCCCCGCCAGCGATAGCTCCGTTGGGCGATGTTGTCCACCGTGTCCATGGGATCGTAGACGTAATCGCCCGTCAGCAGCACACGGTTGAACAAGTGTTCGCGGTCGCGGGTCTCGTGCAGCGCCGTGAGATCACGCCCCTCGCGCCAGACCGTCACAGGTTCCCGACGCGGCTGGAGGAAGAAGAACTCCCCCGCGACATCGACGCCCCACGCAGCTTGCGCCCGCAACGCCAGTTCCTTGAGGATCGCGCGGACCGACTCCTCTCCTCGGAACTTCAGGCTCGTCACCGGGGCGGGAGGCTGCGGCGTCTCGATGCGCGTCGGGTTGTGAACAATGTGCGTCGCCGGCACGACGTACTGCTCCAGCAGACGCCGCACCAACTCGTCGACGGTGGCGACGGAATCGAGCGTCTCCAGGGAATGGTCAGGATCGTGCGGGAAGAGATCGGTCTGGGCATAGCGGTGCGGCGGAACGCCGTCGGCGTCGCGGGCAAATCCGCCGGGAAAGACCTCTCCCAATTCGATGCTCATTCCCTCCAGCCGGAACCGGACCTCGGCGGGGCTGACTGCCCGGCGCTCCTCCACCCGTCCCAGATACCAGCGTTCCCCGGCTGCTGCCTCAAAGCTCAACCAGTCCCCCACCTCGATTGCCGCCCGCTGCGGGAACTCGTCTCGCAGCACGACCTCCCCCGCTCCGCAACCCCCTTGCCGATGCAGCTCGAACCAGCAACCGGCCACGGCCCGGTCCTGCAGCAGAACTCCCGGTCCGGCTGGATCAGGACCGTGGTGAAGAATGCGGCGCTGGAACATGGGGGCGCGCGGAGAGGAGGGGAACCAGAAACCGAGCGACGGAGGGGAGGGGAGTCGGGGAAACTTGGGAGGGCGGAGCAGGGGAGAGCGGCGAGGGAGGCCTTCTCCCGGTCTCCCCTGCGGTCGGTCTCTCGGTCGCGTTCAGTGAGACTCGACCGGGCGGCCCGCGGCTGAAACTGCTAACTCGGTGCGGTGGCGTAAATCGCGGCGTCGGCAGCATGGACCACCAGCGAGTAGGTGAACAGCCGCGGGTCAGTCAGGTCGTATTCGAACCGCGTCGTGAGGCATTGGCGGAACGAGCGGAAAGTCCCACTGGCGGGATCGTGGTACAGGAAGAACTCATAGCGGTCGTCGGGGTCATCCACGTGGAGTTGGCCGCGAAGGGTCTCGAGGGCGAGGAACATCGCGGCTTCATCCAGCTTGAGCGCCCCTCCCTGGGAGCCGATCTGCCCCTCGATGGCGATGTCCACGCCGTTGCGGGAGGGACCGGCCGCGACGTCCCCGTCGCGCAGCGGAACCTTGAACCGCGCATAGTCCCAGGAGTCCTGGATGCGCAGGGACGTGATGGGTCGCGGCAGCTCATACAGCAGACCGTGACGCCAGAGGGCGGGCTTGAACAGCAACATGCGGGAGCCTGGAGGAAGTGGACTCTCAGCCGCGGCGGTTGCGCAGGTGAATCCCTTGCAGCCTCAGATCGCGGATCAGGTGGTTGACGTCGGCGGTCTCGCGAACTTGGATGGTGATGCCGCCGAAGTGATTCGTCGTCATCACGGGGGGCGGCGCCGGCGCGGTGCGGGAGAGGGGGAGCGGGATCTCCGTGCGGCGGAACTCCTCCAGGACCGGTAACAGCGTCGCAGCAGAGGGCGAAGCCTCAGCAGACGAGTCGGAAAACCGTGGGAACCGCGGTTCGGATACCGCCGCGAGAACGGGAGTGAACTCCGGACTCCCCAGCCGGAAGAAATAATCGCCGGCGGCTCGCGACGGGGGATCGGAGGAGGAAAAGGAGGAGGAGGAGGACGGCAGCGGCGACCGGTCGGGAAGCACCGCAGAAGCCGCGAGGGGACTGACGGGGGAGGCTGGTCCTGGGATTGCTGCGGCCGGCGGCGCCCCAGCCTGGGACGTTGCCCCTTTCGCCATCCCAGCGGACAACGATGCGGCGGCCAGCCCCGCCAGCCGTGCCGCAACAGCCTCGATCGCCGCCGACAGCTTGAGCAACGCGGCCAGCGCGGGCTGGACGTTGATCGTCAGCGGCGTCTGGCGGATCGTCTCCATCCGCTGCTGGACGCCGGTCAGCAACTGATGCACCCGTTCCAACGGGGCCAGGGCGGCCGGCGCCGCCGAGGAGACATTTCCGCACGCCGTCCGGAGATGGTCGCTCAGCAGATTGCTCATCCGACCGACCGCCTGGCAGAGCAGGATCAGATCGCCGGCGGTGAAGCCGGCTGCTTCGAGTTCGGCGTGGAGGGCGTCGGCGTATTGGGTCCAGGCGTCGGCGGAATCGCCGGTGGGGGGCGGTGCGTCGAACGAGACCTGGGGATCGGCTCGCAGAGCCTCCGCCACCGCCAGCACTGCCACCCGCTGATGGTACAGCTCCAGCTCGGCCAGATAGTGGCGATCGGTCGTGTCGATGGTGGTGACGGCCTGGCCCGCTTCGTCGCGCAGCGGCCGGCCGCTGGAATCGCGGACCAGTCGAACGGGCGGAACCGGAGGGGACACGCCTCGACTCCGCAGGCGATGATGAAAACCGAGCGGCAGAGGCTGAAGCGTGAAGGTCCAGTCGTTGCCGCCGGGGGGCGGCAGCGTGACCGTTTGCGTCAAGGACGTCACTCGATTCTGGCCGCGAAGCTGCATGAGTGCGGAGGAAGGGACAGGGCCGAGGGGGGGGGGTGGGGGGAGGCGTGGCGGAGAAGGAAACGGGCTCCCGGCGACTCCGGGACGCTGAGGAGCAAAGCGTCCAGGGGGGGAGTGCAGCCGGAGGAGTCGACCGGGAGCCCGCAGGAGGGAGGGGAAACGTCGGCGCGCGTGTCGCCGGGGCACGGCGGCTTTCAGGCCCCCTTGACCTTGGTGACGAACACCGTGTCGACCGCCGAGATGCCGCCGTAGTAGCGGGCCTTCACCCGCAGCACGACGTCGCGCTCACAGGCGGCCTCGCTCTCGGAGCGCTGCAGGAAGGTCTGCACCGGCCAGATTTCCGTCCACACGAACTGCCGGCGGAAGTCGCCCAGGTACCAGTCGCTGGCCGCGGCGCCTCCCTGCTCGTCGATGAAGGGGGACGAGAGGACCTCCAGCGTTCCGTGCAGCGGGTTGGCGAAGCGCGTCTCCCCGTCGGGAGTGGAGACGTGAATCTCCGTCGAGTGGACGATGCTGCGGGCCGTTCCCCGCAGGCGTTCCGGCACCAGGAGCTGCCGGGCGGGGAGGTGGAAGGGGAGAGCGACGCGCGTGTCCAGGTCCGTGTCAGCGACGCCGGAACGCCTGAAGGCAAGCGGCCCTGTCGAGGGCGGGGTTCTCGCGCTGCCGGGAATGGCTCGACGGAAGATGCCGTGCGACGTGCTGGAGCAGTTCCAGCCGTTCGCGGATCAGCTCGCGCCGGGAGGCGTCATCGGGGGCCGACTCCGTGTAGCGGTAGCCGTTGCGGGAGTGCAGTCCCGTCAGGGCGACGTTGCGGACGATCCGTGCGGCGGAGTCGATCGCCGAGCCCTGGTGCCAGTCGGCGAGGCGTTCGGTGAGCGTGATGCTGGGCATGGTCCCTGAGGTGTGAAGTGAGGGGCTTCACACCTAGGGAGCGGGGTTGCGCCGGGGAGGGTGTCGCGGTGCGACGATGCATCCTGCGCTGGGAGGGCGGAGTCGCCAAAACGTCCTACGGCCGTAGGGGTTATGCCTTTTCAAGATCGGCGGGCGGCTCGGGGAGGAGCCATGTCATCAGGAATCCCACCACGGCATAGCTGCCCGCGACGACGGCCGCCACCAGCGCGATTTTGGAGGGATCGGGCGCCTTGTCGGCGGTGGCGGCGGAGAAGGTGATCGTCAGCCATGCCGCAGCCGTGCCGATCACGCGCCCGCCGATGTTGGCGGCAAAGCTCTCGCCGGTCCCGCGGAGATGGACGGGAAAGACCCGTGGAATGTAGTTCCCCCAGAAGCTCATCTGTCCCACCACCACGGCCCCCGCCAGGAACATGGCATACTTGAAGATCTCCAGCGTCCCGGGGGAGTCCAGATTGCGGGAGAGCCAGAAGTACAAACCGGGGATGAGGATCAGGCTGGGAATCTGGAACACGCGGAAGAGCGCGCGGCGGCTGAGGATACGCACCGCCAGGATCGCCAGGAGCAGCCGCCCCGCCAGGCCCCCCACCTCCTGAAACGTCTGCACGTTGGCGGTGATCTTGTCGCTGGTATTGCCGCGGGCCTGTTTGATTTCCCGTTCCGTGGCGGCCGTTCCATCGGCGGCCTTTTTCGCCTGGAGTTCCGCTTCCGTCTTGTCCAGTTCCGCCCGGAGGTCGACGTGGCCGACCAGAATCTGAGGATTCTGCTGAATCGCGCCGAAGGCGAGACCGAAGGTGGAGGCGAAGGCGATCGTGGTGACGATCGTGGTCCAGCGCAGTTCGGGGTTGAACAGTTCGACGAAGCTGGGCCGCCGCAACGTGCCAGCGTCGCGCTTGCGCTGCCACTCCGGCGACTCCGGCAAGAAGGGGCGAATGACGATCAGCGGCAGAGCCGGGATCAGCCCGGAGATCAACGTGTACCTCCAGGCCTCATGCCCGCCGTAGATGGCCGGCAGGGAGACGGCGTAGCTGGCGGCCAGATGGTTCATCACCGCCACCAGGACGCCTCCCAAGGAGGAGAAGGCCTGCGTGTAGCCCAGCACCTTCTCGCGCCGCACATGGTCGGGAAAGAGTTCCGCCAGCCAGGCGACCGCCGCCACGAACTCCACGCACACGCCGATGAACACCAGGCAACGGAACACCAGCAGTTGGGTCAGACTCGTGGCGAAGCCCGCCGCGCAGGCCGAGCCGGCGTACAGCAGGATGCTCCAGGTGAGCACGCGGCGACGTCCCAACAGGTCCGTAAGGTACCCGCCGAAGAGACCAAACACCCCCCCCGCGATGGCCGGGACGAAGAACAACATCCGGGCCCAATGGCTGAACTGGGTTCCCCCCGGCAGCCATTGCGACATCTCCGCCGGCGGTGCCTGGGCCAGGGCCGGAATCGCCGTCTTGACGATCAGCGGGAGCATCAGCAGCTCGTAGATGTCGAATGCGAAGCCGATCGACGCGATGATGCACACCAGCCACTGGACGGCGGTCAGACGCGGGAGAGGGGCAGGCTCAGACACGGCGGGTTCCGGAAATCAGGCAGGGGGGAAGCACCAGTGTTTATCGATGCGGCGACATCGTAGCGGGATCACTCCCGCGGGAGAACAGTAGCCGCACAGAGTGGGGAGCGGTCGAGAGGGATCATGTCAGACCGTATCCCCCGCAGCCGCACTTCGCCGCGAGACGCTGGTCATTTCCGGAAGAGGGCCTGGAGCTGCTCGTAGTCGGCCGGCGTGTCGAGCTCAATCAGCACCGACGGGTCGTCGCACGGCGCTTCGATCAACGGCACGGGAGGATGGGCGATGAGCCAGTTGAGTCCGCGATCGGGGGGAATCGTCCGCACCGCCTCCGCCAGCGGCCAGGGGAACAAGGTCGGATGACCGCGGCGACCCGCGTGGGTGAGGAGCACGATGGTGCCGGGATGAGCGGCGGACGTCTCCAGGAGCCGGCGAATCACGTCGGCCCGGAGCACCGGATGATCGGCCGGGCAGAGGAGCCAGGCGTCGTGCGGCTGGGGATCGACTTGCGCGGCCAGCCGCGCGAGGAGCTGCGCAACCGAGCTCCGCATGTCCGGCGTGGCGGTGGGGACGGTGTGCACGCACGCCGCCGTGTGATCCAGTTCCTGGTGCAGCGGCCGGTCGTCCTCGCGCACCAGGACGTGCACGCTCTCCACGCCGCCGGTCAGCAGGGCGTCCACGAGGCGCTGGATGACGGTCCTCCCCTCCACGTCAAGCAGGAGCTTGTGCCGGCCCATGCGGCGGCTCAGCCCCGCGGCCGGGACCACGCCCCAGACGCGGCCCGGCGAGGGAATGCCAGAAGGATCAAGGCACGGTGGCATGGCGCGCGTTCCCGACGGAATTCGAGGAGCGACAGCCGACGATCAATCCCACGACCCACCCCGTCGCCAGTCCGAGCAGATGGGCCTGCTGGCTCACTTCCTGATGCGTGAGATCGAACAGCGTCTGCAACAAAACGAACCCGACCAGCAGCGTGAGCTGTCGGGCGACGAGCGGGGTGTGTCGCCGCAGGCGCCCAATCAAGAGGTAGCCGAGCAGCCCCCCCAACAGCCCCATGATTCCCCCCGAAGCCCCGGCGAGGATTTGAATTTCCTCCGTCGTCCCTTCCAGCAGCCAGGGAGTCACCGTCATGCTGATCGTGACGGCCGCGGCATAACACGCCAGCGTCCAGGCATGTCCCCAGGCGCGCTCCAGTCGGCTGCCGAGATACAGGAGCGCGGCACTATTCATCAAAAAGTGCGCCCATCCAAAGTGGAGGAACGCCGCGGTGATCGGCCGCCACCACTCATCGAACCGCGGTGCCAGCGGATGATCCCCATAGGGATGGCGGGGGATGACCAGCGCCCCCAGCTCAATCAGATTCTCCAGGTCCTGCGACCCGCCGGGAATCTCGCGGACGAAGTTGCCCGCCAGCAGCAGGGCGATCGCCAGCGTGACCACGGGACGGCGGTAGGGAGTGGAACTCATCACGGCGAAGCGGGCCTCATGCTCGACGTCCGAACGGAGAACATCGAGTGCACGGCGGGCCGTCTCATCGAGCTCTTCGGCACTCAGGGGGGGAAGAGGTTGGTCCAGCCGATGCCGCGCGAGCCGGGCGATCAACGCGTTCTCGCACGCCGTCAAGGGGGAGAGCAGGGCGGCGGCGGCTTCCGGGCGGCCGGCGACCTGCAGGGCCGTCCCCCGCCAGAACTCGCGAACTTCTGGAGGCCAACCGCGCAGGGGACCGTGCAGCAACTGTTCGACGGCCTGGACCTCGCCGGTCAGCGCGGCGACGCGGAGCTGCGCGCTGGGGTGGCTGGAACGGTGCAGCCGCTGCTCGTACTCCTGAAGCATCGCGCGGCGCTGGCCGGTCTCGCCCAGCGCCTGGAGGTAGATGTCCACCAGGTTGCCGTCGAACAGGAGGGCGTCGCGGTCGGGCATGTGTTCCAGCCAGGTGAGAAACTGTTGCCACTGACCGGTGTGCCTCACCTGGAGTGCGATCACGGAACGCCCGACGGGAGAACCGGCGTCCTGGAGGCGGTCGAGGAGGAGTGCCGCATCGGCCTGCCGCCCCTGCTGCAGGGCGATGAGCGCCTCGATGAACTCGGGCGTGGTGCGCCAGCCGTCGGCCGGATGGAGCAGCGTCACTCCCCGGGCGACCAGCCGCGCCAGTCGCGGTCGCCGCCGGGCAACGCAATGCACCGCCAGCCGCTGGCCCAGCATCGGCGCGAGAATGAAGGCCAGCCAGTACCCCGCTGCCAGATACCCGACCTGCTGCGGGAGCCAGTGGCGGCCCGCCACCAGTCCGCCGGCCAGCAGAGCGAGCACGCCGCACCAGCCCCACGGGAAAGGGCGCTGCACGGCGATGCGGGCAGCCAGCAGCACCGTCGACAGACTGACAAGCCAGAAGAGCGAATCGTGGAAGTCCATCGAAGGATCATATGCAGAAACCCTGCCCACCGTGCAGTCGCCGCTCCGGGTTCCATCAGGGTAGGGAAGGCGATGGGGAACCAGGGGGGTCTGTGTGACCTCCCGGCACGCCGCTCGGCGTCTCCCGCCTCGTCCGCACCGGCCTGAGAGCATTCACGGCCACGCCGTCTGGATCGATGGCTCTCCATACTCCGCGCCCCCGGTGAGGACCGTCAGGTTGGGCAGAATCTCCGCCCGACCGGGGTTGTGCGTATGGCCGCACAAGACGGTCATCTGCTGCTCGGGATGGGACTGCATGACCTCGCGGAGGGCCTGGCCGGCCGCCGCACACACGAAATGCGGCGCCCAGTTGTCGTCGGACGTGCGGCCCTGATACCAGCACGCTTCGCGAAACGGCGGCACGTGCATCAACACCACCACCTCTTTCGCCCAGGTCAGCGCCTCCGCCGCGGTGTGGCGCAGGTGAGCGGCCGCTTCGTCGCCAAGCTGTTCCAGCTTCTCGCGCAGGCGGTCGGTGAGAATCGCCCGGGGGTCCAGCGGCGGAGGAAGCGTTGGGGGCGAGTCGTGGAACGTCTGGCGGAGGTCCTCGATCAACAGGTAGTCGTTGAGCACGATCGTCGTCGCATCGTAATCTCCCGCGCGGGCGTCCCCCCAGCCTCCGTGCCCGATGAGCGCCGTCGTTTTGCTCAGCGCCGCCACTCCCGCCGCAGGCAGCCACACGAGCTGTGCATTCTCGTGGTGCAGGGCCCGCGCCTGCTTCCGCACGGCGGCGATGGAACCCCGGTAATAGTCGTGGTTGCCGAGGACGAAATAGATCGGTGCCGCGACCGCGTCCCCCAGCTCCCGCAGGTAGTCGGCGAAGGAATCGGCCTGAGCGATGTCCCCGCCCAGCAGCACCGCCTCCGGCCGCTGCTCTGCCAGGGACTGCACGAACCGGCGTCGCCGCCCCTCCGGCACGAAGTCGAAATGCACGTCGGTGATCCACAGCCACGCTGGCATCACAGAGTCCCCCGAGGTCTAGGGAGCAGAGGAAGGCGGAGTGGAGAGCGTCTCGGCGGACGGATCGCCCGCCAGCTCCCGCAGACGCCGGCGGCGGTCCTCCGGCAATAACTTGTCGATGTGTAACCAGGTTTCGTTAATCGAGTCCAGTTCGAGTGCCCGGCGAGCGGCGGCGATCCCCCCCGCTCGATCGCCGGCTTGCAACAGCGCCTCGCACAACTCCGCCTGAATCACGGATGAGTGCGGATAGCCCTCCGCCGCGCGCAGGAACCAGTCGGCCGCCGCCCGGGCCTCCGCGCGGTCGCCGCTGGACAGGGCTCGCCGCAGCCAGAGATCCCCCAGCAGGCGCGCCGCATGCGGGTTGAAGGGATCGAGCCGGCGTGCCTGTTCCAGCGCGGCAACGGCCGCGCGGAAGTGACGTTCGGCGTCGCGGCCCCCCTGCTGCCACAGCGCGGCTTCCGCAAATCCCAACGCTCGCCACGGCCGCGGATCCCAGCAGTCGGCCTGAGCCGCGGCAATAAAGTGATCCGCCGCCGCGGCCGGCCGGCGGTCGAGGAACAGTGCCGCAGTCCCGTTGTGCAGGTGCAGTCGCGCCAGCGTGACCGGTCCCCAGGCCGTCGCCAGACATCCCACCAGCAGCAACGAGAGGGCCGCCACCGCGGCCGTCCCCCACCGCGGGAGAGACGCTGCGTCCACACGTCCCCCCGGTTCCCGTTCCTCTTCCCCCGGCACGAGAAACCACAGACTGAGCAGCAACAGCACGATCACCGGCATGGCGATCCCTCCCGAAGTCAGGAGATGGATCGTCAGGCCGATTCCGGCGGCGGCGGCCATCAGACGCTCCTGTCCCGTCGTCACTCCCCCCGGAGGAAACAGCCGCTCGACCACCCAGGCCGCCGGCAACCAGCCTGCTGCCAGCCACGCCAGTTGCCAATCGATCCGCACTTGAAACACGAACTGAACCAGGAACACCACTCCACAGGCGAGGAGACCGATGGTCCACAGCCAGCGCAGGTCGGAGCGCGTCCAGGGCGCCGCTGGTTGCGACCCCGGCGCGGCCGTTCGGGGAAGCGCGTGGTCGCGCGACTCGGAGGGGGCCAGGGCGAGCCACCACCGGCGGGCGGCCAGCACCAGCAGCCACGTCAGCGCGGCGAGCCCCGGCAAGCCGGCGCTCGCTGTGACGTCAAAGAACAGATTGTGCGGGTCGGAAATCTCTTCGCTCGCCTCGGGCAATTTGTAGCGCAGGTAGTGCTGGCGGAAATTTCCCGGACCGACCCCCAGCCAGGGATGCTCGCGAATCACCTGCCACGCCCCCGTCCAATACTGCAGGCGGTACAGCACCGACTTGGGTGCTTCCGTCAGGTCCTGGCGATCAATCGCTCCGCTGACGATGGCCAAAGCCGCCAGCGGCACCAGCGCCACGAGGGCCAGCACCCCTCCGATCATGACCTGCCGCAGCCGTAGCGAGCCTCGACGCGCCACCACGCCCAGTCCCAGGGTGACCAGCGCGCCCCATGCGGCCAGCCAGGCGGTGCGGCTGCGCGTCAGGAGCAGCGTCGTCCCCACCAGCAGGATCGCCGACGCTCCCAGCGCCACCCGCAGCCGATCGAACGCTCGCCTTGGGAACAACGCTTTGACACCTCCCTCCCCCGAGGCCATCGCCGCCCCCCCCACGGCGACGAGGAGCACCAGCACCACGGCCAGAACTCCGGCGAACGTATTGGCCAGACCGAAACGTCCGAACGGTTCGGAACTGTCGAGAATCCGCTGCCGGAGTGCCGCCTCGGCCGGCCCGTGCAGGGCCAGAACTTCCGGACCCAGGTCCCGTTGCAAAGACTCCCGCCGCCGCTCGCGCTCCTGCGGACTCATCCCCAAAGGGGTCTCCGTCGAGGAGAGTGTCACCCACTCCTGATAGGCCGCGCGAATCCGCGGATACCACCAGGACCGCTGCCACACCCCCAGAGCAGCCAGCACGAGGCCGACCGTGAGCAGCAGCTTCCACAGACGGCGGCGGGAATCTTCCTCGCGGGCGACGAACCGCAGCATCCCCAGGGCGACGCCCACCCCGATCCACTCCCACACCAGATTGATCGCCGCTCGGCGTTGCCCCGCCGTCAGCACCACGGCCAGGCCGGAGAGGGTCTGGCAGCCCACCAGCGCGGCCAGGGCGAACTCCGGCCAGCCCGGTCGCCACGGGAAACGACCAGTTCGCCAGGCGATCCAACTGACGCCGGCTGCGAGCGTCAACCAGCCGACGACGATCCACAGCGTCTCCCCCTCCTCGGCCGACTCAGCGGGAACGAGGAAACGCGCCACGAACAGCAGGCCGCAGACCAGCGTCGCCGCCTGCCAGAAGCGGTCTCCGGCGAAGGGGGCGTGCTCGGGAGACGCTGCGGCGGCGGTCAGGGGAGGGCGATCTGCGCGGCGGCGGGACATACACGATCGAAGGCGTCAGTCGCCCACAGGAGCAGCACCGGGGAATCCTACGCCGACGTCGGATCGGGCGACGAGGGCTCCGCAGGAGAGGACGAGGTCGAACTGTTGTTCGAGGTCCGCCGCGCCGCCGTCTCCAGCACATTGATGATCGCCAGCACGCACAGCACCAGCGTCACGATCACCAGCGCTCCCGTCCAACCCGGCACGCTGTAGAGCAACAGGGCCCCCAGCCCGGTCGTCAGCGTGCACAAGTGCACGGTCCGGACGGCGCCCGCCCGAGACAACCCCAGCTCCACCAGACGGTGGGAAAAATGACATTTGTCCGGCTGAAAGGGACTCCGCCCCTCTCGCAGACGAATCCACAGCACGGTGGCGGTGTCGTACAGCGGGACGGCCAGCACGCACAGCGGCGCCAGGATGACGTGCCGGCTCGGCAACCGCTCGTCATAGAACGTCCCCAGCACCGTCAGCGAGGCCAGCATCATCCCCAGGAACGTGCTCCCTGAATCCCCCATGAAAATCTTCGCCGGCGGGCGATTGTGGATCAGAAACCCCCCCAGCGAACCGGCCAGCAGCAAAAGCGCCCCGCCCACGAGCCACCGCGGCTCGCCCGTGCTTGTGAGCATCACCACCGCAAAGATCACCGACACAATCAGCCCGATCCCCCCCGCCAGTGCATCCATGTTGTCCAGAAAATTGAGCGAATTGATCAGCACCACGATCCACAGCACCGTGAGCACGGCGCCGATCCACGGATGTTCGACAAACAACGTCGCCCGCACCCCCCCCGCCGCCAGCGCAGCGGCGATCAGGAATTGGAGCAACAGCCGCGGCTGCCAAGGGAGGGGACGCAGGTCGTCCAGCAGGCCCATGGCCGTCAGCAGCGTGCCGGCGCCCACCAGCAGCCAGACCTCCCTCCCGCGTTCCAGCAGTCCCGGCAGCAGCGCGGTCATCTCGGCGGGCAACCAGCCGGGGGGCGGTTGAACGTCCCACAGCCAGCTCGCCGCTCCCTGGGCGATCAGGACCGGGATCACAAAGCCGCAGTAGATTCCCAGGCCGCCCCCCAGCGGGGTGGGGACCGAGTGCACCTTGCGTGCGGCCGGATGATCGACCAGCCCCACCCGCGGCGCGACGACCCGCATCAGCGCCGTCACCCCCCACGAGACTAAACAGGCCGGCACGACGCACGCCGCAACAAACCAGATCATGGAGGCAACCCGCACAGAGCGATGACGGCCGATGTCGGCGGAGGAGTTGTGGGAGGACCGGGCAGGGAGTGGACTCTCGACCGCGTGCAGCGACGCTCTCCCTCAACCGCAAGGTCACCTCGGCAAGGGAGACGAACAGACCGTCCCGTAGCATAGCATACTCGCCGGCCGGGACGGCCTGCCCCCGCAGCGATGCCTGGGGTTGCGCTGGGTTCGATGGGGAGGGAGAGCGCCGTCCGCGAGGGGCCATCAGGCACGGGCACGGCTGGCAAGCCAGCCGGCGAACATGGGTCCTGCGCCGGTCGGACTCCACACCCCTTGGGGGTGCAGCCGCGGAATGGTGGTCCGGTCAGGGGCGCGGCGGGAGCGATTGCGTCGCGCGCGGGGGCACGTCGGTCCTGACGGGACGGTCCGGGGGCTGACGCCCCCGGCTCGCCGAGTGACGTTCGCAGAGGCGAGCCCGGGCCGTCAGGCCCGGGGCCGTCGGAGCGGCGATCGGGACTCAGCGATCGTGGAGATGCCGCGGCGGGTTTTCGGACGGTCCGGGGAATCAGCGGAGATCCGGGGGTTGATGCCCCCGGCTCTCCCACGGGCCTGCGACGCCTGGGCGATGAGGGGAGAGCCCGTGGATGAATCCTGACTTCTGCGACATGTTGTCCGCATTATCCGCGGCCGGGGCTGAGATCATGGTCGTCGGGGCCTCTACGATGGCGGCACATGGATTTCCACGGACGAGGGGGGCCATCGATCTGTGGGTGCGTCCCACGCCGGAGAACGCCGAGCGAGTCTGGCGGGCGCTCGCCGACTTCGGGGCCCCGTTGGGCGACCTGACGCTTGCGGACCTGACGACCCCGGACCTGGTCTTCCAGATCGGACTTCCGCCGCGACGGATCGATTTGCTGACCTCCATCGCCGGAGTCAGTTTCGAGGAAGCGTGGGCGACGCGCCGGCGAGTCCAACTCGGCGGATTGCCGGTCGATGTGCTCAGCCGCGAGTTGCTGATTGTCAACAAGCGCGCCACCGGCCGCCCACGCGACGCCTCCGATGTGGCCTGGATGGAGGAGCACGCGTGAAGAATCTTCCTGCGGGGGGGAGACGCCCGCGCCCAGTGGTGGCCGACCCTCACCGCAGGAGCTTACGACTTGATCAGTTTTCTGAACTGCGCCCAGGTGCGCGTGTTGGCGACGTGTCGCTTCTCCAATCCTGCGCGGCGGGCTTGATACACCCCGTACTGCATGAGGTCCAGGCCGGCGACGGAGTGGGCGTCCGTGTTAATCACGATGGGAATGCCGTACTCCCGGGCGGCGGAGGCGGCATGAACGTCGTCCAGGTCCAGTCGCGAGGGATGGGCGTTGATCTCCAACAGTGTGCCGGTGTCGGCGCAGGCTTTCAGCAGGGTGGGGAAGTCGATCTCCGCTCCGGGCCGCTTGCCGATCATGCGGCCGGTGGGATGGGCGATGATATCGACGTGCGGGTTGTGCACGGCGGTCATCAGCCGTTTCATGATCTGGGCGCGGGGCTGCTTGAGGCCGTAATGGAGCGAGGCGAGCACCCAATCCGCTTCGGCGAGGACGTCGTCCGGGAGGTCCATCGTGGCGTCCTCCAGGATGTCGCACTCGACTCCGCACAGGACCTCGATTCCGGAGATGCGCTTGCGGATGCGATCGATCTCCTTCCAGTGGGCGCGGAGACGTTGCGGGTCGAGGCCGTTGGCCATGCTCACTCGCTGGGAGTGGTCGGTGATGGCGATGTACTTCAGTCCCCGGGCCTTGGCGGCGGCGATCATTTCCGTGATGGTGGCGGTGCCGTCGGTGGCGGTCGTGTGCATGTGCAGGTCGCCGCGGAGGTCCCTGAGTTCCACCAGATGCGGTAGCTGTCCCGCTTCCGCCAGCTCGAACTCCCCGCGGTTCTCGCGCAGTTCGGGAGGAATCCAGGGGAGGTCGAGCGCGCGGTAGACCTCCTCCTCGGTCCGGCCGGCGATCCGCTGGTCGCCGCGGAACAGCCCGTACTCGTTGAGCTTCAGCTCCCGTTCCTGCGCCCGGCGGCGGAGCACGATGTTGTGCTCCTTGGAGCCGGTGAAGTATTGCAGCGCTGCGCCGTAGGACTCCTCCGGCACGACGCGGAGGTCAAGCTCGATCCCCATCCGCAGACGGACGCGCTGCTTGGTCTCTCCCCGGGCGAGCACTTTCTCCACCAGTTCGTGCGCTGCCAGGCGGTCCATGGCGGCGGTGGAGTCGTCGGCGGTGGCCAGGACGTCCAAATCGCCGCAGGTCTCCTTCCGTCGGCGACAACTCCCGGCCGGCTCGGCCCGCGTTACCGTCTTCGACGCCAGCAGGTCCGCGACAATCTCATCCGCAGCCTGCTTGGCCTCAGCGAGAGAATAGCGCCGACCGGATTGCGTGAGCTGTTCCAGTCCTTCCAGGATGATCTGGGCCGTCTTGGCGCCAAATCCCTTGAGCCGTGCGATCTCGCCCCGTTCGGCCGCGGCCTTGAACTGGTCGAGCGTCGTCAGCTTCAACTCCTTCCACAGGGCGGCCACCTTCTTCGGTCCGATCCCCGGGATGCGGAGCAGTTCGCGGACGTCGTGCGGCACTTTGGACCGCAGTTCTTCCAGTTGCGGCAGCGTCCCCGTCTCCACAATGGTCACAATCTTCTGCGCCAGGTCTTCGCCGATCCCTTCCAGTTCCGTCAGGGCCGACACACCCCGGGCGGCCAGTGCGGAGACCGGTTCGGCCAGCCCCTCCACGATGCGCGCCGCATTGCGATAGGCCCTGACACGGAACGGATTGGCTCCCTCGATCTCGAGCAGATCGGCGTACTCGTCAAACAATCGGGCAACGTCCGCGTTGTGCATGGTGAGATTGTGACCGATGGACCGGATCGGCGACAGCGGCCCAAGGGGGCTGACAGTCCTTTCCGTCTGGGGGTCCCCTCGCGGCTGCCCTGCGGTCTCCGCAGCGGCGACGGCCGATCCTCCTGGGCCGACATGTTGACAAATGGCAACACGCCCGGTTGCGGCCCGTCAACAGACCGCCTCAATCGGCTCAGTTTCCCAGCGCAGGGTGAGATCTTCGCGTGGCGTTTGGGCGACAGGCCCGCCCCGCCCCCCGGGACAAGATAGGTGTTGGGACGATGCGAGTTCCTCCCGTTTCCCCCAGTGGAGTTCCGCCATGCGTCGAGCCTTTGCCTGTCTGGCCGTGTGTACCGCGCTGGTCCTCTCGATTCCCACGGAGAGCCGCGCGGACGTCCCGTTTCTGATGCGCGGCTATCGTCCCGGCCACGTCTTTGGGAACACCGTCCGGGCGTTCGTCTGGGGGCCGTCGATGAGCCCGTCACGGGGGATGGTCAGCTCCGCGCGGAGGTACTCGACCGGACGCTGAGGCGTCCCACCGGGACGCAGCCCGGTCCTGGCCGGCGTCCCACTGACCAGTGGCTGGCGGTTGACGACCGTTGCGGGCCGATGTTCACTCCTGCATGGGGCTGGGCGCGGCCGCCGGGGGAGCGTCGGCAAGCTTCTTGCGGAGCGCTTCGAGGAGGTGGGTGTCCGGGAAGGACTTTTCCTCCTCGAGCTTGAGTGCCTTCCGCCAGGCGGCGATGGCCTTGTCGGCCTGGCCGGTCTTGTGGAGTGCGTCGCCGAGGTGGTCCAGGATCGTGGGGTCTTCCCCGCGGGGGAGAGCCGCCGCCCGTTCCAGATACGAGACCGCTTCCGGATACTTCTCCAGCCGGTACAGCACCCAGCCCATGCTGTCGAGATAGGCGGCGTTCTCCGGCTCGGCGGCGAGGGCCTTGGCGATCATCTCCTGGGCGCGCTCCAGGTTCTTTCCGCGGTCGGCCCAGAGATAGCCGAGGTCGTTGTTGGCCTGCGGGTGATTGGGATCCTCTTCCAAAAGATCCAGGAGGATCTGTTCCCCGGTGTCGAAGTCCCCCTTCTGGACGTAGACGGCGGAGAGGCTGAAACGGCAGTCCCGGACCAGTTCAGCCTCGTTGGGGAAGTCGCGGATGATCGACTCAAAGACGGCGATGGCGTCGTTCCAGCGGCGGGCGCGGTAGTAGATGCGGGCCTGTTGCAGGGCGAACTGCGATTGATCGGGGGCCAGTTGCCGGGCGGCGACAATGGCTTCGATGGCGGCGTCGATGCGGCCGTCCATCTCGCGGGCGATCGACACCAGATACAGGAAGAAGGAGCGGTACGGATCGAGCGCCGGGTGATCGGCCGCCTCCTGGAAGGTCCGCTCGGCGTCGCGGTAGCGCTTCTGATCGATGTAGTGGGCCCCCAACTCGCGGAAGAGATCGTACGAGGGGAGGTTCTGCATGCCGATGGCATACTTGTAGAAGCGGGCCGCATCGTCGGTCCGCGCGGCTTCCACCGCGATCCGTCCCAGCAGCCAGGCCTGTTCGAAGTCGAGGTTGGGGTTGTCCCCGCCGGACCATTCGCGCCCCAGGGCGAGGACGGCGTCAAGTTGTTCAGGCTGGGCGGCCAGATCACGGCAGTCCTGCTCGAACCGCGCACCGAGGTCCTGGTACTCCGTGCTCAGCCGCTCCCGCACGCGGGCATTGCCGAGTTGCAGGATGGCGAAGGCCCGGCCGGCCGACTTGAGCCACTCGGCGTACTTCCCCTGCCGGCGGTAGATGGAGGCCAGCCCGACGATCGCCTCGGGGTCGGTCTCCCCCCCCCGCTGGCGATAGATGGCTTCGGCCTCGTCCAGATTCCCCCGGGCCACCAGTTCCGAGGCCAGGAAGTGGTGCAGGAATTTGTTGTGGACGTCTTTGGCCGCCAGCGATCGCAGTCGTTCAAGCAATTCTCCCTCGCGGCCCAGTTCCGCCAACAGCTCCTTGAGCAACTGGTACGGCGCCCGCCCCTTTTCGATGAGCTGCGCGGCGAAGTACTTGTCGAGTTCCTCCAAGGCCCGTTCCGGCTTGCCGGTCTGGCGAAACACCAGCGCGAGGTTGTAACTGTGGACGCCGGGACTCCCTCCGCGGATGCGGGCTGATTCGTCAAACGCTTCCACCGCCAGTTCCGGCAGCTTGGCGGCCAGAAAGGTATTCCCCATGTCTTCATAGAGCTCGCCGCGCTCTCCATAGAGCTGCTTGCGTTCGATCTCCGACAGTTCGGGCGGCTGCGGGCGAAGCTCCGCCAGCAGCCGCTGGTACACCTCCGCCGCCCGGGCGGAGTCGTTGTTCAGGGAGTGACACTGGCCGAGGTGCCGCGTCAGAATCAGCCGCCCGAAGGATCGCGGCGGCAACGCCTCCAATTGCACGGCGGCCTGCAACACGGCGATGGCGGGCGCCAGCCGCCCCTGTTGGACATAGACGGCCACCAGCGCCCGCACCAGTTGCACGCCTTCCGTCGTGTTCTCGACCGCCAGCAGGGCGTACCGCTGGGCCCGTGCTTCGTCTCCGGCCTGAACGATGGCCGGCAGATACAGGCGATACGGTTCAATCGCCTGAGGATACAGCTCGATCGACCGTTCCAATTCGCGCAGCCCCTTGGTTACGCCCTCCTCACCCCCCCGTTCGAGAAACAGCTCGCCCGCCATGAAGTGGGCGAGCGCCTCCAGCCGCCGCTCCTCCTCCGGCGTGCGCGGGCGGGCGGGGTCCAGCGGCTGAACCGGTTCATCCGCCGGCTGCATCGGGGGGAGGACAATCGGGCGGCGGGGCGGGGGGGGATCGTCTGCGGGCAGGTCCGTGGCAACGGCTCCCCAGCCGCAGACCATCCCCAGCCACCACCACGCCAGCATCCTCGTGCGCGCCATCGCATTCGCTCCCCAAGTCTTGACTGCGCCCACCCAGGACGTCGGGCGCCGCGTCGGTACTGTCATTCTAGTTCCGGTCGGACCGCGACACCAACACGGAGTTTTCCAGCCGCGACCGCCGCGCAGGAGAGGAGAGGGGCTTACAATCGTCAGATTGAACCTGTGGTGGCTGCGCGGAAGCCTGTGCAGCGGGACTCTCTCTTGGCGGGGGTGGTGGTCGGCCGATCCCCTTCCAGGCCGCTGTGCCGGTCGCGGCGAAGCTCCGCCCGCACTCCCGTCGCCGTCTCGCGGAGAGATCCATGCCTGTCTCGCCTCGTTCGCGCCTCTGGTCTTGCCTGGAGTGGGGAGTGGTGCTGCTCCTGCTGGTCGGTCTGGCGCCCACCGCCGGGGCGGCGACGATCTACGTCGACAGCCTGTTCGGCGACGACCGGCTCGACGGCGCCACGCCGGAGCGTGTCACCGATCTCTCCGGCCCGGTCCGCACGCTGCGGCGGGCGATGCACCTCGTCGAAACCGGAGACCGCGTCGTCCTGGCCAATCGGGGGACGCCGTATGAGGGGGGAGTGACGCTGGCGGGGCTCCGGTGCAGCGGCACGCGGTTTGTTCCGTTGGAAATCGTCGGCAACGGAGCGACGCTCAGCGGCACCCGGCCGATCGAACCGAGTGCGTGGCGACGGGTCACCGGCGACGTGTGGCGCGTCACGCCGATTCGGAAAGGGTGGTACCAACTGGTCCAGGAGGGCCGCGCCGTGCCGGAAGTGGCCGTCCCTCCGGGAGCAACGGAACTTCCCCCGTTGGAGGAGGGGACGTGGTGTCCCTTCCAGGGGGCGATCTATTACCGTCCGCCGTTTGGTTTCATTCCGGCGGAGTTGCCGCTGCAACTGGCGGACGAGCAGACCGGCATCACCCTGCTGGACGTCGAGTACGTCGTGATCCGCGATCTGACGGTGCAGCACTTCCGCCAGGACGGGATTCATCTGCATGATCGCTGCCACGAGGTCCGGCTGGAGAATGTCGTCTGCCGGGAAAACGGCCGTGGCGGGATTGTCGTACGAGGGACCAGTCATGTCCGGTTGAGCGGCGTCACCCTGGCGGGGAACCGGGTCGAGTCGCTGCTGGTGGAGGGACTGGCGACGGCGGACGTGGAAGGAGGCGAATTCGATCGAGCTCCGACCGTCCGCCCCTTCTCGCCGACGGCCGGAGGGGGCAACTGATCGGGACGCACGGTTGGGAACGATGGTAACGGCTGTGCGGAGTGCTCAGTGACGCGCCACCCCTGCCGTCTGGAGCACGTCCTGCGGCTGGAACTCCGGACGACCGGCACATTTCCGCGAACTTTTTGATTGCGGCTGCCGCCCCGGGTTCGATAGGATCGAGAGCAGTGATTCCGTGAAAGAGGAGCAGGGGTGGCTCCTTCGCGAGGAGGTGTCTTCCAACTGCTGCGGGGAGGCGGTGCTGTGCGCCGGCTGAACCGCTCTGCCCGATCGAACGAGGGTGATCCCCATGTTGCCGTTCCGCTCGCTGTTGATCCCGGCCTGCGTGGTGTCCGGTCTCTTGTTGGCCGCCGGCGATGGTCTGGGGGCCCAGAAGAAGAAACTGCTCCTCAAGCCCGGTTACGACCCGGAGGCGCCCAAGATCGGTCTGTTTGAGGCGATCGACCAACAGGTGATCTCCGTTCAGGTCGTCGCCAGGAACGCCGAGGAGGGGGCGATCCTGGTGGAGAATCTGACGGACGCCCCGCTGACGATCGAGCTGCCCCCGGCGATCGTCGGTGTGCAGGTGTTGCCGCAGTTCGGCGGCGGCTTGGGAGGAGCGCAGGGAGGACTGGGGGGTGCGGGCGGCATCGGCGGAACGGGCGGCATCGGCGGCGGCCAGAACCAGGCCTTCGGGGGAGGGATGGGAGGCATGGGAGGAGGGTTCGGAGGCGGCTTGGGCGGCGGAATGATGGGGGGCGGCGGAGGCTTCTTTTCCGTTCCCCCCGATCGCATCGCCCGCATCCCCTACACCTCCGTCTGCCTCGAGCATGGCAAGGCTGAACCGCGACCGCAGGTCAAGTACCGACTGGTGCGTCCCGAGGAGTTCTCAGACGACCCCGTCCTGCATGAAGTCCTCAAACTGGTGGCCAGCGGCAAGCTCGACAAGCAGGCGGCCCAGGCGGCCGCGTGGCACCTCGCCAGTGGGATGAGCTGGCAGGAACTGGCCAACAAAAAGTTCAATCACGTCAACGCGCCCGACAGCCCGTACTTCCACCCGGCTTCATTGCTGGCGGCGCAGTCCATCGTCGCGGAGGCGCAGCGCCGGGCCAGGGAGGCCGCGGAGCGCGGTGATGCGCCCGCTGAGCCGCGTCCGATCAAAACCCGCGTCCCGGTCTCGGCGCAGCGCTGAGCCGCTCCACCCAGGCCTCCGTTCCTCGGCAGGAAGAGTCGATCTTCCGGCCGAAGGTCATCGGTGCGTTCGGTGGCGGGGTTGATCTCCCCTGTGTCGGGAGCGCCCTGTAGACTCGCGGCTGACGGCGCGAAACGCCGTCCGGGCCGGAGCGGCGATGCGCCCGCGCGGCCGACCGCGATGGGGGGAGTCCGTTGGACCCCAGAGGGGGAAAATGTCGGGAGCTTTTGACAACGCGAGCGTCGAACCGGGGACCTTTCGCGGCCGCGACTGGCCTTGCCTTCGCCAGTTCTGCGTCTTTCTCGAGAACCGCGTGGGACGGCTCAACGACCTCTTGCGACACGTGGAGCGGGACGACCTGCGCGTGCTTGCGCTTTCAGTGGTCGATACCGTGGACTTTGCCGTCACGCGACTGGTGGTCAACGAAACCGACCGCGCCCGCGAAATCCTGCAGCTCAACGATTTCACCTTTCTGGAGAACGACGTACTCGGGGTGGAGCTGTCCGCCGACTCTCAGCCTCTGCTGGGCCTGTTCCGTCCGCTGGTCAGCGCCGAACTGAACGTGAATTACATTTACCCTCTGCTGTACCGCCGGCGCGGCCGCGGCGCCGTCGTGGTGCATGTCGATAATCTCGATCAGGCCGCGGAGATTCTCCAAGGGCAGGGACATCGTTTGCTGCGGGAATCCGACCTGGTCCAGGACGATGAGTTCCTGTGAGGTTCGGGCTGCGCCGAGACGTCAGCCAGGCACGTCAGCGGGAGCAGGTTCGCTCGGAGTTGGCAGCACCAGCTTGGCCAACCGCCGGGCGATGAAATGCAGCCGCTGGAACTGACTGACGAGATCCACCTCCATCTGAAACGTCAGACTGCGGGCGGGTTCATCGGCCAGCAGCCTCCGTTGGAGGGCGTCCAAAGTGGCTTGGGCCCGCTGTTGAAACTCCTCCTTGGTGGCGCGGACCTGCTGCGCGAGGTTCTGATCCTGCTCCACAAAGGCCCGCACGGCCGACGCCAGCGCGGTCTCGACGAAGGCCCCCAGCTTCTGGAACTCGACCTGCGTGGCGGGGCTGATCGTCAGTCCGTGGTCGAGCCGCCGGCACCCCTGTGTGACGATGTTGGTGCTGATGACGTCGCCGGCGCTTTCCAGCTCGTTGGCCGCAGCCAGAATCTCTTCCAGAGCCTTTGAATCCAACAGCGACATTTCCCGGCGAGCCAACCGCCGCACGTACTCCACCATGGCCCGGTGCAGGGCATTGACCTGCTGATCCGATTCCGCCACGGACTGCAACTCGCGACGCGAGCCGGTCAGGACCGTCGGCACCGCGGCGCGCAGCATCTCCAGGACCAGTTCCCCCAGATGGCCCACCTCCCGGCGAAGACGATCCAGCGCCAAAGCCGGAGTGGAGAGGAGCGACTCGTCCAGATACCGCGGCGTTCCGCGCGCCGGGGGGGCTCCGCCCGGTCGCGCCGGAATCAGCCGCTGCGCCACCCGGGCCAACGGATCGGTGAACCAGATGAGCACCAACGTATTGGCCACGTTGAAGATGGTATGGGCATTGGCGATCTGCCGGGAGACGTCGTCCGAAAAGGCCGCGGTCATCCGAGCCAACGGAACCAGGAAGAAACTCCAGACCATCACGCCCAGCAGATTGAACAACAGGTGGACCGCGGCGACCTGGCGGCCTTCTGCAGGTCGGCCCCAGGCGGCAATCCATGCTGTGGCGCAACTCCCCAGATTGGCTCCCAGAGTGATCGCCAGGGCCGCGGGGAGCGTCATCGCTCCCTGCGATGCCAAGGCCAGCAGCACTCCCGTCGTGGCGGCGGAACTCTGCACGACGGCTGTGATCACCGCGCCGGCCAACACCCCCCACACAGGCTGCTCCAGCCGCGCCACGATTCGCAAAAAGTTAGGGTCGTTCCGCAGCGGGCCGGTGGCGGACGACATCTGCTCCAGCGCCAGAAACAGCAGCCCCAGACCCAGCAGCACCGTTCCCAATTGACGAACAGCGTCCCGGCGTCCCGCGGTGGTGGCCAGACCCCCCCCGCCACGAACAGCCACGCCGTCCGGCTGGCATGGAACGCGGCGATCTGCACCGCCAGCGTGGTGCCGATGTTCGCCCCCATGATCACCCCCACCGATTGCTGCAACGTCATGAGGCCGGTGCTGACGAATCCCACCACCAGCACCGTCGAGAGCGAGGAGGACTGCAATGCCGCCGTCACCACGATGCCGGTGGCCACGGCGGTGAAGCGGTTGGTCGTCAGCCGCGCCAAGAGCATCCGCAGCCGGTCGCCCGCCGCCTCCCGCAGCCCGACGGAGATCTTCTCCACTCCGTACAGGAAGAGCGCCAGTCCTCCTGCGAGCCCGATCCCCAGGGCCGCCAGCGACAGCGAATCCGAGGGAGGCGAGGCATCAGCCAGCAACCGGATCACGGCGTCCCTCAGGCTGCGGGGGGCGCCGACGGCCCGGCCGGCTGCCGCAAACGCCAGGTCCACTTGTGAAGCTCCAGCGCCACCAGCACGGTGAACGCCAGGGAGATCAGGACTCCCCACGTCTCCAGGCTGACCGGTTCGGTCCGCAGGACCGACTGCAGGAACGGGAGATGCATCGCCACGACGTGTACGGTGAAGGCTCCGATCGCTCCCATCAGCAGGAACCGACTTTTCAACGGGGAGAGCGTCAAGGCCGATTGCGTCTCGGAACGGCAGTTTCCGATGTGGATGTTTTCAAATAATACCAGGAGCAGCAACAAGGCGTTCCGAGCGGAGGCTTCCTCCCAGCCCTGCTGAAGCATCCACCAGAATGCCGCCGCGCCGACTCCGGCAATCACCACCGCACCCACGATCGTCCGCTCGATCATGAGGCGGTCGAAGATCGGTTCGGTGGGACGTCGCGGCCGGCGGAGCAGCACGTCCTGCTCCCCCGGTTCAAACGCCAGCGCAACCCCCTGAATCCCGTTGGTCACCAGATTCAGCCACAAGAGCTGCACGGGGAGCAGCGGCAACGGCAGCAACGTGCCGACCGCGAACGCCAGCCCGATCAGCAGCACTTCGGCCGCCCCGGTGGAGACCAGCAGGTAGATCACCTTGCGGACATTGTCGTAGGCGATGCGCCCCTCTTCCACGCCGGAGACGATGGTGGCAAAGTTATCGTCGCTGATGACCAGCTCCGCCGCCTCGCGGGCGACGTCGGTGCCCGATTTCCCCATCGCGACGCCGATGTTGGCGGCCCGGAGGGCGGGGGCGTCGTTCACGCCATCCCCCGTCACTGCCACGAAATGCCCCTCCGCTCGCGCCGCCTCCACCAGTTGCAGCTTCTGCCGCGGCGCCACCCGCGCAAACACCCGTCCGCGACGGATCGCTTCGCGAAACTCCTCCGGACTCTTGCCGACCAGTTCCGCTCCCGAGACGACCTGGGCCGGATCACGGGTCAGACCGAGGTCCCGCGAGATCGCCAGGGCCGTCACCGGATGGTCCCCGGTGATCATGCAAACGGTGATGCCTGCCCGGCGGCAGGTCTCCACCGCCTCGCGCACCCCGGGACGCAACGGATCGATCATCCCCAGGAATCCGCGAAACTCCAGCCCTGTGGGATGCGGAGGCGTCTCGTCATCGGAAAGGTCGTCAGGTCCGGGACCGTCCGCCAGCGCCAGCACGCGATACCCCTCCGCCGCCAGCGACTCCGCCAGCTCCTGCATCGCCTGCCGCCGCGACGCCTCTCCCCCCCAGTCGCACATCGCCAGCACCCGCTCCGGCGCTCCCTTCACGAACGTCCGGATGTCTCCCTCCATTTCGTGGAACGTGGCTGCGAACTGATGCTCCGGCTCGAACGGAATCGCCCCCACCTGGGGAAACTCATCCAGCAGCTCTTCGCGCTGCAGTCCCAGCTTGTGACCAAACGACAACAAGGCCACGTCGGTCGGATCGCCGCGCCAGATCCATTCGTCGTCCCGCAGATGCAGGTCCCCCTCGTTGCACAGGACCGCCGCGCGGGCCAGATCGCGGAGCGTCTCCACGTCGTCCGCCTGCACCTTCCGGCCGCCCCTCAGCACCTCCCCGGCTGGTGCAAACCCTTCGCCGCGCACCTCGAGCTTGGTCCCATCGGGCAGCCGCACGTCCTTCACGGTCAGCTCGTTGCAGGTGAGGGTCCCGGTCTTGTCGCTGGCGATCATGGTGCAGCTTCCCAGTCCCTCGACGGCCGCCAGCCGCCGCACGATCACCCCCCGCCTGGCCATCCGGGATGTCGCCACCGCCAGGGCCACCGTGAGAGCCGCGGGAAGTCCCTCCGGAATTGCCGACACCGCCAGCGCCACGCCGAACAGGAACATCTCCGTCAGGCTGTAGCCGTGGAAGAGAATCCCGAGCACAGAGACCGCCGCCACGGACGCGAGCACGGCAGAGGCAATGGTGTGGGCGAACTTCTCCATCCGCTCCAACAGCGGTGGTTTGCCTCCCGTCGTGGACAACACGTCCACGGCCAACTGGCCCACGAGCGTCTGTGTGCCCGTCGCCACCACCAGCCCCTTGGCCCGGCCGCGAACCACGATCGAGCCGGCGTAACCCATGTTCAAACGATCGGCGGCCGGCGTCGACTCGTCTCCCAGCCAGGCCGGATCCTTGGCGACGGGCAACGACTCGCCGGTGAGCAACGACTCATCCACTTCCAGGCCGCGCGACGAGAGCAGCCGCAGGTCGGCCGGCACACGATTGCCCGATTCCAGCCAGACGACGTCGCCGGGAACCACTTCTTCGGCGTCGAGCTCGCGGACCTCGCCGTCGCGCAGCACGGAGGCGTGGATGTGCAACAGTTGCTGCAGCGCCCGGCTGCTCTGCTCGGCCCGCCACTCCTGGTAACCGCCGATAAGGGCGTTAATCGCCAGCACGATCGCGATGAAGCCGGCGTCCTTGAAGTCCCCCGCCAGCAAGGAAACCACCGCTGCCGCCAGCAACACGTAGATCAGAGGGCTTTGGAATTGCCTCAGGAGAAGCTCCCACCCACTCGGTGGGGGTTGCTGCGGCAGGCGATTGGGACCGTAACGCTCCCGGCGCGTCTGGGCTTCCTTCGAGGTCAGGCCCGCTTCGCTTGCGTGGAGTTGCTGGAACAGCTCCCCCAACGGCCGCGCGTGCCAGGGAAAATTGGGTGTGGCGTCGGGCATGATTCCTCTCGTCTAGCGATCCTCCAGCTTCCCCAGCGTGCTTTCGAGCAGCGCCACCAGTTTGCGAATCGCCCCATGCAACGCCTGCGCCACCGTGTCGCTGCGGTCGCTCACGCTGAGGGGTGGCAGTCCCGCCAGCCGTGCTTCCAGCACGCACCGCTTGTCGTTTCCGCCCTCCTTGACCGCACTGCTTTCATCGGTGAAATGGACCTCCACGCGGGTAATGCGCGAGCCGAATCGCCGCAGTTTCTCCCGCAACAGTTCGGTCACCGACTGCCGCAATTCCTCGCTGCCGTGAATATGGTTGTCCGTGTGGACCTGAATCTGCATCGGAAGGTTCTCTTGCGGGATCGCGGGGGGCCGGGCTCCAGAGTGACCCTGATCGGGGTCTGGACCGACCAGGCAGGACATCGAGCCGCGTGGGAGCCTACATCGAAGGGGGAGGCGACTTCAATCGGGCAGGGCCGCGACTTGCCCCCGTCCAAGCGCCGCGACCCGCCGCCCGTTCCAGGCCGCGGGTCGCATCAAGAGCCACCGGTCAGATTTGAACTGACGACCTACGCTTTACGAAAGCGTCGCTCTGCCGGCTGAGCTACGGTGGCCGGAGCGGTCTCAGTGTAGGCAAACGACGCGCCGCTGCAAAGGTTTCAGATCAGGAGGACCAGGGCTTTCGCTTCGTTCGAGTTTGCCGCGGGGTCCCTGTGCGCCGGCTGGCTTGCCAGCCGTGCCTGCTGGGCCTTTCGGACCGTGCAGTTCCTGATCTTTGAATGCATCGAAAGCCCCGTCTGGAGGACAGGAGTGCAGGGCTGCGGTGAAAGAGGCCGCGGAAACGGCTGCCGCTCCCGGAGGGCGTGGCCCCCTCGGGCGGCTCAACGCGTCACCGGTCCGCCGGGGGCCTGCGCGGTCTGGAGCTCCCGGTACGCCTGTCTGGCTTTGGCCAACTGGGCCGCGTACCTAGTGGCCTCCGCGTAGCCCTTGTATTTGCCCAGCAGGTCGGCGTTGGGGCTGAGCACCACCGTGCAGGGGAAGGAATTGACCTCCAGCAGTTCTGCCGCCTTGCGGTCCTTGTCGGCGTCGAGATGGACGGCGACGAAGTTGGCGTTGATGTAGGCCGCCATCTCGGGTTGATTGATGACGTTCCGCTCGAGCTTGTGGCAGAAGGTGCACCACTCCGCCCCGAAGACAATCAGGATCGGTTTGTTCTGGGCCACGGCCAGGCGGTGCGCCGTCTTGAGGTCCTTTTGCCACTGGACCCCCGCTGCCGGATCGGCAGCGACGATCCCTGCTCCCCACAGCCCGATCACTCCCGCCGTCAGGATTCCGTACACGCGCACCATGGAGCATTCCCCCGAAAAGCTGAAGTCGTCCCAGGACCGGCACAACATCCGAGCGATCGACGATGCGGACCGGCCGACACCTGCAACAGACGTATCGGAGTCGCCGCTTGCCTGAGTCCGTTTGTTTCGTCACGCCCGGCTTGGAATCGGAGCGAAACCGGGTGGGAAAGGGATGCTCACGGGGATTGGGAAGACCACGAGGACTCCCTCGGTGGGGTGAGTTCCGACCGGTCCGCGATGGCAGAATCCGCCGGTCGCTTCTGGACAGCCGCCCCCGGACGTGCCATTCTGGAGATGCGGAGTCCATCCACTGCTGTCTCACGGGGGGGCCTGGGGGGAGAGATGACCGTGTCGCGCTGCTTGCTGATGTGGTTCGCCGCCGTTTGGCTGACAGCCGGCCCGGGCGCTGCCGCCGAGCCGATCGTCGTCGAATCGGTGCTGCTCAAACTCGTCGAGCAGGTCGACGTCCCCGCCGAACAAGCGGGGGTACTGCGGGAGGTGCTGGTGAAGGCCGGCGATCTGGTGGCCGTGGGGGATCGTCTGGCGCAGATCGACGATGCGGCCTCCCGCACGGCGGCGAGCCGGGCCGCGGTCGACCTGCAAATGGCGGAGCGACTGGCTCGGGACCGGCTGGCCGTGGAGATCGCCGCCAAGACCGCCGAACAGGCGCGGCAGAAATTGGAGGAGCTGCGGCTTCAGGAGCAGATCGCCGCGCGGCAGGCGGCCAACGTCTTCCGCGTCGAAGCCGCCGAAAAGGCTCAGGCCCTGGCCGAAAACGAACTCGACCGCGCCAAACGGGCCAAACAGCGGTTCGACGATGCCGTCTCCCAGTCCGAAATCGACGCCCGCCAGCTCGAAGCGGAGAAGGCGCTTCTGGAAGCCAGCCAGTCCCGCTTTGAACATCAGATTGACGCCCTGCGTCTGGACGTTGCCCGCGAATCCGTGCGCGGACAGGAACTGGCCGTCGGCGCCGCCGACTTGCAGACCGCTCAGGCCCAGGCCCAGCAGGACGTGGCCCAGTTGCAGGCCCAGCTCAAGCGCCACGATCTGGAGCTGGCGCGACTGGAGCTCGAACGGCGGCGCATCCTCTCGCCGCTGGATGGCGTGGTCGTCGAAATCTACCGCCAGCCCGGGGAGTGGGTGCAGCCCGGAGATCCGGTGTTGAGAATCCTGCGGCTCAACCGCTTGTGGGTGGAGGGCTTTATCCGGGTGGAGGACCTCTCGAAGTGCGTCCAGCAGGCGCGCGTCCGCGTGTCGATTCCGCTGAACGCGGAGGACACGATCGACGTGCAGGGCCGGATCGTTTACGTCGGCCGGGAAGTCGACCCCGTCAATCGGGAAGTGCTGGTCCGAGCGGAGATCCCGAACGACGACCTGCGGCTGCTGCCCGGAATGGCGGGCCGGATGGTCGTCCTGGAAGCCACCGGTGCAGAGGTGACGACCACCGAGCCGGCGGCCTCCCGCCGCGTCGAGCCGCTGACTCCCTAACCACCATGGTTGGCGGAGCGGACGGTTCCTTTCCTCTGGCTGGCTGAGATCTGGAGTGCTCTTCTTCGTGTCCTCCTCCTTCCCCGGTCTCCACGTGCACATGCTGCCGGCGCTGGCGGTGCCGGAGGAACTGGCGGGGGGCGCGGCGGTGGTCATCGACGTGCTGCGGGCCTCGACGACGATGATTCATGCCCTCGCCCACGGAGCCGCGCGGATCATCCCTTGCGAATCCGTCGCTGAGGCGCACGCCGTCGCGGCCCGCTTTCCTCGTCAGGACGTGCTGTTGGGCGGGGAGCGCGGCGGCGTGAAGATCGATGGATTCGACCTCGACAACAGCCCCCGCTGCTACACGCCGGAAGTCGTGGCGGGAAAGACGATCATCTTCACCACGACCAACGGGACGGTGGCCTTGCGGCGGGCCGCCAGGGCGGACACGGTCCTCGTGGGAGCGCTGGTGAACCTCCGGGCGGTCCTCACGCGACTGCAGGATTATCCCGGCCCGGTCCACCTGATCTGCGCGGGGACGGATGGCCGCCTGACGGCCGAGGACATCCTCTGCGCGGGCCTGCTGGCCCGGGGGCTGGTCGCAGCCGAGGAGGGTCGGGAGCGGCGGCGATGCGACGTCCCGGCTGAAATGGCCATAGACTTTGCCCGCCGTCGCGGAGGGAGTGCCGCGGAGATCCTTCGCACGCTGCGGGAGAGCCTGGGGGGACGGAACCTGCTGGAGCTGGGGTTCGAGGAGGACATTCGCATCGCCGCCCGGATCGACAGCCACCCGGTCGTCCCTGCCTACGATCGGTGGGCCGGTGAGGTGTCGCTGCTGACGATGCGCTGAAGGGCCTCACCCCCCTTGGGCGACCTTCCTGGACCGATCCTGCGCGAAAATCCGCAGAAAATGCCTTGGCGAATCGGGAGGGATCAGTCACCATTATCAGCAGTCCCGGACAGGCGATCAGGAGGAGAAGGCCGCGGGATCACGACAGGTAACGCCGCGTACGGCGTACTCACCGCTCCAACCACTCCGTTGGGGAGCTCCCATGTCCACAAGGAAGTTCAAACCCGGCGACTGGGTCATTTATCGCAAGACCAAGCACAGCGAACATCCCGGTCCGCGGGCGGAGAACATCAGCCCCGCACCGCACGGCGAGGGCTACAGTTATACCGTGGATAAGTTCTGGATCGTCCGCGAAGTGCGGCAGGATGGTTCGCTGCTGGTGCTGACACGCCGCGGCAAGCAGCATGTGGTCAAGGCGGACGATCCGTGCCTGCGGCGCGCGAACCTGCTCCAACGGTTGATCTACCGCTCACGGTTCGAAGCGGTGGCCGCGGAAGCCGCCGCTCCCGCGACCACGGCGTCTTGATTTCGCTTCGCCACGCGCTGGATGCAGCGCCTTCCCCCCGGCTGTGCTCCGCCAGCGGGTGAGACGCTCCGGGAGCCCTCGTTATGCATACTCCCGGTCCTTGAGCAGGCCGGGGAGCGGCACGGGGTACTTGCCATCCTTGGCCGGCAACGGGGACTCCGATTCCAACGTCAGTTCCGCAATGTTCGGTGCGAACTCGTGCGGACAGGCCAGGAACTGCTCCAGCGTCAGCATTTGACCGGTGTGAGCGGCCATGCGGCCCAGCGAGGTCACCGCGCTCGCCATCACTCCGCGATCGACCTCGTTGTACGGCTTGTCGTTGCGGATGGCGTCGATCAGGTGGTCCCACTCCAACTGGTAGGGGTTCGGCTCGGGTTGCGGATACGCCCAGGCCAGGTGTGCGTCGTCCGGGCTCTGACCGTTGTAGATGCGGCATTTGGCCGGCGTGTGGGCCGCGGTCGAGATCACTCCCATCCCCTTGGTCCCGTGGGCGTAGCTGGCGAACTCGGTGTAGCAGCCGGGAATGGTGCGGCCGTCGACGAACAGTTTCGCCCCGTCGGCGAAGGTGTATTCGATGGCGTAGGAGTCGAAGTTCTGATCGATCTTATCGCCGCGATAATGCCGTCCGCCGAGGGCGTGCGCCTTCACTGGCCAGGCGTCCTTCATCCAGCAGCACTCGTCGATGTTGTGGATCAAAAAGTCGCTCACCGCCCCGCCGCTGAGCCACAGAAAGCCGTGGAAGTTGGCGATCTGGTACATCAGCTCGCTCAGGCCGGTGGTGTTGGGGCCGACGGCGGCATGTCCGGTCGGCCCGGCGATGCGGTAGGCCCTGAGCAGGTTGAGCTCTCCCAGTTCTCCGTTCTGAATGCGGTCGTACAGTTCCTGTCGGGCGGCGCAGTGACGGCACATCAGGCCCACAGCCACCTTGAGGTTGCGGGCCACGGCCTGCTTGTTCAGCTCCCACATCCGCAGCGAGGTGGGGGCGTCCACCGTGACCGGTTTTTCCATGAAGACGTTCAGCCCCTTCTCGATGGCGTAGGAGAAGTGCACCCAGCGGAACGCCGGCGGCGTGGCGAGAATCACGACATCCCCCGGCTTCAGACAGTCCATCGCCTTGCGGTAGGCGTCGAAGCCGATGAACTTATTCTCCTCGGGCACCGCCACCTTGTTCGTCCCCTGGAAGTCGCGGGCCAGCTCCGAGTACTTGTTCGCGAGGTTGCGGGGGAAGACATCGGCCATCGCCACGAGCTGGATCGGGCCGTTGTCGACGGAGAGGGCGTTCTTGGCGGCACCGGTGCCGCGCCCCCCACAACCCACCAACGCCACGCGGATCGTGTTGTCTTCCGCGGCGAACAGTTGGGGGGCGCTCGACAGCAGGGCGGCGGCCGTGGCAGTGCGGCCGGCGGTCCCGAGAAACTGACGTCGGCTGGTCGTGTCGGTCATGGTCGTGCTCACCATCAAGAGAAAGGCGGGTTATTCGTCCTTGGGCGGGTCCCTCTGCACCGGTTCGCTCTTGTCCCACTTGGCAGCCCGTTCCTCGGCGGAAGGGACATGCCAGGGACGCACCACGCGAAAGCCGACGCCCAAGGCGTCAGTCAGGTACCAGATGCTCTGCGGCAACTGCGGGTCCTGCTGTTTCCATTCGGGGCGGGAGCCTTCCCGCGCGGCGCTGCGAAGGAGTTCGGGCGGGTCGTCCCAACCTCCGCCGCGCACCACCCGGGGATATTCCTGGAGCGGGACGACCAGCGGCTGCACAGTGAGTTGGCCACGGGTGGAATAGACCTGGGGATCGTACTGGTCGAGCGTCCACTCGGCGACGTTCCCGTGCATGTCGTACAACCCCCAGGGGTTGGGCTTTTTCTTCCCCACCTCGTGATAGCGTCCGTCGCTGTTGCCGGCGTGCCACGCGTACTCGTCCAGCAGGGCGGGATCGTCGCCAAAGGAGTAGGCGGTGGTGGTGCCGGCGCGGCAGGCGTACTCCCACTCCGCCTCGGTCGGCAGCCGGTAGTACCGCCCCGTCTTTGCGGAGAGCCATTGGCAGAAGGTCCGGGCTGCATGGTCCGTCATGCAGATCGCCGGCTGATTCCCCTTCCCCATGCCGAAGGCCATGTCGGTGTACGGTTCGGTCGGTTTGGTCACCGCGTCGACCAGCGCGTCCCGCGGTTCGGCGGCGAGCATCAGGAATTCCCGCCGCAAGGCGTCCGTCCCTTCGGCCCAGGTGTCGTACACGTCCCAGGTGATCTCACAGCGACTCATCCAGAACGGCTCGACGCGGACGCGATGTTGAGGACCTTCGTCCTCACGACGACCCGCCTCCATGGGTGGGCTCCCCATCAGGTATTCCCCGCCGGGGATTGGCACCATGTCGATCCGCAGATCGGTATGGGTGATGACCTCCGCGTAGGGGCGCATCTCCTGAGGAGTGGCGGCGGATGCCTCTGGAACGGACACCGGCGGAAGCCCATCCAAAGGGGAGACGGCGGCCTCCGCGGCCAGAACCCGACACTCCCCGGCGAAGATCAGCCAGCCCAGACACCCCGCCAGGCAAAGCAACCTCTGACCATCCACGGACACGCGACACTTCCTGAACGAGGCCAACAGTGCATCGACAGGTGCTCATGCTAGCGGAATCGCCCCGTCGGAGACAAACCGGCCGCCCACCGAGCCGACTGGTCCGCACCCGCGCCCGCGAGAAGACTCCGGCAGTCGCTCCGCGCGCCATTGCGACGGCGTGCGGACTGGCCGGTCTGGGGCGGCGGCAGCTCAACACCCCGGCAGAGGACTGACCTGGACGTACGTCTTGAGCGCCGCCGGGTCTTCCAGTTGGCGAAGAATGCGCTGCGGGTCGGAGAGGCCGTCGATACGATGCGTGAGCATCCGTGCGGTGACGCCCGGAAACGTCATCTCGCCGGCGGCGAGCGCCGTCAGTCCCGCTTCAAAGTGCTTGCGGTTGCCGTTGACGGTCCCCACGAGGAGCTTGTTGCCGAGCACCCACTGGAGGTTGATGCGGTTGACGGGGATGGCGGCCTCGGCCTCGCCGCCGGTGACGCTCGTCCAGACGAGGGCACCGTTGAGGTTGAGCACCTCCATGCACTCAAAAGCGACTTGCGCGCTGCCGGTCGCCTCGACGATCAAATCCGGGGGACCGACCCGTTCGGCGAGTTGTTGCAGCGACTCCCTCTGCGTGCTGACGTACTCCCCGCCGTACCCGCGAACGATCTCCTCCTTCAGGCCGGGACGGGGCGTTCGCGCCAGCGTGTAGACCTGAAGTCCCTTCAGACGCAACATCATAGTGGTCAACAGGCCGATCTGACCGGCTCCCATCACGAAGGCGATCCGCGGATTCCAAAGCTGGAGCCGTTGCTGCGCCAGGTAGGCCTGTTCAATCCCCTTGGCGCAGACGCTGGCCGGTTCCGCAAGGACGCCCAGATGTCTCAGTCCCGGCGGAACCTGCACGATGTACTCCTCGTCGTCCACGAACCAGGGGGCCAGGAACCCGTGGATGCGGCAGATGCCCCGCTCGTAGTAGACGCGATCGGTGGTGATGTCGTTGCGGCCGATGGAGTCGTAGGGGGAACTTCCGGGCCGTCGCACCGTGCAGGCGACGAAGTCTCCCGGGCGGACCAGCCGCACCTCCGGACCGACCTCCTCCACCACGCCGAACACCTCATGCCCCAGCACCAGCCGCTGTTCCCCCTCCGGCGCTTCGCCATACAAGGCGGCGTCGATTTCGGCATCGGTGGCATCGACCCCCACCTGGAGCGTACGGACTTTGACGCCATGCCCCGGCCGCACCCACCGGTGACCCGGGTGCTCGAGGGTCGGCTCGGGGATGTCGGCCAGGTGGGCGCTGTGCTGGCGGCCCGGATAAACGGCGACGGCTTGCATGCGTGAAGTGAGGAGCGCGAAACAGAACGGGAACCGCAGCCGGTGGTGTGGGAATCACCCCCCGCGGCGCGGGTGCCTCCGACCACGATGACGGCGGAATCGCCTAGTGTGGGGGGAGCAAGGCGTGATGGCAAGCCACGTTGGAACGGAAGCCCTGGAACGGGTGCAGCCGCGGAAGGGTGGTCCGGTCACGGGCGCGTTGCAGTTCCACATCCTCCGCTCGCCTGCTCCTGGGGAGAGGGCTCCCACCCCGCCCCGCCGACGGCATCGGCGGGTGGCGGAGCAGAGGGACGGATCAGGGGTGCGGCGGGAGCAATTGCGTCGCGCGGGGGGGCACGTCGGTCCTGACGGGACGGTCCGGGGGCTGACGCCCCCGGCTCGCCGAGTGACGTTCGCAGAGGCGAGCCCGGGCCGTCAGGCCCGGGGCCGTTTGAGCGGCGATCGGGACTCAGCGATCGTGGTGATGCCGCGGCGGGTTTTCGGACGGTCCGGGGAATCAGCGGAGATCCAGGGGCTGACGCCCCCGGCTCGCCCACGGCCTCCGACGACCTGGGGAATTTCGATCTGCCGCCAGCCTCCGCCGCCGGCCGCGATCGTCGACCACGCCCAGCCGCAGATGACACACGGTGAGCAACGACCTCCCGGGATGGCAAGAGAGAAGGAAAGCTCGTGGAGCGGCCCCCCCACCGATCGACGGCTGCACCCGCCTGGAACGGAAGCCCGTCCTCGTCTCGACCCGCCCCAGGCTTGAGGGTGCGAGCCGACCGGGAGCCCCCTCCCCACGCTGGCTGCCGCGGCGGCGATTGACTACAACGCTCTCAACCATCAACAAAGGTCAATGATTGAATCTCTCTCGGAGCTACCCATGCGTCTTCTGACTTGCCTGGCATGTCTGTCAGTTGTGCTGGTCCCGCCCTGTCTCTCTGCGGCCGAAGCTCCCCCCGGATTCCGTCCGCTGTTCAATGGGAAGGACCTCTCCGGCTGGCACGGCATGACCACCTTCAGCATCAAGAAGCTGGCGGAGATGTCGCCGGAAGAACGGCAGAAGCAGCTCGACGAGTGGAACGCCACCATTCCGGAGCACTGGACGGTGGTGGACGGCGTCCTCGAAAACGACGGGCACGGCGCCTACCTCACCACGGACGAGGAATTCGGCGATTTTGAACTGCTGGTCGACTACAAGACCGTCCCCCGGGCCGACAGCGGCATCTACCTCAAGGGGACGCCCCAGGTGCAAATCTGGGACTGGACGGAGGAAGCCAAGTTCCGCCTGGGTGCCGATAAGGGCTCCGGCGGACTGTGGAACAACAGCCCCGGGGCTCCGGGCAAGGACCCCCTCGTCCGGGCGGACCGCCCCTTCGGCGAGTGGAATTCCTTCCGCATTCAGCAGCTTGGCGCCCGGACGTCGGTGTGGCTCAACGACCAGTTGGTCGTCGACCACGCCATCATGGAGAACTACTTCGATCGCTCGGCGCCATTGTTTCCGAGAGGGCCGATCCAGCTTCAGACCCACGGCGGGCCGATCAGTTGGCGGAACATCTCCATCCGCGAAGTCCCGGCTGAGGAGGCGAACCGCCTCCTGCGCGAGCGGAGCGGCGAGGGCTTCCAGCCGCTGTTCAACGGTCAGGACCTCACCGGCTGGCAGGGGGCGGTGGAAAACTATGAAGTCGTCGACGGGGCCATCCGCTGCAAGGCGGGGCGCGGCGGCGTGCTCTACACCGCCCAACAGTACGACGACTTCGTCGTGCGGCTGGACTTCCGGCTGCCGCCGGGCGGGAACAACGGCCTGGCCATCCGCTATCCCGGCGAAGGCGACCCCGCCTACTCCGGCATGTGCGAGTTGCAGGTCCTCGACTCCGAGCACGAGAAATACGCCTCACTCGATCCGCGGCAGTACCACGGTTCGGCCTATGGCATGGTCGCCGCGCACCGCGGGTATCTGCGGCCGGCGGGAGAGTGGAACTTCCAGGTCGTGACCGTCCAAGGGTCCACCATCCAGGTCGAGCTCAACGGCTCCGTGATCCTGAACGCCGATCTGGCCCAGGTGACGGAGTTCCTGGGGAACCGTCCGCATCCCGGCAAGGATCGAACCACGGGCTATTTCGGCTTCGCCGGTCACAACGATCCGGTCGAGTTCCGCGGCATCGAGATCAAGCCGTTGTCAGCAGCCTCGGCCCAGTAATAATTGAAATCTCTGGGGGTCGCGGAGGCCCTCCATTTTGAGGAGAGCTGTGAATGAAGTGGAGTGAATCGAGAGCGGGAGGCCAGGCTGAGAATGTGGAGGGAGGGCGGGCGCGTTGTTTGCGCTGAGATGGTGGACGAACTCTGGGATATTCTCAAAAGTCAACCGGATGTTGGCGTGGCGATTGTGGATGTGGCCGGCGTAGTGCACTTTGCGAACCCGCAGTTGCACCGGCTGTATGGCTGGTCGGGGGGCGAGGTGGCTGGGCGGACGATCGCGGAGTTGGAAGGTCCGGAGTTCGCCGCGGAATGGTTGCAGGTCATCCAGCAGGTCGCAAGCTCCAGAACCAAAACGCCGGTCGTGGTCCGGCATGTCCGCGGAGGACGATACACGGAGACTGTGCTCTGGCCGCTGCCGCAGAAGGAGGCGCCTCGCCCCTGCGTCTTGATCACGACGCGCCAGGGGGATCGCTCGAACACTCCCGAAGAATGGCCGGTGTTTGAATCCCAGCTTGTGCATCTGGGGCCGCTGGATGTGCTCACGCCGCGAGAGCTGGAGGTGATGATCCTGATCGGCCACGGGACTCCGTTGAAGGTGATTGCTTCCGAACTAGGCCTCTCGCAGCGCACGATCGAACGGTATCGCACGGCGATCGCTCAAAAGTTGGACCTCGATTCGCTCGCAGAAATCGCCGGGCTGGTGCATCTGGCGGGGTTGACGATCCATCACGCCCGGCTCCCACGGGTTCGGAAGCGTCCTGGCTCCTGACCGTTGCGTTCTGCCTCTATCGGGCGGAGCGGGCCAATGCGGCCACTCGGCGGATCATCCGCTCTTGCAGGGGGTCTCCACCGAGTTGTTCGGATGGCGGACTGGCGGAATTCCGTCAGACTTCCCGCCGCTGCGGGAAAACCCCTACCGAGCGGTCCCACCCCCTTCGATATTGTTCGCAAGCTCTTGCTCATTTGGGTTCAAAAACTGCCAACAGCCACTTTGGTCCGTCAAAACTGAGCAGTGCGCCGCCGTGCGGGAATCTCGCGGTCGGCGGCGGCAGGTCGTCATGCAGGATCAGTTCTGGGAAATCCTTCACAGTCAACCCGACGTCGGCGTCGCCATTCTGGACATTGAAGGACAGGTGCACTACGCGAACCCCCAGCTCCGGCGCATGTTCGGCTGGGTGGAGGGCGATCCGACCGGGAAGACCATTGCAGAACTCGAGGGGCTGAAGTTTGCGGCAGAACGGCTCCCCGTGTATCGGGAGGTGGCCAGTTCCCGCACGCCGGCGCTGATCCGGCACATCCGCCAGGGGCGACTCACCGAGAGTACCATCTGGCCGCTGGAGCATCGCCACGGCCCCCAGCCCTGCGTGCTGGTGATTGCGCGACAGGGACTCCCCACCAACCCGCCGCGAGAATGGAGGGTGATCGAGTCCCGGCTGGTGCATCTGGGGCCGCTGGCTCGGCTCTCCTCGCAGGAACTGGCCGTGATGGCGCTCCTCGGTCGCGGCACGCCGCTCAAAGTGATCGCCAGTGAAGTCGGCCTCTCGCTCCGCTCCGTGGAACGTTACCGCACGCTGATTGCCCGCAAGCTGGGGGTCAGTTCCCTCGCGGAGATTGCTCGCCTGGTCTACGTGGCCGGGTTGACGGTCGAACATGCCCGGCTGCCGCGGCTGGACGACCGTCGCGGCTGAGACCCCGCGGAGGTTGCTGACAGGGACCGTGGCCGAGGATTGCTCGCCCCCCGATGGCCCGCGTTCCCGCTCCCCTTCTGGCGACCGTCCACCCCCCCTTGCGCTGGCGGAATTCCGACAAGGGTTCCCAGATGTCGGAAAGCCGTCGCGACCCGACGGCCGGATCGCCGTACAAGGCGCACTGCGCCCTTTACTCTGCGGGGAACCTTGTGATGGCTCGTGAACGCACCGAAGCAACCACCCTGTTCCACTTGTACACGGATTTACTGGAGTGGCAGATCAGCCACGGCCTCTGTTCCCGGCGGCCGATGTCCGCTTGGCGCCTGGCCCGGCGCACGCCGACCGAGGACGAACTGTTCAACGTCCTGCGGAACCATCCCTGGGGAGCCTCGCGGGAAGGGGATCGCCTGGCGGAGAAGCTGTGTGAGGCGATTGATCGCCGCACGCCTTCTCTGCTGCTGTTGGGCGGAAGCTGCCAGTAAGCACCCTGGGCGCGGGGGGAGCGTCGCGGTGAGCCCTGCCGCCCCCCGGTGGGTCGTGGGGGCGTTCCCGCCGTCCGCGCGCCGGTCTGCTCCGCCTCGCGAGCGCTTCAAGCCCCGGACTGTCTCTGTGGAGCGAGGCTGGAACCCTCTCGCGGCAGAAACATCCCCGCCCGTTCGATGATCCACCGCCGGTGGGCGTGGAGCGTGCGGCCGGTGGCGTCGTACACGTAGGTCTCCAGCCGCAAGATGCCAAAGGGGACCTCCGGCGAGACGACGATGCGGCTTTCGTACAGACGGGTTTCCGCACTCGGCACCGGGGGATACAGGACCCGGGCCGTCGCCAGAATCCCCTCGAACATCTCCGGCCGGACCGGTGCCCCCCCGTAAATCTGGGACAGCGGTTCAAAGGCCGGCGCGGAAGAGGGGTCGGCCGACGGGAGCCCCGTCAGTACGCTGGCGATCCGTCGCCAGTTCTCGCCGGACGGGACCCCCTGCGGCCACAGCAGCAGACGTGAGAGCGGCTCCCCCGCCCGGAACGACTCGGCGTCGATGGTGAGTGTCAACTGCCACGACTGCGGCCCGCTCATGATCAGCCGCACGATCCGCGCGTCCCGCTGATTGACCAGCACCCGGCCGCCGTCCTCCACCCGCAGCCGCGAACGGACGCCGTCGGCGTCGATGGAGCCGAGTTCGATCCAGTAGCTCGGCTGATGCGGACCGCTGGGGAGCTCGTACAGCCAGGCATAGACCGGCCGGGGGAACGTCACCGGCGGGTCGCTGTAGTCGATCCACCCCCACCGCGTCATCAGCGTGAACAGCCACGGGTCCTGCCACGGAGTCCCGACCGGATACCAGGCCGAAAAGACCGAGGGCGCCAGCAAGCCCACAGCCACTCCCCGGAACCAGCGGCGGTCGGCCCAGCGGTCGAAGACCGGGATCATGGCGATCAACCACAGAGGGACCAGCCACAGCATCCACCGCAGAGCCACGGTGCGGCCGCCGTAGTTGTAGTTGGCCGTCCGCGTGAGGTAGTACCCGAGAATCAGCAGCGTCAGTCCCAGTCCGAGGGCGAGAACGTCGCGCAGCTTTGCCTCGCGCCGCAGTCCCCATCCCCAGCCGAGCACCGTCAGCAGCAGGACCGGCGAGAGCGAGAGCAGCCCGTGGTGGCCGACCGTGCAGTGGAGCAGGTAGGTGAGCACGGAATCGGTGCCGCGGTCGATCCCCTTGGGATTCAGCCAGTAGCTCGGCTGCCCCTGATGGACGTACAGGTACTTCTCGGTCCCGAAGTAGGAATAGAACGGCAGCAGCCCGCCGGTCGCCTGTCCATTGGTGATGAAGAAGGCCGCCAGGGGGAGCAGGGCCGCGGGGAGAAAGTAACTGAGCGTGCGCTGCCGTTCCTTCCAGACCAGCAGGCCGAACAGGGCCAGGCCGCAGGCGGCAGCGGGGAGTTCCAGCGTCGTGAGGAGCGCAGCACAGAAGCCCGCCACGACAAACCGCCACCACTCGGTCTGGTTGTCCAGCGTGATCCGCAGGGCGGTATCGAGCGCAAAGATCAAACACACCGCCGCCGGAAGGTGATTGTTGAGCGTGACGAGGAACGGCGTCAGCAGCGTCCCCCACGCCGCCGTCGCCGTGAGGAACACCACGGTGACGGGGGAGGCGGAGTACCGCCGGACGAGTTCGCTCAGCCGCCACAGGGCCGCTCCCCAGGGGAGAAAGTTCACCAGCACCAGGATCAGCCGCACCGTCGCTGCGAGCTGCTCGTCCAGCGTCCAGCCGAGCGTCCCTTTCACCGCGGCGTACAGGTACGCCACCAGCCGCGAAAGCAGCGGTGGTTTGCTGGAGTAGAAATGCTCTTCGTGAAGGACCTTGTCGATCGTGTCCCAGCCGGGTTTGCGGATCGCTTCGTCGATGCGGTAGGTCCCGCGCTCCACGAGCGACCAGACGGTGCACCAGCGGGAGCGGTCATTGGCGCTCTGCATCGGTTCGACGGACAGCAGCCGCGCGAACGACACGCACAACGACAGGAGGATGAGCAACAGGCAGACGGCCCGCAGCGGGTCGAGAAACGGACGCCGCCGCTCTCCGGTGGTGGACTCGGAGCGTTCGAAAGACTTCGCCATGAGTGAAGGAACCTGCCCGCGGACGAGAGGCCGACCGATGCGGCCGAGGGGCGCCGGCGCGGGTGGTTTCCCCCGCGGCGATGGGCGAAGTGTATTGAGTGACGTCCGGGGCGACTATCCGTGTTGGGACGGCCGCAGGAGCCGGCGGTCCGCAGGGTGGGGCTGTGGCAGTCCCCGGTCCTCCTGCACCGGCGCTCGGGGCCGGGCGGAGACTGAACCGCGGCAGCCCGGCGGCGTCAGACTCCAGCCAGCCAGGCCTGCGAACGCGATTATTGCTTCTGCGGGCGGCTCTCCAGGATGCGTTTCAGCTTCTCCTGCTCGGCACGCAGGATGTCCTCGGGAATCTTCGCCGGCTGGACGTCCGAGTGCGTGATCGCCTCATCGGCGGGAATCTCCCGCAGGCGGAGGCTGCGGTACCACACCGGATCGCCATGATCCTGGAGCGAGAGGTGCGCCCCGCGGGCCGTCAAATCCCCGCCGCGTTGCCGCAACAGTTCCACTTCAAAGGACCACTTCGGGTCGTTGTAGTCGAAGTCGATCACTTTCTGTCCGTTGAGCCAATGCTGGATGACGGATCCCTTGCAGACGATCCGTGCCTCGTTCCACTCGCCGACGGGGCGCGTGGCGTCGTAGGCCGGGGCCATGCAGAAGTAGAGCGAGGCGGCGCTGGTGCGGGGGTTCTTGCCGTCGGGATGACGGGCATTGTCGAGAATCTGGTACTCGTACTGCGTCGGCCGGTAGTAGACGCCGCTGTTGCTCCCTTCCGCCACCTTCCATTCAAAGCGGAGTTCAAAGTCATCGGGGATGTTCCGCTCGGCGTAGACGAGGGAACCGCCGCGGCCTGTGCGGGCGATCGCCCCCTCTTCCACAGCCCAGTTGCCGCTGTGCTTCCAGCCCTCGAGGTCCCGGCCGTTGAAGAGGAGCTGGAACCCCTGTTGTTCCTCGGCCGCGGTGAGGACGTTGGCCGGGCGGGGCGTCTCCGGAAGTCTCCGCAGCCGGATGTTGCGCCAGGCGACCTGATACGGTCCCGTCCCCTTGCGAATGCCGTGAACCTGCAAGCCGATGAACCCGCGGGGATGCGTCTCGAAGATCGCCTCGTCGGTCAGGTCCTCGATCGCCACGTCATTGATCCAGGTCTGGATGTGGGGGCCGTCGGCAAGGATGCGGAAGCGGTTCCATTCGCCGTCGCGGAAGTGCTTGTGCGGCTGGAGGCGCTCAGCGGGGGTGAGCCAGCCGCGACCAGTGGCTTCGCCGTAGATGTAGCCGGCCTCGGCGCCGTTCTCGCCGCCGGCTTCGATCTCCACCTGCGGTCCGTTCACGCGGCCGTGGTTGGAGCCATCGGTCGTCTGCGAGCGAATCTGCACGCCGGAATTGAGCTCGTTGTCGACCTTGACCTCAAAGACGAGTTCGAAGTTGCCGTAGTCCTTTTCGGTGCAGAGGAAGGAGTTGGGGCTGCCGTCGGCGGTGCGGCCGACGATCGTCCCCTCCTCGACGGTATAGGTCGCGTACCCGTTCTTCTGCACCCACCCCGTGAGGGTCTTCCCGTCGAAGAGGTCAATCCAGTTCTCCTCGGCGGCGGGGAGGGAGGCGGCCAGAACCACCACACCGGTGAACGTCGACAGCAAGCGAACGGGCGTTTTCATACGGCAGGCTCCCAGAAGGTGGTGTCCGTGGAACGCGCAACACGTGAGCAGCCAATGTCCGGGGGGAGCCGGTTTCATCACCGGGAAATGACCGATGCGCATCCTCCGGAATGCGGGTAATCGGGGGGCTCACGCCCCCCGCTCGCCGGTTATGAAACTGGCTCGGGTCATTTTATCTGTCTGTTCTTCCCCCCGCACCAGTCTGCCGCGACCGTGGCGGGAGGAGGCTTCGTCCGTCGAGTATTACCCGGAATCTGGAACCGGCGGGGGAGATGGCGTGAACCAGGCCCTCCCACGGCCGTTTCTCGACCAGATGCCCCAAGGAGTACGCCATGCTCGTCACCACCACGCCCACGATTGAAGGCCGGACCATTCAGCAGTACCTGGGAGTCGTCACCGGAGAAGCGATTCTGGGGGCGAATCTCATCAAGGACTTTTTCGCCGGCATTCGCGACATCATTGGCGGCCGGTCCGCCGCGTATGAGGCGGAACTGCGGCGCGCCCGTGAAATCGCCTTCGCCGAGATGGAACAGGCCGCCGCGGAACTGGGGGCCAACGCCGTCGTCGGTGTGGACCTCGATTACGAGACGGTGGGGGGGCAGGGGAGTATGCTGATGGTCAGCGTCAGCGGAACGGCGGTGCGGTGCAGTTGATCCGCCGCTGCGAACATCCACCGGCGCTGATGTCGAGGTCCACAAGATGTCGGGGTAGGGACCCGCTGCGGGTACAAAATCCTTGAAGCGCTGGACAAGCTCTTGACTGGGGAGTTAGGGTCTGCCGCGGTCGTGGGGTGGTGGGCCGATTCGGCCGGCCGCCCGGCGATCGAATGGACTGGCGGCGGCCCGGGCGGGCCGCAGTCGGAACGGACCGAAGGATCGGTTCCGGGAGCGTGGGAATGGATGTCCAGATGTGTGCTGCCGTGCCTCCTCGGCCGGGTACCTTCCAGGTGGCGATGCCGGAGGCTCTTGCTCTGGCAGGGAGCGGTCGTGGCTCCCGCGGTTCCCGCTCTCCGGGACGATCCCCGCTGACGGCGATCTCCCGCGAACAGTTCCGGCGATGGTTTCAGCCAGTCTTCTCTCCCTGGACGGTCATTGCGCCCAGACGATGACCGTCGCTGCCATGGAAGGTGTGTCATGTCCCACAAGCCCATCATCGGCATCAACGCGGATTTCCGGCCGGAGAAGTCGGACTCGTTCGCGTTCAGTTGGATTCATGCCGGGTACTACGACAGCGTCAGCCGCGCCGGCGGGATTCCGCTCGTCCTGCCGCCGCTCTCCTCCGATGAGGACCTCCAGCAGGTGCTGAGTCATCTGGACGGGCTGGTGCTGACCGGTTGCAAGCTCGATCTCGATCCCGTGCGGCTGGGGATGGACAAGCACCCGGCGACGCGTCCGATGCCGCCGCGGCGGGAAGACTTCGACCGCCGCCTGGCGCGATTCGCCGCTGAGCGCAAGATTCCCGTGCTCGCCATCGGGGCCGGGATGCAGCTCCTCAACGTCATCTGCGGGGGAACGCTGTTCCAGCACATCGCCGAGGACATCCTCAAGCCGTTGCACCACCGCGACCCGGTGGAGGAGCGGCTGCGGCATCTGATCGAGATTGTCCCCGGCACGCGGATGGATCAGATTTACGGCCCGGGTGAAATCCGGGTCAACAGCGACCATCACATGGCGATCGATCAGCTCGCCTCTCCCTTCCGGGTCAGTGCCACCTGTCCGGACGGGGTGATCGAGGCCTACGAATCGACGGACGAGAGCTGGTTTGTGATCGGGGTACAGTTCCATCCCGAGAGTCACACCGCCTCGGCCCTGGACATGCAGGTGTTTGAGGCGTTCCTGGAGGGTTGCCGCGAGCAGGCGGCCTCGGCACCGGCGACGATCCCCTTCCCGCAGCGCCGCGCGGCGTGAGAGAGCGCGGCCGAGTGCGGTTTCTACTTCAGACGAGACCCGCGGGAATGCTCCCGCGGGTTTTCGTGTTTCCCAGGAGGGGAGCCGATGTGGTCGCGCCGGAATCGGTGTTGCGCGGGTGAAGCTCAGTTCTTCATCGGTCCGCCGCCGGCCAGCCGCTCCCGCAGGTAGGCCGCGCGGGCCACGTTCCGTTCGGCCGATTCCAGCGTGGCGTGGCGGATCTTTTGCAGGTGGGCCGGCTGCGTGTGGATGAACAGTTCGTTCACCGTCGGAATCTCGATCCCGTCCACCAACCCCAGGTTGATCCCCATCCGCACGCTGGAGAGCAGATGCATCGTCTCTTCGGAGGTGATGGTGTGCGCGCTGCGGAGGATGCCGAACGCCCGCGACACCTGATCGTGCAGCTTGGCGCGGTTCTCCTTGATGAGCGCCGAGCGGACCCGGCGCTCGTAGTCGATGATCCGCGGCACGACTTCGTTGATGGTCTGCAGAATCTGTTCCTCGGTCTTGCCCAGCGTCACCTGGTTGGAGATCTGATAGAAATCCCCCATCGCCTGGCTCCCCTCGCCGTACAGCCCGCGGACGGCCAGGCTCATCTTCTGCATCGCCTGGAAGACTTTCTGAATCTCCTTGGTGAGGACCAGTCCCGGCAGGTGCAGCATCACGCTGGCCCTCATCCCGGTCCCCACGTTCGTGGGACAGGAGGTCAGATACCCGAACTCGTCATCGAAAGCGAACAGCACCCGCGACTCCAGTTCGTCGTCGAGCGCATTCATCTCTTCCCAGCACTGGTCGAGCGCGAAACCGCTGCGGAGGACCTGCATCCGCAGGTGGTCCTCCTCGTTGATCATCAGGCTCAAGGTTTCGCGGGGGCCGATGCCGACGCCGCGCGTCCCGTGCGTCTCGGCGTGTTCGCGGCTGATGAGCTGCCGCTCCACCAGGAACTGGCGGTCGAGCGGACCGAGCGTGTCGATGTTGATGTACAGCAGGTTGTCGCCGACGGAGAGGGAGCGGATTTCGCGGCGGAGGACCTCCTCGACCGCGGCGCGGACGTCGTCGTCGGCGCATGGCGGAAACGGAAACTCGCCGAGATTGCGGGCCAGGCGAATGCGGCTGGAGATGACGATGTCCGAATCGGGGCCGGTCCCGCGGAGCCATTCGCCGCTCGTGGTTACCAGCGATTCAAAGTTCACGGCCGCTGCTCCTCTCCCGGACGCCTGCGCCGCGGCAGGGCCGCCGTCACGGAGAGTCCGTGCGAGGCGTCTCCAATTCCCGAATGGAATCCCGCAGCCGCGCCGCCCGTTCGTAGTCTTCCGCCTCGACCGCCGCCTTCAGTTCGCTGCGCAGCCGCGCCAGTTCGTGATGCCGCCGACTCCCTTCCGGGCGCTGTCGCGGACACTTGCCGATGTGCTGACGCTCGCCGTGAATGCTCTCGAGCAGCGGAACCAGCCGCTCGCGGAACACCTCGTAGTCGTGGGCACAGCCCAACCGCCCCTGACTGCGAAACTTCTTGAACGTCATGCCGCATTGAGGGCAGCTCAGCTCATCGTGGGGGCTGGTCTCCTCGCCGCCGAACCCGGGCTCGCCAAACGGCGCCTCGCTCTCCGCCGTGCTCCCCGCGTCCACGTTGGAGAGGTACTCCTGGGCGCAGTTCTCACACAGATGCAGCGCCCGCACCTCCCCGCCCTTGATCTCGGTGATGTGCAGCGTGGCCGGTTTGGTGCAGCGTCGACACTTCTTCATACTCCGGACTCCGACGCTGGCGGCGCGGCTGGAGACCACCCTCCCCGTGAGAGGTCGGCGACCACCACTCCCTGCGGGCCCGCCGCGGCATCCGCGAGAATTCTATTGGGGGGGCAGGGGGTGTCAAGCTGCGTTCGCCACCCCATTTGCGACGTAACCGCCGACCGATATTATGGATTCGACGATCTCCCGCCGCCCACCCGTTCCCCCAGCATGTACAGCCCCGACTTCGATACCTTTCGCTCTCACGCGCCGGGGGGACGACTGATCCCGATCCATCGCTGCCTGCTCAGCGATACCCTCACTCCCGTCTCGGCCTTCCATCGCTGTCGCTGGGAAGGGCCGGCCTTCCTCTTCGAAAGCGTCGTCGGCGGAGAACGCGTCGGACGCTACAGCTTTCTCGGCGGCGAACCCTTCCTGCAACTCGACGCCTATGGACCGGAGATCGTCCTCACCCGCGACGGACGTACCCACCGCCGCAACGTCCCCGATCCTCTCGCCGAACTGGAACGCCTGCTGGCCGAATTCCCCGCCCGGCACCTCCCCGGCCTGCCGCGCTTTTGCGGCGGCGCCGTCGGCTACGCCGGCTACGACGTCGTCCGTTACACCGAACGACTCCCCCATCCCCCCGCGGACGACCGGCAGCTCCCCGACATGTCGTTCGCCTTCTACGACCGGATGGTGATCTTCGATCACATCCGCAAGACGGTGCTCGTCGTCGCCCATGCTCGGACCGACGTCCCCGACCTCCGCGCCGAGTACGACCGCGCCTGCCGCCGCATCGACGAGCTGTGCCGACGCCTGCAGCGCAGCGACGATCTGGCCGCGGCCGACATCCAGCTCGCCGGCGACCCTCAGCTCCCCTGGACCTCCGACTTCACCCGCGCGGAGTTCGAGGCGGCCGTCGCCCGCTGCCAGGAGTACATCCGCGCAGGCGACATCTTCCAGGTCGTCATCAGTCAGCGGCTGCAAGTGGAGACGACCGCCGCTCCTTTGGACATCTACCGCGCCCTGCGGGTGGTGAATCCCAGTCCGTTCATGTTTCTGCTGCGGACGCCGGCGACGACGCTGGTGGGGAGTTCGCCGGAGATCATGGTCCGCGTGGAAGACGGCCTGACGACGATCCGCCCGCTGGCCGGCACCCGCCGCCGCGGGCGCACCGAGGAGGAGGATCAGGCCCTCGCCGCCGAACTCCTCGCCGATCCCAAGGAGCGGGCCGAACACGTCATGCTCGTCGACCTGGCCCGCAACGACATCGGCCGCGTCGCCCAGTACGGCACCGTGCAGCTCAGCGACCTGATGGTCGTCGAACGCTACAGCCACGTCATGCACATCACCTCCAACGTCACCGGCCGCTTGCAGCCGGGCAAAACGGCGCTGGATGCCCTTCGTGCCGGCCTCCCCGCCGGCACTGTCTCCGGCGCCCCCAAGGTCCGGGCCATGGAGATCATCGACGAGTTGGAGCATCACCGCCGCGGCCCCTATGCCGGCGCGGTCGGGTACATCGACTTCACCGGCAACATGGACACCTGCATCGCCCTGCGGACGCTGGTGATTCCGGAGCGGGAAGGAGGGAGAGAGGCAGAGAAGCATCCAGGTACCAAAGGCCGGAGTCCAGAGCCTGAAGTCCAGAGTCCTCCCCACGCGACACCCCACGCTCCTCTCTCCACGGTCTACGTCCAGGCGGGTGCGGGGATCGTCGCCGACAGTATCCCCGCGGCCGAATACGAAGAGACGCTCAACAAGGCCCGCGGGATGCTCAAGGCGATAGAAGTCGCCGAGCAGCAGGTGGCCGCCCGCATCAGCGATGCATCAGCGACAAATCTTTCCCACCACCGGGTCGGCGCCCCCTCCCATTAAACTCAAACGCCCGATCGTCTTCGTGACGACCGGGTGCCGGCATTTCCGAGGGGTCGATCCACAGTCGCTCAGCTTCGTGTCCGAGCGTGCTCTCCGTCAGTTCCCGCTCAGGGAGAGGTCTTGCCGCACGCCGGTCTGGCCGGCTGTGGCGGCGAGCGCCGCCGGGGTCCCCCGGGCGATCACCTCCCGGGCGGTCCGGACGTCCTGATCGCCGGCCAGCCCCGCGGTCAGGAACTCTCCGGTCTTCCCGGAGACGGCCACATCCGGTCGGACGCCGGCGCCGGCGATCTCCCGCCCCCGCGGCGAGTAGAACTTCGCCGTCGTGAGCTTGAGGTTTCCGGAGACGCTTTGCAGCGGGAAGTGCGTTTGCACCGTCCCTTTGCCGTAGGTCTGCCGGCCGACAATCACGCCCCGGCCGTTCTCCTGGATCGCAGCGGCGAAAATCTCGCTGGCCGAGGCGCTCTCTTCATCCACCAGCACCACCAGCGGAATCCGCCACGTCTTCTCCCAGGTCGCCCGCTCGTCGGAGTCGTCCGCAGCGGTCCGCCCCTTGGTGGCGACGATGCGGCCGGCCGGCACGAACAGGTCCGACACCTCCACTGCTTCCGTCAGCAGGCCGCCGGGATTCCCCCGCAGGTCCAACACCAGCGACTTCATCCCGCTCCGATACAGCGTCCACATCGCCTTCTCCAGGTCCTCGGCGGACGACTGGGAGAACTGCTTGAGGCGGATGTAGCCCGTCTCCGCGTCCAGCATCTGCGTCCCCGCCACACTGCTGACGTAGACGCTCTCGCGTCGCATCGAGACTGTCGACTCCTGTCCGTTCCGCACCATCCGGAAGGTCACGGTCGACCCGGCCGGACCGCCGATCAGGTTGGCGATCTGGCTGAGGCTCATCCCCTGGACGCTGCGGCCGTCCACACCGACGATCAGGTCGCCGGCGGTCAGCCGCGCCCGTGCCGCGGGGCTGTTTTCCACGACACCCAGCACCAAGGCTCCGCGGTCATGGGCCTTCAGTTCCACGCCGACGCCGACGATGTTCTCCTCCAGCACCGCCGACTTCAATTCCCGCTCCCCGTCCAGCATTCCATAAGCGGCCTTGCTGGGGGAGAAGGAGGAGTACCGGTCGAGGGAATCGAGGGTGCTGTTGAGGAACTCCAGGGCCACGGCCTCCGGGCGGACGCCGATCCGGCGGTTGGCCAGGTCCGCCGCCCACTGCATCAGGCCCAGAGCCTCATGCGCCGTGCGGGCGGTATTCGTCTGGGCCACCTGACGCAGCTCGCGCTGCAGAGCCTGCACCTGCTGAGGGTTGGGGTTGGCCCGCGACGCCTGCAGGAACGAGGGGTTCTGCACTGCCGCGATCAATCCCTCCAGCGCCCGCTTCGTCCGGACTTCGTAGGAGGTCGGGCTGACGTGACGCGTGTCGATCAGCCGCGAGGCTTCCACGTACAGGTTCGTCACCTGAGTCATGCTCATCCGGTTGAGGAAAGCGAGCATGTCGGCGTTCTGGTACCGGGTCGTAATCTTGCCGTCGATGTCGGTCCCGTCGTCCACCTGTCGCGGAACGGCGGGGACCGCCGGTTGGGAGGGGACGTTCCGCCAGTCGTACCCGGCCGGGATCGAGGGAGTCGGGGAAGTCGACCTTCCCTCATTCGCGTTCGGGCAGGTCCCCGTGGGGCACCAGGAGCGGGGAAGGTTCGTGCCGCCGGGAACCTGGTAGTTCCGGTCGCGCGGCTGATTGTACGGGTTTGTCTGGCCGTTCAGCGGAACTCCGCCTGCACCATATCCCGGCGGGAGAAAGTCCCCGCTGTAGGGATTGGTCGAGGTCGAAGGGGTGCTGCTTCCCCCGGGGAACGAGGTCATCGCCGGCTGCCGACAGGTCGGACAATACCAGCCGCCGGACGTGGCATTGGCGGGGTCGTCCCATCCGCTGGGAAACTGGGTCTGAAGGTTGTACTCGGCGGCGAGGTCGTCGCCGTAGCCTCCCGGGCCTGTGGTGCTGGGCCGCAAGGCCACTGGAATCCCGATGGCCTCGGCACCGGGGAGGGGGGCAACCGCCGCGATCAGCAGACCGGCCGCGAGAAGGGTGGTCTTAACCGTTGGAGGGGAAATGAGCTTTTTCATGGCGAATCCTTTCGTGGCAAAAGTCAGTGGGAAGGGGTTCGTGGCAAAAGTCAGTGGGAAGGGGTGAGTTGGTGGGACAGGGGACTGGTTCAGTGGGCGACATGATGGGCCGGTTCAACGGTGGGAACGGGGTGGGTTTTTGCGGGGGTGGCGAACTGTTGGGCCAAAGGGCTCAGTTCTCCCCGCAGCACTCGCACGGAGGCGGGGGCCTCGATCCCCAGCTTCACCTTTCCGCGCCCGCACGCAATCACTTTGATGACGACCGAGTCGCCGATCTGAATCATCTCGTCTTTCTTGCGGGTCAAAACCAACATGGCAGGTCTCCATATCCTAGGCACAATCGGTACAGTCCAGAGGTCGTGGGGATGTGCAAGAGTCGCAGTCAAATCACTTTGACATCCGTGGGCCTCAACCTCGGACGGGAAATGCAAGGGGTGTGCCACTGGTCGCCAGTCAATGATGTTTTTGTGTCGCAAGTTATTGTTTTAAATTGTGATACACACAGATTCCGATTCCAGTTGACAGGCGGCTGGAGGGCAGGAACCCGTCGACTTGAGAGAATCCTTGCAATTCGCAATGTAACTCCGTCCCCCATGTCAAGAGCAATTTCGGCAACACTTGCCGAAGTCAGGAGCAGAATCGAGTGCGCGGGGCAGGGGCCGGGACCAGAGGGACTGCGCCGCCAGGTCACCCTGGTCGGGCATCAGCCCTCCCATTGAGGAAGAAGAGAGGGACGTTCCGGAACGGTTTGAGGGAGAGTGCAACCCTCAGGAAGCGGCGTGCTGGACTTCGGTGGCCAGCGTCTCGAACTCCCGCTGCAATGACGGCCCCCCTTCAGACGACCACCATTGCCCGAACTCCGTCAGCAGTTCCTCCAGGCGGTGGCGTTGTTCGCCGGCCAGGTTGCGAAGCTGCTCGGCCTGGAGGGGGTCCGTGGCCGAGAGGGCCCAGTCTTCGCAGCACTGGGCAGCCACCGTGCAGTCGTGGATGCGTCCCAACCGCTCCTGGACTGCTTCCACGAGGGGATACGTCTCCTGCCGCAACCGCTCCGGGAAAGCGGGCGCCAGCAGTTCGATGGCGTATCGCAGCTCCTTGCCGCGAACTCTCAGACGGTGCAGCGCGGCGACGTCGCGGAGGTCGTCGGGGACGGCTGCGAAGAACCGCTGAGCCGTCTTCCGCAGTTGCGATGGCGCCCAGTCGGCGAACCGTCGCCGTCCGACGGCCGATCGGTTGCGCCGCACCCCGCGGCACAGTCGCTTGATGCGCCGGTACAACCGCCCCCCTCGCTGGAGCTGCTGCTCCAGTTCATGGAGGGCGGCTTGGGCCTCGTCCCGGCAGCGTTGGATTCGCTCGCGGAGGGCCTCCACGTCAGGGTGGTTCTGGAGCAGGACGTCCAGGTCGCGGGCCTGACCGGCGGTGTTCCGGATGCCACGCAGAGTCTTGCGCATCCATTTCGAATCCCGGCGGCGGATCAGCGGCGCAAAGAGTTTCAAGGCCGCGCTGCTCCGCCGGGTGGCGACGCGCAACTGATGGATCAGTTCCCCCTCCTCATCCCGCTGGCGGGCCGCCGCCGCGAGATAGGCTTCCACGCCCCGTAAGCGGTCCTTCAGCGACCGCACCGCCGCGCGACGGACAGGGGTAGTGCCGTCGATGCCGTCGATCCACTTGTGGGACTTGAACATGCTGCCTCATCAGGCCCTTCGGCCCGCTGGAATGCGGTAGGCCGGGCGACAACGAGTCCGCAGTCCCCACCGCCGGGGAGGGAGCGGAATCGGCCCGCGACACGGGAGAGGAGCACAGACCGCAGGAGGCAGACCAGACACAGCCCGGCCCACCTCCGACCTCTCTCTCTACGATCCCAGCCGGCGACTGGGGAGTCAAGCACCCGGGGGCCCCACGCTTGGCGAGGGCGCGCGGAGAGCGTTAGCATGGCGTGCACGTCGTTGTCTCTCCACCCGCCTGGATCGACTTTGCCGAGGATTCGATGCGTCTCCGAGCCCCTCTCCTGCCGCTGGTCGTCTGCCTTGTGAGCCTTCCCTGCACTGTCGGCGGAGGAGAACCGAACACGCTCTCCCCGGCCGAAGCCCGCGGCGGGTGGAAGCTGCTGTTCGACGGACAGACCACCGCCGGCTGGCGGAACTACAAGCAGGACACGATCAGCCCCGGCTGGAAGGTCGAGGAGGGCGCTCTGGTGCGGGCGGCCGCCGGCGCCGGCGACATCATCACCCAGCAGCAGTTCGACAGTTTTGAACTCCTGCTCGAGTTCAAGGTCTCCCAGGGAGGGAACAGCGGCATCATGTTTCATGTGGGGGAGGGGAACGGCCCCCCCTGGCACACCGGTCCCGAAATTCAGATCAACGATCACTTCCACGGCCGCGACCCGCAGCACGCCGGCTGGCTCTACCAGCTCTACCAGCCTCCCGTCGATCGCTGGACCGGCCAGGCCCTGGAATCCTTCCGCGGGCATGACCAGTGGAACGAGGTCTACCTCCGCGTCACGCCCCAGCAGTGCGAAATCGATCTCAACGGGGTGCGCTACGCCACCTTCCAACTCGGCAGCCGCGACTGGAACGAACGCGTCGCCAAGAGCAAGTTCAAGGACTTCCCCGACTTCGGCAAGCTCGGCCGGGGACACATCTGCCTTCAGGATCATGGTGACCGGGTCGCATTCCGGAACATCAAGATTCGAGAGCTGAAGGGGGAGGGGGACGTTCCCCACCCGGTGGACGGGACATTGGCGCTCCAGGTCGTCCCTGCGTTCCCCCACATCGAATGGGCGGGTTGGCAGCCGGTCAACGAGCAGGGGAGGAACGTCCCCTTGCGACCGATCCTCCTGACCCACGCCGGCGACGGCTCCAACCGCATCTTCGTCGCCACGCAGCAGGGAGTGCTGCACGTCTTTGAGAACGATCCCGGCGCGACCCGGACGAAGATCGCTCTCGACATCCAGGACCGGGTCACCTACAGCGATCAGGAGAACGAGGAGGGGTTCCTGGGACTCGCCTTCCATCCCAAGTTCCGCGAAAACGGCCAGATCTTCATCTACTACACCACCAAGAAAGCTCCCCACACGTCGATCATCTCCCGCTTCCGCCTCAAGGCGGGTGAGCGAGACGTCTTCGATCCCGACAGCGAGGAGGAAATCCTCCGCATCGAGCAGCCCTACTGGAACCACAACGGCGGGACGATCGTCTTCGGTCCCGACGGCTATCTGTACATCGGGCTGGGGGACGGCGGCTCCGGCAACGATCCGCACGGCCACGGCCAGAACCTGGGGACCCTCCTCGGCTCTATTCTGCGGATCGACGTCGATCGCAAGGAAGGGGGACGAAACTACGCCATTCCTCCGGACAACCCCTTCGTCGGCCGCGCCGACGCACGCCCTGAAATCTACGCCTACGGCATCCGCAACGTCTGGCGGATCGCCTTCGACCGCGAGACAGGAGACCTCTGGGCAGGCGAGGTCGGCCAGAACCTGTGGGAGGAAATCCTGCTGATCGAGAAAGGGGGCAACTACGGCTGGAATCTCCGCGAAGGGACGCACCCCTTTGGAGCCGTCCCCTCCGACGACCGCACCGACCTGATCGACCCCCTCTGGGAGTACGATCACCAGGTCGGCAAGTCGATCACCGGTGGAACCGTCTATCGCGGCAAGAAGTTCCCGGAACTCGTCGGCAAATACCTGTACGCCGATTACGTCACCGGCAAGCTCTGGGCGCTCGACTACGACCGCGCCACGGGCAAGGTCCGCGGCAACTACTCCATCCCCAGCGAAAAACTGCCGGTCATCTCCTTTGGCGAGGACGAACAGGGAGAGGTGTACTTCCTGATCGTCTCGCCCAGCGGGCAGGGGATTTTCCGGTTCGAGAAAGGTTGAGCCGCAGCCCATGAGGTCGTTGCCCCCCCTCCTGTGGCTGACGAGTGCGGCGGTGCTCTCCGCCGCCGAACCGTGGCCGCGGCATGTCGTCTTCACCGGTCAGCACGTCAACACCGCCGTCGCTGCCGACTTCACCGGCGACGGCCGCGCAGACGTCATTGCCAACAGCGGCGGCAAAACGCGGCTGTTCATCGCCCCCCACTGGCGCGAAGTCGTCATCGCGGATGACCCCGACCACCAGTTCATCCACAGCGAGGTCCTCGACGTGGACGGCGACGGCGATCCCGACTACCTCGGCGCCCGCTACGACCCCGGCCTGATGGTCTGGCTGGAGAACCCCGGCGTCGACGCGGCGGCCCCCTGGAGTTCCCGCCTTGTCGATGACGCCGTCCACGGCATCCACGGCCTGCTCGTCAGCGACGTCGACGGCGACGGTCGCGGTGATCTCATCGCCAACAGTGCCCAGCCCAAGGGAGACTTTCCTGAATCGCTGGTCTGGTACCGCGTCCCCGCCCGGCTGCATCAGGCCGACCGCTGGCCCCGCTTCATCGCCGCCGACCGCGACGCCCCGGGACTGACGCACTATCTCGGCTGCGGCGACGTCAATGGCGACGGCCGTGCCGACCTCATGACCGCCGCCAAAGGAGGACCAATGGCCCCGGAGGGGAGCGGGGACTGGTTTGCCTGGTGGGAGGCGCCCCCCGACCCGACGACGCGCGGCTGGGTTAAACACCTCCTCGCCCGCGGTGAAGCCGGAGCCACCAACATCCTCCCCGGCGACGTCAACGGCGACGGCGCAACCGACTTCGTCTGTTCCCGCGGGCATGGCTTCGGACTCGTCTGGTTCGAGGGGCCCCGTGGCCTCCCGCATCGCATCGACGACGCCCTGGAAGGCCCGCACTGTCTGGCCCTCGCCGACCTCGACGCCGATGGCGACCTCGACGCCGCCACCTGTGCCAAGGACTCCCGGCTCGTCGTCTGGTTCGAGAACGACGGCCGCGGACGGTTCACCCGGCACGACCTCGGTGCCGATCAGGCGGCGTATGACATCCGGGCGGTCGATCTCGATGGAGACAGCGACCTCGACCTGCTCATCGCCGGACAGACGAGCCAGAACGTCGTCTGGTACGAGAACCCGCTCCGCTGATTCCCCTGCGCGCCCCCATGCCGACCCTCAACGCCACCCAGATCACCACGCTGATTCACCGGCTCCTCACGGCCAAGGGGGTCTCGGAATCCGAGGCCAATGTCGTCGCTGCCGAGCTGTGCGAGGCGAACCTCGTCGGGCATGACAGCCACGGCATCATGCGCATCGTGCAGTACGCCCAGATGATGGACGACGGCTACGTCCGCCCCGGCCAACCCTTTGAGGTCCTGCGCGAAACGCCGGTGATCGCCGTCGCCGACGGCCATTTCAACTTCGGACAGGTGACGGCCATGGAGGGGCTTCGGCTGGGCCTGGCCAAGGCTCAGGCGGCGGGGACCGCCACGATCCTGCTGCGCAACTGCAACCACGTCGGCCGGCTCGGCTCGTACACCCACCGCGCGGCAAGCGCAGGAATGGTGGCCATGATGGCCGTCAACGCCCCGGGACCCGGCGGGGTCGCTCCGTTCGGCGGCAAGGACCGCCGGCTGGGAACCAATCCCATCAGTATCGCTGCCCCCTGCGGCGACGATGCCCTCGTCCTCGACATGACCACCAGTGCCACCGCCGAAGGAAAGCTCCGCGTCTCCTATCAAAAAGGGGAATCGATCCCCGAGGGGCTGATCATCGACGGCTACGGACGCCCCTCCACCAACCCCGCCGACTATTACACCAAGCCTTACGGTGCCATCCTCCCGCTGGGGGGGGCACTGATGGGACATAAGGGGTTCGGACTGAGCGTGATGATCGACGTCGTGTGCGGCATCCTCTCCGGGAGCGGTGTCGCCCGCGACGACCTCCCCCGCGGCGCCAACGGCGTCTGGCTGCATCTCCTCAAGATCGAAGAGTTCCTGCCCCGCGCCGAATACGACGCCTGGATGCAGCGGTACGTGACGCATCTCAAGGAGTGCCCCCGGCTCCCCGGCGTGGAGGAAATCCTGCTTCCCGGCGAGATCGAGGTCCGTCGCCGCCAGGAACGGGAGCGCGGTGGCGTGCCGATCCCGGACGAGACCTGGCGGCAGATCACCGACCTGGCCGCCACACTCGGCGTCTCGGCGGAGTTCGACTCTCCCTCCGGCTCCAGAGTCGCTCCCGGTCAAGTTCGCTGAACAATTCATCCCCGCGGCGGAGCATTGTGCTTGTACGTCGTGGCGGGAGAGATTCCGACGCTGAGATTCCCAGAATCCCCTCGTGATGGATTCCCAGTCTGTCGGCGAGCAGGAAGGAAGATGGTCTCCGCTCAATCCCCCCCGATGGCGTCGGCGGGACCCTCGGGCAGCCCCCTCCCTCCCCCTCCAGGGGACACAGTTTGAGCGCACCGGAAACAGTTTGAGCGCACCGGAAACAGTTTGAGCGCACCAAGGATCGTCCCCAAAGGATCGCCCCAAGTGGACAGCCAGACCCGCCGCGAGGTGGAGGTGATGGCGAAACGGTCGGGGAGAGCCCCCCTGTCTGCTGAGCCCGAGCCGAGGTCCCGTTCAGCTCCCACACCCTCATGACTTGACCATGAAACCATTGACCACCCACGCAGCCCCTCCCCCCTGCTCCCGGGGAGAGGGCTGGGGTGAGGGGGGCGCAATGCTCGGGGATGTCGCCCCCTCACCCGGCCTGCGACCCCTCTCTTCCCCCCGGGGAGAGAGGGGGTTGAAACTTCCAGAATTAAGGAAAGGAAGTGGTTGATCCTGTCGCAAAAACGTTGAACCTGGTCACACAATTTTGTGGAATTTGTGTGGAACCGGGTTGTGGCCGCGATTAGCATGAGTTTCCCCTTCCGCGGACCCGGGGGAGAGTTCCTGAGCCAGTTTCATCACCGGGACATGACCGGTGCGAATCCTCCGGAATGCGGGTGATCGGGGGGCTCACGCCCCCCGCTCGCCGGTGGCGACTCTGGCTCCGGTCAGTTTCGCCCTGTTCCCCCAGAACTTATTTTCTCACAAGGAGTCCCCCGGGAGCCGAGCGCGTGCTCGCTCCCCGCACCACCGGAACCGCCGCGGCGGCCCCCCCACCGGCAACGGGGCCGCGAACGCCGGTTCTCCTCATCATCTTCCTCTCGGAGAAATCGCCATGCTCCCTCGGTCGCTGGTCGGAATGTGTGCTCGGATGCTGCGCGGAGTGCGGGGCCGGGGAGGGGGTGGTTCCCGGCCGG
>JBBIJW010000003.1:0-297263 GCA_037445755.1 Planctomycetaceae bacterium | reverse complement strand
TGGTCGCCGGGGGACCTTGATCGCCACCTCGCGACGGATCACAGGGTCGAAGGCGCGATAGACGCAGCCGTATCCCCCCGCCCCGAGACGTTCGAGGATCAGGTAGCGATCGATCTGGGGGGGGGGAGCGTCTGGCGGTGCTCTTTCGCCTGGCCATCCAGGGTCTCCATCCCCAACCCACTCAGCGAGAGGTTCTCGGCGTTTTCGACCGCGGCTGCGGGGAGGGTTTTGGTGAGTTCGAGGAGAAGCGGGGAATCAGCCGGGGGGGGATTCTCCCCAGGGTTCAACCCGTGGGACTGGGGGTTGGCGTCCATGGTGTGGCCCTCCGCCAACGTCTTGGAAGATGTGCCTTTTTACAAGAATGTGCACATTCCTGATACACCCATCTGTAGACCTGGAGCCGAGCGCAGCCATTTGCAACAGACTTGTCGCATCATATCGCATTTCGGCGCGTTTTCAAGGAAGAATTGAACCATCTGCTCCGCGCCCCCCATTTTCCAGAAACGTCTGTTGACCCGGCGATCGGTGGAAGCGGCTGAGGGGCAGCCGGGAGAAACCACGGCGGTTGGGGGAGCCTCCGGGCTGGTCATTTCTGAGTGAAGACGCGCTGGAGTTCCTCGAGGGACGTGTGCCCTTCGGCGACGGCGCGCAGACCGTCCTTGTGGAAGGTTGGCATCCCCTCCTTGCGGGCCTGCGTCTTGATGGCGGTCGCGTCGCCGCCGGCGGCCACCACCTTCTGCATCCCCTCCGTCATCTCAATCGCCTCGAACAGGGCCATGCGCCCGTAGTAGCCGATGTTCTGGCATTTCGGGCAGTGCGGCGGCTCCTCCACTTCCCCTTCCTCGTTCTCGACGGGACGGGGGACCCGGTAGAGCACCTTGGTCTCGGGGGGGAGACCGACCTTTGCCAGCAGCTTGGGGTTGGGACGGTAGGCTTGTCGACATTCGAGACACAACCGCCGAATGAGCTTCTGACTGACGACCATCTTCAGCCGCTCGGCCGTCAACTGGGGATTCCCCAGCCAGGCGTTCAATCGGACGATGGCGTCGGCGGCATCCTTGGCGGTCATCTCCGAGACGAAGGAGCGGTCCTCGGCCTCGTCGAAGATGATTTTGGCGGTCTCGGCGTCGCGGAGTGGATCGACGAACATCACGTCGCATTCCTGCCGCTTGGCCCGGGCGATCCAGGCGACCAGACTCTCTCCTTCGGTGCGGGCGAAGGTGGTGATGTGCATCAGGTCGCGTCCCTTGAGGTCCGCGAGGTTGTAGATGTTGTAGAGATAGGCATCGACGGAGCGGAGCAGCCCCAGCGCGGTGGTGGACGTTCCCGACATCGGCGGACCGGCGGCCAGAACGACCCCCTGGCGCTGGGAGGTGTGCTCGCGGACCTTGAGGCGAATCTCGTCGCTGAGGCCGATTTCATGCGGTTTTTCCAGCCGCACCTTGGGGTCCTCGATGCGGACGATCAGCCGTTCGGTCCCCCCTTCGGCGGGGAAGGTGTCGATGCGGACGAGGTATTTTTTTTCGCTGTACTCGGCGTTGATCCCCCCCGACTGCGGCTGGTTGCGGACCTTGATGTCCAGCCCGGCCAGCAGCTTGAGCATGTGCGTGATGGCCATGCCGGCCTGCACCGGCATCTTGGCGGCCGGATACGGGACGCCGTCGATGAACAGTGTCGCCACCGCCACCTTCCCCTTGGGGTCCAGGCGGATCATCTCGGAGCGGCGGGCCAGCGCATCGCTGACGAGCTCCTTGGCCCGCAGCAACCCCGCCTGCACCAGCTTGGCATGGGCTTTCAGATCGACCGGATGGCCGTTCGCGGCTCCCTGAAAGAGAACCTGTTCGACCTCCTCTTCCTCCTCGTCTTCGCGTTCGTCTTCCTCGCGGCGTCTGCCGAAGATCACGATGGGCCTCGTTGAGACAGGGAGTTCAATTCAAGACAGGAATCCGTCCGCCGTTCTCCCGCGATGGGGCCAATGGGGCATCTGACAGGACCGGCGAACCTTCGCCTGCGGGGGCTCGCCGCCGGTCGGATCGCCCGTGAACGGGTCCCTTCATTCTGGCATGGGACGGAGGGGAGGGAAAGTGTCGGGGGTGCAGCCTTCACTGGGCGGAAGGGCGAAAGGGCGCCGCGGCGAACCACCGTTTTCCTCCGGAGATCAGGCCGCTATAATGCCTGTGCTGGTGCGGACCAGACAGACGCTCCCATCGACCTGATTCGAAATCGGACGAGGTTTCCCCATGGTGTCGTTGACCGAAAAAGCGGCCCGCGAGGTTCGGCGGGCCATGACCGAAGCCAAGCTGCCTGAAGGGACGGTGCTCCGCGTCGGCGTGGCCGGCGGTGGGTGCAGCGGATTCCAGTACAAGCTGGGATTCGATGCGTCGGCCAGTCCGGAACGGGACCACGTCTGGGAGCAACACGGCATCCGCGTGGCCATCGACAAGAAGAGCGATCTGTATCTCGACGGGACCACCATCGACTGGATCGAGACCCTCGAACGCCGCGGGTTCCATTTCGAGAACCCCAACGTCACCCGCACCTGCGGGTGCGGCAGCAGCTTCTCGATGTGACGGCGGCAGGTCTGGCACGGGGGGCCGGCGTCGTGATCTTCCTCCGGGTCCCGCTCAGTGAAGGGGTGCGGCCGCGAGGCGCGATCGCCCGGCAGCGGGGGGAGACTTCACCGCACCTTGGGCACGGGAATGAGCTGTGGCACCGGGATGAACGGCCACACCCGCGAGGGCTGATTCGGACCGCCCAGGGCCAGATAGCGCGATTGAATCTGGCCCGTCACGGGGTCGACGGATCCCGTGAACATCTGCAGGTAGCGCTGGATGGCCGGGTCGTCCGGTCCGCGGAAGGAGCCGACGGTCACGATCGACTCACTCAGGTCGTGCCAGACGTAGGCTTCCAGATTGCGGAACGGGCTTTCCGGTTGAGGGTCGAGGTCCTGCCGCAGGGCGGCGGCCAGATCGTTCGCCTGCCGGGCGGCTTCGTCGAGGTCGTTGTCCTTGAGGAATTCCAGGAGCGTCGGCTGGTTTTTGAGTTGGGTGTATGACTTGCCGCCGAAGTGGGCCACCAGCAGCGTGTACTCGCCGGGATTCTCCGCCAGCGAATACCGCACACCGGCGTTGAGCTGCCGCACAAACGGGTCCACCCGTCGCGCGGCGACCTCCTCAGGCGAGAGGAGGGGATTCATGCACAGGAACGCGCCGCTGAGCGGCAGAGGCCGTCCCGGCGTCGGCTTGAAGGTGACCCCTTCCTTCAGACACTGCGGGTCATACTTCTTGACCCAGGCGAGGGTCTTCTGGGCTACGTCGTCCTCAAAGGAGGGGTAATTGCCCGCCAGCACGCACAGCGACTTGACGCGGCGGAGGTTCCGGCGGCGGACGGGCTGGCCGAGTCGGTCGACCGTTTGCAGCAACTCCGACTCCGGTTCAATCTCATAGGTGTAGGCGGGGATGCCTTTGGTGCGCAGCTCATACACCAGCTCGTTGGCCGCTTCCAGGGGGGATTTGCCTTCATCGGTCTGGCCGTCGGCCGCGGTGGTATGGAAGCTGGCGACCATGATCATCCAGGGACCGTGCTGGCGCGTCAGGGTGTAGGCTTTTCCGCGGACGGCCTCGATGCGCGCCGCGGCGCATTCACGCACGCCTCCCAGAATCGTGGCGGAGAGCAGCCACGCACCGAGCAGATGCCCCATTCGACAGGCCGACATTACGCACTCCCTGGTGACAGGTCGTCAAGGGGGGGGAAGGGGATTCGGAACGGGACGCGGCGTCGTTGTCCGTCATGCGAGGGCTGACGCCCTTCGGCCACGACGGCGTTCCGGACCGTTCCCCAGGCGGGACCGCAGCGCCCCGAGGGGGGCGCGGGAAGGGGGCGGGCTTTTAGCACAGCCGCCCGGGAGTGTCCAGAGGCCATCGCTCGGCCAGTTCCCTCCACTGGAGCTCTGTCAGCTCTCGGATTCCCCGTTGCGCCAGCATCAACTGGGCGGTCAATTCCTCCAGCGAAAACGTTCCACGTTCCGCCGTCGCTTGGACTTCGATCAACCGCCCCGAACCGGTCATGACGACGTTCTGGTCGACCTGAGCGCGGCTGTCTTCGGCGTAATCGAGGTCCAGCAGAATCTGCCCCTCGACGATCCCCGTGCTGACGGCCGCCACGCTGTCGCGAAAGACGCTCCGGGGGTCAAACCCCGGCGCGTCGATCGCCGCCACCGCGTCCACCAGGGCGATGAAGCCGCCGGTGATGCTGAGCGTCCGCGTGCCGCCGTCGGCCTGGAGGACGTCGCAATCGACCGTGATGGTCCGCGGTCCCAAAGCGACGAGGTCCACCACGGCCCGGAGACTCCGACCGATCAACCGCTGAATCTCCATCGCGCGACCATCGGGGCGGCCGCGGTCGCGCGGCTTGCGGGGCGAGGTGCTGCCCGGGAGCATCGCGTATTCGGCCGTGACCCACCCGCTGGGGGGATCCGCGACGGTCTTCCAAGGGGGAACCTCCTCGGAGACGGCCGCTGTGCATAGCACCACCGTTTGTCCCGCCTGCATCAGCACGCTCCCCGGAGCAGCCGATGCAAACGGGCGGCGGATGACGATCGGCCGAAGCTGGTCGGCGGCACGTTGGTCTTGACGCACGGTCAACCTCCACAGGGAGAGGAGGAACGGGGACCCCTCGCCCTTCCCGTGGCGGGCGAGGAAGCGGAGGGGGGCGCCGCCGCCGCGGGCCGCGGTGCCGCCAGCAGTCGATCGACCGCCGGTCGCACCAGTTCCGTCAACCTCCGGTAACCAGCCGCATTCAAATGCAGACCATCCTCTTCGAGACAGGCCGGGTCGGGGAGTCCCTCCGCCGTGAGGAAGGGAGTGTGAACATCCAGGTAGTGCAGGCGGGGCCGCTCCGTGCACAACGCCTCGATCAGGGCATTGGTGGCGCGGACTCGGTGGATGAGCGGCCAGCGCTTGATGCTCGGCTTGATCGACAGGAACAGCACGTCGGTTTCCGGCAACTCCCGCTCCACCTGTGCCACCAATGCGGTAAAGTCCGCGAGAATCTGGCAGGGAGTCGTGTCCCGAGCCAGATCATTACTGCCGGCGTAGACGACGATCACCCGCGGTCGATAGGGAAGGACGATCCGCTCGGCGAAGTGCGCGGCATCGATCATCTCGGAGCCGCCGAAGCCACGATTGATCACCGGCAGGTCCGGGAACAACTCAGCCGTGTTCCAGCGGCGAATGGTGGAACTGCCGACGAACAGGACGCCCCCCGGCGGGGGCGGATGGTCGCGGTCGGATGCCTCGAACGCCGCAATGGCCGTTTCCCACTTCGAGAAGTCGTGAGCACGAGCTTCGGCGGGGTTGTCGGCTGCGCGGCTGGAGGCGACGCCCATCCCAGCGATGCCCCAGGCGAGGGTCCACACCACCAGGCAGCCGCGCTGTCGGCGGAACAGAGAAGACATTGGCGGTTTCCGAATGGGACGAGAGGTCAGAAACGATCCACAATCCGGCGGTCGATCGTAGGCGCCGCCACCCGGCGACTGCAATGCTCCCCCTTCCCGCTCCCGAGGGGAGCGGGAGGTTGTGAAACTGCTTCCCGTCATTCTCACCTTTCGTAGCGGTGTTTTGCGTCGCTTGCGACCCCCCCGCCCCCCCTTATAATTCGAGTGGCCCCGCCTCTGAACCGCCGGTTCAGTACCCGGGCCAGGCCCCGTGAGGACAACCCTATGCGCGAGTGGTTTCGGAACATCTGGGTCGCCGTCAGCACGGTGCTCAAGGGGATGTGGGTCACGGTCAACGTGATGCGCAAGACCTACAAGCGGCGGGCGTTCACCGAGGTCTACCAGTACCCCGAAGTCCCCGTGCCAGTGAAGGCCCGCTACCGGGGGTTCCATCGGTTCGATCTGACCACCTGCATCGGGTGCGAGAAGTGCGCGGTCGCCTGTCCGGTGGACTGCATCTACATCGAGAAGGAAAAAAGCCCCGTCGGCAAGGGGTTCCGACTGAACGGCTTCACCATCGACTACACCAAGTGCATGTTCTGCGCCTTGTGCGTGGAACCATGTCCGGTTGACTGCATCTTCATGGGGTCGAACTACGACCTGAGCTGCTACAGCCGTGACGGCTGCATCGTCGACTACGCCAAGCTGCCCCTGGAGGTGGCGTGGGGACGGGCGACGCTCAACCCGACCGTGGTGGCGGAGTCCAAGGTGCTGTACGAGCCGGTGTGGGTCAAGGGGGAGCCGAGCCCGTTCGAGTTTTCCAGCGAGGAGGCATAGATCGCAGGCGGAAGGAAGGACGTGCCCACTCCCGGATTCCGCCGAACCCATCCCCACTTCACGGAGGAAAGTTCCCGTCCCATGGCCGCTGTTCGTTCTGCCGAGTGCCAGCAGCCGGGACGCGACCTGAGATTCACTCGATGACCATTCCCGCTCCCGCCCCACCGGCCTCCTCCGTGCGGTACTTCACCGTCAAGGAGGCAAACCGCGCGCTCCCCCTGGTGCGGCGGATCGTGCAGGACATTGTGGAGCTGTACAACGATCTGCACCGCCGCCGGGAGCGGCTGGTCGCCCTGCGAAGCCGGCAGGGACACGTCACCCGCGGCCCCGACGACCCCTACGAGGCGGAAGTCCTCCAGATGGAATCGGACCTGGAACAGGACGTCGAACGGTTGCAGGAGTACGTCGACGAACTGCGGCAGATCGGCGCGGAACTGAAAGACCCGTTCACCGGGCTGGTCGACTTCCGGACGATCGTCGATGGCCGCGAAGCCTATCTGTGCTGGCGGTTGGGCGAGGACGCGATTACCGCCTGGCACGAGCTGGACGCCGGCTATGAGGGGCGGCGGTCGCTGCTGGCCGTGGCCGGCGAGACGGAGGGGAGTGCTTCCCCCCGCCCGGAACCTCATCACAACTGACCGGCCGGTTGGCCGGAGTTTTCCACCATGATCGATCTGATTCTGCATCTGTTGCTGTTTGTCGTCGGCGGGGTAGTCCTCGTGCTGGCACCGCTCCTCATCGGCAAGCTGATCCGGCCGACCGCGCCGACCCGCGAGAAGGACGCGGTGTACGAGTGCGGCGAGCCGACGATCGGCAGCAGCTATGTGCAGTTCGACATCCGCTTCTACGTCGTGGCCCTGCTGTTCATCATCTTCGACGTGGAACTGGCCTTCTTTTTCCCCTGGGCGCTGATCTTCGGCGGTGCGGCGCAACTGGCCGATCCCAACCTGTCTTCCCCGGCACGGGTGAACCTGACGGACAAACTGCTGAGTCTCCCCCCAGGGACGACCATGCCGGAGACCGCTCTTGCCGCGGCGGATGCCTCGCGGCTGGCCTGGGTCGGATTCTTTGACATTCTGGTCTTCTTCGGTGTCCTGCTGGTCGGCTTTGCCTACGTGTGGAAGCGCGGTGACCTCGATTGGGTCCGGGCGCTGGTGGCCCAGGCCAAGGAGTCGGCCGCGCGGCCCAAAGCTCCCTCGGTGCCGGAGACGACCCACCGACCCCAACCCGTCGCCTGAACCGATTCGCCGCGGACATCCGGTCTCTTCCCGCGGCCGCCTTTCCTCCACTCGCCATGACTGTTCCCGAAATACACCAGTACCTCCTCAGCCGTTTCGGCGACGCGGTGATTCTGGGACTCAAGACCGACGTCAAGGACCCCTGGATCGAGGTGGCTCCGCAGGCCATCGTGGAGGTGGCGCGAACGCTCAAGGAAGACCCCCGACTGGCGTTTGATCATCTCTGCAACCTGACCGGTGTCGACTATTTCGAGCCGGACCCCAAGCTGGCCGCCAAGTTCCCCTACGAACCGCACATCGAGGTGGTGTACCACTTGCACAGTCTCAAGCAGGGCCACCGCCTGGTGGTGAAGGTCAAGCTTCCCCGCTGGAAGGACGACCGCCCGGGGGAGCTTCCGGAGGTCCCCTCGGTCTCCAGCGTGTGGGCCATCGCCGACTGGCACGAACGCGAAGCCTATGACCTGATGGGCATCCGTTTCACGGGGCATCCCCATCTCGTGCGGATTCTCTGCCCGGACGACTGGGAGGGGCACCCCTTGCGCAAGGACTACGAGATGCCTCTGGAATATCACGGCATCCGCGGGAAGTGAGGCCGTCCCCGCGCCATCGGCTGCGAGGAGTGGTCCCCGGCACCGAGGAGCACGTGGCTCTCAATCCACTGGGCGGTCCGGCGGCGGGGCAACGCCGCTGTTGGGGCGTACGGTGAGCGGGTCGGCGTCCCCCTCATCACAGGTTGAGCGGCATCCTCCCCGCACCAACAGTGTCGTTCTGCCACCTCCGCAGACTCGTCTCCGCAGCGGCGGAGTGTTTGCTTATAATGCCCGCGGCGCGGCCGTCGGGACTTGTGCCGCGCCGCTGTAACGTCTCCTCCTGTGGTGCTCCGCGCGTTTCTGCGGCCGTCACTCCGATTCCATTCGAGCCGGGAAGCCATGCTCCAAGCCCCTCCCTTGCTGCCTCTCCCCAGGCGCGGATGGCCTTTGTTGAGCGGTGGGGGAGCGCTGCTCATCGCGAGCCTGCTGCTGGCGGCGTTCGCAGGCCGCGCAGCGGCAGACGCCATCGACGACTATAACGTCGCCTACAACTTCTATCGCGAGCACCAATGGGAGCACGCCGAGGACGCCTTCCGCAAGTTCATTGCGGCCCATCCCGATCACGAACGGGTTCCGGCGGCGCGGCTGTACCAGGGATTGTGCCTGGTGCAGATGCGCAAATTCGCCCCGGCCCGCGACGTGTTCCGCGTCTTTGCCGATAAACATCGGACCCACCCCGACCTGTACCTCGCCCTCTACCGGATCGGCGAGTGCAGCTACTTCCTCGGGGAGCACCAGGCCGCCAAAGTGGAATTGGACCGGTTTGTCTCGGCGCATCCCAGGCATGAACTGGCCCAGTGGGGCCTGCACTACCTGGCCGAGACGCACCTGCGGCTCCAGGACCCTCGCGCGGCGCTGACGACTTTGCAGCTTCAGTTGCAGCGGTTTCCCCAGGGAGAGCTGGCCGACGACGCTCGTTTGCTGTCGGCGCGCGCCCAACTGGCTCTGGGAGAGCGGGCGGCGGCCCGCTCCGCTCTCCAGGCGCTCGCCGCCAACGAGGCCAGCCTGCGGGCGGCGGACGCCCAGTGGGAACTGGGGATGCTGTGGTACGAGGAGCGGGAGTACGCCCAGGCCCGCGAGGCCTTTGATGCCGTCCGCACCCGTTTTCCTCAGAGCCCCTTAGTGCCGGCGGCCGACCTGAACGCCGGGTACGCATGTTATCACCTGAGCGACTTCCCCGCCGCGATCGAGCGGTTCGAGCGGGCTGCGGCCTCGCCCGCGCAGTCCGCAGACGCCCAGTTCTGGAAGGGGATGAGCCTGAAGTCCCTGGGGAGGTATTCCGAGGCCGTGGCAACCTTCGAGACCCTGGCCGCCTCTCCCGCGGGCGCCCCGATGATCGAAAAGGCCCAGTTCCACGCTGCCGACGCTCTCCTCCGGGCGGGAGACTATGCGGCCGCGACCGCGCGTTTTCTGACGGTGGTCGACCGCGCGCCGCCGGGTCCGTTGGCGCCGGATGCACTGCATCTGGCCACCGAATCCGCCCTGCTCAGTGGCAACCTCGATGAAGCCGACCGCCTGCACCAGCGGTTTGAACAGACCTTCCCTCAGCACGGCTTGTGGCTGTTGCAGCGCGTGCTGCATGGTCGAATTCTGTTGGCCCGCGGGGATCGGGCCTACGACGCCATGAAGTCGCGCGAGGCCGAGGAGGCCTATCAGGCCGCGGCCGAAGAGTTCTCGCAGGTGATCCAGGAGTCCCAGGTGCCGCGCACGGCCCACCTCGCCCGCCTGCTGCTGGCCCGCACCCGCGACCGGCAGGAGCGGTTCGAAGACGTGGTCGCCGCGTTGACGCCCCTCGTGGATCAGTTGCGTCAGCCTGCCGCGGAAGAGGAGTTTGCCGAGGCGTTGACCCTCTCGGCGCGAGCCCTGCTGAAGCTCGATCGCAACGCCGCCGCCGCCGAGGCGGCCCAACTCCTGATCGACCGCTTTCCCCAGCACGAGCGCGTCGGAGAGGCGCTGGCCACACTGGCTTTGGCGCAGGCGCGGCTCAAGCATCTGGAAGAGGTGGATGCAGCACTCGACCGCCTGTGGCAGGATTCCTCTGCGGGAGAGCTCGCCCGCCGGACGACCTATCAACTGGCCGAGCAGGCCTACGCCCAGGAGAACTGGGAGCGGGCGGCGGTCTTGTTTCGACGTCTCGCGGAGGGCGGCGCGGGCGAACTCGAACCGGCGGCCCTCTCGGGACTGGGATATGCCCTGCACAAATCGGGTCAATACGCAGACGCCGCCGAAACGTTCGCCCGCCTGAAGGGTGCCGCGGGCGTCAGCCGCGAACTGGCTGCCGATGCCGCCCACATGTGCGGGTTGTCGCTGCGCCTGGCGGGGCGGCTCCAGCCGGCCGCCGAAGCCTATGCCGCCGCCCTCCGGCAGTTCGCCCTTCCGGCCGACGCCCAGACGCTCTCTCCGGAGGATCAGCGAGTGGCCGCCCTGGTGGTGCAGTGTGCGCGCGGGCTGGCCAAGGTGGAAGCCGAACTCCAGCAGACCGACGCCGCCGACCGGGCCTATGCCCAGGCAGTGGAGCAGATGCAGTTGCTCCCCGCGACGCAACGGGAGACGCTGGATCAGTTGCTCCAGGAGTGGGCGCTGTTTCACTACCAGGCGCGCCGCTACGAGCAGGCCGACGTCGTCTGGCGGAAGCTCGTCGAACGACTCCCGGACAGCCCCCTGGCCGACGACGCCCAGCTCTACCTGGGGGAAAGTCACTTCTTCGGCGGCCGGCTGGACGAAGCGCGGCAGATGTTCCGGCAGCTCATTGACTCCCCCCGCGCGGACGGCTTTGTGCAGCAGCGGGCCTTCGTACTCTCTTTGGACATCGCCGCCGACCAGCAGAACTGGGCGGAATTGATCGACGTCGCCCGGACGTTTCAGCACACCTTCCCCCAGAGTGACCAGCGGTTTTACGCCCGGTACCGCCTGGGAGAAGCCCTCCTCCGCACGCAGCAGTTCGAAGAGGCGGCCCAAGCCCTGGCCTCCCTGGAAGAGTCTCCGGAACCCCTCGTTCGTCAGGCGGAGTGGTATCCGAATCTGCGTCTGCTCCTGGCGGAGGCCTGCCTGCAAGCCAGGCAGTACGACAAGGTGGAGGCAGTCGTCGCGCGGTTCCGCACGGAGGACCCCGATTCCCCGCTCCTGTATCAGGCGGACGAGATTCTCGGGCGGCGATTCAAGAACGAGGCCCGCTGGGAAGAGGCGCGGCAGGCCTTTGCCCGAGTGGTCGATTCCAAAGCCGGCTTCCGCACCGAAACCGCCGCGAAGGCCCAGCTCCTCATCGCCGAGACCTACCTGCTGGAGGAGAAATTCGCCGAGGCGGTCACGGAGTACTACAAGGTCTACCTCAACTACAAATTCCCAGACTACCAGGCCCCCGCACTCTACCAGGCGGCCCAGTGCGACGAGCAGCTTGGACGCTGGCAGGGAGCCGTCAAGAGCTACGAGACGCTCCTGGAGAAGTTTCCCGAGCACGAATTCGCCCGCAAGGCAGCCCCCGCCCTGGAGCGGGCGCGTCAGCGGCTGGAGACATCGAACTTGACGCCGCCTCCGGAGACGTCTAATTAGCTGGAACATCGGCCGCGGCGACGCGGACGCCCGCAACAGGAACCTCCCCATCCTGCACGATCCATCGCGGTCCCGGCCGAACCTGTCCCTTTCGTTGTTGGCGCCCCATGTTTTCTCCTCCGATCCGCTGCTCGCGATTGGCCCTGTGGTGTGGCTGCGGGATGCTCTGGGCGGCTCTGCTGGCCCCTGCGATGGCGGCGAGCCAGCCGGGAGAGCCTCCGCCCGCCGTCGCTGCCGGTGCCGCGGCGCCCGCCGTCCCGAGCCTCCCCACCGGGATCATCGAACTTGTCCGCGCGCTTCGCTGGTGGATCGTCCCCTTCGCGCTGGCGACCCTCGTGGCCGTGTGGTTTACCACGGAGCGACTGGTGGTTCTCCGCCGCGGCCGCGTCATCCCCAAGCCGTTCGTCCAGCGGTTCCTGAAGCTGCTGGAAGAAGGGGAACTGGATCGGGACGAGGCCCTGGAGATTTGCCTCAAGAACGACAGTCCCATCGCCCACGTCTTCGCGCATGGCATCCGCAAGTGGGACAAGCCCAGCGTGGAGGTGGAACAGGCGATCATCGACGGCGGCGAGCGGCAGGTCAGCGCCCTGCGGAGCCACCTGCGGGTGATCAACGGCGTGGCCACCATCACCCCCATGATCGGCCTGCTGGGGACGGTGTGGGGGATGCTGGAGTCGTTTCACAACATCGCCGCGGCCGGAGCGATGGGCAAGACCACGCAGCTCGCCTCCGGCATCGCCCTGGCGCTGGTGACGACCGCCGCGGGACTGGTGATCGCCATCCCCTCGCTGATCTCCTACATGTACCTGTCCGGCCGGGTCGACCGGCTGGTGATGGAGATGGACCAGCTCGCGCAGAGCGTGGTCGGCAACGTCTCCGCCGAGGCGCTGGCGGAGAAGCGTCAACGCCCCCGCGCCGCAGCCACCCCCCGCGCCGACGTCGGCGCCGCGCAAAAACGCGCGGTCTGACGCGCGGTCTAATACGATACTCCCCGGGACGTTGGGATGCCTCCCTGTGACCACCCGCTGGCGGAAGACCGGCAGGAACTCTCCACGTCCCGCCTGAGGCTCCGGCCGTTCACACCGGCCGACATCCTCACGCTGATCGAGCATCCCGAGCGGTTCGCGGACACGTTCGGCGCCGCGGCGGCTGACGGCCTCCGCGAGTTCTTCACTTCAGGCGAGGTCTCCCCCGAATGGCTGGAGAGCCTGCACCAGGGCGTCGGCCCGGATCCCTGGAGCTGGGGTTACGGCGTGATCGAGCGGTCGACGGGACTCGTCATCGGATCGGCCGGATTCAAGGGGCCGCCGGCAAACGACGGGAGCGTCGAGATCGGCTACGGCGTCGTCCCCGCCCGGGAGCGGCAGGGATTCGCGACGGAGGCGACCGCCGGGCTGGTCGAGTTTGCGTGGAGCCATCCCGCCGTCACAACGGTTCGGGCACACACCTTGCCGGACGGAGGAGCCTCGATGCGGGTGCTGGCAAAGTGCGGCTTCATCCGCGTGGGCGAAGTGCAGGACCCCCACGACGGAACGGTGGTGCGGTGGGAACTGCGTCGCGGAGAGGTCTGACCGCACACAGACCCGTGACACGAACCGGCGGTGTGGTGGTGTCGCATGGCTGAATGGATGCGGCCGGGTCGTCCCGGCCTGTACCCCCCTCACTGTCGCAGGATTTTCTCCATCGCCTTGCCCTTGGCGAGTTCGTCCACCAGCTTGTCCAGCCAGCGAATCTTCTGCATCAAAGGGTCTGCCACCTCTTCCACACGCACGCCGCAGACGACCCCCTTGATGAGCGAGCAGTTCGGGTGCATCGCCGGCGCCTCGGCAAAGAAGGTGGCAAAATCGACCTCCCGCGCGATTTGCCGCCGGAGCTCCGCGGGAGTGTAGCCGGTCAGCCAGCAGATGACCTGGTCAACTTCCTCCTGCGTGCGCCCCTTCCTCACGGCCTTCTGGACATAGAGCGGATACACGCTGGAAAAACTGGTGGTGAAGATGCGGTGCGACATGGACATGGAAGCTGTGACGGTTCAGTCGGCGCGTGGCGGATTCGTCGAGGCGAACGGGGGGAGGCTGCACTGAGGGGCGAATGGCAAGAAGATTCAAGTGGATCGCCTGCGGTGGATGCTCCGAGGGGGGACGGCTCAGTTCGCTGCGCGGATGGCGGCGAAGCGGATCGCCAAAAACCGCAGCACATCCCGGGCGGAGACGATGGCCGCCGCCTGCCCGCCGGCGTCCGCCACCGGCAGGTGGCGATATCCCCCCACCGACATCAGGTGCAGCGCGTAGGCGATCGAGTCCTCTTCGCTGATGATCTCCGGCGAAGGGGTCATGTGGGCGGAGACGGGATCGTCGAGCGTGGCCCGGTCCGGCAGGATGCGATTGAGCACGTCGCGTTCGGTAAAGATGCCGACGACCTGTCCCTGCTCCTCGATCAACAGGCAGCCGATCCGCGCTTCCACCATCTGCTTGATCGCCGCCCGGACGGTGGTGAAGGTAGGGACGGTGAGGGGGCGGCGGGTGGCGATCTCGCCGATGGCGTGGCGGGTGATGCTCCGCTCCACGTCGCTGACGGGGGCCGCCTGGAGCCCGGTGAGCGAGGCGCCGCACTGCTCGCAGGCGTCGAGGCCGGGGATGTTGTCGTATCCGCAGTCCGGGCAGTTCATGCGACGCCTCCAGGCTGGGGGGGGGCGGCTGAGGCCCGAGCCGCTCGCCCCGGACCTACGCCACTTCCCACGTGTCGCCGCTGTGGAACAGCTCCTCCAGGCTCCCCTCCCCCTGCTTGGCGATGGCGGCCTTGAGCTGCTGATCCACGGCTTCGTCGTACGTGGGCTTCTCGACGCACCGCAACACGCCCATCGGTTCGGGCATCTGCGGCCAGCGCATCCGCGCCAGCCGGAAGGCGTGCAGCGGATTCTCGCACGACTCGTCATGGAACAACAGGTCGTCCTCGCGGCACTCGCTGAGCTGGACGACCTCCGGTTCTCCCTTGCCGTTGAGGCGGATGCCCTTGTCGCGGTTGGCGCCGAAGATGAGGGGCTTGCCGTCTTCCAGATAGATGCAGTTCTCGAGCTTCTGCTGTTTGTCCGAGGCGAACTCGAACGCGCCGGTGTTGAAGACGTTGCAGTCCTGGTAGACCTCGACGAAGGCGGAGCCGGTGTGGCGGGCGGCACGCTCCAGGACCATCGTCAGATGCTTGATGTCCACGTCGACGCTGCGGGCGACGAAGGTGGCTTCGCAGCCGAGGGCGAAGCTGACCGGCGTGACGGGATAATCGACCGAGCCGTAGGGGGTGCTCTTGGTCCGCTGGCCGAGCGGGCTGGTGGGGGAGTATTGCCCCTTGGTCAGCCCGTAGATCTGGTTGTTGAAGAGGATGATCTTGAGATCGACGTTCCGCCGGAGGCAGTGCAGCAGGTGGTTGCCGCCGATGGAGAGAGCGTCGCCGTCGCCGGTGATGACCCAGACCTGGAGGTCGGGGCGTGCGACCTTGAGTCCCGTGGCGATGGCGGGCGCCCGGCCGTGGATGCCGTGCAGGCCGTAGGTGGAGAGGTAATAGGGAAAGCGGCTGGAGCAGCCGATCCCGGAGACGAACACAATCTTCTCTTTGGGGACTCCCAGCGTGGGGAGGATTTTCTTCATCTGGGCGAGGATGGAGTAATCCCCGCAGCGGGGGCACCAGCGGATTTCCTGATCGCTGGCGAAGTCCTTGGGTGTGAGGACGGGCAGGCTGACTTCAGTGGCCATGGGCGTCGTATCCCTGAAAAAGGTTGGGAATTACCAGGGGGATCAAGTCGTCACGCGGGGGCCTTTCACCCGCTTCCACAGTGGCATTGATGAACTGCTGGGAACCGATGCGCTTTGCCGGCGTCTCGTTTCCGCTCCGGGGGCTGGGGGGCGATCATCCCGCGCTGATCTCGGCTTCCGCCTCTCGGGCGGAACGGCCGGCCGAAACGAAGGCGGGCTCCGGACCGGAACCGTCGTACCGCCCCGCCAGCACTTCGTCGATCCGGGTGCAGATCTCGCTGACCAGGAACGGTTTCCCCTTCACCTTGTTCAGGCCGAGCGCGTCCACCAGATACAGGCTCCGCAGGATGAATCGCAGTTGTCCGGTGTTCAACTCGGCGACCAGCACGCGTTTGTATCGCTTGAGGATGTCCCCCAGGTTTTGGGGAAAGGGGTGGAGGTATCGGATGTGGCAGTGCGCGACCGACTGCCCCTGCCGACGGGCCCGCTGCGTGGCGGTGCGGACGGCTCCGTACGTCCCCCCCCAGCTCACCACCAGCAGGTCTCCCTCCTCCGGGCCTTCGACCGGCTGCAAGGGGATCGTCTCGGCGATGTTCTGGACCTTCCGCCGGCGGACCTGGGTCATCCACTGGTGGTTGTCGGCGTCGTAGGAGACGTTGCCGGTCACGTCCTGTTTTTCGAGGCCTCCCAGCCGGTGCTCGAGCCCGGGCGTGCCGGGGATCGCCCACGGCCGCACCAGTTTCTCGTCCCGCTTGTACGGCAGGAACCCGTTGTCGCTGTTGCTGGCGGTGGGATGCACGGGACGGATCACCGGGAGTTCGGAGAGCTGCGGAATCCGCCACGGCTCGGCGCCGTTGGCGATATACCCGTCGGTGAGCAGGAACACCGGCGTCATGAACTCGACGGCGATCCGCAGGGCCTCCTGGATCATGGTGAAGCAATCGCCGGGGGACTGGGCGGCGAGGATCGGCACGGGGCAATCGCCGTTGCGGCCGAAATAGGTGAGGAACAGGTCGGACTGCTCGGTCTTGGTCGGCAGCCCGGTGCTCGGTCCGCCGCGCTGCACGTCGATGATCACCAGCGGCAGCTCGGTCATCACGGCCAGTCCGATCCCCTCCCCCTTGAGGGCGATGCCCGGTCCGCTGCTGGCGGTGACGGCCAGCGCGCCGCCGAACGCAGCGCCGATGACCGACGTGATGGCGGCGATTTCATCCTCGGCCTGGAAGGTCCGGATGCCAAAGTGCTTGAGCGCCGCCAGTTCGTGCAGGATGTCGCTGGCGGGGGTGATGGGGTATCCGCCGTAGAACAGTCCCTGTCCGGAGGTCTTGGCCGCGGCGGCCAGTCCGAAGGCGATCGCCTCGTTGCCGGTGATCTTGCGGTACTTGCCGGGAGCGAGTTGCGCCCGGTCGACGTGGTAATGGACGGTAAAGGACTCGGTGGAGTCCCCGTAGTTCATGCCGCCGCGCAGCGCCCGCAGGTTGGCCTCGACGATTTCGGGCTTCTTGGCAAACTTCTCCCGGACCCATTGCTCGGTCGGCCGGGGATCGCGGTCGTACAGCCAGTAAACGAGTCCCAGGGCGAAGAAGTTGCGGCAACGGTCGGCCTCGCGCTGGGACAGCCCCAATCCCTCGACGGCGTCCCGTGTGAGGCGGGTCATGGGGACCTTGTGCACGCGGTATCCCGCGAGGGCCTGGGGATCCTCCAGAGGGTTGGTCTCATAGTGCGCCTTGGAGAGGTTGCTGAGGTCGAAGGCATCCTCATTGACGATCAACGTCCCTCCGCGCTTGAGGTCGCCCAGGTTGGTCTTGAGGGCGGCGGGATTCATGGCGACGAGGGTGTCCACCTCGTCGCCGGGGGTATAGATGTCGTGCTTGGAGAAGCAGAGCTGAAAACCGCTGACGCCGGCGAGCGACCCCGCCGGGGCGCGGATCTCCGCCGGGAAGTCAGGGAGGGTGCAGACGTCGTTGCCGAACGCCGCAGAGACGTTGGTGAACTGGGTGCCGGCGAGTTGCATCCCGTCGCCGCTGTCTCCGCAGAAGCGGATGACGACCGACTCCACGTCCTCCAGGGGCTTGGTGGAGGCGGGCGGCCTGGCCGGACCGCCGCCGGATGCGGGAACTTCGGCCGTGGTCTCCTCGGCGTGGCGGGGGTTTCCTGAGATCGACATGGAGGTGTGGGCTCCCGGGAGCCGGGTTCGGTTTCTCTGCCGCCGCCGCGCGGAGCTAGGCCCCTTCGCGGCCGGTGACGGTCAATAAACGCCGCGACGCCTGGTTGTACACCGTCGACGGCATCTGCTCGACAATAAACGTGAGGATGGTTTTGACGTCGACAATCCCGCAGGGACGGCCATCCGCATCGACGACCGGAAGCCGGCGATAACCTCCCTGATCCATCCACCGCACGGCGTCGCAGAGCGTGTCCTGCAGCGAAACCGTCTTGGGATGACGGGTCATCACCAGACCGACGGGAGCCTCGAAACCCTCTTCCGGACCGCTGGCGAAGCGGAGCAGGTCGCGTTCGGTCAGAATCCCGACGATCCGCCCTTCCTCGCAGATGACGGCGCTGCCGTGACTGACTTCACGCATGGCAGCCGCGGCTTCCGAGGCCGTCTGCGTCTGAGTCAGAACCGGGACGCGGGTCAGGACCAGTTCCTCCAGCCGCGTTTGACGCAGCAACCTGAACAGGTCCAGTTGGTCGGCACCGGCTGACATGGTCCGCGGCAGGCCGAAAGTGGGGGGAGCGGTTCTCACCGGGGGACATCACCGTCCCACGGATGTCGACACCCGAATTATTGCAGGGGGAGGGGCTGGTGTATAGGGAAGAGATCGGGCCCTTTCGATGCACCCTGAGACGCATCCCGATCGCCCCGGGAAGCTGGCAGAACCCGGACATCTCGCGATCTTTTCTGGCCTCGGCGGGGACCCGATCGTCCACCACGAGGAAAACCGCCATAAGCCACGATCACGGTGCGGGTTGCCAGCCCAGCGCCCGCCGCAACTTGTGCATGGCGTCGTCCAGCAGGGCGGGATCGGGATTCTGCTCCTGCCGGGCGAAGTTGAGGTCCCCGATCTCCCAGATGGGGGAGAGGTGGATGTGCACGTGCCGCACCTCCAGCCCGGCGATGATCAACCCGACCTTGATCGGCTGAAACGCCTCCTGGATCGCCCGGCCGATCTTCCGGGAGACAACAAACAGATGGGCCGTCAGGTCGTCCGGCATGTCGATCCAGTGGTCGATCTCCTCGATCGGCACGACCAGCGTGTGGCCGGGCTTGAGCGGCGCAATGGTCAGGAAGGCGACGCAGCGATCATCCCGATAGACGAACCGGCCGGGGAGTTCGCCCCGGATGATCCGCGTGAAAATGCTGGGCATGGCGGAGTGACTCGGACAGGGGGGCGGGAAACAGGTCCGTAACCGGCGCGAACGCACCGGCATGGCGACCATCATCGATCGCGGTCCGCGCGGAATCAATGTTCCCGGCATTCCGTTCACGGCTACGGCGGCCAGGTGGGGTCGTTGTGACGGCGACGCCACTCCGTCAGCCGCCGGCGCAGCTCCGCCGCGAATTCCCGGCAGTCGGGGTCGTATACCCGATTGTGCAGCTCGTAAGGATCGGCCGAGAGGTGAAACAGTTGCTCCTGGCGCGCCTGGGGGTAGACGATGTACTTCCATTCGTCGGTGCGGATCATCCGTTGCACATCGCGAAAATGGGCGAAGGTGGCGTCGGAGAGCCGCTCGCGGGAGCCGTCGAGGAGCGGCCGCAGCGATTCGCCCTGCACGCTGTCGGGGATCGGCGTGCGGCAAAGGTCGCAGACGGTGGGAAAGAGATCGCGGAGGTAGCACTGCGCGGGGATGCGACGGTCGCGCGGAACGCCCGGTCCCCGCAGGACGAGCGGGACGCCGATCGAATGCTCGTACATGTTCTGCTTGCCGCACAGGCCGTGACTTCCCAGGGCCAATCCGTGGTCGCTCGAAAAGATCACCAGCGTCCGGTCGAGTTCTCCCAACTCCTCCAACGCTGTGAGGATGCGACCCACCTGTGCATCGAGGTGTTCCAGGACGGCGTAGTACACGGCCAGGGTGCGGCGGGTCTCGTCCGGCATCCGCGGCGAGTGGAAAAGCTGCTCGTCGCGGCCGTGTGCGTTGCCGTGATCGAAGGGGTGCCGCGGCGCAAAGTTGGGCGGGAGCGGCATCGCCGCCGGATCGTACGCTGCGCGATAGCGGGTCGGCAGGAGCAGCGGATCATGCGGGGCGGTGAAATTGACATGGAGGCAAAAGGGTCCGTGGCGCGGCTGGCGTAAAAAGGCAATCGCTGCGTCCGCGAAATCCTCACTGATGTCCGGAGTCAGGCCGACGCCGCGTTCCAGAAACAACCGCCGGTCATCGGTCTGAAAGACCCAACCCCGGTAGCCGGTGACGGCCATCCCCTTGAAGTCGAGGGGACAGGTGAGGGGGAGCTGTCCGCCGCCGCCCGCATACAGGCCGGCAGAATGAAGATAGCCGCACTGGCTGGGACGGCCGGGCGTGTGCCACTTCCCCACGTAGCAGGTGACGTAACCGGCGTCGCGCAGCGCCTCCGCCCAGAAAACGGCGTTCGCCGCCGGGGTGAAGCCGTAATCCCCGCGGCCGTTGGCCAGACCGTCGCGGCCGGTGAGCAGTTCAGCGCGGCTGGCAACGCAGATGGGGATGGCCGTGATCGCCCGGGTGAACGACGTCCCCTCGCGAACCAACCGGTCCAGGTGCGGCGTGCGAATCACCTCGTTGCCGAGCGCATGAATCGTATCCGGCCGTTGATCGTCGGAGAGCAGGAGCAGGACGTTGGGGCGTTCGGCGGCCTCGCTCCCGGTCCCGCCGGTTCCCGTCAGAAGCAGCGCCGCCGAGAGCAGCAGGAGAGTGATGGATCGCATGGCACCGTGAGGAGCAGGACAAGGGGGCGATTCCCGCGGGGAGGCCCGACCGCGGACGCGGACGCACATCACACTACCCCATTTCACCCCTGAGCGGGATGGCCACGCCCGCCGCTCGGTGGCGCTCCCCCCTGTGTCTGGGGAGGCACCCCTTGAACTCCCAGTCGTAGACCGACGGTAGACATGGTAGCGCTCCCCTTTGTCTGGGGAGGCCCCCTGTGTCTGGGGAGGCCGGACAGCTCAAGCGAGTCCCGTCGGCGGGTGGTGTTACGGCTCGGCCAGGCCCGGCTCGGCCAGGCCCGGTTCGGCCAGGCCCGGCTCGGTCTCGTTCACCGGCTCGTACCAGATGCTGACGGTCGTATGGGCCGTCTTCTGCCGTTCACTCTCGGACTGCGTGACGAACAGCACCCGGCCGTCGACGCGGCGAAGCCACTCGTTGATGTGGTCTTCCAGCGTCGACTCGATCAACGTCGAGCCGGTGCCGCTGCAATAGGTGAAGATTTTGACGCGCGTGCGCATGAGGGTCTCCTCGTCGCGGGGGGCGGCAGAGCCACAGACGTGGTTGGCACTCCCCCCCTGGGAGGAAGCTCAGGGGGCATCCGCGCTGCCGGCGCGGAGAAATTCCGCCCCTTCTTCCGGCAGCACGGTATTGATGGACACTCCACTCCCCAACTCGAAACCGGCGGTCGTGGTCAGCCGGGGAAGAATGCGAATATGCCAGCGGAAGTACGGTTCCTCCTCGTCTTCCCGGGCAACCGTATCGATCGTCAGGTTGAAATCCGGGTCGTCCAAGCCGACGTGCAACCGGGCCAGCACCCACTTGACCAACCTGGCCAGGGGAAGCTGCTGAGAGGGCTGCAAGAGACCGAATCCTGCCTGCGGACGCCGCGGCACAATCCAGCATTCAAACGGCAGGTGACCGGCATAGGGCAAGAAGGCGACAAACTCGTCATTGGACGCAATCACCCGCGTTTGCGCACGCAGCTCCTCGTTCAGAATCTGGTCATACAGGCAAACGCCTGTCCGGTTGAAGTGTTCCTGAGCCTGGAGATGCTTCCATTGTAATAACCGGGGGATGACGGGAGTGGCGATGATCTGCCAGTGGGGGTGCCGCAGCGAGGTCCCCGCCCGTTCGCCGTGGTTCTTGAAGACAATCACCGCCCGAAAGCGGCGATCGCGCAACAGGTCGACGTAGCGTCGGTGCAGCACGGCGATCAGCCGCTGGATGTGCTCGACCGGCTGATTGGCCAGCCAGGCGGTGTGCTCCGGCGTTTCGATGACCACCTCGTGCGCCCCGCAACCTCCCATCCGCTGGAAGACTGGTCCATCGGCAAAGCGCTCGTGCGGCTCCTCGATCTGCAGCGCGGGAAACTTGTTCGGCACGACGCGGATGGTCCACCGTCCCCCCTCGGTCTCCTGATCGATGACGTGGGGCGTCAGGGATTCATTCCCCGGACAGAAGGGGCAGGGATGACCGCCCAGGGGGTCCGGACCGCCATTGCTCGGTCCCCGACGGTGGGTGTGCGGTCGCAGCTTTCGCAGCGGGGCGAACACCACCCAGTCGGCCGTGGTAAAGTCGAATCGCAGTTCCGGCATGACGGTCATCTCCCGGGGATGTTAGGATGGAAAGGCAACTGCCGTGCCGGACCGCACCCCCTGGCCGGCAGGGCAGAGGCTGCTCCCCCACGTCTGCGGACAGAGACGGACCGCTCCCCCCGCACAGTCTTTCCCGAGGAGTTCCGTATGTCGTTCCAACTCCTCAGCCCGGCCTTCGCTCACGGACAGGTCATTCCCACGCGGTTGACCGGCGACGGGGCCGATCTCTCGCCCCCCCTGCGGTGGGAGGGAGCCCCGGCACAGACGCGCCAGTTCGCCCTCATCTGCGACGACCCCGACGCCCCCACGCCGCAGCCCTGGGTGCACTGGGTCCTGTACCGCATCCCTCCCACCTGCCACGAATTGCCGGAAGGATGCTCTCAGAATGCGGCATGGACGAAGTCGCTGGGGGTGCGGCAGGGACGCAACTCCTGGCCCAGCGGCAAGACCGTCGGCTATCGCGGCCCCGCCCCGCCGCGCGGGCACGGCGTCCATCACTACTACTTCCGATTGTACGCCCTCGATCAGGAACTGGACCTCGCCGAAGGTCTGTCATCCGCTCAGCTCCTCCAGCACATGCAGGGCCACATCCTCGCCACGGCCGAACTCGTCGGCACGTATTCCCGTTGATGCCGAGCGGACCGGACCCTTCACACCGATCGCGCCAGCAAGCGGTAATTGATGGTCTGCCGCCACTGGGCCAACTGACGTTCCTCCTCGCCCGCCTGGAGAAACTGACGGTAGTAACCTTCCAGGGCGCGCAACACGTCGCGGCGGCTGACGATCCCTGAAAAGTAATCTTGATCCACCACCGGCACATGTCGGAAGTGGTGTGTGGCGAGCAAGGAGGCGAGCGTGAACACATCCGTCTCCGGCCCGACGCAGACGGGGTGCCGCCGCATGATCGTGGCCGCCGTTTGAGGCTGACTCGGCCGCCCGAAAAACAGTTCGTTCGACAGGTGCTCCAGGCAATCTCCCTCGGAGAGGAAGCCGACCAGCCGACGCCGCCCGGCGGAGTCCGTCTCCACTACCGGCGCATTGGAGATGCTGTGCTTGAGCAAAAACGCCACGACCTCCTCCAGCGGAGTCTCCGGAGAAACCGTGTGGACGTGAGTGTTGATGAAATCTCGGGCGGTGGGGGGGTGAGGGGGAACCATAGGTCACCTCGCAAGAACTGTGACGCCGGAATCAGGGACGATCGCTGCGTTTCGGTGTCAGGCACACTCCGCGGGCCGTCGGCCGGCCAAACGGGGTGTGGGCCGCCGTTGTGCCGACAGCCTCCCGTCGTGCCCGAGTTGAAGTTGCAGCCGGCGTGCCGATCCGCCGGAATTCTCCGCCAGCACCTGTGCTTCCCCCTGCGGTCGGAACTGCTGCCGCCTCCCGCGGCACCGCCGGTCGTGGTGGGCCTCCCTGCTACGCCTGCCGGAGCGACAGCACCTTCGCCCCGCGGATGTGCCCCTCCTTGAGCTCCAGGAGCGCCTGATTGGCCTGTTCCAGGGGATAGACCTGGACCTGAGGACGGATCGGGATCTCGGTCGCCAGCGGCAGGAATTCGCGGATGTCGAACTGCGTCACGTTCGCCACGCTCTTGATCTCCCGCTCCATCCACAGATGTTCGTGGTAACTCAGCCGCAGCAGCTCGGGCTGATCGGCGTCTTCCTTGCGAATCGCATTGATGACCAGCCGCCCGCCAGGACGGAGATTGGCCAGAGCTTCCACCACCGGCTTCCAGGCGGGCGTCGTGTCGATGATGGAGTGCAGCGGCTCGGGAGAGCGTGCGGTCGTCTCACCCGCCCAGACGGCGCCGAGCTGGAGCGCAAACTCCCGTTCCCGCGGACTGCGGGCGAAGACAAACACCTCCGTATGAGGAAATCGCCGCCGCACCAGTTGGAGGACCAGGTGGGCCGATCCGCCGAAGCCGGTCAGTCCCAGCCGCTCTCCATCCCTCAGTCCGGTGAGCTTGAGCGCCCGCCAGCCGACGGCCCCGGCGCACAACAGCGGAGCTGCCTCCACGTCGGACCAGACCTCCGGGATCGGATAGGCGTAGTCCTGGGGCACAGTCATCAACTCTGCATAGCCGCCATTGACGTCGCGGCCGGTGGCGACAAACGCCGGGCTGAGATTCTCGGATTCGTCGCCGCTGGAGGAATGAATCCAGCCGACGCCCACACGGTCTCCGAGGCGATGTCGCGTGACCCCCGCCCCCAGGGCCACCACTCGCCCCACCACTTGATGGCCCGGTACCACCGGCAGCCGCGGGGGCGGCGTGCGCCCCTCAATCTCGTCGAGCTCCGTGTGACAGACCCCGCAGGCCGAGACTTCAATCAGCACCTCTCCCGCGGCCGGCTCCGGAACGGGCAGTTCCGCCAGCCGGAGTGGAAAACTTCCTCTCTCGACCGGCCTGATCTGTTCCAGAAGCATCCCCTTCACGGGCGGTCCTCCCGTCCGAAGCACGCCGCCAGTCCTGCGCCCCTCCCCCTGAGCTTAACCGCCACTCGGTCCCGGTCCCAGCAGTTCGCGAATGGACGCGGGGAGCACACCGCGAACCTTTTCCATCTCGCCGGGGCTGACGTGTTTCTCCAGCACGGCGGCGACCCCGCGCACAACCTGGCGCGGATCCGATTCAAGGTCCAGGACGAACGCATCGGCAATGTGGGCGAGGAACTCTTCGGCGGTGCGTTCCCGGACCGGAGTCCTGGCCGGCTGCCACCCCTCAAAGAACATCCCGCGAATCAGCAGCGGCAACTGAGAGGAGAGGTGCGCGGCGACGTTCACCGGCAGACGATCCCGCAAGACGTGCAGCACACTCCTCAGAGCGTGGTATGCCCGCTGCCGGTCGGTCCAGCCCAACTCGTTCATCAAGTCGTCCAACCAGACGTTCGTGATTTGCAGGGTGCGGTCGAAGACCTCCAGGCCGGTGGCGCTCATGGGAAGCTCCTGTGGGGAATCTGGCAGACGGTTTGCGGAGTGATCGAGCAACTGGGATGCCACGCCGGGATGCTCCCCCGCCTGTCGTCAGGCCCGGCGCTCTCCCCGAGAGGCGGTCCGCTGAAGCTGCACGCCGCTGTGCGAACTGTCTCAGCGGCGCGCGGAGCGGCGCGCCCCGGAGCAATCACCTCAGCACCGGCCCGCGGCTCACCGGTGCAGCCAGGCCCCCACAATCTCCACGGCGATCAACACGATGATCATCCATTCCAGCATCTCGGCGCGATACGTCGCCGATTGATCGGACAGCACCTGGTAAATCCCTTCCAGCACGGCGATGGAGCGCCGAATGTTTGCCCCCCATTCCTCCAGATGAAACCGCCCTCCCACCAGTTGATACAACCGGGCCAGGTATTGGTCTCCAATCAACTTCAGGACGTTGCTGGTGCGCTCCAGCATCTCATGGGCGTCGACTTTGAGCTTGCCCAGCGATCTCAAGGGGCGAGTGTGGGTCTGCCAAACCGGCAGCCATGTCCGAGAGAGGCGGTGAATCAGCGGATATGCCGCCTCCAACTGCTGATCGAGTTGCCGATCGATCTGCCGGTATTCCAGCAACTGCATGTTGGCCAGCGCCAAGGTGTCCAGCACCTCTTCACCGTCGCCGTCCAGAACAAAGGCAGCGGCCCAGTCGGCCACAATCAGGTCTTCCGGGGTGTAGCTCAGCCGCAGCCGCAGAGCCTCGCTCACTTCCTCTCGATGCAGGGGGCCGGCCTCCACGCGGACCAGCCCCGCCAGCCAGGCCCCGTGCTCGGTCAATAAGCGCTCGGCTGTCGGCAGCGCGGGTTGCGGGGCAAACTAGAAGACCAGGTACTCTTCATTCAGGTCGCTCCAGATGGGATCGCGGAGGGCCGGACGAAGGCGCTCGAACAGGGACAGCAACGCCGACCGAACGGCGGCCACAATCCCTTCCGTGCTGGCCAGCGACCCGGCCAACTGAGTCAGTTCCGCCGGCAGGACATGCAGCGGGACGTGCACAGCCGCACTCACCGCGGCAATGTCAAAGAGCGTCGCATCCATCGGGGCGGCAACGCGGCCCAGAATCGGCAGAGACAGCTCCACCGGGGAGAGCACGATCCGCAAAGGAGGCGGCGTGTACTGGATGGAGACGGGCGTTCGCGGATGCCGCGGCAGAAGATAGGTCTCTGCGGGGAGCAACTGGGCGGCCAAGGCCAAATCCAGGGCCTCTCCCCAATCGAATGCCACGAACACATGCAACGTCCCCCGCAGTCGCTCCCCGGAGGAAGAAATCGGCGGAGCCTCGGTGTTGCGTCGAGTCACTTCAGGCGTCATTCCACCCTCGGGCCAGCAGAATCCAAACACACCTCCTCAACGGATGCGTGGGCGGACCCCCATCCGCCAGGACGTGCGACCACGCCCGGAGGGACCGGGTCCTCACCAACGGACCGGCCTCAGCCGCTGCCGATCACCTCGCGACATTCCTCCGCCGTCAGCGGCGCACGAAGCCGGGCGCCGAACTGTCCCACCACCCGCGCTGCCGCGTGGGAGGCGAGGCGTCCCGCCTGTCGCCACGTCAGGCCGTTCGTAATTCCGTACAAAATGCCAGCGGCGTAGATGTCGCCGGCGCCGGTGGTGTCGATGGCTTGGACGGGGGCCGCTTCAATGGGGATCACCTCGCCGTTGTGCATCAGCAGCGAGCCGTCCGCACCCATCGTCAGGGCGACGTTTTCCGCGTGTCGATGAATCTCGCGGGCGCACTCGATGGGGTCGTGATGGCCCGTCAGAGCGCGGGACTCCTCCAGGTTGCAGAACAGCAGGTCCACCGGCCCCTCAATCAGCTTCCAGAACTCGTGCCGGTGGTACTGGATCAGAAAGGGATCGGAGACGGTCAGCGCCACTTTGACGCCGTGCCGTTTCGCGAGTTCGATCGCCCGGTAGGCGGCCGCCCGCGTCGGCTCCCCCGCAAACAGATACCCCTCCACGTAGACGTACCGCGCCCCGGCGATCTCCGCTTCGGAGATGTCGTCCGGCCCCAGCGTGCTGGACAGGGCCAGATTGGTCAGCATCGTCCGCTGGGCGTCGTCGGTGATGAGCACCACGCAGGTGCCGGTCGCCCCCCCCGGCGTCGGCGGAAACGCGCTGCGGATGCGGAGCTGCCGCAGGTCGTCCAGAAAAAAACGGCCCAGCTCGTCGTCGCCAACCTTGCCGGCGAAACTTCCACGTCCCCCGAACTGCGCCACGCCGACAATCGTATTGGCGGCGGAACCTCCGGCGGAGCGGTGCAGCGGAACATCCCGCAGCAGCGAGAGCACCTCCTGCTGGGCCTCCTCGCTGACGAGCGTCATCAGCCCCTTGGCGTACTCCAGCCGCTCCAGAAACTCTTCGGAGACGTGGGCCTGAATATCGACCAGCGCATGGCCGACGGCGTAAATGTCGCACGACATGAAATCAGCAGGGCGGCAGGAGTCGCGGGAGTGATCGACAGCCGGTGAGGCATACGGACTCCTCACCGCAGATGCAAGTCACTCCGTGCATCGGGGCGCGGTTCTCCGGCGGGGCGCGTCTGGTGATCCATCGGGGCCGCACGGCAAGCACCCCCCAGCGAGCGGACGCCCCACCAGAGTCCCTACACCGGCGTCCAGACGCCCGTCAGATTGAGGACATAAGTGAGGTTGAGGACGTCGAGCCGGTTCACTCCCCCCTGCGTCCCCGCCAGATGGACCGTTCCGAACTGCGTGAGGGAAACCGACCAGCCGCTGCTGGTGAGGGTGCCTTCAGAGCCGCGGCCGACGAAGGCGTCGTTGACGGGCGTGTCGGTCAGCCGTGCCACGTCCGCGCTGCTGGAGGCCTGGGCGGTGATGATGCTGAACCCGACTGCCTGGTGGATGAAGCCCGCTCCGGAAAGAGTGGCGGTCTGGCGGTCGACGACGAACAGGTCAGCCCCGGCGGAGTCGGTGAAGCTCGCCCGGTCGACGCCGGCCGTCGAGCGCGCCTGCACGCTGTCGAAGCCGACCGCCTGGTGCACGTACCCCGTTCCGGACATGCTGGCGACCTGTGGCGTGGCCACGAAGACGTCGTTGTCGGCCGTGTCGACGAGAAAGGCGCGGTCGACCCCACCGCCGACCGAACGAGCCGAAACGGACGCGAACCCCTGCGCCTGGAGATACAGACCCGCCGGGCCGCTGAAGTTCGTCAGGCCGCGGCTGAGGGAGACGGTGTCGTTCCCGTCGGTATCGAACAAGATCGCCGCGTCGCTGCCGCCATTGACCGCCCAGCCGGCCACGATGTCGAAGCCGATCGCTTCACGCGACCGTACACCGTCGGTCATCACGGCGGAGAGGCTGCTGGCCGTGAACGTGTCGTTGCCCGGACCGTCGATCAAAAACGCCTGGTCAAAGCCCCCCTGTGCGGCCCGGCCCAACACGGTTTCAAACTGCACCACCTCCACAAACGAGGGACCAACCAGGAAGGAGACATTGGGACGGCTGACGAAGCGATCGTTGCCGGGCGAATCGTGAAGAATCGCCCGGTCGTTCCCCCCTGCCAACGCGGAGGCCGACACGACCTCGAAGCCGACGGCGGCGTGGAGCAATTGGGAACCGCTCAGGCGGCCTGTCCCGGACTGGAACTCGAACACGTCATCGCCCGCCGAGTCGCGGAGGAAGGCCAGATCGTGACCGCCGGCGTTGGCTTCGGCGGTCACGCGTTGGAAGCCGCTCGCCTGGAGGAAGAAACCGGGACCGCTCAAGTTGGCGACCTGGGGACTGAGCGAGGCGACGTCATTTCCCGCGGAGTCGAACAGGAAGGTCTGATCGAGGGGTCCCCCGGCCGTCGCGCGGCCGGCGATGGTGGAGGCGTTCGTCACACGGTTGTCGAAGCCGGCGCCGGTCAGGCTGGCTTCCCGCGGACGACCAGTGAACACGTCATTGCCGGGGGAGTCGTCCAGGAACGCCTGATCGGATGTCCCGCCGTTGCCGTTGAAGGCGATGGTTTCGACACTCGTGGCCACGAAGTCAAACCCGGGATGTCCGCCCAGGAACTCCAGCAGCGCAACGGTCGGTCGGAGGACGGCCAGATCGTTGCCGGTCGAACCGGTGAGGAAGAGTTGATCGGCTCCGCCGCCTCCGTCGAGGCGGACCAACGTGGTCTCGGCAGGGAGCACGGTCGTCCGGCCGTTGACGGTGACGGTGAGCAACTGGGCATTGAAGGCGAAGACGTCGTCTCGCTCGCTGCCGACGACCGTCGCTTCGGTCCCGTTGAGGAAGACCCGTTGCGCGACGCCGTCCACGGTGATCGTGACCGTCGCCGAGGAAAACATCCCCCACGGGTCGGCGATGGTGTAGGTGAAGGAGTCCTGAGCCGTCTGTCCATCGTTGAGGGGACTGAAGACCCCATTGGGGTCGTAGGTGAAACGGCCGTCGCTGTGGATCAGCAGCCGGGTGCCGCTGGGGAGGAGCAGGGACTCCCCGTCGCTAACGGGATTGCCGTTGATCCGCACCACGGTCAGCGGGTCGCCGTCGCCGTCCCGATCGATCCCCGGACCAGTATTGTCGGTCAGCAGGTTCCCCGAGACCGCGGCGTCCTCGTCGGTGGTGTAGGAGTTGGGAACGGCCGTGGGGGCATCGTTGACGCCGGTGACGGTGACGGTCACCGTGGCGGAGGCGAGTCCTCCCTCTCCGTCGCTGATGCTGTAGGTGAACGAGTCGTTGCGCGATTGGCCGACGCCGAGGTCGTCGAACCGGCCGGCGGGATCGTAGGTGTACTGGCCGTTGGAGAAGATCGTCAGCCGCGCGCCGCTGGGGAGCGTCACCTGCTGCCCGTTGGAGATGGTGGCTCCGTTGATGCGGACGACGGAGAGGACTGTGCCCGCGTCCACGTCGCTGTCGACGCCCGCGCTGCTGTCGTCCGTAATGACGTTGCCGGAGACGGCGGTCTCTTCGTTCGTCGTGCGGCTGTTGGGACGGGCAAGGGGGGCGTCGTTGCGACCATGCACGGTGACGGTCGCCGTGGCGGTAGCCGTCTGACCGGCGCCATCGGCGATGGTGTAGGTGAAGGAGTCGGTCGTGCTGGTCCCGACCCGCAGCGCCTCGAACCGGCCCAGGGGGTCGTACACGAAGTCCCCGTTGGCGAAGATGGTGAGCCTTGCCCCGCTGGCCAGGGTGACCACCTGACCGTTGGCGACGGCCGCCCCATTCACAGCCACCAGTGTCAGCGTGGTCCCCTCGGGATCACTGTCGACGCCCTGGCCGTTGTTCGCCGTGATGAGATTCCCCCCCATGGGAGCATCCTCATCTCCCGTGAGGTCGTCGTCCCGGGCGATCGGTGGGGCGTTGAACAGCGGCCCCGTGGTGATCTGCACCGCGTACTGGCCGACCTCTCCCGCATCGCCGTCGCTTTTGACCTCCAAAAAGTACACCCCCTGGGCAAGGGTGAGGCTCAAAAAACCGTCGAATGAATCGGACGGATCGGAGACGTTCAGCAGCGAACCATCGCTGCCGAACAGGCGGAGTTCCACATCCAGGTTGTTCACGAACTCATCGACGTCGATGAGGATGGTCGTCGCCCCGGCGGCTTCGAAGCGGAAATAGTCGAGGTCTGTCGTGGGGTGGGAGATGATACCCGTCGCGGTGTACTGAGAACCGCTTAAGGACAGCACCGTGGCAGCGGCGCGGGTGTTGCCGTGATCGTCGCTGCGGAACCCGAAGGTGTTGGTGGAACTGGCGATGACGGCGAGATCGTCCTGCGGGACGCCGGCCTCGTTGCGGGCCCCCACTTGCCAGAGCTCGCGCCCCAGGCCGGTGTCCGGCGTAGCCATGATGCCGTTGGGCAAAACGTTGGCCCCGTTGGCGTCCCCGGACCGCGACGCCCAGTGGTGCAGTCCCAGGGCGTGGCCGAACTCATGGGAGACGGTGTTCCCCATCTCCACCCCCCCAGCCACGATTCGTCCGGACCACCCCAGATTGGAACCGGCCCCAAACGAACCGAACGCCGAAGCAAACACCCACGCGACCTGATCGTCGGAACCACCGCTGTGGTAGCTGTCGAGGAAGGCGACCCCGAGCGCACCGGCCGCATTGACGATCGCCCCGCTGCTCTCCGTCATCACCATCCGGAAGGAGACCCGATCGGCGAACGAGCCGGGACTGGCAGTCGTGACATTGATTTGGAAGGGGCTGAAGTCCTCCGCCACCGTCCGCCAGATGTTCCGGATCGCCAGCCGTTCGCCGGGGGAAAACGTTCCCGCAGGACCGCCGCCGAAGTTGAACGGCAGAGCGTTGTAGGTCCCCCAGGCATCGGAGGCGGAGTGGCCGTCGAAATCAAGGTACAGCGTATCCGCGGCCCCCGGCAGGCTGTGGAAGACGGGCACCGCGGCCGCGTAGATCGTGTCAAACAACATCCGCAACAAATAGGCGCCGGTCGATCCGCCGAACCCCGTCACCCGGACCTCATAACTCCCCGCCCCCAGATCAGCGTAGAGCGAGGCATCGCGGGAGATGCCGCGCGCGGGATCGATCCCCTCGAAGTCGTACCCGTCGTCGTTCTCGGCGATCTGTGTGGACCCGCTGAAGATTCTCACGATGCTGTCCAGCGAGCTCAGCCCGATGTCCTGAGCATCGACGTCGATGAACACGCCGGCCGCCTGCGTCAGCGTGAAGCGGTAGACGTCCGTGGGGTTGGAACCACTCAGCGAGCCGGCATTCTCGTACCAGTCGTTCCGTCCGGCGGTGAGGATGTCCCGGGCGACGAAGGGGACATCGAAGACCGAAAGTAACAGCCGTTCCTCCAGCCGCTCAAACGTCAAGGGGGCGCCGCTAGGTGCGGCGTGTGCAGAACGGTTGCGCCTTCCGGCGCGCAGCGGCCGCCACCGCAGGACGCGCCTCCACCACTGCCGGATTCGCTGGCGCATGTGCATCAGGCCGCCTGAGGCTTCCGGCCGGCCTCATCGCATGGAACCGAACACCGGTTCCCGCTCTGTCGCTCACCAGGCGGTCAGTCACCGTCCGATTCCGGGTTCCCAAGACCCAGACAAGGCTGCCGGTCAGCCCGACGCCATTCTGAAGCGATCCCGGAACGAATGCCAATCCCGTTCTCGAAAATGGGGCATTTCTCGGGGAATCGGCGCGGCCTCCGGCGGATGTTCCGGCAGTGACGACCCCGGCAACCGGGGGAGCGGCGAAGCATCAAACAGGTGGGAAAACCATTCCTCCGCCGTGGTCCGGCGGGGGGGGCGGATTGCCCCGCTTTCTCCCCTCCCCCTTCGGGTCAGCGCGAGTACTCCGACGTCGGCCAGTGGATGGTGACGGTCACGCCCCCCCCGTCCCGATTCTCCACGTGCAGGCAGCCGCCGTGGAGAGTGACGATCCGCCAGCACTTCGACAGCCCGAATCCGAGTCCCCGCCCCGCCTGACGACCGGAGTAGAAGGGATCGAACAGGTGCTCCCGATCGGACTCCGAGAGTCCCGGCCCCTCGTCGCTGAGCGAGAGGGCTGCCCACGATCGGTCGTGGGTCACATGCGGGACCGCGCGGATCATCACGTTTCCGCCCCGGGGAGAAACGAACAGGGCGTTGCGAAGCAGTTCGCTCCAGGCGACGGCGAATTGGGTGGGGTCGGCCCACAGCGAAAGCGACGACGGACACTCCTGCGTCAGCGATACTTCCCGTTCGGCCATCTCAGCCGTGAACCGGGACGCGACTCGCTGCAGGGCTTCGGTCAGTTCCAGGGTCTCCGGTTGTGGCGCCGGCGGACGCGCGAAGAGCATCACGTCTCCGATCATGTCCCGCACACGGAGCGCCTGCGCGCCGATGGTGCTCAGCAGCCGTCGCCGCTCCGGATTCCGCTCGCCAGCGGCCAGCAGTTGCACGCGGCCGAGGATCGTGCCGAGCGGGTTGTTGATCTCGTGCCCGGCGCCGGCGGCGAACTCTGCCAACGATTCGAGCTTGGCCTTCCACAGGGCCTGGCCGCGGTCGCGCACCTGAGCCACAAGACGGGCGGTCACGTCGACGGCGGTAACCGGCGGCTCCGGGACCGGCCGAACCGGCAACGCCCACCCCGCCATCCCGCCGAGTTCCTCGCCTCCGGCGACAAGAGGCAGCCAGCAGTCAGGTGGCGCGGATGAGCCGATCAAACAGCCCCGGCTGCGTTCCTCCCCCTCCCGCAGGCCACAGTCCTCAACGGCGCGCGACCACGGTGGGCGTCCCTCCTCGGCCGCGCCGATCCACGTGCGGCCGCGAAACGGATCCCACGCGGTAACGACCACCTGATGAAAGGGGAGCTGCGCCTGCCACCAGCAGGCGATTCGTTCCAGCGCACAGGGCAGATCGTCGGCCGTCCCCGCCGCCTCCACCAGTTCCGGGAGCGAAGAGAGCAGTTCGTCCCGCACCCGGAGCGTCGGGGGAGCAAGATCCGCTCGGCTGCGGGGATCGGCCATTACGGAGCTTCCTGCCGGCTCGGTCCGGGACCGGCACCATCTGCATCACATGCATCACAGACGCACGTTCACGTCCCGTGAGGAGCGGTTCGCGGTCGCGCGCCTCCCCTCCGCTCGTCGACCATCAGGAGATGGTGGACGTGACCTCCAGATCGAGCAGTCGGCAGATGCGCTCGACCAGTTGCTCGACCTCGAACGGTTTTTGCAGGAAGTCATCAGCCCCGGCCTGGCGGAGTTCGGAGACCTTGTCCGCCTCGACCATGCCGGAGATGGCGAGAATCTTCACGTCGTCCAGCGAGCCGTCGCTGCGGACCCGCTGGCACACCTCCTTGCCGTTGAGGTCCGGGAGCATGATGTCGAGGATCAGCACGTCGGGATGATAGTCCTTGACCATCATGCCGGCTTCAAAGCCGTTGTTGGCCACGCGGACCTCGAAGCGGCCATCGGATTCCAGCGCGTCGCGGATCAGTTCCACCAGCTCGGCGTCGTCATCCACCACCAGGGCCTTCCGCTTGCCGCTCTCCAGGGCATCCGTGGGGATGCCGTTGTCCTTCATGAACTTGTACAGCACGTCGCGGGGGATGCGCCGGAAGCGGGACCCCGGCACGCGAAATCCCTTGAGCTGACCGGAGTCGAAGCAGCGGATGATCGTCTGTTGACTGACCTTGCAGATCTTGGCGGCTTCGCCAGTGGTAAAGACTGTCTTCATGCTGATCTATCCTTCGATCAAGCGACCGGCGCAAACCGCCGTTCGGACCTCCCTGGACTGGCATCCAGAGCGAACAGTCCCGCGTTCGGAGCCGCAGACCATCAGCGGTCGAAGCGGGGCATGTTGGGCGCGTCCGTTCTTTGGTTCCTCCCTGAACAGATGCCCAAGCTTGAGGGAACTACCGGTAATGCGGAGCTTACCGGCTTTCTCAATGATGCCAATTGTACCCGCCCGGCAGGTCTGGTCAACAGCGGTTTCTCAGCCTCATTTACGCAGTCTTTGCAGGTTGACAGTCGCCGCCGCGAAAACGGCCTTGCTCCCCGGCCGCTGAAGTCAGGGGGTGGCGTTGTTCAAGTGAGCGAAGGACCCTGCTACGCCGGCGGGCAATCGCGCGCCGGGTACAGCAGTCGGCGAACGACAACGAGGAATCCGACTCACAGGCACGGCTGGCAAGCCAGCCGGCGAAGAGGGGCCTGCTTGCTCCTCGGGAACCAGGCAAACGCCGTGACACCATGCGGGTGCAGCCGCGGAATGGTGGTCCGGTCAGGGGCGCGTTGCAGTTCCACATCCTCCGCTCGCCTGCTCCAGGGGAGAGGGCTCCCACCCAGCCCCGCCGACGGCGTCGGCGGCTGGCGGAGCCGAGGGACGGATCAGGGGTGCGGCGGGAGCGATTGCGTCGCGCGGGGGGGCACGTCGGTCCTGACGGGACGGTCCGGGGGCTGACGCCCCCGGCTCGCCGAGTGACGTTCGCAGAGGCGAGCCCGGGCCGTCAGGCCCGGGGCCGTTTGAGCGGCGATCGGGACTCAGCGATCGTGGTGATGCCGCGGCGGGTTTTCGGACGGTCCGGGGGCATCAACGGAGATCCGGGGTTTGATACCCCCGGCCTCCGACGACCTGGGGAATTTCGATCTGCCGCCAACCTCCCCCGCCGGCCGCGATCGTCGCCCACGTCCAGCCGCAGATGACACACTCTGAGCAACGACCTCCCGGGATGGCAAGAGAGAAGGAAAGCTCGTGGAGCGGCCCCGGCCACCGATCGACGGCTGCACCCGAGCAAGGGTGGCCTTTCCTGCTGAGTCCACAAACACGCCGCGTCTGCGTAGACTACGCATCAAAGATGACATCCCCCGGGCTGCGGCTTGCGGCGCCGCCCCCTGGACTCTGGCACTATGCGTGATTGATGAACCGGATTCTGCATCTCGCTGTGGCACTTGTTCTGCTCGATGGCGCACTCGTCTCGGCCCATCCGGGCCACGGCACGACGCCGCCGGAATCGGTGCGCCATTACGTGCTGGAGCCGGTGCATGGGCTGCCGCTGCTCCTGCTGGTTGGAGCAGTCGTCGCCGTCTCGTTGGCGTACCAATGGCAACGGAAACGTTGACGGGCCGGGATGCGACCAGTCGCGCACCATCACCACAGAGGAAGCCCTGAAGACCGACCCCGCCGGTCGAGGTGACTGATGTCCACGCCGCTGACTGCCGACGATGTCCGGAAGGTGGCCCGCCTGGCGCGGCTCAAGCTCACCGACGAGGAAGTGGCCGTCTATACCCGCCAGCTCGCCCAGGTGTTGCAGTATGTGGAGCGGCTGGCGGAGGTGGAGACCTCGAACGTGGAGCCGATGGCCCACGCGATTGAACTCGAGAACGTCTTCCGACCCGACGAGCCGACCGCGTCGCTCCCGCGCGAGGCCGCCCTGGCCAACGCTCCCCGCACCGACGGCCGGTACTTCCTCGTCCCCGCCATCCTGGAGGCGGACTGACCGCTCAGACCGCTCATGTCACCGGCCGCCACACCGTCTCCGTCCGAAAACCCCGCCGTTCCCGCTTCGGCGGTCGCGGCTGTGGAACAGGCTCTGACCGCGATTGAGGCCCTCGACGGCCGAGTGGGGGCGTTTCTGGAAGTGGACCGCGCGGGGGCACTGCAACGAGCGGAAGAACTGGACCGGCGGCGGGCGCGCGGGGAGCCGCTGGGACCGCTGGCGGGCGTCCCCATCGCCCTCAAGGACGTCCTCTGCCGTCGCGGCTGGTTGACCTCGTGCGCCAGTCGGATGCTGGAGCGGTTCGTTGCTCCGTACGACGCCACCGTGGTCGCCCGGTTGCTGGCGGCCGATGCGATTTTGATCGGCCGCGTCAACATGGACGAGTTCGCCATGGGGTCCTCCTGTGAGACGTCCGCCTTTCAGGTGACACGCAATCCCTGGGACCTGGAGCGGACGCCGGGAGGCTCCAGCGGCGGATCGGCCGCCGCCGTCGCCGCAGGCATGGTTCCCGTAGCTCTGGGGACCGATACCGGCGGCTCCATTCGTCAGCCGGCGGGGTTGTGTGGGATCGTCGGCCTCAAGCCGACCTATGGCCGCGTCTCCCGCTACGGTCTGATCGCCTATGCCAGTTCGCTCGACCAGATCGGCCCCCTGGCCCGCAGCGTCGCCGACGTCGCCCGCGTCCTGGAAGTGATCGCCGGTCACGATCCGGCTGATTCCACCAGCGTCAATGTTCCTGTGCCGGCGTACTCCCGCAGTGTGGATCAGCCCCTCTCCGATCTGCGGGTCGGCGTCGTCCGCGAACACTTTACAGAGGGATTGGACCCCGAGGTGGAACAGGCGGTGCGGGCCGCGGTGGAGACGTACCGAGGCCTGGGTGCGGAGATCGTCGAAGTCAGTCTTCCGCACCAGCGGTACTGCGTCGCCGTGTACTACATCGTGGCGCCGTCCGAGGCGTCGAGCAATCTGGCGCGATACGACGGCGTCCACTACGGCCATCGAGCCGCGCACTTCGACGACCTGATCGACATGTATTCCGCCTCGCGGGGAGAGGGGTTCGGCAGCGAGGTGAAGCGGCGGATCATGCTGGGGACCTATGCCCTCTCAGCGGGTTATTATGAGGCGTACTATCACAAGGCGCTGCAGGTGCGGCGGCTCATCCGCCAGGATTTTGATGCTGCGTTCCTGCAAGTCGATGTGATTGCATCACCCGTCGCTCCCCGGCCGGCGTTTCGCCTGGGGGAACTGATCGACGACCCCCTGGCGATGTATCTCAACGACATCTACACCCTGAGCGCCAATCTGGCTGGGCTGCCGGGCCTCTCGCTGCCGTGCGGCTTCAGCCGGCAGGGTCTGCCGATCGGCCTGCAACTGCTCGCACCGCCATTTGAGGAGGAGCGGCTGCTCCGCGCGGCACGGATGTATGAACGCGCCACCGACTGGCATCTCCGGCGTCCGCCGATCGCCACAGGATCGTGATTGTGTGACGCCCCCTGCGCAGGATCATTTCCGCAGCCGCCATGCCTCCCACGTGGGTCTATCATCTGTGCGGTCTGCTGCTGCTGGCATCCAACGGCGCGGCATGCGTGGCGACCTTTTTGCTGCTCCCCGGCACATGGGTCATCTTCGGGCTGGCGCTCCTGGCGGCATGGTTTCTGCCGGAGGATGCAGCCAGTGGACTCGGCATCGGCTGGGGTGAGGCCGCCGTGCTGGGCGTGATGGCCCTGTTGGGCGAGATCACGGAATTGTTCGGCAGCGCCGCCGGGGCGAAACAGGCAGGGACCAGCCGGCGTTCCGTGTGGCTGTCGATCGCAGGGGGGATTGGCGGCACTGTGGCCGGTTTAACGATCGGTTTGCCGGTACCGCTGATCGGTCCGATTGTGGCGGGTCTGGTGGGGGGCGGTCTGGGGGCGTTTGCCGGGGCCTATGTGGGCGAGGCGTGGGTCGGCCGCCGCCACGCCGAGCGGGTGGGCGCCGGACGGGCGGCGCTCGTCGGCAACATCATCGGCCGGATCGGCAAGCTCGTCATCAGCATCCTGATGCTGATGCTGGCCACTGCCGCCTACTGGCTGACATGAGCGGCCACCAGCCGCCGCTCGCTCATCGCCCCAACAGCTCCCGCACCTTCGCGCCAATTTCAGGAGAGCGCATCAGACTCTCTCCCACCAGAATGGCATGCACGCCCCCCTGTTGCAGTCGTTCCACGTCGGTGCGGGTGTGAATGCCGCTCTCCCCCACCAGCAGCACGCCGTCCGGAATCCGGCGGCGCAGCGTCAGGCAATGGTCCAGATTGGTGACAAAAGTCCTGAGATTGCGGTTATTGACGCCCAGCAGCGTCGGCCGGGGGGTGAGCGCCAGTACGCGGTCGAGGTTCTCCGGTTCGTAGATTTCGATCAGCGTTTGCAGTCCGATTTCCCGCGCCACGTGGTACAGGTGCGACAGTTCTGCATCGTCGAGGCATTCCGCAATGAGCAGCAGGCCATCCGCCCCCGCTGCGCGGGCTTCCAGCACCTGGAACTCGTCGATGATGAAATCCTTGCGGAGGATGGGCAGGTCGACCGCCTGCCGCACCTGAATCAGGTCCTGCAGCGAACCCTGGAAGAACTCCCGGTCGGTCAACACGCTCAGGCATGCCGCGCCGTGGGCGGCATACTCGCGGGCAATGCAGACGGGATCGAAGTTCGCGCGGATCACTCCGGCGGAGGGGGAGGCTCGTTTGACCTCCGCAATCAGCCCCATCGGGTGGGCCCGCCGCAATGCCCCTTCAAAGTCCCGCGGGGGGGGAGCCGCGGCAACGCGGCGACGCAACTCGGCCAGCGGCGTGGCGGAGCGGGCAGCGCACACCTCGGCCCGCTTGTGATGAACGATGCGGTCGAGGATGTCGTTCACGTCGGCCGGTTCCTGAAATGACACGCCCTCAACTCGGCTCAGCGGAAGGAGAGGGCTTCTCGTCGGCAATTGCTCGGGACGGCCCGCTTCACAGAGTCACACCCTGCCGCGCGGATCGGGTTTACGATTCCGTTTCCGATCTTCGCGGCCGCGGTCCGCGCAACGAGCGGCCTCCGGAGGGAACCCAGGTGCGGGTGGCGTCCTGCATCTCCCGCAACTCTTCCAGCGTGGGGGGGCGGTTCTGGCCGTACTGCTTCCGCGGGTGAAGAATTCGCAGCTCATAGGTCGTGCGCTGTTTGCGGCCGCGGCCGTGCGCCACCCAGGCAAACCAGCTCCGCCGCTGCACGACCGGTTTCTCCCGCAGACTCCAGAGCACCATCCCCATCGCCACTCCAAACCCGACGGCCAAGGCCACCGGGACCGGTTTGACCTCCCCCGCCGCGAGCATGATTCCCACGCAAACCACCACCCCGCCCACCAGCACGATAGCCGTCGCCAGCAAGGGGGCGAAGTTGCGATCGGGTCTGAATTGCAGCGGATCACCCATGCGCGCCATCCCCTGGAGCCACCGTTCTCCAAACGGGTTTTCGAGTTGAATCCTTCCACGCCGAGACCGGCGTTCGTGCATGCAGCCTCATCTTACCGCAGGAGCCCCATCCGTACAGAGTCAAGCAGTCTGACCACGCAGGGCCTTCGCATTGTTCCACGGAGCGGGAGAGCGCTGTCCGAGAGGACCGATCAGGCACGGCTGGCAAGCCCGCCGGCGAACAGGGTGCGTTCCCCCATTGTGAACACCGCAATCGCCATGGCTGACCACGGACGACAGGAGACCGCTGAGGATCGGAGCGGGGGAATGCGCGGGAGTCGGCAGGCCGGCTCCAATGGACCACACCGTTCCAACGGAGTCCGACGCTGTGGAGATGCTGTCCTTTCCCCGCCGCCGTCATCGCCTGCAGGCTGCTTGTCAACCCGGTCGGCACCCTTGATGATGTCCTTCGATTCGTCTGGAGGTGACCAGGGATACCGCTGCTCCCATGTTCCGACCCATCCTCACGCTCTCTCTCCTGGTGTTGTGCTGGGCCTCGGGGACCGCAGCCGAGCGGCGGACGCACGTCTCGATTGTGGGCGAGGCGTTCCACATCAACGGCCGCCCGACCTATGCCGGCCGGTTCTGGAATGGCCAGAAGATCGAGGGGTTGTTGCTCAACAGCCGCATGGTGCAGGCGACCTTCGACGACCTGAACCCGGACACCCGCTCCCGCTGGGTCTACCCGGATACCAAGACCTGGGACCCGGATCGCAATCTCCGCGAGTTCCTCACCGCCATGCCCCAGTGGCGCGCGCACGGGCTGCTCGCCATCACCGTCAACTTCCAGGGAGGGAGCCCGCAGGGTTACTCGAACCAGCAGCCCTGGCACAACTCCGCCTTCACTGAGTCGGGAGAGCTGCGTCCCGACTACCTCGCCCGCATGGAACAGGTGATTACCCGGGCGGATGAGCTGGGGATGGTGGTGATTCTGGGCTACTTCTACTTCGGTCAGGACCAGCGGCTGAAGGACGAGGAGGCAGTGATTGCGGCGACTGACGCGGCGACGAACTGGGTGCTCGAACGCGGATTCACCAACGTGCTGATTGAAGTCAACAACGAGTGCAACGTCCGCAGTTACGATCACGATATCCTCAAGCCGGACCGCGTGCATGAGCTGATCGCCCGCGTACGGCAGACCGAGCGGGAGGGCCGCCGACTGCTCGCCGGCACCAGCTACGGCGGGGGCGCCGTGCCGAAGGAGAATGTCGTCCGCGAGTCGGATTTCCTGCTGCTGCACGGCAATGGCGTGAAGCAGCCGTCCCGCATCGCCGAGATGGTCCGCCAGACGCGGGCGGTTCCCGGCTACCGTCCGATGCCGATCCTGTTCAACGAAGACGATCACTTCGACTTCGATCAGCCGCGCAACAACTTCGTCGCGGCGATCGGCGAGTACGCAAGCTGGGGATACTTCGATTACCGGATGCCGGGCGAGGGGTTTGACGAGGGATTCCAGAGCGTCCCGGTGAACTGGGGGATCAGCAGCGACCGCAAGCGGGGTTTTTTCCACCTGCTGAGCGAGATCACCGGCGAGCGGCCGTGAGGCGCTGATATGTGCAGCTCGGATTCCTGATCGCGGCCGGCGGTCCTTGCGGCCGGAATGTCGTCCACATGCTTGTTTCTCCGGATTTCTCTGGAACTTCCAGACCCCCGCGGGTATCAAACAGTGCGGCTGCGCGAGCAGGACGGCGCGCTGCGAAGAACGACTCTCCCTCCGTGGTCACGCCGCTCATCAAGGAAGTCCGATGTCTTCCCGCTCTTGCGTCTCCCTGCTGGGACTGCTGGTCCTCTCCGGAGTTGTCTGCCTGATGGCCGCGGACGCACCGCTCCCCGAACAGCGGGCGACCGCGGAGAAGCTGATGCGCGACGGCAACTTCCGCGACGCGCTGGCGATCTACTCGCGGCTGGCGCTGGCCGCCGACAACACCGGTCCTGCGCTGGCCGGCGACTTCCAGCAGGCAGTGGAGTGCCTCAACCGTCTGCAACGGCAGGCCGAGATCGACGCTCTCCGCGAGCAGGTGATCGCCGCCCATCCCCGCGACTGGAGGCTGTTGCAGGCCGCTGCCGAGTCGCTCGTGGCCGGACCGCACCACGGGTTCATCGTGGCGGGGGAGTTCCGTCGCGGCAACCAGCGCGGTGGCGGTGAATACGCCAACTCCATCGAGCGCGACCGCACACGCGCCCTGCAACTTTACCAACAGGCGGCGGCGCTGGTGACCGAGGCCGATGAGACCGGCCCCCCCGTCGCGAACTTCTATCGCCACTTCGCCGCCGCCCTCCTGTTCGCCCGCGAGGGAGGCGCCGCCTGGCGGCTCCAAGACCTGACCGACCTAGACACGCTCCCCGACTACGAGATCGGCTACCCCTGGGGCCGCGGCCATCAGGGTCAGGGAGCGGCTGTCGACGCGGACGGCAACCCCATCTACCACACCGTCCCCGCCTCCTTCGCCGCTGCCACCTCCGACGGTCAGCGGTGGCGGTGGTGCCTGGCCCAGATGTCCGAACACGTCGCCGCACTGAGTGCCGAGGCGGACTGGACCTTCGCCCTCTTCCAGCACCAGCAGTTCGGCGTGCAGACGATGCGGCAGTGGGGCATCCTGCTGCCGATGCCCCGGCTCGACGACGCGCCAGGGGAGGGAAACGAGCCGGCCGACTCCGGCCCCTACGCCCTGCGCACGCTGGGTGAGAATGAGACGATCGCGCGGCTCGCCAGCGGCGTGAAGCGGTTCACCATGCCGGAGGAGTTCAACCCGATCGTCATCTTCCAGCGACTGGCTGCCGGAGACAGCGCCTATGCCGAACAGGCGCACTACCAGCTCGCGCAGATCTTCGAGGATCGCCAGCAGTACCCGAAGGCGGCGGAGTGGTGGCGGAAGAACATCGAGAGGTTCCAGGACCCGCGGGCGGACAAACAGACCCGCCTCCACCAGATCGTCGGCAACTGGGGGATGTTCGAACCGATTTCCACTCAGCCGGCGGGACAGGGCGCCACCGTCGAGTTCCGGTTCCGCAACGCCCGCCGCGCTAGCTTCACCGCGCAGGCGATCCGCATCGACCTGCTGCTGGCCGACGTGAAGGCGTATCTCAAGTCGAATCCACGGGAGCTCGACTGGAACGTGCTGCAGATCGACCACATCGGCTACCGGCTGGTCGAACAGAATGAACGCAAATATCTCGGCGAGCAGGTGGCGCAGTGGAGTCTGGAGCTCCACCCGCGGCCGGAGCACTTCGATCGCCGCATCACCGTGACGACGCCGCTGCAGAAGGCGGGCGCCTACCTCGTGACGGCGAAGCTGGAAGAGGGCAACACCAGCCGCATCATCCTCTGGGTCGACGACACGGCCATCGTCAAAAAGCCGCTCGACAACCAGACGCTGTACTTCGTGGCCGACGCCGTCAGCGGAACACCGATCGAGAAGGCCAACCTCGAATTCTTCGGCTGGCGCCATGAGCAGGTCCCGAACGCCCGCAATCTCTCCCGGGTCGTCACGCAGAACTTCGCCGAACTCACCGACGCGGAAGGGATGATCGTCCTCGATCCGAAGCGGCTGCCGCAGGATTACCAGTGGCTCGTCATCGCCCGCACCGATGCCGGTCGTCTCGCCCATCTGGGCTTCAGCGGCGTGTGGTACAGCCCGCGGCACGATGCGCAGTACCACGAGAACAAGGTCTTCGTCATCACCGACCGCCCGGTCTACCGGCCCGAACAGAAGGTCCGGTTCAAGTTCTGGATGCGCGAGACGAAGTACGATCTCAACGACCACGAGCGGTTCGCCCGGCTCCCCTTCACCGTCCGCATTCACGACCCGCAGGGGACCGAGGTCTTTCGCCAGGAGTACACCACGGACGAATACGGCGGACTGGCGGGGGAGTACACGCTGCCGCGCGACGCCAAGCTCGGCCAGTACAGTCTGGCCATCGACCAGGCCCACAACGTCGGCGGCGGGAGCAGTTTCCGCGTTGAGGAATACAAGAAGCCGGAGTTCGAGGTCCTCGTCGAAGCGCCGGCGAAGCCGGTGCAGCTTGGCGACAAGGTCGCCGCGACGATCCGCGCGAAGTACTACTTCGGCGCGCCGGTGACCAACGCCACCGCCAAGATCAAGGTCGAGCGGACCCCGCACGACGCCCGCTGGTTCCCCGCGCGGCCCTGGGACTGGCTCTATGGGGAAGGCTACTGGTGGTTCGCCTCCGATTACGGCTGGTATCCCGGCTTCGCCCGCTGGGGCTGCTTCGCCCCCCGTCCCTTCTGGTTCCCCTGGCAGCCCGATCCCCCCGAGCTGGTGCTCGATCGGGAGGTGGCGATCGGTGCGGATGGCACCGTCGCCATCGAGATCGACACCGCACTCGCCCAAGCCCTGCATGGCGATCAGGACCACCGCTACGCCATCACGGCGGAGGTCGTGGACGCCAGCCGCCGCACCATCGTCGGCACGGGAGAAGTCCTCGTCGCCCGAGAGCCGTTCAAGGTCTTCGCCTGGACCGATCGTGGGCATTACCGTGTCGGCGACGTGATTCACGCGCACTTCCAGGCCCGCACGCTCGACGGCCGCGGCGTCGCCGGCCAGGGGAGGCTCCAGCTCCTGCGCATCTCCTACAACGATGCGGGGGAACCGGTGGAGAACGTCGTCCAGCAGTGGAACCTCAACACCAACGCCGACGGCTCCGCCCAGCAGGTCCTCAAGGCCGGCGAACCGGGGCAGTACCGGTTGTCTCTCAGCCTGACGGACGAACAGCAGCACACCATCGAAGGGGGTTACCTGTTCGTCGTCCGCGGCGAGGGCTTCGACGGCTCCGAGTTCCAGTTCAACGATCTGGAACTCGTGGCCGACAAGGCTGAGTACGCTCCCGGAGAAAAGGTCGAACTGCTGGTGAACACCAACCGCGTCGGATCGACGGTGCTGCTGTTCCTGCGGCCGGCCAACGGTGTCTACGCCGGCCGCCCACAGCTCCTCACGCTCAACGGCAAAAGTACCACGCTCAACGTCGGCGTCGTCCAGCAGGACATGCCGAACTTCTTCATCGAGGCAGTGACGATCTCCGGAGGGAAGGTCCACACAGTGCTGCGCGAGCTGGTGGTGCCGCCGGAGAAGCGGATTCTCCACGTCGAAGTCCTCCCCAGCCAGGAGCGGTACCTCCCCGGCGCGAAGGCCGACGTCCGAGTGAAAGTGACCGACGCCCGGGGGGAGCCGTACGTCGGCTCGCTCGTCCTCGCCGTGTACGATCGGGCGGTCGAGTACATCTCCGGCGGCAGCAACGTGCCGGAGATCAGGGCCTTCTTCTGGAAGTGGCGGCGGCAGCATCACCCGCAGACCGAACAGAGTCTCGCCCGCTGGTTCTCCAACCTCACCCGGTCGGGCGAGGAGGTAATGGCGAACCTGGGCGCCTTCGGCGACCTGGTCGCGGACCAGGAGGACAAGACGCTGGAACTCCAGGTACGCCGCCGCGCCGACGGCCGCGCGATGCTCCGGCAATCGGAGATGAACGCCTTCGGGGGGCTCGGAGGGAAGATGCCGGAAGCGGCCGCCGCACCCGCCGCGGATTTCTTCTTCGCCGCGGGGGCCGACCGGGCCGGCGTTGCGCTCGGCGAGCACGCCGCCGCCAGCGAACTCGTCCCACCGACCATCCGCCAGAACTTCGCCGACACCGCGTACTGGAACGCTGCCCTCACGACGGATGAAGACGGCGTCGCAGCCGTCTCCTTCGACCTGCCCGAGAACCTCTCCGACTGGAAGGTCCGCGCCTGGGGCCTGGGTCACGGCACCCGCGTCGGCGAGGGGACGGCCAGCGTCGTCACGGCGAAGAACATCATCATCCGCCTTCAATCCCCTCGGTTCTTCGTCGAGAAGGACGAGGTGGTGCTGTCGGGGATCGTGCATAACTATCTGGAGACCGAGAAGCTCTGCCGGGTGGAACTGGTCCTCGACGGCGGAACCCTGGAACTGATCGAGTCCAGTCCCCAGAGCCCCGCGGCCCAGGCGGATCCCCGCGCCGCGGTCACTCAACTCTCAACTCTCAACGCTCAACTCACCATCCCCGCCGGCGGCGAAGTACGCGTCGATTGGCGATGCAAGGTCGTCCGCGAAGGGACGGCGACGATCACGATGAAGGCCCTGACGGACGAAGAGTCCGACGCCATGCAGCAGTCGTTCCCGGTCTACGTCCACGGCTTCCTCAAGACCGAGTCGTTCACCGGGGTCATCCGCGCCGCGGACTCCAGCGGCGTCATCGAGTTCACCGTCCCGGCCGACCGCCGTCCGGAGCAGACCCGCTTCGAGGTCCGCTACTCCCCCACCCTCGCCGGGGCGATGGTCGATGCCCTCCCCTACCTCGTCGATTACCCCTACGGCTGCACCGAGCAGACGCTCAACCGCTTCCTGCCGACCGTCATCACGCAGAACATCCTGAAACGGCTGGGGGTGAACCTGAAGGACGTTCGCGAGAAGCGGACCAACCTCCATCCTCAGGAAATCGGCGACGACCGGCGGCGGGCCGAAGACTGGCGGCGGCTCACCCGCCATTCCCACGGCAAGGACTGGAACCCCGTCTTTGACGACGAAGAGGTCGCTCGGATGGTCCAGCAGGGAGTGCAGGACCTCACCAATATGCAGCTCTCGGACGGCGGCTGGGGCTGGTTCTCCGGCTGGGGAGAGCGCAGCTACCCCCACACCACGGCCGTCGTCGTCCACGGGTTGCAACGGGCGCAGGCCAACGGCGTCCCCCTCGTCCCCGGCGTGCTGGAGAAGGGGATCGCCTGGCTCCAGCGCTACCAGGAGAAGCAGGTGGAACTGCTCAAGCTCTACGAGACGACCGAGGGAAAGACCGGCAAGGCGCGCGCGGACAACATCGACGCCCTCGTGTACATGGTGCTGGTCGATTCCGACGTCGCCCAGGACGCGATGCGCGACCGCCTGTACCGCGACCGGCTGGAACTGGCGCTGTACTCGCAGGCGCTGCTCGGACTGGCCCTGCACAAGCAGCAGGACGTCGAGCGGCGGGACATGATCGTCCGCAATCTCGACCAGTTCCTGACGGTCGACGACGAGAACCAGACCGCCTACCTGGACCTCCCCAACCGCGACTCGTGGTGGTACTGGTACGGTTCCACCATCGAAGCCAACGCCTTCTACCTCAAGCTGCTCACGGCGGTGAACCCGCAGGATCCGAAGGCGGCCGGACTGGTCAAGTACCTGCTCAATAACCGCCGGCACGCCACCTACTGGAACAGCACCCGCGACACCGCCTACTGCATCGAGGCGCTGGCCGACTACCTCGTCGCCAGCGGCGAAGCATCGCCGCACCTGCTCGTCGAGGTCTGGCTCGACGGCAAGCTGCACAAAGCGGTCGAAATCACTCCGGAGGCGCTGTTCAGCTTCGACAACGCCTTCGTCATCGAGGGAGAGGCGTTAGCGGCCGGGAAGCACACGCTGGAGCTCCGCAAGAAGCCGCTCGACCGGTCGCCGGCGAAGGCTCCGCAGGTGGGCGACCCGGCGGTGGCGGCCTCGCCCCTTTACTACAACGCGTACCTCACCAACTTCTCGACCGAGGAGCACATCACGGCGGCGGGACTGGAGATCAAGGTCGCCCGGAAGTTCTACCGGCTCGTGCAGCGCGAGAATGCCACGGACGTCGTGCAGGGTGAGCGGGGCCAGGTGATCGACCAGCAGGCCCTCAAGTACGACCGTGTCGAGATCGCCAACCTCGATGCAGTCACGAGCGGCGACCTGATCGAGATCGAACTCGAGATCGACTCCAAGAACGACTACGAGTACGTGATCTTCGAAGACCTCAAGGCGGCCGGCTGCGAACCGGTGGACCTGCAAAGCGGCTACACCCGCGGCGGACTGGGGGCCTACGTCGAGTTCCGCGACGAGCGGACGGCGTTCTTCCTCCGCAGCCTCGCCCGCGGCAAGCACTCGGTGAGCTACCGCGTGCGGGCCGAAATTCCCGGCCGCTTCAGCGCCCTCCCCGCCCGGGCCTACGCCATGTATGCTCCGGAACTGAAAGCCAATTCCGAGGAGTGGAAACTCCAGATTCGCGACTGACGTCCTCTGGCCGTTGGCCGTGCCCCGCCCCGCCTTCTGTCTGCTCATGCCGCGCGTCCTCATCCTCTGCACCGGAAACTCCTGCCGCTCGCAAATGGCTGAGGCCCTGTGGCGGTTGCTGGGCGGGCCGGAGTGGGAGACGGCGTCGGCAGGATCGAAGCCGGCGGGATACGTGCACCCCCTGGCGATCCGCGTGCTGGAGGAGATTGGCCTTGATCTCCGCGGTGCGCGGAGTAAGTCGGTCGAAGAGTTCCAGGGACGTTCGTTTGATCTGGTCGTGACGGTCTGCGACCACGCCCGAGAAACCTGCCCCGTCTTTCCGCTGGCGGGAGAAACTCTGCACTGGCCGTTCGACGATCCTGCGGACGCCGAGGGGGACGAGGAGACTCGCCTCCTCACTTTCCGCAGAGTACGGGACGAGATTCGCCGCCGGATCGCAGAATACCTGAGCACCCGCACTCCCGCGGCCGGCTGAGCAGACCCGCCGCTCACCGCAGCACCGGTCAACCCGCCATGGCCGGTTTCGCAGCGGCCCAATCGGCGCAGGCCTCGTTGAGAGCCTGCGAGAGCGTCGGCCAGACGCGCTGCGGCGTCAACTCTTCCATGCAGATCATGTGCGGATGCGGACAGATTTTTTTGTGGCTGGCGGCGCAGGGAACCTGCGTGGCCACCACGCGATGCTCCTGCCCGTACGGGGCGTGGCGCACCACATTGGTGCAGGTGAACACGCTCACCACCCGCGTTCCCACGGCTGCCGCCAGATGCATCGGCCCGCTGTCGCCGGAGAGGACCACGTCGGCCAGTTCCAGCACGGCCGCCAGTTCTCGCAGCGTCGTTCGGCCGGTCAGATCGACGACCGGCCCCAGACAGGCCGCCGCAATGTACCCTCCCTCCTCTCGGTATTCCGGACCGCCGACCAGGACGATCCCGGCTCCGAAGTGATGGGAGGCGAGCGCCGCCAGGCGGGCGAAGTGCCGCGCCGGCCAGCGCTTGGTGGCCCAGCCCGCCCCGGGATGAATCACCAGCAGCGGCCGTGGCAGCCCACGCACCTGTTGCAGGGCCCACTGACGATGCATCGGTTGAAGACCGAGGGCAGCCGGCGGCACCAGCGGCGTCCCCCCCAAGGCTGAAACGACCTTCCAGTAACGAGAGGTCACCGGCATATCCGTGGGAGGAATGTCGACGACGTCCGTGTAACACCAGGTGGAACACTCGCGCCCACAGGAAAAACCAACTCGCCGCGGCGCGCCGGAGGCCAGGGCCATCAGCCCGCTGCGGAGCAACCCCTGTAAATCGATCGCCAGATCATACGGCCGGCGGTGCAGCACCCGCGCCAGCCGCAGCAGTTCAGGCACGAAGGCACTCCCCTTGAACGTGTCCTGAAAGGTGACGACCTCATCCAACTGGGGATGGTCCTGGAGCAGATCGGCGAAGCACTCCTTGACGATCCAGGTGATGTGGGCGTCGGGCCAGCGCAGCCGCAGCGCCGCCAGCACGGGCAGTGTCTGCACGATGTCCCCCAGAGCGCTCGGCTTGATGAGGCAGATGCGTCGCGGGTTCAGCGTGGAGAGCGACGGTCGTGTGCGATGGCCGAACATGTCCCCAGCCAGAGATGTGGTCCGACTGTCAGCCTCACAGCGCACCGGCGACGGCTGCCACTCCAGTCCGAAGGTACCGCCGCTTTCCCGGAAGAGGGGAACCCTGCCCGAGAGGCGGCTTATACGGTGATTCACGCTCGGCGAAAACCCCAATTCCTTCGCGTGGTTCGAGACCCCGGCAGGCTCTGCCGGTCCGGGAATGGCTGCCGCAACCAGACCGGACGCAGGGGAGTGTCTCTCCGCGGCGAGGTCCACAAGGTCGCGGGGAATCGGTTAGAATGGGTGTGATGTTCTCCGCCGCACCTGATCACCTGCATGTGACGCGCCGCGAACTGTTCGGCCGTTCCGTCACCGGCCTCGGCTCCGCGGCCCTGGCGATGCTCCTGGCGCGAGACGGTCTGGCGGCCGACGGCGGGAGCGCGACCGGCGCCTCGAGCCTGGGGGGACTTCCGTCGCTGCCGCATTTTGCTCCACGGGCGAAGTCGGTCATTTACCTGTTCCAGAACGGCGCCCCCACCCACGTCGACCTGTTCGACTACAAGCCGCGACTGGCGGAACTTCACGGCCAGCCCCTCCCCGAGGGTTACGCCGCCGGCAAACGCTTCAGCACCATGACCGGCAGCGCCGAGGGGAAGTTGATGCTCGCCCCGGTGGAGCCGTTCGCCCAGCATGGTGAATGCGGCGCGTGGGTGAGCGCCTTCCTCCCCTACACCGCCCAGATCGTCGACCGCCTCTGCTTCGTCAAGAGCCTCCACACCGATGCCGTCAATCACGCCCCGGCCATCAGCTTCCTGCTCAGCGGCGGGCAGATTCCCGGGCGGCCCACCCTCGGCGCGTGGCTCACCTACGGACTCGGCAGCGCATGCGACAATCTCCCCGGCTTCGTGGTGATGACTTCGGTCAGCAAGGGGACCACCTGCGGCCAGATTTTCTACGACTTCTACTGGGGAAGCGGCTTCCTCCCCTCCCGGTACCAGGGGGTGAAGTTCCGCGGCAGCGGCGACCCCGTGCTGTATCTCTCCAACCCTCCCGGGATGACCCGCGAGATGCGCCGCGGCTGGCTGGATGACCTTGCGCGGCTCAACGAACTCAAGCTGCAGGACTTCGGCGATCCCGAGATCGCCGCCCGCATCGCTCAGTACGAAATGGCATTCAAGATGCAGGCCAGCGTCCCGGAACTGACCGATCTTTCGGGGGAGTCGCAGGCCACGCTCGACCTCTACGGCCCCCAGGTTCTCGAACCGGGAACCTTCGCCCACCACTGCCTCCTCGCCCGCCGACTGGTGGAGCGCGGCGTCCGCTGCGTTCAGCTCATGCACGCCGGCTGGGATCAGCACAACAGCCTCACCACCGAACTGTACACCCAATGCCGGGACACCGATCAGCCCTCGGCCGGCCTTGTCCGCGATCTTGAGGAGCGCGGGCTGCTGGACGAGACGCTGGTCATCTGGGGGGGCGAGTTCGGCCGCACGCCGTTCATCCAGGGAGACATCAACAATCGTCCCCGCTGGGGCCGCGACCATCACCCCTATGCCTTCACCATCTGGATGGCGGGCGGGGGCGTAAAGCCCGGCCTCACCTACGGAGCCAGCGACGACCTCGGCTTCAATGCCGTGGAAAACCCCGTGCACGTGCATGACCTCCAGGCGACGATCCTGCACCTGATGGGGATCGACCACGAACGATTGACGTTCAAGTTCCAGGGCCGCAATTTCCGCCTCACCGACGTCCACGGGCACGTGGTGCACGACCTCATCAGTTGAGTGAGATCCTGTCACTGGAGCAAGTTTAAATCCCTCGCCCCCATCCCATCGAGGAGAGGGAGCCGTGGAAGTTCATGCACCTATGACGGTCCATCATGCAGCGGCTGCACCTCTCCATGAGTTTTCCCCGCAGCCGCCATTGCCGATCCGTCATATCGCCGGGATACTGGGTTCTCTTCGCTGCGGCTCCATCGTCCGTCACCTGATGAGTCAACTCGCGAAGTCCCGGCGGGTCTCAATCCCTCGGGCAATTTGAAGACGCGTTCCAACTCCCGGAAGCGGCCGCGCTCGAGACTGCGCCGCGGTCATCCACGCCCCAGCTGCGGGGAGTTCCCATGCCTCCGTTGGTCTTCGCCCGGAACGACAGCCCCACGATTGGCGTGGAGCTCGAACTGCAACTGGTGAGCGCCGAGACCTTGGAGCTCGTCAACGGCATTGAATCCGTGCTCGCCGCTGTGCCGGAAGAATTCCACGGGCATGTGAAACCGGAGTTGATCCAGTGCTCGCTGGAGATCAACACGGGCATTTGCCGCAATGTGCAGGAGGTGCGCGAGGACCTGTAGCGCATCCTGGGAGTGCTCAAGCCGGTGACCGATCGCCTGGGACTGCGGTTGTTCTGGGGGGGAACGCATCCCTTCTCCTCCTGGCGACGGCAGGAGATCACGGTCAATGAGCGCTATTACCAGCTCGTGGAACTGATGAAGGACGTCGCCCGCCGGCTGGTGACGTTCGGCCTGCACGTGCACGTGGGGGTCGAATCCGGAGACAAGGCGGTGATGATCTGCGATCGGATGCTGCGGCACCTGCCGCTGCTGCTGGCGCTGTCGGCGAACTCGCCGTTCTGGGAGGGTCGCCCCACGGGCCTGCAATCCAACCGCGCCCAGATCATGCAGATGCTCCCCACCGCCGGTCTTCCGCTCCAGATGCGCAACTGGAGCGAATACACCTGGCTGGTCAACCACCTGGTGGCGACGGGGTTCATCCATACCATTCGGGAGATCTGGTGGGACATCCGGCCGCACCACAACTTCGGCACCGTGGAGATTCGGATCTGCGACATCCCCAAGAACCTCGACCACGTGGTGGCGCTGACCGCCCTGGTGCAGACGCTGGTGGTGGCGATCTCGCGGCAGATCGACGAGGGGACGTATCTGTCCGAATACCATCCCATGATGGTCGCCCAGAACAAGTGGCGGGCCATGCGGTATGGCGCCCAGGCCCCGCTCGTCGATACCGACGACTACACGCAAAAGAGCGTCTCTCAGATGATCGACCGGCTGGTCACCCAGCTCCTGCCGACGGCCCGGGAGCTAAACTGCGCGGCGGAGCTGGAGCGCTGCCGCACCCTCCCCACGAGCACCGGGGCCGAGGAGCAATTGACGATCTATGCGGAGACCTACAGTCGCCACGCGGTGGTGGAGCGGATGCTCCAGGCCCATGAGTGGCGTCCGGAATGACCCTCGCTGGGCGGGGTTCTGCCGGCCCGGCGCCGGTCCTGAGGTCGGTCGCCGCATCCGGCGGGTGCTGTGTTTCTACGCGGCAGCGTCTCGCGCGGCTTTCGTCCCCTTCCGCCGGCATCTATAATGTTTTTCCCCTGTGGATGACGTCCCCTGTACTCCCAAGGACCACCGATGCCGAAAGAGGAGGCGATTCCCGTTGAAGGCGAAGTGATCGAGGCGCTGGCGAACACGCAGTTCCGCGTCAAGCTCGACAACGGTCACATTGTCATGGCCCATGTGGCAGGCAAGATGCGCAAGCACTTCATCCGCATCGTCCCGGGCGACCGCGTCCGCGTCGAGGTCTCTCCCTACGACTGGAGTCGCGGGCGGATCATCTTCCGGGAACGCTGATTGCCGCGGACCTCCTCCTTCTCGCTCAGGTCCGTATGTCGTCTGCCAGGTCCAGCTCGTCCTCCTCGCCGCTTCCCTTCGTGCAACTCTTCACCGACGGGGCGTGCCGCGGCAATCCCGGTCCGGGAGGGTGGGCGTACATCCTGCGGCACCCCGCCAGCGGGAAGGAGCGCGAGGCCTCCGGCGGACAGGCCCGCACCACCAACAATCAGATGGAGCTGCAGGCCGTCATCGCCGGGCTGAAAGCCCTCTCGCGGCGGTCGCGGGTGGAGATCATCACCGACAGCGCCTACGTGATGAACGGCTGCCGCGACTGGCTTCCCGGCTGGAAACGCCTCGGCTGGAAACGCCGCGACGGAAAACAGCTCAAGCCGATCAAGAACGTCGAGCTCTGGCAGGAGCTGGACCGGTTGTTGTCGCGGCATGAGGTGACCTGGAAGCATGTCCGCGGACATGCCGGCCACCCCGAGAACGAACGTTGCGATCAACTGGCGGTCGCCGCGGCGCTGGCGGCGGCCAATGGCGAACAGAGCGCGTAGTTGCGTTCCTCCCCCACCGAGCCTTCCTGTCCGGGGAGCGGCGGCGAGGGCTCCCCGCTCCTGCCCCTGCTGACAGAGCGCGGCGCCGCGCCGCCAGCTTGTCACGGCCAGGGGTTGTTCCGCCGCTGCTGAAAGGGGGGCGGACGGTAAGGCCGCTTGGGGGCCAGGAAATGCGTGGGGGCCAGCAGGAGCGCAATCGCCGCGCCAGCTACAAACCCGCCAATGTGCGCCCACCACGCTACTCCCCCCGCCCCCGCCGGCGCAAACGTCCCGCTCAGAAACTGCATCAAGAACCAGATCCCCAGAAAGAACGGCGCCGGAATCTCCACGAAGTGGAGGAAACCGAAGAACGGCACGAGGGCCTGCACGCGGCTGTGCGGATACCAGACGAAATAGGCCCCCATCACTCCGGCAATGGCGCCGCTGGCACCAATCGTCGGTACGGTCGAGGCCGGATCGGTCAGCAGATGCGCAATGCTGGCGATCACCCCGGTCGCCAGATAGAAGACCAGGAATGCGCCATGTCCCAGCCGGTCTTCCACGTTGTCGCCGAAAATCCACAAAAACCACAAGTTGCCGATGACGTGCATCCAGCTCCCGTGCAGAAAGATGCAGGTGAGCGGCGTCAGCAGAGGGGGGACCGCTGCCGGACCGGCCGGAGCGACGATCAGCCGCTCTTCCACACCCCACGGTGTCCGCACGAGTTGCCGCTTCACCGGAATCTCAAATGGCTCACCCGGATGAGTGATGCGGAAGGGGATCATCCCATATTCGACGGTCAGTCCCGGTTCGCCCGGCCGGTCGCTGTGCGCCAATTGCGCCAGGAACACAGCCGCGCAGATCACAATCAGCAGCAGGTTGACGACCGGCTGGCGCTGGGAGGCGATGTTGTCGCGAAGCGGGATCATGCGGAAAAGACCACGGGGAGGAACACCACCGGCATTGAACGGCCAAGGCCGCAGCGGCGGGGCTACAGCCGGGCAGATTATAGACAACCGCTCACCGGCGAGGCTGCTCCGGGCCGCTGTTTCCCTCTCCGAGTTCAACCGCGGCAAAAGAGCAATGTTCGCCGGCTGGCTTGCCAGCCGTGACAGATTGTCCCCTGTGGAGGGTGAGCTCCCGCCCGTGTGAACACTGCGAACGACCTGCGGGCAGCGGGCAGCTTCTTGACCCCGCAGCGGTTTCGCAGGACAATAACGAGCGGTTGATTGGAATGCGGTTCATCCGCGGCGGCAGCTTCTTGGGGCGAGTGACTGCCGAGCCGAAGCTGCGCCGGGCGGGTCGGGCCGCAGGAATCCAACCGCGCCGGAATGTTTCCCGTCCTCGCATTGCTGGAGGGTTTGCCATGCGCGCCTTGCTCGCCGTCACTGCACTCGCCTGTTGGGCGAGTGTCGCTTCCGCGACCGATACGCTCCGGGGCCAGTATCTGGAGGCCCGGACCTGCGACATCTATACCGGACCGTGCTTCGCCAACGCCGAGATGGGGTTGGCCGGCAAAGAGGCGCTGCTCGCCTGGAAGATCGACGCCGGCGCCTGGCAGGGGACGTCTCTGGACGGCCTCTGCGTGGCGGTCGTCCTCAAGGCTCTCCACACCCTGGGCGAGGACGGCGTCTTCCCGATGCAGGCGGAGGGGGTCGCATCGGTGATCCTGGTCGATGCCCGCGGCACCCCCGAACAACAGCGGGCCTTGGAGGGCTTTGCCCGGGAGACCGCTTCGCGCTTCACCACCAATGTTCAACGGGTGATCGCCGTGCCGATGGACCTGACGACCGATCACGCCACCGGCGAGGCCCGCTTCCAGGCGGGAAAGCTGGCTGAGATTCGGACCCGCGCCCTCGGCAAGACCGACTGCGTCTGCACGAATGAGATGGTCTTCTACCGGCCCCTCACCCACGTCAAGTTCGCCGAACCGGTCTATGCCCTGACGCAGAGCTACCTGGGCGACGGCCTGAGCGGCCGCTGGACCCTCCATTCCACCCGCAGTGCATTTCTCGGCACCTTCCGCCGCTGAGGCGACTGTCCCTCGCTCGCACTCCGCGGGTGCAGGGTATGCGTTGTTTCCGGACTCGCTCTGCGCGCCGTAACTCGTGTCCCGGAACATCGCCGAGCCCGGGGAACTTTTCTCAGTCGAGCAGACGGCGGGCATCTCAACAGCGCGAATCCCCCTGGCCGACTTCCCGCAGCCGGCGCTGGAGGAATCGCCGTTCACTCTCGTTGGCGGCTAACTCCAAGGCTCGTGCATAACTTTGTGCGGCCTCCTCCAGCGATCCCGTGCGACGCAAGAGGTCGGCCCGGGCCGCATGGAACAGGTGATAGCCATCGAGCATCCCTTGCGCGTCCAGAGCGTCGATCACCTTCAGCGCCGGCTGCGGTCCCTGAACCATGGCCATCGCCACAGCCCGGTTGAGCGAGACCACGGGCGAGGGCTGAATCTGTTCCAGCAGATCGTACAGCCGCAGAATCTCCCCCCAGTTTGTCTCCTCCGCACGCTGCGCCCGGCAATGCTCCGCGGCGATGGCCGCCTGGAGGGCGAACGGTCCCGGTGCCACGGCCAAGGCGGCCTCCACGAGCGGGAGCGCCTCCTCAATCTGCCGCTGGTTCCACAAGCGGCGGTCCTGGTCCTCGAGGGTAATCAGTTCGCCGTCGGCATCGAACCGCGCTTCGCGCCGGGAATCGTGCAGCAGCATCAGGGCGAGCAGCGCCGTCGCCTCCGACGGGGGCTGGGGCGCGGTCAGATCCTGGATCAGCCGCCCCAGACGGATCGCCTCCGTGCACAGTTCCGCGCGCACCGGGGTGGTGCCCCGCGTGGCCGCGTACCCTTCGTTGAAGATGAGATAGATCACCGTCAGCACTGCTCCGAGCCGCGCGGGAAGCTCGCCGGCCTCGGGGACGGTGAAGGGGATGCCGGCCTCGCGAATCTTTCGCTTGGCCCGGACCAGTCGCTGCGCCATGGTGGCGGTGGGAACAAAGAACGCGCGGGCAATCTCCTCGGTGTCCAGTCCCCCCAACATGCGGAGGGTCAGCACGATCTGTGACTCCTGCGCCAACGCGGGATGACAGCAGGTGAACATCAACCGCAGGCGGTCGTCGGCGATGGCAGGGACCTCGGCATCTCCGGCGTCGAGTGGAGACAGCACAGCCGAGGCTGCAAAAAATGGCATTTTCCTCTCGAAGAGCAGCTTCCGGCGAAGGCGATCGATCGCCTTGTGCCGCGCCGTGCGGAGAATCCACGCCTTCGGGGAATCGGGAATGCCCCCCTGCCGCCACTGGTCGAGGGCGGCGGCAAAGGCTTCCTGGGCGGCCTCCTCCGCCACGTCAAAATCGCCGAACCGGCGGATCAAGCCGGCGACGATCCGGCTCCAGTCCGACTGGTAGACAGCCTCCACCGCCTCTTCCACGCTGAGCGCCATGCTCGTTCGCTGATTGAGCCGCCCGCCTGTCGCCCTGACCTGTCCTGCGCTCCCTCTCTCAACCGTCCCGCATCCTACCCGCGACCAGGGAGGAACAGAACCCTCGGTGTGATGGCATGAGCAGAGTCCGATGCGAGGTGCGAAAAAAAATGCATCGGGATGTCGATCAGGTCCCGCGCCGTTCGACTTACTTTCACCCAGCGGCCTTCACCGCGGCGGAACTCCCCCACCATTCACCCGAGAACGTCCAGGATCAACAATGAAATACCTGTTGCTGGTCTACATGGATGAACAGGCCATGAACGACGAGGAGCGGCAGCAGTGCTACGTCGAATCGACGCGTCTGGTGCAGGAACTCCACGCCCGGGGGCGATGCCTGGGCGCCTCGCCCCTTCAGCCCGTCTCCACGGCCACCAGCGTGCGGGTCCGCGGCGGGCAGACCCTGGTGACCGATGGCCCCTTCGCCGAGACTCGCGAACAGCTCGGCGGCTACTATCTGATTGACGCCCCCAGTCTCGACGAAGCCATCGCCATCGCCGCCCGGATTCCTCCGGCGAAAAAAGGGACCATCGAAGTTCGGCCGATTCAGGAGCTTTCGGGCCTGCCGAGTTGACCGGCCTGCTCCACAGGCCCTCTCCGTCCATCCCCGTCCCGCCCGTCGCGGACGGGGGACGTGATGACCATCCCAATCCCTATTCACATCCCAGGAGTCCACCATGAAGCGCTGCGTATCTGTGGGTTTGATGCTGGCGTTGTCGATCGGTGCGTCCGCCGGCCGGGCGCAGGAGGTTCCGGAGTTTCCCCCGCCGACCAAGGAGCACCAGTGGCTTCAGCAACTCGTGGGGGAGTGGGAGACGGAGTGCGAGATGTTCCTGCAGCCGGGCGAGCCCCCCGTGAAGTCGCACGGGACCGAAACCACCCGTTCAATCGGGGGCTTCTGGGTGCTGTCGGAGCACAAGGGAGAGGCGCTCGGGCAGCCGTTCACCGGACTGCTCACCTTGGGTTATGACGCCGCCTCGCAGAAGTACGTGGGGACCTGGATCGACTCGATGACGGGGCATCTCTGGACGTACCGGGGGACGGTCGATGACGCCGGCCAGACCCTCACGCTGGAGACCTCCGGCCCCTGTCCCGCCGCTCCCGGGACCGTGATGAATTTCAAAGAAGTGCTGGAAATCCGGAGTCCCGACCATAAAGTCTTTACGTCGTCCGTTCAGGGAGAGGACGGGACGTGGACCAAGGTCATGACGATCCACTACCACCGCAAGCAATAGCGGCGTCGGCCGACGCCGCGACGAGGAGACCTGATGGAAACGCCACGGCAAAGCCTGATGAGTTCGATCGGTTTGCTGGTGCTGCGGCTCGGCGGGGGCGGGTTTATGCTCCTGCATGGCTGGGGCAAACTCCAGATGCTGATGGCCGGCGAATTCGAGAAGTTCGCTGATCCGATCGGTCTCGGGAACACCCTCAGTCTGGTGCTGATCGTCCTGGCGGAATTCGGCTGTTCGCTCCTTGTGATCCTTGGCCTGGCCACTCGGTTCGCCGCGGTCCCCGTGGTGTTCGCGATGGGTGTGGCGGCCTTCGTGGTGCATGCCAAGGACCCCTGGACGATGGGCCCGGGAGCAAGCAAGGAACCCGCGCTGCTGTTCCTGTCGATGTTCCTCACCCTCATCTTCACCGGGGCTGGCCACTTCTCCCTCGACGGTTGCCTCTCCCGGTGGCGCGGCGCCGGCGCAGCCGCCAAGCACTGACCGTTCTCTTTCCAATTCGACTCCCCTGTTCGAAGAGGGTTCCATGCCTCAACCGATTCCTCCCGGCCGCGAAGGCCCGATTCCTCATCTCGTGTGCGACCCTTGTGCGGACGCGATCGAGTTTTACAAACGCGCCTTCGGTGCAGAGGAGGTCGCACGCATCCCGGCGCCGGACGGTCGCCGGATCATGCACGCCGAACTTCTGCTCGACGGCAAACTCGTGTATCTGGTGGACGACTTTCCCGAGTACTGTGGCGGAAAGGCGTCCTCTCCTCGGGCCCTGGGGGGAACGCCGGTCACGATCCACCGCTACGTCAAGGACTGTGACGCCGCCTTCCGTCGCGCGGAGCAGGCCGGCGCGACGGTCAAACTCCCTCCCACGGACATGTTCTGGGGGGATCGGTACGCTGTGGTCGTCGATCCCTTCGGACACGCCTGGTCCCTGGCCACGCACACACGGGATGTCACGCCGGAGGAGCTGGCCCGGGGGATGGAGGCCGCCTTCGCCCAGTCCTGAAGCGGGACAAGCAGCCGTCGTTCACCGGCAGGTGGTGCTGACGGGTCGGCACCGTCCACTTCTCCTGCGGCGAACGGGTCGCCAAGGCGCCCCACCGTCGTTTCACCCCCTTCCAGCAGGCATCCCATGAGCAAGGTCCGTGTCCTCGTCGGCACTCGCAAGGGAGCGTTCATCCTCACGGCGGACGGAAGTCGCCAGCAGTGGAACGTCCGGGGCCCCTTCTTCGGCGGCTGGGAGGTGTACCACCTCAAAGGTTCTCCCGTCGATCCTGACCGCCTCTACGCCTCGCAGACCAGCAGTTGGTTCGGGCAGATCATCCAGCGGTCCGACGACGGCGGACGCACCTGGTTTACGCCGGGCGGCGAGAAGATGCCCGATCCCTACGGCCCCCCCGGCGGGCTGAGTAATCGCTTCATTTATGACACCTCTCCGGAAACTGGCAAACCGCTCACCACGCACCAGTGGTACGACGGCACGCAACATCCCTGGGAGTTCAAACGGGTCTGGCATCTGGAGCCGTCCCTCACCGATCCCGACACCGTGTACGCCGGGGTGGAGGATGCCGCCCTGTTCCGCACCACCGACGGCGGCAGGACCTGGCATGAACTGGCCGGACTGCGCGGACACGGCTCCGGCCCGCAGTGGGCCCCCGGCGCCGGCGGGATGGGTCTGCACACCATCCTGATCGACCCCACCGACCCCCGGCGGCTGTACGTCGCCATCTCCGCCGCGGGCGCCTTCCGTTCCGACGACGGTGGGCAGACCTGGAAACCGATCAACCGCGGGTTGAGCTCGAACTTTCTCCCCAACCCCACCGCCGAAGTCGGCCACTGCGTTCACCGCATCGCCATGCATCCGGCGCGCCCGGGTGTGCTGTTCATGCAGAAGCACTGGGACGTGATGCGCAGCGACGACGCCGGCGAACAGTGGCGGGAGATCAGCGGTAATCTCCCCACCGATTTCGGATTCCCGATCGAAGTGCACGCCCACGATCCGGACACGATCTACGTCGTGCCGATCAAGAGCGACTCGGAACACTATCCCCCCGACGGCCGTCTGTGCGTTTACCGCAGCCGCACCGGCGGCGAGGAGTGGGAGCCGCTCACCAGCGGCCTTCCGCAGAGCCATTGCTACGTCAACATCCTGCGCGATGCGATGGCCGTGGATACGCTGGAGGAGTGCGGCGTCTACTTCGGCACGACCGGGGGGCAGGTGTATGCCTCCACCGACGGGGGGAACCACTGGTCGGCGATTGTGCGGGACCTCCCGCCGGTCCTCTCCGTCGAGGTGCAGACGCTGCCATGATCCGCGTCGTTCTGCCTGAGCATCTGCGGCGGCTGGCGGGGGTGCAGGGGGAGGTCGAACTGGCGGTCTCCGGTCCTGTCACGCAGTCTTCGGTGCTGGAGGCCCTGGAAGCCGCTTACCCCATGCTCCGCGGCACCATCCGCGACCATGCGACGGGGAAGCGACGGCCGCTGCTGAGGTTCTTCGCCTGCCAGCGGGACGTGTCGCTTGATCCGCCCCAGGCTCCTCTCCCAGAGGCGGTGGCCGCCGGGCAGGAGCCGTTCCTCATCATCGGGGCCGTCGCCGGCGGGTGAGACCTCCTCACTGCAAGTCCTCCTCCTCCCGCCGACAGGAAGGGTCTGGAGCAAGTCTCAGCACCCTCCGGCGGTGAATGCGAGTTTACCGCTCCACCACCGATCGCGGGGCTGCCCCCCCTGCTCTCCCGTGGTGACTCGCCCGGGGAGTTCTGGACGGAAACTGGCGATTCAGACGCACCACAGCTCCGCGATCAGCAATCATCGCCGGCGTTCGATGCCGCCGCGCTCAGGGCCCAGTCAGCTTCCAAACACCGCCGCCGACAGCCGCTCCCCCACGCTGGCGCGCAACCGGCGCAGCCGGCTGAAGAGCTGCGCATACGGTCGATCCGCGGGAGGGTCGACCCGGATGGCGACTACCGGCTCTGGAGACTCCTCTAAGGCGGCCGGCGCATCCTCCGGATTGTCCGGGGACTGTACCCCTTGCCGGGAAGGCTCCACGTTGGCGGCGCCGGCCGTGAGCAGGTCCCTCTCCCTCTCCCTCTCAAGCACAGGGTCGATTTCGACCGGCTCAAAGGGACGATCGGCCAGCCACTCCGGCTGGATCACGTCCCAGTCCAAGTGTTGCGCTATGCCGGGCCACCGCACAATTTCGCACTCCGGCGCCTCGGCGGAGTCCTCCGGCATCGCGACCGGAGAGGGCGGGGCGGGGGAGGGGCGGGCAGCGGCGATCTCCGCCGTCAGCTCCTGCACCTCAAACAGCAGTCGGCGTTCGACGTCGCCGAGGCTCCCTGCGGGAGCAGCCGCCGCCTCTCGGGGAACAGCAGGGACATAGAGCGCCGCGGTCGTCGGCCCTGTCTGGGCGGCGTCCAGGGCGGCATAGCGATCCTCAACTTCCAGCTCGAGCCATGCCGGCACGGGGCCGGTGGTGGAGGGCATCACGGTGGACGAGTTGTTCCCCTCCACTGCGGCCGGCGCCGTCTCCCCCGTTTCCGTCAGAATCGCCGTGTCCGCGAGGCCCGGCGATTCGATCTCGTCGATCAGCGCGTGCTCCGCGGCCGCGCCCCGCGTGAACAGCGCCTCGAGCCCGGCAGAAGCGGGGCCCGGCTCGACCACGAGAGAACCAGTCCTCTCCGACGGCCTCGCATTTGCACCTCCGCCAACTTCGATGCTCACTGCGCCGACCAGCGGGGGTGCCTCGCCCGGCGATGGCAGCTCATCACCGACGATCACCGCCACGGCGTCCTCGGCTCGAAGGTCCTCGGGGCGGCTCGGCGGACGACTCGACATGGGCGCTTCCTGAGACTGTCTCGCACGGGGAACGAGGCTGGCATTCGGATCGGCCTCCGCGCGGTCGCGAACACTGTATATTTCCAGATTGGACGGCTCATTCCATTGCAACGGCAGCTCACGCAACTCCTCGAGGGCGCGGCGGACGGACTCCACCAAGACGCGCGGTTCTCCGGCCGCGTCGGAAATCACCAGACTGCGATGCGCCAGTTGTTCCAGATTCCGCGGGCGGCCGTCGCTCACCAGGCAGACCAGTTCTATCGCCGTGGGGGTGAAGACGTGTTCCCAGCCGTCTCCCCCGGCTCGCATGATCTGTTCGTCCAGAAGTCGAGCCGATTCCTCCAGCGACAGTGGCGGGAGCGTTTCGTGACAGACGATGCGCTGATGGACCGCCGCGAGTTCCGGCTCCAGCAGCCGTTCCTCCAGAGTCAGGTCGCCACTCAGCAGCACTCGAACCAGGGGCTGCCCCTCCTGCTCGTGGTTGATCAGCGCACGCAGTTCCTCGAGCAGCCGGGGGCTGAGACGCTGCGCCTCATCCACCAGCAGGATGAGGGCCGGACATTGCGGCCGACGGTCCCGGATCGATTGCAGCAGCCGCAGCCGGGCTTCCTGTTCGGTCAGCCCGATGTAGGGAAGCCCCAGTTCGTAGAGAATGGCTTGCAGGAGGCTGCGGCGGGTGGTCAGCCCCGCCCCCGGCAGCAGGGCCACGAGCCACCCCTCCTCCCGGAATTGGCGCGCCAGTTCCCGACACAGGGCCGTCTTGCCCAGTCCGGAGGCCCCCGTCAGCAGCGCGATCCCTTGCGCATCGCGGAGGGACTCCGCCAGGCGGTCCAGCGGCTCGGCCCGCGACGCCACGGGAACAAACCCCGCGTCTGCCCGGCTGACAAAGGGGGAGGCGGCCAATCCGTACCGTTCCATGGTCACGGGGGCACCCGGGAGGAGGAGAGAAGCGGCGCACAGGGGAAGGGGGACCGGCCTCGGCCCACGACACACGCCGATCCTCTCGGCGCAGAGCCTGCCCCTGTGGTGTCATCGTTCCCCGCCCCGACGATTCTTCAGGCGAATCGTCCCCTTCCTGGCAACCGATCCCCCCACCGCTCCTCCGGCGGGCAGCGCCTGCCCACACGTCTCCCCCTCGGCACAATCGCTCCGACCGGAATGGTTCTTACAGTTTGTTGCGTCTTTGCAGCTTCTCCGCTTTGCCTTCCCGCCGCCAGGTCCCAAGTTTGGTGGTGATGGAGCTTTGTCCCGGAGGCTTTCCCCCCGCCCTCACGCCGGGGAAGGTCGTGATCTTCCTCTCGCAGATGAACAACGGAAAGGCTTGCTCCCCATGGCCTGCATCGATCAAGTGACTCCCGACTCTCCCGCGACGGTTGAGCGACGGACTCAGGAACGGCGCATCCGACTGGAACGCCGCAGTCACACCAGCGTCGAACACCTTCCCCGGGAACGTCGTCTGTCCGAACGTCGCAAGGTCGAACGTCGACGGATGATCGACCCCACCACCTGCGAACGCGACTACACGAACGACGAAATCGAGTTCATGCGCGCCATGGACGACTACAAACGCCGTAGCGGTCGGCAATTTCCCACCTGGAGCGAGGTCCTGGAGGTGATCCGCGACCTCGGCTATCGCAAGGTCGCCGAACCGATGCAGAGCTACACCGAAGTCGGCTGACCGCGGCGCAGGGACGGCCCGAGATGCTGCCGATGACGGCCATCCCAGTTTTCCACCGTCGGGGGACGCTATGATCTGGAGAGCATCCCCGGTCCCGGCGGACCCCCGGCCATGGAACATCTTCGAAGCTGTCACTGTTGCGGGTTGATCCAGCGCGTCCCGGAGGAGGTGCGCGCCGTCTGCGTCCGTTGCTGCACGTCGTTTGATTCGTGGCGCGCGCGGCTGGGAGGGAACCGCGCGGCGGCCGCCTGGGCCCTGGCTGCACTGGCGCTGTATGTGCCGGCCGTCTCGTTGCCGTTTTTACGGATTCAACGGCTGGGACACGCCTCTGAAAGCAACATCGTCGCCGGCGTACGCACGCTGTATGCCGAAGGGCATCTGCTCGTGGCCACGGTCGTGCTCCTCTTCTCGCTCGTCCTCCCGGTGGTCAAGCTGGGAGCGCTGTTGCTGCTCTCGCAACGAACCTGGCGGCTGCCGGAGCGATACCGGGCCCTGACGTACCGGCTGGTCGAACACCTCGGCCGCTGGGGGATGCTCGATGTGTTGCTGGTGGCGGTGATGGTCGCCTTCGTCAAGCTCGGCGGACTGTTGGAATTCAGCGCCGGGATGGGTCTGGTCGCCTTCACCACCTTTGTGCTCCTCAGCCTGGCGGCCAGTGCCGCGTTCGATCCGTACTCGCTCTGGGACGAAGGCATCCTCGTCGCCAGCGGAGCGGGCGCTCCCTCAGGACCGGCCCCCGCGACCTCCGCTCCGCTCGCGGCGTCGCTCCCCCGGGCACAGGCCGCTCCCCCCTCGCGCGGGGCGCGGTGGTGGTGGCTGCTTCCCCTCCTCGCGCTCCTCGCGGCGGGGGGGCTGATCGCCAACAGCCTCTCCCAGCGCGGACGGCTCATCACCATCTCCTTTCGCGACGGACACGGACTCGTCGCCGGCGACCTGCTGCGCTACCGCGGAATTGAGTGCGGCGTGGTGGAACAGGCGCGGCTGGCAGAGGACCTCGCCGGCGTGGAGTTCGACGTCCGACTCACCCCCGCCGCGGAAGGACTGGCCCGCGAGGGAGCGCGGTTCTGGATCGTGCGTCCCCAGCTCGATCTGAGCGGCGCGGCCGGTCTCGATACGGTCATCGGTCCCCGCTACCTGACCCTCCTCCCCCCCGCTGACTCCGCACCTCCCGCCACACGGTTCGCAGGACTGGAACACCCCCCGCTCCCCGATCTGGAACAGCCGGGCGGCATCGAAGTCGTGTTGCAGTCCAGCCAGGGGAACGGACTCCGCGGCGGAGAGGGGGTCTACTACCGCGACGTCCGCATCGGCGGCGTTCTGTCGAGCACGCTGGCCGGCGACGGAAGCGCCATTGAAACGCGCATCTACATCCGACCGCAGTATCGACATCTCATCCGCGCTCAGGCGGTCTTCTTCAACGCCTCCGGAGTGCACCTGCGCGGCAGCCTGACCGGGTTCAACTTGCACGTCGGCACACTCGAAACGCTGCTGCGCGGAGGGATCGGACTGGCGCTCCCTCCCGAGCCGGGTCCCCCCGTCGCCGCAGGACACCGCTTCCGGCTCCATCCGCATCCCGACCCGGAATGGCTCGACTGGCAACCCGCCGTGACGGGAGGCTCCCTGGCGGCTCCCAGTGTGCGGCCGGTGCTGCTGCCGGCCCTCCTCCGCTGGACCCACGACGGCTTCTTTCGCAACTCCCCGCGCGAACGCCGCGGCTGGGTGCTGGTGGACGGAAGCCACTGCTCCGGTCCCCGCGATCTGCTCACGGTTCCCGCAGGAGCGCTGGGCGGAACCGCCTCGCTCGCCATCGCCGACGCCACCCTGGAACTGACGCTTCAGGACGACGTCCCGGGAGAGGGGCCGCTGGTTGCCCGGCCCCTCCCGGAATCCCTGCGGGAGAAACTGGAGCGGGAAAACTCCCGGCCGATCGTCCCCCCCGCGCGACGGGCGGAGACGCCCGAGGACCTGTTCCTGATGGCGGGGGGGGATGTCGAACCGACGTTTGTCGCCGCGGTGCGGTGCACGTCGCTCCCTGAGGGATGGGCCATCGACCGCGTCCTGCCGATCCCGCCGACGCTGCACGGTGCGGCGGCCGTCGCCGCCCGCGACGGCGCCCTCCTCGGCCGCCTCCTCGTCTCGGAGCAGGAGACCTGGATCTGGTTCGGCTCTCCGCCGTGAGGGGTGGTCCGCCGAAAGTTTCGCCGCGACTCGAAAAGTTTAGCCGCGACCCGCAGGGGAGCGCTGGATGGAGCGCCGGAAGTTTCGCCGCGACCCGCAGGATAGCGCTGAAAAAGTTTAGCCGCGACTCGAAGAGGAGCGCTGGACGACTTTAGCAAAAGAGCGCTCCCGCTGTTCCCCGCAACTCCGAATGCGTCCACCGCAAGCGGGTCCGCGTCGGGTGGTGATGTCGGAGCGCTGCCAACTCCTCTACTGTGCAATCTTCGCCTGTTTCTCCGTCGGCGAGCGGGGGGTGTCAACCCCCCGGGCGTTTCGTAATCACCCACGGAGCGCACTCGAACTTGAAATCCCGCCACCGCCTGCTGCGGCGTGAACGGCGCGATCCGCAATTCGCCGTCGAGCTTGCTCGACGTGCCGGGGGTGAACACGGGCACGGCGGGCAAGCCCGCCGGCGAACAGACTCGAACCGCCGAAACCGTCCCACCCCCACGACGCTCCGCGCGCGGCGTTCCTCGCGCCATGGTGGAATCGTCATCCGCGCTCGACGGTCCGGGGGCTGACGCCCCCGGCTCGCTGGCGTGCGCGCCACAGGCGAGCGGGGGGTGTCAACCCCCCGGCCGTCCCATCACGACGCACGGCGGGCCACTCCGCCGGTGAAGATCGGCTTGCTTCGCCCCTCTGGAACAGCGCGCTTGCCCATGACCGGACCACCATTGCCGTGGCGGCACCCGGCGGGGGAGAGGGCGGGCTATCCCTCGTCGTCGTCCAGGAAGGTTCCTTCGCGCTTGACGAACTGCGACAGGTCGATCCCCCCCTTCATCTCCTGTTCCAGGAGCGACAGCCGCGCTTCCAGGCGGTGGAAGCGGGTCTCGACGTGAGGCTCGAACAGCGGACCGCTGCGGGGGGGGGCGGGGCGCGGGACGGCGGGGTAGCCGAGGTGTCGCTGCAAGGCGGCGAACATGTACAGGGGGTCCTTCCCCCGGTGGGCCTTGGCGATCCGTCCCTCCTGAGCGCCGAAGAGGATGGGGGGGAGGTCGGGGAGTTCGCGGCCGGGGTGGCGGCGACGGGCCTCGTCCACCCGATGCTGCGAGCGGAGATAGATCAGGTCGGCGAAGTCGCGTGAGCCGAGCTGCCGCCGCAGCGATTCGATCCACGCGCGCCAGTGGGCATCGTAGAAGCCGTCCTCGGCCATGGCCGTCAGACCGCGGTCGTAGCCGAGCTGGTTGCGGGCGAGGCACTCGAACTGGTAGATGAACAGCGCGGCCGGCTGGCCCCCTTGCGCGCGGAATTCGGCCTCCCGCTCGAGAATCCGCAGTGCCATGCGGACCTCGAATTTGGACTCGTCCTCCTCGGCCCGCTGCATCACGAAGGCCTGAAAGGGGGCGAAATAGTGCGACAGCTTCGCCATCCCCTCGCCGATCCGCCCGTGGAGCTGGAGTTCGCCGTACAGGAAACTGACGGCGTAGGGGAGCTTGGTCGTGGCGAGCAGCTCCTCCTGGATGCTGGCCAGGACCTCCTGAGCGGGGAGGTGGTCGTCGATGCGTTCGCGATAGGTGCGAAAGAAGTACGCCTGTTCGACGTACTCTTCGCGATCGAGTCGGGGCGCCGGCACGGCGGACCTCTCCGGATGACACAAGCGGAGCAGGAGGCTCAGGGGATTATAGGTGTCCGCCAGGCATCGTTGACGCTGAGTGGAGGAGGCTGGTATCATCAGCGGCGGTTGATGCTTTGAGGCGTCCCTCCGCGAGTCGCCGTCCAGAGGCGGTCCCCGGGCATCGGCCAATGTCCCTCTCCGCTGGGCGGCACGGCGAGGGGTGTTGTTGCGGACGCGGGGGGAGCGGAAGGTCTGCCGGACAAGGCGTGCCTGAGCAGACCAGCCAGCCCTCGCAGCACCGCCGTTCTCCCTCCCGCCTCTCCCACCCTGAGTAAATGCCATGTCCCCCCTTGCCACTCGACGCCGCGGCTTTACGTTGATTGAGCTCCTGGTGGTGATCGCCATCATCGCCCTGCTCGTCTCGTTGCTGTTGCCGGCCATTCAAGCCGTGCGCGAGGCCGCCCGGAAATCCCAGTGCCAGAACAATCTGCACCAGATCGGGGTGGCGCTGGGGAATTACGAGGGGACCTACAAGCGGCTGCCTCTGGCGGCAGCCCTCCCCGTCAATCGCACCTTTGAACCCTATTCCGCGCACGTCCGTCTGCTCGATTTTCTGGAACAATCCTCTCTGGCGAACCTGGTGGACTGGAACGTCAGTTCCCAGTTCACTTCCAATCCGACGCTGGCCCAGATGCGGATCGACGTGTATCTGTGCCCCAGCGAAGTCAACGACCGCGCTCGTCCCACCCCCACGCTCACCCATTACCCGCTGAACTACGGCTTCAATGAAGGGACGTGGTTCATTTTCGATCCCCAGACCGGGGGGGTGGGAGACGGGGCGTTCCATCCCAATCGTGCGTTTCGGATGGCGGAGATCACGGACGGCAGCAGCAACACACTGGCCGCCGCCGAGGTGCGGGCCTACCAGCCGAATCTCTGGGATACGGGCAATCCCAGCATGGTGGGGGCGCCTCCGCCGGCCAATCCCGCGGCCCTAGCGGTCTATTACGGCGGGACGTTCGACTCCAACGGCCATACCGAATGGGTCGAAGGAGACGTCCACGAAACCGGATTCACCACCACGTTTGTTCCCAATACACCGGTTCCCTACACCGTCGGCGGGATTACTTACAGCATTGACGTGACCTCCATGCGGGACGGCGAGTCGACGACGCTGCCGACCTATGCGGCTATTACGGCTCGCAGCTACCATCCCGGCGTGGTGCAAGTGCTGCTGCTCGACGACGCTGTCCGCGCCGTCAGCGAGAACATCGATCTGACGGTCTGGCGGGCTGCCGGGACGCGCGGCGGCGGCGAGCCGTCCTCCCTCAAATAGCTAACCGATGCCTGTCATGGCCGTCATGCCGTGGGCGCAACGCGAGTCCCCCCTGCCTGCGGGTCGGGGGGGCTGGTCCAGACTGCTGGTGCTTATCCCCCTGCTGGTGGTGCTGGCGGTGGCGGCGGGGTGGTACTGGCTCCAGCCGTCCACCCAGCCGGGATTGGAGGAAGGCCGCGCCATCGCACAAGCCTTTCTGGAGGCGATTCGTGCCGGAACTCCCGAAGCAGCCTGGGCAGGGACCACCGCAGAATTCAAGAGTGCTTCGGGACGCGAGTCGTTCTTGACTCAGGTGCGGTCGCTCCCCGTCTTGCGGGAACAGTTCGACTTCGTTTCCGCCCAGACGGTCACCGTGCAGAACCAGCCCCGCACCGAGTACCTGTTCCGGGAATCGAAATCGGGTACGACGGTCCGGATTGTGATTGGCAAGGAAAATGGCTCCTGGAAGGTGGACCGCTGGCTGGTTAACTGATCTTCTCAGAAAATGGATTCCCCTCTCCTGCCCTCACTTCTCAAACCCGATTTCAGGCCCAGCCCGGACATGGGAGGGATCAGACGTCCAGGTCCTTGACCTCCAGGGCGTGCTTCTCGATGAACTCCCTTCGCGGCTCGACGTGGTCTCCCATCAGCACGCGGAAGATTTCCTCGGCGGCGGCGGCATCCTCCAGCGTCACCTGCTTGAGCACGCGGTGCGCCGGGTCCATTGCCGTCTCGAAGAGTTCCTCGGGGTTCATTTCCCCCAGTCCCTTGAAGCGGGTGTAGGTGAGACCGCGGCCCCCCAGCTCCCGCAGCGTGGGGACGAGTTCCCGCAGCGACTGGAGGCGGCGGGTGACGTCGCCGCTGACGACTTCATACGGAAAGACCGCTTCCGCGTTCTTGGGGGGGGCGGGGAGCAGGTCGTTGAGCGTCAGGTGGAAATCCGTCTGGAGCTGGCGGAGGACGTCGTTGATGGTGCGGACCTCGTGCAGGTCGGTTTCGGAAAAAGAGGAGGTTTCCCCGGCGGGCGGAAGTGACCCGGCGTCGCCGACGCCGGGCTTGGGTCCTGGGGCATCAGCGGGTGGGGCGTGCGCGGCGCGGAAGGCGTCCAAGTCCGTCTTCTTGGCGAACCACTGCTCCTCGCCGCCGACAAAGACGCGGTAACGCGGGAGCAGCCCCTCCTCGGTGGCATGCTCGATGGCCAACCGGCGCAACGAGATGCCGCGCCGCTCCAGGGCCTCGAGCGGCTCCTCGACCATCGCCAGCAGGTCCGCCAGCTTGCGGACGTCCGGACCGGAGAGTTCGCGCGGGGCGGCAGGCGCGACGGCCGTGGGAACGCGAGCGGCGAGCAGATTGTCGCGCGGCTTGAGGAGGAGCCGCGAGCCCTCCAGACCCAGTTCCAGCAGCTCCGTCATCATCTCCTCGTGGGTCTGGACGTAGCGGGGCTTGGGATTCTTTTTCCCCTTGGGGAGGACGCGATACAGCGGCGGCTGAGCGATGTAGACGCAGCCCTGCTTGACCAGTTCCCGCATGTGGCGGAACAGGAACGTCAGCAGCAGGGTGCGGATGTGTGAGCCGTCGACATCGGCATCGGTCATGACGATGATCTTGCCGTAGCGGCGCTTGGAGACGTCGACCTCTTCGGCCAGAGGGGGGATGTTGATGGCCTTGAAGATGGCGACCACTTCCTTGTTGCCGAGGACCTTGACGATCTGGGCCTTTTCGACGTTCAGGATTTTGCCGCGGAGAGGAAGGATGGCCTGATGGGAGGCGTCGCGTCCGGTGTCGGCAGAGCCGCCGGCCGAGTCTCCTTCGACGAGGTAGAGTTCGGAGACGGCCAGGTCGTGATTGCGGCAGTCGCGGAGCTTTTCAGGGAGTCCGCTGCCGGAGACCTTGTTCTGGCTGCGGGCCATGTCGCGGGCCTTGCGTGCGGCCTCGCGGGCCTCGGCGGCGGTCATGGCCTTCTGGCAGATGGCCCGCGCGGTGGCGGGGTTCTCCTCGAGATACTTGGCCAGACCATCGCCGACGACGGAGTTGACGGCCCCTTCGACCTCCGGGTTGGTGAGCTTGATCTTGGTCTGCGACTCGAACTGGGGGTTGGGGAGGCGGACGGTGACGACGGCGGCCAGTCCCTCGCGGAAGTCTTCTCCCTGGGGGGTGACCTCCTTGAAGATGCCGGCATTCCTGCCGTAGGCGTTGAGGGTCCGCGTGAGGGCCGTGCGGAAGCCCGACATGTGGGTCCCCCCTTCGCTGTTGGAGATGCCGTTGGCGAAGCAGCGGATGTTGTCGGCGGAGTAGCCGTCATTCCACTGCATGGCGACGTCGACATCGACGTCCTCCACGGTGCCGCGGATGCGGATGACGTCGGGATGCAGGGGGTTCTCGGTGCGGTTGATCCATTTGACGAACTCGGTCAGGCCATCCTGGTAGTGGAAGGTATCGGACTGGCCGGTGCGCTCGTCGGTGATGACGATGCGGATGCCAGCGTTGAGGAACGCGCAATCCTGCAACCGCTTGTGGATGATGTCGTAGTTGAAGGTGGTGACCGGGAAGATCAAGGGGTCGGGCTTGAAGGTCACCTTGGTGCCGGTCTGGTCGGTCGGCCCTCCCTTTTCGAGCGGGCCGACGACTTTGCCGCGGGCGAATTCCATCGTCCAGACGAAGCCCTCGCGGCGGACCTCGACCTCCAGCCACTCGCTGCACGCATTGACGGCGGTGATGCCGACGCCGTGCAGTCCACCGGTCCCCACAGCATAGGCTTTGCGATCGAACTTGCCGCCGGCATGGATTTCGGTGAAGACGACTTCGAGGGCGGGCTTGTTGTGGTCCTTCATGATGCCGACGGGGATGCCGCGTCCGTCGTCGGAGACGGTGATCGACCCGTCGCCGTGAATCTGGACGGTCATGGTGGTGGCGAAGCCGTTGGCGAACTCATCGAGGACGTTGTCGGTCACCTCGAAGACAAGGTGATGCAGTCCCGCGAGGTCGGTGCCGCCGATGTACATGGCGGGCCGGTGGCGGATGCCCTCAATTCCCTTGAGGTGCTGAATGGTGTCGGCGCCGTAGTCGGCGGACTTGGACCTGGCGGGAGCAGACGAGGGATGGGACATGCCTGAGGAAAGATCGACTGACGATGGTTCAACAACCTCCCGGCGATCCAAGATCGCCGCGGAGCTTGAATTTGAGATCCCGGACCTGAAGCTGGGGATGCACGGACTGGAGGCGTGCCAGCAGGGAGTGTTTGTGGAAGGCGGCCAGCTCGCTGAGCAACGCCGAGCTCGCGACGCCGACATGCAGCACTCCCCCGTTGACTCCCAGGACGCGCGTGTGCCGGGCGATGGTTTGGCCGGCGATCTCGCGCCACACCTCCTGGAGCCGCCGCTCCCCCCGCACCCGCCCATAGCCGCGGAGAGCGAAGAGTTGCGAAAGGACTTCTCCCAAGGGGTGGGGCTCCGTCCGAGGGGGTGAGTGGCGATCCATCAGGACGCTTTCCGTCTCTTCCGCAGCTCTGCGACCCTCACCCGGCCACTCATGGCGCGGGAGCGGCTGGAACCGCAGCGCGGTCAACAGGCCCGTGTTCACTTGCCGTCGCGAGCCAGCGGCATCACCACGTAAGTGTAATCACTGCCGGCCCGGAAAACCGCCGCACTGTTCGGGTCCGTCAGATTCAACGACAACGGGGCCGAAGGTTCGAGCACGCGCAGAAAATCGGCGATGAACTTGGGATCGAACGTGATGGTGATCGGCTCGCCCTGGTAGCTCACCGGCAGTTCCACCCGTGAACTGCCCACGTCGACGCCGACGCTCGTGAGGGTCAAGTTCCCCTCCGCGAAGGCGAAATCGACGCCGCGGCTTTCGTCGCTGGTGACGATCATCGACTGCCGCACCGCCGAGAGCAAAGGACCTGCCACCAGCTCGATGCAGATCGGCAGATTGCGGGGGATCACATCCTGGTACTTGGGGAAGCGTCCCTCCACGAGACGGGCGTAGATCGTGGAGGTGCCGCTCCGCACCAGGACGTCGTTGGCATGGAAGGCCAGGTGCACTTCCTGGTCGTCGTCGTGAATGCTCCGTTCGATGAGCTGCATCGCCTTGGAGGGGACGACCGGACGCTGGCCGGCGGACGGCTCTCCCTGCTGCGAGCAGGGGGTCTGGGCGATGGCGAGCCGGCGGCTGTCAGTGGCGGCCAGGACCATGGTTGTCGGCGAGGCTTCGACCAGCACGCCCCCCAGCGCGTACCGGGTGCTCTCCACGTCGGTGGCAAAGACGGTTCTCTGGATGGTCTGCTTCAACTGCCGGCCGGGGACGATCCAGTAGGCGTCGTCGTCAAACATGGCGACGTCGGGAAACTCGGCCGGGTCCTCCACAGCGAGTTTGAACTCGCTATGGCCGGTGCGAATCCACAACCCCTCCTCGTCCACTTCCAGGACGATGACGTCCTCCTGCACCTCGCGGAGGATCGCGGTGAGCCGTTGCGTGGGAAGCAACACCTCGCCCACCGAATCGGACTCCACTCCGGAGATTTCGCTGCGGATTCCGACTTCGGAATCGGTGGCCAGGAGGGTTGCTCGACCCTCCGCGAGGCGGAGTTTGACGTTTTTGAGAATCTCCTTGGGGGTCCGGGTGGGAACGACGCCGCTCACCGTGGCGAGAGCTGCTGCCAGGTTGGGGCGGGAACATTGGAGTTTCATCGGAGTCGGCCGGTGGTGTGAGATGGCGGATCGGTCGCAATCAACCGCACACGAACTGAATTGATGGAGTCGTCGTAGTATTGTGCCTGGAGAGGCCCTGTGGAATCGTGGTCGGCCTCGAAACCGTAAGTATATGCCAAACCCTCAGTTACCTCCAGTCTCCGGAGCCTGTTCCGGATGTGAAAGTCGTGCGGACAGCCGGGTGATTCCTGGTGGGGGAAACGTCGATCACCGGCCCGATTTCCGACACGGATCGTCTCCGTCGCAGACGTCCGGTCGAGTTACTCGAGGATTGCTGAGGGTTCTTCGACGAGTTGTTCACGGAGACGAATGCCGTTGGATCGCAACATCTCCCGGACGCGGTGGACGCGCTGGGCGTATTCCGGGTCGGTCGCGAGTTGTTCGGCGGCGCGGCGGCAGGCGTGAAGCACGGTGGCGTGGTTCCGGCCGCCAAAGAACTCGCCAATCGAGGCCAGGGATTGCCCGGACAGAGTCCGCGCCAGGTACATGGCGGTTTGCCGGGCGACGACGGTCGACTGCACGCGTCCCGGCGAGCGCATGACGGCGACGGGCACGGCGAATTCGTGCGAGACGGCACGAACGATGTCTGTCAGGGCCGGACCGCCGCTGAGGGAAAACTCCCGGATGATGCTCTGCGCCGCCTCCAGGTCGATCCTGCGGCGTTGTCCGTCGGCCAGCGTCCGCAGCTTGATGAGAGCACCCAACAACTCGCGCGGTGAGACGGGCAGACAGCGGGCCAAGAGCCGCAGGACGTCTTCCGGAATCGGGAGTTGCAGCGAAGCGGCGAAATGACTCAGGAGCGTGGTGCGGCTGGCAGTGGAGGGGAGGGTGATTTCCGCGCACACTCCTCCGTGACAGCGGCTGACCAGTTTTCCCGGCAGGCCCCGGATTTCTCCCAGGGCTCGGTTGGCGGTCAGCAGGACGCGGCCCCCCTGAGAGATCACCTCGTCGATGATGGCCAGAAGTTGCTGCAAGGTTTCGCCGCGCCCTTCCAAGGTCTGCACGTCCTCGACGATCAGCAGTTGCGAGCGGCGGTAGCTGTGCTGGAACTCGGGGATGCAGTTCGCTTCGGCCGCGGCAGTGAACTCCGCGGCGAACTCCGCGGCGGTCACGCAGGTATCGATGAGTTGGGGGTCTTCGAGCAGAGCGTCCCGGATGAGCTGACGGGCCAGGTGCGACTTGCCGCAGCCGGATGGACCGCAGATGGTCACCAGCCGGCAGGGGCGCGATGCTTCCGCCGTTCGCAGTTGCAGGGCTGCGGCATAGGCGAAGCGATTCTCCTCGATCACCAGGAACGAGTGCGAATCTCGCGATCGCCCGCGAGCGAATCTGCTGGAAGGAGTGGTCACGCCGACAGGACCTCCGTGGCGCCACAGAACTGCAGGCGGGATGATACCGCGGGGACGGGTCGATTGCGACGCTTCAACCTCCGCGGATCGCCGTTGACGGACAGCGGCGATCCGCTTCACACGGGAGACAGTGAGGGAGGACTGGAGGCCGCGGCGGCGCTCGACAGGCGTTGGCGGGCCAGCTCCGCCCACGGCCCCCGCTGCTCCAGCTCCAGATAGGCCTCCCAGTGCGGAATCGCCTCCTCCGTGCGGCCCAGTTCCGCGAGCGTTTCCGCCATCTGGAACCGCACATCGGCATAGTTCTCATGGATGTCGAGGGCCACACGGAAGGCGTCTAACGCCCCCTCTGCGTCCCCCAATTCTCGCTGGAGCGCCCCAATCTGCGTCCAGGCTTCGAGATAATCGTGGTCCAGTTCCACCGCGGCAAAATAGCGTTCGAGTGCGGCATGAGTGCGTCCCAACCGGTACAACACGTCTCCCAAATGGAAATGCACCTCCGGGTTGAGCGGTTCCATCATCAGCGCCAGTCGGAAAGCCTCGATCGCCGCCAGCAAGTCGCCTTCGTCGGCGTGACGACAGCCTTCGACGAACCAATCCCGACGTTCCATCTCCAGCGCCTGCTGCCTGGCGGCCAGGAAGGAGATGGAGATGGGGTGGTGATCTGCGTCGCCCGCTCCGGGCTGGTCGGGTGCGTCGGTGTCCCTCTCCCAGTCCAGCAGGCGTTGGCCGCGGGGGTCGCGCAGTCCGTGCGCGTCGCGGATCAGGAGCCGGTGGTCACGGACGAGGAGGTCAAGCTGTTCCAGGGGCCGCCGCTCCCTGCCGATCACGCGCGTCAGCGCCTGCAGCGAGCGTTCGATCTCCGCGCGCGGAACGCCGGCCTGTAACAACTCACTGAGCCGCCGGGCGCTGGAGACTTCCTGGAAATCGAAGTAGGGGAGCCGGTGCACGCGCCGCACCGCCCGGATCAGGCCGGCCCGCTCCCAGCTCCGGATGATATAGACCGGCACCTGAAGAATCTGGCTGAGCATGGCCGGGGTATGCAGTCGGCGGACTTCTTCCGGCTGTTCCGACAGTCCCAACATCCGCAGGAAGTCCGATTCCTGCACCACGCGGATCGGCACGCCGCGCCCCTGCCAATCGAGCACCTCCTGGAGCTTGCGGGAGATGCGGCCGTCGTCTTCCAACGGCCAGCCCTCCTCTCCTACCACCAGCATCGTCAACTGCCGGGAGACGTGATCCGTCGCCTCGCCGCCGTGCTGCTGGACCAGTTCAGCGGCCTGTGCGTGCGTCATCGAGGCCAACACGCCGGTAAAGGTCACTCGTTCCCCCGACAGTGCGACCGGGGAGGCAGGGAGACGTGCTGAAGGGAAGTCTTCGGCCATGACGAACGCCGGCACTCGCCTCGCCAGCATACCGTCCCTGCTTTGCGCGCTGAAGCGAGCGCGCGACGCTTCCGGCGGGGAGGAGTCAGCGCGGCAAGGGGCGCGGCTGACTCGATTGCCGCGGCCCGTCGGGGAGCTCCTTGATCCCTGAGCTGCCGGAGATCGCCCCGCTGACGCCCAGCAGTTCCGGGTGGCGGGCGACCTTGTCCGCAAAGATGCGCAGGTCGCGCAAGGTCGGTTCCAGGTTCTGGAGCAGGACGTCCATCGACCCCGCCGACCGCGCCAGGCTTTCGTACAGCCGCGGGTCCGAGACGAACTTTTGCAGCGTCCCCTCCTGTTCGTTGAGCACCTTCGCAAAGGCGTGCAATTCCATCAGCAGTTGTTCGAGCTGGATGAGTCCGCCGTCCAACCGGGCCACCAGCCGCTGGCTCCCCTCCGCCAACGGCGCCGTGGCCTGCTGGACCTGGTCGAGGTTCTGGTTGATCTTGTCGAGACTTTCGCCGGAACGCTGCACGGTCAGCCGCGCCGCGGCGATGGTGTCGCGCGTCTCCTGCACGAGGTCCGGCAGGGCGGAGAGGGTTTCGTGCAGTTTGGCGCGGAGCTGGGGGTCGGCCACGAGTTGATTGGCATTGGCCACCATCTCGCGGGCGGCCTGCATCGTGACAGCGAAGTCATCGAGGGCGGCGGCGGTCTTTTCGATCACGGCGCCGAGATGCCCCCGCTCGGTTTCGATCAGGGAATTCACGTTGCGGCCGACCGACCGCCATTCCTGGCTGGTCGCCTCCAGCGACGCCAGGGCCTGCGCCAGGTTTCCCTCCAAACGGCGGACCATCTCCAGCGGGTCGTCGGGGAGCTTCCCCTTGAGCCGCGTGTTCGGCGGCAGATATTCGCTGCTGGCCCCGGCGGTGAATTCGATGGTCGTGTCGCCCAGCAGGGAGCGCGTGAGCTGGGGTTGAGTGTCCAGCCGCAGCTTGCGATGCCCTTCGATGTCGACCACCACCAGGACCCCGGGCTCCGCATCGTCCAGGACGACCTTCCGCGTCCGTCCGATGAGAATGCCGTTGAGCGTCACCGGCGTTCCGGTTTGCACGCCGGGGGCCCGGTCGAACTGAATCGCCACGGCATAGGTCTCCTCCCAGAGATGCCTCAGATCACCGAAGCGCACGATCATCCATCCGAGGGCGGCCAGCGCCGCCAGCACGAAGATTCCGACGCGGAATTGGAGTCGTTGCTCGTCCATGAGCGAACCGGGGTGGCGTCGAAGGGGTGGTAGGGGAAGCCCGTCGGGGGGGGGCTGCGTGTTTCAGGCGTCGGGGGGGGGATCAAGGTGGGGACGTCGTGATCGCGGCGCGGCAGGGGGGGACTCGCTGGCCGGGCCAGGGCGGACAACTCTTTCAGCCGCGCTCCCGCCTCGCCCCGCACAAACTGCGAGACGCGCGGGTCTTTGCTCCGGAACGCTTCTCCGGGAGGACCGTCGAAAATGACCTGCGGCTCTCCCGGCTGCAGGCGGGCCACAGGGTACAGCATCACCACGCGCTCCGGGACTTTGCGCACAGTCTGCATGTCGTGCGTGACGATGATGCTGGTCACGCCGCGCTCGCGCCGCGTCTGGAGGATCAGCTCGTTGATGACGTCGCTCATGATCGGGTCCAGACCAGTGGTTGGTTCGTCGTAGAGGATGACCTCGGGATCGAGCGCCAACGCCCGCGCCAGGCCCACGCGCTTGCGCATCCCGCCGGAGAGTTCGGCGGGTTTTTTCGGCCCGACGATCCCCGGCGCCAGCCCGACGCTGCGGAGCCGGTCGAAGACGATCTGCTGGATGCGCTCCTCGTCCAGTCGTGTGTTCTGCCGCAGGCCGAAGGCCACGTTCTCATACACGGATAAACTGTCGAACAGCGCCGCCATCTGGAACAGGAACCCGAACCGCAGCCGCTCCTCGGCAAGTTGGCGTTCGCTCCAACCGGCGATCGACCGGCCATCCCACAGCACCTCTCCGGAGGAGGGTCGCAGCAGCCGCAGCAGCAGTTTGAGGGTCACGCTCTTCCCGCAGCCGCTCTCCCCGATGATGACGACGGTCTCGCCGCGTCGAACGTGCAGCGAGACGTGGCGCAGCACGGCCTGCGTCCCGAACGATTTCGAGACCTGCCGCAGTTCGACGATGGGTGTGTCGGCGTTCATGGGGATGCCGGCCGCCGTGGCGGGCCTGCGGGTCTACAGGGGCGTGACGCCCCACAACGCGTGGTAGAGCTTCATCATCCAGGTTCCAATCAGGAAGTCCGCCGCCAGGATCGCCACAAAGGAATAGACGAACGCTTCCGTGGCGGCGCGGCCCACCCCTTCGGCGCCCGCCCGGCAATGAAATCCCCGGTGGCAGGCGATCATCGCAATGCACCCCCCGAAACAGACGCTCTTGAGCAAACCCGTCCAGTAATCCCACGGCGCTACGAAACCCTCCGTGTGGAACCAGTAGAAGTGGCTGTCGATCCCCAGCACCTGCACGCTGAACCACCAGCCCGAGGCCATCCCCGCCACGTTGGCAATCACCGTCAACAGTGGAATCAGCAGGCAACAGGCGATGAACCGCGGCACCGCCAGATAGGCCACCGGATTGGCCCCCAGGGCCGTCAGGGCGTCGATCTGCTCGGTGATCTTCATGGTCCCCAGTTCGGCGGCGATCGCACCCCCCAGGCGGCCGGCCAGCATCACCCCCGCCAGCACCGGCCCCAGCTCCTTCACCAGCGAGACATTGATCACGGCCCCGAGTTGATTCTCCATGTGCAGCATCGCGAATTGCTCATACGTCTGGACCGCCAGGACCATCCCGATGAAGGCGCCAGTCACGGTGATGACCGGCACACTCTGGACGCCGATTTCGTACATCACCGGCCACAACACGTGCCCGCGCGGAATCCGCCGCGGTATCCACAGCAACGTCTGCACCGCAAACAGCGCCATGTCCCCCACCAACTCGACGACGCTCAGCACCGCGGCCCCCAGAGCCTGGATCAGCGTCGCGCGTGGACGGGTCAGCAACGTGCCGGACATCAGGGGAACATCGCGGTTGGCAGGGAAGCGGGGACGGCCAGCCGACGGGCCGGGAACCTGATGCCGCCTCCACTTCACGGGATCATGTGGACTCCCCCCCCACCGCGCGACGCTCGCAAAGTCGCACGCGGATCGGACTGTAGGGGAAGCGGGAAGTCAGGGTCGAGAGGAATTCCCCTCCAACAGGCACTCACTGCCGGTCCGAACAGCGGTCGCCCCAATGGCTTGGGATGCGACGAGAGAAGCTCGCGTCGGGCTCACTCGGAGCGGGCGGGCACTGCCTCGTCCCACGGGAAGACCAGCCGCGGGGCCAGCCATCCTCCCGGCTGTTCCTCGGCCACGGCGATCAATCTGCCAGATGCGTCGTAAACAGCTATTTCATTTGAGGATATGGAAGTGCCGGCGAGCGCAATGCGACGCCCGTTCCGCAGTGCCTCAGCCTCCTCGTGGTTCACCCTCCGCGAGGGAAGCATCGCGACCGCCAAGGAGGGTGGCAGCAGCCGGTCCCGAATCGTTGCCGGAGAGAGGTCGTCGAATGTCAGGGATTCACTCACGTCGAATGGCCCGATGCGCGTCCGCCGCAACCGGCTCAGAACCCCCCCCGTCCCCAAGGCCTCTCCCACGTCGCGCGCCAGCGACCGGATGTACGTCCCCGAACTGCACTCCACTTCGACCATCACCCGGTCATCCCGACAGCCTGTCAATTCCAGTCGATGCATTTCAACTTCGCGCGGCTGGAGATCGAGTGGAACGCCCTTCCGCGCCAAGGCGTAGGCCCGCCGCCCATCGACCTTCACGGCCGAGAACGTCGGCGGGACCTGCTCAATCTTCCCGGTGAAACGGCCGAGCACCTCGCGAATCCGATCGGGAGTCACCGTTTGGGCAGGTTCCACGGCGGTCAGGTTCCCCTCGACGTCGTCGGTCTCGCTGCGCCAGCCGAGGAGGAATTCCGCCTCGTAGGTCTTGGGATAGCGATGCAAGTAGGAGGCGAGCCGCGTCGCCGGACCGAGGCAGACGATCAGTACGCCGGTGGCGAGGGGGTCGAGGGTCCCCGCATGTCCGACTTTCACCGGCCGTACCAGCCGCTGGACACGGTTCACCACGTCCCGCGACGTGAGACCGGCCGGCTTGTCGACGTTGAGCAGTCCGAACATGGCCTCAAATGCCGTGCGGATCCCTGAGGGCTTGGGAGGTGGAGGAGGAACGGGCCGTGTCAGCGATCCGATTGGAAGTATTGCTTCACGACTCCCTTGTGCCTGGGGCGGAGTTGGCGATCCCACGTCTCGCGGCCAGTGGCGGGGTCAAAACGGCGCGCCGCCGATCGTTCGGAGGGGGGGGCGGGATCGACCGGCGGGGCCGTCAGTCGCACCCCCAGCACTTCTTCCTGGGGGTCTTCCTGAAAGCCGGGCGGGGAGGACCACCGCCTTGAACTTGATCCCCTGCTCGTCGGATTCACTTCCCCAGGTCAGTTCAGCATCCCCGCGACCACGAGAGACTCCGCCGCGACCCGGCCGGTTGTCCCCTTCCCCCTGACACTGGCGACACAATCCTTCGCCATGTTCACATTGTCCGCCGCAGGCGCGACACTGACCGCCGGTCTCCTTGGGGCGGAGTTCCGCCAGCCGTTGCTGTTCCTGTTCCAGGTGCTCGCGGAGCTCGCTGAGGAGCTGTTGCCGCTCGGCCGGATCGCCGGGCAGGCGAGCCAGTTGCGAGCTGCTTTGACTCAGGCGTTGCAACAGCGCGGACAGTTCTCGCCGGCCGCTGGGCGCACTCCCGGAACCAGAGCCCGGCTCCCGCTTCATCAACGTCTCGAGCAGTTCTTCCTCCAGGCGCTCGCGCTGCTCCTCGGAGAGCTCCAGACCTCCCTCCGCCGTCGCCTCCAGCAGCGCATTCACCGCGGCCAGAAGCTGATCGGTCTGAAGCTGTGCCTTGGTCAGTTCCATCCTCAGCCGCTGATCGAGCGCATCGACGGTCTCCCATTTCTCATGTGTCAGCGGTGTTCGCCGGGTCTCCTCGACCAGTTTGCGAATCTCCTCGTCGAGAGCGGCTTGCTCATCCGGGGCCAAAACGTCCGCCTGCTGCAAGGAGGCCAGGAGGTTTTCCAGCCGCTGAGCCGCTTGCTGCCCCGCCGTCAGCGGAGAGGGCAACTCGTACGAGTCGCTCACCCGCAACGGCACGAAACAGACCCCCACCGCAAATGACAGCGGCAACGCCAGGCAGGCGGCGAACCGTCGCGGACACAGACGCGGCAGTGCGTTCCGCCAGCGCTCCTCCCACTGCGGCAGGTGCTCCTGCCACTCTGCGTCGGGGATTTCGCTGAGGGCCATGAGCAGCCCGTCCGCCCGCAGCGCCCGATCCAGCAAAGCGACCGACTCGGCCCGTGTGAACGCTCCCCGCCGCGACAGCCGCCAGGCGAGAGCTGTCACCGGAACTGCGGCCGCGGCCAGCCACAACACCTGCGGCCACCAGGCGGGGACGAGCCGCTTCACCAGCAGCACGCAGATGCCCAGCACGATCAGGAAGGCGGCCAGCCATTCTGCCGCACAATGCAGAAACTGTCCGATGCGCAACCGCCGCAGGTGCCGCGCGATCCACCGCTCGCGATCGGACATCCGGAGCTCCTCGGCAAGACGATGACGATCTCCCCTCTTCGGGGCAAAGTCCCGCTGCTATTTTATGCGGCGGCAGGAAGGGGACACAAACAGTCTCTGACAACCAGCACCAGAGTGCCGGAGCGGGCTGAGAGAGTGCCGTCGGCGAGGCTCCGTCAGGCATGGCCGGCAAGCCGGCCGGCGAACATTGGTCCTGCACCGAGCTTGAACAAAGCCCGAGCCCTGCTCCCATCATCACATGGGCGAGACTCCCGGCCGCAGATGCAGTAAGATCGTTCCTGGGCCATGTCGGGCCATCCCTTCACGCTCTGCACGGACTCACCCCCTGTCATGCCTGCAAAACGACTCTTGCTCCTGGCCGGTGATTATGTGGAGGACTATGAGATCATGGTCCCCTTCCAGGCGCTGCAAATGGTCGGGTACGCCGTTGATGCCGTCTGTCCCGGCAAGCGGGCCGGAGAGCAGGTCCGCACCTGCGTGCACGACTTCGAGGGGGACCAGACCTACTCCGAAAAGCGCGGCCACAACTTCACCCTCAATGCCACCTTCGACGAGATCAACCCCGCCCACTACGACGGGTTGATCGTGCCGGGGGGACGAGCGCCGGAGTACCTGCGGCTCAACCCGCGGGTGCTGGAGGTGGTGCGGCACTTCGCCCGGGAACACAAGCCGCTGGCGGTGATCTGCCACGGGGTGCAACTCCTGGCCGCCGCGGGAGTCTTGCAGGGGAAGTCCTGCACGGCCTACCCCGCCTGCGGACCGGAGGTGACCTTGGCAGGCGGGAGGTATGTCGAGATGCCCGTCGATCAGGCGCACGTCGACGGGAACCTCGTGACCGCGCCGGCCTGGCCGGCTCATCCCGCGTGGCTGGCCAGTTTTCTGAAGGTGCTGGGGGCGGAAGTTCGATTGTGATGGCTTCCAGACTCCGCGATCCCACCCTTCCGTAGGTGTCGCTGGACGATCGGACGACCCCGCGAATTCCCCTCAACTGGGCTTGTGGCCCACCCCGGATCGCCGGTACAAGACGCTCCCTTATCCCCGGGCCACAGACCGACTTCCAGCGCCCGCCCCCCGCGCGCAAGGATGCCGCGGATGTCTCCACCCACGCCGACGCTCGACCATCCTCGATCCGACCGCCTGCCCGTCACCGAGGGGACGATCGAGGAATTCGCGCGCGACCCGGTCGTGGGGATGCGCCGCTTGTGGGCCGAGCATGGCGACGTGTGCGCCCTCCAGGAGGACGCCCAGCGGGTCCATTTCGCCTTTGGTCCGCAGTACGTCCGGCAGATTCTTTCCGACGAGCAGCGGTTTCACGCCCGGTTCTTCGCCATCCGCGGGCCGCGCTGCTCCGCCCAGCGGCGCGTCACCTGCGGTCTGTTGAGCATGAACGGCGAAGAACATCGCCGACACCGGCGGATGGTGATGGGACCGTTTCAGAAGCGGATCATCGTCGGCTATCACGACACTATCGCCGAAGTCGCCGACGAAATGCTGTCGACCTGGAGGCCCGGACAGGTCCGCGACCTCAATGCCGACATGACCCAGTACATGCTCCGCCTCACCAGCCGCATCCTCTTCGGCGTCGATGAGCCGGAACTCGCCGACCGCATCGGCGAACTGACCGAACGCTGGGTCCAATGGAACCATCGGCTGGGACCCGCGGCCCTCACCTCGAATCCGGCCCTCACCGCCCATTACGATGAACTGCTGCACGCCGCGGAAGAACTGGAGGCCGGACTCCAGGAGATGCTCCGCCTGCGCCGCTCCGGCAAGCTCGGCACCGACGTCCTCTCCCTGCTGATTCGCGCCCACGACGAAGAGGGGGGCGTCACCGACGAGCAGCTCATCGGACATATCGCGTTGCTCTTTGGCGCGGCCCACCTCACCTCCGCCCATACCCTCACCTGGACGCTGTTCCTCCTCGCCCAGCATCCGGAAGAGATGGGCAAGCTCCAGACGGAACTCCACACGGTCCTCGACGGCCGCCCCCCCCGTCCCGACCAGTTGGATCAGCTCCCTGTCCTCGATCGCGTGCTCAAGGAGAGCATGAGAGTGCTGCCTGCCTCCGCCTATTCGCAGCGGATTGCCGCGGAGCCGGTGGAACTGGGGCCGTTCCGCCTGTCGCGGGGAGCGATTGTCATTTTCAGCCAGTTCATCACGCACCACCTCCCCTCCCTGTATGAACAGCCGGAGCGGTTTCTGCCCGACCGCTGGCTGAGCATCTCCCCTTCGCCGTATGCGTATCTCCCGTTCGGGGCCGGCCCGCGGATGTGCCTCGGCGCCGCCCTCGGCATGATGCAACTCAAAATCTCCCTCCCCACGATCCTCAATCGATTCAAGCTCTCGATACTCCCGCACGCTGAGATCAACGGCCGCGTGCAATCCACGATGCTGTTTCCGATCGGACGCGTGCCAGTGCAGATTCAGACTCCCGATGGCCGCTTCGCCGCCTCGCCGGTGAGCGGGAACATCCACACACTGGTGGAACTCCCGCCGGCCACGTCTCAGTGGTCCGAAGCGGCCCGCCGGGCCGCGTGACCCCCGGCCGGCCGGGTTCCGAAGCACTCCCTTCCCCCGCACAGGCTCCGGAGGCCTTCGGGACCACGTGGGCTTCTGTTTTCCGCGCGGGGGACCGACTCCGCCCAGAGACGGCCGCTGCCGGCGGGGAACGTCTCTCCATGCGGAGCGAATCGGTGTCCTGACGATCGTACCGGTCGTAGCGGTCGAATCTGCCGACGCTTCCACAACTCCCCCGGCGGGCGGGCATTCGGTGAGGAGCCCCCGGCAACCGCTCCGATCTCTTCCGCAGGAAGCCATGATGCGGCGGGTAGAGCGGTGCTGCGCATCGCGCCTGCCGCATCCCGCAGACAGAGACAAGCAGGGATGCTGGGAATGGCCTGCGCCTCCGCTTCGCCGCCACACGGCCGTTGTGCGCGACGAATGGCCGCCGGTCTGCTGCTGCTCGGTGTGGGATGCACCGCGAGCGGCCGTGGTCCGTGGTCCGCGCTCCGCTCGGCGACCTCTGCGACATCGTCGCCGGCCGTGGCCGTCGTCCCGGAGTCGGCTCCCCTCACGGAGGGGGAACAGGTCGGGGGAACCTTTGCGGCCGCGGCCCCCCCCGCCGTCGAGCTCACGGGGCATCAAGAGGAGGCCTCGAGCAGGGGACCTCCCATTGCGCCTGTGCCGACCGACTTGACCGGCGGAGGCGGCGGCGCGGGAGCATCCGCAGCGCTCGCCTGGACGGCAGACGAGCTGCCCGCGCTGGAAGCAGCGGCTCTGGCGGGCAATCCCTCCCTGAGGCGGTTGCAACAGGAGTCCGCCGCCGCCTGGGCGCGGGCGCGCTACGCCAATGCCCTCCCCGATCCGACCATCGGGGGGAGCGTGTTCGGCCAACCGATGATGCTTGTCGACGGTCCGATGCGCGGCGATCTCGAGGTGATGCAGATGTTTCCGTGGCTGGAGCGGCTGAACGCCCAGTCACGACAGGCCTGCTACGAAGCGCTCGCCGCCGAGCAGACCTACGCTGCCCGGCGGCTGATCGTCCTGGGGGACCTGCGGCAACGATGGGCGCAACTCTACGTGCTCGGTCAGGAACTCCGGATTCTGGAGGCTAACCGCGAACTGTTGCACTCCCTGACGGAACTGGCGACGGCCCGGATCGCTCAGAACCGTGGTTCCGCAGGAGACGTGACGCTGCTGACCGTCGAGATCGGCCGCGTGGAGGAACAGTTGCTCACGGTCCGGCAGCGGATGGCAGCGACCCAGGCGGAGATCAACCGGCTCACCGGTCGCCCCGCCGAGACCCCCGTCGCCGTTCCGGCGTCCCTGCCGACGGACCTGCCCGACTGGAGTCACGAGATGCTCCGGCAGGCTGCCTGGAACCATCAACCGGAGATTGCTGCCGCGCGGCTGCAAACCCACGCAGCCCGCTGGGGGGTGGAGGTGGCGCGACTGCAACGGCGCCCGGACGTCTCGTTGCGGGCGAGCTGGATATTCATGGACGCCCCCGGTCCCGACCCCTGGCTGGTGGGCGCGCGAGTTTCCGTTCCCGTGTGGAACCGGAAATACGACGCCATCCGGGACGAGGCGACGCGGAAGAACTTTGCGGCCGCCGCCTCCGTCCAGGAGCTGGAACAGCAGTACGACGCGCTCTTGAGGGACCTGCTGGAACAGGCGCGGGCCAGTCATCGGATTGCCGTTCTGTATCGAGAGACGATCGTTCCCCAGGCGGAGCAGACCCTGGCGTCGGACCAGCAGGCGCTGGCCAACGGCGTGGTCGATTTCGACCGGATCCTCAACGACGTTCGTAACCTGCTGACGTTGCAACTCGCTTATCACCAGGCGGTCGGCCAACTCAACATCAGTCTGACCCGAATTCAGCAGGCGGTGGGGAGGGACCTGGTAACGACCGGAACGGTGCAGCAGCCGCCGGCGCCTCCGTCGGCCGGGGATGCTCTCTAATGTCGAACGTTCCGCCGGCGCTTGGTCTGCGGATGGACCTTGCTTCCCGCGATTCGAGCTTGCGCAGTCCACAGGAGAGCGATCCCGCTGCGCTTCTGTTTCCCGTGGGGAGGGGGAGGGGCCTGCTCGCCGGGAATTGCCAAACACTCACCCATCGGTGAGAATGGGAGACAGAACGGGAGGTGCGAGGCTGTTTCCCGGCTCGATCATGGTGCTCGACAGTCCCTGGATCCGCCGCTTGATCGCACTGCTGACGATCGTTGCGATCGGAGCGCCGGCGGGCGGGCTGCCGGGGGCGGTCTGCTGCGGGAGGAGCTGTTGTGCCGTCTCCCTCGCCGATGCAACAGGGGGGACGGTCGAGCGTGCAGCCTCCGCGTCCTCGGCGGGATGTCCCGCCTGCCTCCAGCGGCGCGCGGCCGCTCGGTCAGGCGGCTCCCGGTGGGACGCGCCGACACCACCGGGGAGGGAATGCCGTTGCCGGGTGGAACGGATTCCCCAAGTTCCGCCGAGTACCCCGCCGCTGCGTGACGTGGTCTTCCCGGAGGGGTTCAGCAGCCGCGAGGCCTCGCACTCCCCGGCGCTTCATCTAGCCGCAGATCGATGGCCTGTGGCGGAGGTTCGCAGTGGTGCGACGTGCTCCTTGCAGAGACTGTATTGTCGCTGGCAGACGTAGGATTTCGGAAGGGGTTGCTCCCGGCAGTCGACAACGCGGCGCGGCCATCCGTTCGGCGACGATGTCGGGAGCCTGCGGCCGCTTCTCTTCCCGCCGCCTGAAGCGGTCCGGTGTGTCACCATGATCCTGCGGGGGCGTACCGTCCCACGCCTGCGTCTTCCCTGTCTTCTCAGATAGGTGTCAGCGATGAACTCCAACCCTGTGCCGACCCCGCCGCCCCCCGCGCCGGTGGTTCCTCGACGCCGCCCCTGGCTGTGGTGGCTGCACTTGCGGTGGGGGGTGGGGATCGGATTGATCGCCGCACTGGGGGCGGCGCAGCGGATGGGCTGGATCGCCGCCGGGGGCGGGGCGAGCGTTTCGAGCGCTGCCAGCGGTCAGACCTTTACTTGTCCGATGCACCCACAGATTCGCCAGCCCGGTCCGGGACGTTGCCCCATCTGCGGAATGGAGCTGGTCCCGGTGACGACCGCTGCGGCGAATCTCGATGAGCTGGCGGTCCGTATCGCCCCGGCGCAGCGACGGCTGGCCAACATTCAAACGGCGGAAGTCCAACGGGCGCCCTTACAGGTCGAGCTCCGGTCGGTCGGCGCCATTGCCATTGACGAAAGCCGGATGGCGACGATCGCCTCTTACATCCAGGGGCGAATTGAGCGTCTGTTCGCGGACTACACCGGGGTGGATGTCGCTCAGGGGGACCATCTGGCGGTGGTTTACAGTCCCCAGTTGTATGCCGCGCAGGTCGAGTACCTGGAAGCCCGCAAGGCGCTCGCCGCCCTCTCGCCGAGCAGCCTGGCGATTGTGCGGGAGACGCAACAGAAACTCGTGGCCAGCAGCCGGCACCGACTGGTGGAACTGGGCATGACCGCCGAACAGCTCCAGGAACTGGAGACCAGCGAACAGGCCCGTTCGCGATTGACCATCTATGCCCCCATCGGCGGGACCGTCATCGAGAAACTGGCGTTTGAGGGGATGTACGTCGAGGCGGGGGAGCCGATTTACCGCATCGCGGACCTCTCCACCGTCTGGCTGATGCTGGAGCTGTTTCCGGAGGATGCGGCGCGCATCCGGTTCGGCCAGAAGGTGGACGCGGTGGTGCAGTCCTTGCCGGGAGAGACGATCCACGGCCGAGTGGCCTTCATCGACCCGGTCGTCGATCCCAAGAAGCGCACGGTCGGTGTGCGGGTGGAGTTTCTCAATGCGGACAAGCGGCTGCGGCCGGGCGATTACGCCACGGCGGTGGTGCATTTGCCGATCGGTCAGACCGGCGAGGTCTATGACGCCGATCTGGCCGGGCGGTGGATCAGCCCGATGCATCCTCAGATCATCCGGGATGAGCCGGGTTCCTGCCCCATCTGCGGCATGGACCTTGTGCCGACCTCCCGCTACGGGTATGCGGACGAACCGACGCCTCCGCCCGAATCTCTGTACGTCCCGCGCTCGGCAGTGCTGATGGCCGGGGCCAACAGCGTCGTCTACGTGGAGACGGAGCCGGGACGGTTCGAAATCCGCCCCGTGACGATCGGCCCCATTCTGCGGGACAAGGTGATCATTCTCGACGGGCTCCAGGTCGGCGAGAAGGTGGCCACGGCCGGAAACTTTTTGATTGATTCGCAGATGCAGCTTGCCGGCCATCCCAGCCTGATCGACCCCACCCGGGCCGTGGCCGCCGCCAATCGCAATACCCCGCTGTCTCTGGAACCCGTTCCCGTGACCGCCGTTCCCGGTCCGGCCGGCGAGCGGCTGGAGGAACTGTACCGAGTCTATTTCGAGATTCAGGGGCGGCTGGCCGCCGATCAGCCTCCGCCGGAAGCTGCCGTTCAAGCGCTGCATCGTCTCGCGGGCGAACTCCGCACGGACGCCTCGCTGCCGGAAGCCGCCCGCCTGTTGCTGGGGGAGATTCAGTCGTCCAGCGAGCACCTGCATCACCTGCCGCTGGAGCAGGCGCGGCTGGAAGCGTTTCGCCCCCTCAGCCACGCCGTCGTCACCTTGGCTTCCCGGGTCCGCGGCGCCGGCGCCGCGGAGCCGTTCACGCATCTGTTCTGCCCCATGGTCAAGGGAGGAGCCGGAGACTGGTTACAGCCCGGCGGCCAACTCGCCCCGGGCGACTTGCGGAACCCGTATTGGGGGAGCGGCATGTTGACGTGCGGCGATCGAGTTCGGGTCTTGGCGCCTCCCGCCGCGGTGCCCCCTGAGGTGGATGAGCCGCTGCAGCCACTCCTCGCCCCGGAAGTTCCGCAGTAGGCAGGTGCGCTCATGTTGCAGGCGGTAGTCAACTTCTGCGTCCGCGAACGGCTGGTGGTGCTGGTCCTCACGCTGGCCGTGCTGGCGGCGGGAGCCTATTGCACCCGCGAAGTGCCGGTCGATGCGATCCCCAACGTGGGGGAGAACCAGGTGATCGTGCTGACCGCCTGGCGGGGTCGGTCTCCCAAGGACGTGGAGGACCAGATCACCTACCCGCTGTCGGTCCGACTGCTGGCGGTGCCGCAGGCGGTGAGCGTCCGCGGCCGGAGCATGTTCGGCTTCAGTTTTGTGCAGGTCACGTTCTCGGACGACACCGATCTGTACTGGGCCCGCTCGCGGGTGGTCGAACAGCTGGCCACGATTGCCGACGCCCTCCCGCCGGGCGTCGCGCCGACCCTGGCGCCCGACGCCACCGCGCTCGGTCAAATCTTCTACTACGTGCTCGAACCGCCCCCCGGCATGAACCTGGCGGAAGTCCGCAGCCTCCAGGACTTCGTCATCCGGTATGAAGTCCGGGCGGTCGAGGGGGTCGCCGAGGTGGCCAGCATCGGCGGCTACGTCCGACAGTACCAGATTGAAGTCGATCCCGACCGGCTGCGGTTTCATAACATCCCGCTCGACCGCCTGGTGCAGGCGGTGCGGGACTCCAGCATCGACGTCGGCGCCAAGACCGTCGAGTCAAACGGGATGGAATACATCATCCGCGGCCGGGGTTTCATCGGCGCCCACCGCGACCTGGAACGGGCTGTCCAGGACATCGAGCAGACCGTCGTCCTCTCCCGGGACGGCATCCCGGTTCGCATCCGGGACCTGGGTCAGGTCCAGCTCGGCCCGGAACTGCGCGAGGGGGCGTTGGACCTGGACGGCAACGAAGTGGTGGGCGGCGTGGTCGTGATGCGGTTCGGCGAGAACCCGCGCCGCGTCATCGAGCGCGTCCTCCAAAAACTCCGGAACATCGAACCGTCGCTGAACGGCGTAAAGGTCCACCCCATCTACGACCGCACGACGCTGATCGACGAAACGGTCGCCACGCTGACGGATGCACTGCGTGAGGAAGTCGTCATCACCGTGGTGACGATCACGCTGTTCCTGCTGCATGTCCGGGCCAGCCTGGTGGTGGCGGTGACGCTCCCGATGGCCGTGCTGATGGCGTTCATCGGCATGAAGGTCTTCGGCATCGACGCCAACATCATGTCGCTGGCGGGTATTGCCATCGCCATCGGCGAGGTCGCCGACTTGGGCATCATCATTTCGGAGAACATCTACCAGCATCTGGTGGAGTGGGAGCAACGGGGGGCGGCGGCAACGGCTTCCCCCCCCGCCAGGCAGCGGTCCCAGGTGATCATCGACGCCACCATGGAGGTGGCCCCCGCCGTGCTCACGGGGGTGTCCACCACCATCATCAGCTTCTTCCCGATCTTTTTCCTGACCGGCCGCGACTACAAACTCTTCGCCCCGCTGGCATGGACAAAAACATTCGCCATGACGGCGGCGATTCTGGTGGCGCTGCTGCTGGTGCCGCTCCTCTGCCGCCTGCTGCTCCGCACCTCCCGCTGGTCGCGACCGACCCGCTGGGTCACACTCCTGGCCGCCTCCCTGGCCGGGGGTGCAGGGGTGTCCCTCGGCTGGGATGACGGCCTCAGCCGGTTCCTGCCGCTGAATCGCTGGGGAGCGAGCCTGGCAGTCGCCGCCGCAGCCGGCGTGCTGACCGGGATTCTCAGCCGGGAGCGGCTGCGGCCAATCGAGCACAACCCGACCAGCCGCATGATCCTGTGGGTGTACACGCCGTTGCTGCGGTTGTTTCTCGCCCACAAATTCTCATTCCTGGCAGTGCCGGTGCTGATTCTGGCGCTCGGCCTGGGAGCCTGGATCGGCTTGCCGACCGTGCTCAGGCCGTTCGAGGCCGCGGCTCGCGGTCTGGGCGCCGAGCCGCATGACATCCCCGGTTACGTCGCTCTCAAGCACCGCTTTCCGGGACTGCGGACCGACGACTGGATCGCCCTGGATGAAGGGAGCTGGTTCTACATGCCGACGCTCTACCCCGCGGCCAGCTTCACGGAGGCGCTGCGAGTGCTGCAGACGCAGGATGTGCTCATCAAGCAGATTCCGGAGGTCCAGCATGTCCTCGGCAAGATCGGCCGCGTCGATTCCGCGCTCGATCCGGCGCCCACGACCATGATCGAGACCTACGTGCTGCTGAAGCCGACTGCCGAGTGGCGGCCGGGCGTCACTGTCCACGACGTCTGGGAGCAGATCAACGCGGTCGCCACGCTCCCCGGCGTCACTCCTGCCTCGCCCCTGCAGCCGATCGAGGGCCGCGTGGTGATGCTTCAAAGCGGCATCAAGGCCCCCATGGCGATCCGCATCTTCGGGGATAGTCTCGAGGGGCTGGCAGAGGCGGCCCGCGCCGTGGCCCAACGGCTCCGCGAGAACCCCTACGTCAATGCCGCCACCGTCAATCCCGACATCGTCCTCGGAAAGCCGTACGTCGAATTCGAGGTCGACCGCGAGACGGCGGCGCGGTTCGGAATGTCCACCCTGATGGTCAACCAGATCGTCGAGACCGCGCTCGGCGGCATGAACCTCACCACCACCGTCGAAGGGCGGGAACGATATCCCATCCAGCTCCGCTACCAACGCGACCTGCGGGAACGCGTCGATGAATTGGGACGGCTGCCGGTGGTGACGGAAACCGGGGAAGTCGTCCCGCTGGAACTGCTGGCCCGGATGCGGACGACGTGGGGACCGGACATGATCAACAGCGAGGACGCCCGACTCGTGGCCCACGTCGCCTTTGCCCCTTCGGGCGTCGCGGGGGATCTGGAAACCGTCCAGCACGTCGAAGCCGCGCTGCGGGAGGCGCAGGCCGGAGGGCGGCTGTCGCTCCCGCCGGGTTACATCCTGCAACCGGTCGGCTCGTTTCAGAATCAGATCGAGGCCAACCGGCGGCTGCTGATCATCGTGCCTCTCGTGGTGCTCACCAACCTGTTGTTGATCTACCTGCAGTTCCGCAACCTCCCCATCTCCTTGATCATCTTCTTGCAGATACCGGTGGCGTTCGCCGGCGGCATGATCGGCCTGGGACTCCTGGGAGTGGAAATGAATACCGCCATCTGGGTCGGGTTCATCGCCCTGTTCGGCATCTCCGTGGACGACGGCATCGTGATCGCCACCTATCTGGAGCAACTCTACAAACGCCGCCGGCTGGAGACCGTCCAGGACATTCGCGAGGCCACCGTCGAGGCCGGTCGTCGCCGCATCCGCCCCTGCCTGATGACGGCGTTCACGACGTTCGCCGCCCTGCTCCCCGTGATGACCGCCACCGGTCGCGGCGCCGACGTCGCCCGCTCCATGGCGTTGCCGGTCTTTGCTGGCATGTTCATCGAGCTGGTCTCCCTGTTTATCGTCCCCGTGTTGTACTGCGGTTACATGGAGTTCAAGATGAATCTCGGTCTGGCGGACGAGCGGTGGGCGGCCGCGGAGGAGGATCTCCCCCGCGCCTGAAACCCCGGGGGGCGGAGTGCAGCGCGCACCTGGCGTCTCCCCCGTCGTCTGGCCGAAGCTCAGCGGCTCGATCCGCAGCGCCACGGCATTTCCAAGCCGCAGCTCCGATCCTCACCGCACGGCCCTCCGCTGGACTTGAGCGTGTGGGGACGGACGACGGGTCCTTTCCGATGTCGCCCGTCGTGTGCAGGTCGCCACCCCCCTCAGGGCCTGTTAGCGTAAGCCACTGCACAGAAATCAGTTGTGTAGTGGAGGATACGAGACTCGAACTCGTGACCTCTTGCATGCCATGCAAGCGCTCTCCCAACTGAGCTAATCCCCCAAGAGTGTCATCTTGTTGTATCGGCGACAGAGAGGGTGGTTCCCCCGTCTGTTCCGCTCCCACCGGTTTGGGTCCGGTGAAAGGGAGGTCCAGTGCACGTCCCCCGAGCGGCGAATCGCGGGTCGATCATGCCCTGGTGCAAATCCCTGGACACGGAGTAGCGGAGGAGGGACTCGAACCCCCGACACGCGGATTATGATTCCGCTGCTCTAACCGGCTGAGCTACTCCGCCAATGGTTTGCAAGACCCCAATTCTAAACGATTCTGTGTCCCTCGCAAGGTTCGAGGAAGAGAATCACCACGTCGCCACGTCGCCGTGGTACCGTGTGGGGCATGAGGAAGCGTTGTGGAGAGGAACCGGCACTGCCGGAGGGAGAGGGGGGATGAACTTCGTTGCGGGTGGATGGAACGAACCCCGTCCTTCAACCGAAGGGCTGTGAGATGGCCCCCGTTCCTTCCCAAGCGGTCTGCGGGAGGGTCGCCGCAGCTTGCGGGAGCTGATGGGGCGGCGGGAGTGCGGGGTGATCCCTCACGGCGTCGAAATCGACACCATGCCGCTGGTATCATCCTTCCTCAGTCTCGGGTTCCCAGGGCCCGCGCATTGTTCATACTGGTTGTTCATACTGGAGGGAGATCGCTGTCTGAAGGACCGCTCAGGCACGGCTGGCAAGCCCAGCCGTCGAACGGGCAGTGATCGCCAATCTTGAACACAGCGATCGCCCTGCTCAGGTTCCAGGGGTCTCTTGATGCCGGATTCCGATGGTGGCTCTTCGCGAAATTGGAACGACGGGAATCCGCGTCACCTCCGTGGCGATGGGGTGCTGGCCGATCGCCGGCATCACCAGCATCGACGTGTCGGAGCCGCAGTCGCTGGCGACGTTGCAGGCCGCGGTCGATGCAGGCATCAACTTCTTCGACACCGCCTATTGCTACGGTTACGACGGGGAAAGCGAGCGGATGATCGCGCGGGCGCTGGGCCGTCGGCGGCGGGAGGTGGTGATTGCCAGCAAGTGCGGCATCCACTGGGGCCCGGACCGCAAACAGCACCGCGACGCCCGCCCGGAAACGATCGTTCGCCAGTGCGAAGAGAGCTTGCGGCGGCTGCGGACCGACTGGATTGACCTGTACTACCTGCATGCTCCGGATCCGGCCACGCCCCTGGAGGAGTCGGCGGCTGCCTTGCGGCGCTTGCAGGAGAGCGGCCAGGTGCGGGCGGTGGGCGTGTCCAACTTTGAGCGACTCGACCAGTACGAGGCCTTTCACGCCGTTTGTCCCATCGCGGCCGACCAGCCGCACTACAATCTGCTCCAGCGCGAGATCGAGGCCGAACGGCTCCCCTGGTGTCGGGCACACCAGGTTTCCGTGATGGTGTATTGGCCCCTGATGAAGGGATTCCTGGCGGGGAAGCTTCCCCGTGAACACGTGTGGGATCCGCGCGACGGCCGCCAGAAGTACCCCCTGTTTCAAGGGGAACAGTGGCGTAAGAATCACGACTTTCTCGACGCCCTCCGCCCCATTGCGGCCGAGGCCGGCCTGACCCTTGCGCAACTTGCCATTGCCTGGGTCTTGCAGCAGCCGGGGATCACGAGCGCCCTGTGCGGCGCCAAACGGCCGGAGCAAATCCAGGAGACTGTGCTGGCCATGCAGCGGCAACTTTCGCCGGAACAGCTCGCGCGGATCGAACGGGCGATTGCTGCGCGGGGGGAAGTGGTCTCCCGCGCGGCCGTCTGAGGAGGAGGGACGACGCTCCGTCCCCGAAGCGGCTGCGACCGGCAGAAACCGACACCGCCCCCACGGAACCTTGGCGACGGTCTTGTTCGAGGGAACGGAACGTCCTACGGTCCCGCCACGGGCAAAACGCGCCTCCCTGCACCTGCGGAATTCCTGATCACTCCCGGAGAACGTCCGGGAACGGATGGGGAGCTGCGTCCCCCTCGGTGTCTCCCGCCGGTATGAACGTCCGTCCTGTCACACCGTTGAGCCTGCTGTTCGGGGCGGCATGGATGCTGTCGGTGCTCGGCGTCGCGCCGCGGGGGTGGGCACAGGAACGTCTCCCCGCGAGTGGAGGGGGGGCTGCGGGCGGAGGTCGGCCCGTGGTCGGGTTCGGCGCCACTCAGCCGGCCGCGCGTCCCGCCGGCGATCCGCGGCTGAGCGCGTTCGATCCGCAGACGCGGCTGCTGATTGAAGTCGAGCTGCGCGACGCTTCTCCCTCAGAACGCGAGCAGTGGCTGCACCTGCTGTCGAGCGTGGAGGTCGATCAGATTCCGCACCTGTTGGAGGCCCGCCGCAAGGCCGCCGCCGGCCGCGCGCGCGAACAGAACCCATCCTCCCCACGTGCAGCTTCCGGTCCCGGCTCCTCTCCGTCCTCTTCTGCCGCTGCCGGTCCGGCCGCAGGGTATCGACGGAGCCTGAGAGGAACGCCCGCGGCCGCAGCGAGCTCCGACGGCTCCCGGACTCCGAGCGGTGATCGTCCGGGTTGGAGCGCGCTCCGCCCCATCGGGGCGTTTGGCCCCGGGGAGACGCCGCGCGGCGCGACGGCTGACCATCTGCTGGAGACCGAGAGCCCCTCCCCGGAGGAGCCGCCGCCGAGTGCACCGGAGACTCCGCAGGAACCGAATGCAACGCCGCGGCGGAGCTGGATTCCGCCCCTGCGTCCGCGGTGGGGAGAAGGGGGGCGGGAAGCAGCGCCCGCGCCTGTCGAGGAACCGGCCAGTCCCCCGCCGCCGGACACAACCCCACCGGCCTCGGTCGAGTCCCGGTCGTCGGCCTACATGAATGTGGAACTGCAACGAGTGATGGCCTTGTTGCGGACGGAGATTGAGCATGCGGCCGAGAGCGGGTCGGGGCTTACGGAACAGGAGCGGTTGCGGCGCCAGGTGCAACTGCGGCTGTTGCATCTGCTCGCGGATGAACCTCAGTTGGCTTTGCAAGCGATTCCCGGCCTCTCGCCGGCGGAGCAGGAGTTCTGGATGCAGATGCTGTGGGCCTTGCAGAATGGACTGCGCCCGCCGGCGGGGTCGACCCGCGGGGATCATTGGAGCGAAACGGCGGACCTGCTGGCGGCTGCCCAGCGCCGGGCCCGTGAATTGGCGCCGCTCCATATCCGGCGCGCCTGCTTCTGCCATCGCATCAACAACTTCGGCAACTACGAGACCTTCCCCCGGGATGAGTTTCGACCCGGTCAGCCGGTCCTCGTCTATGCCGAGATTCAGAACTTTCGGAGCGAACTGGCCGGTCCCTTGGGGTACCGCACCCGATTGCGGACGGCACTGGAGATTCTTCCGGGAACAGAGATGGGAAATGCGGCGGGTGTCATTCCCATCGAGCGGCGCGACTTCCCGGCGACGGAGGACCTGTGCCGTTCCGAAAGGACCGACTACTTTCACAGTTACCGCCTCGACCTTCCTTCCCAGCTCTCCCCCGGCCGTTATGTGCTGCGGTTGACCATCACCGATGAGCTGAGCGGCCAATCGGCGGCGGCGGAGCTGCCGTTTCGCATCCCGTAGCCGGCCTCTCGCGGCCAGTGGCGGTGTTCTGCGGTCGGGCGGTGGTTGGGTTCGATGACCCGGCATGCGGGCGAACGTTCGCCCGCTCCCCGCACTGCGGCCTATCATGCTGTCCGGGATCGACGTTCTGGCTGTCGCATGTCGTTTGCCTTTCAGATTGACCACCTGGCCGCTGACTGCGCCGCCCGCGCAGGGCGGTGGATGACGCCTCACGGAGTGGTCCACACGCCCGCGTTCATGCCGGTGGGGACGCGAGGGACGGTGAAGGGGGTCTGGCCCGGTCAACTCCGCGAAATCGGGACCGAGATGGTCCTGGCAAACACCTACCATCTGGCGCTGCGTCCCGGTGCCGACGTGATCGCCGACCTGGGTGGTTTGCACCGCGTGATGGCCTGGGACGGCCCGATCCTCACCGACAGCGGGGGCTTTCAGGTCTACAGTCTGTCCGACCTGCGGCGGATCGACGACGAGCGGATCGTCTTTCGGTCGCATGTGGATGGGAGTCTCCTGGAGCTGACTCCCGAACGGGCCGTGGCGATCCAGGAGGCGCTCGGAGCGGACTGCATCATGTGTCTCGATGAGTGTCCGCCGCACGATGCACCCCGGGAGGCGTTGCAGCAGGCGGTCGACCGCACCACCCGCTGGGCCGAACGCTGCCGCCGGGCGCAGCGCCGGCCGGATCAAGCCCTGTTCGGGATTGTGCAGGGGGGGATCGACCGCGGCTTGCGGGAACGCTCGATCGCAGGTCTCCTGCCGCTCGACTTCCCGGGCTATGCCGTGGGCGGACTGAGCGTGGGTGAACGGCCGGAGCAGATGTACGCCGCGCTGGATTTCACCATCCCGCTGCTCCCCGCCGACCGCCCGCGATATCTGATGGGAGTCGGCAAGCCGAGGGACATCATTGAGGCCGTGCTCCGCGGCGTGGATTTGTTTGATTGTGTGATGCCGACGCGCAACGCCCGCAATGCCACGGCGTTTACGAGCCGGGGGACTGTCAAACTCCGCAATCAACGGCATCTCCGGGAGACCTCTCCGCTCGATGAGACGTGTGAGTGTCCCACCTGTCGGCAGTTCAGCCGCGGGTATCTTCGTCACCTCTTTATGAGCGGGGAGATGCTCGGTCCGATGCTGGTGAGCGTGCATAACCTGGCCTACTACCAGCGGGTCATGCGCGAGCTGCGGGCCGCCATTCTGGCAGATCAAGTGACGGAGTATCGCCAGTGGCACCTCTCCCAAACCTCGATGTCTGGGCCCTGAAAGAACGTGGCGGGGACACCAGAGACATTCATGAACATGGGAGATCTGGAGAAGGCGCAGTTGGTGCGCAAGCGAGTAAAGCCAAGCGGGATTTGACGGCCATGGAAAATCACCCCCTGCGGATCGGTTCGTTTCCGGTCAAAGCCGCCGCCGTCTCGACCCGATTTCATTACATCAGGGGAGTCTTGTCCGCGCGCGGCGACGGTCTGCGTTGGGGCGTCCGAAGGAGGTGCGACGTCCGTTCCCTGACGGCAGGGAGTGGTGGCGAGCCGATCGGCCTTGCGCTGGACGGCGCAGCGCGAGAGAGTCGGGAGAGGGTGGATGTCCGCCATGCAGCCGCATAGTCCCGCTGAGCTGCCTCCTTCCGTGGATGCTCCGGTGGCGCCTGTGCGCACGTTGCTGTTGGCCGTCGTGGCCTTGATCGTCGGCGCTGTGGCGGCGGAGTGGATCGAGTCGGGAGGTCGCCGCCCGGTTCCGGCATTTCTCCAGGTCCGGACGGTGTTTGTCACCGCGCACCGCAGTTGCCGCGTGCTCTCCCACAGCGCCGCTCCCGGAGACCGCGTGACCATCGGCACGCCGCTGGTGGCCCTGAGCGACTCCGAATTGGAGCAACGGCTGGAAGCGACTCGGGCGCAGGTGGAAATGCTCACGACGGAGCTTCGTCAGGCGGAAGCGCGGGCGAAGCTGGAACTGGCTCAAAACGAGCGGGATTTGGAGTACCGCATCTGTCAGCTTCGCCTCCAGGCCGCCAATTACCGGCAGCACAAGTTCGAGTCGGAACTGTACCGCAACCTGCTGGCCGACCGGCTGGCGGCTCACGAATCGGCCCTGTGGGACACCGGCGAAACGCTGCTGAAATCGCTGGTGCTCGATCAACGCTGGCCGCAATCCGAGCGCATGCAGACAACGTTGCAGCTTCAGTCGTGCGATCATCTGGTCGAACTGTTTGCTGAGAACGTTGAAATCTGCGAGGCCCGCATCGCCGGCCTTGAACGGCATCGCGAAGCCCTGCCCGGGCAGATTCGCGAATCGTGCGGCGTGGAAGTCACCGCCGCGCGGCTGCGGCAGGCACAGGCGGAGGTGGAGCGGTTGGAACAGTTGCAGACCCAGCTCACGCTGACCTCGCCCGCCGTCGGACAGGTCGGCGAGTACCGGACTCGTCCCGGAGATCAGCTCCGCCCGGGCGATCTGATCGTGGAACTGCTGGACGACTCGCAGCGCTATCTCGTGGCGGAGGTCCCCTCGCAGCGCATTCACGAATTCCCTCCGGGGCGAACCGTCTGGCTGGTCTTCCCCGGGCAGGAGCGCCGCCAGGGGCGCGTGGGACGCATTGCCCCGCAGGCGCGGCCGCGCAACCCCGCCGAACCTGACGCCGATCCGATCATTCTCGTGGACATTGAACAGGCGGGCCGGCTGTGGCCGACGGTCCCGAGCGGCGCCCGCATCGACGTGTACGTCGACGAGCTCCGCTGAGACCGAGCAGGGCTTTCGCTCAGTTCAGATGGGCTTTGGACCCTGGTTCGCCGGCTGGCTTGCCAGCCGTGCCTGAGGAGTCCTCTGGGACAGCTCTCTTCCGGTTGGTTGAACCCATCGAAAACACAGGGAGGGCGAGTTCGCTGGCTCTACATCCGGCTGCCGGGCCGCTACACTCGATGTGTTGAGCCGATCATCCGCGGCGTTGCCCGCGGCATGTCAGGCCGCCGGCGCGGCGGCGACAGACAGCGCTCCCCGGCTGGACGCGCGGCGGAATCTCAGAGTCCTTCGTTGAGCAACCATGGCCATCACCGCAGTCGTCGGTCTCCAGTGGGGCGACGAGGCCAAAGGCAAAATGGTCGACCTGCTGACCGATCAGCACCAGGTCGTCGTCAAGTATCTGGGCGGGAACAACGCCGGGCACACGGTCGTCTTCGGCGGCCGGAAGTACAAGCTGTCGCTCCTTCCGGCCGGAGTGCTGCGGGACGGCGTGACCTCCGTGATCGCCAACGGCGTCGTCATCAATCCGCAGGCGCTGCTGACGGAGATGGCAGGGGTCGCCGCGCAAGGGGTCGTCATCCGCGACCTGTGGATCAGCGACCGCGCGCACGTGATCTTCCCGTATCACCTGGCGGAGGAGGCGATCCTGGAACAGCGCCGCGGAGAGAAGGCGATCGGCACCACGATGCGGGGGATCGGCACCTGTTACCGCGACAAGGCCGGTCGCTCGCACGCCATCCGCATGGGGGACCTGCTGCGGCCGGACTACTTCGCCGAGCGGCTGGCGGACGTCGTGGCCCAGAAGAACGAGATTCTCTCCGCCCTCGACCCGCACTTTCGTCCCTTCGACGCCGAGCACATCCGCCGCGAGTACCTCGGCTATGCGGAGCAGTTGCGAACGCACGTCATCGATACGACCGCCTTCCTCCATCGCCGCATCCGGGAGCGGGCCAGCATCCTGTTCGAGGGGTCGCAGGGGAGCCTGCTCGACATCGACCACGGGACGTTTCCCTACGTGACGTCGTCAAACAGTTCCGGGTGCGGGATTCATCCCGGCAGCGGCGTGCCGGAACGCTACATTGACCGGATGATCGGCGTCGTCAAGGCCTACACCACGCGCGTGGGGGGAGGGCCGTGCCCGACCGAACTCACCAACGAGGTCGGGCAACACATCCGCGAGGAGGGGCACGAATATGGAACCGTCACCGGCCGGCCGCGGCGGTGCGGCTGGCTGGACGCCGTCGCCGCCGGGTACGGCGCGCGTGTGAGTGGAGTCGATTGCCTGGCCGTGATGCTCCTCGACGTGCTCAGCAAGCTTGACGAAGTGAACATCTGCGAGGCCTACGAGATCGACGGCGAACGGACGACCGATTTTCCCGCCCACGAGTTCGATCTCGCCCGCGCCCGGCCGGTCTATCGCACGCTGCCGGGCTGGAAACGGAACATCTCCGGGGCGCGCCGGCTCGCGGATCTGCCGGCAAACGCACGGGCCTACCTCGATCGGGCCGCTGAACTGATCGGCGCCCCGGTGAAGTTCGTCTCGGTGGGACCGGACCGCGAGCAGACGATCCTGGTCGACTGAACGTGTCTCCCGGCCGCCCTGGGGGCATCGCAACCGGGCCCCCCTTGCGTCATGGCGACTGGGCGGGCCGGTGCGTCAACCACACGTCCACCAGCACGCAGGCGATGGCAAAGCTCGCACTCACGGCCACGCAGACGGGAAGCGTGGGCAGATCCGCCACCGCCGCGTCGTTCGCCGTCAGCACCCGCCGCAACCCCGCCACGCCGTATGTGAGAGGGTTGACGCGCATCAACCACTCCAGCCACCCCCCCTTCGCCACCGGAAAGAATGCACCCGACAACAACCACATGGGAAACAACAGCACGCTCATGATTGCATGGAACCCCTGCACGCTGTTGAGCCGCCAGGCGAAGCCGTAGCCCAGCCCGCACAGCCCCAGGGCGATCACCAGCAGCAGGGCCGTGGCCTGTACCCACACCAGCAGCGAGGAGGGGAGGTCCGTGGGCGGGGAGAGACCCAGCCACGTCAGCAGCGGGGCCACGGCCAGGAACAGCACCCCCTGCCCCATCGCCAGCACACTGCCGCCGAGGAGTTTGCCCAGCACGATCGATGCGCGGCTGGCGGGGGAGACGAGCACCCCCTGCAGGAACCCTTCCTGTCGGTCCTGGATCACCGAGATCGCCGAGAAGATCGCCGTAAACATCACGATCATCGCCGCAATGCCCGGCAGAAAGTACGCCTGATAGCTCTGGCCCCCGGCCATCTGGAACGATCCGGAAAGTCCCGCACCGAACAGAATCCAGAACAGCATCGGCTGCAGGAAGGCTCCCACCAGCCGCGACCGCTGCCGCAGAAAACGGACCATTTCCCGCCACGTCAGCGCGGCCACAGGACCCAGCCAGCCCGGTGCGGGAAGATCAGACGCGGGAGCACTCATCATCAAGGCGCCACAGGGGACGGAGGCCGCAGAGCGTAGATCGCCACGTCGCGGCGGTCGTCAGCATACACGAGTTGCAGCCGGTCCGACCATTCTCCCAGCGCGGCCCGGCGATCGGCCGGAAGCTCCCGGCGGTACACCACGCAATGGGTCACGCCCGCCAGGTCCAGATGGACCAGCGCCGTGGCGTCGGGAAAGGTCTGCATCACCCGCTTGAGTTGCCGGTACGATTCCGGAAAGAACCCGGAGTACCCCTCCGCCAGCCGCCGGTGGTGCACCGTCTGCCAGTACATTGCCAGAGTGGTTGTCAGATGATCCTGCTCGCTGATCCCGCGGGGGAAAGGGACGTGCGTCACCACCGCGTCGGACGGAGTGTGGTCCCGGAGCCACACGGCCCAGTGGCCGGCGTCCGTGACGATCGGAGGGTGATAGGGGTTGGCTGGCGGCGGCGTCACCTCCAGCACCGCCGCCGCGGCCAGCAGAAGCGCCGCTCCGCATCGGCCGCGGTGCCAACGCCCCTCCCGGGTTGGCCACAAGGCGGAGAGGGCTTCACACGCCAGCATCACAACCGCAATCTGAGCAAACACGGCGAACCGGTACAGACTCCGCACCTGCGCGAAACCGGGCCAATGACGGACCAGATGCTCGTGCAGGTTCCAGCTCCCCACCGAGACAAAAGGTCCTGAAGCCAGGACCACCGCCGCCGCCAGCAGCAGCGTCCAGAAGAGAGTCCACCGGCGCGCCCCCCGCGCCCACAGGCCGCACACCACACCGAGGGCGGCCAGCAGCACTTTGACATGCCCCGGCGAAAGGTCCCAGCGCCGCGGAATACCCTCCGCCAGGCGGGCCGTCGGCAGCCAGTTGGTCCCCGCGGGAAAAAGATAGTCCCGCCACGTCGTCGCCAGCCCCCGCACCGCCGCCGGCTCCCGCTCAAACTGGTGCCCCAGCAGTTCCGTGAGTTGCACCGACACCACCGGCCCGACGATCACCGCCGCAGTGAGGATGGCCGCCAGGCTGCACACCCACGTCCGCCGCTCCCGCAACCCCCCTCCCAACAGCACCGGCGCGCACACCAGCAGCAGCACGCTCAGATACAGACCGTAGTAATTGCACGCCAGGTACGTGACGCCGAAGGCAACTCCCAGACCCACGCCGCGGCGCACCGTCGGCCGCTCTGCCAGAGCCTCCAACGAAAGGAGGGTCCACAGGACGCCCCACAGCGGCACCGATTGCAGCACCCCCAGTTGCCAATAGACGCACGGCAGCGACAGACACAGCACTCCCCCGGCGAAGGCGACAGCCGCCGGATGTCCCCGCTGACGCAACAGCCGCTCCGCCAGCCAGCCGTTCAGCACCAGCGAGACGAGCAGATACACATTCATCGCCAACATCGGCGATCCCCACCAGGCAAGCGGGGCGACCAGCAGCAGCGTGGGCTGCGGCTCCGAAAAGACAAAGGCCCCCCGCGTGGGATGGAAGATGGGTGCGTCCCAATAACCTGCCAGTCCCTGCCGCAGCCGGTCGGCGTTCCACCACGTGGTCCAGAGGTTGAACAACGGCACCGTGGCCGCCGGTTGCGACCCTTGGGGAATGGCGGTATTCAAATGGAGCGCCAGCGGCCAGGTCCAGGCGATGGTCAGAAAGACATACAGCGACCAGCGGCCCATCGCCCAGAGTCGGGCGCGGGTCGGCGCGGGAAGTGCATCGGCAGCCGCCGGAGACGACATGCGGTTCCTGTTCCGACGCGCGAGGAGGGGGGGCTTCGCTTGAGCGGGCGCGGCTGGCCAGCCCGCTGACAATCCAGCGGCCTGCGCCCGGGCGAACACCGCCAACGCCGCGACGGTTCATCCGCTCAGCTTCGCCGCGGCGGCACGGACGTGTTCCAGGCAGGCCCGGATGTCCGCCAGCGGATGCTCGTGATTCTCCTCGTATTCGAGCGACAGACAGCGGTCGAACCCGTACTTTTTGAGCGCCCGCAGGCATCCCGCCGTGTCCAGGTCCCCCTCGCCAAGGATGGTCATCACTTTCCTCTGCGGACGGCCGGCATCGTCGCGGACGGTGCGGACGTCCTTGAGATGGCAGCCGAAGACCCGCTTCCCCAGCCGCTCGATCGCCTCGACCGGATTCTCGTCACTGCGGAGGAAATGCCCCGTATCAACGCACGCGCCGATGAGGGGATGACGGTCTTTGGTCCACTCCTCGACGTCGCTGATCTTGTCGTACTCCGCTCCCGGGCCATGGTTGTGGATGGCAATCGGAATCTTGTACTCCTCGACGAGCTTCTCCAGCAGCGCGAAGACGGTCTGGTCCTTCTTGGGATTGGCGGAGATCGAGGTGAGGCCGATGGCCTGGGCGAAATCGAAGATGCGGCGGGCGCTGGTCTCGTTGGCGTCAAACCCCACCACGCCGTATGCCAGCAGCGTCACCCCATAGGAGGCGAGCAGTTGCTTCTGCTTGTCCACTTCGGCCGGCACGGTCGAGAGCGGGATGTGCCGCGGGTACGCCTCCCAGTACTTCAAACCGAAGTCGCGCGTGTGCTGCAGCGCCTGCTCGAGGTCGTAGCCGCGGAGGGAATAGCTCTGAATCCCCATGCGGAAGCCGGCATAGGGATCGGGGGGATCGGCGGCGGTCAGGACGCCAGGCACGGCCGCGGCCGCCAGTGCGGCGCCGGTCGACTTGAGGAGATCACGACGAGTGAGCGTGGGAACTGGCGAGCGGGACATGGGCGGAGGAGGTGTTGCGGGTGACAGGGAGTTTACCGCAGACATTCTTTCACATCTGCGGCATCCGGTGCCACTGTCCGCCGCAGAGAGGCCGGTGGAGAGTGGTCGTGGCGCGGATCTGTGGTCCGCGCGGGAATCCGGAAAAAAGAGCGGCACCGGCGCCCACATCATGCCGATCTCTCGTGTGGCCGCTCGGGCCGGAGACATCGGCGACTCCCCCTGGAGGCGTCGCTGTCAAGGGACCACCCAGAGCCGGCCCCGCACCGGCGACGGTTCGGACCAGAGCAGATTCCCGCTTTCCTTCCGTCGGAGGACCAACCCTCAGGCGTGAGCCGCGTCCCACTCCCGGTCCGTGCTTGGCACGACCCGGACGCCGCTCGTCTCGCAGCGACTCCTGCCGTCGCCAGAAGCGGGGGATCTGACGTTCCAAGCCCGGGGAGGCTCTCCCCGGGCTTTGTCTGTTCCGTCGGCCTGAGAATTCAGTCGCCGGATGGCAGGTCGCCGGCCTGGCGGGCCGGGGCGTCGAGGATCAGAACTGGTTTGATCGCGGCGGAGGGCGTGCCGGCGGATCAGTACAGCGACCATTCGCCGGAGATGGTGATCCCGCGGGCGTGGAAGGACTCCAGATTCGTGGAGTCGGCGGAGATCAGAATCGGGCCGTCGATGATGCCGGAGTCGTTCCACACCACCGCATTCTGCGGGCGTGAGACGTTGTACAACGAGAGGATGTTGTATCCGATGCGGAACTTCAGCCGGTGCGTCAGCTTGATCTGCGCGTAGAACATCGACTCGTGCACCGGGGAGAATTCGGTGTGGGCGTCGGTGGACTGGATGGGAGTGCGGTTGAACTGGAACAGGTCGTTCACCCGCACAAGGTCCTCGTGCCGGTTGAAACCGGCGGTGAATTTGGTCTCCGCCCCCAGCTTGAACCATTCCCGCTCCCATTCCAGACGGAGACCGACGCTGGGTCCGAAGAGTTGATTGCGGGACGTCGCGAGAATCTGGGGGTCGACCTGCTGATTGTCGTCGCGGCCGACGACGAACAGTTCCTCGTAAAGTCGGGTGTAGCGGGCCCCGGCCAGAATCTCGAAGCGGACCGGGGTTTCGGTCCACAATAAGCTGCGCAGGTAGTTGACTTCGCCCCCCGCCAGGTCGGTGCCGAACTGGATGTGGTAGCCGTCGTCGAACAGGATCATCGGCACCACCGGATCTGTGAGGGGGTCCGGCACGCGGCCGTTGTTGAGCAGCGGAATCGCCGGGAGGACCAGGAACAGGCCCTGACGAATCTGGGGATCGACGCGGAAGCTGTCGGTCTCCGACTGCATCGCCCACAGGTTCCCCTCGACTGTCCCGACTTCCACGGGGAATCCCAGCGTCAGGCGGATGCCGTTGCGGTGATCGAGTTCAAACGGCGAGAGGTCGTGCGCCTGGGGGACGAGGACAAACGCCCCGCCGGGGTCGGTCCGCACGGTTCCGTCCCGTTCGCGGGCAAACACTGGCGAAGCGGTAAAGACCGCCGGGTCCGCCAACGGGTTGCGGATGTCCACGGTGGCGTAGTTGGTGCCGAGCAGGGCCTCCCCGGGATCGGTCAGCTTGTAGTTGAGATAGTCGACGCGGAAGTACATCCCTTCCATGGCCCGCTGGAGGCGTCTCCCCTCGGGACTGAGGGTGAAGAACGGTCCCCGCGTGTCTCCTTCGGGAAGGTACTCGTAGACGTGCTTGGCGGGGGGCTGGGCCGCGTGACCCGGCAGGGCCGCTCCCTGAGAGATCATCCGCGGTGGCGGGGGGCTCCACGGCGAGGGGACGCTTCCGTACGGGGTCGACATGGCGGGATAGCCGCCATAGGGACTCCACATGCCGTTGCCCCCCTGCGGAAGGAACCGTCCCGGCTCACCGGACCAGGGGTTTTCCTGGGCGCACACCGTCGACCCACCTGCCAGGCAGGCCATGGTCACGGTGAGGAGCATCAGCCGCCGGAGCATCATCACCTTCCCTGGTCGATGGAGGGGGACCCCCGTCGCCCGGACAAGAGCCGACCGGCACCCATCCCGACGCGCAGGCTCTCAGTCGAGCCGGGGTCTCGTCATCCTTATCGGTCAGGACGGTCGTGCGGCTTGTTCCAATCTCGCAGAATTGGGAAAGCTTGACGGTTGTAGCGGCTGGAGCGGCGGGGAATCGTTCTCCCCGGGGATGGGAAACTGGGCAAACCGGGAGAGTTAGTCGCGGTGGAATGCTCCAGCATTGGATGCAGCAACGCCGAACAGGCTGATGGCTGACTCTGACGAAGTGGCACCGCTGAACGGCCCCCATCAAGGAAGCTTCCGGGGGAGGGGTGCCTCCCCGGTCGCCTCTGGCGACTCCGCAGCCCGAGGGGGGTCGGAGCGCCCCGGGAGCCCGCGCAACCGCGTGGCAATCCGCTCTCGCATCTCCCCCGTCGCGGTGCGGAGAGCGGTCTGATACAGGAGCCGCGCCGCTCCCGGTTTCCCTTCCGCCTCAAGCTGCGTCCCCTTGTGAAAGAGCCGCTCCGCCTCCGACGCCCCGGGAGGCGCCTGCGCCGGAACGGGATCCCTGAGGGGCTGAACGGGTGCGACTGCCAAACCCGGAACCGCCGCCGGGAGTGGATTCCCGCGCGGAGCCACTGCGGCGGCATCCGGACCAGCGGCAACCAGACGGGGCGCTGCCTCTGGAGGCAGGAAACGGAGCGGATCAGGCCCGGAGTGGATGCGGCCGTTGCGGATGTGCATCTCGCCGCGCAAGAGGCGTCCCCGGATGTCGTTGGCCGCGCCGAGATTGACCAGCTCGGGATTGAGAATCGCCGGTCCCCCCCCAGTGGTGACGGGGATGACGCCGGTGACGAATGGCACTGTCCGGCCGACAAACAGCGATCCCGGCACTCCCTCCGTGACGGTGAGATAGGGCGTCGTGGAGGTGTAGCTGGTGGAGCGTCCGGCGGCGGCGATGAAATTCAGCCGGCCGCACCGGCCGTCGCTGCCGAAGATCCAGCCCCCTGTCAGTCCGGCGGCCGGATCAAAACCACCGAAGGCGGGGGGAGGGAGGCCGCCAAAGTGCCACCAGAACCCCGGTCCGCAGTAACTCCAACTTGTGCCGAAGTATTCGAAGTAGCCGTCGCTGAAGCTCTGGTAGGGAAGTGAGATCGTTACCTGCTGGGAACGGGCGCCGCCGCCGCTGTAAACAACGACGGCTGCAACCATTGCCAAAAGCGGCGGACGGCGGAACATGGCATCTCCCCGGCGTAGGGCCTGCTGTCACCACTATCCTCCGCCGAGGTCCCTCTGGCAAGGACTTTCCCAGGAGGCTGTCGGCGGTGAGGAGCGTCGGGCCGTGTCCGACTTGCAGTGGGGTTCAACAGCCGCTTGAGGTGGATTTCCGGTGGAGAACGACTGGCAGCGGCCGTTTTGTGCCGATATCATCCAGTCAGCGGGGGATGCTGCGGAACTTGTGCAAGGCGGCGGGGTTAAGCAGAGGGGAAAGTCCCTCAACAGCTCCCTCGGTCTTTCGCGTGGCGGTGAAACCAGCAGGCTTACCGGAACGGGGGGACTACCGGAATTTCCGGGTGCTGAGATGTACGCCCTCACTCACTGTCGCCTCCGTCTCCGAGGTCTCCGCGGTCAGAGGCGCGGTCGAGGGGGGTTTTCCACGCTCGACTACATCCTGGCCATCGGCATCGTCCTGCCACTGTTGGTGGTGATCTGGCCGCAGGGACGCCGGGCGATGCAACTGGTCTACGAAATGACCGCCACGCTCGTGGCGTGGCCTTTTCTGTAAAGTGAAAAGTGAGGCAGACATGCAGACCCTGCGAGCCCTGCGGCAGTTGTTGGCCCGCGTTCACCGCAATGAACGGGGTGCCGTCAGCCTGGAGACGATCCTGATCGTGGGGGCGATTGCCATCCCGATCCTGATCTTCCTGCTGAAGTATGGCTGGCCGCGCATCCGCGACTACTTCAACCAGGGGATGGACAACCTGGAGCAGGAAGCGAACGACGTGCAGAACAACTCCTGAGGGCGTCGGCAGGCGGAGGCGGCATGTGGGCAACCCTGATCCTGGTGACGGGCCTGCTCATCGCCGCCTGGACCGACGCCCGAAAGGGGTTGATCTACAACTGGACCACCTACCCCGGCATCGTACTGGGGCTGGCGGGACAGTGGCTGGACGGCGGAGCGGAGGCCGTGTCCGACGGCGTGCGCGGATTGGTGGTGTGCGGGGGAGTGGTCCTGTTCATCTTTCTGTTTGGAGGGACCGGCGGCGGGGACGTCAAACTGATCGCCATGCTGGGGGCCTGCCTGGGTCTGTATGATGGCCTGGAAGCGATGTTGTGGACGTTTGTGCTGGGAGCGATCACGGCCCTGGCCCTGTTGATCTGGCAGTACGGGGCCGTTTCCATACTGCAGGAGATCTGGAGACATCTGAAGGCGGTGGCGATCGCCCGGCGGTGGATTCCCCTCACCCCTGCGGAGCGGGCGCCGCTGAAGCGGACCTTGTTCCTTGCGCCGGCCGCGCTCATCGCGGTGGTCCTGGTGCGCGGGGAGCACGTCCTGCAAGGACTCCGATCGTTTGGAGCCCCATGAGGTTCCCGTAGACAGGATTCGCCCGTGAGCCGAGCCATCCTGGAAGCGTGCCTTCCCGCGCTGACGGCACTGGCCGTGGCCTGCGCGCTGCTGGTGGTCCTGCTGTGGTGGAGCGGCGGGGTCTGGAACATCCGGCGGCTGTTGACCCTGCACCGCTGTCAGCAGGGGGGCGTGCAATCGCTGGCCTTCGTGCTCACGCTGCCGCTGTTGGTGATGGTGTTGCTGTTCATCGTGCAGGTGAGCCAGCTCATGATCGGGATCATGGTGGTGAACTACGCGGCGTTTGCGGCCGCGCGGGCCGCCTCAGTCTGGGCGCCGGCGATGATCGACGACTCCTATGCCGCGTTGGGAGAAGATGCCGACGGTCAGAACGAACTCCCGCCGGGAATCACCCCCGGCACACCGATCGCACTGAGCGCCGACACGGTCGCCGGCGCTCAGAGCCGCAAGTATGAAAAGGTGTGGATGGCTGCGGCGCTGGTCTGCGTGTCGATCGCTCCCTCCCGTGCCACGCCGGACGCGTCCCTGGGAGGCAGTCAGGCTCTGCGCGCGGCCGCCGCGATGAAGCAGCTTTATCCCCTGTTCGATCCGGCCGGTTCCACCAACTCCCGCATCCCGCAGCGGATCGACCACAAAGTCGGCTACAGCTTCGAGAACACCTACGTCACGTTGCAGTTTGAGGACCGCAACTCGCAGCCGGTGGACGGTACGCGCACCTACAACCCGATCGGCCATCCGACCAAGACGTACTATCCCTCGGAAGTCGGCTGGCAGGATCCGCTCACCGTCACCGTGTACCACGACCTGGCCCTCTTGCCCGGCGCAGGACGGATTCTGGGGAAACTCCTGGTGCGGGCTGACGGCCGCGCCGACCGCGTCGCGCCGCGGATCAAGGCGGAGCGCGGTGTGTCCAAGACGCGACTGACCGCCTCGGCCACCATGACCAGCGAAGGTCTCCAATCCCTGCGTCCCTACGTCCATCCTGCGACTCCCTGACCATCCCTCGAACGTCCCGCTCCATGTCCGCTCAATTCGCCACGACCGGCTTGAGACGACTGCTGCGGGGTGTTCCGCGCCCACGACCGGTCCGCCTGCTCGAGCTCCCTGCCAACCAGCAGGGAACCATCAGCATCCTCAGCACGTTCGCGCTGCTGATGTTCACGATGCTGCTGCTGTTGGTGACGAACGTCGCCCAGCAGCTCGACGACAAGGTCAAGATGCAGAACGCGGTGGATGCCGCCACCTATTCGGGAGGAGTCGTGCTGGCACGCGGCATGAACGCCATCGCCTTTGCGAATCATCTGGAATGCGACGTGCTGGCGGTGGTGGCGTTCCTGCGGGAGGCCCGCGACCGCAACGCCGAGCAACTGGTGCCGGAGGTGCTGGAACACTGGCGGCTGGCGGGGGAGAAGTTCACCCCCGCGCAGTTCGAGAAGTTCCGCCCGCTGCCGACTGCCATCCCGGACAAGGCGGACAAGGAGCAGCCGCTGGTGACGGCCTGGAGTGAGCTGGCGGCCTCGGCCGCGGCCTACGCCCTCCCCGTCTTCGAGTACATCTTGGGGACGCCGGAGAACGTCCCGCCAAGGACGGACGACCATCTGATTCCGAACTTCCAGCGGGCGATTCTGCAGACCATCCCCACATATGCGCAGGAGGTGACCAACGAGGTGGCGTTGCGGCACGGCGTCCCCGCGGAGAGGACGACGCAGGTCGGGCCGACGGTCCGCTACAACCCGCAGTCGGCCGCCAACAACCGCGGACCGCAGTTCGGCGTCCTGTGGCGCACGCGGGTTCTGCCGGTGGGGATCGGGGACGAGTCCGATCCCATGATGCGCACCTTGCCGGTCGTCGATCCCGATCCGTCGCAGAGCGACTACTACGCCGTCCCCAATGGAGCGGACTACCTCGCCCGATCGCAGCGCGAGCGGCGCAACCTCGTCCATCACTATCTCAATGCATGGGTGAACGACGACAACCTCATGCGGGGGCTGGGATTCTTCGGCCGCGAGGCGAAGATGTCCCAGTTCCAGGAGCTGTTCCGCATCGCCGCCTGCGGGCAGATCAATCAATTGCTGGACGTGGAGTACCCGACGACGAACGTGCCAATGATGCTCCGCCGGGACTTTGGCCAGGGATGGAGCGACAACGAGGTCCTGGAAGACGACTACGCCTTTGTGGGGGTGGCCTACCGCGCGCATGTTCCGGAGATGGGGCCGCGGATGTTCTCCAACCCCCTCGACCGCGCCGGGGTCGACGCCGTGACCTTCGCCCAAATCAGTCTGTACGTTCCCCGGTCGATGTATGCCTGCTGCCCCTGGGCCACCCCCTGGTACGACCGGTTCGGCAACCTGCATTGGGTCGTGTACACCAACGGCTGGCCGAACCGCTGGGACACCTTCGCGCAGAACTGGATGGTACAACTGACCCCCGCCACCGCGGAGAATCTCCCCGACATTCTCCAGACCAATCCGGGAGGCTACGCGGCATCGGTGCGGCCTCCTCCTCTCGGCGGAGTAACGATGCGGGATCTCGACGCCGTCAATACGCACTGAACAATGATCCACGTTGAGTTGATCAGGGGCGAACGCCGATGAGACGTTCCACGTCCTCCCTCCGAGGCGCCACGACCGCCGCTGCGCTCGGGCAGCCGGGCCGCCATCCGCTGCCGGCGTCGTACCGTCCTGCGCCCCGCCGCGGTCTGGCGCCGCTGGAGCTGACGCTGACCTTGCCTTTGCTGCTGATGGTGATGGCGCTGATGGTGATTCTGGGGGCGGCGGGGGCCTGGAAGCTTCGGACCCTGGCCAACAGCCGGCAGGCGATCCTGCGGGCCATCTATCCGCGCACGACGGACAACGACCCGCATCCTCCCAACTGGTGGCCCGCCGCCACAGTGATGCAGTACCACGCCAATGTCCCCTCTCCCTTTCCGTTCGATCCCTATGCAGAGCATCGGGTCGTGCGGGGTCCGACGATCGCCGACCCGCGGAGCGGGAATTCGCTCAACGTCCGCACCGGGACGCTCGACATGACGGCAGGGATGCACTCCGGACGGGCGTCGGTCGATCACGACCCGGCCATGTGGCCGCGGCTCGGTGTGCGCAACGCCTTCTCCCGGGAGACGGTGATGTTCGCCGGGCAGACCTGGCAGTACGGCAACATGGGCATCCCGACCAACGGTACGCGGCGAATTCTTTACACCTACGACTACGAGATGAGCCGCTACAACCCCGGGGCCGCGGCCATGGTCAATCTGGCCGCGGCGACGTTGTTGGCGAATCCCTCTCGTCCCCAACTGGAGGTGCTCGATCAGGATGCCGAGCTGCGCGCGTGGTACGGACGGAACATCGATTTCCATCCGCAGCCGCCGGCCGCTTGCACGAACGATCCCTCGGTGCTGCGCACTCAGGTGCTGCGTCCGCTGCTGCAGCGGATCGACGACGTTCCCCGCACCATGGCGGAGACGTTTCTGCGGATGTACCGGGAGCAACTGGACGCCCTGGACAATCAAACGCCGCCGCCGCCGGACCTCGACTCCCAGCGGGGGGTGTTGTTGCAGAAGATCCGGCAACTGGAAGATTTTCTGCGGACGCTGTAAGGGAGGACGGTCCGGAAACCGCGCTGCACCGAGAGCATCTCCCCTGTTCTTCCGGTGGCGGTGACCGGCCCACTCATCGGCGGCGACCCAGGCGACAGGGACGACCGGCCGCAGGTCTGTCAACCATGTGTGGGGCCGCTACCTCCACGAAGAAAAATTCCTGCTTCCCAGACGGCCGGCTTTTTGTTCCAATCAAGGTGTGGCGAGTGGAGTGAGGGGTGTGATGACGGAGCGGGCCGAAGTCTCCGGGCCGCCGGAGAAGGATTTGTTTCCATGATGCAGTTCACGTGCGACCTGTGCGGGCGGGTCATTCAGCGCGAACGGTACGAGGCCAAAGTGACGGTGGCGGCCGCCTTCGATCCGGACGAAATCACTCCGGACGACCTGGAGGCGGACCACCTGGAGGCGATCGCCGCCTCGCTCAACGAACTGGCAGATACGGGCGAGTTTGAACTCGAAGAGACCGGCCCGAAGGAGTTCCGGTTCGATCTCTGTCCCCACTGCGCCCGCCGCTACGTGCAGGACCCGCTCAGCCGCGAGTCGCTGCGTCGCTTGAACTTCAGCAAGAATTGAGGTTTGACTGCATCGCCGCGGCCGGGCGAGGCCCCTTCCTCTCGTGTGATCCACTCGGCCATGCCCGTGCGACGCCGTCGCAGCCCTCGCGTCCTGCGGCGACGGTGGCCAACGACGCCAACCGTCCTCCTGTGGCTGGTCCTGCTCGGTCTGGCCGCCCGGTTGTTCTTCCGTGAGGCGGAACAGACCGCTTCGCTTCCGCAGGCCGACCAACTCCATTTCGTCGCCCGTGTGGTCGACGGAGATACCCTCCAACTGGCGTCGGGGCATCGCGTGCGGCTGATTGGCGTCGACACGCCGGAGACGGTGCACCCCCAACGACCGCCGGAGCCGCTCGGACCGGAAGCGTCCGAGTTCACCCACCGGCTGGTGGAGGGGCGGCCAGTCCGCCTGGAATTCGACCGCGAGCGATGGGATGCCTATCAGCGGGTGCTGGCGTATGTCTACGTCGATGAGCTGTTGCTCAACGAGGAATTGATCCGTGCGGGGCTGAGCCGGGCCTTCACCACGTACCCTTTCCGCAGCGACATGCAACGGCGGTTCCGGGCGGCGGAGGCCGAGGCACGGGCGGCCCGGCGCGGCCTGTGGGGTTTGGAGCCTGCCCGGCAAGAGCCGACCGCGCCCCCCTGAACCACACTCCCACACGACTCGGGATGGGAATGGGCCGCCGTATCGTTCCCGAGTCCAAAGCCCTTGGCGCTGGAAGTAGTTTCACCAGCTCCCCTCCCCTGCTCCCACGGAGAGGAATCGAACCAAAAGCCCGCCCACGGCGTTGGCGAGACCCTCTCCCTCGCTCCAGGGGAAGGGGGAAAAGGTTTCTGGAACTTGCTCCGGTCACACAAAACGCCGCTCCCCTGGACTTGGAGCCTCGGTCGGGATGCCGTTTCGCCGTTTGCGACCCGCCAGAGGGGTGAGTAGGATGCCATTCGCGGCAAAGCCCCTGTGAATCTCTCCTGGAACCTGCCTCCCTGTTGGTCATGAGCGCCCCCGCCTATCGCCCCGGCACAATCTGTTTGCACGGCGGCCAGGTCCCCGACCCGGCCACCAATGCCCGGGCTGTCCCCATCTACCAGTCCACCTCGTTCGTCTTCCACGACACCGAGCACGCCGGCCGGCTGTTCGCACTCCAGGAGTTCGGCAACATCTACACGCGGATCATGAATCCGACGTGCGACGTGCTGGAGAAGCGAATGGCCCTGCTGGAGGGGGGGAGCGGCGCTCTCGCCGTCGCCTCGGGACAGGCGGCCGAATCCCTCGCCATCCTCAACATCACTCAGGCGGGGCAGAACATCGTTTCGTCCGAGAGCCTCTACGGCGGGACGTACAACCTCTTTCACTACACCTTTCCCAAGCTGGGCATCGGGTGCAAGTTCGTCGATCAGAGCGATCCGGAGAACTTCCGCCGGGCGATCGATCGCAATACGCGGTGCCTGTTCGTGGAGACGATCGGCAACCCCCGCTGCGACGTGCCCGACTTTGAAGCCATCAGTCGCATCGCCCATGAGGCGGGCATCCCCCTGATCGTCGACAACACGCTCGCCACGCCGTATCTCTGCCGGCCGTTCGATCACGGGGCCGACGTGGTGATCCATTCCTGCACCAAGTTCATCGGCGGACACGGCACGTCGATCGGCGGCGTGATCGTCGAGAAGGGAGATTTCCCCTGGGGGAACGGCAAGTTCCCGGAACTGACCGAACCGGACCCCTCCTACCACGGGATGAAGTTCTTCGAGACCTTCGGGCCGATGCAGCTTGCCTACATCCTCAAGGTCCGGACGCAACTCCTGCGCGATCTGGGCCCGGCGCTGAGCCCCTTCAACGCCTTCCTGTTCCTCCAGGGGTTGGAGACGCTGCACCTCCGCATGGAGCGGCACTGTCAGAACGCGCTGGCCGTGGCCCGGTTCCTCCAGGGGCACAAAAAGGTCTCCTGGGTCAACTACGCCGGTCTGGAGACGCACCCCTGCCACGGACTGGCGAAGCAGTATCTCCCCCGCGGCTGCGGCGCGGTATTCGGCTTCGGCATCGCCGGCGCCACCCCCACTCAGCAGCGGGAGAACGGCATCAAGCTCATCAACAGCGTCAAACTCTTCTCGCATCTGGCGAACGTCGGCGACAGCAAGTCCCTCATCATCCATCCCGCGAGCACCACCCACCAGCAACTCAGCCCTGAGGAGCAGCTGGCCACCGGCGTCACCCCCGACTTCGTGCGGTTGAGCGTCGGCACGGAGGACGTGGAGGACGTCATCGCGGACCTTCAACAGGCGCTCGATCAGGTCTAGCGCGGGCCTGCGGACCGTCCGCCCTGCGTGAGTCAGTTGCGATAGACGATGCCGCCCGCAATCCGATCCTCCCCGGCTCGGTCACTCCCCCCGTGGCCGACCTGCGGATGTATGTCCCCGATCACCAGCGCTGGACCGTCCGCATCATGAGCGGCGTGGAGCGGGAATACTGCTACCAGCAGGCCCCCGGACAGAACTACTACCACCTGATCGTGCCGGGAGAAATCTACGTGCAGTGCGGAACGGAGAAGCTGTGCCTCAACTGCGCCCTCCGCCGCGGCGTGGTGACGATGGACCGCCTCTTCTGGCAAGTCCGCGGACGCTGAGCGGAGGAGCGCCATGTCGCAGCGACCGATCGGCCTGGGGATCCTGGGTTGTGGGCGGATTGTGCGGAAGATGATTCCCGCCCTGCGGGGAGTCGAGGAATGTCGGCTGGTCGCGATCTCGAGCAGCCGGCCCGGAGTCGCCGCCGAGTGGGGACGCGAGTTCGACATCGAGCGGACCTGCGACTCCCATGCCGCCCTCCTGGCCGACCCCGACGTGGAGGCCGTCTACATCCCGGCCACGGGAGACCTGCACCATCCTCTCACGCTGGCCGCCGCGGCCGCGGGCAAGCACGTCCTCTGTGAGAAGCCCCTCGCCGCTTCGCTTCCTCAGGCCGAGGAGATGGTCCAGGCCTGCGCCCGGGCCGGCGTATTGTTGCAGGAAGCCTTCATGTGGCGGCACCATCCCCGCGCGACTGCCACACGCGAACTCCTGTGCAGAGGGGCGATCGGAGAACTGCGGCTGATCAACGTCAGCTTCTCATTTCTCCTCCAACCGGACGACTGGCGAATGCGGCCCGAGCGGGGAGGAGGGGCGATGTGGGACATCGGTTGCTACGGCGTGGACGCCGCACGGTACTTCACCCAGTCCGAGCCGAGGGAGACGTATGCCCGCGCCCGTTTCGCCGGTACAGGGATCGACCTCTCCATGCAGGCGGCGCTCAGGTTCCCCGGCGATGTCCTGACCCAGATCGATTGCAGCTTCGAGGTTCCCTGGCGGTGCCGGCTGGAGCTGGTGGGGACGGCCGGCCGCATCGAATGGCCCTGCGCCTTCCAGCACTGGGAACCGGTGATTCACCTCTATCACTCGAGCGATTGGAAGCAGCCCCCCGAGGTCCTCCCGTGCGAGGACGTCAGCCAGTATGCCTGCCAGGTGCGGGCGTTCTGTACTTCGATCCGCGCCGGTCGTCTGCTCCCTCCCGCGGAAGACGGTCTGGCCAACATGCGCGTGCTGGCAGCGGCCTACACCCAAGCTCAGGCGGCCATCCGGTCCCCCGATCCCGCTGTATTCCCCTCCAGAGCGCAACGGAGTGAAACGGAAGGGCGCGCGGTGCCATGAGGACGAACACTGACATCCCCGGGGAGTCGGTCCCCGCCGGTTGCTGCGCCAACGTTGGCCCGGAGAAGCAAGCGCCGAATTGAACTTGAGCTGCAAATGCGCCCGGCTGGACTCGAACCAGCGACCTCATGCATGTCAAGCATGCACTCTAACCAACTGAGCTACGGGCGCTCTTCCCGGTGGCAGACGCTCGGGGAGGCGCAGCTTACGACGGCCGTTCCACCACGTCAAGAAAGTGCGTTCCGCACCCCCATGATGGAACGGAGGCGTGGTTGGCCCCGGCTGTTCGTCCGCGGAGTGATCACTGTTGATCGCCGACGCCCGGCGTCGCGGCCCCATCGATCAAGCCTCGGTACAGAGCCAGGGCGGCGGTGCTCGCATATTCCCGGGCGACAAACCCTTCCAGCAGCGTACGGGCCTTTCCCATCCACGTGCTCCGCGCGGACGCCAGCCACAGGGCGTCCTCGCTCAGGAGCGGGTCCGGCAGCGTCACGGCCAACCGCAGCGCGGCCGGGGGATCCGACTCCACCCGCGCGAGCACGGCGGCCAGTACAGCCACGTTCACCCGGTAATAATCCACCTCGCGGCGTTCAAAGTATCCCTGGAGCTGTCCGCGCAGGTGTTCCCAGTCCTTGAGAGAGGGATCAGCCCGGAGCATCACCAGCAGGCGGTCCGTGCTGCTGAGTGGAGGAGGTCCCTGAGGAAAGGCCCGGGCTACCTCCTGTCCGAGGGAGGACAAGGAGTCGACGCGCGCCAGTTCCATCAGCAAGCCGGGCAAGGTGGAATTGCGAGACGACTGCCGGGCCGCCGGTTCCGCTGCTTGCATCAGCGCCCATACGTTGGCAGCTTGTCCGGAGAGTGCGGCCCGCGTCAATAACCGGGTCTCGAAGGCCAGTCGCTCCTGCGCCCGCTCATGCCAGGCTTTGACCTGCGTCTGATAGCGGCTGAACCGGGCAGAGGCGACACTGTCGTCGATCATGAGGAGTTCGGCGAAACGTCGCCGCGTGGCCGCAAACGAGTCCTCGAGCTCGCGCATGAGGGCCTCGGTCTGGGGAACACCGGGTCCCATGCCGCGGGAGAATTCCAGGGCTCGGCCAACCTGGGCGAAGGCCTCCTCTGTGCCGAGTTGCGAGTCGAGCTCGAACAGGTCCATGGCGGCCAGCGCAGCGGAGCGAGGGGGAACGGGGTCGGGCAGCCCTCGATCGGCTGCGGCAGCCAACTCATACAGGGAGACCATCTCGGGAACGGGGATGGCGGCGGGGGGCGTCAGGCCCTGAAGCGACTCCCGGGCCTTGTCCGCCAGGGCGAGGGCGCGCTCCCGCTCGCCGCGATCCAGCAGCGCCTGCCCCGCCGCGCACCAGAGTCGCGTCTGTCCGGCCGGCTCCAGCCCCTCGGCCAGCGCCGTCAAACGGGCGTCGAGGTCTCCAACCGGCAATTGGAGAGCCAACTGGGCGGCCAGGATCGCGCAGCAACTGTGCCGCGCGGCGACGTCTGGCGCGGCCAGGGCCCAGTTCTGGGCCGCCTCATAACGTCGATGACCGGCGAGCACCTGCGTGACGCTCGCCCATTGCGGGTGCGGCAGTTCGTGGAAACATGCCCGGCGGCTGAGTGCATCGAAGCGGAAATTCCCGCCGTCGACCGCCGCGCGCCAGACGGTGCTGAGCTGTCCCAGCAGAGGATCATTATGTTGTTCCACCAGTGTGCGGGCCTCGTCCACGCGCCCCACGGCGACCAGCGCGGAAGCCAGCAGGCTGACGGCGTCAAGAGCTTCGCGCCCCTGCTTGGGCAAAGTGGATTGCAGTTCGAGAGCGGCCTCCAGGGTTTTCTGGGCGGCGGCTTCCTGGCCGGCATCGATCTGCTGCCAGGCTTCGAGCGCCAGCGGCGGGATCGCCAGGTATCTGACCGTCCCGGTCAGAGAACGAAGTTCTTCCCGGGCTTGAGGAAGATCACCCGACTTGACGAGGGCCTCCGCCAGCAGTCGCGTCGCCAGTGCCTGCTCCCGCTGATTTTGCGCGCGCTGGGCGGCCATCCGCATCCCCTCCAGCGCGCGGGCCATGACCTCCCGGGGAGTGAGGGGGGCCGGTCCTTCAGGCCGCGGTTTCTCCCCCTCTGCGGGCGTCACCGTTTCCCCGTTGACGGTGGGTGCCGGTCTACTCTGACCCAGATCGATCGGTCCGGTCCCCTCCGGCGGCTTGCGGCGGATCAGAAACGCAGCGGCCACGCCCACGGCGATGACGAGCACACCGATGCCCCCCAGCAGCCACAGGCGGCCCCCCCCCGTTTCGACCGGCGGGGGTGCGGATTCGACTTCCGGCGGCGGAGTGGCGACGAACACCGGCACCAGGCAGTTGGGATTGCAGCAACGGACCTCCTTGCCGACTTCCTGGGGGGAAATGAAGCCGGGGCGCTCGCACATCGGGCAGGTGACCCGGATCATGTAGCCTTTGGCGGGGCGGGGCTTTACCGGGATTGCCTTGCGCGCAGCCGAGGTGTCGACGTCGAAGGGATCGGTCGATTCGGCGGGGGGCTTTTTGGGCCCACTCGCCGCAGCTTTCGGCCGGGGGGAGCTTGTGGCCGCGGCAGAGCCGCCACCGGACGCCGGCTTGGTTCGTGGGGGAGTCTTCGCCCCCGCCGCCGGTTTCCCCGTCGTCATGGAGGCCCCGCAGAAGGGGCATTCAACGGCATCATCTTCCAGGACGGACGCCTGGCAGGCCGGACAGGTGCGGAAATCCATGCGTCAGGCTCTTGCGGCAAGCTGGGAGAAGGGAGCGGGAGACGCCCCTGTTATACCACACCCGCCCCGGCCGTACATTCCGCCACCCCTGCCGCGCAGCTCTTACGAGCGGCACAATCGGCCCGGAGGGCGAGAGTCCTTCCGCCTCACTCCGATCCGCACAACCCGCGTCAACCTCACGACCTACGCTGTCGATAGTGGATGTACCCGGCGCCGGGATGGAGGGAACCTGCGGCTTCGCCCCCTTCGTCTCCGCGCGCAATGGTCTTCGATCGGGAGTTCCGATGTCTGTTTCGGCCGTTTCCACTCGTCCCCTGGCCGGTCAGGTGGGCTGGCTGCGGAGTGCGGCATTCGACCTCAACCTGATCGTCGTCGTCGCGCTGGTCGCACTGACGGCCGGGGCCGTCGCCCTCGGACAGCCGCACCTGTTCGGTGTGGTGCTGATCCTGGACCTGTGGCTGCTCGGCTATCACCACGTCGTCTCGACCTTCACCCGGTTGTGCTTCGACCGAGCCAGTTTTCGCGAGCATCGCTTCCTGGTGGTGCAGTTGCCGATCATCGTCATTGCCGCCACGCTCGCCGCGGTGTACCTGCTGGGCGTGTGGGTGCTCCCCACGACGTACCTCTACTGGCAATGGTTCCACTACACGCGGCAGAGCTACGGGATCGAGCGGATGTACCGCCGCAAGGCCCCCGCCGGCACGGTGATTCACGACTATTTGACGACGCGGGCGCTGTACCTCCTGCCGTTGTTCGGCATTCTCCATCGCTCGTGGCAGCAGCCGGCGCGGTTCTTGGGGATGGAGGTGAAATACCTCCCCATGAGCGACGTGGGGGTGTGGCTGGTGGGGGGGCTGGCCGGGTTCGCAGTGGCGGCCTGGGCGGTCGTCTCGCTGCGGGCCGCCTGGCGCGGTGAACTGGCCTTGGCGCACTTCCTGTACACGGCCAGTCATCACCTGATCTTCCTGACCGGCTACTGGCTCATCGACAACATCACCACCGGCTGGCTGGTACTCAACGTCTGGCACAACCTGCAGTACATCCTGTTTGTGTGGTGGTACAACAACAAGCGGTTCGGGGACCAGATCGACCCGCAGGCGCGGCTGCTCTCCACCCTCTCGCAAAAGGAGCACGTGGTGGGATATCTCTGCGTCTGCGTGGGGATCGCGACGCTGCTGTTCGGGGGGCTGCAAGTCCTGTCGCAGACGTACACCTTCTCGGATGCCGTCTCCGTGGCGCTGGTTGTATCGATGGTCCTCAACTTCCACCATTACGTGGTTGACGGGATCATCTGGAAACGGAAGAAAGCGCCCCTCCCTTCACCCGCGTGAGCGTGGTTTTTCCACGGAAATCCGCGGCGGAAGGGGAGTCTTCTCCCCCGGCCCGAAAGGCCCCGGCTGCTCCTGCGCTGCACTAGCATTGATGCCGCGGGTTGTGGTATCTATCAGGCGCCTGGTGCGTCGGGCCCAGGCGGGTTACTGGTTCCCCCTCACAGCAGGTTGTGATCTCGGCATCGCGATGACCGGCTACACCGTTCACACGGGTTCCACCCAGAAGTTCGCGGCGGGGTGGGACCGCATCTTCAAAAAAGAGACTCGGCGAACCTCCCGATCCGCTGCCAAAAAGTCCCAGGCCCGGTCGGCCGGACGCCGCAAGAAAACGTGACGCCTCCCCGCCGCGACCTCTCGCGGCGGGAAGGCAGGGCCGCCGGACCGGGAGTGCGTCCGGCGTGTGAGATGGACGTTTATTCTGCACGGAGGCAATCATGAGCGAGCCGTTGAAGTTCCCCAGCGACGAAACCCCCGACATCGACGGGGACGATGAGTACGAGGAAATCTCCAGCGAGGACGTGGACCGCATCGTCGCCGCCCTTGACGACCTGATGGAGTCGACCGACAGCCTCAACATCCGGATGTACCTGGAAGAGGCCGCGGCGAACATCTACGGTCTCGTCTACGACGAGGACGACCTGGAAGAGGCCGCCTGAACCGTTCCCCCGCGCGGCCGCGGGTGCGCGGTTCCCCCCGCAGGGTGCGTCGCCGGCCCGGCCGCGCGAATCACCGGAGCGGCGACCATGGCGCAACCCTATCGCGTGGGAGTGATCGGTCGGACCGGACGAGGAAACTACGGCCACGGGCTGGAGACCGTCTGGCGCGACATCCCTCGCGCCCGGGTTGTGGCCGTGGCCGATGACGACCCCGCCGGACTCCGCGCCGCCCAGGAACGGACAGGCGCCCCCGCCGCCTACGCCGATTACCGCGAGATGCTCGACCGCGAGCGGCTCGATATCGTCGCCGTCGCTCCCCGCTGGATCGACCGCCATGCCGAGATGACGCTGGCGGCTCTGGAGCACGGCTGCCACGTCTACATGGAAAAGCCCTTCTGCCGCTCCCCCGAGGAAGCGGACGCCATCGTCCGGGCGGCGGAGATGCGGCATGGCGTCTTGGCCATCGCCCATCAAACCCGCTGGTCGCCGCTCCTGGGGGTGGTGCTCCGGGAAGTGCGGGCGGGACTGATTGGCCGCGTGCTGGAACTCCGCGGCCGTGGCAAGGAGGACGCCCGTCGCGGCGGGGGAGAGGACCTGTGGGTGCTGGGCAGCCACATCCTCGATCTCATGCGGGTCTTTGCCGGCGACCCGGAGAGTTGTACCGCGACCGTGTTTCAGGACGGCCATCCCGTTGGTCGGGGCGACGTCGACGAGGGGGCTGAAGGGATCGGTCCCCTCGCCGGCGATCACGTCTTTGCGACCTATCGCTTCCCGCAGGGGATTGTCGGAACATTTGCTTCCACCCGCGGCGCTGCCGGGGCGGAGAGCCGTTTCGGGCTGCAAATCTACGGGACCGAAGGGATCGTCGAGGTTCTCACCGGACACCTCAGCCCGGCGCACGTCCTGTTGGACCCTCTGTGGTCCCCCGGACGCTCCGGCAAGCAGTGGGTCCGCATCTCGACCAACGGCGTCGGCCGGCCGGAAGCCCTGACCGACGGAGGGCTGCACGCCGGCAACGTCCTCGCCGTCAACGACCTCATCGACTGCATTGAGCAGCCTGGACGACAGCCGCAGTGCAACGTCCGCGACGCGGCCTGGACGGTGGAGATGATCGCGGCCGTGTTCGCCGCGCACCTCGCCCACGGTCCGGTGACTTTTCCCCTGGCCGACCGCCGCAATCCGCTGACGCTCCTGTAAAGCCCGCCGATGGCATCGGCGGGTGATGGCATTGGCGGGTCAGGAGGCGCGGCGGGTCCTGCGTTAGGGCAACACCTCCCGGTGAACGATGAACGCCTCAAAGTTGAACTTCTCGTTCGCCGGATCATACGCCTCTTCCAGCCGGCTCATGTCCACCACCAGCAACTCCCGGTAGGTGGGGAACTCATTCGCCGGCATCCGTCCGCCGATCTGCACCTGGGGACTGCTGCCAGTCCCGCCGGTGAGATCGTGTGCCTCGTGCAGTTGGAAGCCGGCCCAGATCACGAACACGTGGCTGCGGTTCGTCGTCAGGTTGGAGACCCGCGACAGAATCCGCTGCTTGGTGTAGTAGTCGATCTGGTCGTTATTCACGTCGCCGGGAGCGCGGGCCTCGAACAGACCGACGTTCCCCAGCGCCAGACTGGCCGTAGTCATGCCGATGCGGAGCAGCGTGTCGTCCACGGGGTTGTTGGCCTGCGTGCGGGTGGTCTGGGTGGGGTCGAACGCGGGGTGGTCGAAGGTGAACGGCCGCAGCGGCCGTGCGTAGGGAGTCCCCGGCGGGAGAATGTTGCCGCTCCCGTCGTCGCCGTCCCGCGTCCGGCGCAGTTCGTCGTACCAGTTGCGGGCCGGAGTGAATTTGTCCGTCGTGGACCGCGCCGACGGATTGATGAGCTCGAGTTCCGCGGCATCGTTGATGACCGCGCCGAGCACCTCCTCGTGCCTCAGGGTATTGAGGTTGACGCGGCCGGGAATCCGCCGCCGCAGCGTCATGTCGTCTGCCACCTCGTCGCTGGTGTGACTGGGGACGGCCAACGCGCCGAACAGCCGATACCAGCGGTTCTCGTAGTGCCGTGCCACCAGGCTGCTGATGCCGCTCAGATGTGCGGGGAGGGCGGACGGCTGCTGCGGATGGACGAACCGGATGCCCGCCGTGTTGATCCCCGTCAGCCGCGTGCTCCCCATGTCCACCAGCCCCCCTTCCACCGTCGGTGTGGTCCGACGGTAAATCAGCTCCGTCGGTCCGATGATCGGGACGCTCAACAGGTCGAAGAGGGATGTGAACCCGCGGTCGAAGTGCGGCTGCACAATCTGGAACTGGTACGCCCCGGAGGAATCCTGCGGCAGCACCGAATTCCGCTGGTGCTTGAGGTTGTTATCGGGTGGGGCGATCATGGTCCCCCCGTCGATCGGACCCGTCGTCGCGTACGGCTCCGTCCCTGCATCATCGACGTTGGGTCCCCCCAGCGAATGCTTGAGGACCGCATTCGCCCCCGTGAACGCCACGGAGCGGTCCGCCGTGGAGTGCACGAAGAACGGCTCGCGGCGCTCCTGGCTTGTCAGGTTGCTGAGCTGGGAGCGGGTGACGGTGTGACTGTCATTCTTGCTGAGCTGGAACTGTTTCTCGTTCACCCGGATGCGGTCGACCTCCACCCAGTCGTTGGCGGCATCGGCGATCAGTCCGTCCCCCTGCATGTTCTGCCGCCGCTCCAGCACCAGTTCAAACTGTCCCACCGAACTCCCCGCCAGCGAGGCCAGGAAGTATCCCACGCCGCTGGACGCCTCGACGAACCGCGGCGTGTTGACCCGGTCCCGGTCGTGACACAGGTCCAGGTCGCACAACGGAGCCGGGTAAACCTGCCGTGCGGTGGGGAGGTCCGGCCCTTGCGGACGCACCGCGGCCGTGAGGTAGGGGGCCTGCTGGTAATAGTCATAGTTGGTGGGGGTCCCTGTGCCGTCGACCTGATGGTCGAGCCAGAAGATCGCCGCCTGATCCTTCCCGTTGTTCGGCCCCCCCACCACCTGAAAGCTCCCGCTGTGGGTACCGATGAGGTAGTTCGCACCCGGGGCGATCGTCCCGGCTGAGGCCAGCGCGCCGTCAAAGGTGAGCTTGGCCACTTCCGCCCCGCTTTCCAGCCGGCGGATGCGGTAGGTGTCCCGGGCGACGGGGAGTGTGAAGGGGAGCGCGTTGCGGAGCTCGATGAACAGGAAGTGCCGGTCCCCTGTGGCGTCGTCGTACAGCGTGGCCGGATGGTCTGCCGGATTCCCCATGGCATCCGTCACCTGCTTGGAGTTGATCCACAGCGCCTCGCTGAAGGTCAGCCCCTGTGCCTCCACGCCGTGGACGACCGGATCGGTCCCCGCCGTCCAGCTCCAGCCGTTGGAGAGGTCGGGGTCGTACTCGAACCGTGTGATGACGTTGTCGTGGTCCATCGCGTCCACGACGTTGACCGCGAACTGGGCCATCTCCTTGATGACGTCCGCCAGGCCGTCGCCGTCGAGATCGGGGTAGCCGTTGGCCGTGGTGTAGGGATTCGACGCCACGGAGTTCTGCCGGGCGCCCAGCACCCACAGCAGCGTGTAGATGTCTCGCGCCAGCCGCTGCCGGTCATGCCGCGCCCACCACTCTTGCGCTCCCTTGCTGCTGCTGATCGCGGCAAAGGGGAACGGCACGGCAGCGGTGTGGTCGTGGATCATCGCCGGCGGCGTGACCGCGGTGTCGCCGCTGGTGGCGTCGAACACCGGGTGGGGGACCAGCGGGCGGAACCGGGGATTGCCGTTCTTGTCGAAGCACGGCGCCCCCCCCGCGCCATTCAGGGAGTCATCCGAGAGGATGCCGTTCAGCAGCAGCGGATGCTGCGGGAAGCCGTTCTCCTGCGGGTTGCTGAACTCGATCGTCAGCAGCCGCCGCACCTCCGGACGGAGCGGGTCGTTGGGGCTCAACGTCCCCTGAGCATGACGCGACGGCGTCACGCTTCCGAACTGCGGCGGGAACAGGTTCACCGTCTGGCCCGACACCGGGTCGGTCCACGCATCGTTGAATTCCCAACTGCGGCGATTGTCCTTGGCGAAGCCGAACTCCGGGCGGTCCCAGCTCAGCACCGTGAACCGCTTGCGGATCTCCGACGCCAGATAGTTGATCTCGAAGTTCACCGGGGCGAGCTTTCGCAGCCGAGACGTCCGCGCCCAGCCCGCCCAGTCCGAGTCGCTGGCGTGCAGCGCCGTGATCTCCGAGGCCCCAAACGGCTGATCGTCGGGATTCGGGAAACTCGCGTCCGAATCGTCCAGCACCACCTCATCCGGCTCGTCGGTCAGGGCGTCCAGACTGGCGGTCAGTTGCAGGGTGTTTCCCCCCGCCGCGGTAAAGTAGGGGGAGACCCCGCCCGCCGCCCCCCCCTGATGCTGCCAGAACTGCGTGTTGTACTTGGGCCAGCGGCTGGGATTGTTGGCGTAGCCGATGTTGAACGCCGACTCGCGCAACTGTTGCCGGCCGACGTTGGCAACGTCCTGCAGCCATTGACCAAAACCGGTCGTGTCGCGTGGATGAACCGCGGGGGGGACCGCGACGCCGGGGGGAGGCGTGGTGGGCGCCCCCGACTTGGCGTGGAACCGCTCCTGGTAGCGGGCCCCGCCCCCCGGCTGCCGCCCCTGGTTCGAGTCCTGATCGTCGTCCACGCTGGTCGACCCCGGAGCCGGCAACAGCGGCGCATTGCTGTTCAGCAGCGTCGTCTCGCCGTAGCGCCCCGCCAGATCATATGCCGATTCTGGCAAGACGTTCCCGGCCGAGTCGTACTGATGCCGCCCCGTCATCAGCCACAGCAGCTCCGTATTCGCCAGCGTCAGCCGATCCATCGAGGCCGAACCGACCCCCGCCTGCTCGTTGAAGTATCGCTGATATTGGTCCAAGGCCAGCGCCTGATTGCGGCTGTCGATGTAGCTCGGATTGCTGGGATCGCAGGAGAGCGCCACGGCGGGATTGATCTCGCTGGGAGACCAGCCGAAGTTCCCCCCGGTCATTGTCCCCGAGGCCCCCAGCAGCATCGTGAGCAAGTTCGCGCGGGTCGCCCCGCCGTAGCGCTCCGCCAGCCGCAACGGCGGGATGTCCCCCGCCGAGTTGAGATTCACCAGCGCGTCCAGGTCCTCGATGCGGAAGAAGAAGAGCGGGACTGCCTGCCGGCCGTCGGAGAAGGTGATCAGCGGATAATCCAGGTCCATCAGCCAGGCGTCCTTCACTCCATCTCCATCCGCATCGACGTGCAGATCGTAGTTGTTGTTCCCGCTGCCGCTCCACAGCCCCATTTGCGACGGATTATTCGTCCCATTGAACAGGTAGTTGCCGTCGTTGGGGTTGGCGGGATCGTCGAAGGGGGGAATCGTCCGGGTCGTGTCGCCGCTCTGCGCGGGGGTGGAGGTGGTCAGATACCGCGGCTGTCCCGCGATCTGATGTCCGGTGTGCGGGCGCAGCACGCGCTGCGGGGAATACAGATTGGGACCGGTGTAGTTCGCCGGCGCGTACATCAGCCCGGGGACATCGAAGCTCGGCTTGAGGGCCTTCAGTCCGGCGTTTGGAGAGGAGGGGTTCAGCTCCGTCAACTCATGATGCAGAAACAGCGCATTGAGGTCGGGGTAGGTATAACCGGCATTCGGCTCGTAGGGGGTGAGCGTCCCCCCCGCCAGCTCGCTCCCATTGAGCGCGAGGATGGAGAGCAGGAGATCGGACGTGCCGTCGCCGTTGGTGTCGCACACGAACTGGCTGGTCGTAGTATCGAACCAGACGCGGATGCCGCTGCCGGAATAAGGCTCGAAGTTTCGCGGCATCCAGGGGTCGAACAGGCCGTTGCCGTTCAGATCCTCGGCGGGGTCCAGCGCGCCGTTGTGGTTCCAGTCGTGCTCCCCCACGGTCCCCAGGATGTGGGCCAGCAGGCTGTAACGTCCCCCGAAGAGTGCGCTGTAGCGGGCGTAGTGATCAAGGCCGGGATCGGAGTCGTTGGTGCTGACGATCACCTGATCCAGCCCGTGATTGAGAATCTGGGCGTTGCCGGTGATGCCGCTGTCCCCCTGGAACTGGCGGGCATAGATATCCGCCGAGAGGGATTCGTCGTCGATGAAGTTGTAGAAGAACAGCCCCAGGAACAGGAGCGTCATCAGCAGGGCCAGCGACAGGATGATCACCGCGCCGCCGCGCCGCTGAGCCTTCGTGTGGTGTGGAAAGGTGTGACGTTGCATCGCCTTGACCCTTACGGGCGCCCGCCGTGGGGTAACAGGTCGTGGGGTTGTGGATCGTCGTGAGGTTGGCAGCATGGGGCTGTCATGGTGGCAGCAGTTGCGCAAGCTCCCTCTCCCCTGCTTCAGGGGAGAGGGCCGGAGTGAAGGGCGCGCGATGCTCCGGGAATTCATCCCCTCACCCGGCCTGCGGCCACCCTCTCCCCCGCGGGGGAGAGGGTTTTGAAACGTCCTCATGGACCTCCTCCTCACTCTGGCCCGTCTGTGAAGGAGTGCTGAATGGTGAGTTGCCGCGACAGGTTCGAAGCCGGATCGCGGTAGCGAATCGTGATCTGAATGAGCGGGACGCTCGCGCGGTTGTCGTAGGACTTCCAGACCACTTCGCCGTCGGTGACGGTCTCGCCGTAGGCTTTCCGAAAACTCGGGGGCGTTGTATCCGTCGTCCCCGCCGTGGTGGCTTCGTAATAGATGCCGTCATAGTAATTCACTGCATCATCGGTGGCAGTCCAGCCTAATTCGGAGCGGTCGTCGATGATGCCGTTCATGTCGTCATCGACGCCGGCTGCTCCGGCGCGACCGTCCGGTCCGACGTCCACGACCGTGAACGGGAAGATACGTTGGCCGATGTTGTAGAACGTACTGGCCTGCCAGTTGCCGTTGGGGCCCGGGGGGGCGGTGGGGAGCGGCTCCCGGAGTGGTCGGTAGGGGGCCTTGCCGTACGCGATGTTCTCCGGGTGCCAGGTGTCGAAGACGTTGTTCAGACCGCTGGCCCGCGGACCGAAACCGGGATTGGCACGCAGGGAGGCGCGGAAATAGCCGGTCGGTTGCGAATGGCCCACATCCAGGAAGGCTCCGGCCTGGTCGTCCCAGACCTTGACGTCGAAGGCGTCCACGTTCGGCAGCAGGATGTCCTCGCCGCGGCGGGGGCCGCGATAAGTGACCCCCAACGACGTGTCCCGGACCACGCCGTTGTCCAGGACCAGGTCCGTCTGCACGAAGGGGCTGTTGGGGAAGCGTCCCGGCCAGGAGAACTGCGGGTGCGAGGTCTCCTGCTGCGTCATCCGGCCGATGAAGGTGGTCCCTCCCGCCACGTATTCCACCGGCTGGCCGTTCTGGGCGGGATTGACCCCCTCATCGAAGAACTGGAAGCCGAACCGGTACTTCGGTTCCGAGAGGCGAGGGACGAAGGGAACGTCGTTGACCAGCGCTGGGGCCCCGTGAAACTTGAGCCGTGAATTCGGATCGCTCGGCGGAGTGTGATAGGCGGCGAAGTCGAAGTCGTGCCAGAAATCCCCCACGCCGGGGGTGTTATCGGTCAAGGGGGTTCCGCCGGCCCCCTGCGTGGCGTCGGCGACGGCATCGTAATCGCCGGGAATCAGCGGGAAGTCCCCCGCGGGGAGTCCTCCGGGGGGGTTCGGTTCGTAATAGGTCGGCTGATCGTCGTAACCGGGGGGGGGAGCCTGCCGCAGCGGATCCCGCAGCAGCAGCACCCGCCGGTACAGCGTCCCCTGCCGCACAAAGTACACCACCTCGGCGTAACGCGATTGACTGGCGAGGTTGTAGTCAATATTGGGATTCGTGGGATTGGGAGAGCGGGCGTCATCGCCGTCGTCGAACTCGGGCTGGTTCTGGTCGGGGTTGGAGATCGGTTGCGGATTGAACCGCCCGGCGCCGGTCGAGGCGGTGGAGGGTCTGCCGATGGGGGAAGCGCGGCCGGTATAGGGTCGCTCATGGGGGTTCCGCGAGGAGGACGCCACCTGGATTGTGAACTGCAACACGTCGTCCACGTCGTTGTCCGGATCGTTCTCCGAGATGTAGACGTATCCCGCCTGCGTCGGATGGACCGGGCTGAAACCGACCGTGTTGACGTCGTGGATGTCGAGCGTGAGCAGTCCGAGGGAGGTCGATTGCGGATGCTCGCCGAACGTCATCTGGGAGAGATCGCTGCGGAGCAGCGTCGAGATCATCCGCGCGCGGGCGTCGTTCTGGGCGATGCCGCGCTGCTGAACCAGCGTCGCCGTGGCACTGCGGTAAATCTGCGCGAAGATCACCAGGATCATCAGCACCAGCGCGGTCGCCACCAGCATCTCCACCAGCGTGAAGCCGCGGCGACGGGCGATGCGGGGAGCGCGGTGATGTTTGGTGTGGATCACCATGGCCTCTGCCATTGGAACGGCGTTTCCAATCGACTCTGATCACTCGACCTCTCTCTCCCCTGCTCCAGGGGAGAGGGTCGGGGTGAGGGGTTCACGATGCTCGGGGCCTGCACCCCTGCACCCGGCCTGCGGTCCCCCCTCTCCCGCAGGGGAGATAGGGTGTTGAAACTGCCTCTCACTTCTTAACACTCTCGACGCCTCTATAAATCAAACACACTGATGACGCTGCGGGGGAACATCATGCGGTTGGCGAAGGCCCCCTGATCCGGGGCCTGCCAGGGACGGTCCAGCGTCAACTGGTACTCGTTGGGATTGCCGGTCTCCACCACCGCCACCAGCCGATGCCAGCGGCCGTGGTGATAGACCTCGTTGGTGCGGGGATTAGTGGTGATCCAGGTGCCGAAGACGAATTCGCCGGGATTCGGTCGGCGGGGGACGCCCGTCACCGTCAACTGGTGCGTCTGTTTGACGATCGAATTGGCCTTGACGTCGTACAGAAGTTCCGTGTCGTCGAAATTGCGGCGGAAGAAGACCACGATCTGGCCGGTGGTCTTGCCCATCGGATCGCGATGCAGCGTGAGGAGATAGGTGTAGCGGCGCTCGAAGTTCTGCACCCGCACCAGACCGACGTTATCCACCGGTGGAGAGGCGGAGGGATCGAACAGGCTCGTGGGGAGCTGCGCGGCCAGTTCCAAAGTCTGGCCCGCGGCACCCGTCACCGAGCGAACCGTGGTCGCCACGGACTGTCGATTATCGCTGGCCAGGACGAGGACGCGCGAGGGGAGCGTGACGCTGCTCGGAGGGAGGCCGGCCGAGGGGATGACGCTGCCGTTGAAATTGACCGGTCCGGAGAAGGTCAGCTCCGTGCGGCTGGAGGCGTTGTTCGTGACGTTGGCGGGGAGATCCTCGTGAATGGTGATCCACGAGTCGGGCGAGGTGACGTTGCTGATCCCGTAACCGTTGGCGACGCGCAGGACCCCCCAGTCGTGCGGGCTGGGGTTGCTGCCGGGCGGCACTTCCCCGAACCGGCCGGGAGAGCCGCCATAACTGGCGGCGCTCAGTCCGCCATAAGGATCGACCACGAACGTCCCGATGAATGGGTCGGGGATCAGGGGGTCCCCCACGGCCGGCGTCATCGACAAGAGGGGATCCTTGGGATGGATATAGGTGGAACTGGGGGGCCGGTTGGCGGGCGTTTTGGCCGGCGGCAGCGACAGAACTGACTGCAGCGCCCGGTAGCCTTCGCGGACCGACTCCGCCAGGAGCGTGGCATGAGTAAGGTTCGTCGCCTTGACCGAGCGGACGACGGTCATGGGGAAGAGGGTGAAGACGGAGGTGATCCCCAGCCCCATGATCATCAGCGACATGAGGACTTCGGTGAGCGTGGCCCCCGGCCGGAACGCGCGGGGCGACGGATGCGAAGCACGCAGGAGCTTCATGGCGCGTCCTTCCCCAGCAGGGCATATTCGTAGGGGCTGGCCGTGGCGTCGAAGTGGTTGACCGGCGAGGTCAACACCAGCCCGGTCCGTGTAAATAACGTCACCAGCCGGTCCTTCTTTTCCACGCGCAACGCCGGCGCACGTTGATCCGGCGCGGTGTAGCGGGTTCCGTTGGCGATGTCTTCCACGTCGGCGAGGATGAAATGCAAAATCCCCGCGGCTCCGGCATCCCCAATCACATCTCCCCGCGGGCTGAACAGGATGTCCATCCGCGGGAGATAGTTCCCCCCGGTCCCCCAGGCCGTCGGCAGCTTGGAGCCGTCCAGGTCGATGGCGATGCCGTTGGCCAGGGGTTTGGGACTGGAGCCGGGAAGGATCGGCGGCGCCAACTCCAGGATGTATTCGATCCCGTTCGTCGCCGGCTCGGGATTCCCCGTGCCAATGGCGGCATAGTATTCCGGTTCAAAGGCGGGATTGTTGTGGTTGAGGCGGCGCTGGACACGGGGGCCATACTGACCGGCGATCGTGATCGTCACGGCCTGCGGAGACGTGGTCCGGGTCACCTGGGTGATCGGGAACCAGTTCCCGTTGTCGGCGGGAATCTTGATCCGCGCGCCCCGGAACTCCGACGTCGGCCGCAGCAGCCCGCGGTCGTACAGATTCGGCCAGCGGACGTATTCGGTGATCGTCCAGACGGGGGTAAACGGTCCGGGGCTGGTGGCCGCGGTCGCCTGAATGGCGTCGTCCGAGCCTTGCCAGCCGTACTCGAAGTCCTCGGTGTCGGGAATCCCGTCTAGGTTCATATCCGTGGTCACGCCGTCGGAATCGTCGTCGCCGTTGGTGCCGGGGTGACCGTCGGCGCCCAGCAACTCTGGCAGCGTCAAGGTCCGCCGATACTGCCGCGGAGCGCCGATATAGACCAGCGATGTGACCATCCCGGGATTGTTGGGGTCGAGCAGCAGCCGCAGGCCCCGCGGGAGGCGGTCGTGGATCGCCCGCGACCGGGCCCCCTCCAGCATCGAGCGGAGCTGCTGCGCCCCGGCCGCGGCCCGGTCCTGATCGCTCTCCTGGAAGGCGCTGATGGCGATCGTCGCCAAAATGACAAAGATGGCGATGGCGACGAGGAGCTCGACGAGAGTGAATCCCTCCCGGACGCAGGGCGGGTCCAGGGTCCGCCGCCGTGCGGCGGAACGCGGGAGTGGGCTGGTCTGGCGGGGCTGAGAGAGCGGGCGGTGCATCAGAACCCTCCCCGCTGCAGATTGGTGAGGTTGTCGTACACTTCGGACAGATTCGAGATGACCCCGAGGCGCCGGCGGTTGTTTGGGGCCGACGTATCGTTCGGCTCGTACATCCCGAGCAGGCCGTCCGGCCCGGCGGAGACGATTAGCGGCGTGTGGTAGGTATTGACGGCGTGAAACTGCGCCTCCATGGCGTTCTCTTCATTTAGAGAGCCGTTCTTGCGCAGAAAGAAGGCGTCGAACTCGCCGATGGGATCATCCGGGTCGATGTTGAGGGGGGAGGTGTAGTCGTTCCAGTCGACCTGATCGGGATTCATCATGGAGTTGGTGGGAATGAACTCCGGCAGCGTGCGGATCAGGAGGCGGGCATTGTTGTAGTCCTGACGCGTGATCGGCATGGCGTTGCCCATCATGCCGTCGTAGGCGTTGCCGTCCGGCCGCAGCAGGCCGGTGGGGGCGTTGTAGAAGCGGATCGGATTCCCCCAGCCGTCGATGAATTCCAACAGACCGTCGCCGTCGGTATCGCCGATGTATTTTCCGTCGATGAGGTCGAGATCGAGAGGGGGGAGGCCGAAGCTGGTCCCTTCGGTCAACGTCAGATACAGCAACTCCGCGCTGGACAGATTCTGTTCCCAAGAGGACTGATTGGCGGAGTTCAGAGGGGGGGTGAGGTTCTTCTTTTGCAAGATCGAGAAGAGCGGCGCGTTGTCGGCGGGCGTAAACAAGCCGTCGCGGCCGTAGAGATCCTGCAGCCGCTGCGGGAAGGCCCCGCGGTAGAGGAGCTTGTAGGTGTAGATCTTGTTGGCGTCGTTGACGTCGTCCTGGGCGGTGCGGGAGAGGGTGGGAATGTTGAAGCGGCGGAGGGCCTCGACCCGCTCGGTGACGGCGGAGTGCAGGAGGGTGAGGAGGGTCTTGGTCCCGGCGATGCGGGCCGATTCCCCCGTGCGGGCATACACCACCAGCGCCATGCTTGCCAGCGTGACCATGATGGCGATCACGACCAGCAGCTCGATGAGCGTAAAGCCGCGACGGAGCGGCGGACGCGGACGGCGATCATCAGCCGGGCGGAACATGGTCACGCCCCCCGACGGAAGAAGAGAAGGGATCGGTCTGACACAGATGCGATCACGAATCTGGCTGCTCTGTATTCGTCCACTCGGGACCTGCTCCCGCTCTTGGAGAGCGGCCGGAGGGACCTGTTAAGGCGTATAGGTCAATTCTCCCAACATCCCCCCCGAGAAGTTGGTAATGTTGTCGAACTCGGTTCGCCGGGCGGAAATGTCTCGATACGGGTCGTTGACCCCGTTTTTGACGGCCAGACCTCGCCCGGCGACGAACTGGCCTCCCGCCCCGAATTGGAAGTCCGGGCCGGGTGAGATGATCTGGAACGATTTCGGCTTGATGTAATTGGCTGCCTGGGCGGACGGCCGCGGGGCCATCGGCGCATTCCAGTTATCATCCTGCGTCATGTAGATCGATTGGATCAGCAGCGAGCCGGAGCTGGTGAGAATCTCATCGTCAGGGTCGCCGGCCATCCCGTTGAGGCCGAGCGGGCGATAACCCGCTCCCTCATAGCTGCTGAAATACAGATACGGGAGCGTCTGACCGGGAAGCGGATCGAGGTATTCCGGGTTGCCGTCTGCGTCAATGTCGGACAAGCGTGCCAGATCAAACTCATGGAACGGGCCGACGCGCTGTCCCCCCGCCGCGAACGGGTTGGTGGGATTGGCGGAGAATCCGAGCGGCTGCGGGTTCGTTGTATTCAGAATCCCGTTGCCGGCGAGGAAGAACAGCAGCGCCTCCGTGCTCTGCAACACGATGACATCCATGTTGTTGCCGTTGCCGTTGATGTCCCGCTGGGCGAAGTCGTAATCGGGCCAGATGCGGGTGAGGAACGCCCGACTGCGCTTGGCTGCATTCGACGTGCCCCAGTTGGGACCGTCCTCATAGAGGACGAAAAAGCTTGGCGGCTCGACCCCGTAGCGGAGCTTGAAGTCCTGGATGGCCTTTTCGAGGGAACTGATCTCGGCGACGACGGTGGCCACGCGGCCGCTCCCCATGGCCGGAATGACGGCCGTCAGCAGCAGCCCGGCCAGCATCCCCAGAATCGCCAGCACGATGAGCAGTTCGATCAGCGTGAAGCCGCGGCGGAGAAGCGGGGAGCGTGGAGAGCGGGAGCAGACGGCGACCGCGCGGCGGCGTTGCGGGAGGCGTCGAAGGGTCATGACGGATGTTCCTCGCTCGTCGGGGCAATGAACCGGGTTGCGTCGAAGTTGCTGCGGATCGCAGCGAACTTGCGGCGGATTGACGGGGCTGCGTGACCTAACGACTGACGGCAAAACGGGTAATGCGAATTGTGTGCCGGTGGCACGTTCCCTGCAGATCACGGCGAAACGACTGCTCGGGACGAAACCGCCCGGCGACGGCATCGAGGGGAGGGGGTCTCCGGCGTTGTTCGACGCTTCTCTCCAGACCCCCACGTCCAGTGGCTCTACGACAGCTCGTTGAGGAGTTTGACCAGGGGGAGGAACAGGGCGATGACAATGAACCCGACGATCAGTCCCAGGACGACGACCATGATCGGTTCCAACATGCTGATCAGTCCCTCGACGAGGACGGCGACTTCTTCGTCATACACGTCGGCGACCTTGTAGAGCATGTTGTCGAGGGCGCCGGTCTCCTCGCCGACGTCGACCATGTTGACGACCAGGTCGTCGCAGATGCGGGTCTCCTTGAGGGGGACGGCCATCGATTCCCCTTCGCGGATGGAAGCGTGGATGTGATCGAAGGCGCGGCGGAAGACCTCGTTGCCGGCGGTGTCCCGGGCAATGGAGAGGGCCTCCAGAATGGGGACGCCGGAGGAGATGAGCGTCCCCAGGGTGCGGCAGGTGCGGGCGACCGTCGATTTGGTGATGATCTGACCGATGATGGGGATTTTGAGTGCCACCCGATCGAGGATATAGGCCCCGGTCTTGTTCTTGCGGATGATCTTGAACAGCAGAAACAGCGAAATGGGGATGATGGGGGCCATGAACCACCACTGGACCACCATGTCGCTGAGGTTGATCAGCAACTGCGTGATCTCGGGGAGTTCCACGCCGAAGTCGTTGAAGATCTCCTTGAACTTGGGAATGATGTAATACATGATAAAGCCCACGATTCCCACCGCGACGGTGATGACCGCGCAGGGATAGATCATGGCGCCCTGGACTTTGCGCTTGAGGGCCTGGGCTTTTTCCTTGAATTCGGCGAGTCGCTGAAGGATGACCTCGAGGGCGCCGCCGGCCTCGCCCGCCTTGACCATGTTGACGTAGAGGTTGTCGAAGGCCTTGGGCTGCTTGGCCATCGCCTCGGAGAGGGTGTTGCCGGATTCGACGTCCTCAATCACGCCGATGAGGGCGTTCTTGAGGGCGCCGGGTTTGGCCTGGCCTTCGAGGATCCGCAGCGAACGGAGAATGGGGAGGCCGGCGTCCTGAAGCGTGGAGAGCTGGCGGGTGAAGGTGCAAAGCTGCTTCTGGCGGACGCCGCCGATGGTGAAGGTGGTTTTTTTGCGCGGCCCGCCCTTGGCCTGGACCTGCGTCCCCTCCTTGGTTTTCTTTCCCTTTCCCTTCTTTTCGGTGATCTTGGTGACGTAGAAGCCCTTCTCGCGGATGAGGGTCTGGGCTTCCTCCTCGGACGCGGCCTCGATCACATCCTTGACCTCAAGGCCGGTGTTGTCCATCGCTTCGTACTGGAAAGTCGGCATGGCACGACTCCACTCTGGAGTGATCCGGAGGCGGTGATCGGTTCTCAGCAGTTCTGTGGCAGTGGAGCGCACCTCGTCGGTCACGGAGGACGGACCACTGAAACCTCATTTCAGCCCACATCTTCGAGGACAGTCTCCCGGACGACTTCGTCGATGGTGGTATGGCCGTCGAAGATGAGCCGCAGCCCCGCTTCGCGGAGGGTGGTCATCCCCTGGCTGCGGGCGAGGTTCCGCATGTCGTCGACGGAGGCGTCGGAGGAGATCATGTCCCGCAGGTCGTCGGTCATTTCCATGACTTCATAAATGCCGGTGCGGCCCTTGTAGCCGGAGTTATTGCATCGCGGGCAGCCCTTGCCGTAATAGAACTTGTATTGCCGGGCGATATCGACGGGGATTTGCAGTTCCATCAGCAGGTCGTCGCTGGGGTCGAACTGCGTACGACACTCGACGCAGATTTTGCGCACCAGCCGCTGCGCCTGGACGGCCTGCACGGTGGCCGTAATCAGGAAGGGGGGGATGCCCATGTCCCGCAGGCGGGTGATGGCGGTGGGGGCGTCGTTGGTGTGCAGCGTGCTGAAGACGATGTGGCCGGTGAGGGCGCTTTGGATGGCGATGACGGCGGTTTCGTAGTCGCGGATTTCCCCCACCAGGATCACGTCTGGGTCGTGCCGCAGGATCGCCCGCAGCACGTTGGCAAAGGTGACGTCGATGTCGGGATTGACGGGGACCTGGATGATCCCCTCCATGTCGTATTCGATGGGGTCCTCGGTGGTGATGATCTTGGTTTCGATGTCGTTGAGTTCGTTGAGGGCGGAGTAGAGCGTGGTGGTTTTGCCGCTGCCGGTCGGCCCGGTGACGAGGACGATCCCGTTGGGGCGGTTGATGATCTTGCGGAACCGGTCCAGGGTCTGCGGGTCCATGCCGATCTTGTTGAGGTCGAGCTGGACCACGGTGCGGTCGAGGACCCGCATGACGACGGACTCGCCGCACATGGTGGGGAGGACCGAGACGCGGAGGTCGACGGAGTTGCCGCCGACGTTGAGTTCGATGCGGCCGTCCTGCGGGAGGCGGCGCTCGGCGATGTCGAGGTTGGCCATCACCTTGATGCGGGTGATGATGGCGTTGGCCAGATGTCGCGGCGGGGGGACCATCTCGTACAACACGCCATCCGCCTTGACGCGGATTTTGAACTCGTCCTCGAACGGCTCGAAATGGATGTCGCTGGCCTGGTCCTTGATGGCCAGCAGCAGGACCATGTTGAGCAGCTTGCGGATGGGCTGGGTTTCGACCGAATCGACCCCCAGGTCGATGGGTCCGGTCGGTCCCTTGCCGAGGTTGATCTCGACCTCGTCGGCGTCGAGGTTCTCCAGCTCGCTGATGATGTCCTCGATGCTGTCCTGGCGGGTGGCATAGTGCCGCTGGATGGCCGCCTCGACCGCCTTGGGGGTGGAGACGGCCCCGCGGACGTCGTAGCCCAGAAAGTTCCGCAGGTCGTCCAGGGCGGCCATGTTCTGCGGGTCCGCCATCGCCACCGTGAGGATGTTGTCCTTCAGCGAGATGGGCATGATCTTGTAGATGCTGGCCATCGTCTCGGGGACGAGTTCCAGCACTTTGGGGGGGATGGTGGTCTCCTCCAGGTTGACGACCGGCATCCCCCATTGCTCCGCCAGAGCCTCGGTCACCTGGGCTTCCGTGACCAGCCCCATGCGGATGGCGACCTGGCCGATGACCTCTCCGGGAGACTGCTTCTGTTCTTCGAGCACGTCCCAGAGCTGGTCCTCGTTGAGGTAGCCGAGGTCGACCAGGATTTGTCCGAGCCTGCGTTGAGCCATGGGGAGTGGGGAGGCAAGAGTCCGGAATCAAGAACGGAGAAGCTGTGGGCGGCGTGTGAGGTGCTGCGGCGGGGCGGTTTAACCGTGATCGAAGTCCTCGTCGTCTTCCCCTTCATCTTCCTCGAACAGGCCGCGCTTGGCGTTGCTGATCCGCTGCATCAGTTCGCCGCGGTTGTTGGCTTTCATCAGGACGTCCTTTTCGAGGCAGATCTGTTTCCGCCACAGGTCGAACAGGGCGTCGTCGAGGAGCTGCATGCCGAACTTGCGCCCCGTCTGGATGGCGGAGTTGATGCGATAGGTTTTGGCCTCGCGGATGAGGTTGGCGATGGCTGGGGTGACCACGAGCATCTCGTAGGCGGCGACGAGCCCCTTGGGCTGCCGCGGCAGCAGCGCTTGGCTGAGCACGCCGATGATCGCCACGGAGAGTTGCGTGCGGATCTGTTCCTGCTGATTGGTCGGGAAGACGTCGATGATGCGGTCCACGGTCCCCTGCGCGCCGGTGGTGTGCAGGGTGCCGAAGACGACGTGGCCGGTTTCGGCGGCGGTGATCGCGGCCGAGATCGTCTCCAGGTCGCGCATTTCACCCACCAGGATCACGTCGGGGTCCATCCGCAGGGCGCGGCGGAGGGCTTCGGGGAAATTGGGGACGTCGACGCCGATCTCCCGCTGGTTGATGGTCGATTTCTTGTGCTGGTGGTAGTACTCGATCGGGTCTTCCAGCGTGATGATGTGGTGGTCGTGCGTGTCGTTGATGTAGTTGATCATGCTGGCCAGCGACGTCGTCTTGCCGCTGCCGGTGGGGCCGGTGACGAGGAACAGCCCCCGGGGCCGGCTGATGAGTTCCGCAATCACCGGAGGGAGGCCGAGCTGCTCGAAGGTGAGGAACTCGTTGGGAATCCGCCGCAACACCATCCCGATGTGGCCACGCTGCTTGAACACCGCCACCCGGAAGCGCGCCTTGTCGCCGAAGGCGAAGCCGAAGTCAGTCCCCCCCCGCTCCTGCAACTCCTGCTGATTGCGCTCGGGAGTGATGCTCTTCATGAGCGAGACGGTGTCTTCCGGCTCCAGGGACTTGGTTTCCAGACGGATCAGGCGCCCGCCAGCTCGGACCACCGGCGGCTGACCGGTGGTGATGTGCAGGTCGCTCACTTTTTCCCGGACGACCGTCTCGAGCAGCTTGTCGATTTGAACGGTGGCCATGCCTCACCTTCAGACGAATGGAGAGGGAACCGGAGGGGGTCCAAGACATCCCCCCAGGATTCCCCGGTCCAGGGGGGAGTCAAAGACCCGGCACGAGAGAATCACGAGAGAATGGATCACGAGAGAATGGCTGGCCGAAGGGACGGCTGAACCCCCATGATCCGAACACGCGGGGGCTGGCGTGAGAACGGGGAATGAAGGCGACGGAGGATTATGGAGTTCCATGGCGCCATCGCCAAGAAAGGACCACCGTTCGGACGAGGGGCGGGGGAACGGCCACGCGGGGTTCCGCGGCGAGGAATGCGGAACGGCCCCTGCCCGATCAGTCCCCGAGGCGGGGTCCAAGATCGCCACCGGGGTCCCCGGTGGCTCACCCCGGGTCGCCCCCCCGGAGGGATCGTCGGAGTGGTGGGAGTCCGGGGCTCCGCAGAGGCTGGTTGTGTCATCAAGCAGACTGCGCAGGGAGTCTTGAGGGAGGCAATGAAAGCGGCCGATGGAGAGAGAGACGCGACAGTCATCGGGAAGTGAGCACCACGTCCGGTCTAGTGGATGCCGGTATCGAGCTTGTAGGCTTCCGTCAGGGTGGTGATTCCCATAAGTGCTTTCTCGATGGCATCTTCCACCAGCGTCTTCATACCGAACAGACGTGCCTGCCGGCGAATATTCTCGGTCGGTTCGCTGCGGAAGGTCATTTCGCGGATGGTGGAGTTCATCATCATCAGTTCAAAGACTGCCTTCCGGCCTCGATATCCGGTGTGCTGGCAGTGTTTGCAGCCTTTTCCGCGACGGAAGTTGGCTCGTTCGAGCTGCTCTTCCGTGAGTTCGAACATGGCCAGTTCAGCGGCATCGGGCTGGTACGGGGTACCGCATTTCTGGCAGACGACCCGCACAAGTCGCTGGGCCATGGCCGCCATGACGCTGGAGGCGACCAGGAAGGGCTGGACCCCCATGTCGATGAGACGTGTAATGGAACCGGGCGCATCGTTCGTATGTAGTGTACTGAATACCAAGTGTCCGGTCAAAGAAGCCTGAATTGCCATCTCCGCTGTCTCGGTATCCCGGATTTCTCCCACCAGGATGACGTTCGGGGCCTGCCGCAGCATCGCCCGAATGATCCGCGCAAAGTCGAGTCCAATCTGGTGCTTGACCTCGACCTGGTTGATGCCGGGGAGGTAATACTCGACGGGATCCTCAGCCGTGATGATCTTCCGGTCCGGGCGGTTCAATTCGCCCAAGGCGGAGTAGAGTGTCGTCGTTTTGCCACTCCCGGTCGGCCCGGTGACGAGAAAGATGCCATTGGGTCGGCGGATGATCTGCTGAAACCGGCGATAGTTCTCCTCGCTGAAGCCGAGGTTGCGGATGCCGATTTTGATGTTGTCGCGGTCGAGAATCCGCATCACCATCGCCTGCCCGTGGTTGGTGGGGAGGATGCTGACGCGGAGGTCGTAATCCCTGCCGCCGACGCGGGTTTTGATCCGGCCGTCCTGGGGCCGCCGCTTCTCGGCGATGTCGATTTTCCCCATCACCTTGAAGCGGGAGATCATGGCGGCCAACAGCCGCTTGGGGGGGCTGTCCCGTTCGATCAGCACGCCGTCGATCCGGTAGCGGATGCGCACGCGGTCCTCGAAGGGCTCGATGTGGATGTCGCTGGCCCGCATGTTGACCGCTTCGGTGATGATCAGGTTGCAGAGCTTGACGATGGGGGAACCGGTTTCGTCGGCCTGGGCCGTCTCCGCCTCCGTGAGTTCGGTCTCGGTGAAGTCGATGGCGGTCTCGGTGAACTCCATGAGCATCGAGTCGACCGATTCCGTCTCGCTCTGGCCGTAGTGACGGTTGATCGAGGCCAGGATCGCCTCCTTGGGGGACATGGCCATCTCGATGTCGCGGTTGAGGATGAACCGCAGCTTGTCCAGCACTTCGAGGTTCATCGGGTTGGCGGAGGCGACGAGGAGTTTGTCGCCGTCCATCGAGACGGGGATGACGATGTTCTCCCGGGCCACCGACTCGGAGACGAGTTCGATCACCGACGTCGGAATCTCCAGATGCTCCAAGTCGATGAATTTGAACCCGAATGCCTGAGCCTTGGCCTCACCGAGGCGGGCTTCATCCACATAGCCGAGCTTGACCAGAGCCTCTTCCGGCGACAGGCCCAGGCTCGAAGCCATCTCGTGGGCCTCTTCCAACTGATCCTTGCTGATGGTCCCGTCCTTGACGAACCGCTCCAGCCAGTCGCGAGCCATGCCAAGTCACCTGAACAGGAGGGGAAGCGCGGAAATCGCCGCCAATGTCGCAGACGGGAGCCGCCGGTTCAATTCCTCGCGGACGGACCGCCGTGGGCCCGGTACGTCGGCGTCCCGGGTCTTCGGCGACGAGAGAGGACAGGTCACTGAACCGCCGGATCGAACGACCGGCGGCCGCGCATCGCGGAATCGGGGGCGGAACGCCCCTGGACTCATTCTATCAAGCTCTGCCACGGCGAGTAGCGCATAGCCCATGACACCCCCCCCGAGGGAGTGGGGGCCGGCCGGACGTCCCGGACCATCGGCGCCTCTGCCGGGGGAGCATGGGGAGAATCCCGTCAGGGTCCCCGATAAGTGGCGCAGGACCGGCGCGTTTCCCACACCGTCACTTCCACCACAGGGAGTCCGCAGGCCCGGGCCTGCTGGTGGATCAGGCGGGCAATGTTCTCCGCGGTGGGATTGCAGTCCATCACGAACACCGGCTCTCCCAGTGCCTTCAGGAGGGGGAGGGCGGGGTCGTCGGCCCGGAGCAACATGCGATGGTCGAGATGGTGCTCGATCCATTCCGCGAGCAGCCCCTTGATGTCGGAAAAATCGACCAGCATCCCGCGGGGGTCCAGGGTCTCGGCTTCCAGGACGACCACGACGCGGCCGTTGTGCCCATGCAGCGAACGGCACTTCCCCTGGTAATCGAGCAGCCGATGACCGTAGCAGAAATCAATCTCCTGGCTGACCCGAAACATGCACTGTCCCCAGGGGGAATCCCTTCGCCGGAGCCTGCGGAGGCGTCTAGAATGGAGACTGCGAACTCGACGACCACGGGGCCTGCTCGCGGCGGCGCCCTGCGGGACGTCGCCCGCCAAAGGACTGTGGAGTTCGTTGCTCAGGCTGGCTCCCCATGACGAATGTACCGTCCACGTTCACGGGCGACTACTGGAGGCCCGGCGTTGCGGGAGGGTCGGGGCGCATCCGGGCGGCGCGGCGGTTCTTCGTGATCGCCGTGAGCGTCCTGGCCGGGGCCAGCCTGGTGGCGGCAGGACTGGCGGGGCTGATCGGCCGCTCCTCGAGCCTGGACCTCCGCTTCCCCCCCGCATTTGTGGCGACCACTCTGCTGTTGGGGGTCGGGAGCGGGCTGCTGGAGCAGGCGCGGCAGGCGATCCGTCGCGAGCAGCAGCCACTGTTTCGACGCCGCCTGACAGCCGCGCTGGTGGCGGCCGGACTCTTCATGGGCGTTCAGACCTATGCGTTGTGGACGATCCTGCCGGCTCAGCGATCCGCCGACCTGGCGACGACGGGAGTCGTCCCGTTTGTGGTGATGCTGGCCACGCTGCATGGGTTGCACTTTCTGGTCGCGACGCTGTTCCTCTCCTATGTTGCGGCGCAGGCCTCCGTCGGCCGGTATGACCACGAGTACCACTGGGGGGTGACGGTGTGTGCCTGGTTCTGGCACGTGTTGGGAATCGTCTGGTTGGGAATCCTGGCGGTGTACCTGATCGCCTTTCGGTGAGCGGGGGCGAACTGCGGCGCGAGGGGCATCGACCGCAGTGACCGGGGGGCGGGGCTGACAGTGACGGGCCGTTCGCGACGGGCGAGGACGCGCGTTGTGGGCACGGCCGCAGGGGTTCGTCCCCGTTGTTCGCTCTGTGGCGGGAGGATGCTATCATCGAGGTGGTCGTCGGCTGCGGCGGAACGTCCGTCCGTCGTGGAGGACGCCCGCGGTTCTCCTGCGAGGAATCAGTAGTGACGCCGGAGGCACGGTTGCTCGTTGTGCAGGGGGTCGACCAGGGGCGACGCTTCGAGGTCTCCCGGTCCCCCGTGCATATTGGCCGCGGCGTGCAGAACGAGGTTCGCATCCTCGACACGGAGGTCTCCCGCCGCCACGCGGTGCTGAGCTGGGAGGGGGAGCGGTGGTGGATCACCGATGACGGCAGTTCCAACGGCACGTTCGTGAATGGACAGTCGGTGGTCCGTCAGGTGCTTCAGACGGGCGACCAGGTGCAGGTGGGGCGGACCATTCTGCTGTTCACCGACGGCGCTTCGGTGCGGGCGGACTTCTCCGGCGGGAACGTCGATCTGCTCGCGGAAGCGGAGCCGGCGTCGCAGATCATCAGCGCCCTGGATTCCGCGGCGGCTCAGCCGCTGACCCGGCAGGCGGCCGTCGGCGCCGCCCGCTACGGAAAGCCGGACGAGAATCTCGAAGTCCTGTATCGCATTTCCGAAGAGGTCGTCCGTCCCTTGGAGTCGATCGATCAGCTCCTGAAACGGATTCTGGAGCTGACGCTGAACGCCGTGGGGGCCGACCGCGGGGTGCTGTTCGTCTTCGACAGCCGCACCGACCGCATCGAACCCCGCGTGGTGAGCGTGCGGGGCGGTCGTTCCGTGAACGCCCGGTTTCCCGTGTCGCGAACGATCGTGGAATACGTGATACAGCACGCCCAGGGGGTGCAGACGACCGATGCCCAGCATGACGACCGGTTTGAGGAGGGTCAGAGCATCCTGCGTGCCGGCATCCGGGAAGTGATGTGCGTCCCCGTGCAAGGGCGTTATGAGCTGTTGGGAGTGCTATACGTCGATACCGTGGTTCCTCCCAGTGAGACGGCCGCCGCCGAGAACCGCACGCGGTTCTCCACCGATCAACTGGCGTTGCTGCTGGCCATCGGGCGGCAGGTGGCTCTGGCGGTGGAGAACAACCGCTATCAGGAGGCGCTGGTCGCAGCGGAGCGGCTGGCGGCCGTCGGCCAGACGATCTCCATGCTCGGCCACGACATCAAGAACATCCTCCAAGGCATGCGGGGGGGGAGTTATCTCATCGACCAGGGATTACGGCAGGAGGATCAACACCTGATCCGGAAGGGGTGGGCGATCGTCGAGCGGAGCCAGGACCGCATCTTCAACCTGGTGATGGACATGCTCTCCTACAGCAAGGATCGTCCACCGCGACTCAAACCCGCGGAGGTCAATGCCACCGTTCGCGAAGTGTGCGAGCTGCTGCTCCCCCGGGCCGAAGAACAGGGGACGGAGCTGATTGTCGAGACCAGCGCCTCGATTCCCCGTTCGCTGTTCGATGAGGATGCGATCCATCGTGCGGTGCTGAACGTCGTCACGAATGCGCTGGATGCGCTCGACAACGTGCCCCAGGGGCAGGTCCGGGTCTCCACGCGGTTCGACGAACAGGAGCAAAGGATCGTCGTGGAAGTTGCCGACAACGGTCCCGGCATCTCCCCGGAGGAGCGACCCAACCTGTTCAACCTGTTCGTCTCCGGCAAGGGAGCCAAGGGGACCGGCTTGGGTTTGGCGGTTTGTCGCAAGGTGCTGCGGGAGCACGGCGGCGATGTGGAGGTGGACTCAACGCCGGGGGCGGGGGCGACGTTCCGCCTGTGGTGGCCGTTTCACGAAGAGGACGTGGAGGGGAGTTCGGTCCATCGCACCCCCGGCGTGGAATCTCCCAGCCGCGCAAGCTGAGGGTGCGGCCGTGCCGCCCCGGAGTCTGTTTTTGACGCTCCTCGGGGCGGAGCGTGGGGTCCGGCGGCAAGGAAGCCCTGCGGTTTAAGCCGCGTGGCGGAGGAGGCGCGGGCGGTTCGATTTGTGCGTCGTTTCGGCCACGGCCTCCAGATCGGCTTCGACCATCATCTGCACCAGTTCGCGGAAGCCGCTCTTCGGTCTCCAGCCGAGCTTTTCCCGCGCCTTGGTGGGATCGCCGAGGAGCAGGTCGACTTCCGCCGGGCGGTAGTACCGGGGATCGACGCGGATGAGAATGCGGCCGTCCGGGCCGACGCCGACCTCATGGTCGCCGCGCCCCTGCCAGCGGATCGGCAATCCCACCTGTCCGAACGCCAGCTCGCAGAATTCGCGGACGGAGTGGGTCTCGCCGGTGGCAATGACGTAATCGTCCGGTTCGTCGGCCTGGAGCATCAGCCACTGTGCCTCGACATAATCGCCGGCGTAGCCCCAGTCGCGTTTGGCGTCGAGGTTCCCCAGGTGCAGGCACTCCTGGAGCCCGTGAACGATGTTTGCCACGGCGCGGGTGATCTTGCGGGTGACGAAGGTCTCGCCGCGGCGGGGGGATTCGTGATTGAACAGGATGCCGTTCACGGCGAACATCCCGTAGCTCTCACGGTAATTCTTGGTGACGTAGAAGGCGTAGGCCTTGGCGGCCGCATAGGGACTGCGGGGGTAGAAGGGGGTCGTCTCTTTCTGGGGGGTCTCCAGCACCTTGCCATACAGTTCCGACGATGAGGCTTGATAAAAGCGAGCATTGATGTCCAGTTCCCGCATGGCCTCCAGGATGCGGATGGCCCCCAGACCGGTCACCTCGCCCGTGTATTCGGGCACATCGAAGGAGACCTTGACGTGCGACTGCGCGCCCAGGTTGTAGATCTCGTCGGGACGGACCGTCTTGAGAATCTGATTGATCGAGGAGGAGTCGTTGAGGTCCCCGTACCGCAGGTGCAACCGGACATCCTCCTCGTGGGGGTCCTGATAGAGATGATTGATGCGGCCGGTGTTGAACGACGACGACCGCCGGATCATTCCCCAGACTTCATATCCTTTCGACAGCAGCAGCTCCGCGAGGTAGGAGCCGTCCTGGCCCGTGATGCCGGTGATGAGAGCCTTTTTGCCGTTGCGGGGAGGATAGGCGGGCATGTGTGACTCCTGGAAACGTGCGGGGATGCGGGAGTGATGAGGCGTCGGTCGGTGTTCATCGCCCGGCGGCGACGGGAAGGGTCGGTGGCAGATGTTCGGACGGCGGCGTGTAAGTCCCGTGTGAAGATGCTGTTTCACAAGGTCCCGCTCCCCTGCGCGCGGGGAGAGGGGGGGAGTGGTAGGCTCGCGATGCTCCGGGAGATCGCCCGCTCACCCGGCCTGCGGCCACCCTCTCCCCGACGAGGGAGCGGGCGTGAAAACCTCTTCACAGGCAGAGAGGGGAAATGAGTCATCAGGGAGGAGAGATCCGTCATGGGGCATCAGGCAGGAGGCATGGTGGAGGTCATGCAACGGCCCGTGGTTGTTCCACAGCGGCCGGATGTTCAAGAAACCACGCATACGTGGAGCGGATACCGTCGGCGAGTGCGATCTCGTGCCGGAAGCCGAGCGCGTGCAGCCGGCTGACGTCGAGGAGCTTGCGGGGGGTGCCGTCGGGCTTGGAGCGATCGAACTCCAGCCGGCAGTCGGGATACACGATGTCGCGGATGATTTCCGCCAGCTCGCGGATGGAGACGTCCACTCCGGTGCCGACGTTGATCGGTCCCGGCGCGTCATAGTGTTCCAGCAGGTGCAGGCAGGCGCGGGCCAGATCGTCGACGTGCAGGAACTCGCGTCGGGGCTCGCCGCTGCCCCAGATCGTCACACTCGGGCGGCCGGCCTGTTTGGCTTCGTGAAAGCGGCGGATGAGGGCCGGCAACACATGCGACGTCACCGGGTCGAAGTTGTCATTCGGTCCATACAGATTCGTGGGCATGGCGGAGATGAACCGGCAGCCGTATTGCTCGCGATAGGCGTCGCACGATTTGACGCCGGCGATTTTGGCGAGGGCGTACCCATAGTTCGTCTGCTCCAGAGGGCCGGTGAGGAGGTACTCTTCTTTGATCGGCTGAGGGCAGTCGCGGGGGTAGATGCAGGAGCTTCCCAGATACAGCAGCTTCGTGACGTTGCTGCGCCAGGCGCTGCGGAGGACGGTGGCCTGGATGAGCAGGTTGTCGTAGAGGAAGTCGGCCTGGGCACGGGCATTGGCGAGGATGCCTCCCACCTTGCCGGCGCAGTGGATGACGTACTCGGGCTGGTGCTCCTGGAACCACTTCTCCACCTGATAGGGGGCCCGCAGGTCCATCTCCTCGCGGGTGGCGGTGAGGATGTGCTCAAAGCCCTGCGACCGGAGGTGTCGCACGACCGCGGAGCCGACCAGCCCCCGATGGCCGGTGACGAGGATACGGGCGTTTCGTGGGACGGGCGTCGGAGTGGGAGGAGGCGTGTGGGGCATGGTCTTCGGTCCTAAGACGAGACGGACAGTGGTGGCAGCCTTCTCGCCGAGGAGAGGCGTCGCGGTGGTCGGATTCCGGGGCGTCTGAGTGTGAGGGCGGCCATCGAGCTGATGGAGCCGGCGGTACAGCACGCAGCGGTCCAGGAGTTCCTCATGCCGGCCGATGTCGATGATCTGCCCCTGCTGCATCACCACGATCCTCTGGGCCAGGGCCAGCAGGGACAGGCGGTGGGTGATCACAATCGCGGTCCGGCCGACGACGAATTCGCTGAGCACCTCCTGAATGAGGCGTTCGCTTTGCAGATCGATCTGGCTGGTCGGTTCGTCGAGGATCAGGATTTCGGGATCGCGGAGGATGGCGCGGGCGAGGGCGATGCGCTGCCGCTGGCCCCCCGACAACCGGCTTCCGCCGTGCCCCACCTTGGTTTCGTAGCCTTGGGCGAGCTGGCGGATGATGAACTCATGCGCGTGGGCCCGCTCGGCGGCGGCGACGACTTCCTCCAGCGTCGCCTCGGGCTTGCCGTAGCGGATGTTCTCCAGCACGGTGTCGTCGAACAGGTGTGCGTGCTGGGTGACGAGGCCGATTTTGCGGCGGATGTCGGCCAGCCGCGCCTCCCGCAGGTCGACGCCGTCGATCCGCACCGCCCCCCCGACCGGATCGAAGAACCGGGGGATGAGATTGACGAGGGTGGTTTTCCCGCACCCATTGGGTCCGACGAGGGCGATCGTCTCGCCGAAGGGGATGGTGAGATCGACCGACTTCAGGACCGGCCGAGTGGGTTGATAGTGGAACTGGACGCGCTCGAAGGTGAGTTCGCGGTGGGGAGTGGGAAGAGGGCGGGGGTGAGCGACTTCGACGACCCGTGGCGCCGCATCGAGAATGGGGAAGAGCCGGTCGGCTGCGGCCAGCCCCATCTGAATTTGCGGCAGGACTTCGCCCAGCTTGCGGAGCGGATCGTAGATGCCGATGAGGGTGCCGAAGAACCAGAGCAGTCCCGTCACCTGCATCGGGCGGTCGGAAATCCGAATGCCCAGCAGGTGCGTCCCCTCGTTGAGCACCAGGTGCGCCCCGGCGACCACGCCGGTGCAGATGACGATGATCCCCAGCAGTTCGACGGCGGGTTTGCTGAGGGCCCGCAGCATCACCACCCGCATGGCGATGTTCCAGCAGTTTTGGGCGGCGCGGAGGAACCGCCGCCGCTCCGCAGCCTCCATGGTGTAGGCCTGCACGGTCGGCAGCCCTTGCAGCACCTCGAACACCAGTGTGTTGCTGTGAGCGTCCTGGTCGTAGGCGCTGACGGTGCAGGCCCGCACGCGCCGCCCGAGCCAACTGATCCCCAGCAGGGCCGGCGGGGTGACGATCAGCGAGACCACCAGCAAACGCCAGTTCAGCCACGCGGCCAGGATGGTGCAGGACAGAATCTTGAGCGGTTCGCTGACGGCCCGGCCGTACAGGGCCGCCAGGGCCATCGACAGATACGGAATGTCCTGAACGAAGCGGCTCCAGAGCTGCCCGGTCCCGCGCTTGGTGAACGACTCCGGATCGGTCTTGAGGATCGCCTCGAAGAACTCCTGCCGCAGACCCATCACGATGTCCTGCGTCACGCGCGAGCTGAGCCAGGTGCTCCCCATCACGCACAGGTTCTTGACGACCGTGACAGCCACGACGGCCAGCATCACCAGCAGCACGGTCTGGAAGGGGTCGTCCGGCAGCAGGCGAGAGACGTACGGCCTCATGCGGGCAGCCACGTGCAGGGCGCGTTCCTCGGACTGGAGCTTTTGCTCCAGCTCGGCGACGGCATCGGCGCGGCGGAGCGAGTTCGGCTCGGCCTGCAGCGCCGCCCGGGCCTCGTCCAGTTCCTGCCGCAGAGTGCCGATCTTGAGCTCCTGTTCTGCGATCCGCTCGGCGGTCCACGATTGCAGCGACTGACCGCGAAGCGTCACTTCCAGAACGGGATAGATGGCGGCGATGTTGCCTCCCCAGCAGGCTGCCGCCACGCAGGCGAGCAGAATCGATGCGATCAACTGCACGGGAAAGCGGAAGCCGAGTCGAATCGCCCGCCAGGCATTTTTCCAGGAGATTTGCATCAGCTCGCGGGCCGCCTGGCGCGCGGAAGGGGGAGACGTCGCCGGGGGGGAGACGCAGCCCTCCGCCATACCCGCGTCGGGAGTGGCGGGCGGTCGCAAGTCCGGTTTGTGAGCGGGCCGCGTCATGGACGGCGTCATTCTCTGGGATGTGCCTCGGGGGGTGTGATTCCGTGTCGATGTCTGGTGAGTGCTTTCGCGGGAACATCCGCTGTGACCGGGGTCGAAGGCCCCTTCAGGCGGCCCGGGACCGGCGCGCCTGCCAGCGATCCCAGCGCCGTACCACCCACCGCCGCATCTTCTCCACGACGGTCGGGAACGGCTGCCATTGCAGTTCGATCCCCAACAGGGCAATGCTCAAGGCGCGGTCGTCCGTCGATTCCCCCGGCAACTCCGAGGGGATTTCCCAGGGACAGTGGATCTCCAACAGGTGGATCGGCCGGCAGGCCATCTCCCGAGTGACTTTGAACTGCGCGCGGTACACGAGTCCTTCCGGGCCGCTGAACCAGCCGGTGTGACGGTTCTTGCGGCTGACCGCGCCGTCGAAGCGGACGTCCAGGTCCGTGAAGGCGGCGTTGGTGGCCACCTCCGAAACCGAGAGGCGAACGGTCAATTCCGCTCCGACCGGCAGATCGACCGCCAGGCTGATTTGCGTCCCTGCATCCCCTCCCAGCCAGCGGTGGGAACGCAGCGTGTCATCCACCTCCTCCGGGTGGACCCCCGTGCCGCACAGGTCTGCCGCGGCGATCCGCATCTGGCCGCGGGCGCCGCGCCGCCGGCACGGTCGGGAGCGGGGCTGGGGTTGCTCAATCTCATCGGGCGGACAGGCTGCCCAGGCCTGGCAGCGTGCCTCGAAGAGTTGCCGGGCGAACCGATAAAGCTGCACGTCGACGGCGTTCTCCTCCTCGATCAACGCCAAGGTCTCAGGATCAGGGGGCTGACGGCGATGTCGGCCCGGAGCCACGTTGTAGCGTTCCTCCCCCAAGGCGAAATGAGCGGGCAGCCCGAACGTCCGGCAGAAGAGTCGTTTGCTCTCCGCGTAACGCTCAATGAATCCGAAGAACGTGAACTGCGACGCCAGGACCTGTTGAGCCCGCTGACACAATTCCTGCAGTTCGGAGGCGGAGGCCCGCACCGTGAGGGGATAACCTCCGGTCAGCAGGGCCACGTAGACGTTGCGCGGGTAGGCTCCCAAAACGGTGGGCGGCTGCCGCACCCACTCGGCAAACGACAGCGACTGGGCCAATTCACGCAGCACGCGGCGGACGCCGGCCTTTTCAGGAATCTGGTCGCTCAGGTCGTCCGTGCGTCGCAGGTGCCAGTAGAGCGACTGGATGCGTTGCACCGGCTCGCGCAGCAGCGTGACAAAGTGCGCGTCGGTCAACCGCTGCATCTCCTCGAACGGATGCCCGCCGTGAAAGTAGCGATAGGCCCGCCCGTCTTCCTCGGACCAGTGCGCGGGGCCGAGAATCTGGAGCCGGGGGGGAAGAATCTCCGCCGCCCGGAAGAACGAGGCCAGAAAGGAATCGAAGCTGGTGCCGCCGGACTTGGGAACGTGCGTGAAGACCACCCGCTCCCGGCGCACCGTCGACCACTCCCGGCCGTCCCAGACCCGCGCGTCACGCAGGCTCAAACGGTCCGCAAGTTTCGACCCGAGTTGACCGTCCGCTGGAGTCATCCTTGTCCCAGGTGTGTCGATGGGCTGGCTCGCGTGAGGCGACGTGATGCTCGCTGGTGGGCAGGTCTGCGGCGGGACGAGTGTGGGCTTCTCCCGGACCGCGGTTGCAGGGGCATGGTGGTCAGGCGGCCTCGGCGGAAGGGGTTCCTGCCGCCACGGTCGCGAGCGTTCCTCCCCAGGTCCATGCCACCCGATGCAGCCCGATCCCCAGTCGGCGCCCATCGCGCGGCGCGCCGGGAGGGCTGGGGGGTTCGGCGGTGGGTCCCTCCAGTTCCAGTTGATGCAAGGTGCGACGGGCGATGTCCCCTGAGAGATCGAAGCGGGCGACAAGCCGCGGGCCGGTCGAGACCGGTTCCCAGCGCGTGCTCGCGGGCGCCCGGCCGTCCAACCGGACTTGCAGTTCGGACAGACGCTCCGGCTCGACCACCGCCACGACGTCCAGATGGATCTCCAGTGTTCCGCGGGCCGGCCAGGCTGCCACCAGATCGAGCGTGGAGACCGGCAGGCTTCCCGTCCACCGGACCGAGATTCCCAGCGGCGACCTCTCCACGGGGTAAAATCCCGAGCCGGGAAGCGCTTCGATGCTGTGCTCCCGTCTCCCCTGCCAGGGGGGGTTGCGCGGCGGGGGGGGAGCATGGGCCTCGTCCAGGGCGGGGTCCGGCAAGTGTTCCAGGGCCAGGCACCGCTCCGCAAACAGCCGCCGGGCGAACTCATACAGCTCCACGTCCCAGCGATTCTCGCGACGGAGGAGGGCCTGTGTTTCGTCATCCAGTTGCGTGTAGGGGTCCGGCATGCGGGGAGCGACGTTGAGCCGTTCTTCCCCCGCGGCATAGTGCAGGGGAAGCCCGAACGTCCGGCAGAACAGCCGCTTGCTTTGCAGATACTCCTCGACGATCCCGACGAAGGCGAACTGCTCCCGGAGGTTGCGTTTCGCCCGTTCGAGCAGGGTGTCCAGCTCCGCGTCACTTTTCTCGACGAGGTTGCGGACCCCGATGGTCGCCATGCCGAGGTAGGGATGCCGAAAATAAGCGCCCAGTTGTCCCGGCTTCAGCCGCGCCCATTCCGCCAGCGGCAGCAGACGGGCGGCCTCTTGCTCCGGGGTGCGTCGCGCCCGCACGGAGTCATACTGTTGAGTGTGGTCGTCGGCGCGGCGGAGATGTTTGTACAACGAGACGATCCGCTGAATGGGATCGCGCAGCAATGTCACCACATGCAACGGAGGGGAACGCTTGGCCGTCAGTTCATGCGGCCATTCCAGCTTGAAATAGCGGTAGCGGTGCCAGTCCTGGTCGTCCCATTCAACCATCCGGCGGACCTGCCGGTCGGTCGGCAGCATCTCCTGGGGCGGGAAGAAGTTGGAGAAGAAGGCGTCCAGGCTGGTCCCGCCGCTTTTGGCGACGTGCAGGAACAACAGCCCCTGCCGAGTTTCACGAACCCACTCCCTGCCGCGCTGATAGCGGGCTTCGCCCAGCCGCAACCGCTGGTACCACACTTGGGACCAATCGCCCTCCTGGCTTGTCCACACGTCGTCCGCCCTCCTTGGCGTGACTGGTCCGGAGCCTCCCACAGCGCTGTTTCTCATCCGCTGCCGTGGTCGGTAATCCTTCCCAACTCAATGTGCAGATTGAACTTGAGGCGTTCTGACCGGCCCGTTACGCCATCTCCTCCCGCACAGCGCGGCTTGTACGTCAAATGCGCGATTCAGGTCAACCGCGATTCCGTCAAGCGCCGGGTTGCGGGATCGAGACGAGAGCGGACCCAACGAGCTGCGACCCCGACGGAGCTGGGACGAGAAGCAGTTTCACCACCTCCTTGATCCCGGCTCGAAGGGAGCGGGCCGGGGTCAGCAGGCGGGAAGTCCAAGTGCTCCGAGTCCGAAACCCCGGTCGACCGTGCAGGGCCGTCGATCCTCATTTACCATCTCCGTTGACCCGCCGAGGATTTCCGCAGCCACTCAGGGGCGGAGTCTCCTGCGGGGGAGTCGTGAGCCCGGAGTGCCGGGATGTCGGCTGAGCCACTCATCTGTCGTCGCGTGATCTACCGGGGCCGCGTGCAAGGAGTGGGCTTCCGCTACACCGTGGCGTCGTTGGCGCGGCGGCGGCCGGTGAAGGGGTACGTCAGGAACCTCCGCGACGGGAGCGTGGAGCTGGTGGTCGTGGCCGCGGAGGAGGTGTTTCAGGAATTCCATCGGGAGATCCAGCAAGCTTTTCTGGGGTACATCGCGGATACGACGATCGAGGAGTTCGATCCGGGGGAAGACTTCGACGGTTTTTCGATCCGGATGTGATCTTGTGGGTGATCGCTCCATTGGTTCACGGCGACGGCGGGAGGATGGACAGATGATCGAACTGTTGCATCCGGATGTGACCTTGTGGGTGATCGCCGCGTTGGTTTGGGGGAGTGGGGGGAAGTGGCCGTGATCGACTACCTTACCGGCCGTGGATGCCCTATCCTCGCAGGGGCAGTTTCAACACCTCCGGCTCCCGTTCCCCGGGGAGTACGGGTAGGGAGTCCGGGGGGAGGAGGCGCGTGCCGATTTTTGCCCGTCTCCCTGTTTGTCCCTGCGGCGACCGTCTCGCCCCGGGGGGAGAAAGTCTTGAACCTGCTTCTGGCGTGGAAGTGAGGCAGTGAACTGACACCGCCGCTGTGATAAGCCGGAGGAGCCTTTCACAGCGTTGCAGACGCCTGCGAGCCGCCATCGGGCAGCGCTCGTGCCTGTGGACATGATGGACGCTCCGACGTCGAATGCTCGCCGCCGCGCCAGCCAACCCGTGTGGGCGCTGCTGGTGCTGGTGTTCTGTGCACCTTTGATCTATGCCGCCCTGACACGGGTGCGGATGGTCAACGCCGTGGAGACCTGGCTCCCGGCCCACGACGTCGGTGCACAGATTCTCGCCTGGTCGCACGAGAACTTTGAACCGGAGAACCGGTTTCTGATGTCGTGGGATTCGAGCTCGCTGGCGGACCCGCGGGTGTTGGAAGTGGCGACGCGACTCAGCCCGGCGGATCGACCGCTCGATCCGGCCGATCCGCTGTCGGCCGTGACGCGGGTTGTGACGCCGCACGGCGTCATCAGCACGATGCTGGAAAACGGGGTGGAGCGTGAGGAAGCGATTCATCGTCTGACCGGGGTGCTGATCGGGACGGGGTTGCTGAAGGTGCGGCTCAGCGAGGCGGGGCGCAGCCGCCGCAGCGAGGTCGAGCAACAGCTTCTCGCGTTTGCGCGCGAGGAGCTCTGGACCGAACTGACGATCGTTCCGCCGGTGGCCGGTCCGGCCGCTTCGGAGGCGTTGGCGACGGGGGCTTCACCGGCTGTCGCCGAGGAAGAGGGAACAGACGACCCTTATGTGTTTCGGACGACGGACTGGCATCCGCCGGTGCACGACTTTCAAGTGCAGTGGAAGGGGGTGCATCCTGACTCGGAGGTCGCGAAGCGGCTGGGGGCATTCGCCCGGGAGCTCCGTGCCGGAGGGGCGCCGCTCGTCGAGGAGTGTTTCTTCGCGGCGGGGGCGCCCGTGGCGATCACCGTGAGCCTGCGGGAGGAAGGGGATGAACGGCTGCGGGAGACGCTGGCGGCTGTCCGGCGGGCGGCGCGCGAGGTCGGCATCCCGGAGGAGGAGCTGCGGTTGGGGGGGAGTCCGATCGGCCGGGCGCGGCTCAACGAGGATTCCTTTCGGGCCGTCTGGAACCCGGACTACCCCTGGTGGATGTTTCACAAGCGCACGCCGCTGGGGCTGTCGGCGGTGGTTGGGACGGTGCTGGCCTTTCTACTGTTGCGAAGCGTGCGGCTGGCGGTGCTGGTGCTGGTGACGTCGCTGTACATGGCAGCCGTGGTAGTGGCGCTGGTCCCGGCCACCGGCAAGACGCTGAACACCGTGCTGATCGTGATGCCGAACCTGCTGCTGGTGCTGACGATGTCGGGGGCCATCCACGTGGCCAACTACTGGCGTCATGCGGCGTGCGCGGGAATCGCGGACCCGATCGGCTCGGCCGTGCGGATGGCGCTGGAACCGTGCACGCTGGCGAGCGTCACCACGGCGATTGGACTGGCGTCGCTGCTCACCAGCATCCTGGAACCGGTGCGTCAGTTCGGGCTGTACTCGGCGATCGGGTGCCTGTTGTCTTTGGGCATGGTCCTGTGGGCACTGCCGGCGTTGATGCGGGTGTGGCCGGGACGTCCGGCGCCGGTGTCTGCTCCGGATGAGGACGTGTGGTATCGCATGGGATGGTGGTTGGTGCGTCATCGGCGGTGGATTTCGGCGACGTGCCTGGGATTGTTCCTGCTGTCGGCCTGGGGGCTGAGATGGTTTCGGACGGAGACGAAGGTGATCCGTTATTTCCCCCCCAGCAGTCGCATCGTGCAGGACTATCAGTTCCTGGAGGATCATCTGGCGGGGATCGTGGGAGTGGACGTGATCGTGCGGTTTCCGCCGGAACGGAAGGCACGCGTGTTGGAGGAGGAGGAAGGGGAGGAGGCCGCGGCGGAAGAGTCGGGGGTGCCCGCTCGTCCCCACGAGCCGGAGGTCGTACAACTCGACCTGTTCGAGCGGCTGGAGACCATCCGAGCCGTGCAGGCACGGCTGGAGTCGGTGTCGGGTGTGACGGGGACGCTGTCGCTGGCGGACTTCCGACGGTCGAGTACCGGCCGGTCGAGCGATTCCCGCATCCCCTACGGAAGGCGCTTGCAGATCGCCAAAAAACAGATTTTTGAGACGTACGCCGCCTCGACCCGCGAGTTCGTCACGCTGGCGGTGACGCCGCTGTCGGTGGAACGGGACGGTCTCCCGTTTCGCATCGAGCGGGGAGACGAGGTGTGGCGCATCCGCACGCAGTGCTCGGTGCTGACCGACCGTCACTATCGTGAGTTCCTGAATGAGATCGACGCCGCGGTGCAGGCCGAACTTCGCGGTCTGCGGGGGGTGGAGCACGTCGTGACGGGGATGGTGCCGCTGTTCCTCCGCACGCAGGAGGCGGTGCTGGAGAGCCTGATCAACAGCTTCGGGCTGGCGTTCGTGGTGATTGCCGCGGTGATGATGTATCTGTTGCGGGGAGTCATCTCCGGGGCGATCACCATGCTGCCGAACATTCTGCCGGTGGGGGTGGTGTTCGGGGGCATCTCGTGGTGGGGGATTCCGGTCGACATCGGGACGATGATTACCGCGTCAGTGGCGCTGGGGATCGCCATCGACGGGACGCTGCACCTGTTGACGTGGTTTCGGTACGGCCTCGCGCGGGGCTATGGCCGCGAGGAATCGATCGCGCGGGCCTTGGCTCATTGCGCTCAGGCGATGTGGCAGACGAGCGCCGCCATCGCACTGGGACTGTTGATGCTGGCCTTTGCCGACCTGCTGCTCATCAGCCGCTTTGGCTGGCTGATGGCAGCCCTGATTGCCGCCGCGTTGGTGGGGGACCTGGTGTACCTTCCGGCGCTGCTGGCGGGGTGGTTGGGGAGGCTGATTGAACGTTCGGCGGCTGCCGGTGCGGCTGGTGCCTCGGCCCAGAAGCCGCGTGCTTCCCCCCTTCCTGAGACCGTGCCCCCGGAATGAGTCTGACCACGTCCGTGCATGTCTGTCCGCTCTCGTGCGGCGCGACGCTGCTGGTGGAGCCGATGGAGGACGTCCAGTCCGCCGCCTTCTGCTGGCTCGTCCCCGCCGGGACGATCTATGAACCGCCGCGGTGCAACGGGACGGCGGCCGTCCTCAGCGATCTCGTGACGCGCGGCGCGGGACCTTATGACAGCTTTGAGTTGCACTCCCGTCTGGAGGCGCTGGGAGTCCAGCGGTCGGAATCGCCGGGATGGAACTTTCTCTCCCTGAGCGGGGCACTGTTGCCGGAGCATCTGCCGACGACCCTGGACCTGTACGCCGAGATTCTCCGCCGCGCGCATCTTCCGGACGAGGAAGTGGCGCCGTGCGTCGAGGGGGTGGCCCAGTCCCTGCGGGGTCTGGAAGATGAGCCCCAACGGAAAGTCTTTGTGGAGGTTCGACGCAGCACGTTCGATGATCCCTGGGGGCGTCCCATCGAGGGGACGCTGGGCGATCTTCCCCGCATCACCCGAGCGGAGCTGTGGAACCACTACCGCCGTGGTTTCCGGCCGAACGGCACCATCCTGGGCGTGGCCGGCCGGGTCGATCCCGCCGCCGTCCGGGATCGCCTGGAAATGCTGCTGGCCGGTTGGGAGCCCCAGCCGCCGCCGGAAGTTCGCCCCGGTCCTCGCGCCCCCGCCGTCAGGCACTTGTCGCATGAGGCCGCTCAGACGCACATCGGCCTGGCGTGGGAGACCGTCCCCTTTGGTCATCCCGACTACTATGCGGCCTGGGCCGCCGCCCACATACTGGGAGGGAGCAGCAGCTCGCGGCTGTTCACAGAGGTGCGCGAGCGACGGGGACTGTGTTACTCCGTCGTCACCACGCTCCATTCGATCCTGATGGAGGGGCGGGTCTTTGCCTACGTGGGGACGACCACCGAACGGGCGCAGGAGACGCTCGACGTCACCTTGGCGGAGATCGGCCGACTCGCACAGGGGATCGACGCGGCCGAACTGGCGCGCTGCCAGGCCCAGGCCAAGAGCACGTTGGTGATGCAGCAGGAATCGACGCTCTCGAGGGCCTCGGCCATCGCCCGGGACTGGTTCTACCTCGGCCGGGTCCAGACGTTGGAGGAGGTCTACAGCCAGATTCAGTCCCTCAGCGTGGAGCGGATCAACCGTTACCTGCGGGAGCATCCGCCGCGGCAGCTCGTCGTGGTCACCGTCGGGATTCAGCCCTTGTCGGTGAAGGATGTCCCGACCGGCCCCGGATCATGACCGACCCTCGCCCCCCCACCCTCTCCCCCGCGGCAAAGAGGGTTTTGAAATTGCTCCGGTCCTCCCGGAGAGTGCTCGCTCCGGTTTGAACAAAGCAACGACCCTGCTCTGGGGAGCCAGTTTCACCACTGGCGAGCGGGGGGGCGGGAGCCCCCCGATCACCCCGCGTACACGGCCTTCGCATTGTTCATACGGGAGGGTGATCGCTGTCTGAGAGGACCGATCAGGCACGGCTGGCAAGCCAGCCGGCGAACAGGCGGTGATCGCCAATCTTGAACAAAGCGATCGCCCTGCACCCTGCGTCCCGGCGGGCTGACATCGGTCATGCCCCGTGAGGAAACTGGTCCGACAGGGGCTTCCATCGGTTTTCTCCGATCGTTGTGGTAGCATGGATGCAGCTTCCGGGTCGGCCCTGCTGAGGAGAGGAACCATGTCCGCTCATGACCCGTGGCGGCAAGGGGCGCTGACGCGACGACACGCCTTGTACGGTCTGGGGGCCTCGCTGGGGAGCGTGGCGCTGACGGCCCTGCTGGCCGAGGACCGACCGCGCACAGACTCGCCGCTCACTCCGCGGCCGGGGCAGCTTCCGGCCCGGGCAACGTCCTGCATCTTCCTGATGATGGAGGGGGGGCCCTCGCACATCGATACCTTTGACCCCAAGCCGAAGCTCCACGAACTGCACCTGCGGGAGTTCGTGCGGGAGGGGGAGATGAAGTCGGCGATGGAGAGCGGCAAGCGGTACTACGTCGAAAGCCCCTTCCGCTTCCGGAAGGCTGGCGAGAGCGGCGCCGACATCGCCGAGAACTGGGAGCATCTGGCGCGGTGCGTGGACGACATTTGCTTTTATCGCGGCTGCCAGGTCGATTCGGTCAATCACCCCACGGCGATGTACCAGATGAACACCGGCAACCGCTTCGGGGGGGATCCGGCAATCGGGGCCTGGGTGACCTACGGCTTGGGGTCGCTCAATCAGAACCTGCCGGGGTTCATCGTGCTGCCGGAGGTGGCCTACCCGCAGGGAGGGGCGGCCAACTGGAGCAACGGGTTTCTGCCGGCGCACTTTCAAGGGACGCCGCTCCGCCCCACGGGGGCGCCGATTCTGGACCTGGAGCCGATGCCCGGCGTGACCCGCGACCATCAGCGCGAGAACTTGCATCTGCTGGCCGCACTCAACCGGACTCACGCGGAGCTGCATCCCCGCCAGGAGGAACTCGCCGCGCGGATGCAGGCCTATGAACTGGCGTTCCGCATGCAGATGCAGGTGCCGGGTCTGCTCGACCTGGAAGGGGAGACGCGGGCGACGCTGGAGCTGTACGGCATCGGGCAGGAACCGACCGACGTGTTCGGTCGGCGATGCCTGCTGGCGCGGCGGCTGGTAGAACGGGGCGTGCGGTTCGTCCAGCTCTACGCCGGCACCTGGGATTCGCACGATTACATCGCCCGGGCGCATGGCAATCTCATCCGGCAGGTGGACCGTCCCATCGCTGCGCTGCTCACCGATCTCAAGCAGCGGGGACTGCTCGACAGCACGCTGATGGTGTGGGGAGGCGAATTCGGTCGCTCGCCTGACAACGGGGTGCGCGGGGGGACGGCCTACGGCCGCGATCACAACCCGCGGGCAATGACCCTCTGGCTGGCCGGTGGCGGCGTCAAGGCCGGGCACACCATCGGCGCCACCGACGAGATCGGCGACCAGGTGGTCGAGTGCGTGCACCACATCCGCGACCTGCACGTGACGTGGCTGCGGCTGCTGGGGCTGGACGACAACAAGTTGACGTACTTCCACGGCGGCCGCTTCAAGCAGCTCAGCCAGTTCGGCGGGCAGGTGATTGGCGAACTCCTGGCATAAGATTCGGTTTGCCGGGATGCGCCGGCGGACCTAAGATTCGAGCGGTGCGGCCGGCGTGTGGTGGTTCCGGCCGCCGTGGTCTCCCGGCCGCAGGGTCGAGGCATTCATGGAGTTCGATCAACGCCTTCAGCGGGCCATTCAGCGCGGGCAGCAGAGCCGCGAACTCCGCGACCGCGCCCAGGTCGCGCAGCAGCTCTCCTCGGAAGAGCTGCGCAGCCGGTACTCGCAGGCGCGGCTGGAACTGTCGGAGCACATCGAGCGCTGCCTCCGCAAACTGGCCGACCACTTTCCCGGCTTCCGCTACGAGTCGATCTTGGGCGACGCGGGCTGGGGGGCGCGAATCAGCCGCGACGACCTGCACCTCTCCCGCCGTGGACCGGCCGACAGTCATTACAGCCGGCTCGAACTGGTCATCTCCCCCCTTGGGACGCGGCCGATCATCGAACTCGTCGCCAAGGGAACGATCCGCAACCGCGAAGTCCTCCAGCGGCGGCATTTTCAGCAGCTTGAGCAACTGGATGTCCAGTCCTTTGCGGAACTGATCGACCTGTGGGTGCTGGAGTACGCGGAGCAGTACGCGGCCGCTCAGTAGCCCCGCAGCAGTGCACGTGGGGGGCGGGGGGACGCGTCGCGAAACCACCACGATCCAGTTCTCCAGCTCCCGGAAGTTGCGAATCACCCCGTTTTCACCGCCCGAGGCTGATCCCACATGCCGCGGATGCTTCTGGAAACCTGAGAACGAGAGACGTCCTGGTCCCCGCAGGCTTGTCCGTTGCCTCGGCACACGGCCAGCCGCTCCAACGCGAACACCCGAGTTCCTGCCCCCGCATGTCCGCCGCTTCTCAGCTTCAGCACGTTCTGGACCTCGGACTGGTGGCAATCATCCGCGCGCCGTCCGGCGAGCAGCTTGTGGAGGTTTCCCAGGCGCTGCTCGACGGGGGGATCGACGTCATTGAAGTGACGTTCACGGTCCCCGGCATCCTCGACATTCTGCGGGAGGTGCGCGCGGCGCTGGGGGACCGCATCCTGCTGGGGGCGGGGACGGTGCTCGATCCCGAATCGGCCCGCGCGGCGCTCCTCGCCGGGGCCGAGTTCCTCGTTACCCCCGTCGTGAACACCGAAGTGATCCGCCTCGCCCGCCGTTATGACAAGCTGGTGATGTGCGGCGCCTTCACCCCGACGGAGATTCTCACCGCCTGGGAGGCGGGGGCGGACATCGTGAAGGTGTTCCCGGCGGACGTCGGCGGACCGGCGTATCTGAAGGCGATCCACGGTCCGCTGCCTCACGTGCGGCTGCTGCCGACCGGCGGCGTCAACCTGGAGACGTTGCCGGCCTTCGTGAAGGCCGGGGCGTGCGCCGTCGGGCTGGGGACGGCGCTGGTGGAGAAGGAGGCGCTGGAGCAGCGCGATATGGCCCGCATCCGCCGGCAGGCCGCGGCGTTCGTGGCCCAGATGCGCGCGGCCCGGGGGAGGGACGGGGCACATTCCCAGTGACAACTGGCCAGCGGGGGGGGCGGGCTCACAAGGCTGGACTTGCGGTACGGCCCAACAGCCAGCCGCAAGACGCTTCTGGAATCCGTGACACTCGCGAGTTCCCTGTCACTGGAGGCTTGCCAGAGATCCCTTCTCATCGAGCATCCGCGGATACCCACCCCGATCCCGGGGGGGCTCACCCTCCGCCGTCGCAGTAGGGGCAGCTTTTGCGGTAGATGATCCGGTGGCAGCGGTGGCATTCGTGCGGGCCGTAGAGCAGCGGCGGCTCCAGCTTGAACTGCTGGTAGCACAGATACACGAACAGCAGGCTCAACACCGTCACCACGGCTGGCGTTCCAGCGTTGCCGTAGGCGATCAGGAATCCCACCAGCGCTATGCAGCAGATGGTGTAGATGGCAATCACCCACCACTTGTTGCGGTGGAAGGCCGTATGCAGCAGTTGCGTATTCACCTGTTCGGCGACGTGACTTTCCAGCAACTCCTCCTTTTCCCGCTCGATGTCATTGAGTCGGGGGGAGTGCGCGGCGGCGAGCAGCCGTCGCACACTGTCGAGAATTCGATAGGTGTCGTCAAAGTCGAAGGACTGCTGGTGCGCCCAGCGGTTGCGGAACTCGCGGAGCTCGCTCACCAGGCTCCGCTCGGTGTGCCCCAGCTCCGTCCGAAAGCAGGCGTTCCACTGGTCCCACATCACGGTCAAGAGGGCGTGGGCGTCCCAGACGATGCCGTTGCCGTCAGCCGCGGCCCGGGTCCGGTCGTCCCGAAAGCTGGCCTGGGCGGCGCGTTGCCAACTCCCGTTGTGCACGGCGCGCAACCGCTCCTCGACGTAGGGACTCAGCCCCTCCGTCAGCAGTTTCAATGCGTTCGTGACGCGCTGATGGTTCGAGACGGACACGGTCGCTGGACCTCTCCGCACAGCCCGCAGGGAAGACCGGCACACCGGAGGGATTGCTGCTCACCCTCCTGGCGCAACGCATCCCTACGAGCCTAGGACGTCCCTTGGCGGCGGCGCTCTGTTTCCGTCTCTCAACGTCAATGCGCCTCCCTGCGAAAGCGACCGTGACGGCTATTCCGCCGCCCCGCAAAACCGCTGCGACCCGCCCACCCCCACAATCGGTGAATCCGGTACTTCGGGCCGCGCAGGGGCAAACCTGCCGCGGTGGGGCAGCGACGGATCGCAGCGAACCTCATTTCCACTCGAACATCCGCTGCGCCAGCCGCTCGTAGGCCTCGATGTACTTGGCACGGGTCTGCCGCACCACGTCCGCGGGGAGCTCCGGAGGGGGGCTGTTCTTGTCCCAGCCGGTCGTCTCCAGCCAGTCGCGGACGTATTGCTTGTCGAACGACGGCTGACCCTGCCCGGGCTGATAGAGGTCCTGCGGCCAGAACCGGCTGCTGTCGGGAGTCAGCACTTCGTCGATGAGGATCAGTTCGTCGCCGATGCGCCCGAACTCGAATTTGGTGTCCGCGATGAGGATTCCCCGCGTCCGGGCGTACTCAGCCCCCTGCCGGTAGATCGACAGACTCAGCTCCCGCAGTCGCTCCGACAACTCCCGGCCGACCAATCCGCACATCGTCTCGAAGGAGATGTTCTCGTCGTGGCCGGTCTCGGCCTTGGTCGCCGGCGTGAAGATCGGCTCCGGCAACTGCGAACTCTCCACAAGGCCCGCCGGCAACGGGCAACCACAGACGGTCCCTGACTTCTGGTACTCCTTCCAGCCGGACCCGGCCAGGTAGCCGCGGACCACGCACTCGATCGGCACCACTTGCGTTTTGCGGACCACCATGCTGCGGCCGGTGAGGGCCGCCACGTCCACCCCCGCCGGCAACGGCAGCGTGGTCACATCCATGCTCAGCAGGTGATGCGGAACGTCCAGCCGCCCAAACCAGAACTCACTGATCTTGGTGAGCACGCGCCCCTTGTCGGGGATGCCCGTCGGGAGCACCCAATCGAACGCGCTGATGCGATCGGTCGCCACCAGCAGCAACCGGTCGCCAAAGTCGTACACGTCCCGCACTTTGCCGCGACGCACAGGGATACCGGGAACTTCGCTCTGGAGCAGGGCGGAGGAACTCATGAGCAGTCTGTTCTGGAGAGCTGGAAGGAGGGTCAACGGAGGAGCCGTTGCTAACGGCAGTATTATACCAGACCCGTTGCGAATTGCGACCCTCTGCCCCACGGCGCCAGGAGCGGGAAGGGGGAGGTGCGTCACTCGTCGGCCGTCGGGGGAACGTCCGCGGCCAACAGTTCCGCGGCCCCGTGAGCGAGGAGCTGCTGAGCGAGCCGTCGCCCAGCCTCCGCCGGCGCGTGCGGGTTCCCTTCCATCGCCGTGCTCACCCGTCGGCGGCCGTCCGGGCTGAGCACCACTCCTTCCATTCGCAGCAGGCTGCTCGGTTCCGGCCATTCGACCAGAACTCCCACCGGGGCATGACAGCCGGCACGCAACGTCGCCAGGCAGCTCCGCTCCGCGCGCACTTCCGCGGCGGTGCGCGGATCGGTGAGGTCATGCAGCAGGGCGGCGACCGCATCGTCGTCCGCGCGGCACTCCAGTCCCAGCGCCGCCTGTCCGACCGCCGGCAGCATCCACGCCGGTTCACAGCGAAAGGTGATTCGCTCCGCCAGCCCCAGCCGCACCAGCCCCGCCTCCGCCAGCACGAGGGCGTCGAACTCCCCCGCATCGAGCTTGCGCAACCGCGTCTCGACATTCCCCCGCACGTCGCAGGGGACCAGATCGGGACGGCAATGGAGCAGTTGCGCCCGCCGTCGGAGACTGCCGGTGGCCACACGCGCGCCGGCGGGCAATGCCTCCAGCGACGCCCCGCCGCTCTCCTGCGGGAGCACCACCACATCCCCTCGGGGACCCCGCGCCGGAACCCCTGCCAGCTCCAGACCAGGGACCGGCTCGGTCGGCAGGTCCTTGAGGGAGTGGACGGCCACGTCGGCGCGGCCGTCCAGTACGGCCTGCTGCACCTCCCGGGTGAACACCCCCACACCTCCCATCTCTGCCAGCCGTGATTCCCGGTCGCGATCCCCGCTCGTCGAGACCTCTACCACCTCGACCCGGACATCCGGCCACGCGCGGACGATCAGCTCTTCCACGTGCCGCGCCTGCCACAGGGCCAGGCGGCTGGCGCGCGTGGCGAGACGAATCAGGGAGGGGGTGGACATAGGTCGTTTCTGTCGGTGGAGTGACAGATGTCGAAGCGAGAAAGGGTCTGCGACGTCTGCCGCCGTTTCGGCCTTCCCCTCCGATCGTAGCAGGTCCGGCGTTCCTCGGCTCCCGGATTCCGCCACCCCCACGGCGATCCTCGATGCTCCGGTCCGAGTCGCCGGGGACCTGCCGCGGAGCAGGCCAGGCTCCTCCTCCCGGAGTTACTCCCCCAGTCCGCGGGCGACGACGGCCACCCGCACGCTGGCGGCGCCGCCGCTGCGCAGCACTAGGGCCGCCCGATGAGCGGTGGTCCCCGTCGTCAGGACGTCATCCACCAGCAGCACGCGGTGGGCGGTCAGCCGCACGCCTCGAACCAGCGCGAATGCTCCCTTGAGGTTGTCGCGGCGCTGGGACGGCTTCAGAGTCAACTGGGCAGGCGTCCGGCGCACCTTGCGCAGGACGTGCGGACTCCACGGAACTCCCAGCACGCGGGAGAGTGCGGCCGCGATCCCATCCGCGGGCAAACCGGGGCGCACCAGGCGCGTCGTCCAGTGCTCCGGAACCGGGACGATCAGTTCGACCGGCTCGGTCGAAAACAATTCGCTCCACCGCTCGGCAAGTAGTTCTCCCATCCGCCGTGCCAGCAGCCCGCTGCGATCCCGCTTCGCTCGCAGGCACACCCCCCCCAGCAGTCCCTGATAGGAACCCAGCGCCACGACGCGGTCGAAGGCAAATCGGTCCGACCGGCAATGATGACAACCGTGGCGTGTATTGAGGTACGGTCCGACGGGGGCGCTGCAACGCAGGCAGACCTCCCCATCCGGGTCGATCAATTCGTCCAGGCATTCGGGACACAATCCCCGACCGTCCGCCGTGTTCCTGCCGCAGATGAGACACACCGGCGGGAACACAAAGTCCACCGCGTCGGACCACCACGAGCGACGGGAAGTTCTGGGCTGCATGGCCACGGGCTGAGGAGACGTCCCCTGCTCGGGGGAAATAGGGTGGCACATCTTGGCAGTTGATCCGACTTCGGCAATGAACCTCCCGGCCGCGGAGGTTTCAACGCAGACCCGCATCATCCGGGGAGATCCCCCTCTCCCACGTTTCCACTCCTCCGGGAATGACTCGAAACAGGGGGTGCGGCTCGGGGTCCACCTGTTCCAGGTGCTCCAGCCAGTGAGGGGCGCGTCGCTCCACCTTGCGCCGCAAATGCTCCCACTCAAAGTCCAACTGGCCGCGCGTCACCGTCAACCGGGCGGTGGAGCGCCGACGGCTGATCTTCGCCGCCGAGAAACAATACCCACGCGCCTCCGCCTCCTGCCGCACCACGCGCAGGTATTCCGCCAGCACGGCCACGGGGGCCGGCTGACCCCGAAACCGCTCCAATTGCGGATGATGCCGGTAGCCCCGCGTGGCCCCGCGCAGCACGGCCTGAGCCAGCAGCCCCTCCCGCCACAACGCCACCAGGCCGCGGGCGTCGAGATACTTCGGATGCAGGCTCCACAGACGCATCGTCCCTCTCCCTTTCTCCGCCATCCGGCCCGGGGTGACTGTCCACGGCTGCCATCGTGGGCGAGGTTGGCGGCTGCATCGTACCAGCCGGGGCCATCCTCTCCAGCCTTGCTCGCCCTGCCGCGCCGCGTCGGTCGAGCCTCGGTCCGGCAGCCGCATCTGCGGCGCTCGGAGTGTGTTCACAGATCGCAACAGCAGCGAGTGAACATCCCGCTCGAAACCGGCGGTACTGGCGCGCTGTGGCAACAGGTCATCATGCCGGAACGACTGGAACCACCGGAAGATCAGGCACAATCGCGCCAACCGGAGCAGTGCAGGGACGCAACCCCTTTGACAGACAAACTGTTTACCAAACGAAACATGCCGGACTCACCGGCGAGACTGGAGCGGCCGCGCGCCGCGGGGACCGTCGAGTTCCACAGTGCGTTTCTCCGGCGAAAAGTGAGGGGCTTCCGGTTCTTGGGAGCCGGGGCGCGCGGATCGGCGGGAGTCGTTCCGCCGCGCTGCTGCCGACTGGCACGTTGCCTGCTCTCACCATCCAGGCAGCACCGGCGCGATCAGACGTCGCTGAGAGGCGATGCTGAGCGGCACCGGAGCTGAGGCCCTCCCGCTGTTCCACAAGGGGAGGGGACTTCGCGTCGCGAAGCGGCAGCGCTCGGTCAAAGCGGCTGCCAGCGGGTCGGGAGATTGACCGTCTCCGCGTCCCATGCCGGAACGTCGGCGGAGGATCAGTCCGCCGCGCTCCACCCACGGCGACTCCAGACGGGGAGAGAGTCGCTTTCGCGTATTCCCCAAATCCATGTCTCCAGAACTCAAGGAACTCCATCATGTTGCGCAAGCTTCTGCGTGATGAGGCCGGCTTCGTTGTCTCGGCGGAGCTGGTCCTCGTGGCCACCATTCTCGTGCTGGGCATGCTCGTCGGGCTGAACGAGATTCAGCACGCGGTCGTCCAGGAACTCAACGACGTCGCCGACGCCATCGGCCGCGTCAACCAGAGCTACTCCTACAACGGGTTCGCCTCGAACAACACCCTCAAGGGTGGGGTGAAGGCGTTCACCCGCGGCTCGGAGTTCGTCGACATCGTCGACGAGTGCGACAACAACCAGTGCGCGCTGGACTGCTTCGGGCCGGTGCAGGAAGCTGCGAAGCCGTAAGTATCGGTCCGACTCTGTGCTGACGTGATGCCCACCGTCTCCGGGGGACGTGCACCTCTCGGAGACGGTTCTTGTTTTTCTTCGCGGGCTGCCGAGCTGCGGACTTGAATCGCGGTCGACAGGACGACGTCTCACGGCTTTTCTTCATCCCCGCAGGAGCAGACCATCTCTCCACAGCCGGGGCAGCCGCGACCGTACTTCTCCAGCACCGCCTGCTCCAGGTCGACGCCGGCGACATTGGCGATCGTGGCCAGCCAGGCCAGGACGTCGGCGAACTCGGCCGCCAGGGCGCCGCGGTCGTTCCCGCGGAGGGCCGCCGCCAGTTCCCCCACCTCCTCCATCAGCCACATGAAGGTGCCGTCCACCCCCCGGGCGGCGTCCTTGCGCGAATACATCGTGGCGATCAGGTCTTGCAGATCGCGGAGGTAGAGGTGCGGAGACATGGCCAAAGGTGCATCGAGGACGATGGGAGCGTGTGCCGGAGTTTCAGAGCCGGGTCTCCCGTCTCATCCTCGCGAGTCGATCGCCGGCGGTCAAAGGAGTTCCGCGGCGGATGTTCCCACTCCATCTGACCGGACTGCTCCGCCCCCGGCCCCGCGGCCGTCTGCTCTCTGTAAACGGGTTGACAAACAATCCGTACACGTCTTGATGCGCTCAGGACCGGTGCGGGGAAGGGGCACGAACTGAGCGTGTGTCTTTTTTAAGACGCGTCCCGATCACTGGAATCTGCGGAATACTGGGGCCCATCGCGCTGACGCGCCTGCTCGACACGGCCGGAACAACCAGCGCTCACGGTGCGGACGGCACGACTTCGGCACAGTGCGTGCATTGGCACAATCGACGGTCCTGGCACGACCGGTCCCCCCGGATCGGCGCCGCGGCCGTCACCCCCCCTGGGGACAACTCCAGAGGGGGGGAAACCTCGCGAGGAGGCAGCCCGGTCCGGTCAAGAGGGGCTGCCACGGGCGACGGAAGTTGACCGCTTCCGACACCCCACCGGAACGCTGACGGAGGATCAGTCCGCGGCGGTTCCGAGGGAGCGGCTGGAGGGGGAGAGCCGCCTCCGTCTTCGTATCCCCCGGTGTCTCAAACCTCTCTACAAGGAACCTTACCATGCTGCGCAAGCTTCTGCATGACGAGGCCGGCTTTGTCGTCTCGGCGGAGCTGGTCCTCGTGGCCACCATTCTCGTCGTTGGCATGATCGTCGGGCTGAACGAGATTCAGCACGCGGTCGTTCAGGAACTCAACGACGTCGCCGACGCCATCGGCCGCGTCAACCAGAGCTACTCCTACAACGGGTTCGCCTCGAACAACACCCTCAAGGGTGGGGTGAAGGCGTTCACCCGCGGCTCGGAGTTCGTCGACATCGTCGACGAGTGCGACAACAACCAGTGCGCCATCGACTGCGATGCACCTGTGGCCGAAGGTCCGAAGCCGTAATGGCTCTCGCCCTTCCGTGTTGACTTGAGATTGACTCTCCCCGGGTCGAGGCATTCGATCCGGGGAGAGTTCTTCTTTCTGGGGGAGGCTGCGCCGGCTTCTATCCACGGCGGCAGCGTCTCGGATGCTCCCGCCGAGCGTGCCGGGGGATCTCCGGCCGGGGGGGATCCTCGCCGGAGTCATTCCCGGCTGCACTGGGGGCAGGAGAAGTGCAGGCTGAGGCGGTCGACGCGCCACTGGGGTTCGGGGAGGGCGGGATCGACCTGGATCACGTGCGTTACCCCCTGGCCGAGATCGAGGGCGGTTTCGAGAGAGTCGGTCAGCCGCGTCCGCGCCGCCGCGCTCACCTGCACGCGGTCGACGATCGCCTCCACGTGGTGTTCGCGCTTGTGGTCGATGGCCGGGACCTCTTCGAGGGGATAGGTGGTCCCGTTGATCCGCACGCGGAGGAAGCCGCGCGTCCCCAGTCGATCCCAGAGCCTGGCATAGCTCTGCCCCACGGGGACGGAGACCGGGGCGGCGATGTAGACGCGCGTCCCTTCGGGAAGAGACAGAACTCTGGCGACGATCTCGTCGGTGGTCTGTCGCATCACCGGGACGCCGTGCTCCGGACAGTACATGGTCCCCAGCCGTGCGAACAGTACCCGCAGGTAATCGTAAATCTCCGTGACGGTGCCGACGGTGGAGCGGGGGGTGGCGCCGACGGTCTTCTGCTCGATGGCGATGGCCGGCGAGAGGCCGGAGATGTGTTCGAGCCTGGGTTTGGGCATCTGGCCCAGGAACTGCCGCGCGTAGGCGGAGAGGGACTCGACATACCGCCGCTGCCCTTCGGCGTAGAGGGTGTCCATCGCCAGGGAAGTTTTGCCGGAGCCGCTCGGTCCGCAAAAGACGCTCAGCTTGTCGCGGGGGATCGTGAGGTCGAGCGACTGGAGGTTGTGCTGGGCGGCGCCCCTGATGGTGATGGCGTCGAGGGTTGAGAGCGGAGTGTCGCGAGACTCCGCGGGGGAGCCGTTCCCAGGCTCCACGCGCGAGGTCCGTCTGCCGCCTCGCTGGCGTCGGACGCCGGTCCCCCCGCTGTGGCCTGGCAGGACCGGCCGCAGGGCCTGTCCGGTGTGCGACTCTTCGCAGGCGGCAACTTCCTCGGGGGTGCCGGTGCAGACGACCCGCCCGCCGCCGGCTCCCCCCTCCGGACCCAGGTCGATCACCCAGTCGGCGGTCTTGATGACGTCCAGATGATGCTCGATCACCACGACCGTGTTGCCGGCATCGACGAAGCCGTGCAGCACGTCCAGCAGGCGGCGGACGTCCTCGAAATGCAGGCCGGTGGTCGGTTCGTCGAGCAGGTACAGAGTGCGGCCGGTGGAGCGTTTGCCCAGTTCGCGAGCCAGCTTGATCCGCTGCGCCTCGCCGCCGGAGAGGGTGGGAGAGGGCTGACCGAGCTTGAGGTAGTCCAGGCCGACGTCGTGCAGGGTTTGCAGCAGGCGATGGATGCGGGGATGGTTCTGGAAGTGCTCCAGCGCCTCCTGCACGTCCATGTCGAAGACGTCGGCGATCGACTTGTCGCGGTACTTGACTTCGAGGGTTTCGTGGCTGAACCGCCGGCCGTTGCAGACGGGACAGGGGACCCAGATGTCGGCCAGGAAGTCCATCTCCAGCCGGGTGGCCCCGTGCCCTTCGCAGGCCTCGCACCGCCCCTCGGCGACGTTGAAGCTGAACCGCCCCTTCCTGTACCCGCGGACCTTGGCCTGGGGTAGCTGCGCGTACAGGTCGCGGATTTCGTCCAGCAGTTTGACATAGGTGGCGGCGTTGGAGCGGGGGGTGCGGCCGATGGGGGACTGGTCGATGTCGATCGCCTTGTCGAGGTAGTCCAGTCCCTCGATGCGGGTGTGGAGTCCGGGGCGGCCCTGCCCGCCGTTGACGTCGCGGTTGAGGACCTCCCACAGGATGTCGTTGCACAGGGAGCTTTTGCCGGAGCCGCTGACGCCGGTGACGCACACGAAGACTCCCAGCGGAATCTCGACGTCGATCCCCTGGAGGTTGTTGTGCCGGGCGCCGATGATCTTCAGCCGCTGCGGGGAGAGCGGCCGCCGCCGCTGCGGAACCTCGATCCGTCGGCGTCCCGAGAGATAGGCGCCGGTCAGGCTGCGGGGGTTCGACTTGATCTCCTCGACCGTCCCCTGCGCGACGATCTCCCCGCCGCGGACGCCGGGACCGGGACCGAAGTCGATGATCTGATCGGCCGCGGCCATGGTCTCCTCGTCGTGTTCGACGACGAGGACCGTGTTCCCCTGGTCGCGAAGGCTCTCCAGCGAACGGAGCAGTAGGGCGTTGTCGCGGGGGTGCAGGCCGATGGAGGGTTCGTCGAGGACGTACAGCACGCCGACGAGTCCGCAACCGATCTGTCCCGCGAGTCGAATCCGCTGGGCTTCCCCCCCCGAGAGCGTGGGGGCGGTGCGGTCGAGCGTCAGGTAGCCGAGTCCGCACTGCTGCAGGAAGCGGAGCCGGCCACGAATCTCCTTGAGCGCCTCCGCGGCGATCAACTGCTGCGTCTCCGTCAGCACCAGGTCGCTGAAGAACCGGCTGGCATCGTCCACGGAGAGGGCGCAGACTTCCGGGAGCGACAGGCGCGACGAGTCCGGAGGACAGCAGTGGGGGTCCTTGGGTCTGGATCGGGGTTCCGTCGCTGTGCGCTCGGAATTCGGGACTCCGGCCTCGAGAGTTCCGCTCCAGCTCCGAGACTCGATCCTGACGTTCCGGGCCTGGGGATTGAGCCGCGTCCCCCCGCAGCTCGAGCAGCGGACCGTTGCCATGAACTTTTCGAGCTGCCGGCGGCGCATGGGGTTTTTGGCTTTGACGTAGTCCTGATGCAGCTCGGTGAGGAAGCCGGCCCAGGTGCCGCCGTGCTTCCAGACTCCGCCGCGATGCCGCCAGGCAAAGGTGACGTGCCGGTTCCCCAATCCATGCAGCCACAACTCCTGGGCCTTCTCGGGGAGCTCCTTCCAGGGGGTTTTGAGGAAGGAGCCTTCCGTCAGTCCGGCGTCCTGCTCGATGGCGCGGGCGACGCCTTCGTAGAGGTGCCGCCGCCATCGGCCGACCTTGCGGAACGATCCCAGCAGATGCAGCGCTCCCTGGGCGATGGACTTCGCCTCGTCGGCCACCAGCCGCTCGAGGAGGAATGCATGCCGCTCCCCCAGCCCGGTGCAGTCGGGACACATGCCCAGCGGGCTGTTGAAGCTGAACAGTTGCGGCGAGGGGGGTTCATAGGAGATGCCGCAGTCGGGACAGGCGTACTTCGTCGAGTAGAGTTGCGTGTGGAGGGGGGCGAGCGGTGAAGGGGGGGGACTGGCCCCGTCGGGGGCGCGGATGCGGGAGTCGGAGGATTCGGTGGCCACCAGCAAGGTTCCGCCGGAGAGCCGCGTGGCGGTCTCAATCGCCTCGGCCAGCCGGGTCCGCAGGCCCGGCCCCGCCGTCAGCCGGTCGACCACCACCTCGATGGTGTGCTTGAAGTGCTTTTTCAGTCCCAGATCGTCGGCGAGGTGGACGATCCGGCCGTCGACGCGGGCGCGCAGGAACCCCTGTTTGAGGAGGTCGGCGAACAGGTCGCGGAACTCCCCTTTCTGCTGGTTGACGAGGGGGGCGAGAATCTGAAACTTCGTCCCCTCCGGGAGAGTGAGGATCGCTTCCAGAATCTGATCGGTGGACTGGGCGGTGATCGGCCGGCCGCACTGCACGCAATGCCCCGTCCCCACCCGGGCGAACAATACCCGCAGATAATCGTAAATCTCCGTGATGGTGCCGACGGTGCTGCGGGGATTGCGGGAGGTGGCCTTTTGCTGGATCGAGATCGAGGGGGCCAGCCCGGTGATGCTGTCGACGTCGGGCTTGGGCATCTGGCCGAGGAACTGGCGGGCATAGGTCGAGAGGGACTCGACGTACCGCCGCTGCCCTTCCGCATAGATGGTGTCGAAGGCGAGGGAGCTTTTGCCCGAGCCGCTCACGCCCGTCAGCACCACCAGTTTGTTCCGGGGGATCGTCAGGTCGACGTCCCGCAGATTGTGCTCGCGGGCACCCCGGACGATGAGATCGGAAGCAGGCATGGAGCGACGTGGGGAGAAGATTGCGAGGGACGCGGCAGCGGCATTATAGGGGCGGCCGGTCTCCATTGCGGCCGGGCCGCCTCCATCTGCCGCCGGCCCGGCCGCGGACCCTGTGTGGCCCTCGCCATCAGGGCGCCAGGGCGTCGGTCAGGACGCGGCCGTCCGTGTCGGGCAGTTCCACTCCCAGCAGGCGCGCCATCGTCGGCGCCACGTCAATGCTCGCCACCTTCCCCAGCTTGACGCCGCGGGCGATCCCTGCCCCGGAGATCACCAGCGTGCCGTACAGGTCCGGCTGGTCGGGCAGATAACCGTGCGTGCCGGCCCGGGTGTCGCGGGGCACGACCACTTCGTCGCCGGTGTGTGTATCGGTGAAGGAATAGCCCGACCTGGCCGACAGCCACAAGTCCGGCGCGCGGGGGTCCTCCGCCGGCCGCGAGAGGCCCAGTTCCGCGAAGCGCGCTTCCGGGACCACCTCGGCGACTCCTTCCACGGCCGCGAGTTCCGTCTTGAGCCGCGCGAGGAGTTCCGGCCGGCGGGCGTCATCAAGGATGTACACCATGCAGCCGCCCCCCTGCGAGACGCTCCAGGCGGCGCGGCTGACGACGTTCGTCCCTTCGAGCGTTGCCAGACCGAGCTGCGCCAGGCGGACGTTGATGCGGATGTCCTTCTCGATCGGAAAGAAGCCGTGGTCGCTGGCCACGATGTAGGTGACGTTGCCGGCGAAGGAGGAGGCTTCGGCCGCTTCCACGATGTCGCGCACGCGGTCGTCGGCATAGCTGACGGACCAGTAGGCTTCGGGGCTGCGGGGGCCGTGCTTGTGCTGTACATGGTCCACCTCCACGAGGTGAATCAACAGCAGATGAGGGGGATGGTGCGCAAACAGATGCCTCGCCATGCGGGTGTAGAGCCAGTCGCGCTGCACGCCGCCGGCCGGTTCCTTGCACCACTCGCCATGTTTGTCGACGGGGATGCCTGCCTGGCGGAGTTGCTCCAGCCAGCCGGCGGTGCCGTATTTGTTCCAGTTGTCTCCGGCCATGTCCGGCACCTGAAAGTCGAGGGTGCGGGCATTGCGGGTTGCGGGCCAGACGATGCCGGCCGTCGTCAGGCCTGCCTGATGGGCGGCGTCATAGATCGTGGGGCTGCGGACGATCTGGTCCTTGTCAAACAAGGGGTCGATGATCAGCGGAATCTTCTCCCCGCTCGTGCGGTCCAGGTAGTTGTTGCCGATGACTCCGTGTCGGGCGGGAGTGACCCCCGTCACCAGCGTGGTGTGGTTCGGCCAGGTGACGGTGGGAAAGGAGCAGACCAGACCCTCGGCGCGCGCTCCCGCTGCCGCGAGACGCCGGATGGTCGGCAGGTCGGCCCGGGGATCGTCGAGGTAGAACCCCGCCAGGCCGTCGATGCTGATGAGGATCACGCAGCGATCCTTCCGCGGCTCGGCCGCCGCAAAGTTCGTCAGCAGTCCCACCAGCATCAGGAACGGGATCAGACGTCGAGGCATCGCGACAACTCCAGTCAGGGGGAAAGAGCTCGTTCAGTCACCAATCCGGTCACCACATTCCGGCCGCGGCGATTGTCCCTCCAAGCCCGGCCGCGGCGCGGCCGGGTCCCTTCGCCGACAGCCCCCCCTACTCTCCGCCGGTGCAAGTCCGGAAACGGAGGCTAAATCATGAAGTCCGTCTTCTGCCCCAACACACGGTCGATGAGGTCCTGCGGGAGATCGACAGCGGCGGAGGTCTCTTCGTCCATGTCGGTCGGGTTGATGCCGCAGTAGATCGACCACGGGCCGAGGTGTCTCCAGCGTCCGGCGCGCTTGGGTTCCTGCGGCAGGACAGGGGTTGTGCAGCGGTTGCAGCCGATGGTCGCGTACCCTTGTGCGTGCAGGGGGTTGGTGATGACGGAGTGCTGCTGGATGTAGGCCTCAAGCTGCTCGTCCGTGAAGTTCGCCAAGGGGTTGATTCGCAGGGCGTTCATCTCCGGATCGACGGCGATGATCGGGCAATCGCCGCGTTTGCCGCCGTCCGCACGGCGGAGGCTCCCGATCAGGGCGTCGAACTCCCCCTTGATTTTGAGCAGCGGCTCGACTTTCCGCATGTGGCAGCACTGCTTCTGCCCCTCGACGCTGAGGTACAGCACGCCGTACTTTTCCGTCTGTTCCGCCATCGTCAGTTCCGGCGTGAGGGTGCGGACGTTGAGCTGATACTCCCGGGCGATGCGGTCGCGGGTCTCGAGCGTCTCCTGGAACATCACCCCTGTGTCGACAAACAGGATCGGGATGTCGAGTTGCAGCCGGTGGATCATGTGGCAGATCACGTTTCCCGCCTGCTGCATCGCCGAGATGGCGGCCACGCGAGAGCCAAAAATCTCCTTCGCCCAGCGGAGCAGTTCCTCCGGGGTCTGATCGTCGAAGGTCTTGTTGAGAGGCGCCAGCCGAGCCTGGGACAAGCGCGGCATATGTTCGATGGGGGTTGGAGGGGACGAAACGGGATGGTGGTCTCGTGTCTGGACGATCCGGAGACCCCACAGGTTCGGTCGCATGCGCCGCTGCCGCGGCTGCGACCCGGAGTGTAGCACTGCCGGGGCGGAGTGTCAGGGAGCAGACACCCCGTCGAGGGTTGATGCGCTCAGGCGACTGGCAGCCCCCCGCGGAGGTGCTCCCCCAGGAACCGCGCCACCTGCGAAATGACCCGCTCGCAATACCCCCAGGCAGTTCCGTCGCCGCGCGTCTCGAAGTCCGCTTCAAAGGGGATGCCGCTCGAAGAGAGCTTGCTGGCCAGCCGCTCCGTCCCCTCGAACCGCACGTCGGTGGGGTCGCAGGCCAGCAGCAAATGCCTCGGCCAGTTGAGGGGATGCAGGTGCAGCGTCGCCGTTTCCTGCCGCGCCGCCTCCCGGGAGGAGAACATTCGATCGAGCGGCAGCCCCTGCCCAAACCATTGATGAAAGTCAATGTCCGGGAGCACCCCCGCCACCACCGGAAACTGCCGCGGCTGACGAAACGCCAGATTGACCGCCCCCTGTCCTCCCATCCCCAGCCCGGTGACACCGATCCGCGGCGGCGTCAATCCCCATTCCCGATGTACCAGCGGCAACACCGCGTCCAGGAGATACCGCAACGGAGTGAGCGGCGGATCAAAACCCGCCGTCGCGCGGTCCAGCCACCATCCGCGACTCCCCGAAGGACAGACCACTACCAGCTCTTCCGCGGCAAGGGCCGCCTCCATTCGGTCCCGGCCGCGAAACGAGGCTTCGTCCAGATCATGCAGCCACAGCAGGGCCGCGGCCGGGTGAGGGACGGGCTGAAAGACCTCGATGCTCCGCCCGGCGACGGTGATTGTTTTCCAAGGAGATCCCAGACTACCCATCTTGCGCAGCTTGTTCAATCGGATCGATACATATCAGCGGCAGGATCGTTTCTACAAGAACAACCCACTTTTTCGGAGTCTCCTGCCGATGAATGACGAGACGGCGAGTCATTTTCGCTCCGGGCGGCCGGTCCATGCAGTGGCCTGCACAGATCACCGGCCGGAAGCGGAACCACCTGGGCGCGAGGGGACGGATGCGTCAGACGTTGTTGCCGCTGCTTGGTCTGGGGTTGGCCCTGTGGGTGCTGCCGCGCTCCGCCTGCGCTCAGTCGTGGTTTGAGGCCGACTATCTGTTCTGGGGACGGGCCAACACCAGCGACCGGGCGTTTGTCACGGGCGGACTCGGCAGCGACGACGCCGACTTCGATGTCGCCAGCGGCTACCGGCTGACGCTCGGCACCGGAGTGGGTGATTATGAAGTCGAGGCGATCTTCTCCAAAATCGAGGGCTGGAACGACGCCTCGTTCGGTTTGCTGGGACTGCCGCTCGTCTTCGACGACACGCTCCCCAACCCGATCCTCTACCCTGCCGGCGCGGCGACACTGGCCTTCAACAACGGGTTGTACACCGCCGCCACCGGAGCGCTGGAAACCTCGGAAGGCGAATTCCTGACTCCCGGAGCCTTCATCGCCGCCACCGTCTCCAGCAGCCTCCGCGATCTGCAAGTCCAGCTCGGAACCAATCGCGACCGTCACTGGTTCCGGTGGGGGATTGGTTACCGCAACCTGCGACTGACGGAAGCCGGCGGACTTCAGACGGCCGGCACCTTTGACGCCCTGGACGTCGATGACGGGGCGGGACCGGCTTCGCCGGTCGGCAATGGTCCCAACGACGGACTCGCGCATGCCTCCCTCGTGGCCGCCGGTTTCACCAACGTCGGCGGCGCCGCCGACGGCTTCGACTCCCTCAATCCTCTCATCCCCTCGGCGGACGGCCTGACCGCCCTGTTCGCCGGAAGCACCGTCAATCGTCTCGACGGCGTCCAGGTCCAGGGAGCCCTCCGCGGCAGTCCCAACGAAATCGTCACGTTCGAGGGCTTTCTGCGACTGGGACTGTTCTACAACCGCATCGAAGGAAGCTACACCGAAGTCGTGGCCGGCAGCCGTGACGACGACTCCGTGTATCTCCGCGCGTTTTCGGACGATCGCTCGCGGGCGTCGTTCGGCGTCAACCCGGGAGTTCGGGCCCTGCTCAACCTGACCGACTACATCTCGCTGACGGCCGGTTATGAACTCCTTGTCCTGACCGGCATTGCTCTCGGGCCGGACCAGATCGGCAGTGTGCAGACGAGTCTCCTCGGGACGACCAGTTACAAGGTGGATACTTCGGGGGTGTTCGTGGGACACGGTGGCAACGTGGGTCTGGAAGTCCGCTGGTAGCGCGTCCGCGCTGTTCTCTTTCCAAACCCCGCCCGCGGTGGTGGTCTTTCAAAGCCCGCCCGCGGCGCGGCCGGGACCACCGGCCGGGTCCCCTCAGACGTCGCACTCCCCTGTGACTCCCCCCCAGCGCGGCGACCTCCTCCGCGAACTGGAGCCGCGCACCCAGTTCCCGCTGCGAGGGGGTCGACTTTCGGGCGCGGCACGTCCTGCAGGGACGAGGACACCCGTATGCCCGTCGCCCCTTGCGGAACCTCCCGACGGGGAGTGAGGCGTCGAGTTGGTTTCGCCGCCTCCACGCGCGTAGCGTCCGTGGCCGTTCAAGGAATGCTCGTTTCATCCCCCGATGTTCCTCCGGGTCTGCCGCCGGCGGACGCCTCGTCCGCCTGGCAGTCGAAGCAGGCCAGCTCCTCGCCATTTCGCAGATACAGCCGGCCCCCGGCGAACGCCGCATGGTTCCAGGTCTTGCCGGAGATTCCGGGATGGACGGCCAGTTCTCGATGTTCGGTGGAATCCGCCGCGACCAGAACAATCTGGCCGGTCAACTCCGTGACCACCAGCAACTGGTCTGCTTCCGGCAGGAGCAGCAGTTGTCCAAAACCGTAGCGGCCGCCCTTCCAGCGGCGCTGGCCATCCTCCAGTGAGAGACAGCAGAGGATGCCGTCGTCGAGTCCGTAGATGGACCCTTTGTGGATGTAAAAGTCGTTGAAGGAGGGCTTCAACCGCAGGGACCGCCATTTCTCAGTCACCGTCCACGTTTCGTCCCGCCGCCGGACTTCCCATCGCGCCACGCCGCCGTTGTCGCAGGCGGCGACCAGGTCCCGTTCCCCAACGACGTGCGGCTGGAGCATCGGCAAAAAACTTCTTGTCGTCACCGGAATCTCCCACAACGTGGAACCCTCGAGACTGACGCCCCGCAGGGCCTGGTTGTCGGACATCACCACTTGCCGCACTCCGTCGAGCTCCACGAGATGCGGCGAAGCGTAGGACTGCCTCCCCGCGGGAGCCTGCCATTTCCGTTCGCCGCTGGCGGCGTCCAGGGCCACAAGTCCGCGACCTTCCGTACCGCCGGCGAAGACGATCACCAGGTCATCCACCACGAGCGGGGAGGCGGCGTATCCCCACTGGGGAACCTCCCCGTCGTTCTCTCTCAGGACGTTCCTGGACCAGAGCACTTCTCCGGTGTCGGCGGCGAGGCAGTGCAGGTCCCCCTGCGCTCCCGCGGCATAGATGCGGCCGGCGGCGAAGGTCGGCGTCCCGCGGGGACCGGCGCCCGCAAGGGCTTCCTCGAACCGCGTCGAAATCCCGTGAGTCCAGCGTTCCTGGCCCGTCTCGGCGTCGTAGCAGACGACCAGTTCCAGTTCGCCGCGCTGTTCCTGGGTGAATAGCAATCCATCGACGACCGCGCAACTCGACCATCCCGGACCGACCTTGCGCCGCCAGACGACTTGCGGGGGGGCGTTGGCCCAGTCGGCGAGACCGCCCCCCACGACCAGACCGTTGCGATCCCTCCCGCGGAAACCGGGCCAATCTCCGGGGCGAAGCACGACCGGCCGCGGCTCCAGACCATTCGCCGGCACCAGCGGTCGAGCCCGCGACCTGAGAAACTCTTCCTCCGGCGTCGGAGTCCACCGCCAGCTATAGGAACTGAGTTGGCGGCCGTCGAGTCCATTCCAGCGCAGCGAGAGCATCACTCCGCACACAGCCATCGCCAGAACGGCCACTCCCCCGGCGCGGGACGGCGATGCCATCCGGCGGCTCAACCACAACCAGACCACGGCCAGCAGGCATAGCCACGGGAACGCACCCATCAATTGATTGAAAATGCTGATCGTCGGATGAGTGAACCAGGTGGAACCGGCCAGCCACAAGGGGACGAGAATCGCGATCAGACACCGATCCCGTCGTCGGATCGGGCGATACAGCACCCACCACATCCCCGCCAGCAGCAACAGCACCAGGCTGGCGATGAAGCGCGTGAAGAATCGCGTTCCACCGTCGATGTCCGCATGATGCGCCCACTCAACAACTCCGAAATAACCCGTCAACACCATCACCGCCAGCAGCCAGCGCACGAAACCTCCCCCCGGCGAGGCAGCACCGCTCTCCGGGAAGGAGTGAGGGGATTCGCTCTGCGGTGGGTCAGACAGGCGTGTCATGGGGTGTGGGTCCCAGCGCGACTCGTCACTTCGTCACTGCCGCAGGGACCGCCCCCGCACTGCCAACTCGTGTGCGACCACCCCCGCCAGACAGGCCCCCAGGGCATTCCCCGTCCCGTGCCAGGCGCGCATCCACGGGATGTCGAGCCAGGGCCAATGATGGAGCGTTCGCAGACCATAAAGCATTGAGAGCACCATCGCGCCGGTCAAGGCCAGTCCCGAGACCAACCATAAGCCGGGGTGCAGCCGCGGAATGGTGGTCCGGTCACGGGCGTGTTGCAGTTCCACATCCTCCGCTCGCCTGCTCCAGGGGAGAGGGCTCCCACCCAGCCCCGCCGACGCCGTCGGCCGCGATCGTCGACCACGCCCAGCCGCAGATGACACACGGTGAGCAACGACCTCCCGGGATGGCAAGAGAGAAGGAAAGCTCGTGGAGCGGCCCCCGCCACCGATCGACGGCTGCACCCCATCAGCCGCGCACGAGGCGCGAACCCTTTCCTCCACACGCCAATTGAATCTGCAGCCACGCCCCACACGAGCGCGAGCCACAGGGGACATCGACGCCCTGGCGGGGAAGTCATCGACGACCCTCCTGGAGCGGGTCTCGGCCGGACGTCGCCAGTCGCCGCGACACCGCCGCCTGAAGCGCCTGCGGCGACTCCACCGCGAACCGCCGCTGCACGCCGCGGAACCACGGATACGCCGCCCACACCCGCACGTCCCGCGGACGGGCGATGGAATAGACGTCGTACCAGACCACGTCATCCTCGCCCCACACAATCGAGAACCGCTCGGCGCCCGCCAACGCGTGCCGACAGGTCGTCGCATAGGTGAAGGCAAAGTGCCGCGGTTGATCGGTCACGTCCACGACGCGGCAGCAGTTCACTGTCCACATTCCCAGACACCGGGCCACGACCGCGACCATCTGCTCTCGCTGGACAGGTCCTCCCTTGGTTTCGACCCAGACCCATCCACCAGGGAACATCTCCCAATTCCGCAATGCTTCCCGGGCCGCAGCGAAGACGGCCTCGCCGCGCCCCAATTCGAGCCTGCCGCGGTTGGGTCGGAACCCGCGCGGCGGCGGATCGGCGACCACGGCCTCCCTCTGGAAGACCTCGCACTCCCGCTGGCGAGCCAGTTCCGCCCTGAGGAGTTCCGCCGTTGGTTTCCGCAGCCGGTACATATCCAGATTGTTTGATGTCGTTCACGGGAGACAGGAATGCCAGCCCCCCAACCGCCGTGGGAGGTCCCTCATTCACACGCCGACAGGCGGGTTCGGATGTGATTGGGGCCATTTGCCGGGAAGGGTCGGCGGCCACTCGAAAGTCTCTCCTCCAGCCGATATTCTCTGAAACGTCCGCCGCAGTCCTTTCCCCTGCGGCCGGCGATCCCGTCTTCCCCCTCCCTCGCCGCCGTGCGGCCAGGGTTCTGTGACGCCCTCTTCTCCTCTGGAGCCACAGCCATGAGCACCCCGCAGTTCAACGTTGCCATGATCGGTCTCGGTTTCGGGGCGGAGTTCATCCCCATCTACCAGGCGCACCCCAACGCCAACGTTGCGGCCATCTGCCGCCGGAACGAAGCGGAGTTGAACAAGTGCGGCGACGAATTCGGCATCGCCAAACGTTACACGAAGTACGAGGACGTCCTGGCCGACCCCCAGATCGATTACGTCCACATCAACAGCCCGATTCCCGACCATGCCCCCATGGCGCTCCGGGCCCTGGAGGCCGGCAAGCACGTCATGTGCACCGTCCCCATGGCCACCACGATCGAGGAATGCGACGCCATCTGCCAGAAGGTCGCCGATACGGGCCTGAAGTACATGATGGCCGAAACCGTCGTCTACTCCCGCGAGTTCCTGTTCCTCAAGGAGATGTACCAGAAGGGAGAACTGGGCAAGATTCAGTACATGGCGGCCTCGCACCCGCAGGACATGGACGGCTGGCCCAGCTACTGGGAGAAGATGATCCCCATGCACTATGCCACGCACGTCGTCAGCCCCTGCCTGGGACTGGTCAACGGCAGGGCCGAGTACGTGAGCTGCTTCGGCTCGGGGACGGTGCGGGAGGACATCGCCCGGAAGTCCGGCAACAGGTTCGCCGTCGAGAGCTGCCACATCAAGATCAAGGATTCCGACATCGCCTGCCACATCTGGCGGTTTTTGTACGACGTGGCCCGGCAGTACCGTGAGAGCTTCGACGTGTATGGCACGAAGAAGTCGTTCGAGTGGACGCTCATTGAGCATGAGCCGCACGTCATCCACACCGCCAAAAAGCCCGAACCGGAAATTCCCGAGAAGGTGACCGTGCCCGACTACGCCCACCTGCTGCCGGAGCCGATCCGCCGGTTCACCCTGCCGCAGGAAATCCACGACGCCGGGCACCTCTCGTTCATCCAAGGGGGGGGGCACGGCGGGTCGCACCCGCATCTGGTGCACGAGTTCCTCAGCGCCCTGCTGGAGGACCGGGACCCGTGGCCGAACGCCGTGCAGTCGGCCAACTGGACCTGCGTCGGCATCTGCGCGCACCAGAGCGCCGTGAAGGGGGGCGAGATCGTGCGGCTGCCCGCGTTCACGCTGCAATGAGTGTCGAAGCGCGCCGTCCTGACCGGCGGCCGCTCCCAGCGCCGCTCAGAACAGCCACGTCGTCATCAGGTAGAACTGCTGCGCGTCCTTCCGCGGGGCGATGCCGGCGTTCCGGCTGACGGCCTCGCCGTACCAGAACCAGAAGTATCCCGCCTGCACCTGCAAGTTTTTGTTGAACTGCAGCGTCGCCACGAGGTCCAGTTCCTGCCCCAGGTCGGTCTCGGGGGTGACCAGGTTCCCCAGCGGGGCGCCGGCGATGTTCCAGATCGCGTCCGTCGCCTGGTCCTTGTTGAAGAAGTGATACTGGGCATTCAGCGCGAGCCGTTTGGCAGGCTTCACAGTCGCCTGCACGCCGAAGTCCTGCAAGTTGGCCCCGCTGAAGTTGTCGAGCTGTCCCCAGTAGGCATGCCCCAGCGGGAACAGCGTCGTGAACGTTCCGTTCGTCCCGTCCGTCGGATCGTGGTCCCCGGAGCCCCAGTAGAAGATGCCCCCCAGGCTGGGCGTCCAGGGAAGCTCGGTGAACTCGAACCCCCCCAGGAGCGAGACGAACCCGGCGCTCACATCCAGTTTGGTTCCTGAGAACACCCGGTCGCGGCCGAACTGGTAGGCCCCTTCCAGGTCCCAGGTGAGCTGCACCCCCTGCAGGCTCGCGTCTTCCGAGAAGAATGGCTGCTTCCCCGCCAGCCGCGCCCCGATGGTGTGCCGGTTCCCCTCCAGCCGCGTCGGCAGATCGTTCTGCTCGGACAACCACAGCCAGTACACGTCCAGCGTGCTGTGCGGAAGCGTTTTGTAGGTCGCATACACCCCGCTGAAGGTCTGGCTGCTGTCCCATTCATCCCGGCTGTACGGATGGAACTGCAAGAACGACGCCGCCCCGTTGACCGGCTTGACCACGAAGCCGTCGATGCTCCAGAACTCATCCGTGTAGGACAGCTTCAGCCCCTCGAAGTTGCGATACGTGTTGGCCCACGCCAGGGGCGAAACCAGATGCTGGCTGCCGTACAGGAGGAACTGCCGGCCCCCTTTCAGTCGCAACTGCCCCCCCTCTTCCAGGTCGAGCAGGTTGAGGTCGAAGTAGTATTGCAACAGGTCGGTGCGATTGACGTCGATGGCCACCGGCGGCAGCCGCTCCTCGAAGTTCTCCGCGTCGATCCCCTGCACGTACAGCGTCACCAGCTCGTGCTTGAGCTCCACCCACGGGGCAAAGCGGTACAGGTGATAGGTGTCGCGGGCGGTTTCGCCCAGCGGCCGCAGCCGGTTCCGCTCGTCCATGTAGCGGTGCCGAAACTCCGCCCCCGCGGAGTATTTCCAGCCCTCCACGAGCTCCTGGGGCTTGAGTCCTGACAACAGCGGTTCGTCGCTGTACAGCCACGAGTCCTCACCGAAGACCCACGAGAGGTCCAGGGTGGACTGGGCCGCCGCGCGGCCGGCCGCAAGATGGCCCAGGATCAATAAGCTCAACGCCAGGTTGACGACGCGCCGCGCGGGCATGAAACGACTCCACAGTCGGAGGGACGTGCAGGGCGCCGGGACGGATGGCGAGCGAGCGCCCGGCACGTCGTGCGAGCGGTCACGACGCGAAATGACAAGCTGTGGCTGTGCGGATCGGCAGGATGACGAGCCGAGTTGAGCCCGACTGAGGCGGTTCCCCACGGCTGCTGCCGATTCGCCCTCCTGGGGCCGTCAAACTTCGCCTGGTTCCGCAGAGTCCCCCCCCGCGGGAGCGGCACTTTCCACCGCTCCCCGCGCGGTACGCTGGGAGGTCCCCCGGGTGGGTTACCTGCGGACGGAGCTGGTGGCGGCCAGAGCGGCTTCCACTTTCGCTTTCAGATCGTCCTGCGATCCGGACTTGGCTGCTTCGATCGCGGCTTTCCAGGCGGCGACCATGGCATCCTTTTTGGCCTGATTCCCGCTGTACGCGGCGGGCAAGGCTGAGGACTCGAAGGTGGCGAGTGCCTGAGCAAAATCCGGTGACGAGAGGGCCCGCTTGACCTCCGCCCAGTTCCCCATCTCCTTGGGATAGGCCACGGAAAGGAGCGGACCTCCCTCAAACGCTTCCAACTCGGGCCAGGGCTCCGAGCCGGTGCTCCCGCCCATTTTCTCAACGGCACCACCGCCGCAGCCAGCCACCAGCATCACGAGCGCACAGCACACGAAGATTCGAAGCATGAGAGTTCCCGCCATCCGAAAAGAGGTCCCGAGCATCAGTTTCCAGTTGCGAGGCAGACACGCAATCCCTTCCGCTCTTGCAGTGGTGGAGACTCGCTTCCACGACTGCAAATTCATCTCCTCCGGGAAGTCTCTTCCCCTCCCTCTCTTCCTGAGGACGAGGAGAGGACGGAGAAGCAGGTTCATGCCGACAACCGACGGGATTGCCGGCATGAACCCGATGGTCTTCCCAATCGTCTCTCTCCAGCGCAGTCCAGGGCTAGTTGCCGGTCAAGGCTGTGGCTTCCATCCCTGCGGCGCTGAACGCATGGGCGAGGGCGATCATGTCAACGTTCTCGGAGATGAACCGCACCTTGGCGTCGCCCATACAGACCTGAACACCGCCGGCATGAGCACTCGACATCGGGCGTCCGCCGACGTTGCCTCCATTGACAGGATCCGCCCAGCTCACCTGATCGTTCTGAGTCCCGTTGATCGGGAAGACACCCCGCAGTTGCAACGGATTGGCTTGATTGACCGGGAGCGTGGTGTCGCGGATCACGCCAGCGTTGACCTGGCAGTAGGCCGTGCTTTCCAGCCAGTTGTGGCACCGCTGCCGGGAGTGATCCGCCGCCGTGCAACTTCCGGGGACCCACGGGGTTCCACCGTTGCACCGCCAGAAGTTCTTCCCGCGGAAGACCTCGCCGATGAGGATCGTATTGCTGGTCCCGTCCGCGAAGCCGGCCATGGTGATGCCGCCGCGCGTCAGCGCTCCCAGGTCCCTGACATCCAAAGCCGGTCCGGTGGGGAGCTCCCCGTGAGAGCGATCAGCCCGCGCCCGTGAGGCCGCTGCATAGTTCGTCCCCGCGCGGTTCGCCACGACATTGATCGGCGTCGGATCGCTCGGGCAGACGAACACGTCAATGACGTTGTTGTAGATCGTAGCGGGAATTGTGACCATCACGCCGCACGTCTGATGCCCGTGGATGCGGGGGTCGATCTGGTCGTAGAGCGGCTTCTGCTCAATCATGGGCAGAATCTTGTACCGCCAGCTCAGACCCGTGCCGAAGACCCAGGTGGCACATCCCGGCAACGGAACGTTTCCGCCATTGGTGGAACTGGCCTGGGGGAGCACCTTGTACGTCCCCTCGTAGTTGTGGATGGCGATGCCCAGATTGTGCAGGTGGTTCTGACACTGACTCTTGCGGGCCGCCTCACGCACCTGCTGCACGGCCGGGAGCAGCAGGGCCACCAGGATGGCGATGATCGCGATCACCACCAGCAATTCGATCAACGTGAACGCACGACGCTGCCACCGGGGACTCTTGCACATGACTCAACTCTCCGTGAAAAGACAAGGAACGAAGGGAACCATACGAACCTAGGTGGAAACGCCCCCCTCAGCGCCACTCATCAGGATTCGGCAAACACGCTGGGAAAGAGCAGCAGGAACGCCAGTTTCCCTGTTGGGTGCACAGGAGGCGAGACACTTTGAAGCCATCTCCCCCTCCGCCTCGAACAAACCGATACTAATGCGTCGATTTGGGATCGTCAATCGCTGAATCGCTCAGGGACAGGGTTTAGCCGTTGTTCCGGTCAGGTTGTTGGGAGGCTGTGGGTCAGGATGAACGACGTTGATGGAATCCCGGCTTGGCAACAAGAGTTCCGACGAAGCGTCCATGGTGGGTTGCGTCGGCAATGAGTTGCCCAACCGGAACAACGGCGTAGCCGTGGCTCAGGGAGAAAGCCCCGGATCAACCGGAAGTCGGCGCTGCAGTTCGACTGCCGGTTCCCAACCGGGCCGAAGCTGTAACGACTTGGCACAAGCGATGTTCGCGGCTTCGCTCCGTCCCCGCAGCGCCTCCACTTCCCCCCACTGCAACCAGACTTCCGGCGACCAGGGGCGGCGGCGGGTACCGATCTCGGCCAAATCCGCCGCCAGATCCTGGTTCCCCCGGGAGAGATGCACCTGCACGAGGGCCGAGATGAGGTCCTGCTGCATCGCCTGCAAGGAGAGTTCGGCAAAAGCGTCCTGACTCTCGCGGGGGAGCTGGCGATAGGTCTCGGCCAGGCGGATTTTGAGGAACTCCCGCTGCCGCGGGGCGTCCAGACTCTCCGACAGCGGCGCAGTCTCCAGCACCTCCCAGGCGAACGTCTCGCCGACGAGGCGGTCCTCCTCCAACACTCCCAGGGCGGCATCCAGATCGGCGTCCGAGAGGTCCCGGTCGTCCCGCCAGGGAAGGTGCAGCACCTGAGTGAGAATGCCCGCGGCGAAGGCACGGGCCACCAGTCGATGTCCCGCCAGGTTGTAATGGACGTGTTCGAGAAACAGGTCCCGCCCCGGAACACGCGTCCCACCCCCGGCGTTGGCGACGGCCAGTTCGATATCGACGAGCGGCAGCCCCTGCTGAGCCGCGAGACGGCGGACAATCTCGGCGAACTCACCGGGGGCGCGAAACCGGCAGCCGTCGTAGTCCCGGGCCCGCCGGAACGCGGAGAGGGCCTCCTCAGCGCGGCCCAGCTTCAGCAGGACCTCCCCTTTGCGGAACTGCACCGCGGCGACCTCGGCGGCGAGGTGTTCGGCCCGCTCCAGCCGCTGCAAGGCCGCACCCGCTTCCCCCCGCGCGGCGAGTCCTTCCGCTGCGGCGAGCAGCGTCTGCACCTGCTGCTGCTGGAGGGGTGTGGTCGCGGCAGGCCAGACGGTGCGGATCGGCCCCTGGTCGCACAGGTTGCACCCCATCGTCGAGAGGACGACCTGGGTTCCGCCCCCGCGCAACGTCTCGACGATCGTCCCCAGATGGGAACGGAAGTTGGCGACGCCTTGCTGATAGACCGCGTCCTGCCAGCGGATTTCGGTGTTTCGCGGCAGGGCGGCCAGAGGGTGTTTCATCGCGGGAGGAGCAGAGGGCCACAGGGACGTCAGGCCTTGCAGGATGCGGGTCCGGCGCGCAGCGAACGTCCAGGGGACCAGCCAGCGAGGAATGGCGAGGAGGGTTGAACCGGGTCCCGCCGGACCGTAGTACTCGTTATGCCCAAAGTGCACGACCACGAGGTCCGGCTCGCACGCCAGGCACTCCCGCGCCAGATCTATGAGCTGGAAGCTGTTGACGGCGGTGATCCCGGCGTTGAGGACCTCGACGTCGGTTCCCGGTTGCTGAGCTTCCAGCAGCAGCTCGACCTGCCGCGGAAAGGCGATCTCCGCCCCGTAGGGGAAGCCGATCACCGTCGATTCCCCCAGAAACACGATCCGCAGCGTGCCGGGAGGCTTGGGGAGCGTGAACCGCCGCGGCTCGGGACCGGACATGTCCAGGGGACCGAAATAGACCCGATCGATGTGAGGGTTGAGCTGGAAGTTTCCACCGCCCGCCGGCGTCGGCTGCACCGCCGTCACCAGTCGTCGGGAATCTCCGACGCCGCTGAGCCGCAGGATCAGCTCACACCCTCCCAGCAGCAGCAGGGCGAACACCACGGCCAAGGCACGAAACCCCCACCGCTTGCGCCAGGACCAGGAGCGGGCGCGAACCGTGGGAGGGAGTGCCGGGGACGGCCTCTCCCCGTCGCGGGCGGCGGAGTCGAGGGTGCTCGTCATGGAGAGCCTGTGGCGTGCGGGTCGCCTGACATCTGCGTCGGGGGTTCGGCCGGATCGCTGGTCGGCAGTCGCGCCCGAATCCAGTGGTCGTAGAAGTGGATGCCCGGAATCAATTCCATCCGCCGCATGTGACAGTCGATGCAGCGGGTCTCATGCAGTTCGCGGCAGAGACTCCCCTGATGACCGTCATGACACTGCCGACAGGACGCCACTTGCTCCTCCCGCGAGCGCGAGGTCACTGGCGCGTGCGGATCGTGACAGGTGCTGCACCGGAGTTGGCCGTGGGATTCCAGGTAGCAGCGGCTGCGGAGCAGGCCGATGGGTTGGAAGCGGGTCAGCGACGGCGGGTAGCGTTCCAGGCGTTCCGGGGTGACGTCGTCCGGCATGCGATGACAGCGTCCGCACAGTGCGATCTCCTCTGCGGCGGAGCGGGGGACGTCGATCTCCAGCCCCGTCGCATCGGTGCGGCCGTTGGCGACGGCGGCGACGTGGCGCTCCCCCGGTCCGTGACACCGCTCGCACTGGACGCCGGCCACGACGCGGCTGAGCTGGTGCTCCTGAAGTTCATAAGCGGTCGTGTGACAGCCGATGCATCGGCGGGCCGTCGCCTCGTCGTAGGCTTTCCCGAAGTACTCGATCTCCAGCCCCGGGGTGGCATTTTCGTGGCTGGGGGTCAGGCCCAGGCCGTTCCGGCTGCGATACCAGGTGTAGCGATGCTCGATCCCGAGCGTCTCTCCCTGCAGACTCGGTTGCAGCGTCAGAAACGTGACGGCGTGATCGCCGGAGCCGAGCGCGAAATCGAGCGGGAACAACCGTCCGCCAAAGAATTCCGGAATCCCCACCATCAAGCCCTGTTCGTCGCAGGCATATTCAAACCGTTCATAGACCCCGGACTTCTCGACGATCTGGTCGCACAGCGACAGGGCGATGGCCGAATCCCGCGTCCGGTGAAAGGTGCGGGAGTGACCGGAGGCGGCGTGGGCGGCGGCCTGTTCCGCATGACACTCGGCGCACCGCGCCGTCCCCACCAGTCCCGACGGATAGGTAACGGAGGCTTCAGCCGTGGGGGTGGGGGGAGGTGCGCGTCGACCGCTCCCTCCGCCGACTCCGTACCAGTACACGGTCCCCGCCGCCGCCAGCAGGCCGACAGCCAGCATCGACCGCAGCAGGAGGTCGGAGCGACGGCTCATGAGTTGTCCATCAGATTCCGCAGACTCGTCCGGATTGACGCCGGCCAGGACCTCCGTTTCACAGCCGGCTTGAACCGCTCTCGTCACCGGAAGGAAGTCCGGACCGCAGGTCTTGTCGATCGTGCCGCGCTCACGGCGACGACTGGCCTCCGCGCCGACTCCGGAGTGCGGCTCAGGACTCACGCGACTCCGCATCCTGTGAGCCGAGAAGTGCAGTCTATCACACGGCGCTGACCGCCGTCGGCCGCGACAGGGATTCTCGTCCAGGCATTCGCGTTGTTCAAACTGGCGGAGGATCACTGACCCGGGGAGCACTCACTCACAGCCGGCAAGCCAGCCGGCGAAGGGAGACCTTCCCCGCCGTTGAACAATGCCCAAGCCCTGAGGTGCTGGCCGGGAGGACGCCGCTCGCGCGGCGCGGCGGAAGCAACCTGAGTGAAGTGAGCGGACCGAGCAGCAAGGCCGCCATTCGTGCGGCGCCGCAGAACTAGGGGTTTACTGCCGGCGGCGAAATCGTCACTGTTTTTGTGCGGCGGAGAGCGATGGGCTGAGGTACAATGCCGGGGCGGGCGTCCCTCTCCGGATGTCGACAGGAGCCACAGTCATGTCGGGACACTCCTCGCGGCGGGCATTTTTGCAGACGGGTCTGGGAGCGGCGGCGGCGGGGTTGGGGGACCTCGCCTTCCTCAGCGGGTTGGCACCGGTCTCGGCGGAAGAGACGCGGCTGCCGCGCGAACACGTGCGGCTGAGGCCGGAGATCGAACCTCTGGTCCGGCTGATCGAAGAGACCCCCCGGGAGCGGCTGCTGGAGGAAGTGGCGGCGCGGATCAAGGGGGGGTTGAGCTATCAGGAGTTGCTGGCGGCGTTGCTGCTGGCGGGGGTGAAGAACGTGGAGCCGCGCCCCTCCGTGGGGTTCAAGTTCCATGCGGTGCTGGTGGTCAACTCGGCGCACCTGGCGAGTTTGGCCTCGCCGGCGGAGCATCGCTGGCTGCCGATCTTCTGGGCGCTGGATTACTACAAGTCGGCAGCGGCGCGGGACGTGGAAGAGCGCGGGGACTGGACGATGCCGGCCGTGCGGGAGTCCGCGCTGCCTCCGGCGCATCAGGCGGCCGCGGCCTTTCAGCGGGCGATGGATCAATGGGACGAGGAGGCGGCCGACGCCGCGGTGGCCCAATTGGCCCGCACGGCCGGAGCCCAGGACGTGTATGAGATGTTCTTCCGCTATGGGATGCGGGACTTCCGGTCGATCGGCCACAAGGCGATCTTCGTCGCCAACAGTTGGCGGACATTGCAGTGCATCGGCTGGCAACATGCCGAGCCGGTGCTGCGGTCGCTCGCCTACGCCCTGCTGATGCACGAGGGGACGAACCCCGCCCAACGAGACGACGAGGCGGACCGCCCCTTCCGCAGGAACCTGGAACGCGTCCAGCAGATTCGCCCGGAGTGGCGGGATGGTCCGCTCGACCGTGCCGCCACCGAGGAACTGCTTCAGACCCTTCGCACCGGCTCCAGCGATGATGCCAGCGAACTGGTGGTGACGCTGCTCAACCGCGGCGTCTCGCCGCAGTCGGTGTGGGACGCCCTGCACGTCGCCAGCGGCGAGTACCTGATGCAGCAGACCGGCATCGTGGCCCTGCATGCAGTGACCACCACCAATGCCCTGCGGTACGCCTTTGAGACCAGCGGTGTGGATGAGACGCGGCGGCTGCTGATGCTCCAGAACGCCGCCTTCCTGCCCATGTTCCGCCAGTCGATGCAGTCGCGCGGGCGGGTGGAGAACGTCACGCTCTCTGACCTCCAGACGGCGACGGAGGAGACCCCGACCCTGGAGTCGATCTTTGCCGACGCGGGACGGCAACGCCTCGCCGCCGCACGCAAGACCTTCGCCTTCCTGCGCGGCGCCGGCGACCCGCGGGACCTGATCAACGCCGCGCGCGTCCTGGTGTTCCTCAAGGGGAACGACGCGCACGACTACAAGTTCAGCTCGGCGGTCCTGGAAGACTATTACCTGATGTCGCCCGAGTGGCGGAACGAGTACCTGGCGGCGAACGTCGTCAACCTGCGCGGCTCCGGCGAACGGGACAATCCACTGGTCCAAAGGACGCGGGCGGCGTTTGCATGACGGTTCGATCGCCCGCCGCATCGGCGCGAGACGTTTTGGTCCTGCTCTCCGGGGTTGAAGAAGCTCGCCTCGTGCGGAGGACCGGTGCTTAAACGTCGATCTCCGGAGGGACCTGTCCCCCTCCGGAGAGGACGGTGTCGTTGATCCGAGTTGTTGCCCGGGCACTTCGCGGCTGGCGAGGCCGCGCGACCCATGTGCCCGGCCGATCTCAGCTCAGTGCCAGTTGTCCGGATTCAGGAACCACCACCATTTGTCGGTGCGAGAGTTGAACTTCAGGTTCCAGTACCCGTCGTCCCAGACCAGTTGCGCCGACCGCCATTCGAGCGGCACCTGCGGATAGGGATAGAAGGGTCCGATGTAGGGCCAGGCGCTGGCCTCATACTGGCTGGGGTAGGTCACAGCCGCATAGTTGTCGTACGGGGCGTAGGCCGGCCAGGCGTAGTCCGGAAGGTTCGGACGATTGTACATCTGGTACGGCCCGGGAGGGGGATATCCGCCCGGCGCGGCCATCGGGGCGCCGTGAGAGTGAGGATATCCCGGAGGAGCATAGCCCGGTGGGACAGTCGAGGGAGTTCCGCCTTGCATGGCGGAGACCGGCCGCACCGGCCCTGGATAGTTCTGTCCTCCAGGGGCGGCCGCTCCCTGCCGCTGCTGCTGCCAGGCAAGCTGAGCAGTTTGTGCGTCCGGATAGGGTTGATAGGCGGCCGCCGGCGGAGCGGTCGCGGGGTCGCGCGAGGCCACGCTCACGGGACGCCCCTTGACCGTCATCTGGTTGACGACCGTCTTCACGCCCGGCACCTTGGCCGCGGCTTCGCTGGCGGCGATCGCCTGCGAACGGTTGTCGACCGCGCCCCGGAGCGTGCAGGTTCCATCGGCGAAGCGAATCTCCAGGTCGTAGTTCTGCAGACCGGCCGCCTGCACGGCGGTGGCGATCTGCTGGGCCACTTCCTGATTGGAGATCGCAGCCGGATACCCCCCCGCGGCGGAGGGGAAGAGCGAATCGGCGGCAGAACTCGGGAAGGCCCCGACGTCTTCCTCGGGAACGGAGTACTGCAGCGGTTGGACCTTGGGCTGCCGGCCGTCTCCTTCGAATCCGGCCTGTTGCACCGGTGAGCTGGCCACGCTCCGCGGAGCGCCCGACATGAGGGTCAGCCGGTTCTCCACCGACTTGACGCCGGGAACGCCGGCTGTGATGCGGGTCGCGGCGGCCCGCTGAGCCTCATCGGCGATCTGACCGGTGAGGACGGCGACGCCGTTTTTGAATTCGATGTCGATGTCACGGCCGACGAGCCGCGCCGTGCGCAGGGCCGCGGCGATCTCCTCGGCGACTTCCTGATTGGATCGGGCCGCCGTGGTTTGGGCGGACTCGGCGTTCGGCCGGAGGAAGTCCAAGGGCCCGGCCATCGCGGCAACCGGCGCGGCGGCCAGGAAACCCAGGCTCCACAGCCATGTACGTGGCGGAAGCATCAGCTTACTCCTTGCGGTCTCAGACGGGCGGCGCCGCCACCGCGGCGGGACTCGGTCGAATGACGAACCTCATCCACTTCATCGGTCCGGCTGATTCACCTGGATAAGCTTTTCCGGTTGTTTCGCGAGAAATGGTTATTCGGGCCGGCGGCGGAGCGGGGGATTCGCCTCCGTCGCGGGGGACGTCTTCCCCAAAGAGAGAAGCGACGCCGCCTGGGGGCGGCGCCGCTCGGAAGGGAATGGAGGTCGGGAAGGGGGAGGGGTGCGGATCGTGTTCGTCGGCTCTCTGACGAGACGGCGGGAGGGAACCCGCCAGGAGGGGGGATGGGCGCCGGGAACGCGCAATCCTGCGGAGGGAAAGGAGTCGGAACGACTCACAGGCGGTGGCCGCCTCAGGGCACGGCGATCGATTCGCGATCGCTGCAACCCCCGGTCCGAAACGGGGCGCCCTTATTTCGTCGCCACGACTGCCACGCCGGTCTCTTCGCCCATCGACTTTTGACGGGGGAGATGCGGAGCGGTTGCCGGCGCCTCGGTGGTCCGCCGCGGACGCCATCCCGTCGCCACTGCCGCTGGAGCATCCCGCCCCGATTGCGGCAATTCCTGCCGCTGCCGGGCATCAAAGTAACCCGGGATCGGGGTCGGCTCCGGTTGGGGATGCGACAACGGTTTGAACAGACCGTCGTCCGGAGCCCGCGCGGGCTGCGGCGTTGAGGAGGAACCACCTGCCGAGGGGGTCGGATTCTGCGCGGAACGCGACTGGATCGTGGTCTCCGGCACGGGGGAGAGGGCCGTCGCCGTCCCGCCCGCCGAGGGACCGACGAAGGCGTAGGTGGTAGTCGTGCCGACGGCCATCGTCACGTTTTCGGTGTACGGCTCGTAGGCGGTCACAGTCGTCTCTTCGTATTCCACCTTGGCAACCGCCACAGTCTGCGTCGTCTGGTACGGCTCCAGGCGGGCGACGTTGTAGGTTACCTGGCGGGTCGTCGGCACCGCGACGGTCCGCGTGACGGGAACGTTGAACGCCACCACGTTGGGGACGAATTGCCGCTGGCGGATGTAGTTCGGCGTCAACATCATCCGGGTGGCATAGGCCGTGCGGTTGATCCACCCCAGCAGCGTCGGGTTGGGATCGTACTGGCAGGGGGTCATCTTCGGGACCGGCTGGTAGACCGTCTGCCAGTAGCTGCGGTTGGCAATGCGCGGCTGGCACTCGGTGATCGTCTGATAGGTCGTGGCCGGCACTTCCACCGTCCGCGTCTCCATCACCTGGCGATAGGCCGTTACCGGGCGTTGCTCGTAAACGGTTTTGACCACCGGCCGCTGCACCGTCTTCTGCACGGGGCGGTACTTGGTGACCGGGACTTCGCGGTAGACCGTCTGCGTGATCGGCTGCATCACCGCCACCGGCTGGGGACACACCGCGCAGGGATTGATGGCCACGGCCGGACCGCAGATGTTGCAGGGGTCGTAACCGTAGCTGACGGGGGCCGGCAGCGCCCCGGTCATGAGCGGCAGGGGGGTCTGCCCACACGACGCACATCCGCGCGGGAACAACTGCGCCTGGGCCGCCGACGCGGACGTCATCAGGACCGCGACCGTCACCAGCGAACGAAAGAGTGGTCTGAACATGAGTGTTCCTACCGCTGAGGGGGGAGTGGGGGAGAGGTGACTGCGGGATGAGAATCCCGGGAGTCCCGCCGGCGCGAGGGGGGGTGAGTGCGTCCGGAAGGACCCTGCCTGAGCCGCCGACCACCGGAAGGGACCGACGTGACTCAGGGTGGCGAAGGACCGGCCCAGGAGAGGGAGGGGTCGGTCGCTTGCCTCGAAGGAGCGGGGTTCTAAGAAAGTTGAAATTTTGGGTCAAGATCGCGGCCGCATCTGGCCGACAGTTTGTAATTCTTGCAGAGTTTGCCGGTCCCAGCGGAGCAGGTGACGGCGCGGGAGGTCCGTCATCGCCCGTCAACGAGGGGAACCCGTGAGAGTCCAGAACCCGCGGAGTCCCGAACGCCAACCGTCTTGATCGGGGAATGGTACAGGGGAGCGTCACACCCCTGGGGTTGTTCGTGTTGTTCCTGCTCCCGAGCGGATGCTGCGGAGCAGTCCCCGCCGGCGACCACGCTCGATCCGCCGGCAACGCGATGCTTCTGAACTCTTCGCTTCCCATTTGCAATTCGATTCCGTCGAGGGTAGCTTGAATGCAGCGGTTCCCGTCCCGGGGCTGACGTCATGTTCCCTCGCCCCCGCAGTCCGGCTCAGTCCTGGCGCGTTGCGCTTGCCGGGGTGGTTGCGCTCTGGTGGCACGGAGTGCTGAGCAGCGAAGCCCAGGCGAGTTGCGGCGACTGGCTGGCCGACGCGACGATGCCGTCTCAGACGGCGCATGAGCCGGGCGATCAGGCCCCTGCCCCTTGCCGTCACGGGGAGTGTCGCCAGGCGCCGACCACGCCCCTCCCCACTCCACCGGCTCCCTCGGTGCAGCGCGATCTGGAGCGCTGGTGCCATCTGGGAGGGATGTCGCTGTGTCTGTTCTCGGAATCGTCTCGCCTCTGTTGGCTGGAGACGGTCCTGCTTCCGGAAGGCTGCCCGACGCGGATTGAGCGTCCGCCCCGCTCCTGAGAGGTGAGGTGTCGGGGAGGGTCTGCGCGGACTCTTCGGCCGGCGGGCAGGTGAACCGCGTGGGGAGCGGGAGGCGCCCCCGGCGAATTGCGCCGCTGCGCGGTCTGCTGCGGCTTTGGTGAGTCAGAGCCGCGACGTGTGAGGCAGTCCCCCGGGGCTGCGCTGGTCCGCACCGGCCGTCCCGATCTCTCCGCCGCCCAATGCCAGTTGCCCGGCAGTGTGCTGGCGCCGCGGTCGCGGAGTTCTACAACGACGAGGGGATCTTCAAGACGCTGCCCAGCGGAAACTCCGGTGGGTTGACGTTCGAGGGGATCTCGGCCCACGCCCGCATCCTGCCGCAGCTCGAACTGACCTCCCTGTTCCAGACGATCGAGTGGAACCAGCACGATCTGCATTCGAACAACAGCGTCGCCCGCAATGCCGAGGTGAACGTCTTTCTCTGTCCGTCGGACCCGGATCGTCTCCCGGGCAATGGCGGCGGGAAAAACAACTACTACTACAACCAGGGAGTCAACATTCTCTTCAGCGGGGTGCCGTCGATTGAGACGGGGGCCAATGCCTCTCTGCCGCCGGCGGACGGCCTGTTCTTCTGCAACAAATATCCCGACCTCCCGCCCGATCAACGGTGCGACTTCCAGATCACCAACCTTCCAAACATTCAAACAACACGGAGACGATCATGCCTTTCATTCAGTGGATCGAGGAAGCGGATGCTCGCGGTGAACTCGCACAGGCGTACGCCCGGTACTTCCAGAAGCGCCCCGACCGGACCCGGGTGGCCGACATCCTCAAGTGCTTCAGTCACCGGCCCGACTTCCTCCAGCACGTGATGGACTTCAGTTGGCAGTTGCACTTCTGCGACGGCCACCTGTCGGAACGGGTCAAGGAGATGATCGCCACGCTGGTGTCGGGCCAGAATCGCTGTCCCTACTGCATGCATTCGCACGCCTTTTTCCTGCATCGGCAGGGGGCGGAGGACGCGGCCGTGGCGGCGATCGGCCGGGGAGCGATTGAGGAGGCCCCCGTCACGGAGGCGGAACGGGCGCTATTGCGGTTCGCCCGACTGCTCACACACGAGTCGTATCGCAACTCCGCCGAGGAAGTGCAGAAACTTCGCGACGCCGGTTGGACCGAGCCGCAGATCGCCGAGGCCGTCTACATCACGGCGATGTTCGCGTTCTTCAATCGCGTGGCCAACGGGTTCGGCCTGGAGGATCCGGGCTATTTCGCGCTCAGCGGGAAGCCTGACCCGCTGGCGGGGGCGTTGCCGGCCGTGGGAACGGTCGGCGTCGAGCGGGCTTCCTGAAGCGTCTTTCCTGCGTTTCCGTCCCGTGGGGGACGGACGAATGTTCCTGCATGATTGTTCCGAGGTGTGTCCTCATGTCTGCCTCGACTCCTCCTGTCACTGCCGCACCGACGGAAGCCGGCGAGCGGAAGAAGTACGTCCGCGCGGTGGGGCCACGGCTGCGAGTGCTGCTGTACGTGGTCTTCGCCCTGACGGCACTGCTGGGCGCCAACTCGGTCTACCTGGCGAGCATCACCGCGCTGGAAGCAGCGACGGGTCGCACGTACCAGAACTTCTTCTACCAGTACATGTTCCTGGGACATCTCGCGCTGGGACTGTTGTTGATCGTGCCGCTGGTCCTGTTCGGGACGATCCACCTGCTGACGGCTCGGACCCGCCGCAACCGTCGCGCGGTGCGGATCGGCTATGTGCTGTTCGCGGCGTCGCTGCTGGTGCTGGCGACGGGCGTGTTGCTGATGCGGGTGGGTGGGTTCGACCTCAAGCAGCCGCAGGTTCGCAGCGTCGTCTACTGGCTGCACGTGATTGCGCCTGTGGTGGCGCTGTGGTTGTACTGGCTGCACCGGCTGGCGGGGCCGCGGATTCAGTGGCGGCTGGGGCTGGGCTATGCCGGCGTGGTGGCGGCGGCCGTGGGGGCGATGGTCTGGCTGCACTCCAGCGATCCGCGGAACTGGTACGCCGTCGGACCGGAATCGGGGGTGAAGTACTTTGAGCCGTCGCTGGCGCGGACCGCCTCCGGGAACTTCATCCCCGCTCAGGCCCTGATGAACGACCAGTACTGCCGCAAATGCCATCCGGACGTCCACGCCCAGTGGAGCGACAGCGTGCACCGCTTCAGCTCGTTCAACAATCCCCCCTATCTGGCGAGCGTCACCGAGACGCGCGAGGTGGCATGGAAGCGCGACGGAAACGTGCAGGCCTCCCGCTGGTGCGCCGGCTGCCACGACCCGGTCCCCTTCTTCAGCGGCGCGTTCGACGATCCCCAGTTCGATACGCTCCACCATCCGACCGCCCACGCGGGGATCACCTGCTCGGTGTGCCATGCCATCACGCACGTCAACAGCACGCGGGGGAACGCCGACTACACCATTGAGGAACCGCTGCACTACCCCTTCGCCTACAGCGACAATCCGGTGTTGCAGTGGATCAACAACCAGCTTGTGAAGGCCAAGCCGTCGTTCCACAAGAAGACCTTCCTCAAACCCTTCCACCAGACGGCCGAATTCTGTTCCACCTGCCACAAAGTGCACCTGCCGTATGAACTCAACCATTACAAGGAGTTCCTGCGGGGGCAGAACCACTACGACCCGTACCTGCTGAGCGGCGTCTCCGGGCACGGCGCGCGGAGCTTCTACTACCCGCCGGAGGCCAAAACGAACTGCAATCAATGCCACATGCCGCTCGTGGCGTCGCAGGACTTCGGCGCCAAACACTTCGACGGTGCCGCCGAGTTGAGCGTGCACAACCACCTCTTCCCGGCGGCGAACACCGGCGTCGCCTGGCTGCGGGATCGCCCGGACGTCATCGCCGCCCACCAGCAGTTCCTTGCCGGCGCACTGCGAGTGGACCTGTTCGGCCTCCGCGAGGGGGGAGAGATCGACGGGCCTCTGCACGCGCCGCTGCGCCCGGTGGTCCCCACACTCCGCCCCGGAGAGACCTACCTGTTGGAAGCCGTCATTCGCACCCTCAAGCTGGGCCACCTCTTCACGCAGGGGACGGCCGATTCCAATGAGGTGTGGCTGGACGTCACCGTCACCAGCAACGGCCGCGTCATCGGCCGCAGCGGCGGTCTCGACCCGGCCCGCGGCAACGAGGTCGATCCCTGGGCGCACTTCGTGAACGTGTTCCTGCTCGATCGCGAAGGCCGCCGCATCGACCGCCGCAACCCGCAGGACATCTTCACCCCCCTGTACAATCATCAGATTCCCCCCGGGGCCGGCCAGACCGTGCAATACGAACTGACGCTCCCCCCCGACCTCCAGGCCCCCGTGACGGTGGAGATCAAGCTCCAGTACCGCAAGTTCGATCAGCGGTACATGGACTACGTGGCCCGCACGACGGAGCGGCTGGGAGTCCCTCTGCGCGGACATGTCCCGGGGGAGACCTACCGCAACGAACTCCCCATTACCACGCTCGCCGTGGACCGGATGACCTTCCCCGTGGAGGGGGTGGAGGCGGCTGTCGCCAATCCCACCCCGGACATCCCGGCCTGGGAGCGGTGGAACGACTACGGCATCGGACTCCTGCTCCGAGGCAAGGCGCAGCTCAGCCAGGCGGCGGAGGCCTTCGCTGCAGTGGAGAAACTGGGGCGGTGGGACGGCCCGCTCAATCTCGCGCGGGCTTATAACCTCGAAGGGCGTCTGGACGACGCCGTGGCGGCGCTCCAGCGGGCCGAGCAGTTCGCCGACCAGCCCGGCTTCCCCCGCTGGACGTGGGCCTGGCTCAGCGGGGTCATCAACCGCCAGCAGGGGCATCTGGAAGAGGCCATCCAGAACCTCCGCAGCGCCCTTGACGATCGGACGGAGGAGATGCAGCGACGGAAGTTTGACTTCAGCCTGGATTACGAGGTCCGCAACCTCCTCGGCCAAACGCTGTTCGATCTTGGCGAGCAGCGGGCGCGGCAGGGACGTGAGGAAGAGGCCCGCCGCTACTGGAACGAAGCCATTGCCGAATTCCAGAAGACCCTGGCGCTCGATTCCGAAAACATCGCCGCTCACCGGAATCTGCAATCCCTGTACGCCCGGATCGGGAATGCGGAGAAGTCCGAGGAGCACCGCGTGCTGCACGAACGCTATAAACCGGACGACAACGCCCAGGACCGGGCGGTGCGGTTGGCGCGGGAGCGGTATCCCGCCGCCAATCATGCCGCCGAGGCGGTCGTCAAATACCCGCTGCACCGTCCCGGCGCACCGGGTCTGCCAGCGGCGGGAGCGGAATGAGGTCCAGAACACGGAACAGGCCCACGGGAGACCCTCATGAGTGCATCGGCTGGCAAACCGAGTCACGACCCGCGTCTCGATCCCGAGACCGACGAGCGCGACGACGCCGTGATCGCCACCGCTCTGCGGCGTTCGCTGCTGGTGATGGTGGTGCTGCTGGCAGCCGGAGGAGGCGCCGCCTGGCTGGCCCTGCGTCCCGCCCCGCCTCCTCCCCCCCGTGAAACGCCGCTGGCGCCGGTCGAGGTCCGCACCGCTCCCGCGGTCCAGTTTCCGCGTCTGCCATTGACCGACGTCACGGCACAGGCCGGGATCACGTTTGTCCACGAAAACGGCGCCGCCGGGGAAAAACTGCTCCCGGAAACGATGGGGGGCGGCTGCGCATTCTTTGATTTCGACAACGACGGCGATCAGGATCTGTTGCTCGTCAACTCGCAGCGCTGGCCGTGGGATGAACGCACCCGCGACCAGCCACCGCCACTGATGGCCTTGTACGCAAATGACGGGACGGGACAGTTCACCGACGTCACCGCCGGTTCCGGTCTGGACGTCTCGCTGTACGGCATGGGTGCAGCGGTGGGGGACTACGACAACGACGGCCTTGTGGACGTGTTCCTTTCCGCACTGGGGGCCAATCGCCTGTTCCACAACGAGGGGCAGGGCCGCTTCCGCGACGTGACCGCCGAGGCCGGCGTGGCCGGCACCTCTCAGGATTGGAGCACCAGTTGCGGCTGGTTCGACTACGACGGCGACGGCGATCTGGACCTGTTCGTCTGCAACTATGTCCAGTGGTCGCGCGAGTATGACGTCGGTCAGAACTTCCAGCTCACTGGCGGCGGCCGCGCCTATGGCCGCCCTCAGAATTTTGAAGGTACCTTCCCCTTTCTGTACCGCAACGACGGTGGAGGGAAGTTCACCGACGTCACCGCCCAGGCGGGACTCCAGGTCCCCAATCCCGCCACCGGTGTGCCGATGGCCAAATCGCTCGGCGTCACGTTCGCCGACTTCGACGCCGACGGCCGCATCGACATCTTCGTGGCCAATGACACCGTGCAGAACTTCCTGTTCCACAACCGGGGCGATGGGACGTTCGAGGAGGTCGGGGCGCTGTGGGGGATCGCCTTCGACATGGACGGCAACGCCCGCGGGGCCATGGGGATCGACGTCGCCCGCTTCCGCAACAGCGACGCCCTCGGCGTCGCCATCGGCAACTTCGCCAACGAAATGACCGCCCTGTACGTCTCGGAACTCCCTCAGCTTCCGTTCATGGATCAGGCGATCTCGACCGGCCTGGGGCCGAGCACGCGGCTGGCGCTCACCTTTGGACTGTTCTACTTCGATGTCGATCTCGACGGGCGGCTCGACCTGCTGGCCGCCAACGGACACCTGGAGGACGAAATCCATCGCGTCCTGCCCAGCCAGCACTATGAGCAGCCCCCGCAACTCTTCTGGAATTGCGGTCCTCAGCACGTCACCGAGTTCGCGCTGCTGACCGCCACGGAATGCGGAGATCAGTTTCTGCGGCCCCTCGTCGGCCGCGGCGCCGCCTTCGCCGACATCGACGCCGACGGCGACCTCGACGTGCTGATCACCGCTGTGGGCAGCCCGCCGCGGCTGCTGCGGAACGATCAGCAACTCGGCCATCATTGGTTGCGGGTCAAGCTGAAGGGGACGCGCTGCAACGCCGACGCTGTCGGTTCGTGGGTGGAGGTCCACCTGCCGGATCGCATCCTCCGGCAACAGGTCATGCCCACCCGCAGTTACCTCTCGCAGGTGGAACTCCCCTTGACGTTCGGCCTGGGGGACCAGACCCGCGTGGACCGCCTGGTGGTGCGGTGGGCGGACGGATCATCGCAGACGATCCAGGCTCCTCCCGTCGACCGGCTGCTGACGATCATTCAAGGAAACGACACGACCGCCGCCAGGTAGCACCCCGCCGGCCCCCGTGCACGAACCCGATCGCTTCCGGATTCCAGACGCTCCGCCGGCCGCACCGTGTCCCCACCTCGTCACCCCCGGCCGGCAGGATTTCGGCCATCATTCTCGGGAACGGCCGCGTTGGGCGCTGGCCGGCCAGGTTTGCTACGCTGTCTTCCTCCGAAGTTCGCCGCCGGCGGCGCGCCCGCCTGAGCAGTGCTGGCCTTGAAGCCGGCGAGCGTTCCACCCTTCTCCCGCGAGGGCCTCCCATGTTCGACGTCACCCAGTTCAGTCGCAAGGCCGATATCCGCGGCGTCTATCCGAACGATTTGAATGAGGAGCTGGCGTTTTTCACGGGGCGCTACCTGCTGCGTTATGTGGCGGGACGGACGGGCGAGACTCAGCCGCGGGTGCTGGTCGGTCGTGACGGCCGGACCTCGTCGCCGGCGATCTACCGGGCGTTGATTGAAGGGATCGCGGCGGAGGGGGGGCGGCCGCTCCCCTGCGGCTTGGCGACCACCGACATGATCCAATGGGGGATTGGCGGAGCGGTGCAGGGGGCAGCGGCCGGTGCGATGGTCACCGCCTCGCACAATCCGGCTCAGTACAACGGGATCAAGATGCTCCTGCGGGACCCCGAGACCGGCGGGCTGGACATCATCCGCCCGGTGGATCATCTGCGGCCGTTCTATGAGCAGGACGGCGGCCAGGCGGCCGCGCCTCCCGCTTCCACGCTTCCATATCCCGGCGGCGGACGATTCCCCTTGCAGCGGGAGTTCGTGGCGGCCGCGGCGGCGCGGGCGCGGCATCTTGGTTCCGCCCGCGGGCGCGTCGTGCTCGATCCCGGTAACGGCGTGGGAGCGATCTTCCTGCCGCTCTTGAAGGAAGTGCTCGCCGGCCGCGGGGCGCAGGTGGAGCTGCTCTCGATCTTCAGCGAGATCGACGGGCGATTTCCCAATCGACCCTCCAATCCCGGTCTCCCGGGAGCGGTGGACCGGCTGTGCGAGACGGTCGTGCAGAGCGGGGCGGTGTTCGGGGCGGCCTTCGATGGGGACGCGGACCGCGTCTTGTTGGTGGACGAGCGGGGAGCGTTCGTCCCCGGCTCGCAGTTGTTGGCGGCACTCTCGGCCCGGGCGCTGCAGCAGGCGGGGGGGCGGGGAGCGGTGGTCTTCGCCGCCGTCTCGTCGTTCGGGGTGATCGACGCGATTCGCCGGCATGGCGGGACGCCGATCTTCTGCCGGGTCGGGCAGGACGCCGCCAAGGTCGCCCTGATGAAGACCAGGGCCGTCTTTGGAGGGGAATCGTCGGCCCACTACAACTTCCCGGACGTCTATTGCCTCGACTCCGGTCTGTTCGCGCTGATGATGTTCTGGGACCTGCTGCTGGAGTCGGGGCAATTGTGTTCGGCGGCGCTGGCCCCGTACGCCCCCTGGCCTCACAGCGGCGAGGTCAATCTGCGGATCGTCTGCGGCGACTGGCGGGGGATGAGTGCTCAGGTGATCCGGATGCTCCAGGAGCGGTACTCCCAGCCCGAGGCGAACTGCTACGTGACCACTCTGGACGGTGTCGGTGTCTATCATCCCCGCAGTCCCGCTCTGCCGAGCGTGGACGACCTGTTCCGCATCGATCCCGCAGGGGATCCCTCGGGCCAGACTTATCGAGTGGTGGCGCCGGACTATCGTCCCCAGTGGTGGTTCAATGTCCGCGCCTCCAACAATGAACCGCTGCTGCGGGTGAACCTGGAGACGCAGGACCCCGGGCGGCTCGACCAGCAGGCCCGGATGCTGATCGACGTGATCCGCGGCTATGGCATCGAGCGCGGGGCCGAAGTGCACGTGGAAAGCCCGGGCAACCTGTCGCTCACGTGAGCCAGTTTCAACACCCGTTCCCCTCTTCCCCTCTGGAGGAGAGGGTCCCGCCGACGCCGTCGGCGGGTTTGGGTGGGAGTCCTTTCCCCGGGAGCTGGGGAGAGGTCGGAGCAGCCCGGCTGGTGTACGGAAGTCGATCGGCCAGGAATTCTGCTCAGATTTGGGAAGATTTTCCGGACTGGCCCGTTTATGCTCAGCAGAGCCGGTGTGAGAGTCGTCGGCAACGGCCCGTTTCTGCGGTCGCTGCGCACCGGATCGCGGCATTCCAGCACGTCAGGTCAGATCCATGCGACACACCACATCACAGCGGCGGGGAGTCTGGGTAGGACTCGTTCTCGGTTTGAGCCTCGCGGGCGGCGGCGCTGCCCGCGGTCAAGATGAACCCAATGTGCCGACGCAGCCGTTGCTCGCTCTCGACGCGGGCGGGCACACGGCCTGCGTCAACAAGGTCCTGTTCACGCCCGACGGCCAGGAGCTGGTCACCGTCTCCGACGACAAGACGATCCGCGTGTGGGACCTTGCCAGCGGCGCTCCGCTGCGGGTGATCCGCCCGCCGATGGGTCCGGGGGTCGAGGGCATGATCTACTGCGCCGCGATTTCGCCCGACGGCCGGTACCTGGCCGTGGGCGGCTATGCCTGGACCGGTGGTCCGAACCTCATCAGCCTGATTTCGCTGGCGGATGAACGGATCGTCCGCCAGTACTTCGGGCATGAGAACGTCATTCAGGATCTGGCGTTTTCGTCGGACGGCCGCCGGCTGCTCTCCGGCAGCAACGACACCACCGCGAAGATCTGGGACGTGCAGAGCGGCGAATGCCTGACGACCCTCACCGGCCATACCAAGGCGATTTATGGCGTCTGCTGGTCGCCCGACGGCAAGCGCTGTGCCACCGCTTGCTACGACTACACCGCCGCCATCTGGTCCGCCAATAGCGGGCAACGGCTGGCCGTCCTGCAAGGTCACACCGCCGAGGTCGAGTCGGTGGACTGGTCCGCCGACGGCTACTGGCTGTGCACCGCCGCCGATGACAACACCGTCCGCATCTGGGATGCCAATGGCAAACTCCTGCAAACCTACGACCATCTCGGCGAGCACAACATCAAGTGCGCCCGCTTCACCAAGGACCGCACCCGCGTCATCTGGGTCCACGGCTACGGGACCGATGCCGACCTCGCCGGGGTCATCGATCTCAAAACCGGCCAGATCGCCGCAACCTACACCGGTCATGGCAACACGATCATGGACGGGCGCATCTCGCCGGACGGCAGCCTCGTTGCCTCCTGCGATGCCGACTGCCTCACGGCCGTGTGGCGGATCGACGACGGCGCCGAAGTCCAGCGGATGGTCGGCAACAACTCCAATATCTACGCCGTCGCCTGGAGTCCGGACGGCAAGTCGATCGCCTTCGGCGACGAGTGGCTGGGCGGCAGCGTGCTGCAGGCCACCACCGTCCTGACCCGCAGCTTTGATCTCTCCCAGCTCGAATTCGGAGACCCCGTGACCGAGGAGACCGCCGGCCAATGGCTCCGCGCCCGCCTCGAACTCGGTTCGCTGCGCATCGAATCGACCGGCAAGACCACCGCCGACGTGCTGCGCGGCAACAGCGTTGTGTGCACGATTCAACCCGTGACCGATTACGATCGCCTGTACGATCGCATCCGCTGCTATACCCTCTTGCCGGGGAACCGCGCGGCCGTGGGGTCGAACTTCGGACTGTGGCTGTACAACACGCAGACGGGCGAACGCATTCGCCAGCTCGTGGGACACAACGCCCTCGTCTACGCGGTCAGCCCCTCGAAGGACAATCGCTTGCTGCTCTCCGCATCGGGAGATTCCACGATTCGCCTGTGGAATCTGGATGCTCCGGGGGAGGGAGAGATCGAGCCCTTGCTGAGCCTGTTCTTTGCCGGCAACGAGTGGATCGCCTGGACCCCGCAGGGGTACTACGCGGCGTCGGCCGGCGGGGAGCGGCTGATCGGCTGGCACGTCAACAACGGCTTCGACCATATGGCCCACTATCACTCGGCCGCCCAGTTCCGCAAGCAGTTCTACCGGCCGGACGTGATCAAGCTCTTGCCGCAGACCGGCAGCGTCGAGGCCGCTCTGGCGGCCGTCGGCGCCGGCGAGCGTCCCAAGACCGTGGCCGATAACCTCCCGCCGGAGGTGGAGATCGTCTCCCCCGTGGGGGCGACGGTCCAGGTCAACACCGAAGAGCTCACCGTCCGCGTGCGGGCGACGCAGGTCGGTACGCACCCCATCACGTCGCTGCAACTGATGCTCAACGGGCGTCCGCTCGGCGGCAAGGGGGGCATTCGCTTCTACGAGCCGCCGCGCCAGACGGTGGAAGAAACCTTCCAGGTGCCGCTCATCTCCGGCGTCACCCAGACGATCCAGGCCCGGGCGGATAACGAGGTCAGCTACGGTCTCTCCCGAGGGGTGGAAGTCACCTACGCCGCACCGCAGCCGGAAGAACGTCTCCCCGCCCTGTACGTGCTGGCCATTGGCGTGGCCGAATACAACGCAAACGACTTGCGGCTCAACTTCGCCGGAGAAGACGCCCGCCGCCTGGCCGAAACCCTGTCCAAGCATGGTCACGGCCTGTTCTCCAAGGTGGAGACCAAAGTCATCGTGGATCAGGACGCCACCCAAAAGGGGATTCTGGGCGGACTGGTCTGGCTCAAGCAGCAGATGACCCAGCACGACATCGGCGTGTTGTTCTTCTCCGGGCATGGCGACAAGGATGAGACCGGCACGTTCTATCTGCTCCCCTGCGACGCCGATCCCGAGCAGCCCCTGATCCTCTCCGCCGTCTCCGACGCTCAGGTGAAGGGCTTTCTGCAAGGCATTCCGGGCCGCCTGCTGGTGCTGCTCGACGCCTGCCATGCGGGGACCCTGGGGGGGGACCGTCGCAAGAACGCCCGCTCCCTCACGGACGACCTCGTGCGGGATCTCTCCAACGACGACTACGGCGTGGTGGTGATGGCCTCGTCCATGGGGCGGGAGTTCTCCCTGGAGAATGCCGCCAAGCGGTCCGGGATGTTCACCTTCGCCATCGTGGAAGGGCTCACCGGCCATGCGGATGTCAACAACGACGGGTTCATCTACTTCAATGAACTCGACACGTTCGTGAGCGAACGAGTGAAGGATCTGACCAGCGGCAGGCAGCACCCGGTCACGTCCAAGTCGGCGACCATCCGGCCCTTCCCCCTGTCGCGAAAGCTCGATTGAAGGCCGCGTTGACGGCGTCACCACAGCATCTCGGCCGTCGTCGGGGGGCGGATGAAAGTCCGCCCCCTTGCTGTTGTGAGTCGCAACGAGAACCCCTTCGCAGCCGCAGCGCCTCCGGATTGCCTCCGCACGGCTCACGCAGGCTTTCCAGGTTGGTGCGCCTCTGTCCCCAACAGCGCCAGCACGCCCAGTCCGTAAAAGGTGTACTCCACGTCCGCCTGAGCATCCCAGACGGCGGCGCGGAACCCCCCGGTGGGGAACTCCAGTTGCTCCTCGAACAGCGCGCGGACCTCGTTGATCTCCAGAATTCGCGGCGATCCGATGTCCTGCGCAGTGAGCAGGCCGGTGAAGGTTGACAGGCCGTCGCTGAAGGGGATCCGCGCGTTGGCGGGAAAACCTCCGTCGTCCGCCCGTGTCTCCAGCAGAAACGCCCGGATGTCGTCGCGGAGTTCGTCGTCGAGCCCCCCCAGGATGTCCAGCGCGGCGGCCGCCGCCGCCGTGGGGTTGACACCGCTGCGGCGCATCGGGGCGATCTCCACAAAGCCGCCGTCGTCCCGCTGGCGGTCGTAGAAGAACTGGATCAGCGCATTGGGACGCGGCGGCAGGTCCCCCAGCAGCTCATAGGCCAGCAGCACGAGGAAGGAGTGATAGGTGCTGCCGGCCGCCCCTGGGTCGCTTTTCGCGTAGCCGCCGTCGGGCCGTCGCAGCCGCTCCAGCCGCGCGAGCATCTCGCCGCGCCAGTCCCCTGCTTCGGCCGCCAGCAGGTCCCCTCCGCCGGCCAGTTGCACTGCCACGGCGAGCGAGAGCCAGTTGAGCAGGTCGATGACTCCCAGCCTCCGCCAGTCGTGCTCTCGCAGATACTTCGACAACCGCGACCACGCCGTCGGCGGCGCCTCTCCCAACAGGGCCAGAGCGCGGACGGCGAAGGCGGAGTAGTACAGGTCGGAATCCCCTTCCCGGCCGCGAAAACCGCCGTCCGGCTGCTGCTGCGAGAGGAGGAACTCTCGATGCCGGCGTTGCCGTTCGACCTCCAGACCGCGCAGCCCCAGTCGCAGCCGTTCGTGCAAGCGGACCAGAAACGGAAGTCGCGCCATGGGGAAAAGACGTTTGACCGCAGCGGGAACAGGGGCCGTGCCAATCGGTCTGTCCCGCAGCGTGGTTGAGTTCGAGTGTCGCGAACCGGCAAGCAGGGAGAAAGTCTCCGATCCGTTTCGTCCGCAGCGGTGTTAGAATCGGCAAGTGATCTCGCTAACCTCCGGAGACAATGCTCATGATCCAAAACATTCGCCGCTTTAGCACGTGCGGAGGACTGCTGCTCGTCGCCGTGGTGGTGACGGCGGCTGACTCCGGTCCGGCGGCGGGAATGCCGCTCCCCCCCTTGCGGGCGTATGCCGTCACCGGGGAGGTGCAGAACCAGGAAGTCAACTTCGTCGAGCAGCGGCAGGGGAGACCGACGCTGTTTTGCTTCATCCCCGCGGACAAGTGGAGCCGTCCCACGGCGCGGCTGCTCAAGGAACTCGACAACCGCCTTGGCGACTTCACCGACGCCGCACTGGTGGCGGTGTGGGTGACCGATGATCCGGCCGCCAGCAAGGATTATCTTCCTCGGGTCCAGCAGTCGTTGCAGTTTGGGCGGACGGCCTTGGCCGTCTCGGAGGAGGGATCCGGCGGCCCCGGGGAGTGGGGGATCAACACCGAAGTGGACCTTACCATTGTGGCTGCGCGCGAGGGACGGGTGCTGAAGTCCTTCGCCTTCCAGTCCCCCAACGACACGCTGGCCGAGGAGGTCCTGGCCGCACTGAAGTAGCGGCGGCTGCATCGCCCCCCTGTCCTGTCCCGCGGGAGCGGAAGTGTTCCGCCCGCCCGGTCACTCCGTCTGGGCGACGCAGTACAGGAAGCGGTTCGAGCGGATGAACATCTCCCCGTCGCAGACGGCCGGAGTGGCGCTGAACTCGCTGGAGTCGGACTCGAAGCGGTTTGTGGCGATCTGTTCAAGCGTCTGGCCGACGCGGAGGACGATCCCCTCGCCGGAGCGGGTCAGGAAGTAGAGCTTGCCATCCGCGAGGATGGGAGAGGAATAGTCCTGGCCCCCCATCCGCCCGCCGAAACCGCCGCGTCCGCCAAAGCCGCCCGGCGGCCCGCCGCGGAAGCCTCCCTCCGGACGATCTCCGCCGGGACCGCGCGGTGCTTGGGCGACTTCGCCTCCGGAGCGCTGCAAGCGGAGGGGCGTGCCGAGTTCCTCGCCGGTGGCGGCATCGGCCACGTGCGCAATACCGCCCGAAATCCAGTACAGACGTCCCTCGTGAACGAGCGGCGTGCTGATGCGATTGCGGTGGCGGTTCGACCAGACGACGTGCGTCCGGGTCACATCACCGTTTCCGCCGGCGCGCACGGCCACCGCCCCGCCGTTCATCCCTTCCATCAGGTACACCATCTCCCCCTGCACCACCAGGCTGGAACAGATGGAATCGGAGTCGACGGCCTCGCAGTACCACCGCAGTTTGCCGTTGTCGGGATTGAGACCCCAGATTTCGTAGGGGACGGCGATCACCAGATCGGTCCGCCCGTCGGGCAGATCGACCAGCACGGGGGTTCCCCAGGTGGAGTTGAACCCCTCCGCCTCCTGACGCCAGACTTCCTCTCCGGTCAACTTGTGGAGCGCGATGAGTGCGTGGCTTTCGGTGGTGGCCGGGACGATCACGAGGTCCTTGTAAAGGATCGGACTGGCGGCGCTCCCCCAGCCGCGACGGTCGTCGCCGGTCCCCACGCTCTTGTGCCACAGCTCGTTCCCTGCGAGGTCGAAGGCATACACCCCCGATTTTCCAAAAAAGGCGTAGACCCGCTCCCCGTCGGAGACCGGCGTGTGCGAGGCGTAACCGTTCTGGGCAAACATCCCGCGATACTCCTCCTCCGGCAGCACCGCCTTGACGTCGCGGCTCCATTGAATCGAACCCGTCTTCCGATCGATGCAGAGAATGTGCCGCCGCAGGTCCTCCATGTTGCCCGGATTCTCCCGGCTGACGCCGTAACCGCTCCAGCAGGTGACAAAAACCCGGTCCCCGACGACGATCGGGCTGGAGAGCCCCGGACCCGGAAGCTCAGTCTTCCATTTGAGATTGTGCGTGTCGCTCCATTCGGTCGGGAGGGAACGAGCATCGGGACTGATGCCGACGCCGTTGGGCCCGCGGAAACGGGCCCATTCGCTTCCCCAACTGCCGGGGGTCAACGAGGCCCAGACAGCCGTGGCCACCACTGCCGCCAGAAATGCCGAGTTCATTTGGAAGGAGTGACGGAGCATGAGGAATAGCACCGAGATCGAGAAGGGAAGTGCCAGAACGGACCAACGACAGGACGAGCGCAGAACCGCTCTAGGGATGTGAACGCCTGCCCGTGCGTTGTGTCTACGGAATTGTTTCGACATTCTCCTCCTCAGACGCCCCTGCCGCAATCTTCCTGCCGCCTGGATCGACCCCCGCGAGCCGCTGATGGACGCCTCTCACGACCAGCCCGACCGGCCGGCCGGCCTCGACTCCATCGCGGACTTGCCCGGTCCCGCCACGGCCGAAGGAGTGTTCGAGGAGCCGCTGGTCAGCGAAGCTCCCCGTCCGGTTCCCGGTTCCGAGCGCAGTTCCCGACTGCTCACCGGACCGCTGCGGGAGACGGTGTTCTGGCTGGCATTGCCCGTGTTGCTGGAACAGTTCCTGAACTTCTGCGTCGGGACGTGCGATATCTGGCTCGCCGGGCATTTGCCCGACGAATCGCAGGTGACCCCGGCGACGGCCGCCGTGGGGGTGGCGGCCTACGTCGGCTGGTTGGCGTCCATGCTCTTCTCCGTCGTCGCCGCCGGGACCACGGCCCTGGTGGCTCGTCATTGGGGAGCGGGAGAGTTCGATCGCGCTAACCGGGTCGCCAATCGCTCCCTGGCGCTGGCCGGCGTGGCCGGTCTGGGTTTCCTGGCCTTCATCTGGCCGACCGCGCCGTTGTTCGCTCAAGCCCTGTCGCTCGATCCGAGCGCCGCCGCGATCACGGTCCATTACCTCCGTCTGGACGGCGTCGGGCTGGTCTTCTCCGCCTTCAGCCTGGTCGGGGCTGCCGCCCTGCGGGGCGCCGGAGACATGCGCACCCCGATGTTCATTCTCGGCACGGTCAGTCTCATCAACCTGATCGTCTCCGCGACGCTGGTCTACGGACCGGGACCGCTGCCGGCTCTGGGGGTGGACGGCATCGTTGCCGGAACGGTGACGGCCCGTCTGGCCGGCGGCGCGCTGATGGTCGCGTGGCTGAACCGCACCGGCGACGGTCTGCGGCTGAAGCTGGGGGAATGGAGCCTCCGGGGGCGCGAGACCCGACGCATCCTGCGGATCGGGTTGCCGGCGGCAGTGGACGGCGCCGTCCTCTGGGCCGGACACTTTCTGTTCCTGAAGATCATCAGCGAACTGGGAGCCGTCCCCCTCGCCGCGCATATGGTGGGCATCCGCATCGAGGCGATCACCTATCTGCCGGCGGTCGCCTGGGGGGCGGCCGCCGCCACGATGGTCGGCCAGTCGCTGGGAAATCGCGATCCGCTCCGCGCCAGGCGTGCCGGTCACGAGGCGGTGTTGCAATGCAGTCTGTTGGGACTGTTGATCACGCTCGCTTTCACGCTGGGGGCGGAATTCATCTTTGCCGCCATGCACACCGACGCCGACGTCTGCCGCATCGGCGCCGCCGCCTTTCCCCTGGTGGGTCTGTTCCAGATTCCGCTCCTGGTGGGAATCATCTATGCGGCCGCCATGCGCGGTGCGGGCGACACGCGGTTCCCGCTGGTGATGACGGTGGTCTCCACGTTCGCCCTGCGTCTGCCGTTGGCGTGGCTGCTGGGTGTTGAGCTGGAGTGGGGCTTGTGGGGCGCCTGGGCTGCCATGTGCGTGGACATGGGGATGCGGGCCGTCATGGCCGCCCTCCGCTTCCTGTACGGCGGGTGGATGCGGGTCAAGGTCTGATCTCAACGCCCCCACCCGACGCGTTACAATCGACCGGATGGACTGGTCTGAACAGCAACTCTTCCACCACCTTGAATCGTTCCTGACCCCGGGCCGACGAGCACGGTTGCGGGAGGTGGCGGCGCTGCGGACGCGGCACGTCGCCCTGGTGCTGGACGACATCTACCAGCCGCACAACATGAGTGCCGCCCTCCGCAGTTGCGAGGGCCTGGGGGTGCAGGACGTCTATCTGGTGGAGCCGCGACACGAGGTACGGATTTCCTCCGATGTGGCCGGTGGGAGCGACAAATGGCTGACGCTGCATCAGTACCGCGCGGGGGACGCCGCGGAGCGATGTCTGTCCGACCTGCACGCCGCCGGATACCGCGTGGTCGTCACCACGCCCGACCCGTCCGCACCCACTCCGGAGACTCTGGACCTTCGCCAGCGGCTGGCAGTTGTCATCGGCAATGAAACCGCGGGCGTCTCGGCGGTCTTTCAGCACGCGGCGGACGCACGGCTGCACCTGCCGATGGTCGGCTTCGTCGAGAGTTACAATCTCTCCGTGGCTGCGGCCCTGGTCCTGTTTGAACTCACCCGCCGTCTCCGCCGCAGCGAGGTCGCCTGGCGGCTGACGCCCGCGGAGACCGAACGCCTGTTGTTCGAGTGGACCCGCGCCTCCGTCCCTCACGTGGAGGCGATCGAAGCCCGCTGGCGCGCGGAACGCGAACGGGAAGACCGTGTTTCGGGGACAGCAGAGGTCCGCCCACGGGGATGATCCGCGGGCGCACCGCCCCATTGCTCAGCAGTCTCTCTCCGCCGCCGGATGACGCACCGGCTCCTGCTGGCGAGGCCTCTCCGTTAACGAATGCGCTTCATCCGCGGAAAGTCCGGATAAAACGGGAAGACATACAAGGGGTAGTCGGGTTCCTTCGTCCCGTCGATGCGGCGGTGATTGACGATCCCGTACCCCTTGCCGTCGTTGAGGAAGGGGACGCCGTGCGGCCAGTAAATCCAGAACGCTTTGCCGACGAGGTGGGACCGCGGCACCGTCTGATACCCCTCGCGCCAGTACCGGCTGTCGCTGCTGCGGGGGCTGTTGTCTCCCAGCGCCAGGTAGGCATCCGGCCCGACGCCCAGCTCCATCTCATCCAGCAAATCGTTGGCTGTGGAGAACTGCACATAGTGCCTGTACCAGGCCTCGGGATCGTGCATGGCTTCGGCCAGGGGGCCGCCGTCCATGTCGAAGTTGCCGGATTTGGAGCGGTAGTAGACATCCCGCGTGACACGGAGATGCTCCAACCGCACGGCCGCCTTGGATACCGCCACTCCCACGGGGGCCAGATCGCTCCACTGGGGACGCCGCCGCAGCGACGTCAGCGGCCGGCTCAACTCCGCCCCGCTCCCGAACTCGATCAGCGTCCCGTCGATCCACAGGCACAGCCGATCATCCACGTTGGCGAACGAAACCTCGTAGGTCCCCGGCCGATGGAGCGGCGTCTCCGCTGCGGCCAGTTCGCGCTCTTCATCGGGGTCGAGCTGTGTATTGATCTCCACCAGCCGCGCACGTCCGGAGGTCAGGTCGATGTGGCAGCGATGCCACCAGGCCCCCTCGCACAATTCCAGCAGGAGTTCGCCGCCGCTCTCCATCGCGTCGATCGTGACGTCACAGGTGAACGTCAGGTCCCCCACCCAGAAGGCGCCGGTCTCCACGGCTTGCGGGGAACGCCACTCGATCTCCCCGTGGAATCCCTGGGGGTCGCGTCCCCACACGGCGTTGTAGCCGCAGAAGTCTCCGATCAGCCGCGCCACCGGTCGACCGGGACGACCGGCCTCGATTTCGGCCCAGTCGGCCGAGGTGGGGGTGAAGTGGCGATAGCGGAGCCAGCGGCGGCCGTCGGCCGAGGCTTCCGCCGTGAGCGAATAGCTGCGGTTCTCGTCGGCGTGGGTCCATCCGCCGGGATCGTCCCGCCAGACCGGTTCGCCGTGTTCTCCCGTTGCCAACTTCACGGGTCCGAACCGGAGCGGCCAGCCGGCGGCATCGAGTGCGGGGGCCACGTAGTCGTGCTCATAGACCGGAATCTGCAGCACGCGCTGCTTGTGCGGGGGCTTGCGCAAAATCTGTTCCACTCCTTGCGCGTCGACGACATACACGTCCCCCCCGCTGATGTGGATCGTCTCCCCGGGCAGGCCCACCAGCCGCTTGATGTAGTTGGTCTCCGGCTTCTCCGGATACTTGAACACGAACACGTCCCAGCGATCGGGGTCGCCCAGCTCGTAGGGAAACTTGTTGACGAGAATCCGATCGCCATTGAACACCCGGGCGTGTTCCATCTCCCGATTGGGATAGCGGCAATTGGGGCAGAGGGCCCCTTCGATGCGCCGTCCCGGGATCAGGTAGCCGCCGTCCTTCGTCACCTCGGCACTGGCCCCCACGACGATCTGGTACCCGCACTGGACGCAGTTCATCTCCTTGTTGCGGCCATACAGCGTGGGGGCCATCGACCCGGTCGGAATCACGAACGCCTCGGCCTCAAACGTCCGGAACACCAGCGCCAGGACGAAGGCGAGCACGATCTGCTCAAAAGTGTCCCGCCACGATTCGGGGCGGCGTTCCTTCTCCTTTTTCCTGGCAGACGGTGCTTTGGCAGCCGTCCCCTCAGAACGCACTGTGGTGCCATCGGTTCCGGTGGACTTCGTCGTCATGAAACTGGGCCGTGTGATGCTCTCGTGATCGCCGGCGGATCGACCGCCGACCCCCGCCCCTGCCGGACCGAGTCCTTCGGGCAGTCTGCCGGGTCGCTCTGCCGGTGCGCAGTCCCTGCAACAACCTCCTCATTCTTCGCGCTCCATACGCCGACGGGGAGAGTTCCGTGTGAGAGAACCCGGACTCCCTCAGCGGGGGTGCGGAGGATCAGTGAATATAGCGAACGCGGGAAAAGTCCGGTACGCGCAGCACCGCAGTCTTCTCTCCCCAACGAAGCGGTTGCGACCGCGAGGGCAAATGCACGATGAACGGCTTGCCAATCAACAGCTCGCGACGGATCGCGGGGTGCGGCCAGGCGCGGCTGTCGAGCGAGACGGGACTGTTGTCTCCCAGCACGAAGAACTCATCCGGTCCCAGGACGTACTGGCGCCCTTCCTGACCCGCTTCGGTCGTGTAGTAGACGTCCCGGTCGAGTCGCAGCCCTGAGACGTCCAGTTCCGTTCCCTCCGCTCCGAAGCGGACCGGAACCGGAGGCAAGGGGGGGCGCGGCCCCATCCCGGCGTACGGCAGCGGAGCGAACAGTTCCACGCCATCCACGGCGACGAGCGCCTGACGATCGAAGAGCGACATCGTCACACGCACCGCCCGGCCGGCCAGCAGCGCCTCCGGCAGGGGGGCCGAGCGGTGCACCGTCGCGTTTCCGTTCGCGGTCAGGCGCGCCGTTCCGGAGGTGAAATCAAAGCCGCACTGCAATTCGTGGCAGCCATCGTGCATCGCCACCACGAATCGCCCCGCTCGCCGCCGGACGGTCAGCTCCAGTTCGACCATCAGGTCGTGAATCGGAGAGGACGCCCGGACGACGTCCGGAGGGTTGTAGGCGCAACGATCGTCGAGGGGGGGCTGATGCGATTGCCGATACAGTTCGCGCAATGCATCCTGAGCCTCCGGCGTGGGGAGACGTTCGAGCCAGGCGGTCAGGGCGTGATGCGGGATCGCTCCCACCGACTCCAGTTCCCGCGCCGCTGCGTCATAGCGGAAGCCATCCACCACCAGACCCGGTTCTGCCGTGCGAGCCGGCCAGTGGTCCAACGGCACTCGACAGCGGTGATGTCCTCCCGCTCGCACCCAATGGCGGTATTGGACCCAGTTGAGATCGTCTGCTGAGGTCGCCGCAGGACCGGCGGTGCCAGAGGATGTTAGGGAGGTTGCGGAGGTTGCGGAGGGCCGATAGCGGAGGATCATCCCGTCTGTCTGCCACGGGGAGTTTTCCGAGGCCACTCGCCACCGCGGCTGCCAGTCGGGGTCGTCCTGCGCCGGCTGATGCGCAAAGTCGTCCACGGGAATCCGCAGGCTCCGCTGCACCGCCAGCGGCTTACGCTGCAAAACTCCATCGGCGTACACGTCGCCATCGATGAGTTCGATCGTCTCCCCCGGCAACCCCACCACGCGCTTCACGTATGCCTGCGTGGGATGCTGGGGATTGCGAAAGACCACGACTTCCCACCGCACCGGATCGCGGAAGTCGAAGTGGTGCTTGTGGACCATCAACTGGTCCCCTTCGGTCCGGGGAATGCCGGTCTCGGAGACGGCACTGCCGCACAGCGGACAGCGGGTGGTGACGGGCTGCCAAGGGTCGCTCGGCTCCGCGGCTGTCGAGGCCGTGACGGACTGAGAGGCGTCCTCGGCGACGCCGGCCGCCCCGCGGGCGAACTGATACCGGCAGGCGGAGCAACAGACCTGCCGGTGGTAGCCCAGCAGCGACGGGGCCATTGACCCGGTCGAGATCATGTAGCCTTCGGCAAAAAACGCCCGAAAGATCGTGACGGTCATCGCCAGGAGGACAATCGCTTCCGACGTGAAGCGGACCAGCCCCTGGGGAGCGCTCGCAGAAGGAGGGAGCGATGAAGAGGGGAGCCGTGGTCCCATGCCGGCGCGCGCCATCCGCTGGTTCGATGCTGACGATCGTATCGATTGTATCGGACGCGCGGGAGGGGCGGATACCGTCAAACCGCAGCAGCGGAAGTGGAACATTGTCCCCGCCGCGCCCCTCGCACCAGCGTTGCAGACCGAGGTGGCGACCGGAGAGTCCCTATCCGGCGTAGGTCTCCTGCAATGCGGTGGTGACGCTGCCCACCAGCTCGCGACGGGAGATCGGCTTTTGCAGCACGGCCGAGGGATGGAGTTCCAGGGCGGCCGCCCGCAGCGGCTCCGTCCAGTTGGCCGACATCAGAATCGAAGGGAGTTTTGAGCGAATCTGCTTGACGACCCGCAGGGCCTCAATCCCCGTCAATCGCGGCATGTGCACGTCGAAGAGGACGAGGTGAATCTCCTGCTGGCCGACCACTTCGATCGCCTCCTCTCCCGACTCGACATCCGTCGTCTCGAATTCGGGACGGAGCATCTCCACCAGCGTTTCCCGCATCACCGGGTCGTCATCGGCGATCAGGAGGTGGTAGGGGGGCGATGGGGCGAGCACGGCTCACCTCCCAGACGAAGGATCGGCGGGGAATCCTGTGAACTTGGGAAACCTCGCGAACAAGCTCAAGGGTGGATCTCTGAGCAACTCGAATACCACAGGGCATTGACTGCGGTCAATGCGAATTAACAAGAATCCGCACAAGAAGTTGCAGCATCTTTTCAGACGCAGGGCGGGACTGAAGCAGGGCTGGAGATGCCTGCCAATGCGGCAGAGAACCTCCCCAGCGGTCCCCGCGGAGGCGACTGCGCCGCTTGCCGAACCCGGGAGGACAACTCTCCCTCCGCGAGGAGGCGATTACCCCTTGAATGCCGAGAAGATCAGCGAGACGTTCTGCCCCCCGAAGCCAAAGCTGTTGGAGAGTGCTCGGGTGACTTTCTTTTCGCGGGGGGTGTTGGGGGTGTAATCCAGGTCGCAGTCGGGATCGGGAGTCTCGTAGTTGATCGTCGGCGGGATCACGCCATCCCGGATGGTGAGGAGACAGACGATCGCCTCGGCGCTGCCCGCGGCGGCGATCAGATGCCCCATCATGCTCTTGGTGCTGGAGATGGGAGTTTTGTAGGCGTGTTCCCCCAGCGACTTCTTGATTGCCATCGTTTCCACCTTGTCGTTGACGGAGGTGCTCGTCCCGTGGGCGTTGATGTAATCGATCTGCTCCGGCGCCAGACCGGCGTCTTGCAGAGCCATGTTGATGCAGGCGATGGCCCCGCGGCCGTCGGGATGAATGTCCGTGATGCGATAGGCGTCCGCCGTGGAGCCGTATCCCACCAGTTCGCCGTAGATGTGGGCGCCGCGGCGGCGGGCGTGTTCCAGTTCTTCCAGGATCAACATGCCGGCCCCTTCTCCGAGGACGAAGCCGTCCCGGTGCAAGTCAAACGGACGGGACGCGCCGGCGGGGTCGTTGTTGCGGGTGGAAAGGGCGGTGAGCAAATTGAAGCCGGTGACCCCGAAGGGGTGAATCATGCTGTGGGCGCCGCCGCTGAGCATCACATCCGCCTCGCCCAGGCGGATGATCTCGGCGGCTTCGCCGATGGCCTGACTCGAGGCGGCGCAGGCGGTGAGGCAGTTGAGGTTCGGCCCCTGCGCGTCGAACAGGCTGGCGAGGTGGCCGGCCGGCATGTTCGGCTCCAGTTCCATCTCCACCCGCGGGTTGAGCTGTTCCAGGCCGCGGCGGGTGAACTCCTCAATGTCGAATTCGCCGTTGGCCGCCGATTCGGCGATGATCTTCATGAAGAGCTGGAAGTCCTGCTGGCCTTCCCCGGCGCCGAGGTACACGCCGAACATCGCGGGGTCGAGATGCTTGTCGTCCAGGATGCCGGAGTCCCGGACCGCTTCCTGAGCGGCGCCGATCGCGAAATGGATGTTGCGACCGGCGCAGTCGAAGCGAGACGGATCGGGGAGGTACTGCCTGAGGTCGAAGTGCTTCACTTCTGCGGCAAACGTGGTGGGGAAGCCGGAAGCGTCGAAATGCGTGATCGGTCCGACGCCGCTGCGACATTCCTGGAGCGAGCGCCACATCTCCTCGACCGAGTTCCCGACCGGCGTGACACAACCGATTCCGGTGACAACGACGCGACGTCTCATGAAGGAACTCACTGCTTGAGGTTCAAATCGTGGTCTCGGGCACCCCTGCCCGGATTGGCATGAACCAGTTTCATCACCGGGACATGACCGATGCGAGTCCACCGGGATGCGGGTGATCGGGGGCTCACGCCCCCCCTCGCCAGTTGCGAAACCGGCTCATGCCAGGGGCGGCTCAAAATTCCGCTCCGCGGGATGCAGCGGGTGCAGTTCCTCCGCCCCGACAACTCGTCAGTACAGCCGAAATTCTACGTCGCCGCCACCCTTGTGCGAAAGGGGAACAGCTCGGGGTTCGATGGGAGCCGCCCGAAGGCTGGCGACGGATCCGTGGGGCAGCGTCCGGGCCACGGGGCGCGCCCTGCCAACACGGATTCTCAGGCAGAAGGCTGTCCTGCACCGGCCTTGCCGATCTCCAGAATGCTCATCAGCCCCATTTCGAAGACGAAATTCTTCTGATCGGCGGTGGCGGGGATATTGGCGTTCATCTGATCGACGTGGGCAAAGACGATCTCGGCCTCCGCCACCAGCCGTTCGCCGCAGCGGGCCGTCACCGTCACCATCCCCCCTTCCTCGCGGACGTCCTGCAGTTCGGCGTGATAGTGCAAGGTCTCTCCCGGGCAGGCCCAACTGTGGAATACCGCCTTGGGGACCTTGGCGAGGATCACGATGTGCTCGAACTGATGCGTCTCCCCCAGCAGGATGCCCCCCGTCTGCGCCATCCCCTCGATGATGAGCGAGGCCGGCATGACGGGAAAGCCCGGAAAGTGATCGTGCAGGTGCTCCTCGGCCAGCGTCACGTTCTTGACCGCCGTACAGCGTTTGCCGCTCTCAAACTCGATGAACCGGTCGATCCAGAACCATCGCATCGCAGCACCTGTCCGCTCCGCAGGGGCGGGAGAAGTCTTCCCCTCATCGGTGGCCGGGAGACACAGGGGCGTTCCCGGCTGCATTTGTCTGCCAACAGGCTTCGCGCACGCAGGAACCGGCGTCCCTCCGGAGGGGGGAACGCCGGAATTCACCCCGGTCGCACGGCAGCTCCTCAGCCGCTCAGTTTCGATTCCAGGAATTTGCAGATCATGTCGACCGTGAACAGCTCCTGGATGTTCTCCAGCCGCGGGTCCTGGGCGAATTTGTCGATGTTCGCGTGGGGCATCCGCTTGCGGAGTTCCTCAATTCCCGCCGGCGTGACGACCCCCTCGGCGACGAAGCCCGAATCGGGCGCCGTGAGGTTCTCCGGGAACAACTCCCCGCGGGGGATTTTGATGTCGAAGTTCTTCTCCAGCCGGAACACGATGTCCAGGAAGTCGATGGACTCGGCTCCCAGGTCGCCGATCAACGTGGCCGAGGGGACGACTTCATCCTCCTCAACCCCCAGGGCGTCGACCAGCGTCTCGCGAACCTTCTCAAAGACTTCTTCTGACGTAGGCATACCGAATCTCCACAGGGCCGCCTTTGCGAGGGAGCATCCCTCGGCTGGGCGGCAAGTGCTCATCAGACCCAACCCAGACGGCCCGCCGCCCCGATGAGTAGGAGCAACGGCCGAACACGACGCGGCCCGCCTTACGTATCAGCCGTCACTACCCGGCAACCCACTCGCCCGGTCCACTGCGGCTGGGGAACACGCTGCCATCCGCCACACTCCCTCGGTTCGATCTGTTCTCGATCCCTCGGTCGGATCCCCTGACTGGAACATCGGTTAGAACCCGCCGAGGGTCAAGCCGCCGTCGACCGTCAGGATCACGCCGGTGACGTAAGCGGCGTCGTCACTGGCGAGAAAAGCGATGGCGCCGGCCACGTCCTCCGGTTTGCCTAATCGGCGGAGGGAGATGCGGTTCTTGATCTCATCAAACTTCGCCCCCGCGATCTGTCGGACCGCCTCGGTCATGTCGGTCTCGATAAATCCCGGCGCCACTGCGTTCACCGTGATGTTGCGCCGACCGACCTCGGTCGCCAGACAGCGCGTCAATCCCTGGATTCCTCCCTTGCTGGCGGCATAATTGACCTGTCCCTGATTCCCGAACTCCGCCGCCACGCTGGAGAGATTGATGATGCGCCCGTACCGCTGGGACATCATGGGGCGCATCACCGCCTGGCAGAAGTTGTAGACGCTGGTGAGGTTTGTGTCGATGACCGCCTGCCAGGCGGCGGGGTCCATCGTGGCCAGCAAGCCGTCCCGCGTGATGCCGGCATTGTTCACCAGAATGTCCAGGCGTTCCCAGGCTGCCAGCACCTGTTCCACCACGCGATCGGCATCCTCCTTGCGGGCCACATCCCCTTGATACGCCGTGACCTCGCGTCCCTCGGCCTGCAATTTCTGCACCACGTCCTGAGCTGCGTCGGCATTCGACTTATACACAAAGGCGACCTTCGCCCCCTCGCGGGCCAGGCGCTCCACGACCGCCCGTCCAATGCCGCGGCTCCCCCCCGTCACCAATACCACACGCCCGGCTAAACTCATCGCACAGACTCCTCAGGTCCTCATCGGGCGGGGAGGGGTTCTGGACCCCGGCGCTCCACCCTGGCCTCGGCTCCCGCGTGTCGGTTGCGGGAAAGGCTGAAAGCGGTCACTCTCTCGGAACGAACGGATTCTGTCAACCGGGCGGGGACGGTCTCGCCGAGGCGCGCGGGGGGGTGCGCGAGGGCCTCCGATCGTTGCTGGCCGACTTGACCCCTCACACGGCCGCACCTGAACAAGTCTGCAGGGAGGAAAGAGACTCTCTGATCTGGTAGCGTGCAGGGAGGGGCCTGGCCTCCTCTTCCGAAGGGAGGGAGGAGTCACCCCCTGTGCAGCGGGGATCACTGCCTGTTCCCGCCATTCTCTGCGACGGCCTCGCCGATGGCCGTCCTGACCGATTTCTCCTTATGGCTCAGAGTTTTGCGGAACTCACGCCTCAGAACTTCTCCTTCAACAGCCCGCTGGGATGGTGTGAAGCGTGCCAGGGGCTGGGGGTCGAACTGGGGACCAACCAGCAGGCGCTGGTCGCCAGTCCCCACCTCTCCCTGCGGGAAGGAGCGGTCGCTGCCTGGCCGCTGCCGGAACGGAGTCCGGAATTCGCGCGGCTGCTGGAGGCGCTGGGGCGGGCCTGCGACCTCCCGCTCGATCAGCCGTGGTATCAGTTGACTCCGGCTCAGCAGCGTCTGGTGCTGTTCGGCTCCGACCAGTGGATTGATGTGCCGGCCAGCCCGGGGGGGGGAGCACCGGCGTTCCGCTTCCAGTACAAGGGGCTGTACCCGGCCATCGACGAAGCCTCCCGCATCTCCTACGAACACCGGATGAAGTTCCAGGATCTGGTGGGGGAGCAGCCCTGTTCCGTCTGTCACGGGGACCGCATTCGACCCGACGCGGCGGCGGTACGGCTGAAGGACGTCACGCTGCCGCAGCTTTGCCGGCAGCCGCTCACGGAGACGCTGCGGTTCCTGGAGTCGCTGGACCTGACGCCTGAGCAGCAAAAGATCGCCGGTGATCTCCTGCACGAGGCGACCCACCGGTTGCGGTTTCTGATCGACGTCGGTCTGGACTACCTCACTCTCGACCGCGGCATGCCGACGCTCTCCGGAGGAGAATCGCAGCGGATTCGTCTGGCGGGGCAGATCGGTCGGGCGCTCACGGGTGTGCTGTATGTTCTCGACGAACCGACGATCGGATTGCACCCGCGGGACAATAGACGATTGATCGAGGCCCTGCACCGGCTGCGGGACCTGGGGAATACGCTCGTCCTCGTGGAGCACGATCAGGAGGTGCTGGCTGCGGCCGATCGCCTGTACGACTTTGGTCCCGGCTCCGGGCGGTTCGGCGGGACGGTGACCGCCGAAGGGGCACCGCGGGAGATTGCCCGCCGGCCGCGCGAGTCGCTCACCGGAGCGTACCTCTCCGGGGAGAAGGAGATTCCCATTCCCCGGCTGCGGCGGATGACCCGTCGCCCGGACGGCGCCTACGACCCTCCCCCCGGAGGCGCCTGGCTGGAGATCACCGGTTGCCGGTTGCACAATCTGCGGGGGGTGCATCTGCGCATCCCGCTGGGGACGCTGACGTGCGTCACCGGGGTCTCCGGGTCGGGGAAAAGCTCGTTGATCCACGAGACGCTGGCGCGGGCGGTGGCGCGGAAGCTGCACCGCAGCGGCGAGGCCCCCGGCCCGTTCGACGAACTCCGGGGAGCCGAACACATCAGCCGCGTCATCGACGTCGATCAGACCCCTCTGGGGGCGACGCCGGCGTCCAACCCTGCCACGTACGTGGGGGTGTTCGATCCGATCCGTGAACTGTTCAGCAAGCTCCCTGACGCCAAGGTTCGCGGTTACAAGCCGGGGCGGTTCAGTTTCAATCGTCCGGGGGGACGCTGCGAGGAGTGCGAGGGGCTGGGACAGCGGCGGATCGAAATGCACTTCCTTCCCGACGTGTGGGTGACGTGCGACGCCTGCCGGGGTCAGCGCTACAACGCCGAGACGCTGGCCGTCCGATACAAGGGGCACTCGATTTCGGACGTGCTGAACCTGTCGATCGGTCAGGCCCTGGAACTGTTCGGCAACATCCCCAAAATCCGCGCTCCCCTGGCGACGCTGGCGGCCATCGGATTGGATTATCTCACGCTGGGGCAATCGGCGACGACCCTCTCAGGCGGGGAGGCGCAGCGCGTCAAGCTCGCCGCGGAACTGTGCAAACCGAACGCCGGCCGCACCCTCTATCTCCTCGATGAACCGACCACCGGCCTGCATTTCGATGACATCGCCAAACTGCTGACCGTGCTGGCCAGCCTGGTCGAGCAGGGGAACACCGTCGTCGTCATTGAACACAACCTGGATGTGATCAAGACGGCTGACTGGATCGTGGACATCGGCCCGGAGGCGGGCGTCGGCGGGGGGTACATCGTCGCACAGGGGACACCGGAAGAGGTAGTGGAACAGGCCCGGCAGTGGTGCGACGCGACGCCGCGGACCAAGGGTCGGGGAGCTGCAAAGCAACGGCGGCGTAAAACCACCTCGCCCCCCAGTGACTTCCGTCCGTCCTCCTCTGAACCCCCTGCTCGTCCCGCTTTTCGCTCTTACACCGGAGAACTTCTGGGTCCGGTGCTGGCGCGCGGCCGGCGCGGCGAACTGGAGGTCTTCGATGTCTCCCGGGCGGCGGCACGGCGCAGCGGAGACGTGGACCTGGCCCGAATCGGCCGCGACGCCGTCCCCCCCTGGAAGCTCGACGGCCGCAAATGGCACACCCAGGACCGCCCCGCCCGCAATGGCCGACCCTGTCAGTGGGAAGGGGCCGCGCTGGAGTTCGTCGTCGATCTCATCAGCGAATATGAAGGCTTCGCCCCCCCCAACTGGGGGGACCCCGCCACGGTGGAGATCACTGCGGAAAAAAAGGTCGGTACGGGCTGGTTCTTCCATGCCCTCACGGGGGATGAATGGCTGCTGCGGCTCTACTTCCGCGTCCCGAAACAGACGTTCGATGAGGAGCGCCTGGCACGCCGGCTCGATCTTACGCCGGTCGACGACCTCGACCACATCCCGGTCTATGGCCGCGGAGCCAGAGTCAAGTTCAACAACTCCAAGGGACCGTTCCAGGAAATCGCCATCGACGTCCATCGCAAGGCGGAGATCGACACGCCCGCCTTTCGCGAGTTCGTCGAGCAGGCGATCGCACACTACCTGGAGCAGGTGGACCGGCAGCAACGGGCGACCCCCGACGAGATCATGCCTTGGAAGGTCCTGGGGCGTAAGTGGCATCTCTCCCGAAAGGGTTTCCCCTCCCAGAAGCGTGTGCAGTGGGAACCGGCGGTTCTAGAGCGGCTGTTGGACGTGCTGGAGCGAGGTTTGAACGGCGCCGAGGTTGACTGGTCGAACAAGACGGTGGTCCGCTGGCTCACGGCCGACGGAGCGCCGTTGGCGGAAGTTCAGACGAAACGCCGAGAAGGCGTCTTCCTGACGCTGCTCACGCCTCCGGGACGCATCGCACTCGGACAAATCGCCGATCTCGGCGCCCACCGCGAGATCACTCCACATCGCTCGGGCCGCGAGGGGGTGCGGGTACAATTCACCGCTCCGGACGCAGTGGACGACCAGCGGCTGGAACGATTGCTTGCCGCCGCCCTTGAACCTTCACCCTCCTCCTGAGCGGTCGCGTCAGATGATCCTTGTCCCCCGTGGCAACGGCCGCCCCCTGGTCGACGCCGGCCGCGTCGTGCCGCTAACACGTGGGAAACCCTTCGCGGGCAGAGGCGTTCGCATTCCGGTCGTGGCCAGGGCGGCAGGGTGTGGTCGGGGCGAATCTACGAACTTCCCTCTCTCTCCAGGGGGAGAGGTTCCCGCCGACGGCGTCGGCGGGCGGGGGTTGAAGAGGGACGTGGTGAAACTGTTGCCTGGGATGATCCACCGGCTTTCGAGACGCACACACAACGGCGGAAATTCCCGCCAAGAGGGGTAGCGATCCGCCGGTCGAGTTCGATATCCTCACCAGATGCGCGCCGCTCAGCGGTCGTGCACCGGCGTGCACTCGCGGGTTTCCGCGGGGGGCGCGGGGGGGCATAGACTTCACACGGAGGACCGCGTGTCGCTGGCTGGGTTGTTTGAGTCGAAGTTCCGGGGGGACATTCGCTTTCGCGGCCAGGCGTACCTCGACGCCGAGCGTGTCTCCGTCACCCGCGTCCTTCCGGACCACCTCTTTGCCGTCGTCCGGGATGGCGACGAGCACCAGACGCAGCTCACCCGCCAGGACGGCGAACTCCGCATGTTCTGCTCCTGCGTGGGGGAAGGCTCGACGAAGGAGCCGGCTTGCAAGCACTTGTGGGCGACGCTGCTGGCCGTCGACGCCGGCGGGTTTCTGGCGGGGCATCCCACGCGCGGAAACATCCCCCCCTTTGCCGCCCAGGTCAGTCCCCTGACGTTCGAGGGGATCGAGGAGGAGGACGAATTCGCGGAGAGCGATGTCTATCACCCTCCCGCGCGGAGCGAGCGCCGGCCGGCTCCCCCTCCTTCGCTCCTGCCGCCGCAGCGCGATTGGGAGTCCCGGCTGCAGGAGCTGCGAATGCAGTTTACGCCCGCCGCCACCCGCACCCGCCGGACCGAGCAGGAACGGGAGATCTTTTACGAGATCGACCTCGCCGCCAGCCGCGAGAGTGGTCGTCTGGTTCTCCAGACGTCGCAACGGCAACGGCGCACCAACGGACAATGGGGGAAACTCAAGCCGCTCAAGCTCCGGCCTGACAAGCTCGACGACATCGAGTCCGAAGATGACCGCCGCATCCTGGCCTATCTCCAGGGAGGCACACCGGAGCGCTCGGGCTGGGTCGCTCAGCAGACCGAATTCCAGGCCTCCACCTTCCGCTACCTCATGCCCTTCGAGCTGGCGGAACTGCTGTTGCCGAAGATGTGCGCCACCCGGCGGACGCGGCTGCTGGGAGAGTCGGAAGCGCGGGTGCGGCCCATCGTCTGGGACGACGGCCCCCCCTACACGCTCTGCCTGGCGGTGCGGCAGCGGCCGGACGATCGCACCTGGCGCGTGGAAGGCGAACTGCACCGCTCCGACGAGCGACTCTCCCTCCGCGACGTCGACCTCCTCGTGGCGGGAGGGCTGGTGCTCCACCAGCGGAAATTGACCCGCCTGGACGACTTTGGCGCCGTTGAATGGGTCTCGCTGCTCAGCCGCGGAGAGTCTGCGGTCTGTGTCCCCGACGGCGAGGAACAGGAACTGGTCGATCAGCTTCTCGACATGCCGGCTCTGCCGGAACTCGAACTTCCTCCCCAGTTGCGACTGGAAGAGGTCCGCGTCCGGCCGCAACCCCGGCTGCGCATCCGCTCCCCCCGCGGCAAGGGCTGGAAGTACGAGCGCCTGCAAGGGAACGTGGAGTTTGAGTACGACGGCACGCCCGTTCCCGCCTCCAGTACCCGCTGGGCCATCGTCCAGCGGGACCGCGGCCGCTGCCTGGTGCGCGATCGCAGTTTCGAGGCCGCCTGCTGGGAGCGCCTCCACGAGCTCGGCTTTCGCCGGCTGCTCGATCAGTATCGTTCCGATCGCGACGTCGATATCGCCGTCGCCGATCTGGCCCGCGCCGCCCGCGCCCTGATCGCCGACGGCTGGGAGGTCCTCGCCGACGGCCGGGAAGTGCGACAGGCCGGCGCGATGCAGTTCCAGGTCCGCTCGCACACCGACTGGTTTGAACTCAGCGGCCAGGTCGATTTCGGCGGCGCGCGGGTGTCGTTCCCGGAACTCCTCTCCGCCATCGCCCGTCGCGACGGCACGGTGCGGCTCGACGACGGCTCGCTCGGACTGCTCCCCGAGGAATGGCTCGAACGCTACGGTCTCCTGGCCGAGCTGGGGACCGCCGACGGCCAACACATCCGCTTCGGAACCACGCAGGCGATGCTCATCGACGCCCTGCTGGCCAATCAGGTCCAGGTGGACGTCGACGAGCCGTTCCGGCAACTCCGCGAGCGGATGCAGTCCTTCAGCGGCGTACAAGCGGCCGCCGAACCGCCCGGCTTCTGTGGCGAGCTCCGCGCCTACCAGCGGGAGGGGCTGGGGTGGCTCAAGTTCCTGCAGGAGTTCCGCTTCGGAGGATGTCTGGCGGACGACATGGGACTGGGCAAGACCGTGCAACTCCTGGCCCTGTTACAGGACCGTAAAACCAGCCGCGGCGAAACACGCCCCTCCTTGATCGTGGTCCCCAAGTCGCTCTTGTTCAATTGGGCTCACGAGATTCAGCGGTTTACCCCGGAACTCTCGTATCTGGAGTACACCGGCCTGGAGCGACACGCCCTCCGCGAGGAGTTCCCCCGCCGCGACATCATCCTCACTACCTACGGCACCCTGCGGCGCGACATCGCCGAGCTGCAATCCATCGAGTTCGACTATGCCGTCCTTGATGAGGCCCAGACCATCAAGAACGCCGCTTCGCAGGTGGCCAAAGCCTGCCGGCTGTTGCGGGCGCGGCACCGACTCGCCCTCAGCGGCACCCCCATCGAAAACCATCTCGGCGACCTGTGGTCGATCTTCGAGTTCCTTAACCCCGGCATGCTCGGTCGCAGCGTCGCCTTCCGGCAGTCGATCGGTGCGGAGCCTGATTCCGAAGCCCGGAAAGTTCTCGCCCGCGGCCTCAAACCCTTTGTGCTGCGGCGCACCAAGGGGCAGGTCGCCACCGAACTCCCGGAACGGCTCGAAGAGACCATCTACTGCCGCATGGGATCACGCCAACGCAAGCTCTACCAAGAGCTTCGCGATCACTACCGCCAGTCCCTCCTGGGGATCATTCGCGAGCAAGGGCTGGGGAAATCCAAGCTGCACGTCCTGGAGGCCCTGTTGCGGCTGCGGCAGGCTGCCTGCCATCCCGCCCTGCTCGACGACTCTTCCGCCGACGAACCCTACGCCAAGCTTGAATTCCTCTGCCCTCAACTGGAGGAACTCATCGACGAAGGACACAAGTCCCTCGTCTTCTCCCAGTTCACCAGCATGTTGGCCATCGTCCGCCGGCACCTGGACCAGCGCGGCATCCGCTACGCCTATCTCGACGGCAAGACCCGCGCCCGCAAGCGCGTCGTGCAGGAGTTCCAGACCGACCCCGACTGCCCCGTGTTTCTCATCAGCCTCAAGGCGGGCGGATTGGGCCTGAATCTCACCGCCGCCGAGTACGTGTTCCTCCTTGACCCCTGGTGGAATCCCGCCGTCGAAGCCCAGGCGATCGATCGTGCCCATCGCGTGGGACAGACGCGGCAGGTCTTCGCCTATCGACTCATCTGCCAGGACACCGTCGAAGAAAAAATCCTTGAACTCCAGAAGCACAAGCGCGAACTGGCCGACGCCATCCTCGAAGCCGACAACCGCCTCCTCGCCGATCTCACCGCCGAGGACCTGGAGATGCTGCTGTCGTAGGATATGATCCGGCTCGGGATGCGGACGCATCCTCTCCGTCGGCGACTTCCCTTCCCTCCCGTCGATCCGTGGCGTCGGCCGTGAAAGTCAAACGCCTGCCGGAGGACTTCGTCGTCGAGGAACAAACCACCCTCGCACCCGCCGAACGGGGCGAGTACGCCCTCTACCGCCTCCGCAAACGCGGGCTGGGGACATTGGAAGCGGTGGAACTGATCCAGCGCCGGTGGGATTTGCCGCGGCGGAGACTCGCCTGGGGGGGCTTGAAGGACAAGTACGCCGTCACCTCGCAGTTTCTCACCATCCACCGTGGACCCCGGCGGGGACTGCAACAAGGTCCGCTCTCACTGGAGTATCTCGGCTGCGTGGAGCGCCCCTTTCAACCGTCGGACATCTGCGGAAACCGTTTCGACATCGTGCTCCGTGCGCTGACGTCCCAGGCGCTCGCATACGCCCTGGCGGCTCTCCCTGCCGTCGCCCATTCCGGCCTGCCGAATTACTTCGACGACCAGCGATTCGGCTCGGTCGGGGCGTGTGGGGAGTTCATTGCCGAACCGTGGATTCGCGGCGACTACGAACGGACCCTGTGGCTGGCCTTGGCCGAACCCCATCCCTTCGACCGCGCCGAGGAACGCCGCCAAAAAGAACTGCTCCGCACCCTGTGGGGCCAGTGGCCGGAGTGTAAGCGGCGTCTCGCCCGCTCCCACCGCCGCAGCATCGTCACCTTCCTGGCCGACCGCCCGGGGGATTTCAAGGGGGCCTGGGCGCGGGTCGATCAGGACTTGCGCAGCCTGTATCTGGCCGCCTTCCAGAGCCAGCTCTGGAACGAACTCCTCGCGGAACTGTTGCGACGGCACTGCCCGGCCGACGCACTGGTCACTGTGCCGCTCAAGACCGGTTCCCTGCCGTTCTTTCAACAACTCCCCGACGACCTCGCCTCCGCGCTGCGGGTCATCTCCCTGCCGCTCCCCTCGGCTCGTATCCGGCTGGAGGGAATCCCTGACCCTGAGATTCGCGCCTTGGTAGAGCACACCCTCGCCCGCCGTGGACTCGAGCTGCGCAATCTCCGCGTCAAATACCCCCGCGACACGTTCTTTTCCAAGGGCTGGCGGCAGGCCGTGGTGACTTTCCCCGCGCTACATTCGGAACCGCTGCCGGACGAACTGCATTCGGGTCGTCACGCCCTGCGACTGCGGTTCGAGCTGCCGCGCGGCTCCTACGCCACGATTCTCATCAAGCGTCTCTCCGCGCCGGAGGCCGAAAGAGGCAGGGAGAAGTGAGTTTTCTTTTCGCTTGCCGCGACTCGACCTCACGCGCTCCCCTGCGGGTCGCGTTTCACGTCGGTGCCAGGGTCTTCAGCACCGCCAGGAATTCGACATAGTGGTTCGCGCGGCTGACCCGTTCCAGGCAGCGGGGGTCGCGGAACATCCGGGCGATGTCAGCGGAGAGTTCCAGTTGCAGGGCGGGGTCGTCCTCGGGCGTGAGGAGCAGGAACACGGCGTGGGCGGGCTGGCCGTCGGGAGCATCGAAGTCGACTCCCGCTTCGGAGAGACCGACGACCACGAGCGGCTGCTTCAGGTTCGGCAGCCGCGCGTGAGGGAGCGCCAGTCCGTGACCGATGCCGGTCGGTGCGACGGCTTCCCGCTGCCATGCCACCGTCTCGATCTGCTCGGCCGGGACGTTGCCGACCTCCGCCGCCAACAGCGCCAGTTCGTGAATCACTTCGCGGGAGGTTGCCCCCCGGAGATTGCGTTGAAACAGCCGAGGACTGAGGAGGGACAACAGGCGGTGACGCTGTTGAGGACGGAAAATCCAGGCGATGAGGGGTCCGCTGAGAGCCGATGTGACGAGGGCCATCACCACCAGCGCCACGAACAGTCGTTCGCGAATGATGCCGGCCTCCAGGGCCAGCAGCCCCAGGATGATCTCCATGGCGCCGCGGGCGTTCATGGCGAAGCCGATCGCCCAGCAGTCACGGGGGGGAAATCCCCCCCAGCGGGCCCCCCACACTGCCCCCACCAGCTTGACGGCCGTCGCCAGGGCGAGCACCAGCGTCACCAGGGAGAGGTCAAAGTGCGTGGCGAAGTTCACCCGCAGGCCGATGCTGGCGAAGAACAGCGGGGCAAAAACGAACGAGACGAATTCGTCGATCTGCACGCGCGTCCGTTCCTGGAGGTGCGGGGACGATCCCAGCGCCACGCCGGCGAGGAACGACCCGAAAATGGCATGAATGCCGATGAACTCCGTGAAGGCAGCGCCGAACAGAGCGATCGTCACGGCAAAGCCCAGCACGCCTCCCGGCCAGTGGGTATAGGCTTGCAGCCGCGGGAGCAGCCGATGAATGACCCAGCGGCCTCCGGTCAGCATCACTCCCGTGTAAACCAGCGTGAGCACGAGCGTGGTCCCGATCCCCGGTCCCGCTCCCGGCGTCCCCAGCAGTCCCAGGATCAGGGCGAACACCGTCCAGCCGATGACGTCGTTGAAGATCGCCGCACTGACGATCACCATCCCCAGATCGGTCCGGTACAGGTCCAGGTCCATCAGCGTTTTGGCGATGACCGGCAATGCGGAAATGGCCATGGCCGTCGCCAGGAACAGGGCAAAAATGGTGGGATCGGCATCGGCCGGCCGTCCCAGGGGAGTGGGGATCAGGAGGGCGCCGGCCAGCCCCACCACGAACGGCACGACCGTCCCCAGCACCGCCACCTTGAGCGCCGACCGTCCCTGTCGCCAGACGACCGACAGGTCCACCTCCAGGCCGGCCACGAGCAGAAACAGCACGATCGCCAGCGTGCCGATGCGCTCCAGCACCACCGCGTTCAGACCCTCGCGGGGAAACAGGGCGTGCTGGAGCTCAGGGGCCAACTGGCCCAGCACGGTCGGCCCCAGAAACACGCCGGCCAGAAGTTCTCCCAGCACGGCCGGCTGATGCCAGCGTCGGGCCAGTTCCCCCAGCACTCGCGCGCCGCCGATCAGCAGTCCGAGCGAGAGCAGCAACGTGCCCAGGGGATTCGCATCCAGGACTGGCAAACGGACGGCGGCCTCCTGCACGAGCGCTCCGATCATCGGTGTGGAGAGTAGCCGGCATGATAGTCGATTCCCTGCCGACGGCCACGCCGCTGCCGACTCTGCAGACCGCGGGACCGCGGGGAGGAGTCCGTCAAGCCCCAGAGTGCCACTCGCGCCGGCACCGGAGCCACAACCAGCTCCACAGCGGTAGAAACGTGCCGCTCATGGCCAGCAGGTAGCCCACGGCCTCGCCGAGGGCGCCGTACTCCTTCCCCCCCCACCAAACGCACGCCGCCGTCACCGCGCAGGCGAACAGTCCCGGGATGACGAACGGATCGCGCTTGTGCACGAACACGTACAGTCCCAGGCAGCGCGTGACGTTGGCGACCAGCATGGCCGCCACGAACATGGCCGTCGGCAGGACGGGGAGCAGCCGGCTGGCGAGTTTCGGGGCGATCGCCAGGGGGAGGACAGGGAGCGCAGCGACGGCCAGACACACCACCATCCCGCCTGCCGCCAACACGCCGCACGAAATCGTACTGACCCGAAAGAAGACCCGGTCCAGCTCGGCCCAGTCCCGCCGCGCCACGAGCATTCCCAGCAGCGGTCCGCGGGTCTGCACCCAGGCGAACGCCGCCCCTTCCAGCGCGGAGAGGGCCGTCCACGTCAGCCACATCCGCCCCTGCTCCTCCGGGCCGTGATAGTAGTACATCACCGGGACGAACAGTTGCAGGGCGAAGTAGGCCACGATCGAGCGCACGGCGGTGCGCCATTGCATCGGCCAGACTTCCGTTTTCCAGTCCAGCCGCGCCTCTGCGGTTGCTTCGCGCAGGGATCGAAAGAACTCCCCGTAGCGGATGGCCACCAGCCATATGTCCCACGCCAGCCGGACCGCGGCCGCGGCCACAGCCGACCACAACCCCGCTCCCAGCATGATCGCCGGCCAGACCACGAGGTGGCCGGTCATCCCCTGCCAGAACCGTACTTGGTTGACCGCCCGCACCTGATTGCACCCCTCCAGCAAGGCGGTCAGCGACCACAGGGCGATCAGCGGTCCATTCAGGAGCACCAGACAGAACCACGGCGGCTCCCAGGCGACGCCGCCGGCCTCGCCGCTGCGGAGAAAGACATATCCGCCGATGCTCACCACGAGCGTGAAGACCAGCGACAGACCGGCGTACCAGCGCACGGTCCAGCGGTGCAGGTCGGCCAGCCGCGACAGGGCTGCCGGATCCCCCTCCGGCCGACCGTCGTCCGCAAGCGCCAGCCGCGTCCACTCATGGCTGGCCACCGCGGCGATGACGCCGTGCAGACCGAGTTCAATCAGGGTGTGGAGGCCCATCAGGGTGGCGAACATCCCGAAGTAGCCCTGCTCCGCCGGGGAGAAGAAGTGGGCGAAGACGAGCATGGAGATCGGGCCGGCCACGAACTGCCAGCCGCGCGTCAGCAGCACGTAGAACACCGCCCGGTCAACTTCCAGCCGGTTGAGCAGCCGCCGCGGCCAGGAACGCTGCGAGATCGGCGTGGGAGGGGACTCGGCGGGCACGGGCAGGGGATGGAGTGACGAGCCTGGGACGGCGAGTGCTGGCCGCAGACGGGGGCGCTTCCTGCGGACAGGACCGCGGTCTGCCAGCGGAAACGCATCGTATCGGAAGCGGCGCGGGGGAGTCAGCGGCAACTTCTCCAGCGCCTCCGCAGCGCTCCTCACTCCTCCGTAACGCCCCGGCCTCAATCCCGACGGCGGTAGAACTCGTCGCACACGGCGTCAATCCGGGCCACGAGCCGCTCCATCTGCCGCTCCCGGTTCTCGTGCTCCAGGACATATCGGCGGTTGGCTTCCGCCTCCGACTGGCGCAGCGACGGGTCGTCCACATACTTTCGGATCGCTGTGGTGATGGACGCCACCTCGCGGGGATTGACGAACGCGGCCCGGAACCCGTCCTGGGTGATCCGGAGAAACTCCGGATGCTCGGCGAGGACCAGTGCCGCCCCCCGCGCGGCATGAACAAGAACACTGGCGGACCGCATGTCCCCCCGGCCCATGAGCGACACGGCAACGTCGGTCACGCGGGCCAGCTCGTTGTATTCCTCGCTGCTCAGTCGCCGGTTCAGCACGGTGAAGCGGTGGGTCAGCCCCGCGGCGGCAATGCGCTCGGCGGCGTCCAGCACTTCCGGTACTCCCTCCGCGCCGCCGATCAGGACGAAGTGTGTGTTCTCCGTGGAACGGGCCAACTCCAGAAACGCCTCGAGGACCGGCTCACATCCCCACCAGCGGCGGAAACGGCGCGCGTTCTGAACAATCACCAGGTCCGGAGGAAGTCCCCACGCCGCGCAGATTCGTTCGCGCGTGGCCCGGTCCGTGCTTTCCACGAGCGCCGGATCGACGCCCCACGAGATGCCGCTGACACGCCCCGGCTCGACGGCGAACCGCTGCACCAGGTATTCCGCCGCGGTGACCGAACTCGGGATGAGGAGTTCGGCGCGGCGGACCGCATAGCGGATCAGACGCTCGGCCCCGGGCCAGCTCTCGGGGGTGAAATAGAGATCACTTCCCCAGGGCTGGAGGATGCGCGGGACTCCGTGGCACAGCGCCGCCGGGACCCCATAACCGGCGATCTCCTGGCCGATCACGCATCGCGGCCGGCACGCCAGCGCCAGCCGCGACAGTCGCCAGGCGTGTTCGAGCTGGTCCCACACCGCCCACTCCCACACGTCGGGGCGGTCCTTGCCGGTGACGGCTTGAAAGCGGGGGAGCGACCGCTTCATCCAGGTCCGCTCGACCAGGTGCGCGAGGGGACGCACCACCCGGAAGCCGATTCGGGCTGCCAGGGAGCGTGGGCGGGCGTCCATCACCTCCACGTCGTCCGGCAAGGCCGGTCCGCGCGGCTGCATCGAAATCACCTGCACCGGACGCCCCCGGCTGTGAAAGACACCGGCCAATTGACCCACGAACAGCGAGTCCGCGGAACCCAGCAGGATCACCGGACCGTCGGGTCGCCCGCGAATCGGCAAAGCATCCCGCATCTGGCGATGGTTTCAAAGACGGGAGGGGTGATGGTCCGAGGTCGTCCGCCGGCCGGCCTGGCGAGGAATCCCTGCCAGGAAGGGGCTCGGCGAGGGGGACCGCGGCGTCGCGGGAGCCGCGTGGCTGCGCCGGCGGAGCGCGGGTAGAATCTCCCCTGGGGCATCATCCGGGAGCACGCGCTGATGGTCCAGCGTCCGACGAGAGACCGATTCCTGTCGCGCGACGAGGTCGAAGCGATCGGCTTCGCCCGCGTGGGCCGGGACGTCCAGATCGACCGGGACGCCGTCTTTCTCGCGCCGGAGCGGATCGAGATCGGCGATCGATCGCGGATTGATCTGGGGGTGGTGCTGTCGGCCGGTCCGGAAGGGATCGTGATCGAGGAAAACGTCCATATCGGGGCGCGGTCGATGCTGTTCGGCGGCGGGGGAAAGATTACGCTGCGGGCCTTCTGCGGCCTGTCCAGCCTGGTCGTCTGCTATACGGCCACCGATGACTATACGGGAGACTCTCTGTGCGGGCCGACGGTCCCCGACCAGTTTCGCCACGTTCAGACGGGACCGGTATTCATCGATCATTTCGTCCTCGTGGGGAGTGGAGCGCTCTTGTTGCCCGGCACACTGCTCCGGGCTGGAGCGGTGGTCTGTGCCCAGACGGTTGTCTCGCGGGAGGTGGAAGCCGGTACCATCCTGGTGGGTCGCCCGGCGCGGGTGATCGGGCGGCGAGACGTGTCGCGGCTGCATGCGCTCTGTCGCGACTACCTCGCCTCGATCGGAGAATTGTCGCTGGCCGACCGGCTGGAAACCCGCGCATGACACGACAGCCGCCATCGTCGCTGGCTCTCTTTGGCGGCCGACCGTGCTTCCCGGAGCCGCTGCACGTCGGTCGTCCGCATCCGGGAGATGCGGGCCGTCTGGCGGGTCGCGTGCAGGAGATTCTCGACCGCCGCTGGTTCACCAACAATGGTCCGCTCGTGCGGGAGTTTGAGCAGCGGATCGGGGAACTTGTCGGTGTGCGGCACTGCGTCGCCACGGCCAATGCGACATTGGCCTTGGAACTGACCCTAGAAGCGCTGAAGCTCACGGGGGAGGTTGTCGTTCCCGCGTTCACGTTCGTGGCGACGGCGGCGGCGGTCGTGCGACGCGGGCTGCGCCCCGTGTTTTGCGACGTCGACCCCCGGACCCATCAGATCGACCTCGAACAGGCCGCCCGACTCATCACTCCCCGCACCTCCGCCATTCTGGCCGTCCATCTCTGGGGGAGTCCCTGCGACGTGACCGGCCTGGAGGAGCTGGCGGGGCGTCATGGACTGCGGCTGATCCTGGACGCCGCTCATGCCTTCGCCTCCGAGCACCCCCGCGGACCCGTGGGACAGTTCGGAGACGCGGAGGTCTTCAGCTTCCATGCCACCAAGTTCATCCACTCCGCCGAGGGAGGGGCGGTGACGACCAATTCCGACTCCCTCGCCGAGGAGCTGCGGCTGCTGAGGAATTTTGGTTTCACGGGGCTGGATCAGGTAGCGTGCGTGGGGACCAATGCCAAGTTGAGCGAACTCCACGCTGCCATGGGACTGACCTCGCTGGACGAGCTGCCGCGGCTGCTGGAGATCAACCGCCGCAACTATGATGCTTACCGCGCGGTGCTGGGAGACATTCCCGGACTGCGTCTGCTGGAGATTCCATCCACTTGCCGGCACAACCGGCAGTACATTGTGGTCACGGTCGAGAGCCCGCCGTGTCCCTTCTCCCGGGATGAACTGGTGGCCCTGTTGTGGAGCGAAAACATCCTGGCCCGACGGTACTTCACGCCGGGATGCCACCGGATGCCTGCGTTTCAAACGCATGTCGATGCCGCAATGTCTCTTCCCGTCACCGAGAGACTCTGTGAAACGGTGCTGCAACTCCCCACGGGGAGTAACGTCACCGAGCAGGCCATTGAACTGATTGGAGGGATCATCCGCGCTGCGTGTGCTCAGGCCGATCGGGTTCGGAAGCGGCTCGCTCAAAGAGAAGCTACAATGACACCTGGCGGCTGCCGTTGAACGACCCATGTGTTTGACCTCCCCACCAACCCCGGGAGAAGGGGAGCCAACGACGGATCCACTTGCCGGGGGGCATCGGCGGAGGGCATGATGGTGACCATCGGAGGGAAATGGAGCGGATCGGGCGAGCGACAGTCGCACGAGTTCCCGAGGAAATGGCGATGAGAACAATCCGACAGGTCCTGATCGCGGCGGGGTTCGGACTGCTGTTTTTGTCAGCGGGGCCGCACTCCGTCTGGTCGGCCGACCGCGCTGCGATTGACCAGGCGGTCCAAAAAGCGGTGGGGTTCCTGCAAGCGAACCGGGATCAGGCGGGAGAGGGGGGGGCTGCATCGCTCATTGGTCTGGCCTTGCTGAAGGCCAATCTGCCTCACGATGCTCCCGAGCTTCGTGGCGTGGCAGGAGCCATCGAGGCCAAGGTCAATGACGGCCAGTACACCCCCACCTCGCACCATATCTACGAAGCCGGCACGGACGCGAGCTTTTTGGCGGACCTGGATGCGGAGCGGTACAAGCCTCAGATCGAAGCCATCGGCCGCTACCTGGTTGCGGCTCAGCGGTCCAATGGTTCCTGGGACTATCCCACCGGACGTACCGGCACCAACGGCGATACGAGCGTCACGCAATATGCCTGCCTGGGATTGTGGTCCGCCGCCCGCGCCGGCTTTGAGGTGCCCCAGGAAACGTGGGAGCGCGTGCTGCGCTGGTTGCTGGCCAGTCAAGCGGCCGACGGCGGCTATGCCTACGCTCCGGGCACAACAGAAGGTTGGTACAAGGGTGAAACCAATTTGAATATGGCGGTGGCCGCCGCGGGGGCCATCCTGATTGCCGGGCGGGAACTCTTTCCGGCTCTGGCCGACGAGCTCTATGCCGGGACGCTGCCGGGCGAGGAGAAACCGGCTGCGGAGTCCCCTCTGTTGGGCGTACTGCAAAAGGTTGATCTGGCCACAGCCCCGCCCCCCACCGATCAGCCGGTGGATCCGGGGGTGACCCTCAAGCCGCAGGATGTCCGCCGTGCGTTGGATCGGCTGCGCGGGTATCTCAACGCCCGCTTCCGGCCGGTCAACGACACCCCGCACTTCCCCTACTATTACTTCTATTCCGTGGAGCGCCTGGGAGCGCTGGGGAACGTCACGCGGATTGGTCAATACGACTGGTACGACGCCTGTTCGTCTGCGTTGCTGGGGTTGCAGGCGCAGGACGGCTCCTGGACGGCTGCCAACGCGACGGTCCGCCAGCACGCCGCCATCGACACAAGTTTTGCGGTGCTGTTTCTGACCCGCTCCACCGGGAAGATTCTCAAGCGTGCGGATCCGGACCCGATCTTCGGCGGCGGGTTGCTCACCGGCGGCAAGGGGGCGCCGGCCGAGGTCGTGGCCGCCCGCAAAGAACCCACGCCTCTCGATCAGCTCCTGGCCTCGTTGCAAAACCCCGGTTCGCTGGATTTGAAGACCGCCCAGACCGAACTGGTCGAGCAGATTCAACTCGGGGATCGGTCCGAACTCGTCGGCCAGAAGGAGAAACTCGTCAAGCTCATTCAGCATCCCCATGGCGAGGTGCGGCGGACGGCGGCCTGGGCGTTGGGACGCACCAACGACCTCAGCCTGGCCCGCTACCTCATCGACGCCCTCGAAGACCCTGACCTCGGCGTGATGATCGAGGCCCATGCCGCGCTCTGCTGGCTCAGCCGCCGCTTCGACGGCTTCGGTCTCCCCGTCAATCCCCTCGACGACCTCCCGGAAACGGCCAGCGAGGAGGAGAAACAGACCGCTATTCGCGGCTGGCGAGTCCGCGCCCGGCGGGAATGGGGGAACTGGTATCTCCGCGTTCGCCCCTACGCCGACCGGGGGGATGAATTCGAGGCCCGGCTGCGACAGCGCCTTGCCGACCGCTGAGGGGGAAACGTCCGAACATCCTCCATCCCCGACCACCGTTTCCCGGCCCTCGTGGACCGCGGTCGAGACGGGGTGGTGTTCTCCTCGCGAGATCGTGCATGAGCAGACCTGACCGGCATTCGGACGACGACGCGGCGCACCCCGGCTCGGAGAATGCCGCAGCCCCGCTGCCGACTGCGCCCGAGACCGATGACGACCTTCCCGCCCTGGGCCGGCTGCTGGGCATCGACTTCGGCACCCGCCGACTGGGGCTGGCCCTCTCGACCCCCGAGCAGAACCTCTCCACTCCTCTGGAAGTCTGGTCCCGCCACGATCCGGCCAGCGACGCGCGGCGGCTGCGGCAAGTGATCGCGGAGTACCATGTCCGCGGCATCGTGATCGGTCTCCCCCTGCACACCGGGGGTGAAGAGGGACAGTCGGCCCGGAGGGCGCGGGAGTTCGGCCGGTGGGTTCGGGAGACGCTCGCGCTCCCGGTGGCCTTTTGGGATGAGCGCTGTTCGACCGCCGCCGCGGACGACTGGATGCAGGAGGCCGGATTGACGCGCGAGCAACGCCGCGCCCACCGCGACATGCTGGCCGCGCATGTCATTTTGCAGAGCTTCCTCGATCACCGCCGGTCGGCCCTCACGTCCGAGGCGGAGGATCGGTCTCATTCAAGCGCATGAGTCGCCCGGGGGACTCAGGGATGAGGAGGGATGCGCAGGCTGCTGGTCTCGGGGAAATGCCGGCATTCGCCGCGGCCTATTCGACCTTTTCGGCCGGATGGATCGGCTCCCCCTCCCACAGCCAGACCCCCTTCTCCGGCACCAGAATCCGCTGGGCGCTCCCCGGGACGGGAGGGATGTTGACCGATGGAAGCCAGCGGGCCAACTCGCCAATCGTCGCGCGGTAGTGGGGATCGCCGGCGCGGTTGTGCCACTCATGGGGATCGGACTGCAGGTCGTACAGCTCCTCGGAGCCGTCCGCATAGCGGATGTACCGCCACTGTTTGGTGCGTACCGTGTGATTCCCGACGTTGTGCGTGGTGAGGGCGGGGTGCTCTCGGGGTGTCGCCGGGTCTTTGAGCTGCGGAACCAGACTGCGGCCTTCCAGACCAGTCGTGCGGTCGCGCAAGGCGGGAGGGATCTCCGGCGGGGGAAGACCACACAGCTCCAGCAGCGTCGGATATAGATCGAGGAGCTCGACCGGTTCCTGGCAGGCGGCGCCGGCGACGATGCCCGGCCCGGCGAAGATCAGCGGCACCCGCGTCGATCGTTCCCAGAGCGTGTTCTTCCCTGTGATGGCCTTCTCCCCCAGGTGCCAGCCGTGGTCCGACCAGAGAACCACGATGGTGTCGTCGGCATGGCCGCTGGCGTCCAGGGCGTCCAGGACCCGGCCGAGCTGGCTGTCCACAAAGCTGGTCGAGGCGAGGTACGCCCGCACCAGCGGTTTCCATTGGTCGTGTGCCTTCAACCAAGACAGCCGCACCTCCGGAAGTTTCCAGTGCAGATACCAGGAAAACTCCGGCGTGTCGCTACGATCGCCTTCGAGCACCGGCGGCAGTTGCAGCGTCTCCTCCGGATACAGGTCGAACCAACGCTGCGTGGCGTAACAGGGGACGTGCGGCAGGAAGAATCCCACCGCCAGGAAGAACGGTTCCGGCAGACCGGACTGGAGCTTCTCCACCCCCCACGATGCACAGTGCCAGTCCCCCTTGTCTTCGTCCCGATGCGGGAAGGTCCCCCAATCGACCAGGGGGTGATTCCCGCCGGGCGTGGTCACGAGTTTTTCCGGCGGTCGCGCACCGACGCTGGACGGCGGTCCCCACTCGCGAAACTCCGTGACGCCGCTGACGGGCTTGCGGCCATAGTTGCCGTGAAAAATCTTGCCCGTCGCCAGTGTGTAGTAACCGTGACGGGTGAAGTGCTGGGGCAGCGTCACGAGGTCGCGGAGCGGTTCGACCTCGCGAATCCACGGCGCCAGGCCGTACACGCCGGTGGTGGAGGGTCGCAGGCCCGTCAGCAGACTGGTCCGGGAGGGGTTGCACAGCGGCGACTGACAGTGGGCGTTGGTGAAGGTCACGCCCCGCGCCGCCAGCCGGTCCATCGCGGGAGTCTGCACCTGGGGATGGCCGCGCAGCGGGCCGACCCAGTCGTTGAGGTCATCGACCGCGAGGAACAGGACGTTCGGGGGGGCGGCGTCTCCGCGCGGGGACAACAGCCCCGCGGCACAGAGAGCCAGCACACCGACCCTCAAGAAGCTGCGGAGAAAGCTCGGACGTCGCAGAAGATTTGTGCCGGCCATGAGTGACAGTCCTGAGGATTGGCAGAGGGGAGCGCGCCGCCAAGGGAGCCGGGTCCCCTCGTTTGAGGATGCCGATCGGATGACGAGTGCCGACTGTGCGTCGCGTACCGATCCTATCAACCGGGAATTGACCCATTCCACCAGATTGTGGTGGCCCCGGCCACAGAGTCGTCCCATGTTTCCACGGACACTGGTCTTGATTGGAGGGGAAGCGATGACGGCCGCGGTCCATGAAACGCGCACGATCCGAATTCCCGCCTTGAAGTCGGGGCATTACACCCTGGCGATTCTCCATCGTCGGCGGTGGCACGAAACTCGCCTGCGGGGGAGTTACGAAGATGCCTTGCAAGCCGCCGTCGATGCCCATCGCCGCAGTGGACTGGTGGTCCAGCTTCGGGATGACGAGGGCACCGTCCTGTTCGAGGCCAACGCTCAAAGCCCGGATTGGGGCAGCCAGCAACCATGACGGTCCTCCCGCGCCTGCGGAACCAGCTTGTCTCCGTCCCGTGACGGCCCGGCATCGAGTCCCGCGACGAAGAGGTTGGTCCCGGCGATCGAACGTCACGGGGAGTCGGTACGCTCCCCGACGGTATCTGCCTTGATGCTGCGGATGCGCAGGTTGCGGAAATCGACGTGGGACCCGTGCGTGCACAGGCACAGGTGACCCGCGGTCCGCGCCACGCCCGGATGCTGCTTGCCGTCGGGCCCCTCATGATCGATCCACTCGCTCAGGTCGGCGTCCACGATCGTCTCCCCATTGAGCACGATGGTGATGTGTGAACCGACGTAGCGGATGGTCTGGGAGTTCCACTCTCCCACCGGCCGCAGAAAGCCGCGTCGCGCCGGGACCAGGCCGTACACCGACCCGTGATACTGGTACGGCTTGAGCCGAGCGTACTTCTCGGAGGAGTCGTCGAGAATCTGGATTTCGAGGCCCTGGGTCGAGGCGTGCCCGCCGTCCGACACACGGAGGCCGATACCGTTGTTGGCGCCGGGGGTGAGGCGGAACTCGAACTGCAACTCGAAATCGGCGAACTCTTCGTCGGTGTAGATGTTCCCCCCCTTCTTCGGGCGGCACTTCAGCACTCCCTCTTCGGCCACATAATTCTCCACCGCCCCATGCCAACCCGAGAGGGACCGGCCGTCAAAGAGAGGCACCCACCGCTCCTCCTCCGCCGCATGGAGGCGGGTCGACGGCAGCCGCTGGGGACCTCCCCCGCCGGCGGACCACAGGACCGTGAGCACCAGGGCCAGTGATCGTGGGGTCATCAGCAGCTCCCATCGACACGGAAAGTTCGGCTTCGACAGAGAGAGACTCTACCTCTTGCTGTGGCCGAATGTCACCCGTGTGGCGTTCCGGCAACGTCCTCCCGGGGCAGGCTGTCGCCCGGGCCTCCCTCCGCCATCCCGGCGTTCAGAAGCCTTAACGCCTTGGGTTCTCGTGAGTTGTCAACCGTCGCGCGACCTGAAGTGCGGTCGTCTCCCGGGTCTTCCGCGGCATTGGCATTCAGAATGCTGAACACCCGGACGCAGCCCATTGCCTGAGCTTGTTCAACTCCACCTGCGACACCGGTCATGCTGCCTCTCCTTCAACGACTTCTCCGCGACGAATGCGGTCTGGTCCAATCGGCCGAGCTGGTCCTCATCGCGACCATCACCGTGATCGGGATGATTGTCGGACTCAGTGAAGTCTCCTGGAATGTCAATCAGGAGTTGCGAGACGTCGGGAATGCCTTCCAGCATGTCAATCAAAGCTACTGGGGGGCCGGGAGCCACGGCCACCACGGCTGGAACAGCCCCCAGTACCATCTGGACACCTGCGGCTGACGTTCGCGACTCGGTCCGGTGACAGCCCACCCACCGGCTTCGAGTCAGGGTCATCGAGCACACGAATCACCATCCGTCAGGCAGCGCGTGGGGTTGTTGCCTGGCCCAGACTCCCATCGGACAACCGATGGGAGTTCTTTTGTTGCGCGTCAGGGAAGGAGGGATGGGCAGGCTGGGTACCCGACGTTCGGAAGGGAAGCTGCGGCCCCTGCCCACCTGCTCGGCCTGTGCGGGGAGCCCCTCCCACCGCGAAACACCGACCACGGGGACCTCCCTCCCAGAACCGGCACCAGCGGCCTCCGTGTTGACGGCACGGCGGCCGCTCTCTATCGTGTCTTCATCGAACAATTTGCATAGGATGGCGCGACAACGCTTTCCGGCCGGCTGGCCTTTGCGGCCCCAATCCGCCGCGCTGCCTCGGAGACTGGTCATCCGTCCGTCATAGCCGGCACGCCTGCTCGATGCCGCTCCCGTGGAAGCCTGACGGCAGGCCTAATGCCAGCCCGGACATGCCGGGAGCTTGTGGTTCGGCCTCCCCGCCGCCATCCGAGCAGGGAGGGGAGCGCCAGCAGACGTTCCTGTGGCAACTTCAAGAGGACCTCAGTTTGACACCCGTCTCTCCCCTCCTCCGGTTTGAAGACCTGGGACTCAGCGCGCCGATGCTGAAAGCCCTGGCCGCTGTCGGTTACACCACGCCGACTCCCATTCAGGCCGCCTTCATTCCCATGGCCCTCCGCGGGATCGACTGCACCGGACAGGCCCGCACCGGCACCGGCAAAACGGCCGCCTTCGTCATCCCCATCCTGGAACGGATCGACCACGACTCTCCCGACGTCCAGGCGCTGGTCCTCTCCCCCACGCGCGAATTGAGCGAGCAAGTGGCCAATGAGGCGGCGCGGCTGGCGGCGGAGCACAACTGCCGTCCGGCCCTGCTGGTCGGCGGCCGGCCCATCGGCCCGCAATTGCAGGAACTCCGTCGCCGACCGACGATCGTCGTCGGCACGCCCGGCCGCGTCATCGACCTGCTGCACCGTCGCGCGGTCGATTTCTCCAAACTCAAAATCGTCGTCCTCGACGAGGCCGACCGGATGCTCGACATCGGTTTCCGGCCGGACATCGAACGCATCCTCCGCCGCTGTCCCACCGCACGACAGACCCTGCTCCTTTCCGCGACCATGCCGCCGCCGGTGGAGCGGCTGGCCCGGCACTACATGCGCGATCCCCAGCGGGTCGATCTCTCCCAGGATCAGGTCGTCACCGACCAGATCGAGCAGTTCTACTGCACCGTGGATGCGAATCGAAAGTTTGGCCTGTTGGTCAAGCTGCTGCTCCAGGAGCGACCTCGCCAGGCGATCGTCTTCTGCCGCACCAAGCGCGGCGCCGATCGCCTGTACGAAAAGCTCAAAACCCGCCTCCCGCACATCGCCGCCATGCACGGCGACCTCCCCCAGAAAACTCGCGACAAGGTGATGGCGCGGCTCCGCGCCGGCAAGGTGCGGCTGCTGATCGCCACCGATGTCGTCGGCCGCGGCATCGACATCAGCGGCGTCTCCCACATCATCAATTACGACATCCCCCAGGACTGCGACGACTACATCCACCGCGTCGGACGCACGGGACGCATCTCCTCGCAGTCACCCGGCCGCGCCTTCACGTTCGTCTGCAAGGACGAAGGGAGCGAACTCACGCGGATCGAAATGCGGATCAACCTCTTGATCCCCGAATACAAGGTGGACGGATACGAGGCCTACACCCCCTCCGCCCCGCGGAAGCACGTCAAGGACCTGGAAGTGACGTTCGACGAACCGGAAGAGTTTGTCGTGCACTGAGGGACTGAGCGTCGACAACCTGCAACTCCACCGCAGCGCGTGATGCACCCGGCCCTTGTGACACAGACGATGACGTGAGCAAGTGTCATCAGTGGGCAACGACGGAAGGGATTTCGCCGGTACGCAGGTGACCGCGGGGCTTACGCCCCCTTCTCGCTGGTGGTGAAACCGGCTCGTGTGTCGTTCGCCAAAGTCTCCGCAGACCTCTCCCGGGGGAAGCCGCATTTCAGGAATGCTCCCGCGCACAAGCCCAGACACTGAAACCTAACTTGTTGTACGGACGAACCTTCCCGCCTGTCGGCGACTCTCCTAGAATGCCGCCCGCTCCCGCCGCACCGACGTATGCCGATCGATGACCGTCCGACGCATCCTCGTCACCGCCGCCCTCCCCTACGCCAATGGCCACATCCACATCGGCCATCTGCTGGAGTACATCCAGACCGATATCTGGGTGCGATTCCAAAAACTCCGCGGACACGATTGCCGCTACTTTTGCGCGGACGACACGCACGGCACGGCGATCATGATCCGGGCCCGGCAGGAGGGGCGCAGCGAGGAGGCCGTCATCGCCGACATGCGCGAGGCTCACCTCCGCGACTTCGCCGCCTTCGAGATCGAGTTCGACAACTACGGGTCGACCCACTCCCCGCAGAACCGTGAACTGTGCGGTCGCATCTGGCGGGCCCTCCGCGCAGCCGGACTGGTGAAGGAACGCCAGGTCGAGCAATTGTACGATCCCCAGGCGCAGACCTTTCTCGCCGACCGGTTTGTCCGCGGGACCTGCCCCGTCTGCAAAGCCCCCGATCAACCGGGAGACAACTGCTCCAAGTGCGGGGCGCATTACACCCCCACGGAGTTGATTGATCCCCGCAGCACCCTCAGCGGGGCCGCGCCGGAGGTCCGGGCCGCGCCGCATTTGTTCATTGAACTGGAACAGCTCCACGACTTCCTCGCCGAGTGGACACAGAACGGAGAACACCTCCAGCCGGAGATTGCCAACTACCTCCAGGGCCACTTCCTCGGCGAGCCGCTCAAAGACTGGGACGTCTCGCGCCCCGCCCCGTACTTCGGCTTCGAGATTCCGGACTCCCCCGGAAACTACTGGTACGTCTGGTTTGATGCGCCGATCGGCTACATCGCCAGCACCTGGGAATGGTGCCAGCGCACCGGGCAGGACCTGGCGACGTGGTGGCCCTCCCCAAGCCCGGCGACGGCGTCCCTCCCAAGCCCGGCGACGCCGTCGCCGGGACCCGTCGAAATCCACCACTTCATCGGCAAGGACATCACCTACTTCCACACCCTCTTCTGGCCCGGGATGCTGAAGGTCTCCGGTTTCCAGCTCCCCACCAAGGTCCACATCCACGGCTTCCTCACCGTGGACGGGGAGAAGATGTCCAAGTCGAAGGGGACCTTCATCCAGGCCTCGACCTATGCGGCCCATCTGGACCCCGCGTACCTGCGGTACTTCTTCGCCAGCAAGCTTGGCCCGCGGGTCGACGACATCGACCTGAACTTCAATGAGTTCAAGACCAAGGTCGACAGCGACCTCGTCGGAAAAGTGGTCAACATCGCCAGCCGCTGCGCCAAATTCGTCTCCGGCGAGTCGCTCAGCCGCAGCTATCCCGACGATGGTGGCCTCTTCCGTCAGGGGGCCGAGGCCGGAGAGAACATCGCCGCCCTCTACGAGGCCTGCGACTTCAACGCCGCCATGCGGGAGGTGATGCTCCTGGCCGACCGGGCCAACCAGTACATCGAAACCCGCGAACCGTGGCAGCTCCGCAAGGACTCCGCCCGGACCGAAGAACTCCGCGACGTCTGCACGGTGGGGCTGAACCTCTTCCGTCAGATCGCTGTGTACCTCGCCCCGGTCCTCCCGAGGCTCGCGCGGCAGACGGGTGAACTCCTCAACGCCCCCCTCCAACACTGGTCCGACGCCTACACTCCGTTGGTCGGCCGACCCGTCGGCCCATTCCAGCACATGCTCGTCCGCGTCGACCCCCACCAGGTGCAAGCGATGATCGCAGAGTCCAGAGAGTCGGGTACGCAGAATCCGGAATCCCCTGTGGCGGCCGCCCCGATCAGCGACGGGCCGGAACCGCTCCAGAAGGAACCGCTCGTCAAGGAGCCATGCACCATCGAAGACTTCGCCAAAATCGACATGCGGGTGGCGCGCGTGCTGACCGCTGAACACGTCGAGGGGGCGGACAAGCTCCTCAAGCTCACCCTCTCGCTGGGGGGGGACGTGCGGCGGACCGTCTTCGCCGGGATCAAGAGCTGTTACCAGCCCGAGCAGCTCGTCGGGCGGCTAGTGATCTGCTGTGCCAACCTCGCCCCCCGCAAGATGCGCTTCGGCGTCAGCGAAGGGATGGTGCTCGCCTGCGGACCGGGTGGGAAAGAGATCTTCCTGCTGAATCCCGACGACGGCGCCCGCCCCGGCATGAGGGTCCACTGAGACGTTCTCCAGAGGCTACCGCGCAAGGCGTCCTCCTCCCTTCAGCGCGCAGTCCCCCTGGGCGGATTCCGCGCTGCTGAGGAGGTTCGAGGCACCCCCTCACGGATGCCGCTGCGACACGATCGCCAGCACGGCCTCGTGCAGCCGGCCGTTGGTGGCGCACACGCTCGATGTTTGCAAAGGGAGCGGTTCACCGCGGCCGGTGGTGACGCGGCCGCCCGCCTCCTCGACGAACAGACGTCCCGCGGCAAAGTCCCACGGTGAAAGCTGGTACTCAAAGAACGCCCCGTAGTACCCCACCCCCACATGGCACAGGTCCAGCGCCGCCGTCCCGAACCGGCGGATGCCGTGAATCTGTTGCTTGAAGCAGTCGTGAATGGCGGCCAGCGTCGCCTCCATCATCGCCCCCCGGTCGTAGTAGAACCCGACGCCGATGAGGACCTGGTCCAGCCGCTCCGCCGGCGAGACCTGCACCCGGCGGCCGTTGTGACAGGCCCCTCCGCCGGCGATCACCGTGAACCGGTCTTGCCGGGCCGGGTTGAGGATGACGCCGCACCGCGGCTGCCCCCCTTCGTAGAAGGCGATCGAGACGGCGAAATGCGGGATGCCGTGCGCGTAGTTGGTCGTCCCATCCAGCGGATCGACCACCCACAGTCGCGGAGCGGCGACGTCGGCCGGATGCCCCTCCTCCCCCAGAATCTCGTCGCCGGGAGACTCGCGGCGGAGCAGGTCCACGATGATCCGTTCAGAGGCGAGATCGGCGTCCGAGACGAGGTCGACGCCCGCCTTGGCCCGCACCGTCTGGTCGCGCCCGAACGATTCCATCAGCCGCATGGCTCCCGCCTCTGCGGCGGCAATGGCGATCTCCAGCTCCCGCATGTCAGCTTTCCGACGGAACAGGGGGCCGGGGCGCGGCCTCGACGGCGAGGGGATCGACCGCTTCCCCCGGGACATCCCCCGATTGTAGCGTCCGGATCACCGGTCGGTGGGCAGGTCGCTCCGTCAACGTCGAAAGGGTCCGGGCTGGAGGGAACACCGCCGAAGTACCCCAGCCAGCCGACGGGGGGTGAGGGGGGGGCCGCGGGCGGCGCTACACCTCGATATCGAGCTCCTCGATCTTGCGGTACAGGCTCGACAGGCCCAGCTTGAGGCGTTTGGCGGCCTCTTTCTTGTCGGGCCACTGCCGGAGCACGCGGGTGATATGCAGCCGCTCGTAGTGACGCAGCGCCGACCGCAGGTCGTCTGTATCTGGGAGCGGCTGGCTGATGCCGAGCAGATCGGGGGGGAGGTCGCTCGGCTCGATGGTGGTGCCGTCGCACATCATGACGGCCCGTTCGATGGCGTTGTCGAGCTGCCGCACGTTCCCCTTCCACTGGGCGGACATGAGCAGCCGCACCGTCTCGCTGGTGGCGTTCTGCACGCGTTTGCCCATTGCCTGGGAGTGCTTGGCGATGAAGTAGTCGACGAGTTCGGGGATGTCGTCGATCCGCTCGCGGAGGGGGGGGATGCGGATTTTGACGCCGTCGAGCCGGTAGAAGAGGTCCTCCTGGAACTTCCCTTCCCCCACCAGCCGCAGCAGGTCGTGCGTGGTGGAGGCGATGATCCGTGCGCTGACGGGATAGGTGCTCGATCCCCCGACGGGGAGCGCCTCCTCATACTCGATGGCGCGGAGGAGCTTGGTCTGCGTCCCGCTGGGGAGTTGTGCGATCTCGTCGAGGTAGACGCTGCCGCTGCCCACGGTCCGGAGGATGCCCGGTTGACTCGTCTTCCCCGACTGGCTGCCGAACAGTTCGGCTTCGAGGAGTTCGACCGGCCGCGTGCCGCAGTTGACGGCGAGGAACTTTTCCTCCTTCTTGGGGCCGGCGTCGTGGATGGCGCGGGCGAAGAGTTCCTTGCCGGTGCCGGTCTCGCCGACGAGGAGCACGTTGGAGTGCGTCACGGCGACCTTGGCGATGGTATCAAGCAGGTCCTGGAGCGGTTTGCTGGAGCCGACGATGCGGTCGAACTGCCGCGGCTTGGCGAGTTCCCGCCGCAGGAGCTGATTCTCGCGGTACAAGGCCCGGAACTGGAACACCCGGTCGAGTTTGTTCTGCAGGTCCTCGAACCGCACCGGCTTGATGAGGAAGTCGAACGCTCCCGACTTGAACGCCGCGATCGCTGTTTCCACGGAGGCGTAGGCGGTGATGATCAGCACGAAGGTGGAGGCGTGAATCTGCTGCAGACGCTTGAGCAGGGCGATCCCGTCGCCGTCGGGAAGCTGGACGTCGCAGACGGCCACATGGAAGTCGGTGGCTTTGGCGAGTTCGAGCGCTTCGGCCACCGTGCCGGCCTGCGACACGAGGTAGCCTTCGCTGGCGAGGAATTCGGCGAGCGTGGTGCGAATGACCTCCTCATCCTCGACGATGAGGAGGCGTCGTTCCTGGGGGGAGACGGCAGAGTGGGGCATGGGAGAGCGGAGCGACCAAGACTGAGGCATCGCAGGCAAGCAACGCTGCGACGGCCCACATGTTGACATTGTAACGCGGGGCGTGGGCCGTGTCCGCCGGCCGGCGGCGCCTGTCGAGACGAACCCGGGGTGAGGAAGGGGGCCTGGCTGAGCGGGGAACTTCGGACCTTGCTTGTGGGACCCGCGACGACCTCTCAGAATAGAGGACCGGACTCCCAGAAGAAACCTCTCCAGACGCGGGAGGAGCAAGCCCCCCCCCCGCGACTACGGACCGATCCATCATGGCTGATCGACCCTGCGTCGTTTTGAGCGCCTTTGCCGACGAGTGCGCCAATCGCAAGACCGCCGTGGAACAGCTTTCCGTGCTGGCCGCGCTGGGTCTGAAGTGGTACAGCCCCCGCTTCGTGGACGTCACCGGCGCCGGCAAGGTCGAGCACGTCTGCGACCTGGACGCCGACAAACTGTTGCAACTGCGGCAGCTCCAGGAAGAGTATGGGCTGTCGGTCACGAGCATCGGCTCGCGGCTGGGAAAGGTGAAGCTGCTCGATCGGCCGGACGGTTCGCACAACAAGTTCGTCCCCTTCGAGGATTACCTGGCCGGCGAGGTGGCCCGGACGATTCAGGCCGCCCGGCGGCTCGGCGCCCGGCTGATCCGCGGGTTCTCCTTCTACCACCCGCAAGGGGAGGATCCAGCCCCCTACGTGGCGGAAGCCGCCGAGAAGATCGCCCGCATGGCGGACGCCTGCGCGGAGGAGGGACTCGTGTACGGACTGGAGGTGGAGGCCAACCTCATCGGCCAGAACGGCCGGATGCTCGACAAGCTCGCCCGGGCGGTGAACCGCCCGAACCTCGTGTGCATCTTCGACGGCGGCAACCTCTCGTCGCAGAATCTCAACCTGCTCGACTGCTTCGCCGAGTACGCCGCCATGCGCGAACACATCGGGTGGGTGCACATCAAGGACTACCGCATCGACCCGAACCTGAAGTGGACCGGCGTGGTCGATGAGGAGCGACTGAAGAATTTTGTACCGGCCAACATGGGCGATTCGGGCCATGAGCTGATCTTCCGCGATCTGCGGGAGCATCTGCCGCGGCTGACGGCCCGCATGAAGTCGTTCGGCCTGCCGGGGGTGTTCCTGGAGCTTGAACCGCACCTCAAGGGAGGGGGGCAGTTTGGGGGCTTCAGCGGGCCGGACGGCATGGGGGTCGCCGTGCGGGCGCTCTGTTCGCTGCTCGATTACGCCGGCATCGACTACGAGCTGCGGACGATGGACGACATCCGCGCCGCCCGCGGGTTCTGACCGGTGTCGTCCGCAGTCCGTGGGGAGGCTTCGGCCATGTTCCCGACAACCACCTGTCCCATCTGCGGAACGGCCCTGCCGCCCGCAGCCGCCGACGAGTCCCCGCTGTTCCCCTTTTGCAGTCTGCGTTGCAAACAGGTCGACCTCTACCGCTGGATGACGGGACGTTATGCCGTGGTGGAGTCGCTGACGATCGAACGGCTGGTGGAGGAGGCCGGTCGCGACGCTCCCCCGCTCGCTGAGCCTCCCGCATGAAACGGCCCGACTCCCCCTGATGCCATGCGCTCCGTGTGCGTTTTTTCCGGCTCCCGGGTGGGTGCGCGGCCGGAGTACCACGCCGCCGCCGAAGACCTGGCCGACGAACTGCTTCGCCGCGGGCTCAGGCTCGTCTACGGCGGCGGCGACATCGGGTTGATGGGCGTGATGGCCGACCGGCTGATAACCGCCGGCGGCGAAGTGATCGGCGTCATTCCCCGCTTCCTCGTCGAACGGGAGGTGGCGCACCGGGGCATCACACAGTTGCACGTCGTGCAGTCGATGCACGAACGCAAGGCGCTGATGGCCGACCTCTCCGACGCCTTCCTGGCCCTGCCGGGAGGGTTCGGCACTCTGGAAGAGCTGTTCGAGGTCGTCACCTGGCGGCAACTGCACCTCCATGCCAAACCCTGCGGCCTGCTCAATTGCTGCGGATACTTCGACCAGTTGTTGCACTTTCTCGAGCGTTGCACGGCAGACGACTTCCTCCGCCGCGAACATCTCGATCGGCTGCTGGTGGATGAGCATCCGGGACGGCTGCTGGACCGGCTGGCCTGCGCCGCCACCGCCGCGGTTCCCGCGCCTCCCCTGCCTGCTCCAGATGTGCGTTAGTCGAGGGAGGGAGCAGCAGCGCGGCTTTCGCCTGTCGTGAACGAATCGCGCGTGGAGGTCCCCACGTCACTGCCGGCCGGGGACCGCGCAGCGGGAGTCCTACTCTCCGCTCGGCGGACGGGGGCCTGCTGCGTTCTCCCGGGCCAGGTGGGCCAGCGTCTCCGGAACCATCCTCGCCAGATGGGGACCGAGCATGCGGCCGGCGGTGCACATCCGTTCGACCTCGGCGGGACCGAAGTCGGCCTCCTCAAACGTCTGCAACACCAGCACGCCGATCAGTGCGGCCTCGTGGAGGATCGGCGCTCCCAGGAAGGATTGATACAGGTCTTCCCCCGCCTCCGGGAAGTAGCGGAACCGCGGATGCGACGCCGCCTGCGACGTCACCACCACCGGACACCGCTGCTGGGCGACCAGGCCGGTCAACCCTTCCCGCAGGGACATCCGGATTTGCCCCACGCACTCCTGCCGCAGACCGACGGTCCCGCACAGGACGAGGTCCTGCGTCACCGGGTCCTGAAAGTAGATCGAACAGGCGTCGCAGCGGAACTGATTGCCGAGCAGACAGGCGACGTTCGTGAGGGTCCGCACCGGGTCGGAATCGCGAGCAATCCAGCGCTCGATCTCCGCGAGGATGGTTTCCAAGTCGGATGGAGAGGGGAGGAGGACGGCGGACATGACTATCTCCCCCGCGGTGTTCACCGCGAGGATGGGAGGGAGGGTTGAAAACGACGGCGGGCCGCCACGGCGCAAACTTTGCGCCGCAGCGCCTGGGGGATGGCGAACAGCGGGAAGTGCAACGGCCGTGCCGACGACTCCCGCGTTGCCAGCGGTCCCACTCCTCTGTTGTATCCCATGACCCTCTCAGGGGATAGAGGCGGTGGACCTGTTTTCGTGCGGAGGTTGCCCCGCAGCCGGTAAAAACGGCCGTGCCAAAAAACTGGTCAAGTCCGCTGCATTTTCTCCAGGGAGCACCCTTCTGGAAGGAACCTGGTCCGCGGGATGCCGTCCGCCGTCCGAGAGCAATGCCGCTGGAAGAGAACGCTCCGCAGGCATCGACGAACGCTAATCAATCCCCTCGCCAAAGGAAGTTTCCCGGTCGGGATGTGCTTTCGCCGCGGGGGGTTGTGGCGGCTGCTTGGCGGGAGAGCGTCCTCCATGCGGGGGCTGAGCCGGCTGAGGCTGGGGGGCCTCGAACCGCTGCGTCTCTCCGGCCGCGCGGCGAATCTGAGCCGCGCCCGACGCCGGGATCACCCCCGCCTCGAAATCCACCGTCTCGAACTCGGGCGGGAGGGAGCTGTCGTGTTCTCCGTAGTCGTCGTAGCGGCAGACGTAGCCTGGCTGCTGGGCGAGAATCTTTTCATTCTCAAAGGCTTCCAGGACGGCGGTCTGGATTTTCTCCCGACAGTCGGAGTTGATGGGATGCGCAATGTCTGCATACAGCTTGGCCCGCCCGTCCGACTCCTTGGGGGCGCGGTCGTCCCCCAGCCGCACGCCGCAGTGATTGCAATACGAGGATCGCAACGCGTTCTTCCCTCCGCACCGCCGGCAGCGATCCATCAGTTTGCGGCTGGGCATGGCCACGAAGGGACCCCGCGCGCCCTGAATGATCTTCAGGTCCCGCACCACGAACTGATGGTCGAACGTAATCGAGCAAAACGCGAGCAACCGGTCCTGGGACTCCTGGACCAGCTTGATGCGCACCTCGGTGATCTCCATCGTTGACGTCCTCCGTGTCCGACGCCGCCCAATCCCTGCTGCACAAACCACCCCTCTGCTGGATTCGAGCCACCCCTGTCTGGTTCCGGGAAGCCGGACCACCGTCCGGACACCCCGCTGCTCTGTTACTTACATGACGGTAGCGACCACCCGGGCCAGGGGACCGCCGCCCAGGTTCCATTTCCGGGCGATGCACCACGCCCGGCGGTGGGACTCCGTGATGCCGAAGCAGGCGCTGCCGCTCCCCGACATTCCCACGACCGCCAACCCGCACCGCCGCAGCCGCTCGAGAACCTCGCGCACACCCGGATGCAATTCGGACGCCGGAGCCTCCAAGGCATTATACACCCCCCCCTGCGCGAGCAGACTCCCTTGTGTTCCCAATTCCTTCACGAGCGGACCCGCGCTGCGCGGAGCATTCCCCGGGGTCCACCGCTGGAACACGGCGGCCGTGCTCAGTCCTCCGGGCGGCTGAACCACGACGCAGTGCAACCGGCGGCGCAGCGTCAACGGTTCCACCTGCTCGCCCCGTCCGCGGCAGACCGCCAGCGGAGCGGAAGCGAGAAAGAAATTCACGTCGCTCCCCAGCTCAGCCGCCAACTGGTGCAGCTCCGCCATGCTCAAGGGGTTCCCCCACAACCGATTGAGGGCCGCCAGCGTTGCTGCGGCGTCGCTCGATCCCCCTCCCAGGCCCGACTGCCAGGGAATCCGCTTCACGAGTTCAATCTGAACTCCTCGGGCAGCAGGGACCGCACGGTGCAGCAGGCGAGCCGCACGCAACACAAGATTGTCTTCACCGGCGGACAATTCGCCACAGCCCCGCACGGTCGACTGGACCGATAGCGTCTCCCCTTCCGACTCCTCCACGGGAGTGAACCGTAAGGTGTCGAACCAATCGACCGAAACCATCAGGGTTTCGAGATCGTGGTAGCCGTCAGACCGACGTCCCAGGACTTCCAGAAACAGGTTCAGCTTGGCCGGGGCGTCGACGACCAGGGACGGCCCTTGGCGCCGCATGCGCATCCGTGTCGGTTCCTCAGGGGAGATTCAGGGCTGCACGGTCCACCTGACCCGCCGCGACAGAACTCACTCCGGCTCCGCGACCCACCAGACGAGATCACGATCAGGCCGGGAGACCCCAGCCTCAGACAAGAACGCCCGGATGGTAGGTTGCCCCGTGGTTTTGTCAATACGAGAGTGGCGCGCCGCCCAGCCGCAACGGGTATACTTCCCGACAGGTCCCCCCAGCGGTTGCCCGTCATGAGCGTGCTGACCCTCCACTGTCCCCACTGTGCCACGCGGTTGCGCGTCCGCGATCAGAGTTTTGTCGGCCGGACGATCCACTGTCCGGACTGCACTCAGCCCCTCCAGATCGTGCGCACAGCGAACGGAGATGTCGTCGGACGACTGCTGGAAAACACGACCGCCGATGAACGACGCGCCACCCCTCTCAGCCCGCGGGAAGGTGGATCGCCCCGAGCCGCAGGGGCCGGCCAGGGGCGGTGGACGCCGACGCGGGTCGGTTGGGGAGTGGCTGGAGGTTTGGCTGCCCTGCTCTTGGGGTGGGGTGTGCTGGGCCACCGCTCGGAACCCCCTCCCGAACGGCCGTCTCCTCCGGCCCAGGTTGTGGCCGTTCCGGAACCTCGCCCTCTCCCTCCAGATGCCGCCGCGCCTCCCCCTGCCGCGGCGCCGGCGGAGCTACCGCCGGATGCAGCCGCGCAGCTCCAGGCGCTGGCGGGGTGGATCGGCGAGTACCGTCAAAGGCAGGGAGTATTCCCGGCGGAGAATCCGCGCGCCGTCATGCTCCCCGCGGAGTCCCGTCTCGGTTGGCTGGCCGAAGTGATTGCGGAACGTGATCCGGCCGGCGTGCAACCCCTCTGGGATCGTCCGATCGACGACGCCCTGAATGCTCGGTTTGTCCGGCGACGCATGTCCCCCCTGTTGAATCCGGAACTTCGTGAAGTCGTGTCGAACGGATTCCCGGCCGCGCATTTCGTGGGAGTGGCGGGCGTAGGGGCCGACGCCGCACTCCTCCCGAAACAGCATCCCCGGGCGGGGATTTTCGGAATCGGACGGGTCACGCGCGTGGAGGACGTTCGAGACGGCCTGAGCCAGACGCTGCTGCTGGTGGGCGTCGAGCGGGGCATCCCTCCATGGGCCGCGGGAGGAAGCCACACGATCCGCGCCTTCACCGCCGAGCCGTACATTCACGGCCCGGACGGCTTCGGCACGGGGCAACCCGACGGCATGTTCGTGGCCCTGGCCGACGGGAGCGTGAAGTTTTTGTCGATCGACACGGCACCGGTCGTGGTTCGTCGGATGGCGGCGATGGCGGACGGCTGGCCGCTCGATCCCGGCGTACCTGGCGAGCCGGGGGACTCTGCACCGCCTCCCCCCGTGGTCCGGGCGGAGCCTGGTGCAGCAGCCGCCGTTCCAGCGGCCGCGCCACCGTTGGGAGTGGCCCCCCTCCTGTCCGACGAGCCGATTGCGGCCGCGGTGGCACGCGACCCGTCGACACCTCCGCGCCCCAGTTACAATGTTGAGTTGGCCCTCCAGCAGCCGATCCGCCGCTTCTCGCAGGGTCGACCGGTGAAGTGCCGCGAACTGCTCCGTCAAGTGGAGGAACTGGCCGGCATCCCCATCGTGATGGATGCGGTGGCTCAAAGTCCGGGGGCGGAAAAGCTGGACCGGGAGGTGTCGCTGGAACTTTCCGACACGACGGTGGAGGGGATTCTCGCGGCGGTTGTGGAGCGTGTCGGTCTGGGTTACGAGACCGGGAGCGAGTTCGGAATCCGCCTGACCATCCCGCCCCCTGCTCCCTGAACATCTCGGCAGGTTTGGCCAACCACGCCCTGACGTACACCATTCCCGTTTACGGGCCGGTGCGGGCGCGGGTGCGGAAATCGAAGGCTCGCTCGCGCAACTGGTTGTCGTCAAACGCGGAGGCGGGTAGGGGGGTCAGGTTCCACAGATATTCGTGGCGATTGGTCACCTGCACCGGCAGGAGATTGTCGGAGATCGCATCGAGCGGCGGCACCTGATACCAAGGAGGGACAACCGGTTGCTTCACGACGAGGGTCTCATAGCCCGGCAGGGACATGCGAATCTCGTAAGTGCCGTAGTAGGTGAAGTCCATCGCGCACGGGGAAGTGCCGATGCGGCGGCCATTGACCTCGACCAGCGCCCCCGGCGGATTGGTGCGGATCGTCAGCCGCCGGTGGACGCAACCGCTCGCGCACAACATCGCCATTGCCGCGAGACACAGCACGCAGCGATGCCAGCAGTCGGAGTTGCAGGAGGAGAACGGCGGCAAGGTCGTGGGAGGCTGACAACCGGAGGGGGTGGGAGTCTAGCGCCCCCTGCGGCGAACGCCAAGACGAGTCTGCGCCCCCCGCGCGGCGTTCGCTTCCCCGTCACACCGACCCGTCTGGTCACTCCGCTCCAGCGGATGTTGGCTCTGACGTATTTATCTCTGGCAGTTGATGTTGCGGCGTCACGGCCATCTTGCAGCGGTCGGGCCTGCCACACAGCAGGGCTGAGCGGATCTCGGGCGGATGGCCCCGCGCGTGGTCACGAGGTCGCACCCGCACCCGTGGTGGGAACCGGCGTGCCCACAGCAGGCTCTGGAGGAAGCACAAAGTGGGGACCGCCCGGTTCGGCGGCCCGACGATCCGTCCGGCGCGGAAAGAAGGACCACCACCGCGAGCAGAGCCGCAGCAGGCAGAGCGAATGCGGTTCAATCCGGTACGACTCGCCGGCCCAGTGCCGCGTATGGCTCGGCCTGGCGACGGCGGTGTCGAGTTCCAGCCGCCAGTGGCAGCGTTTTTCCCCCCGTTGCGGCAGAATGAAGGGGACCGGCCGGGGGCGGGCGTTGAGCAAAAGCAGCATCGTATCCCCCACGATCTCCCGTCCCTGCTCATCCACTTCGTCGGTCATGCGGCCTTCCAGGAGCACTCCCAGACACCGGGCCGTGGAGGAATGCCAGTCCGCGTCGCTCATCTCCTTGCCGTCGGGCGTCAGCCAGTAGATGTCTTTCTGCGTCTTGCCGCGGAGCGCCCGTCCCTGGAAGAACTGCCGCCGCTGGAAGACCGGCTGCTCGCGCCACAGGCGGATGGTGCGGCAGCAGAACTCGAAGAATTCCCGCTGTTCCGGTGTCAGATCCCAGTTGAGCCAGTTGAGTTCGCTGTCGTGGCAGTAAGCGTTGTTGTTCCCCAGCCGCGTGTGGCAGAACTCGTCGCCGCTGCAAATCATCGGCACCCCCTGGGAGAACATCAGGGTGGCGATGAAGTTCCGCATCTGCCGGGCGCGGAGCGCCAGCACTTCCGGATCGCGGGTCGGTCCTTCCACGCCGCAATTCCAGCTCAGGTTGTGATCGTGGCCGTCGCGGTTTCCTTCGCCGTTGGACTCGTTGTGCTTGTGGTTGTAGGAGACGAGGTCATGGAGGGTGAAGCCGTCGTGTGCGGTGACGAAGTTGATGCTGGCATACGGCCGCCGGCCGGTGTGCTCGTACAGGTCGCTCGATCCGCACAGCCGTGTGGCGAACTCCGACACCGCGTGTCCGTCCCCCTTCCAGAAGCTCCGCACGCAGTCCCGGTACTTGCCGTTCCATTCCGTCCAGCCGACGGGGAAATTGCCCACCTGGTAGCCGCCGGCCCCCAGGTCCCACGGCTCGGCGATGAGCTTCACCTGCGAAAGGACGGGGTCCTGGTGGATAATGTCGAAGAAGGCGCCCAGCTTGTCGACGTCGTGCAGTTCACGGGCCAGCGCACTGGCGAGATCGAACCGGAACCCGTCCACATGCATCTCGGTCACCCAGTACCGCAGGCTGTCCATGATCAGCTTCAGCACACGGGGGCAGAGCATGTTGAGCGTGTTCCCGCAGCCGGTGAAGTCCATGTAGTAGCGGCGGTTGTGCGGGACCAGCCGGTAGTAGTTGGCGTTGTCGAACCCCCGCAGGGAGAGTGTGGGACCGAGCTCGTTCCCTTCGCCGGTGTGGTTGTACACGACGTCGAGGATCACCTCGATGCCGTGCCGGTGCAGGGTGCGGACCATCTGCTTGAACTCGCGAACACAGCCCTGGGGGGACTTGTCGGCGGCGTAACGGAGGTCCGGGGCGAAGAAGGCCAGCGTGTTGTAGCCCCAGTAGTTGCTCAGCCCCCGCTCGACGAGATGGCGGTCGTCGACGTGGTGGTGCACCGGCATCAGTTCGACGGCCGTCACGCCGAGTTGCTGGAGATGCCGGATGGCCGCCTTGTGAGCCAGCCCGGCGTAGGTCCCCCGGAGGTGCCGCGGAATCTCCGGATGCCGCATCGTGAACCCTTTGACGTGCAGCTCGTAAATGACGGTCTTGTGCCAGGGGGTCCGCGGGGGGCGGTCGCCGCGCCAGCGAAAGCGGGGGTCGATCACGGCCGCCAGTGGAGCATAGGGGGCGTTGTCCCGGCCGTCCTGCGAGAGATCGCGCCCCGGATCACCGATGCGGTATCCGAACATCGAATCGTCCCAGCGGATCATCCGCCCCACCGCCAGTCCATACGGATCGAACAGCACCTTGTGATTGTTGAAACGGTGTCCCTGGTGGGGTTCGTACGGTCCGTCGACCCGGTAGCCGTAAAGCTGCCCGGGGCTGATCCCCGGCACGTAGCAATGCCAGACGAAGTCGGTCCGCTCGCGGAGCGGCAGGCAGACCGATTCGGTGCGGTCCTCGGGGGAGTCGAACAGGCACAGCTCGACGCGGGTGGCGTGCTCGGAGAAGACGGCGAAGTTGACGCCGCGGCCGTCCCACGTCGCTCCCAGCGGATAGGGCCTTCCTGGCCAGACGCGCATCGTGCTCCCCCACCGGAATTCACTCATGTTTGCCGCCCTGCTTGCTGCTCTCCGCCAGCCCTCCGCGGCGGAACGTCACGGTTCGAGCGGGGGCCATGCAGACAGCCGGCGGCGGCACGGGAACCGGAGCCTGAAAGGCTACCTCCACGCACACCTGAGGACAAAGTACTTAGGGCTGCTCGGTTTCCCGCCTGACCCGGTTCATACCGCCCCACCGTACGGGAGATAGCCTTCCAGCCCCCGGAACTCGTGAGGATATCCCTCCCGGCGCGGGAATGCAATTCCCTCAGAGTCGATTGACGGCCACCACGCCCCCGTGTGAGATACGCATCTGTGCGGATTCTCCGGTCTCTCCAGAGAGGGCACTGACCATGGCACACTCCATCGGAAACATCATTGCAGATTCCCTGCAGGTGGGATTGGCCCATGCCGAGAAGCTCCTGCAAGGCGTCACCCCGGAGATGTTCGCCCGCTTCGGCCGACCCGGCGGGTGCGTGGTGGAGTCCAACCACGCGGCGTTTGTGCTGGGACATCTCAGCCTGTACGGACCCCGGATCGTGGATCACTTGGGAGGGGATGCGAAGTCCGTCGCTCCGCCGGCCCACTTCGCCGCACTCTTCTCCAAGGACGCCCGCTGCCAGGACGACCCCGAGGGGACCATCTATCCCCCCATGGCGGAAGTGACCGAGGCGTTCTTCCGCGGCTACCGCGCCGCCCTGACCGCCTTGCGGCAGGCGCCGGACGAGCTCTTCCAGCAATCCAATCCCTTGGGGGGACGACTCGCTGAACTCTTCCCCACCCTCGGTTCGCTGCACGCCTTCTACGTCGGCGGGCATTTGATGGGACACCTCGGCCAGATGAGCGCCTGGCGGAGGATGCACGGTCTGGGACCGGCGTGACCGCGTGACCGCGGCGGCGCGCATCACCCGGCAAGCTCCCCCGCCGGTGGCAGCAGCCACGGCGCCGCCCCCGTCTGCGACCGTAGCGGTGAGGTGCACGAAGCGGGCTTCACGCCGTCGAGGACAACCGCTCGATCGCCAACAGACACAGATCGTCGCTGGGGGACTGTCCTCCGCGGAACCGATCGACCTCCTCGATGACGTACGCCACGAGACTCTGCAAATCCCCGTTTGCGACCGTCAGGCTCTGCTGGAACCGTCGCAGGCCGAACAGCTCATTGTGCGGATTCATCGCTTCAGTGATGCCGTCGGTGTAGAGCAGCAGCCGATCGCCCGGTTGCAGGAGGAACGTGACGGGGTGACAGACGGCGTCGGGATCGATGCCCAGCGGCGGGGAGCCGTGGGGCGTGTCCACCAATTCCACGCGGCGTTCTCCACCGCGGAGGAGGAGCGGCGGCAAATGTCCTGCGTTGGCAATGGTGGCCGTGTGCCGTTCGGCGTCCAGCACGCACACGCAACAGGTGATGAAAGCCCCTGAACTGCACCCCGCCACGAACTGGTTCAGCACCCGCATGGCCGCCTTGAGCGTTGGGGCGGCAACGAGCTGCGACCGCACCTCGCCGGCGAACCGGGCAATGGACATCGCCGCCGCCAGCCCCTTGCCGGCGGCGTCGGCAATTCCCAACAACACGCGGTCCTCGGAGAGCTGCTCATAGAAGAAGAAATCGCCCCCCACCATTTCTGCGGGCGCGTAGTGGTCCGTGAACGTATAACCGCGCAGTCGCGGGCGCGACTGGGGCAACATGCTGAACTGGATTTCCCGCGCCGTTTCGAGTTGATGTTCGGTCTGTTCGTGGTGCAGGAGAATCTGGTGGGCGCGGCTGAATTCGATCGCCTGCCCCGCCAGCACGCCCGCCGCCGCCGCCAATTCCAGGTCATCCTGCCGATAGCGATGCGGAGGATCGTCCGTGGAGAGGAAGATCGCTCCGATGGCGGGCTGCGTCAGGCCGACGATCGGCACGCACAACCGGGACGCCCACGGCGCGCCCGGCGCAGCGGCGGTGGACGGCTGTGGGCTGCCGCCGTCCGGGTGCAGCCGTCCCACGCCCGTTTCCCACACCGCGTGGACCATCGCGGGGTCCACCGCCACGGCTGGCATATCGGGTAACGCCGCCGGCCGCCGCCGCTGCGCCGCCAACGTCAACCGGTTCCGCAATCCCGAGAGATGAATCTCCCCGACGCACGTCTGCGGGAACATCCGGAACAGCAGGTCGAGCAGTCGCGTCGGCATCTGGGCGAGATCGAGCGTGCCGCCGATCTGCCGCGCGATCTCCACCAGGCTGTCGAGCCGGCAGCGAAACATGCTGGCGCCCGGCGTGCCGAAGATCACCCGGAAGTCATCATCAGTCTCCTGCAGCGTCGAACGATCGGTGGAGAGGTGGAGCGTCGGCTCCTCGTCCGGCATGGCCTCGGCGACGGCATCGAACTGGAGAGCAATATTGTGCAGGTGGATCACGTCGCCATCTTGCAGCCGCGCCGGCACCGTCACGCGGGTTCCATTCAAAAAGGTTCCGTTCGTGCTCCCCAAATCCTCGAGGAGGAACTCCCCCTCCCGTGCCAGGATTCGGGCGTGGTACCGTGAGATGGAGGGCTGCTGGAGAACGACGTCGCAGTCGTCGCCGCGTCCTAAGAGGAGGACCCCCTCTGAACGGAGACCTCGAGTCAGCCCCGGAAGGGGCGGTCCCAACACCGTGACGACGGCCATGGCCCAGGCCTCCGACGGGATATGTCACTCGTGGTGAGTCGTCGTGACGTGAGATGTGCAGAGTGGTCTTGGTGACCGCGCGAGTGCGATTCCAGTTTACGCAGCCTCTTGCCGCGATGCGACAAAAAAAATCGGCGAATGGAACTGATCTTGAGCGGAGCGGCCGAGGGTCGCTTTCAGCGGTCGTGCTCTCCCACGCTCGTCCGCGTTCTCCGCCTCCCGAACCTCCCGGTGAGGAATCCCGAGCAGTCTCGACATCCCAGTGACCAATTCCTCGCTACCTTTTCACCCCCTCGGTGTTGGGTCTGAAGTGGTTGGGGCATACCATCTCTGGGACCGCAGGAATCCACACAGATGTTCACTCTCTGGGACGCGAGACGGAGCGGAGACAGTGGCGGGAGGAGTCTCGTGATCGCGCTGGCACTCTGGCTGGGGACCAGCGGCCATGTTCGGGGCCAGGCCGAACCAGATCCCGCCGACCAGATGTTCCGCAACCTCGACACGAACGGCGACAACCGGTTGAGCCTGGAGGATGTCCGCGGGAATAATCGGGGCATCCTGGAAGAAATCCTGAGAATGGCTCGCAAGCCCAGTACCGGCTCGGTCTCACGCAGCGAGTTTCAGCAGGTGTTCGAGGCCCATCGCGCCAGTCAGCGCGGCCCCGTGCGTCCTTCGGATTCGCCCGGCCCGACCCCCCAGCCCGGCGATGCGGCAAGCAACGTCCTCCCGGCGGGGGAGGCCTTGTTGCGGCTGTGCGACGAGAACGGAGACGGACGGCTCACCCGCACGGAGTGGAACCGGCTCACGCAACTCTGGACGCGACTCGATGCGAACCGGGACGGGAGGCTCGACCCCGCCGAACTGGAGACCCTGTCCGTGATGGCTGCTTCGGAACGTCGCTCCCCCGACGGCCCCGCCACCGCCCCCGTCCCTCCCGCCGCTCCCGCAGCGGACCGCCGGGAAGCTGGCGGCGACCCCTTGGAGGGCGTCTGGCGGGGATGGGTCGTCCGCGGCCGGGGGGAGGATCCCAACTCCGGTGAAATGGAGATCGAGTTGACCATTCGCGGGAACCGCATCGACGCCCGGGAACTGGGAACCCGTCGGGCCCCGGAAGGAGGGCTGGGGAGCGGGGTCTTCACCAGGACCGGCAACGCCCGATCCGGAACCCTGGATGCCGAACAGACCTCTGGACCTGAAACCGGACGCCGCTACCAGGGAATCTACGAACTCGAAGGGGAGACCCTGAAGTGGTGCGTGACGGGCCGCAATCGCCAGCGCCCCGCGGTTCTGGCGACCGATCGCGGGAACTACCTGATGATCCTGCGACGGCAGTGAGTGCTCCCCGCCAGGAGAGGGCTGTTTGCCACGGGTGGGGAAACGAGCGCGAAGAACGCATCACGGGTTGCCAATGCGTCCGCCCTCCCTCTATCATGGCGGACGATGTCTCCCACCACGATTCACCCCCCGCAGCCAGGGAGGGCGCGCCGCCGACCCTGGGTGCTGCTGGTGCTCTGCCTTGGCGGAGCGGTCCTGCCGCCGGCGCCCGCGAATGAGCCGGAGCGGACCCCGACTTTTGAGCGCGACGTCCGTCCCATCTTGAAGGCGACCTGCTTCCACTGTCATGGGGAAGGGGACCAGCGGGAGGGGGGACTGGACGTCCGGCTGGCTCGGCTGTTGACCACGGGTGGGGAGTCGGGGCCGGCGATCGTGCCGGGCGACAGCGCCGGCAGCCTCCTCTACCAGCGCGTCCGCGACGGCGAGATGCCCCCCGACCCGACCCACCGGCTCTCCGAGACGCAGGTGGAGGCGATCCGCCGCTGGATTGACGCCGGGGCCGCCACGGCCCGTCCGGAACCCGAGTTCCCCGACGCGCTCGCCTTCACGGAAGAGGAACGTTCCCACTGGGCGTTCCAGCCCCTGGTCAAACCTCCCCTGCCGCCGGTCCGGGACCGCTCCCGGCTGCGCTCTCCGGTCGACGCCTTCATCCTTTCCCGGTTGGAGGCGGAGGGGGCCTCCTTCGCCGCTGACGCTCCTCGCCCCACGCTCCTCCGCCGCCTCAAACTCGACCTGCTCGGTCTTCCTCCGGAGATGGGCGAGTTGGAGGAATTCACGCAGGACGACGCCCCCGACGCCTTCGACCGGCTGGTCGAGCGATACCTCGCCTCCCCTCACTATGGCGAGCGGTGGGGGCGGCACTGGCTGGACGTGGCCGGCTATGCCGACTCGGACGGCTACAGTGTGGAGGATTTCCCCCGCGAACATGCCTGGCGATACCGGGATTACGTCGTGCGGGCGTTCAACGCCGACCTGCCGTTCGACCGCTTCATCATGGAGCAACTGGCCGGCGATGAGCTGATCACCTCGCCGGTGGACAACCTGTCGCCGCAGGACGCCGAACTGCTGGCCGCCACCGGTTTTCTGCGGATGGCGCCGGATGGCACCGGCGGCACGGTGGACGACCCCGTCGTGGCCCGCAACGAGGTCGTGGCCGATACGATCCGCATCGTCACCTCCGCGCTGCTGGGACTGACGGTCGGCTGCGCCCAGTGCCACGACCACCGCTACGATCCCATTCCGCAGACCGACTACTACCGTCTCCGCGCCGTGTTTGAGCCGGCGTTCCACGTGCAGAAGTGGCGCAAGCCCCGTGAGCGGCTCATCTCCCTCTATGCCGAAGCGGACCGCGCCCAAGCGGCCGTCGTCGAGGCCGAGGCCAAACTCGTCGAAGAGGAACGCACCCGCCGGCAGGCCAAATTCATCGCCGCCACGTTTGAGAAGGAGCTGGCCAAGCTCCCCGAGGAGCTGCGCGAGCCGGCCCGCGCCGCCCGCGACACCCCGGAGAAGGAACGCACTCCGGAGCAAAAGCAGCTTCTCAAGCAGTACCCCAGCCTCAACGTCTCCGCCGGTTCGCTGTACCTGTACGACCAGAAGGCGGCTGATGAACTCAAGCAGCTCGCGGACCGGGCCAACGAAATTCGCTCTCGAAAGCCGGCCGAAGAGTTTGTGCACGCGCTGCGCGAAGTCCCCGGCGAGCAACCGGAGACGTTCCTCTTCCATCGCGGCGACCCCACGCAGCCCCGGCAGGCTTGCTCTCCCGGCGGCCTGTCGATCCTGGAGGCGGTCGCAGACCTTCCGGACATCCCGGCCGATCACCCGAACCTCCCCACGACCGGACGCCGACTCGCCTTCGCACAGTGGCTCACGCATCGCCGCCACCCCCTCACGGCGCGAGTGATTGTCAATCGCGTCTGGATGCACCACTTCGGGCGGGGTCTGGTCGCCACGCCCGCCGACTTCGGCGTGCTGGGAAGCCCCCCCACGCATCCGGAATTGCTCGACTGGCTGGCGGTCGAGTTCATCGAGTCGGGCTGGAGCCTGAAGCACCTGCATCGCCTGATCCTCAGTTCGACGACCTTCCGCCAGGGGCTCCGCAGCGACCCGGCTCTGATCGCCGCAGACCCTGACAACCTGCTCTACGGCGGGGCGAACCTGCGAAGGCTCGACGCCGAGACCTTGCGCGATTCCGTGCTCGCCGTCAGCGGCCGTCTCAATCCCGAACTCTTCGGCCCTCCGGTCCCCGTGATGGCAGATCACGTCGGCCGCTGGGTCCTCGGCATCGAGAATCTGGACGCCGGCCGACCCGGGAAGGTGATCCCTCTCGGGGGGGCGGAATATCGCCGCAGCCTGTATGTGCAGGTCCGCCGCTCGCGCCCCCTGGCCGTCCTCGATGCCTTCGACTGGCCGCGCATGACCCCCAACTGCGAAGCGCGACGCGCCTCCACCGTCGCCCCGCAGTCGTTGCTGCTGCTCAACAGCGACTTCACGCTCGCCTCGGCCGAGCAATTCGCCCGCCGCGTGGAACGCGAGGCCGGTCCCGAACCGGCTGCGCAGATCGTCCGGGCCTGGCAGCTCGCCTACGGCCGCACGCCGGACGACTCGGAACGGGCCTCCGCGCTGGCATTCCTGGAGGACCAGACGGACCTGTTTCGCGCCGCCGCGGCTGGGGAGGGAGAGCCGCCGCCATCGAAACCGGCCGACACTCCTCCCCCGCCGCCCCCGGCTCAACGAGCTTTGGAGACCTTGTGTCAGATGCTGCTCGGATCGAATGAATTCCTGTACGTGGACTGAGTCCTGTGCCGATGCCCAGCACCTTTTGCCGATCTCGACGCCACTTCCTGGCCCAGTCCTCTTTGAGCGTGGGGTCGGTGGCGCTGGCCTGGTTGCTGCAACATGATCGGGCGGCCGCGCGCCCCACCAAGCCGCTGCTGCAACCGCAACGCCACGACCTCGCCCCCAAGACGCCCTCGCACCCGCCCCGCGCGCGGGCCATGATCTCGCTGTGGATGCAGGGGGGGCCGAGCCATCACGACCTGTTCGACCCCAAGCCGGAGATGGCCAGGTACGACGGTCAGCCGTTCCCCGGCGAAATCAAGTACGACAACGCCGCGCAGGCCAGTTCCAAGATTTTCGCCAGCCCGTGGAGATTCGCTCCGCATGGCGAGTGCGGGACCGAAGTCTCCGAGCTGCTCCCCTACACTGCCGCCGTGGTGGACGACATCTGTCTCATCCGTTCGATGCACACGGGGGTCAACAACCACGGGCAGTCGATCCGGGCGCTGCAGACGGGACGGATTCTCGAAGGCCGCCCCACCCTCGGCGCGTGGCTCACCTATGGACTCGGCTGCGAGGCGGACAACCTCCCCGCCTTTGTTGCGCTGATTGATCCTGGCCAGCTTCCGGTGCTGGGGGTGGAGAACTGGCAGAACGGCTTTCTCCCCTCGCTCTATCAAGGGACGGTCGTGCGGCCACAGGAACCGCGGATTCTCGACCTGACCCCCCCGCCTCATCTCGCCGGAGCGCCACAACAACGGTCGCTGGAGTTTCTGGAGGAACTCAATCGCCGACACCTTGTGAGGCATCCCGGTGAGCTTGATCTCGAAGCCCGCATCGCCTCCTACGAACTTGCGGCCAAGATGCAGCTCGCCGCCAGCGAGGCCCTCGATCTCTCCCAGGAAACCCGCGCCACGCAGGAGTTGTACGGGATGTTCTCCGACAACGCCGCCACCCGCGAGTATGCCGCCCGTTGCCTGCTGGCCCGCCGGCTGATTGAGCGCGGCGTCCGCTTTGTGCAGGTCTATACGCAGAATCAGCTCTGGGACAGCCACGGCAACATTGTCAAGAACCTCCCCAGTGCGTGCCTCAAAGTGGACCAGCCCTCCGCCGCGCTGGTGACCGATCTCAAGGCCCGGGGCCTGCTGGAGACGACCGTCGTCCACGGGGGAGGCGAGATGGGGCGGCTTCCCGTGGTCCAGAATGACGCCGGCCGCGACAACATCGGACGCGACCACAACACCTATGGCTTCAGCATGTGGGTGGCTGGCGGCGGCTTCAAAGGCGGCTGCGTCTTCGGCGCCACCGATGAATGGGGCCATCACGCCGTCGAGAACGTCGTCCACCACTACGACTACCACGCCACCCTGCTTCACCTGTTCGGCCTCGACCCCGCAGCTCTCACCTACGAGTGGTCCCGCCGGCCCCAGAGCCTGCTCGACAACCAGCCGGGACGGGTCGTCACGGAGATTCTGGCGTAGCCGCCGCGCCGCCGGCCGAAGTCCCGCTCGAGCGCCGGCGGAGTACCACCGCCCACAGCCTCCCCCAGCCGCGCACCGCCAGGAGCGCCAGCGCCGGAACGAGCGGGGCTCTCATGCGGACGTTCGTCCAGTACAGCAGATGCACGGCCGTGAAGGCCGCGAGCAGCAACAGCAGGGGTTCCCAGGCTGCATCGCGACGTCGGAGCACACTCACGACGCCAACCGTCACCGCCGCCCATTCCAGCAGGTAGAACAATCCCACGCCCCAGAGGAGAGCGGTCGGCCACCCCTCCGCGGCCGGCCCGCTGGGAGTGATGTTCCACAGGCTCGCCAGCCGATGCAGGCTCGCCTGCACAAAACCCACCGGATCCTCGAGGATGTGTCGCCACGCCCGGGCAGACATCCACCCGTCTCGCGCCACCTCGCCTCGAACCCCGGCGGCGGTCAGCTCACGCTCGATCGACTCCATCCACGCCTGTTGACCCGAGCCGCGGCGGCCGTCCCACACCGTCCCCCACGGCTGTTGGACCACCTCCTGATAGAACTGCGGATTGTTCCCCAGCAGCAGGGTGTATCCTCCATGCGTCGTCGTCAGCACCGGCGCCCTCAGCACCAGTTGATTCCGGATCACCCACGGCCCCACCACGACGGCCAGCCCCAAGGCCGCCGGCAGACAGGCACTCCACCACGGTTGCACTCGCTGCGGCGTCGCTTCAGGATCGGCGGGGGACGCGGCTGGAAGTTCCCCCCGTTTCCAGCGGACAACGATCCACACCCCGAGCAAGCCGGCATACGCCCAGAAGGTCGGCCGGCACAGGACGCATAACCCCATCAGCACCCCCGCGCTCAGTGCGCTCCAGCCATTGCGTCTGGCCTGCCACCGCTCACAGGCTGTCAACAGCGCCGCCGCCAACAAGGCGCCCACCGTCTCGGTCATCGGTTGAGAGGCGTAGCGCACCAGCAACGGATCGATCGCCACGAGCAGCCCCGCCGCCAGAGCAAGCGACGGCGCCAGCCCCAGGAAACGTCCCAGCACGACTGTCAGCCAGGCAGTCCCGATGCCGGCAGCGAGGTTGATCGCCGCCACCCACCCGCTGACGTTTGCCACCGGCGAGGCCGCCAGCAGCAGTGGATACAGCGGAGGGCGGTAGGCCGTGGGATGGGTTGATCCCGGGGAGGAATAGCCGCGTCCGGCAGCCAGACCCGCGGCCAAGGCCAGGTAGGCGTCGCGGTCTTCGCTCAGCTCGCCGCGCCGTTCCCACACCAGCAGTCCCCGCAGCCCCACCGCCACGAGGCACACCGTCAGCAAGAGCCATCGACTGCCCCGGGAACCGAGGACATCAGTCGAACCGGCGACGCCGTTCCCCGCAGGAATTGCAGGGACGGAGGTGAAGCTGGCGGCGGGTCGAGGTGTGGACACTCCAGACTCCCTCGGGGGAGCGGGTTCGGAGGCGACTAGTTCGATGTCGATTGTGCTCGGCAGGCGGCCGGAGGGCGTCGTGTCTGTATCTTTGCCGTCTCGCTCCGGAGGGCTCAATCCACCCGCGGTTGCCCGGTGCGAATCTCTCTGGGGCGGTGCGGGCCTTCTTCGGGGGGGGATCACAGTGCGGCGCGGCGGCCGGGCTTGGCCCGCGCCGGCGCCTCCATCCCGCAGCCCCCCGCCGTCGGCAGGAGCTTGCCCGGGCTGCACCGTCCCTCTGGATTGAACACCCGTCGCACGTCGTTCATGACGGCAACGTCGGTCGGCGTGAACAGGTAACGACGCTGCGGCGAGTCATGAGCGGAGGATGGAGGGTCTGGCGGTGAGTCGTGTGGCGTGACACCGTCCTCCCGTCTCCCGCCGCTCCCCTGCCGGCTCGTCCCTGCTTCCTGTGGACGCTCGACTCCCGACTCCTCCGGCGGACACATGAAGCTGATCTTCTCCACCCCGATGCCATGCTCGCCCGTCACGCTCCCCCCCAGTTCCAGGCACTTGGAGAGGATTTCGTCCCCCGCCTGGATCACGCGCCGGGTCTGGGCCGCGTCCCGTTCATCAAACAGCAGAATCGGGTGGATGTTGCCGTCTCCCGCATGGAACACGTTGACGATCCGCAGGCCGTACTTCTCTCCCGTCTGGCGGATGAAGTCGAGAATCTCCGGCAACCGCGTGCGGGGAACCACGCCGTCCTGCGTGCAGTAGCTCGGCGACAACCGGCCGATGGCGCCGAACGCCTGCTTGCGGCACTTCCACAATTTGGCCCGTTCCTCTGACGACGCGGCCCGCCGCACCTCCTGCGCACCGAATTCGCGGCACAACCGCTCAATCTTCCGGGCCTCTTCTTCCACGGCGACTTCGAGACCATCGACCTCGATCAGCAGCACGGCGCCGGCGTCGAGCGGGAAACCGAAGTGGAATGCCGCCTCCAGCGCCTCGATGATCCCCTGATCCATCATCTCCAAAGCGGCCGGGATGATCCCCGCGCCGATGATGCCGCTGATCGCCTCCGTCGCCTGCCGCACGGTGTCGAACACGCCCAGCATGGTGCGATACGCCGCCGGGTCGCGCGTCAGCCGCACCCACACCTTGGTCACGATGCCGAAGGTCCCCTCGCTGCCGACGAACAGTCCCGTGAGGTCGTAGGCGGCGGGGTCTTCCGTCGGCCCGCCAAGCTGCACTACCTCCCCCTCCGGCAGGACGACTTCCACTCCCAGCACGTGGTTGACCGTCACGCCATATTTGAGGGTGTGCGGCCCGCCGGAATTGGTGGCCACGTTCCCGCCGATGGTACATGCTCCCTGTGACGAAGGGTCCGGTGCGTAGTGGTAGCCGCTCCCCTTCAGGTGCTGCGTCAGATGCGCATTGACGACCCCCGGTTCGACGACGGCATACCGGTCGCGGAGCTGGACCTCCAGAATCCGTTTCATCCGGGACAGGCAGATCATCACTCCTCCACCGACAGGGAGCGTCCCGCCCGCGAGACTCGTCCCGGCGCCGCGCGGCACAAAGGGGACGTCGAACTCGTTGCACAACCGCACGATCTCCACCACCTGTTGCGTCGTGGTGGGAAAGACGACCACGTCGGGGGAGCGCTTCTCGACCACGTACCCGTCGCATTCGTAGACGAGTCGTTCGGTCTCGCTGGTGAGCACGCCGTCGGGACCCAACAGGAGCTCCAGGCGGGATGCCAACGGGACGGCGGCGAAAGTGGTCAGGGAGGACGTCACGGCGGACTTCCGGTGGGGGGCGTTCACGCGCCGCTCCGGAACTGTGCGAGGAACTCGGCGGCGGACGCCCGCTCGTGCAACGGGGGAGGGACGCGTTTCCTATGATCGTACCGTACTGGCCGCTCGGATCGCAGGAGAAGCCCGCCTGAAGCGACAGAGAAAAAGGGACGGAAGCGATCTCGAGTGGGCGCATCGCGGAATTGTGCAGGGCGGCCCGGCTTGCTGCACCCCGGTTTTGTCCGGGCGCACCGTTCGGCCGCCGGGGGTTGTTCTCCCGACGCGCGGGAGAGGGTTTCCCCGCCGGCACCTCCTGTCCGGGCGGATGGCACGGTTCCGATTTCGCCGGGCGGTCCTACAATGGGCCGCATCGATCGTTTTCCGGAGGTCTGAGCCATGCAGCCGCGGCTGGAACTCTTTCCCCACGTCGTCGAACTCAACTACCAGGCCCGCCGACGCCTGGGATGTTGCGTCTACCTGATCTTTGACGGCAATGAATGGGGGCTGATCGACATCGGCTACGAGGACACCCTGGACGACATCATCGCCCTCATCCGCCAGATGGACTTCCCGCTGGCGGGATGCAAGTATCTCATCGCCACCCATGCGGATGTCGATCATGTCCAGGCCCTCAAACGGGCCAAGGAGATTCTGCCGCAGGCGCAGGTGGTGGGACATCGTCACGCCGCCAAGCTGCTGGCCACCGGCGAGCGGATCATGACCTACGCCGAAATCGCCGCGCAGGGCATCTCCATCCCCATGCCCCGCATCGAGTTCGACGACACCATTGACGAGGGGGACCGGCTGCGCATCGGCGATTTGACGCTGGAGGTCTGGCACACGCCGGGACACGCCCCGGCGCAGCTCTCGTTCCGGCTCGGCAAGCTGCTCTTCTCGGGGGACAACATCTACCGCGACGGCTGCGTGGGGAACATCGACGCCCACCACGGGTCGGACCTCCCGTCATTCATCAAATCCCTGCGACGCATCCGGGAGAGCGACGTCGAATGGCTCCTCCCGAGCCACGGCCCCCCCTTCCGCAAAGACAACGCCCTCCTGGATGCGACCATCGCCCGACTGGAGGGCTACCAGCACATGGCCGATTTCGGCACCTGCGCCGTCGATTGGCCGTTGTTGGATCAATGGGATGAAGAACTGGTGCGGGGCTTCGATCCCGCCACGGCCTGAGCTGCACTCTCCCGTCGCCGCATGAGTACAGAACCCCTCCCCCGCCGGAAGGACACCCTGGCCGACGACCTCGTCCAGCAGATCGACGATCTGTTGCAGGAGGCGCTGGCCTCCGGCGCGCCACTGGAGGTGGACCCGGCTCGCAGCCGGCTGTTTGAACTCTTCGTCACCGCCGACGGCGCCGGGTACCTCCGAGAGGGCGCAGACCCCGATCTCACGGCCGACGTCCTCTGCAAGGTGCTCGCCGCCCGGTGGGGTCTGGACGAGGCCGCGCGACATTCCGTCGAGGCCCAAGCCCGCCTCCCCAGCGAACATCTCGCGCAGATGCGTATCCTCTGGTCGTTTCTGCGCATGTGGATGGAGTGGACCTACGCCTGGCAGCGGTGGGAGGAGTTTCACGACGGTCCGTAGCCCGGCGTCCCGCAGGCAGCGCAGCGCCGGGGCTGGACACGCAGACCCGCACGGGGTCCCGTCCTCTCCCGGTGTCACACATGTCGCTCAGGCTCAAGTGAGATGCCCATGCCTCCCGCCAAATCCGACGTCGCCTATCTCGTGGTCGACATCGAAGCGGTCGCCGACGGCGAGCTCGTCGCCCGCATCCGTTATCCGCGGGAGTCGCTCACCCCGGACGAAGCCATCGCCCGCTTCCGGGCGGAGCAACTGGAAGCTACCGGCAAGGACATCCTCCCCCCCACCTACATGCTCCCGGTCTCGGTCGCCGTGGGAAAGGTTGCGGCGGACTACCGGTTGCTGGACCTGGCGGTGTTGGACGAACCGAAGTTCCGGCCGCACGTCATCACCCGCGGCTTCTGGCAGGGCTGGCGTCATTACGGGCGTCCCACCCTGGTCACGTTCAACGGCCGCGGGTATGACCTGCCGGTGCTCGAGCTGGCCGCGTACCGCTACGGCTACCCCCTGCCGGACTGGTTCAACGTCGATGACCGTGCCTACGAACAGGCCCGCAACCGTTACAACGCCCAGTCGCACCTGGACCTGCTGGACCTGATCTCCAACTTTGGAGCGGTGCGCGTCAGCGGAGGGCTGAACCTGCTGGCGAACCTCATCGGTAAACCGGGGAAGACCGAGGTCGACGGTTCGCAGGTGCAGGACCTGTACGACCGCGGCCAGACAGCCGAGATCAACAACTACTGCCGCTGCGACGTGCTGGATACGTACTTCGTGTTTCTCCGCACGCGGGTGCTGCTGGGGAAGCTCGGTCTGGAGGCGGAACAACAGATCGTCGCCGAGACGCGGGCCTGGCTGGAGTCGCAGGCCGACGCCCAGCCGGCCTATCGCCACTACCTGGAGCACTGGGGGGATTGGACCCCCCCGGCGGATTAGTTGAGCGCCTGCGCCAAAGGAGGCACGGCTTGCATCGGGCAACCCCGAAGGCTGACAGTAGCCGCTGGCCGTGGTCCAGCTGACGTCGCTATTGAGCAGCTCTTCCGACGCGGTCCCGCTCGATGCCGACTGAGTTTGCCGTTGGCATCGCAATTCGAGGGAAATGTCCCAACGGCCGAAATCCAGACCGAGACACAATGTCCGGTCGATGAATTTGGGTCTAGGTCACTCAGGTTTCCGGCACTTGGAGGTGAGTCCCGGCGAAGCGGATTCCAGACTTGGCCAGCTTCCGACGTTGAGGACTGTTCGGAGGCAGGGCGACTCTCCCCGATGCGACCCAATAGTACTTCGACGGGAGCTGATGCAACATCGGCGCATGAGCGCTCACCCAGTCGCGCAACCAGACCTGCTTCCGGATGACTTCGTCGACGTGATGCGAGTTCGCTGGATGGACCTCGATCCAGTAGACCGTCTGTGAATTGTGGGAACATCTGCAACCGACGGCGTAATCCCACCGAGGATCGTTCGGGTGCTGTTTCTGCGTCGCTGCGTCGAGATTGATGCTGCCCAGGATACGTCTGGAGTCGACGGTAGAGACACGTGGGAGGTCTGCGCTACGCAACGCCTGAAGTCCCGACTGGAGTGCTCCCTTGAGCAGATTGCAGGACAGGACGGCAACGCGAAAGTTCGCTGGGGGCATCAGTTGCTGTCTCCCGCAACGTCGGCGACGACGTCGGCGACGCGTCCGCTGAACTCGGTGAGTCCACCCCAGCCGGCCTCGTACTTATTATCCGATCCTGGGTCGAGGCTCGAAATGTCCCGGGTATTTCCGTCCTGCCCGAACAGATAGACACCGACCTGGCTGTTCAAGGCGCTCTGCGACATCTTGAGTGTTTGAGGTGTTGGGCTAACCTCAAAAATCTTGAGCAACTGTTTCGGTTCCGCCTGGGCTTCGCGCAACATGCGCATCGCCCACACGACGTCCAAAACGTGCGGCGAATGCGTCGACAGACAGACGCGGTATCCCCGCCGCAGCAATTCCAGGATCATCACCATCACCGCAGAGATCGCTCGGGGATGCAATCCCATCTCCAGTTCCTCGATCACCACCCACCGCAGGCTCGCTCGCCGGGAGACCTTCGTCGAAGGACAGAGCCAATAGTATCCCAGCAGGAACGGGACGAACTCTCGTTGTCCCGCGGACCAGACCATAAACGGCAAGTTCCCATTTCCGTTGTTAGGAGCCTCCTTCGTTCGTAGAACGAACCGCTTCTGCATCCCATGGACGTCGACCGTCAGGCCGAACTGGGCGAAGATTGTTTGCGATAGCAGGTCGCGGATTTCGCGTTTCAATCGACCCGGCTGGGGGAACAACTCCGTCTCCCCCCTTCCCAGCCCGGTCTCCATCAACAGCCGCAGCTTCTCACTGAAATCGCGAACGCAGAACGGATCGCCCGAGCTGTACTCCGAAAACGGCTTCGGCCATCCGCGGCCAATTGTCAACACCCGCTGGGCAGGGATGAAGAACATGATCTCATCACGCCGCTTCCGCTTTCGGCCGACGACATCGGCCAGCTTGATCTCACGACCGTTCAGCGACAACGCGCTGTCCTCGCGCCACAACGTCCCCATTCCCTCACCCAGATAGACGTCCAGAAAGCGATGGACGTCCCGGTCCCACTCGAGGCCATACCGTCGCAACTCGCTGAGGACGAAATTCTTGTCGAGAAGCAACTTCAGCAGTTGCAGGCAGATACTCTTCCCGGTCGCCTGCGGACCGACAAGCACCGTCAGGTCCTGAAAATCGAGTCCCGCGCGGGTGATCTGGCCCACGTTGGCAATTTCCAGTCGTATCGGTTTCCGCGGAGCCACTGCGATTTTCCCGAAACGGAATCTGTTGCGGAGTCAACTTCAACACGAGGAGGCAACGAGGGCACACCCCACGGCGAAAGCCCCTGGATCAGCGGATCAACGTCTCTCTGATATCTCAGGTTTTTCGGATGGGATTCACTCTCTGAGAACGTGATTACGGTTTCGCGGCAAAGGACAAGTGAGCGTGGCGTCGCAGCTTCGATTTCAAGTGTTCCATGTCCTGCGCCATCTCGTCAAGGTCATCCAAGTCCGGGGAGCTCGGGTCAACGCAAGGGCATTGCCCCCAGACTCGACCGGGGGAGTTGACGTCGGGCCGTCAATGGTCCGCCATTCCCTGAACTGCCGCCCCGCTTCCTCTTTCGTCCGTTCGTATTGGAGTACTTCTCCGTCCCCTCGCGGACCGTTGATGGGCGCAGTCCACCCGATCGCGCTGCGATGGGGAAGTTCACGGCTGCTGTTGCCAACGCGATGCCGGCGATCTTGAACATCGGCCCTGGAGAATATCCTGCTTGGGGCATAAGTTACTGGTACTGGGTGAGCGGCGTGGAGAGCATCAGGACGGAGTCGCAGCAGCGCAATGCCGCTCAGGTGGGATGCAGTGATCGGTTTGTTCTGTGTTTCCACTCATCTCCGCATGATGTCTGCTGCGTCTGCCACATCGTGATTCTTGAGAAATCCTCCACACCAGCCATGACCCCCTTCGACGCCACACGACTTCCGGTGCAGCCGGTTGCCACCGCTCCCGACGGGACCGATGTCCGTCCCTTGCTGCAACTGGCGGGGGGTAGCCTCGCCCATTTTGAACTTCCCCCGGGCGCCGTCTCTCACGCCGTCCGACATCGGACGGTGGAGGAGATCTGGTATTGCCTCAGCGGACGTGGAGAGATGTGGCGCCAGCAGGGAGCAGTCGAAACCGTGACGCCCTTGGAGACCGGGACGGCTCTGACGATCCCTCTGGGGACGGCGTTTCAGTTCCGGTCGTTCGGCTACGAGCCGCTCGTCGTCCTGGTGATCACCATGCCCCCGTGGCCCGGCGAGGGGGAGGCCGAACGGGTGGAGGGGAAGTGGCGGCCGACGGTCGGCCACGGAGGCTGAAGGTCCCCTCCTCGCCGCGCATTCTCCCCCCTGATTCCGCAGCCTCTCACGACCCTTCAGCGGAGGTTCCCCTCTCCGTCTCGCACTGGTGTTGATCCGAACCGCCCCATCGCTCAGGAGTTCCACCCATGCCGCAGCTCGTTCCTGCTCCCAGCATGATTGAAGCGGCGGGTTCGCCCCCCAAGCGAATCCAGGAGTACGTCGGGAGGGTCAACTCCGGGACGGAGGAACTGAGCCTGGCGCGGATGGTGTCCCCCGCCGGCTGGCAGGAACCGGGACAGCGGCCGGAGTTCACGGAATACACCCTCGTGCTCCGGGGAATGCTGCGGGTGGAGCATGACGCGGGTGTGATCGACGTCCGGGCGGGGGAAGCGATCATCACCCGGCCGGGGGAGTGGGTGCGCTACAGCACGCCGGAGGCGGGAGGCGCCGAGTACATCGCCGTCTGCCTGCCGGCCTTCTCCCCGGCGACGGTGCATCGCGAAGGGGAGTGAAGCCTCGGTTCTCTCCCGCGTTCCCGCGCTGTTCGTGGGAGAGGTCCCTCAGCTCCGCCGGAACTCTTGGCCCTCCCTGGGCAGCGTCTGCTGGACAGGGGCAGCCGGAGCGCCGATCATGCCCTCCATCGGAGGTCAGGCTCTGAGCCGCGTCCCCCCCGAATGCTGAACATTTACATTTCCCCGACGAAAGCCCCTGCACAAGGAGAGGCATGTCCCGCTGTCTTGTGACCGGCGGTGCCGGATTCATCGGCAGCCATCTGACCGAGCGATTGCTCCGGGCGGGGCATGGCGTGACGGTCATCGATGATTTCTCCACCGGCCGGCGGGAGAACCTTGTGGCTGTCGAGGGACATCCGCAGTTCACCCTCGTGGAAGCCTCGATCGCCGATCCGCAGGCCCTCTCCGAGGCGGCGCGCGACGCCGAGGTGATCTATCACCTTGCCGCCGCCGTGGGGGTCAAACTGGTGGCGGAGGACCCGGTCCACACCATCGAAACCAACATCTACCCCACGGAGTCTCTGCTGCGGATCGCCCTGCAGGGGAACCGGCGGTTCTTTCTGGCGTCCACCAGCGAGGTCTACGGCAAGAACCCCAAGGAGCGATGGAGCGAAGAGGACGATCTGCACCTGGGACCGACCTCGCGGCCCCGCTGGGCCTATGGCTGCTCCAAGGCGATCGACGAATTTCTGGCCTTGGCGTACCACCGCAAGTTCGGCCTGCCGGTGGTGATCGGTCGGTTCTTCAACGTCATCGGACCGCGGCAGGTGGGGGAATACGGGATGGTGGTCCCCCGGTTCATCGAGCAGGCCCTCGCGGGCGGGCCGGTGGTGGTGTACGACGACGGCTCACAGGAACGCTGCTTCGCCCATGTGCGGGACGTGGTGGAGTGCGTCATCCAGTTGATGGAGACGCCCGCTGCCGAGGGGGAAATCTTCAACATCGGCAGCGATCAGCCGATCTCGATCCTGGCACTGGCTCAGGAAGTGATCCGGCGGGCGAATCCGCGGGCGGCGGTCCAGCACATCCCCTATCAACAGGCGTACGGCCGGGACTTCGAGGACGTCCGCCGCCGCGTCCCGGACGTCAGCAAACTGGAACGCATCATCGGCTGTAAACCCCGGGCGGCGCTGGGAGAAATTCTGGAGGAGCTGATTGCGTGGCAGCGCAGCCGGGTCGAGTCGACCGGCTGACAGGCAGAACTGGCGCCGAGCACCGGAGGACGCCATGCACCATCCTGAGGTTGACCGCAGACGACCGCGCGATGTTCCGGGAGGTCGCGGTTCCGCCTGGAGGGCCGGCCGCGGGGCGAGGCTGGCCGTGCTGCTTGCGGCAGGGTTCTGGAGCCAGCACTGCCGGGCGGATACTCCCTCGCGCCCCAACATCGTCGTCATCCTGACCGATGATCAGGGTTATGCCGACATCAGCTTCAATCCGCATCATCCCCCGGAGGTCTCCACTCCGCACATGGACGCTTTGGCGCGGGAGGGGGTCTTCTGTTCGCAGGGTTACATCAGCGGCAACGTCTGCTCGCCGACGCGGGCGGGACTGATGACCGGTCGCTATCAGCAGCGGGTCGGCATCTACACCGCGGGCGAAGGGGGGTCGGGCTTGCCCCTCTCCGAGACGATCTTCCCGCAATACCTCCAGCCGGCAGGATACGTCTGCGGCGCGTTCGGCAAATGGCACCTGGGACTGACGGCGGACTACAGTCCGGTCTCGCGGGGCTTTGACGAGTTTTACGGTTTCCTGGGGCGGGGCGCGCACGACTACTTCCGGCTGGCCGACGACGATTCCCCGCTGTACCGCGGTCTGGCGCCGATCCGCGACGAGGGGTATCTCACGACGCGGCTCACGGAGGAAGCGGTCGCGTTCATCCGACGACATAAGCATCGGCCGTTCTACCTGCACCTGGCGTATCACGCCGTCCATGCGCCCCCTCAGGCGCCGCCAGAGAATGTCTCCCGCATCCGGCGGCAGTTCCCGGACTTGCCCGAGAGCCGCGTGGTGCTGATGGCGATGCTGCATCATCTCGACCTCGGCGTGGGGCGAGTGGTCGAAACCCTCAAGACCGAGGGCGTGTGGGGCAATACGCTGCTGTTCTTCCTGACGGATAATGGTGGGTCGAAGGCGATGAACGCCAACAACGCTCCGCTCCGCGGGTTCAAACAGCAGAACTACGAGGGGGGCATTCGCACGCCGTTCGTCGTCTGCTGGCCGGCAAGGTTCTCCGGCGGAAAAACGATCGACGCGCCGGTGATCTCGCTCGACATCCTGCCGACGGCGCTCGCTGCGGCAGGTATTCCCCCCCCGGTCGCCAAGCCGTTTGACGGCCGCAATCTGCTCCCGTTGCTGTTGGGAGAAACCGCTCAGGTGCACGAGCACCTCTTCTGGAGCGAGGGGGGCGGAAGCGGCGAGTGGGCGGTCCGCTCCGGATCATGGAAGCTCGTGGCGCACCAGAGCCGCCGGGAACTCTACGATCTAAAAGCCGATCCCGCGGAGACCTCGAACCTCGCCCAGAAGCATCCGGAGCGGGTCCAGGAACTGGAGGCGTTGTACCACGCGTGGCTCGACGAGATGGCGCCGCCGATGAAGTCGGGCCCCAAGCGATGGGGGGAATCCACGTCGGCCGCGGCCCCGGCCCCGGCCGGAACACCGGAAACTGCACCCCTCCTGAGCGATCGCGAGCAGAAACGGCTGCTACGGAGGAGGGAGCGTCGGCAGGCTCCGGGGAATCAGCCAGAGGCACCCGCGGCGCAGCCCGCCGCTGCCGCACTCTCTCCTCCTTGAGCGCGTTTCGCCGCGAGTGGCGAACGGAGGGAGGGAGTTGCTGTGGCGTCAGGCCAGGATGTCCCCCAGGACCCGGGCTCCCTCCACGCCGGTCAGCCGCACGTCCAGTCCCTGGAACTTGATGCTGAACGCCCGGTGGTCGATCCCCAACAGGTGCAGCATCGTGGCGTGGAGATCGTGCACGGTGCAGACGTTTTCGACCGCGCTGTAACCGAGATCGTCCGTGCCGCCGTACACGAGTCCGCGGCGGATGCCGGCGCCGGCCACCCACAGCGACATCGCCTTGTTGTGGTGGTCGCGGCCGATGGGGCCCTTGTTTCCCTGCATCATCGGCGTGCGGCCGAACTCTCCCGTCCAGACGATCAAGGTGTCGTCGAACATCCCCCGCTGCTGGAGGTCGCGGATCAGGGCCGCGCACGCCTGGTCCACCTCCCTGGCCCGCAGCGGGAGTTCCTCCCTCAGCAGGCTGTGGTGATCCCAGTCGCGGTGATAGAGCTGGATGAACCGCACGCCCCGCTCGGCAAGCCGGCGGGCAATCAGGCAGTTGGAGGCGAAGCTCCCATCCCCCGGCTGACAGCCGTACATCTCGATCGTGTGCCGGCTTTCGCCCCGCAGGTCCATCAATTCCGGGACGCTGGTCTGCATCCGGAACGCCATTTCGTACTGGGCGATCCGCGTCGAGACCTCAGGATCGGGCGCTCGGGTGTGATACTGTCGATTCAGCTCAGTCACGGCCTGCACATCCGCCGCCTGCTGCGCGGGGGTGACGCCCGGGGGATTGCCGAGGTAGTGCACGGCGTCTCCCCGGCTGTAGAACTGCACCCCCTGATAGCGGCTGGGGAGGAACCCGCTGCTCCACTGGCGGGCGGCGATCGGCTGCGGCGAGCGTCCGGGGCCCGTCGAGACCATCACCACGAAACCGGGCAGGTCCTCCGCCTCGCTTCCCAGACCGTAGGTCACCCACGACCCCATGCTGGGCCGCCCGGCGATCTGCGAGCCGGTGTTCATGAACATGTGAGCGGGATCGTGGTTGATGGCCTCCGTGGTCAGCGAGCGGATGATGCACAACTCGTCCACCACCGACCCCAGATGCGGGAAGAGTTCACTGATCTCCGCTCCGCATTCCCCGCGGCGAGTGAAGGCGAACTGCGGTCCCAGGCAGACGAGCTTCTGCCCCTGGAGCTGGGCAAGCTGCTGGCCCCGGGTGAGGCTTTCGGGCATCGGCTGGCCGTCCATCTCGGCGAGCTTCGGCTTGTAGTCGAAGGTCTCCAGATGCGACGGGCCGCCGGCCATCGTCAGCCAGATGACCCGCTTGGCGCGCTGGGGCAACGGCAGCGTGGCCAGGACTCCCCCGCTCGAGGCCGCAGAGAGCCAGCCCGGTTCCAGCAGCGTCGCGAGTGCCACGGCGCCCAGACCCTGGGTGGCCTGATGGAGGAACGCCCGCCGCCCCGGATGCGGTGGCCCATGTCCAGCACCCGTGATGGGTGAGTGAACGCGGTCGATCATGAACGATACTCCGTGACCCCGTGATGGATGCGATGCCTCAAACGGACCACTGCGATGGTTCGCGTTCCTTCTTGACCTCCCTGCCGTTTCCAACCGGTCTGTGCTTCTCCGCGCCTGGCGCTCCTCAGGATCGGGTGATGAATTCGTGCAGGTTCAGCAGCACCCGGGCGACGTGCGTCCAGGCGGCCAGTTCCACCTTGTCGAGCGCCTCCGGCGCCGGTGCCAGACCAACCCGGAGCAGCGCCTCCGCCGCGGGAGGATCCGCCCGGTAAACGCCCAGATGCAACTCCAGCAACTGCTGCACGGTCCGCCACTCGTCGTCGGTGGGATCGCGCTGCAAGGCCGTTTGCCAGGCCCAGGTGATGCGCTCCTCCGTGGAGCCTTGGGATTCCGTGAGCATCCGGGCGGCGAACGCCCGCGCGGCCTCCACGTAGGTTGGATCGTTCAACAATACCAGCGCCTGCTGGGGAATGTTGGAGCGGTTCCGCTCCGCGCAGCACTCCTCGCGGCTGGGAGCGTCGAAGGCCAGCAGGCTGGGGTGCAGGAACGTCCGCTGCCACCACGTGTACAGACCGCGGCGGTACTGGGCGGCCCCCGTGTCCGCCACGTACTCCCGCCGCGGGAAGTTGAGGTTCTCCCAGTACCCTTCCGGCTGGTAGGGTTTGACGCTCGGTCCGCCGATCGTCCGGTCGAGGAGTCCTGACACCGCCAGGGCGTAATCACGAACCAGCTCCGCATCCATGCGGAAGGCGCTCTGCCGCGCGCATTCACGATTGTTCGGGTCCGCCGCCATCAGTTCCGGCGTCGCGGTGGAAACCTGCTGGTAGGTGTTGCTGGTGACGATCGTGCGGACCATGTGCTTGACGTCCCAGCCACTGTCCATGAACTCGCACGCCAGCCAGTCCAGCAGTTCCGGATTGACCGGCGGTTCTCCCTGTGCGCCCAGGTCGTCCAGCACGCGGCTCAGCCCTGTACCGAAGAACTGCTTCCACAACCGGTTCATCACCGTGCGGGCGGTGAGGGGGTTGTCACGAGAGACGAGCCACTGGGCCAGGTCCAGCCGCGTCAGCTCCCGCCCCGCGACGGTCGGATGAGGCAGGTAGTGCGGCAGGGCTGGCTTCACAATCTCCCCGCTCTCATCCATCCAGTTCCCGCGAGGCAGAATCCGCACGGTCCGCTTGTTGGGGGTGCTGATGCTCACCAGGCACTTGGGGAGTGCGTCGTAGAACGCTTGACGTTCGCGTTCCGCCTGGGCGAGGGCCTCACGTTCCGCGACAAAGAGCCGTGTCACTTTGGTGCGGAAATAGTTCTGGATCGTCTGCTCTTCCTGCGACGAGCGCTTCTCTTTTTTGAGGAGGGCGGCCACCTGTTGGGCAGTCTTGCGGTCAGCGTCGCTTGCCTGGGCCCCCTCGCGCAGCTCCGGGAGAGTGACGCCGTAGGCCGCAACATCCGCTTCCCACTGCTTCTGGGCGGAGTCCAACTGCGGCACGATCGCCTGGAAGGCCTGGCGGGCCTGGGCGAGGGCGGCATCGAGGGCGGCCAACCGCTGCTCCTGTTCCGGGGTCATCACCGGCATGCCGTCCTCGCGGCGGCCGAGGATCGGCTCCTGAATGTCCGCGAAGAAGGCCCCCAGCGAGTAGAAGTCCCGCATGGTGAAGGGGTCGAACTTGTGGTCGTGACACTGCCCGCAGCCGGTCGTCTGGCCGAGCCACACCGTACCGACGGCCCGCACGCGGTCGGCCAACATGCGGGCTTCATAGTCCTTCGCCTGGGCGCCCCCTTCCTCAGTGGTGAGTAACAGGCGATTGAACGCCGACCCGACCCGCGTCTCCTGAGTGGCGTCGGGCAGCAGGTCGCCGGCGATCTGCTCGATCGTGAACCGGTCGAACGGCTTGTTCTCGTTGAAGCTGCGGATCACCCAGTCGCGGTACGGCCAGACGTTGCGGGGGTTGTCGCTGTGATAGCCGATGGTGTCCGCGTAACGGACCACGTCCAGCCAGCCGAGGGCCATCCGCTCCCCGAAGTGCGGGTTGTGGAGCAATCGCTCGACCAGTTGCTCATAGGCATCGGGAGAGGCGTCTGCGACAAATGCCCGAACCTCCTCCGGGGTGGGGGGAAGGCCGATGAGATCGTTGTACAGCCGGCGGATGAGCGTGCGGCGGTCAGCCAGCGGCGAGGGTTTCAGACCGATCTGCTCCAGCCGCCGCCGGACGAGGAAATCGACCCCGTTGTGCCCGCGGGGAATCGGCGTTTTGACCGGCGGCTCGTAGGCCCAGTGCTGCTGGTACTCCGCCCCCTGCTCGATCCACCGCCGGAGAATCTCCTTCTGCCGGGGGGTGAGCTTCTTGGGAGAGTCCGGCGGGGGCATCCGCTCGTCCGCATCCTCGGCAAAAATGCGGGCGATGAGGGGGCTGGAGTCGGGCTGACCCGGCACAAATGCCTTCCGTTCCAATGCCGCCTCCCGCAGGTCGAGCCGCAACTCCCCTTCCCGATGATTCGGGTCGGGACCGTGACAGAAGAAGCAGTTGTCCGAGAGGATCGGCCGGACGTCCCGATTGAACTGAATGACGTCCGGCAGGGGGGCGTCCGCCGCCGGCAGATTCACCGGCCACAGGCTGGACCCCAGAACGAGACACACAAGGAGCGTCAGTGGCTTCATCGTTTCAGGCAGGCGAGTCAGGGCCGCAGACTCCGGGAGGTCGGTGGGAGGGACGCATTCGTTATTTTATATCCGTCTCTGTCAAAACCCACTCCAATCGGGGGATTCCGCGAGGAGAGAACGAGGGCGGACAACCGCGGAGAAACAAGATCAACCTCTTGGCGCGCCAGGGGTTTGTGCGATTCAGCGCGGCCGGGGGGCGACGAGAGCGCCATCCGCACGGCAACCGGACGGCGATCCGTGAGCGACCGGCCAGCGATCAAACCTGCCATCGAGCGCTCTAACCCGTCATACCGAACCAGGTTCGTCCGTTGCGTCTCGTCGGGTCCATGAACCTTGGAGAGCCGAGTCTTGTCCGCACGGGACTGGCGATTGAGAATGCAGGTCGCGGCGGCCGGCGCCGCTGGTGTCACCTCTGTCCCGCGCTCCGTGATGACAACCGCCGCAGCCGCTCCCTCGATGGACGCCGCCGCTCCCCAGGCCGGGAGCGTGCACGAACTGTTACGCGTGGCCATCCCGCTGATCATCAGTTCGGGATCACTCTCGCTGATGCATGTGGTCGACCGCATCATGCTCACGTGGTACAGCGAGGAGGCGCTGGCCGCCTCGACTCCCGGCGGGATGCTGCACTGGACGCTGATGAGCCTGGCGTTCGGGACCGTGGCATACGTCAACACGTTCGTCGCCCAGTACGACGGCGCCCGCCGAGTGGATCGCGTGGCGGCGTCGGTCTGGCAGGGGGTGTGGCTGGCAACGCTGGCGGGGGTGCTCCTGGCCGCGCTCACCCCCTGGACCTCCCGGCTGACGCACCTGTTCGGACATGCGCCGTCTGTGCAGCGGTTGGAAGCGGAGTACTTCTCGGTACTCTCGCTCGGCTCCCTGCCGATGCTCGCCTCGTGCGCCTTGTCGGCCTTTTACAGCGGGCGCGGCCGGACCGTCGTGTTGATGATCGTCAACGCTGTCATCAGTCTGGCGAACGCCCTGATCAACGCAGTGTTGATCTTCGGCTGGGGGCCAATTCCGGAGTTGGGGATCGCCGGCGCTGCCTGGGGGACGGTGTGTGCGCAGACGATCGGGTGCGGCCTGTACTGCGGTTGGATGGCGGTGGATGGCGAGTCGCGGCAGTATCCCTTCCGGCGGCAGTGCCGGGTCGATCGCAAACTCCTCGACCGCATGGTGCGTTACGGCAGCCCGAACGGGGTGCAGTACCTGGTGGACATCGCCGCCTACCTGATGCTGCTGGTGTTCATCGGCCGCATCGGCAGCCGGGAACTCGCAGCCACGAATCTGGCGTTCAATCTGAACTCCCTGGCGTTCATCCCGCTGTTCGGGATCGGGACGGCGGTCTCGACCCTGGTGGGTCGGCGGATCGGCGAGGGGCGGCCGAGGTTGGCCGTTCGCACCACCTGGCTGGCGTTCGGACTGGCGGCGGCCTACACCGCCGCCTGGGCGCTCGTCTATCTGTTCGCCAGCGATGTGATCCTGGCCCCCTTTGCGCGGCACAGCGACCCGGCCGCGTTCGCCCACCTGCGGCCCGTCGTCCGGACGCTCCTCGTCTACGTGGTGCTGTATTCGTTTTTCGACGCCATGGCTGTGATCTTCGGCTCGGCGATCCGCGGCGCCGGCGACACGCGGTTCTCGCTGATCTATACCGGCGTGGTGCTGTGGAGCACGATGGTCGTGCCGATCTGGTGGATTCAGCGGACCGGCGGGGGGCTGTACGCCTGCTGGAACGTCATCGTGTTCCAACTGATCGTGATGGGCAGCGGTTTCCTGGCGCGGTTCCGACAGGGGCAGTGGCTGTCGATGCAGGTGATTGAACGCGGTCCGCCCGATCCCGACGCGGCGGTGGTCATTGAGGAGCCCTCCGCGGCTGTCGGCATCGGCGGCTCCGTCGCGGAGCCGGTCTTCACCGAGTCGATGCTGCTCCCTGCGGAAGAGGAAAGACCTTGAACATGGTCAAGGTCCCGGGGAAAGCTCCGCTTTGCCTGGTGGAGCACCTGGACGCGACGGCCAGGGGCATCCTGCTGGCCGCGGGGGAGCAGGAGTTGCTGCGCATCGGGAGACAGACTCCTCCGTCCGGGAGGAATGATTCGGCTGTCACCTTCACCCCCATGGCGCGTGGGTGTCAGTTCAGTAGTGGAAATTGAGGCCGAGGTTGAGCTGGTGCATCCAGAAGCTGTGCCGCTCGATCCGCACGCTGGGGAATTGCGGAAAGCCCCGCCAGGCGATCGAATCCCCCGGCCGCGATACCTCCCCCACCCACATGAAGGTGTAACCGGCCCGGAAATCGGCATTCTCCAGCAGGTAGCTCTTTTTCAGGAAGGGGAGCAATCCGGACAGCGGCACATCCGCAATGATCGCCTGCTCGAACAGCGGAGAGGCGTGGGTGTGACTCTCGTTGTCCCGGAAGCTGTTGTCCAGGAACTGCACGCCGTCGTGCATTTCGGGATGTGCGATGCCGATCGGCACGCCGATGTTGTTGCCGGTGATCTCCAGCCGCTCGTGGTTGGCCAACATGCCGAACGTCGATTGCGTCCAGACGTGGAACCCGCCCCGCTGGCCGAGATCGACGCGGAAGCCGACCTGCGGACCGGCCAGGTGGGACTGCACGTCGGAATTCAGCCGGGCATCCAGGAGCGGGTAATCGAAGTTGAGCGCACCGTTGGGATGGAAGTCGCCCGGGTCGGGATCGTCCCCCGGGTCCGTGACTTCAAAGTCGTAACCGAACCCGCTGTCGATCCCGTGGAAGCCGAAGTGCTCGTTGATGTACAGGTATCGCGCCCCCACAAAGGTCGAGACCCGCGTACTCTTCCCCTTGTGCCAGTAGCCGAGGAAGCGGTTCAGTTCGGCTCCGGCTGCCTGGGTGTCGTACTCCAGACGGTACATGACGTCGAACTTCTGCGTCAGGCCCAGATAGCCCTGAAAGGTGGTGGGGTCGAGCGGGTCGTCGGTGAAGATCAGCGGCAAGCCGCCGTAAAACGTGGCGATCAGCAACGGGTTGAGGGTCAACAAGGTCTGGTTGATCGGCATCCCATTGATGTTGTCGGTGCCGCGCTGGAAGCCGAGATCCCCCTCACTCGTCCAGAAGCCGGTCGCATTCCAACCGGTGCCGTCCTCGTTGGTGAATCCGTACCGCAATTTGATGCCGTCGGTCGTGGCATCCCCATAGAGGGCGCCCAGGTTGTGGATCGGGAAGGCATAGCCGATCTCCTGAGCCGTCCAAGTCGTTCCCCCCGTGAGCAGGAAGGGGAACGGATACGCGCCTGGGAACCCGCGAATGGTGTTCAGCGGTTGTTGCGGTCCCAGGCCGAACGTCTGAACGGGCGGACCGACCAGTCCGAACTGGGTGTCCTGAGAGAATCCGACCGGCTGGTGGGCGGAGCCGATCAGCGTGTCGCGGGGCTTTTTGAACGACGTCTGGATGTACTCGATCCCGAACTCGTACTCGCGGTTGCGGAACACCTGTTCCCGGAACCACAGCCCGCGCGACTGCTTGTGCTGGGTGTATCCGACGTTGGGGGGGTAAAACGGGGAAATCTCCGGCCAGGGGTTCATCGTCGTCGGCCCGCCGGGGGGATAGAGCGCCGCGGGAGGCATGGGACTGCCGGCCGGCTGAAACCCGGCCCCCGGGACGCCGTACGGACCGTTCCAGTCGGGGATGTAGGTCTGCCCGGCGGCGGGGGGATATCCGCCGGCAGGAAAGTAATCGCCGCCGGCCGCCTCGGCCCCCGCACCGAAGGAGACCCGCCCCGACTGGGCGCTGGCGACGCCGACCGCCGCCAGCAGCGTCAGGACGCTCCCGAGAGCCGTCATTGCATGAGAAATCCGCATCAGTCTCGTCCCTGAGAGGTGATGCCGGGGGGACCGGCTGGCATCCTCGCCTGCTCCGTCGGGTCGTCCCGAACATCAAGGCCAGCCTTGTGATCGGGCAACGCCGTGCTGTCTGGCTCTGGTCGTCCAGGGGCCGTGGTCCCTCCGCGCGTCCCCCGGCAATGGGGGCGCACGAACAGGGACCAGTCGTAAGTATCGGTTTACCGATTTGGCAATCTGTACCGATTGTCCCGGACTTGCCGGATTTTCCGGTCGCTCCCACAGCAGCGGTTGAGAGGACCGGGAATCCGCGGCAACACCCCCTTCCCCGAGGGGAGGGAGAGCGAATCCGCAGGCTGCGGGTGGGAAGCTGAGACCGAGACCTCAGATCCCTTCACTCCGCCTCTCTCAAGCTCTTGCTGAGCCCTGCCCACGACCGGTCAGGGAGCGTCTGTCCGGCAGGAATTGCAGCGATGCGATGCGGCGAAGCTGAGCCGTGTTCAGAAGATCGGCCCGGGGGTCCAGGGGCAGAACTCCTCATCCCCGATCCCCTGTTGCTCGCTGCGAGTCTTCTCTCCGCTGGCGACGGCCAAAACTTTCTCGAAGATCTCCCGCCCCACCTCCTCGATGGTGGCTCCCTCCAAAATCCGCCCGGCGTTGATGTCCATGTCGTCGCGCATCCGTTCATACAGCGGGGTGTTGGTGGCGACCTTGATGGTCGGAACTGGTTTGCAGCCGAAGCAGCTCCCTCGCCCCGTGGTGAAGACGACCACGTTCGCCCCGCCGGCGATCATGCCGGTGACGGAAGGGGGGTCGTAACCGGGCGTATCCATCACCACCAGTCCTTTTTCCGTCACTGGTTCCGCATACTCGTACACTGCCCGCAGCGCGGTGCTGCCCCCTTTGGCGATCGCCCCCAGCGACTTCTCGTAGATGGTCGTCAGCCCTCCCCGCTTGTTGCCGACGGAGGGATTGTTATCGATCCGGGCGCCGAACTTGGCGCCGTAGTCCTCCCACCAGCGAATGCGGTCCAGCAGTTTCTGCGCGACCTGGGGGGTGATCGCGCGCCGCGTCAGTAGATGCTCTCCGCCGTAGATTTCCGGCGTCTCGGAGAGGATGGCCGTCCCGCCGCAGGCGACCACGAGGTCGCTGGCGATCCCCAGCGCGGGATTGGCCGTCACGCCGCTGTTACCGTCGCTGCCGCCGCACTCCAGCCCCAGCACGATCTCCGAGGCGGGGATCGGTTCGCGGCGGACCCGGTTCACTTCGGGGAGCATCTCCCGCAGCACCGCCACGCCCCGTTCGACCGTTTTGCGGACGCCCCCCTCGTCCTGGATGTTCATCACCAGCGGCCAGGGCCGCGGCCCCCCGCGGGAGAGTTCCAGCGGCACCAGCCCGTGCGTCTCCACGAGGAAGGAGGCCTGCGACGTCTCGCAGCCCAGCCCCACCACCAGATACGCGGCGATATTTGGATGGCGGGCGAAGCCGGCCAGCGTCCGCGCCAGCAGCCGGTGGTCGGGACCCCCATACTCAAAGGCGCACCCCCCCTTGTGGACCAGTGCCACCACGCCGTCGATCTGGGGGTAGTCTGCCAACAACTCGTGATCGAAACGCTGGGCGATCCACTTCGACGACGTGGCGGAGCAATTCACCGTGCTGATGACGCCGATGTAGTTGCGGGTGGCGGCCCGTCCGTCCGCCCGGCGGAAGCCGAGGAACGTCCGTCCCAGCATCGGCGGCGGAGGGGGAGGAACGGCTGTCGAGAATTCGCACTCCAGTTCCAATTCCCCCCGCTCCAGGTTATGCGTGTGGACCCACTCCCCCGGTTGGATGTCCCGTACGGCAAAGCCGATCACCTGTCCGTACTTGCGCACCGGCGCACCCGCGGGGACGAACCGGATCGCCAGCTTGTGCCCCAGTTCGATCTTCTCCCGCGGATGGACGACGGTCCCGGAACCGTCGGACCAGACCTCCTCCGGACCCGCCGTTCTCCGAGCGATCACGATCGGATCATCCGGATGCAGGCGGAGAAATGCGGACTGCGTGCGAGCGGCGGCGTGCGACATACCCTGAACTTTACGGCCTGGGATGCTCCGGGACCACGGTCGGACCAGTGGGCGAGGGGTCTGGAAGACCCAAGCCCGCCGACGGCGTCGGCGGAACCCGCTTCTCCCAGGGGGGAGACAGAGCCTCTCGGGGTCGCGCACCCATGACGTTCCCGCGTCCATGACCAGACCACCATTCAGCGGCTGCCCCCTTCCGGGACTCCGGGACGTTGACTGACTCCCCCCTGGCGGCGGAGTGACATCCGGTGGGTCCATCACGTCCGGCTGGCAAGCGCACCGGCGTCGGGGACATCACTGCGAGGAGTCGGCCTGCTCCAGATGCCGTCGCCACCGTACCGGTACATCGTTGGACTGCTTGGGACCGGGAGTGCTCCGGCCACGCGCCACCAGTTGCTCCATCAAGGCGGTCATCTCAGCCACGAGCTCTGTCCGGTCGGCCGCCAGATTGGTCGTCTCTGCGGGATCGCCGGCCAGATCATAGAGCTGGACCGGTGGAGCCGCGGTTTCCTCCGCCGGGCTGCGCCTCCACGGCCCCCCTCCTCCGCGGCCGAAGAGCAGCTTCCACGACCCCCGTCGCAGCGATGTCAGGCCGTTGCTCGCGCAGCTCACTGCGTGCTCCCGCACTGGTTCTCGGGAACCGCGCAGCAACGGCAGCAGGCTGAAGCTGTCCTCACCGGCATTGTCGGGAAGTTTCGTCTCCAGGATGTCGGCGACAGTGGCCATCACATCGGCCTGGTGGACCAGTTGCTCGCACACACTTCCGGGAGCGACCACGGAGGGCCAGCGAAGCAGGAAGGGGATGCGGTGCCCTCCCTCCCAGGCGTCCCCCTTGGACCCTCGAAACGGACCGCTGGGGTAATGCCCCTGACGCTCCAGCGATTCGACGCCGACATAGGGTGCAAATCCGTTGTCGCTGGTGAACAGGACCAGCGTGTTCTTGGCCGCGCCGCAGTCCTCAAGCGTCTGGAGCACCCGGCCCACCGCGGCGTCCGTTTCCAGGATCAGGTCGGCCACCGGTTCCCCCAGTCCGCTCTTGCCGCGCCAAGGCTCGTTGACCGCCAAAGGCGTATGAGGCGTCGTGAGGGGCAGGTACAACAGGAAGGGCTGGTTGGTCTGCGACCGCTCGATGAGATAGCGGCAGGCGCGATCGGTCAGGGCCGGCAGCACTCCTTCCAACTTCCACCCTGCCAGCGCCGGCCCCGGCAGGCTCGCCAGATGGTTGGTCAGAAGAGCCGCCGGCAGAAACTCCGTGGGGACGCCGACCGTCCGGTCCTGGTCGATGAAGCAGTACGGCGGCCAGTTGGGCACGTCGGTGCCGAAGTACACGTCAAACCCGCGGGTGGTGGGGCCGCCGCCGATCGGCCGGGAATACACCGCCTCCCAAGCCGCGCGATGGGCGTCCGTCACTTCGGGAACGTTCCCCCGCCCGGGATGGAACAGCGGCCGCTCCCCCGCAGGGATGTTCCACTCCCACCCCAGGTGCCACTTGCCGATGCAGGCGGTGTGGTAACCGTGTTGTTTCGCGAGGGTTGCCAGGGTCAGCCGCTCGGGGGGGATCAGCGGTCCTTCCAGATAGTTCACGATTCCCTGTTGCAGGCGGCTGCGCCAGTGATAACGGCCCGTCAGCAGGGTGTATCGCGATGGGGAACAGACGCCGGAACTGCTGTGGGCGTCGGTGAACCGCATTCCTTCCGCGGCGAGGCGGTCGATGTGTGGCGTCCGCAGCTTGCCGCGATGCGGATTGTTGCAGCCCACGTCCCCCCAGCCGAGATCATCGGCCAGGATGATGAGGAAGTTCGGCGGCGCTGCTCCGGCGGCGGTTCCCCAGTTCCCCGGGACCAGTAACCATCCACCCGCCAGCAGCAACGGCAGGGAGTAACGCATGGGGAAACCTCCTGAGCAGGGAGAGAGAGGCTGCCAGCGGCCGCCCGGGGAATTCCGGCGAACGTCTGCCGGGACAATCCCGCAGGGAAGTTTCACCACCTCCCGCTTCGTTCTGCAAGGGGAGAGGGGATGGAAAGCGGTTCAGGAGACAGACCGGCCACACCGCGGCAGCGTGGCAGAGTGGACCCGTGAGCGCGGACTAGCGGGCGGACGGGTCGCTGGGGTGCTGGGAGAGGCGTTCCGCGCGGCGCAAGAGTTCGGCTTGCCGCTCCAGCCGTTCCAGCGCTGCCGCTTCTCCCGCGATCGTGGCGTTCGAGCCTTCCCACACCCCCTGGCGCAGCGTGCCGACGCCGGAGGTTCCCGGCGCGCGGCGGTGAATCGGTCCGGAAGCGGTGGTCGGTATGAGCAGTTCCCCATCGATCGTTTCCAGGTGCTGGGGATTGAGAAAGATCGCCAGCTCGATCTGGCCGACAGATGCCGGCTGATCGTCGCTGCTGAGGACTGACGCGCGGCCGCGAGCATCGACGACGAGCCGGACGCTCTCCGCCGGGATCCGCACGGGAGGGTCCAGCCGCCAGTCCCCGTCCGCACGAGGCTGAATCAGTTCCCCCTGCGGCGAGAGGTCGAACCGGCCGCAGCGGGTGACGGCCGTTTGCTCTCCCCGGCGGAGGATGAAGAAGCCATCCCCCTCAATCGCGAGATGGAGGGGATTGCCGGACTCATGCAGGGGACCGGGAGTGAGGTCGAGCAGGGTGCGGGCGGCGGGAGCGAGCTCGCGCCGTCGATAGCCGGGGGTCTCGACGTGCCGCAGGTTCGTCAGCAGCAGCCGCGACTGCTCCGCCTGCCAGGTTCTCAGTTCCCGCCAGTGGGGAGCTGCGACGTCGATGGCCGGGGAGGGCGCCTCCGCGGCCGTTTCAGGTGCGGGGAGCGAGTGCTTTCCTCCACCACCGGTCAATTTCCAGATGTGCAGAATCTCCTCGGCCTCCTCGACGGGCATTCCCTGAAGTACGCTGAGCCAGACGCGGCGTTCCTCGGCGGTCAGGTCAGCCAATTCGCGCTGCACCAATTCGTCGAGGTCTCGGGCCGCCTGGGCGGTGCGTTCGTCAATCGGGAGGGCATCATCCGACGCGACGAGGGGGGCGGGAGGCGTCCGTTCGGCCGATCCCGGAATGGCGGGATCCCGCGGCCGGGTGATGATCAGCCCGTCGGCATGCACGGCACCGCCAGAGATTTCGGGATCGATCAGATCGGGGTCGAAGTAGGCGGGAGCGGTGCGAGGCCACTCCGCACTGAGCAGCGGAGGTGGATGCGGCTCGTGACCCGGGCCGGGCCGGCCGTGATCCTCCTCGTCCGGGAGGGTGGAGGCGGACGTCGGCGTGGTCGAGGCGAGGGAGAGGGATGCTCGCCAGCGCCAGGCGGCCAGACCCAGCCCCACCACGAACATCAACACCACCAGCAGTTTTCGGCGCGTCAAGATCATCGACCGCGTCCTTTCGGTCGCCCGAGAGGTGGCTAGAGGACCGCGGCTTATAGGAGCGAATTGCTGTAAGTGTCAAGGGGGAAAGAAGAAAACCGCCGCGTCGCCGCGTGTACCCAGTCGTGCCGGCACAAGCGGTGCGCGTTGCAGGTGTGTGTCGAGTTTGGTAGCTTCAAAACCCCGCCACGAAACGGAGTCTCCCGAGACGCGGTGCTGCGGCGGGGAGCCGCGCATCGCACCCCGCCCCGCATGTCATTGCTGCTGGAACAGGTCCGCAAGAGCTACCGTGAGCCGAATGGTCATCGGCTGCCGGTGCTCGACATTGCGCGGTTCGAACTCCAGTCGGGGGAGCAAGTGGCGCTCGTCGGCCAGAGCGGAGGAGGCAAGACGACGCTCTTGAACGTGATTGCCGGCATCACCAGCGTTGATGCCGGCCGCGTGCTTGTCGACGGCGTCGACGTCGCGCGGCTCAACGAGGTCCGCCGCGACCGCTTCCGGGCCGAGCGGATCGGCATGATCTTCCAGACGTTCAATCTGTTGCCGGGTTTGACGGCCCTGGAGAACGTGCTGCTGGGGATGACCTTCTGCAACCGGGTCGATCGTGCATATGCGGCGGAGCTGCTGCGGCGGGTGGGGTTGGGGCATCGGTTGTCGCATCGCCCGCGGCAGCTTTCCGTGGGGGAACAGCAGCGGGTGGCGGTGGCCCGGGCGCTGGCGAATCGTCCGCGGTTGATGCTGGCGGATGAGCCGACCGCGAACGTCGACCTGGCCAATCAGCAGAAGGTGCTGGACCTGATCCGCGACGCCTGCCGCGAACACGGGGTCTCGCTGCTGCTGGTGACGCACGCACCCGAGGTTTCCGCCCAGTTCGAGCGGGTGGAGAAGCTGGCCGACTTCAACCACCCGGAGGCGTCGCCATGAGTCTGCTGACGATCGCCTGGAAGAGCATCCGGCAGCGGCTGCTGGCCTCCTCGCTGACGGGGCTGAGCGTGGCGCTGGGGGTGGCGCTGATGGTGGCGGTGCTGATCATCAACGGCGTCTTCGGCCGGCTGTTTTCCCAGAACTCGGTGGGCTACGACCTCGTGGTCGGCCCAAAGGGGAGTCAGTGGCAGCTCATCCTCAACACGATCTACCGCGTGGACATTCCGATCGCCAAGATGCCGTGGCGGTTCTACCAGCAGATCGCCGAGCGGCCGGACGTGGGGACCGCGATTCCCATGGCGGTGAGCGACACGACGGAGATCGGCGATTTCCCGAGCGTGGCCACGACGAAGGAATTCTTCAAGGTCCCGTATGCGTATGACGATCGGGGGGAGCCGCGGCACTTCGCGATCCCGGCCGAGGGACATGCCTTCCTGCGGGGGCCGTGGGATGCGGTCATCGGAGCGGAGGTGGCGCGGCGGAACGGCTGGGGGGTGGGATCGACCTTCCGGCTCCGCCATGCCGGGACGGAGACGCATATCCATGAGGAGGAATTCACCATTCAAGGAGTGCTGGCGCCGACCGGCACTGCGAACGACCGGACGGTGTTCGTCGATCTGCGGGGGTTCTTCCTGATCGGGGGGCATGATGAGCCGATCGAGGAAGCCATCGCCCGGGAGATGGAGTATTTCGGCGAGACCGAGGAGCAGGTCCGCCAGCGGTATGCGGCGGAGATTGCCCAGATGGAGTTGGAAGCGGCGGCCCACGCGTCGGGGGGTGAGGGGCATCATCACCACCAGGATCCGCCCGATCTCATCAAGGGAGTGAGCGCGATTCTGGTCCTGATGCGGGGGAATCCCGAACGCCAGGAGATGCACGCTCTGGCGCGCGGCGCGCAGGCCATGCACATGGCGGCGGAGTTCCGCAACCGTCTGGCGGCGCAGGCAGTCCCTCCGCTCCAGGTCATCTCGCAGATTCGGGAGCGTTTGATCGGCAACATCAACCTGGCGCTCCTGGTGCTCACGGTGCTGATCATCGCCGTGTCGGGGGTGGGGATTTTCGTGAGCATCTACAATTCCATGTCGGACCGGCGGCGGGAGATTGCGATTCTGCGCGCACTGGGCGCGCGGCGATCGAGTGTGTTCAGCATCATCCTGCTGGAGTCGTTGATCCTGTGCGTGGGCGGGGGGCTGCTGGGTCTGGCCCTCGGTCATGGATTGGTGTTCGTCGCCGGGCCGATCATCGAGTCGCGCAGCGGGTATTTGATCGACCCGTTTGCGTTTGAGGCCGCCGAGCTGTGGCTGATCCCGTCCCTGATCGCGATGGCGACGCTGGTGGGCTTCCTCCCCGGCCTGACCGCCTACCGGACGGACGTGGCGGCTGCACTGGCTGAATAGAGTCTGTTCACCGCTGCGACGGAGTGGTCTCTGTTCGCGGCGCCGCGGTTTTTCGGAGTCGAACGGACAGCATGCTGTTCTCTCCCCTGCTGGAACGGGCGGTGCGGTTCGCCTCGGTGGCGCATCGACATCAGATGCGCAAGGGGTCGACCGTTCCGTACATCTCACATCCGGTCCAGGTGGCGTGGCTGCTGGTGCGGGCGGGGTTCACCGATGAGACGCTGCTGGCGGCGGCCGTGCTGCATGACGTGGTGGAGGATTGCGGCGTGACGCTGGAGGAGTTGCGGCAGGAGTTCTCGCCCAAAGTGGCGGAGATCGTGGCGCGGCTGTCGGAGCGCAAATGCGACGAGCACGGCCGCCGACGCCCTTGGGAAGAACGCAAGCAAGAACACCTGGCGGAGCTGGCCGCCGCGCCGCTGGCGGTCCGGGCCGTGGCGCTGGCCGACAAGCTGCACAATCTGGAGACGATGGCCCTCGACCTCGCGGCGGGGGAGCCGGTGTGGGAGCGGTTCAACGCCCCGCGGGAGCGGCTGCTGGAGTATTACCGCCGGGCGATCGATCTCTGTGCGGGGACGGATGCAGAGCTGGCAGGATTGGCGGCGGCGTGCCGGATGGCCCTGCGCCAGCTCGCGCCTCAGGAGGCCAGCGCGTCGGGCTGACGAACCAGCACCGGGGCGGAAGCATGCTGGGACTCGCTGGTCGCCGTTTCGGCGAATTGCAGCTCCGCGAGAAAGCGATAGTAGTCGGAGGCTCGCAGCAGTTCCGCATGGGTGCCGGCGGCGGTGATCCGCCCCTGTTGCAGAACCAGGATGCGGTCAGTCCGTCGGAGCGTGGCGACCCGGTTCGAGACAACGAGAGTGGTCCGCCCCTGCATCGCCTGCTGGACGGCGCGTTCAATCTCGTGCTCGGTTTCGGGATCGACGGAGGCGGTGGCGTCGTCGAGGAGCAGAATGGGGGGATCCAGCAGGAGGGCGCGGGCGATGGCCAGCCGCTGCCTCTGTCCCCCCGAGAGCGTGGCTCCATACTCGCCGACGAGCGTCTCGTAGCCCTCGGCCAGCTCGTCAATGAATTCATCGGCGGAGGCGATGCGGGCGGCGCGGACGATGTCGTCGGCATCCGCGTCCGGCCGGCCGAAGGCGATGTTGGCGGCAATGGTGTGACTGAACAGAAAGCTCTCCTGGAACACCAGGCCGATGTTCCGGCGCAGGTCATCCAGGTGCAGCGTGCGGACGTCGTGACCGTCGACCGTCACCACCCCCGACGACACGTCGTAGAATCGCATGATCAGGCTGAGGAGCGTACTCTTCCCGGAGCCGGTTTCCCCGGTGAGTCCGATGCGTTCCCCCGGCTCCACCACGAAGGAGACGTTCCGCAGGACGGGCCGGTCCGGCAGGTAGCCGAACGAGACGTTCTCGAACGCAATCCGTCCACGGGCGCGCGACAGCCGGATCGCCCCCGGCGGACTGGAGATGTCCACCGGCGCATCCATCACCTCGAACACGCGCTCGGCGCTGACCAGGCTGGCCTGAATGGTGTTGGCGACGTTGACGATCTGGCCGATCTGGTTGGCGAACTCGTGCAACAGGTTGGCGAACACGAACAACCCCGTCCCCAGCGCCAGTTCGTTGTGGACGACCAGCCAGCCCCCGTACCCGATGAGAACCAGCATGTTGATCTGCGTGATGAAACCCATCAGCGGCTGGAAGGTGCTCACCTGGCGGAAGATCGATTCCTTGTGCCGGCGGATGCGCTCGGTCGCGCGGGAGAACTTTTCGATCTCCTGTGGTTCCCGGCCAAACCCCTTGACGACATGCACCCCCTGCACATTCTCGACGAGAGTGCGAATCAGCTCGTCGCCGAGGCGTCCGGCGAGGCGGTAGGCCGGCTGGACCGTCCGGGAGAAGATCACGGCTCCGATCCACAAGAGCGGCGTGGTCGCCAAACAGACCAGCGTCAGGCCGACGTGCATCCGGAGCATGTAGACGAGATAGACGGCCAGCGTCAGACCCACCGTCAGGATGCGGATCATCACGCCGTCGATAAAGTTGCGGACGGCGTTGGCGTCGCCGGCTGCGCGATTGATGATCGAGCTGCTCTCACCGGCATCGTAAAAGCGAAAACTCAACTGCTGGAGCTTGTTGTAGACATCGGTGCGCATGCGGATCAGAATCCGCTGCGAGAGGGCCGCGGAGGCAAGCGACGCCCCGTACCGCAATCCCGCTCCCACGAGCGCGCAACCCAGAATCCCTGCGGCGATCGCCGCCACGACCTCGAACGGCGGCACTCCCGTCGGCGGGGCCAGTCCCAGCGGCCAACGCGGGGGAGGGCTGGCAGGATCCACGATGTGCCGGATGTAGTCGATCCCCAGGCCGGTCAGCCCCAGTCCGCTCAGGGCCAGCCCGACCAGCATCAGGTTCAGCAGCACCATTGCCGCGCACGGCCAGCGGTACTCGAGGCCAAGACCGACCAGTCGCCAGAGGAGACGCAGGTTGGAGCGAGTGGGAGAAGCAGAGGACGCGGCAGGGGACATGACGGAATGATAGTTCCCGCGCCCCTCCCCCCGCCACAAGCCGAAGCTCCCGCGGTGAACGGCGGGTGCAGCCGCGGAATGGTGGTCCGGTCACGGGCGTGTTGCAGTTCCACATCCTCCGCTCGCCTGCTCCAGGGGAGAGGGCTCCCACCCCGCCCCGCCGACGGCGTCGGCGGGTGGCGGAGCCGAGGGACGGATCAGAGGTGCGGCGGGAGCGATTGCATTGCGCACGGGGGGCACGTCGGTCCTGACGGGACGGTCCGGGGGCTGACGCCCCCGGCTCGCCGGGTGACGTTCGCAGAGGCGAGCCCGGGCCGTCAGGCCCGGGGCCGTTTGAGCGGCGATCGGGACTCAGCGATCGTGGTGATGCCGCGGCGGGTTTTCGGACGGTCCGGGGAATC
>JBBIJW010000002.1:0-316121 GCA_037445755.1 Planctomycetaceae bacterium | reverse complement strand
GGCGAGCCGGGAGCTGACGCCCCCGGCTCGCCGGGTGACGTTCCCAGAGGCGAGCCCGGGCCGTCAGGCCCGGGGCCGTTTGAGCGGCGATCGGGACTCAGCGATCGTGGTGATGCCGCGGCGGGTTTTCGGACGGTCCGGGCCATCAGCGGAGATCCGGGGGCTGACGCCCCCGGCTCTCCCCCGGCTTCCGACGAGCTGGGGAATTTCGATCTGCCGCCAGCCTCCGCCGCCGACCGCGATCGTCGACCACGCCCAGCCGCAGATGACACACGGTGAGCAACGACCTCCCGGGATGGCAAGAGAGAAGGAAAATTCGTGGAGCAGCCCCGGCCACCGATCGACGGCTGCACCCTGTACAGAGTTAACAGATCGACTCCAGGAGCGATACATGTCAGACATGTGACATTTTCGCCCCACCCCGCCATGACCGCCGCGCTCCTCAAACTCAAACCCATCCCTCGACGCTCGACCGTCGAACAGGTCTTCGACCGCATCCACCGTGCGATCGAAGACCGCAAACTCCCGGCCGGCACGCGCCTCCCGGGCGAACATCAGCTCGTGGCGCAGTTGCAGGTCAGCCGCCCCGTCCTCCGCGAAGCCCTGGCCCGCTTGCAGAGCCTGGGTCTGGTGGAGATTCGGCGCGGGCGGGGGACGTTCGTGGCCAGTCGCAGCAGCCTGGCCCGCTGCGTGCAACTCCTCCGCTCGGCCGTGACGATCTCGCCCCTCGAACTGCTCACCTTTGCCGAACTGCGGACGGCGGTGGAAGTCCAGGCGGCGCGACAGGCGGCCGAACGGGCGACTGACGCACAAGTCGCCGAGTTGGAAGCCCTGCTGGAGGACCTCGACTCCCAGGATCGCCCTGATGAAGAACTCCTGGAGATCGACTTCCGCTTCCATCGCAAACTCGTGGAGATCGCCGGAAACGAACTGATGCAGAACGTGATGGCGGTGATCTACGAGTTTGTCCTCGCCCAGATGGTGCGGACGACCCCTCCGCCGCGCGAGAATGAACTCGGCCGAAGGCTGCACCGGCAGATCGTGGCGGCCGTGAGAAAGCGCGATCCCGACGCCGCGGAACGAGCGATGCGGCAACACATGCAGGCGGTCCTCGATCGCCTCGCGGCCGCCAGCCGCAACCACGACTCCCAGGAGACCCCAACTTGATGAAGCACGACCAGGCACGCGGCGATACGAGACTGAGGCGGGATCGGCGAATTTCCCCGGGGCGTCTGAGTTCCCGCCTTCTGCCGCACAACATGCCTCTGGGCCGGTGGGGGCGCTGCGCGGCGTCGCTGGCGCTGCTGTGGTTCCCGGTGGTGCTCTCCGCAGCCGAGTCTGTCGATTTCGTCCGCGACGTCGCGCCGATCTTTGAGCGAGCCTGCCTGCGCTGCCACGCCCCGGGCAACGCCCAGGGGGAACTGTCGCTGGCGACGATCGACGACCTGAGACGACTCGAGTATCTCGTCGCAGGCGATCCCGAGTCGAGCTATCTGATAGAAGTCGTTTCAGCCAGCGACGGCGAGCGTCCGCGCATGCCCAAGGAAGGGGAGCCGCTGGCGGCGGAACAAGTGGCCGTGCTGCGACGCTGGATCGCCGCAGGGGCCGTCTGGCCGGAGGGGCTCGTCTTGCGGCCCAAGTCCCGAGCGGACGCCACCTGGTGGTCGTTACGTCCCTTGACGCGGTGTGACCCGCCGCAGACCGCAGGGGTTCCCCCTGCCTGGCAGGCTCATCCGATCGACCGTTTTCTGGCGGCGAGGCTGGCGGCGGCGGGGCTGGCTCCCAATCCGCTGGCCGATCGTCGCACGCTGATTCGTCGGGTCACCTATGACCTGACGGGCCTCCCGCCCGCTCCGGAGGAGGTCGAGGCCTTTGTGCGCGACCCCGATCCCCACGCCTATGAACGCCTGGTCGATCGACTGCTAGCCTCTCCTCACTATGGAGAACACTGGGGGCGGCACTGGCTGGACGTGGTGAGGTTCGGCGAAAGCAACGGCTATGAGCGTAACTTCATGATCAACGACCTGTGGCCGTTCCGAGATTATGTCATCCGCTCTCTCAACGAGGACAAGCCGTTCGACCAGTTCCTCCGCGAACATCTGGCCGGGGACGTCCTGGGTCCCGATCAGCCGGACGTGGAGATCGGCTCTGCATTTCTGGTCACAGGTCCGTTCGATGACGTGGGCAATCAGGACCCTGTGCAGGCAGCCCAGATTCGCGCCAACACCATCGACGAGATCATCCGCGCCACGGGAGAAGCCTTCCTGGGGCTGACGATTGGTTGCGCGCGGTGTCACGACCACAAGTTCGATCCCATCCTTCAAACGGATTACTACGGTTGGTATGCGACGTTTTCGGGGGTGCGTCATGGCAGTCGCGTGGTGGCGACGGCCGCCGAGAAACAGGCGGATGCCGAACGTCGTCGACCACTGGAGGCACGCCGTCAACACCTGATGCAGGAGCGCGATTCGCTCCTCCAGAATCTGCTGAGTCGCGGCGAGCAGAACGCCTCCACTTATGAGGCGCACTGGACTCGCCCTCCGGTCGATCGCCAAGGTACCGAGGAGACGTTTCCGCCGGTGACGGCCAGGTTCATCCGACTCGTGTCCGAGGGGCAGGATACCAACCCCGAAAATACGACGAACTTCGGCATCGATGAATTCGAGGTGTGGTCGGCGGAGCCGCAGCCGCGGAACGTCGCTCTTGCCGCTCACGGTGGACGCGCCAGCGGCACCAGTCGGCTGGTGGAGGACTTTCCGGGGGCCTACGCGCCAGAGCTCGCCATCGACGGGAAGACCGGCGCGCGGTTCCTGGCGACGGGAGGGACCTTGACGATCGAGTTCGCTGCCGCGACACCCCTCCAGCGCGTCGTCTTTTCCAGTGCCCGCGGCGAGACCACGCCGGAGCACCCCAATTTCGTATTCGTCGGTGAGTACCGGTTGGAGATCTCCACCGACGGGCAGCAATGGACGCAAGTTGCCAATTCTCACGACCGTCAGCCGGTCAATGAGGCTTGGCGCAAGCATCGCCTGCGTCGTCTCGCGATGACGGACAACGAGCGGGACCGGCTCGCCGCGCTCGAGCAGGCGCTCGCCCAGGTCAATCAGGAACTCTCCGCCCTTCCCCCCCTGCCAACGGTGTGGGTGGGACAGCGCGTGGCGGCGGACGCGCAGGGACCGTTCCACGTCTTTTTGGGGGGGAATCCGCAGCGACGGGGAGAGCCGGTCGTGCCGGCCAGCCTCTCGGCGTTCGTGGGCGTGGTCCCCACCTACGCGTTGGCCGAGGACGCGCCCGAGGGGGACCGCCGGAAAGCCCTCGCAGACTGGATGGTCCATCCCGCCAACCCCCTCACCCCCCGCGTGCTGGCCAATCGGTTGTGGCATTATCACTTTGGGACGGGTATCGTGGAGACGCCCAGCGACTTCGGGTTCATGGGGGGACGGCCGACGCATCCAGAGCTGCTCGATTGGCTGGCCGCTCAGATTCATGAGCACGGCTGGCGATTGAAACCGCTGCACCGATTGATCGTTCTCTCGCAGGCGTACCAGCAAGCCAGCACATTTCGAGAGGACGCCGCCCGCGTGGATGGAGACGCACGGCTGTTGTGGCGATTTCCCCCGCGGCGGTTGTCGGCCGAGGAGATTCGCGACACTCTGCTGTCAGTCTCCGGGCGGCTGGACCTGCGTCAGGGAGGCCCGGGATTCCGGCTGTACCGTTACATGCAGGATAACGTCGCGACTTATGCCCCGCTCGATCACCCTGGGCCGGAAACGTATCGCCGCGCCGTCTATCACCACAATGCCCGCGCCTCCGTGGTCGACTTGATGAGCGATTTTGACCTGCCGGACTGCGCCTTCTCCACCCCGCGCCGCGCCCAGACCATCACGCCATTACAGGCCCTGACGCTGCTCAATCACAGCTTCACTCTGGACATGGCTGCGGCTCTGGCCGAACGCGTCCAGCGCGAAGCGGGCGATGATCCCGACGCGCAGATTCAACGGCTCTTTCTCCTTTGTGTTTCGCGCCCCGCCAGCGAGATGGAACGAACGGCTGCACGTCGGCTGGTGGATGCCTACGGTTTGCCGGCGCTCGGCCGGGTGATGTTGAACACCAGCGAGTTGATCCATGTCCAGTAACCAGCAGGAACTCTTTCAGGACCGAGCGGCGGCCGTGTTCTCTCGACGGCGGCTGCTGGGAAACGTCTACACCGGTCTGGCCGGGGTGGGTCTGTGGCATCTGCTGAGTGCGGAGGGGAGCGGGAGGGAATCGCGGCCAACCGGCCAACCCGCTACGCATCACGCTCCCAAGGCGCGCCGCGTGCTCCAGATCTTCTGCCCGGGAGCCGCCTCGCACATGGACCTGTGGGAGCACAAGCCGGTTCTGGAGGCCCGGCACGGCGAACCCCTTCCCGGCGAGGAGAACCTCGTCTCATTCCAGGGGAAAAACGGCAACCTGATGAAAAGTCCCTGGCCGTTTGTTCCGGCCGGAGAATGCGGAAAGCGGCTCTCAACGCTGTTGCCGCACATGGCCCGACACGTGGACGACATCGCTTTTCTGCACGCGATGACCAGCACCACGAATACGCACGGACCGGGTTGCGTCTTCATGAGCACCGGACACGCCACCGAGGGCTTTCCCAGCGCCGGAGCGTGGGTGAGCTACGCCCTCGGGAGCGACAACCACAACTTGCCCACCTACGTCGCCATCCCGGACATTCGTGGTGAGCCCCCCAACGGTAAGGCCAATTGGACGAATGGGTTTCTCCCAGCCCGCCATCAGGCGATCGTCCTCTCCGCGCAACAGCCGATCCGCAACCTGGCGCCGCCACCCTCCCTTTCTCCGACCGAGAATGCCGCCGTCCGGGAATTGGTGCAGGAGTGGAATCACGCGTTCGCCGCAGCCCATCCGGGAGAATCAGACCTGCAAGCCCGCGTCTCCGCCTATGAACTGGCTGCCCGGATGCAACTCTCCGCCCCGGACGTCTCCAACCTTTCCAGCGAGAGCGCGGCAACCCACCAGGCCTACGGCACCCACCATGCCAATCCGCTGCTGGCGGCCTATGCCCGTAACTGTCTGTTGGCGCGACGGCTGCTGGAACGGGGAGTTCGCTACGTGAACCTCTACTGTGCGTCGCGAGCCTCCGGAGTGGACGGCCTGCTCAACTGGGACGCACACAAAACCCTCAAGTCCGACTACGAACGCCACGCCCCGATCTTTGACCAGCCGACGGCGGCGCTGCTCACCGATCTCAAACAGCGCGGATTGCTGGAGGACACCCTTGTCCTCTGGACGACGGAGTTCGGCCGAATGCCGACTCATCAGGCGGGGACGGCCGGACGCGATCACAATCCCGACGGTTTCACGTGCTGGATGATGGGGGCTGGCATTCGCGGCGGCACGAGCTACGGCGCCACGGACGACTTCGGCCGCCGCGCCGCCGTGCACCCCACGACCGTCTGGGACTTCTACGCGACCGTCCTGCACCTGCTTGGCTTCGATCACCAGAAACTGACGTGGTACCATAACGGCCTCGACCGCCGCTTGACCGACGTCCACGGCCACGTCATCGCGGACATCTTGGCCTGATGCTCCCACCCTGCTGGGTCGATCTCCTGAACTGGATGCCTGAGACTTGATTCCAAGCGACCCAAAGCCACCGGACAAATCCCGGAATGCACTCGAAGCACAAAGCATCTCTGGCCCGGACCGCCGGTATTGTCCGGCCGCAGTTTCATAATCTTCCTCTCCCCTGCTTCAGGGGGAGAGGGCCGGGGTGAGGGGTCCGCGATGCTTGGGGATTTCGCCCCCTCACCCGGCCTGCGGGTTCGCAGCACGGGACTGTCCCCGTTGCAAGAAAACCTGTTTCGCAGGACCGGACAACTATCAGGGGGAATCTGATCAACGCTATTTTTGATTGCGGAGCAGTGGCGTAGTGGCGTTGGGTGGGCTGCACCCACCATTTCGGTGGTATGGAAGCCAGTGGGCAAGACCGATTCCCCATCGCGGTGGGCGCAGCCCACCCTACATCCCTTCCCTCAGCATTCCTCCGATGACGAACGTCGCCGCCTCTTCGACGTGGGGCGGGTTGGTAGTCCTTGAACGCGACAGGTCGGCGATGGTGCGGGCGACTTTGGCGAGACGGTCCATCGAGCGAGTTGAGAGCTGGGAGCCATCCACCAAGCGGCGGTAAGCGTCGAGGCCGTCGGGGCTGAAGTCGACGTAATCGGCGACACTCCCACCGGGGATCGCGGCATTGAACGGGATCGCTTCGCTGCCAAAGCGGTCCCGCTGCATCTGACGGGCGGCTTCCACTTCAGCCCGCAGTCGCGGAGAGGCGTCGTCTGTGATCTTGGCAAAACGTTCATCGAAGGTGAGCGACTGCAGTTCCACCTGGAGGTCGATGCGGTCGAGGAGGGGGCCACTCAGGCGTTGCTGGTAAGCCTTGATTTCTTTTGGGCTGCAGGAACAGCGCTCGTTGCCGAAGTAGCCGCAGGGGCAGGGGTTCATCGCTGCCACCAGCGTGAACTGCGACGGGAACGTGAGCGAAGCGTGGACGCGGTTGATCGTGACGCGACCGTCCTCAATCGGTTGCCGCAGCACTTCCAACGTGGAGCGGGAGAACTCGGCGATTTCATCGAGGAACAGGATGCCGAGGTGGGCGAGGGTGACTTCACCCGGGCGGGGGACGCCGCTGCCGCCGCCGATCAGGGAGGCCTGCGAGGCGGTGTGGTGGACATGACGCATGGGGCGGCGCATGACCGCCATGCCATCTTTCTCGAGCAGGCCGCAGGCGGAGTAGATTTTCGTCAACTCGACCTTCTCCGGGTCGGACAGCCGGGGGAGGATGCCAGGCATCGCCTTCGCCAGGAGCGACTTGCCTTCACCTGGCGGGCCGATGAGGAGCAGATTATGGCCTCCGGCAGCTGAGATGACGGCGGCGCGTTTGGCCCGCTCCTGCCCTTTGATCTTGCCGAAATCGATCGCCTTCGGGATGGCATTGTCGAAGCGGATGGCCTGCGAAAGAGCGTTCTCCAACGGCTTTTCCCCGTTGAAGAACTCGATGACCTGCTGCAGGGTTCTGACGGGAAAAACTCCGCAGCCTTCGTGGCCGGGCTTGGCGAGGATGAGGGCACATTCCTTCTCGTTGCCTGCAGGGATGATCAGCCACTGGCCCGGTTTGGCCTGATAGGCGATCGAGAGGGCGCCGGGAACGCGGCGGATCTCGCCGTGTATGCCGATCTCGCCGATGAGGACGTAACGGCCCTCCGTCTCCTCAGGGAGATCGGGGAGCATGCCAGCCGCCTGGAGAAGGATGATGGCGATCGGCAGGTCGAGCCAGGTTCCATTTTTTTCGAGATCGGCTGGGGCGAGATTGATGAGGATGGAGACTTGGGGGTCGGGGATCTGGAGCTTGCTGAAGGCGCCGCTGATGCGAGCGAGAACTTCTTTCGTGGCTCCTTTGGTAATCCCGATGATCGAAGCGGCACCGCGCCATGAATCAGGCCACTTCAGAACTCCCGTGGCGCGGGCCTGGACTTCCACGGCATGCCCCTCGATGCCGAAGAGGAGGCCGCCGAGGAGGGTGTGGTCCCGCAGGAGAAGATCCTTTAGCGCGCGTTCGGTTTTGGGCCCGTGGAGCATTTGGGATCAGTCCTGTACGATTTCAGCCCGACGAGAGGAAGTCTCGTGGTTTGACTTTATGGTGGCCCGAGACGTCGTGGGTTGTCAACGCAGTGGCGTCGGGTGGGCTGCACCCACCATTTCGGTGGTATGGAAGCCAGTGGGCAAGACCGATTCCCCATCGCGGTGGGCGCAGACCACCCGACATCACTTTCAGGTCCGGAGGGAGCGGGGCGGCGTCGGTTTTACGTGGTGCGTGTTGCGAAACGGAGCTTCGCGGCGAGTGCGTTCCCAAGCTGGAGCTTGGGAACGAGGGCGAAAAGTCGTTGGTCAGTGCCATCCCGCCGGCAGAACCTCTCGCACGGGGTCACGGCGAGGGGCCGCGCTGCGTGCGGTACTGGTTGCTGGCCCGGTCGAGGAACCGCCGCTCCTCAGGCGTCAGCGACTGCAAGCCCTCCCGGTGCACCTTGTCCAGCAGTTCGTCCAGACGCCGCGCGGCGGCCGCCCGCTCCTCGAGTTCCCGTTCACGGCGGGCGGCGGCCCGGTTCTGTTTCCATTGCTGCCAGAGGCTCAGCCGCGGCTGCCGGGGGGATTCCTCCTCCTCAGACAGGCCGACGTCGGAGCCGTAACCGGGATCGAACCGCTCGCCGTAGAGCTCCTCGAGCTGCAAGCGGAAGATCTCTCCCAGGTTCATCACCACCAGGAAAAAGCCCAGAAAGACGACCGTGGTGTGATCCAGCAGCAGTCCGGCGACGCCGAGCAGCAAGCCGGCCCAGAAGCCGACCCGCACCGACAAGGGGCGGGAGAGGCTCTCCCCCATCCGCCGGGTGAGCACGGCTTGCAGCATCTGACCGCCGTCGAGGGGGTAGGCCGGGAGCAAATTAATCAGCAGCAACACCCAACTGATGGCGAACGTGAGTACACACAGGTCGCGGAGGAGATGTTGCGCGCTGAGCGCATGCAGCGGCAGCACGGTGGGGACCAGGGCGTCCCGCAGCACGCCCGCCTGGAGCACGGCGGGAAGCATCGCCAGGCAAATCAGGAAGTTCGCCAGCGGACCGGCGGCCGGGATTAGCAAATGTGAGTGGAAGGTGGAGGCTGGGCGACAGAAGGCCAGCCCCCCCAATGGCCAGATCAGGATGTCCTCCGCGTCCCCGCCGGTCCCCCGCGCCGCCAGGACATGGGCGAATTCATGGATCACCAGCGTGACGCAGTAGATGGCGAAGCAGATCAGGCCCAACTGCCAGCCGAGCCAGTGGGCGTACAGGAACACCATCAGCGGGAAGAAGAGATTCATCCGCACCCGGACGCCGAGCCAGGTCCCGAGCGGGATCGCCCACTGCGTCATGCCAAGGTTCGGTTGCATCACCGCCGACTCATCTTGCTCCGTCTGCCCCGGGACGGGCAGAGGTATCCTACCGTGGCTTCTGTCGGGGGGCAATTCGCGATTCCTCACTCCCGCCGGCCCGCCGGCCGATGCGGAGTGGACTTGTGCAGCAGGTCCTGGGAAGAGGTCTCCGGCCGGGGTGGCTTTACCACGGGGCTTCCAGCAGCCCCACGATCTGGCGGGCCAGTTTCTCCACCAGTTCCTGCGTGCCGGTCGCCAGACTCTGCCCCGGTTCCGGCGCGAAACTCGCGGTACTGAGCACGTGAGCCGTCGCCGCCGAGACGGGAATCACCTGTTGACCCAGCAGTTCACCGGTCCGGGCGTCTTGCCAGCGGACCTCCACGCCCAACTGGAGTTCCAGTTCCCTCGGGTCGTCGAAGCGGTTCTGGTTGGTGGGGCGTTTTTCCAGGGTCCGAATGTGGCCGGTGAGAATCGTGTCCGCGTCACGGGCGCTGGCCAGACGGAAGGGGGTCCGCATCTGAATCTGCTTCTGAACCGCTTCCGTCAGCAGGAGTTCATAACCGCGGCGGTAGGTGTCGTTGGTAAAGGTAGGAACGTGTACGCTCCGCACGCCTCCGGGCATGGGATGTCCCACGACGTATCCGCACCCCCCCGTCGTGGCGCACCACAGCAGGGTGGCGAGCCAGCACACCCGTCGAGAGGAGGAGACGAGTGTCGGCGGCGTCGGTCGGGAGGGGACGGGGGAGGACATGCGTAGTGGGCGACGGTCCGCCCAGGGCGTTATCGGAAAGGCCACACGGGCGATTGCAGCCGCACGCGCCCGGCTTCCGGCTCCGTCTGGGGAGGCGTCGAGTTCGGCGCGGCTGAGGGGAAGCTCGTTTGATCCGGCACGACCGGCTGAAGCTGCGGAGGCTCCTCGGCACGCCGGAGGAAGCGGTCGAACAGGCGGCGTGGCTCGCTCGCCGGCGGCGGCGAAGTGACGTCGTGAGCCTCCGAGTTGGCGGAGGGGGGAGGTGCGGCGGCGCTCGGCGGTGAGCCGCCCCGCGGTGGTCCGCCGGTTTGGAGCCAACCGGCGCGCGGTTTGTGCCGGGCCTCGACGTCCTGTTTGACCGCGGCCGCCATGCGGGCGTATTTGGACTGCGGATGTTTGTTGATGAGGTAATTGCAGTGCAGGATCACGCTCTCCCACTGCCGCTTGGCCATGTAGAACTCGATCTCCTTCCAGAGGGGGGCGACCTCGGCTTCGGCGATCTGGTCGAGTTCGGTCTCGATGCGTTGGCGGTCCTCCGGGTCGATGTCGGGGTATTGGAGGGCGAGCAGCTTGAGTTTCTTGGCCTCTTCCAGGGGTGAGGGGTCGTAGCCGGGGCCGTTGTAGCTCGCCAGCAGGACGTGCGAGCCGAGCATCAGGGAGTCCTTGAAGTGCGGGCTGTCGGGGAACTGTTCCTGCAACAGGCGGTAGTGCTGGGCGGCGTCGATGTAATTCCCTTTGCGGAGGTGATAGTTGGCGGCCATCATCAGGGCGTCGTCGGCGAGAGGTCCGGCGGCGTCGTGCAGCCAGATGAGCTTCAGCGCCGCCAGGGCGTGACCATCGACGTCGAACGCCGGGCGGCTCTTGTCGCGGAAGTTGGGGAGCCAGCCCCCCGGACGTTCGCGGCGCTGTTCGAGGGTCGGCGGCCGTTCTCCATAGGCGACCTGCACAATTTCGCGGTCCTGTTCATCCGGAAAGCCGAGCCATTCCCGGGCGATGCGGAAGAGTTGCCGCGAGACGACGTCCAGGTGCCGCGTCGAGGGATACCGCTTGAGGAGCGCGGAATAGCTCTCCTCGGCGGCGGCCAGCCGACCCTGTTTGAACTGGCACTGGGCGATCATGAACAGGGCGTCTTCCTCGACGGGGCTCTCTTGCGGGTCGAGGTCGAACTGATGACGGTTGAACAGACCGCGGGTGATCCCCTGTTTGGGGGCCGCCTTGGCCAGGACGGCCTGGTAGGCCCGCTCGGCTTCGGCATAGCGGCCGGCGTCATAGAGATTCTGGGCGGCTTCGAGTTCCGCGAACTGCGCGGCCAGATCGGGAGGCGCCGCCTCGCGGTCGCGCGAGAACCTGTCGCGGGTCACCGTCCGCAACCGACGCTCCTCCGGCCCCTGCACGTCCGTGATGGAGACGTCGTTCATTCTCAGTCGGGAGGCGGCCCACTGCGGCTGCAAGTTGAGCGTACTGCATCCGCTCCCCAGCAGCGCCAGGCAGCAGGCGAGGAGCACCCGCCGCCTTGACGGCGGGGAGGCCGTTGACTGACGTTTCAAGGAATCCGCGGAACCGTGCATCCGTGCCGTCGCGGGAAAATGTCCGATGTCAACTGGCCGCGCGGGTGGTGCGCCGCCGGCGCTTCGCCTGAGGTGACGCAGTTTCCTCACCGGGACATGACCGATGCGAATCCACCGGAATGCGGGTGAGCGGGGGGCTCACGCCCCCCGCTCGCCGGTTGTGAAACTGGTTCATGTCAAAACTTGAGGTAGCCGAGCATCCGGGGACGTCGCTCCATCACGTGGCAGACGGCCGACGTGAGGAGGCGGCGGAGTTGCTGGTATTGCTGGGGGGAAGGATGCAGGCGGCTGAGTTGGTCCGGAGCGCCCTCGGCCAGTCGTTTCAGACAGGCGAGCGTTCCGGGATGAATTTCCGTGTAGGCCAGGTCCTCACGACCACACTCCCGACAGACGAGTCCTCCCTGCGTCACCCAGTAGCGGAGTCCCTCGCGCAGTTCGGCGGGACGACCGCAAACCAGGCATTCGTCAAAGGGGGGGAGGTGTCCGATCTCGCGGAGGAGCTGGACCTCGAACCACAAAATGGGGAGCCGGGCGTCGTCGGAACATCCCAACTGTTCGAGGGTCTCGACCGCGACGTCGTACAGGCGGGGGTGGGGGTCGTGGGTCTCAGTCAGACCGGCCAGGAGCTCTGCCACGTAGTACCCGCCATAGAGCGACATCAACGCGCGGGGCCGCGGTCGAAATCGCGCGATGAGCTGAGCTTCCGTCAGCAGGTCCAGGCTGTCTGAGGACTTGCGGAGGAACACTACGCGGACTCGCGAAAGGAGGTCAAGGGCGGATTCAAACGGTCCTTTGAGCCGTTTTGCCCCTTTTGCCAAAGCTGACACCTTTCCGAAGTCGCGGGTGAAGAGCGTGACGACGCGACTGGTCTCGCTGAAGTCCGCCAGCCGCAGCACGATCGCTTCCGACTTTTCCGCACTCATGCTGCAACCGCCGGCCAGGGGAGAGGTTAGGGAAACGTGCGGGCGTGCGTCCCACGTCACACATTTTACTGCTCCCCCCGCGGATCGCCGAGTCGGGGGAGACCTACTGCTGTCGGTCAGACCGCTGGCGGTTTCCGCCGCTCTCCTTCCCGCACCGGGCAGCGGCGACGGTGCATTGTGGAGCGACCGTACCGGTTGCAACGGTTTGTCGGCCTGCGTCGCTCCCCGCGCGGAGCGCAGAGGCGGCCTCGGTGCGACACCTCCTTCCACGGGGAGTTACGTTTCTGAGAGTGCGGGAAGGAGGCGTCTAGTCGGCCCGTCGGCGCGACAGACCCTGCCGCTCCCCATCATCCAGCTTCCCCATGCGCACCGCCCTCATCTGTCACCACGAGTCGATTCTTGCCCGGGAAGGCTCCCCCCGCTGGCTGGCGTCCTTCTCGGACCTCGCCGGTATGATCGTGCTCCACGAGCGTCCACAGCGGTTGTGGCAGCGTGTTCGCCGCGAGTGGCGGCGCGTGGGGTGGAGACTGCTCGACGTTGCCGCCTTTCGGTTGTATTACCGGCTGTTCCTCGCCCGGGACGACGATCGCAAACTCCAGGACCTGTGGCGCGAGCTCCAGGCTCGATTCCCCCCCCCGCCGGCCGAGCTCCCGATTCTGCACACGTATTCCCCGAACTCCCCAGAGGCCGTCGAGTTTCTGACGCGGCTGGCACCCGACGTGGTGATTGCAAGCTGCAAGCAGATTCTCCGGCCACGGGTCTTCTCCATCGCCCGGACGGGGACGTTCGCCCTGCATCCGGGGATTTGCCCGGAATACCGCAATGCCCACGGTTGCTTCTGGGCGCTGGCCCAGGGCGATCTGAAGAGAGTCGGGATGACGCTGCTCAAGATCGACGCCGGAATCGACACCGGTCCGGTGTACGGCTATTTCACTTACCCCTACGACGAAGTGCATGACTCGCACCTGGTGATCCAGCGGCGGATGATGCTGGAGAACCTGGACGCCATTGCAGAGAAGCTGCGGGAGATTCACGCCGGCCGCGCGCAACCGATCGACACGACGGGCCGCCGTTCGGCCGAATGGGGACAGCCCTGGCTGACGGCCTACCTCCGCTGGAAGCGGGAGGCGGTCCGCCGCGCCCGTCGGCACGTCCCCGCCGACGTTTCGCACCTCGGCCCGGAGGCTCGACCCGCGGAAGTCGTCCCTTCGTGAGGCCCTTGCTCCGGCGCCCCCCATGCGCGTTCACGCCCTGATGTACCACGACGTCGTGCCGGCCGGAGCGTTCGACTCCAGCGGCTTTCGTGGACCACATGCCGACCACTACAAACTCGAAGCGGCCGAGTTCGAGCGGCATCTGGACGCCATCGCCCATGCCCTGGCTCGCCCCCCCGTGACGATCGCTCAGTTGCCGGAATCCGCGGAGGAGGATCAGGCGGTTGTGCTGTTGACCTTCGACGACGGCGGCTGCTCGGCGATCACGGAGATTGCCCCGCGGCTGGAGGCCCGCGGCTGGCGCGGCCACTTCTTCATCACCACCGACCACCTCGGCAAACCAGGTTTCCTTTCCGCAGCGCAGGTGCGTGAGCTTCAGGCCCGGGGGCATCTCATCGGGAGCCACACCTGCTCTCATCCGCAGCGCGTGGGAGCCCTCCCTCTCGCGCGGCTGGTGAGAGAATGGCGGGAGAGCCGCAGCCGCCTGGAAGAGATCCTCCAGCATCCGGTGACGGTCGCTTCGATCCCGGGAGGACATTACACGCCGCGTGTGGCGCGAGCAGCCGTGGAATGCGGCTACGCCTGGTTGATGACCAGTGAGCCGACATCGCGTCCGTGGCCGGTGGAGGGGTGCCGTTTGTTGGGGCGCTATGCCATCACGCGGCAAACCTCTGCGGCGAAGGCGGCGAGGCTGGCGCGGGGAACGGCGACCGCCTGCGGGAGCGCATGGCTGGGCTGGAACCTCCGCAAGGCGGCCAAGCGGCTGAGCGGCCCGCTGTATGAACCGGTCCGTCGGACGCTGTTGAAACTCATCTCTCCGGCGGCAGGGGTGGACCCCCGGGCGATCTCTTCCGGAAAATCGCTCTAGGGACGCAGCGGTCCGCGGGTTAGAATTCGCCCCGTCCAGGAGAGCTCCGGAACGACACGGCCGTCGCGATGAAAATCCGGAATCACAAGCTCATCCGCGTGCTGGCCCGCATTCTGGCGTGGGGGCTGCGGCTGTGGTTCCGACCGGTGCGGCTGCACCTGGTCGGCGAAGTTCCCGGCATGGACCCCTATGGCGACGCCGGAGAGCGTCGATATCTCTATTGCCTCTGGCACGACGCCATCGTCGGCGTGATCTTTTCGCGGCCGCATACCCGCATGGCCGGACTGGTCAGTCTGCATGCCGACGGCGCCTGGGTGGCGGACGTGATGGAAGTCTTTGGCATTCGACCGATCCGAGGCTCCAGCAGCCGGCGGGGCGCGGCGGCCGTCCGCGAGATGTGTACCGCCGCCCGCGACTGGCACATCGCCATCACGGTCGACGGTCCGCGCGGACCGCGGCATCGGGTGAAGGACGGCATCCTGTACATTGCCTCCCAGACCGGACGCCCCATCGTCCCCACCGCCTTTGTGGCCAGCCGCGAGTTCCGCCCCCGCGGACGCTGGACCGACATGTGCATCCCCTGGCCGTGGGCGCACACCTGGCTGGTGGCGTGCGCGCCCCTTCACGTCCCGCCCGGCCTTCGCCCGGACCAGCTTGCTCCTTACCGCGATCAGTTGCAGCAGGCGATGGATGACGTCAATGCCTTTGCGGAAGCCATCGCCCGCGGGGAGGCGGAAGGGTTCTACCCCGGCTGGCGGGAAGCGCTGGCCGGGGACGTCTCCCGCCGCGCCGCCTGAATGAGCTGTGCCGCCGTCAGAATCGCTCCCCGCATCCCCGCGTCCCGGGCGACGCCGCGCCACGCAATGTCGAACGCCGTGCCGTGACTGGGGCTGGTTCGCACGATCGGCAGGCCCAGCGTGACGTTCACCGCCCGATCGAAGCCGATCAGCTTGAACGGGATGTGCCCCTGATCGTGATACATCGCCACGATGCCGTCGAACTCCGCATCGACGATCGCCCGACGGAGGAGCGTGTCGGCCGGAAAGGGACCGCGAGCATCGATGCCTGCGGCCTGCGCCCCCGCCACTGCGGGTTGAATCATGCGCTCCTCCTCGTCGCCGAACAGTCCATGCTCGCCGGCATGAGGGTTGAGCGCACACACGCCGATCCGCGGCTGGTCCCTTCCCAGCCGTCGTTGAAACTCGTCCAGCAGACGAATCGTGGCCAGAATCCGCTCCTCGGAGAGCAGCCCCGGCACGCTGGCGAGTGAGGTGTGCAGCGTGACGTGGGCGATGCTGAGGCCATGCGGCGAACGGACCAGCTCTCCGGCGGGGAGATGGAGCATCATGGCGTGCTCGCGCGCGCCGCAACGGGCGGCCAGGATTTCCGTATGACCCGGGAAGGGATGCCCTGCCAGCCGCAGCGATTCCTTGTGGAGCGGCGCAGTGACAATCGCGGCCACCGTTCCTGCCAGGGCGGCATCGATGGCGGCGCTGAGGGCGTCGTAGGCCGCCTGACCGGCGCGGGGATCGATCTGCCCGGCGGGGACCCGCAAGGCGTCGTCACTGCCGACGTGCCAGCAGATGAGCTGGTCCCGCCGCGGTTCTGCCCCTGTCTCCCGCGCCGCGCGGATCGAGAGGACGGTCGTCACCGGGACCTCCGTCCCGATCAATCGCAGGGCCCGCTCGACGATCCCCGCATGGCCGACGAGCACCGGCTGCACCGCACCCTGAATGTCGGGGTGCAGAGCCGCCCGGACCGCCACTTCCGGACCGATCCCGGCCACGTCCCCCAGGGTGAGGGCCGTCACCGGCCGGGCCGCCGGCGCACATTCAGTCTGCTGGTGAGTCATGGGTAGCAATCCGCCTCGGCGAGCAATTTCCCCTGGCGATCCTTCTCCGAGAGGAGGGGTGGGCCTTCCAGCGGCCAACGAATCTCCAGCGCCGGATCGCTCCACAGCAGCGTCCGCTCATGCTCCGGGGCATAGAAATCCGTGCAGCGATAGGCGACGTCTGCATCGGCCGACAGCACCAGAAAGCCGTGGGCGCATCCGGGAGGGACGTAGATCATCCGGTGATCGGCGTCGCTCAGTTCCACGGCGATGTGCCGACCAAAGGTGGGAGAGCTGCGCCGCAGATCGACCGCCACGTCGAAGATCCGCCCGCGGGTGACATGCACCAGTTTTCCTTGCGGCTGCTGAATCTGGTAATGCAGCCCCCGCAAGGTTCCCCGGATGGAACGAGAAAAGTTGTCCTGCACGAATTCGCCACACCACCCCAGCCCGCCGAAGCGCCGCTGCTGCCACGTTTCGAGAAATTCCCCCCGCGCGTCCCGAAAGACGCGGGGGGTGATGAGCCATAGACCGGGGATCGCCGTCGCTTCAATCTGCATGACCAGAGGGACCGGACGGGGACGAGGGGCGGGCGTCTGTTCATGCTGACCGCCGGCGGAAGCGATTTCAATCGACGGACTGAAGTTGTGGGGCGGAGGAGAGCTGGGGCACGGGCGGAAGCCGGGAGGACGGGAAAAACTGTGCGGATCGGTGAGACCTCGCGGGGGAAACCGGTTTCTGTCGGCCGGCAGGCGAGAACTGCCGATCTTGAGGAAGCACCTGCTTTGGGAGACCGCCTCTGTTGACCAGCCGGTCTGTCTGCCGTGGAACGGAATCCCGGCGATCGGCGCCGCATCGAACCGTCGTGCAAGGATCCGCACTGCTATTGAATTCGATCGGCGAATCCCGTGTCCTCCAATGGGGAGCCGTCGCTGCCTATGCCTTCCGTCGTCAAGCGTGCTCCAAGTTGTCGGTGGCCGAATTGTCTGGCGATTCTGGTGCTGGGGGGGGCGGTCGGCTTTGCCTACCTCAACTGTGATCCGATGCTGGCGGGGAGCGAGCCCAGCCGCCGGCTGGCTTCGCTGGACGTGCGTCCGGTGCTGGCGCTGCCGGCCCTTCCGCAGCAGCAGACGCCGGCGCCGGGAGAACCGTCTCCGCCCTCGGAGACCTCTTCGCAGCCCCCCCTCTCCAACGAATCCGTGCTCCACGGCAAGTGGGCGATGGCGATGAGCGTCGCCTTGCTCGAACGGGGGCTGGAGAAGTTCCAGCGCGTCCCCAGTTACACCTTCACCCTCACGCGGCAGGAGCGCGTGGGCGCGGACCTCCTCCCCCCGCAGGTGATGAACGTCAAGCTCCGGCATGAGCCGTTCAGCCTGTATATCAAATGGATCGCCGGCGAGGGGACCGGCGTCAAGGGGCGGCAGCTTCTGTACGTCCAGGGGGCCAACGACGACAAGCTGCTGGTCCTGCCGGGCGGCATCGCCGGACGGCTCAGCGGCACCGTCAGCCTGCGCCTGGACGACCCGCTGGTGACGGCCGAGGCCCGCCATCCCGCCACCCAGTGCGGGCTGAAACACCTGGCCGAGACGCTCCTCAATTATCAACGCAAGGACCTCGAGGCCGATTGCCATGGGGTCGAATGTGAACTGCACGACCAGCAGGTCTACGACGGTCGCCCCTGCTACCTGTTCATCAGCGTGTATGAGTCCCCACAGCGCAGCCCGGTGTATCGCAAGTCGGCCTTCTACATCGACAAGGAGCTGTCTCTGCCGATCTGCATCCGCAACTACACCTGGGGACCGGACGACGTGGCTCCCGAGGAGCTCGATGAACTCACGCTGGTGGAGGCCTACGCCTACTCACAACTAGAGATTCAGCCGGAGGTCCAGCTCGCCGACGAGGACTTCAGCCGCTCCAAGTATCGCATGGTGCGGTGACGGTGAGGGGGACTCCGCCGACCGGGGGCCGTTTCGCCAGAGCGCACGGATTCCGCGGCGAGTGGCAGTTGCCAGTGCCAGCCGGCAGACTCCGGGGACTGACCTCTCCCTCTCGAAGCGCCTCAACCCACCGAGGTGAGCGGCAGCACCGTCGCCAGCAAGAGGGACATCCCCAGGCTCACTGCGCTCAGCACCACCAGCATCACCGTCCAGGTCTTCAGCCCCTCGGTCTCCGTCAGTCCCCCCATCTTGGCGAAGATCCAGAACCCGCTGTCGTTCATCCACGAACCGAGCAGCGACCCGCCGCCGATCGCCGTCGCCAGATAGACGACGTTGAATCCCAACTGCTCCGGGGAGCTGATCATCGCCGCCATCATGCCGGAGGCGGTGATCATCGCCACCGTGCTGGACCCCTGCGCTACTTTCAGGACGGCTGCGATCCCAAAGCCCAACAGCAGGTAGGAAATGCCGGCGGAGGCGCCAACATCGGACTCGAACAGGCTTTCGATCCGCGGGCCGATGTTCGCCACTTTGAGCATCTCGCCAAAGGCGCCCCCCCCCGCTGTGATGAGAATGATCACCCCGGCGCTCATCAGCGCCTGTTCCACCATCCGTTCCATCTCTCCCAGCGTGGGGCGCTTCTGCCGCCACAAGAGAGCCATCGCCACGACCGCCGAGAGGAACAGCGAGAAGTTGGCGTCTCCCAGCAGGGCGGAGACGCCGGCCCAGCGCCGCAACGGAGTCTCAAACGTGTGAAGCGCAATCACGCCGGGAAAGGCCGCTTCCAGCGCCAGCCGATTGAACCGCTCTCGTTCGTGCCGCTTGAACCCCTCGCGATTTTTCGCGAGCAGCCCATTGAGCAACACCTGACGACGCAACCGCTCCGCCTCCACTGAGTCGGGTGCGGCCCCGCGGAGCGCGGCGTTGAGCTTCCAGGTCGGCTGGATCACCGGCTCCCACGCGGCGTCGGCGTACAACCAGTGGTGCTTCTCAGTGGAATCCGGACGCCCGTGGGCGGCCAGGAGCCGGCTGACGTCGTTGGTCGCCAGCAAGGCGTTGAGTTCTTCGAGCAGGGCCTGCTGCTCCGCTGGTTCGGGCGGCCGCGCTCCCTCCAGCCACGAGTTGACCCGCGGTGAGAGGAGCTTCCGTAACCGTCCGGCGGGCGAGGCCTCCTCCGGAGACGCCGCCCGCAACTGCGTCCGCAGGGCCTCCCAGTCGCGGAGGTCTCCTTCCCGGAGCAGGGCTGCCCCCTCGTTATCAGCCAGCGTCGACAGCGCCGTGTTGGCGGAGATCATCACCACCGGCAGAAACACCGGAACGAGCGACAGCCACAGGGGAGGCAGCGCCAGGGGCAGCGTCGCTTCGCCGCTCCCTCCGCGAAGCTCCCGATAGGGGATGTTGAGCCGTGCATCCAGAATGCGGCTGAAAAACAAGCCCGCCACCGCGGCCGGCAGGGCCACCACGGCTCCCACCAGGATCATCAGCCCCAGGTCGATGCTCAAATTGGCTGCCATCAGCAGCGGTCCGGGAGTCGGAGGCACCAGCGTGTGCGTTACTGCCCCCCCGGCTGCAATCGCCAGGATCGACAGCAGATAGTTCCTCCCCGTGCGGCGGTAGAGCGATCGCGCCAGCGGCACGAGCAGATAGAACACGGTGTCGAAAAAGACCGGAATGGCCAGCACATAGCCGCTGGACATCAGCGCCCAGGAAGCGCGTTTTTCCCCCAGCAGGGTCAAAAAGGCCTGGACGATCCGATCCGCGGCCCCACTGAGCATCATGCACTCGCCAATGATCGCCGCCAGGGCGATGACCACGGCGATGCGGCCGGCCGACGTGCCAAAGGCCTCCGCGACGCGGCTGATCTTGGCGGCCGTCTCCCCCGGTGAGAGCAGGCTCACCACCATGGCCGCCGTGATGAGCGCCAGGAACGCATTCACCCGCAGCACCAGAATCAGCCCCAGCACGGTCGCAATGCCGATGCCGAGGAGCACCAGAGGATCAAGCGCCACGGAGTTGCTCCCGGTTGTCAGGTTGAGTCTGTGGTGTGTTGCGTCTGGCGCCGCTGTGCGATCCGCGTCCTCCTCCGCCTCTTCATGCCTCGCGCCGGCCCGGAACGCTTCACCATTGGATGCGGGGCGTCTCCGGACGTCAAACGTACCGCCGCGCCACCCCGCCCAGAGGGGGGGCAGCGGGTTCGGGAGAGTTCGAGTTCTCCCGCTCCGCACCCGAGAGGGGGGATGGCGCAGCGCCACAGCGCCGAGCCGTAAGCTCCGAGCCGGCTCACGGGGCGAAACGTGAAACCGCGGTCCACAAAACCGCCCAGTCACCCCAGAGTCCCAAAGCTCCAGAGTCAGCACCGAAGCCGGTCTTGACACGTTTGGCCCTCGTTCGTACGTTGCCCCCCCTTTCCGGACCGGCTGGTTCGGAGCCTGTCTGCTCATGCTCCCCGCCAACACCGCGGTGCGGTTGATGGGGAGCGTTCCTGCGTCCACCGCCGGACCATCAGGAGGATGGCCGGCCCCGTTCTCCGCGAATACCCTCGATCTCCCTGAACGCCCTCGAAAGGATTCGAGATGTCGTCGTTCACCCAGGACTTTATCGCCAAGGTCGCTCAGGTTCTCGACCAGATCGATCACGCCGCAGTCGAACGGATGGTGGAGCTGTTCGTCCGGACGCGGGATCAGGGCGGCCGGCTGTTTCTGCTGGGCGTGGGGGGGAGCGCGGCCAATGCGTCCCATGCCGTCAACGACTTCCGCAAGATCGCCAAGATTCAGGCATACGCCCCGACGGACAACGTGTCGGAGTTGACCGCCCGCACCAACGATGACGGCTGGGAGTCGGTGTTCGTTGAGTGGCTGCGCGTGAGCCGGCTGGAGGAGCGGGACCTGATCTGCGTCCTGTCGGTCGGCGGCGGGGACCTGGAGAAGAACATCAGTCCGAATCTGGTCCGGGCGTTGCAATACGCGCGGGAGGTGGGCGCCTCCATCTGCGGGATCGTCGGGCGCAACGGCGGATACACCGCGCAGGTGGCCGATGCCTGCGTGATCGTCCCCACAGTGGACGCAGAACTGGTCACGCCGCTGGCAGAAGCCTTCCAGGGCGTGGTGTGGCATCTGATCGTCTCGCATCCGGCGATCAAGGCCGCGGTGACCACGTGGGAGCGTGAAACCCTGTACCCGCGGCTGAAGAAGGCCGCTTGAGGGAGTGCGGATGGGGGTGCTCAGTCCAGTGGTGTTTCTCGATCGGGACGGCGTGCTGAATCGCACGACGATTCGCGAGGGGGTCACGCACCCGCCGGAGTCGGTGGCGGAACTGGAACTGCTTCCCGGAGTCCCGGACGCCCTGAACCAACTCGCCCAGGCCGGTTTCGCCCTGGTGGTGGTCACGAATCAACCAGATGTGGCCCGCGGCGTCCAGACGCGCGAGCGGGTGGAGGAAATTCACGCACACCTGCTGGCGACATTGCCGCTGCTGGGGGTGATGGTCTGCTATCACGACGGCCCGGACAACTGCGAGTGCCGCAAGCCCAAGCCAGGCATGTTGCTGGCCGCGGCGGAGCGCTGGCCGCTGGACCTGTCTCGCGGCTACCTGGTGGGAGACCGCTGGAGCGACATACGGGCCGGGCAGGCCGCCCGATGCCGCTCCATCCTCGTGGAGACGCCCTACAGCGGCCGGGAGAAATGCTGCCCGGACGCGCTGGCGGCGAACCTGTCCGAGGCAGCCGCATGGATTCTGCACATGTCCGCACTGTGGGATCGGCGGATGAAGCTGTTTCAGGGGCCGATCTACCGTCCGGAGACGCATCGGCGTTGTGCATAAACCGTCCCCGACTCCGATCGCGGAAGTCATCACCCTCACCCCGAATCCCGATACCCCTCAGCCCCCACGGAGAAGTTTCATGAAGCTGTTCGTCGATACGGCCAATCTGGAGGAACTGGAGGCCTGCCTCCGCCGCGGCTTTCCCTGCGGGGTGACCACCAACCCGGCCATTCTCTCCAAAGAGCAGCGCCGCGATTACCGCGAGCACATCAACGACATGATCGCTCTGTTGCGGCGATACAACTGTGACGTGCCGCTCAGCGTGGAGGTGTTCACGGCCGATCCGGACGAGATGCTGCCGCAGGCCGAGGAGTTCATGCAGCACTTCGGCCACTATCCGAACCTGAACATCAAGGTGCCGATCGGGTGGGAGGAGCTGCGGGTGATCGCCGAGCTGCGCAAACGCGGCATTCCGGTGAACTGCACCTGTTGCATGTCCTACAACCAGGCGGTGATGGCCGCGCGGGCGGGGGCGAACTTCGTGAGCCTGTTCTGGGGCCGCATCCGCGACCTGGGCTACGATGCCGGCCACGTCGTCCGGCAGACCCGGGCGACCTTCCGCGAGTGGGATTTCCCGAGCGAGATCATCATCGGGAGCATCCGGCACATCGCCGACATCAACGAAGCCCTGCAAGCGGGGGCGGACATCATCACCGTGCCCCCCAAGTTCTTCCCGCAGATGTGCGCGCACCCCAAGACCGACGAGGCGGTGCAGCAGTTCATCACGGCCTTCCGCGAGTGGCAGACGATTCCACTGGCGAAGAGCGCCTGAAGCCCGCCGGCGGCCCGCGTACAGCCCGTGCGGCGACGAGCGCTTTGTCCGGGAGGCATCGAGGCCCGGCGACCCCCCGCCGGCCGACCGAGGCCGGCGGAATCGCCTGTTGATCGCACATCCCACGGGAGGGAGCGTCATGGAAGGTGCAAGTCCCCCGGAGTCGGCGGCGCCCGCCAACACCCGTCCCGGAACAGCCCGCTGGCCGTGGCTGCTCCTGGGCCTGTGGTTCCTGCTGGACTTCGGCCTGTTCTATCAGTTCCTGCAGCGCGAGGTGGTCTGGTCGTACCCGCCGCGGCACGACCAGTTGCACTACCTGTACGATTCGTTCGTCGCGCACGATTCGATGCTTTCGAACGGGGCGGTGCAGGGCTTGTGGAAGGAACTGAGCGACGGATGGCTGTCGCGTCGGCCCCAGGGGATGGCGCTGGTCCAGGCTGAAGCGAGCTTGCTGTATCTCGTCCTGGGCGTCTCACGGACGACGGCCCTGCTGGTGAACTTTCTGCACTTTCTGGCCCTGCAGATCGCCCTGGTGCTGACGCTCCGCTGGGCCACCGAACGGTGGAACCTGGCGTTGATGGGCCTGGGGCTGTTGACCTCGGCTCTGTTCCCGTTCGCCGTGGCAGGGGGGCTGTACGACTTCCGGCTTGACTTCGCCTCGTTCTGCCTGTTTGGCATCGTCGCCTGCGTGCTGCTGCGGTCGGGACCTTTCCGCGACTGGCGATGGTCGCTGCTCGTCGGCGTCGCGGCCAGCATCCTGATCTGGTCCCGATTCATCGTGGCGGCCTATTTCGGGGGCATTCTGCTGGTGATGCTCACGGTGCTGGCGGTGAAGTGGCTGTGGCGCTGGAAGCACGGTGCTGATCGCAGCGACATCCGCCGGGAAGTGTGGTGCCTGTTCCTGTGCGGCAGCGTGATGGCCGGGATGGTGCTGCCGGTCCTCTATGCCCATCGCGAGGCGATCCGGCGGTATTACGTGGTGGGACACGTGACGGGTCCGGAGAAGTCCATTCGGGCCCAGGTGGATGGCCTGACCACGGCCTTCGACCACCTGGCGTTCTATCCCAAGTCGATCCTCCGCGGGCACATCGGCTGGACGGCGGGGGTGTTGCTGGGGCTCGTGCTGCTGGTGTGGACCGTGCAGTCCTTCCGGGGGCGGAGGCGCGCTCCGGGGGAAATCGGTCCCCCGCTGCACCTGGGGACGGCAGGACGATACCTGCTGGCGAGCATCATCGTGCCGATTTTGATCCTGTCACTGGACGAGGCCAAGTCAGGCGTGGTGGGGGCGATTGTCGTCACGCCGCTGATTCTCCTGGCCATGGTGTGGGTGATGCGGTGTCAGCAGCGACTCCGCACCCGCCCGGAAATCATCACCCGCACGGGGTGGGTCCTGGCGGCGGTCACGCTGCTGGCCGGGCTGGACCATCACCTGCGGCAATTTGTCACCCGCACGCCGATGAGTCTGGAGCGGAAAGAGAACGAGTCGGTGGTCGCAGCGGCGACGGCGATGGTGGATTACGCCCTCGAACACCGGGAGTGGGACGCCCGCTATCGCGCACCGCGGATCGTGCTGGACGGCGTGTACGACTTCATCAATCACGGCGTCCTGAACGTCTTTGGCTATGAGCGGCGAGGAGCGCTGCTGGGGGCGGTCAACGGCGGCGGGCGCATCTTCGACGTCACGCAGGAGGAGATGCTCCGCTATGCCGCGGACGCCGACTTCGTCGTCGTGACCACCTCGGACATTGGCGCCACGCTGACGTATCCGTTCGACAAGGCGATGCTGGCCATTCGGCCGCACCTGCGGGCCTACTGCGAGGAGCACTTTCACGAGCTGACCCGCTTTCGCAAACTGGGGCGCGAGTTTGCCGTCTACGCACGGGACTGCATCCGCCTCTCTGGCGACGAAGGGGGATGGATCACTCCGTCCGAGTTGTCGTTGACGATTCCCCCGGGAACGTTGCGCCGCATCTCGCGGGTGGTGCTGCAAGGGAGGTGGCCTCAAATCCCCTGGGATCAGTCGAAGAAGAAGACACCGGGCGTCACGGCCCACCTGCACCTCCCCGGCGAGGACCCCGAGCCGCTGCCGGCGGAACTGAAGCTCCTCAGCGGGCGGTACGAGTTGACCATCCGGTGTCCCGCGCGGGAGAGCGAAGCGGCGGGCGTGATCCGCTTCCGGTTCGACGACTACTTTGTGCCGGCGGAAATCGGTCCCAGCAAGGATACGCGGCGTCTGGTGGCCCTCGCGCCCGACGACATTCGGGTTTATCCCCTGCGGGTCGAGGTGGCTGGCGGGACCAAGGATGGCTGGATCACCAGTGCGGGACTGACGTTGACGGTGCCGCGGAAGTTCCTGGCCGACCGCTCCAGCGTGGTGCTGAGCGGTCCGTGGGGGGCGCCGGCGCAGTTCCGCCAACCGCGGGCGCTCGCCGAGTTGCAGGTGCCCGGAAGCGATCCGGAGCCGTTGACGGCCGACTTCGCCGTGGAGCAGGGGCGCTACAAGCTGCGCATCTCGTGGGAGCCGCGGGACCGTCCGGCGGACGGCCGCATCGCGGTCAGCTTCGACGGCCATTTCGTCCCCAAGGAACTGGGGATCAGCAGCGACGAGCGGAAGTTCGTCACGCGGGTTCCCGATGCCGTGCAGGTCGTCCGGTAAACCGCCGAGCGTGAGGAGCGGAGGAGTCGGGGAGTCCGGCGTTGCTCGTAACCGACCGGTGTCGCGCGAAAGCTCGTCATGTCGTGGCAGATTCCCCTGTTGCAGCGGTACATCTTTGCGGAGCTGCTGCGGACGTTCGCCTTTGTGGTGAGCTGCCTGACGGTCCTGCTGATCGTCGTGGGGGTGGTCCAGAACGCGACCGAGCAGGGTCTGGGGCCGATGCAGATTCTGGAGGTGCTCCCCTTCATCGTTCCCAGCATGTTGCCCTTCACCATCCCGGCGGCCATGCTGCTGACGGTGTGCGTGGTGTACGGCCGCATCGCCGGGGACCAGGAAGTGGTGGCGGCCAAGGCGGCGGGGATCAGCGTCACGTCGCTGCTGTGGCCGGCGGTGTTCCTCGGCGCCGTGCTGAGCGCGGCCTCGCTGCTGTTGACCGATCAAGTGATCCCCTGGGCCATGGCGAACATTGAACGCCGGATCGTCACCGCCATGGAGGACGTGATCCTGGACCGGCTGCGCACGGACCATCAGTACATCGATCTGAAGCGCGGCATCGATGTCACGGTGCGCGAGGTGCAGGGGCGGCGGCTGATCCATCCCGTGATCCGGCATCGCCAGAAGGACGGCACGATCCGCACCATCCAGGCCCAGGCGGCCGAGATTCATCTCGACCTCCTCGAACAGCGGGCGATCGTCACGCTCCGGGACGCCTTCGTCGACGCCCCGCCCAAGGTCGAGATGTACCTCGTCGGCGAACATACCACCTCGATTGCCCTCAACCGTGAGGAAAAGCGGCCCCTGGCGCGGCACCTGCCCATTCAGGCCATCCGTCAGGAAATGGCCCAGGTACGGCAGGATCGCGCAGAACTCCTGGAGCGCGACGCCGTCGTCACGGCCATGGCGCTGACGACGGGGGACTTCCGGCTGCTGGGGGAGGGACGTCACCAGCCCCTGGGGCGCGTGGTGGAAGCCAGCCGCCGCGTGCGACGGCTGGAAACGGAAATCCAAAGCCGCTTTGCCCTGGCGTGCAGTTGCTTTTTCTTCACGCTGCTGGGGGGACCGTTCGCCGTCCTGATGGCCAAGTCGCAGTTCCTCACCAGCTTCCTGGTCTGTTTCGTCCCGATCATCACCGTCTATTACCCGCTGGTGTTGTCGCTGATGGTGCAGGCGAAGAACGGCCGCGTCGACCCGCATTGGGCGATGTGGGTCGGGAACGGGTTGCTGGCGGTGGCGGCTGCGGCTGTGTTCCGGCGCGTGTTGCGGAACTGAGCCGCCCCCCGTCGTCGGGGAGAGGCGGAGCTACGGCACGATCGCCCCGGGAGGGGTGGAGACCAGCTCCCCGTGCAGGGTGAAGTCGTCGAACCAGCCGGTGTCGTCGAACGAGCCCACCCCCACCCGGCCGAAGGTGAACGTCCGATCGACCGCCGTCATCGCCGGCGTCTGGAGGTCGTCAAAGTAGACGTCGATGCGGCCGCTGGCCACGTCGCGGATGATCCGCGCCCGGTGCCACTGATCGTCCCAGGGCGTGCCGGGGGTCGTCTGCGTGGAAATCTTCACCCGCGGGGCGCCGTTGACGATGAAGACCTGATTGGCGTGGTCGTCGGTCTGCTGGCCCAAGTGGACGTAGTACAGGTGGGCCGGGTCCTGATAACCGAAAAACAGACACAGGCTGCGGTGGGGATAATCCCGGGCGGTGGACTTCAGCCGCACGTCCATCTGAAACGACCCCACCACCACGTTGCGAACGACCGCCCGATTGAACGGCGAGCGCACCGGCGTCAGCACGCGGCTCTGGCGGAACTGGTCAAGCACGCGGCCGCCGTCCGCCGCCGTGATCCGAAATGCGGAGGGATCGGGGGATTCCCACGGTGCCAGGCTCCCCTCGAAATCATCCGCGAAGACCAGCGGCCAGATGGGAGCAGGGGGCGGTGGCGCAGCGGAGTCGGCCCCCCACGCCATGCCTGCACTCCACACTCCCGCCAGGACCATCCACAAGCTGCGGCCGGACGTTTGCAAGTGCATGAGCGTGTGCTTCCCCAGGGTCGCGAGAGTCGGCAGCGCCGGCATCACGACGCCTTCGATGTGGCCACGTCGTGAGGGGGCGCGGGCGGAGTGGCGACAACCGGCCGGGCCTTGGCGAACGCATTCCACAGGAAGGTCTGAATCTCCAGCGCCAGACTGAACGCCACCGGAATCAGCACCAGCGTAAACACCGTGGAGACAATCAGCCCTCCCAGAACGACGCTCCCCAGCCCCCGGTAGAGTTCGCTGCCGGCGCCGGGCGTCCACCGCAGGCTCCCATTGTGCCATTCGGGAAGCGGAATCACCAGCGGCGCCATCCCCAGCACGGTGGTGAGGGTCGTCATGAAGATCGGCCGCACGCGGGTTCGCACGCTGGCGACGATCGCCGCCCGGGGCGGCATCCCCTCCACCTGCATGTTCTGCAACGCCTGGTGCACAATCAGAATGGCGTTGTTCACCACCGTGCCGATCAGGATCACGAACCCGAGCATCGTCAACACGTCGAGCGGCTGGGAAACAAACAGGTTCAGCACGGCCAGGCCGTCAAAGCCCCCCACCAGCCCCAGCGCCACGCTGGTCATGATGATCGTGGGATAGAAGAAGGACTCGAACAGGCCGGCCATCAGCAGATAGGTGATGACGGCCGCCAGCAGCAGATTCCCCTGCATGGAACGCTTGGCGTCCTCGAGCTTGTCGGAAGTCCCGGCCAGGCGGATGTTGTACAGCCCCCCCTCCGCCAGGGGCGATTCCAGGATCGGCCGCCGAATCTCCCGATCGACGATGTCGATGGCGGTCTCCAGCGGCATCCCGGGCGCCGGTTTGAGCTGGATCGTGAACGCCCGCTGACGCTCCACGTGGTTGACCACCTCCGGCCCGCCGGTCGGATTCACCTCGGCGATGTCTCCCAGATTCACCACCACCCCCGCCGGCGTGGCGATCGGGAGCTGCGCGATGTCCTGGGTGCGCTGGGCGAATTCATCGGCGCCGTAGATGACCAGATCGATCTTCCGCCCGTTGTGCCAGTAGTCGCCGGCATAGGCGCCGTCCACCAGGGCATCCACCGTGTAACCCAGTTCCGCGGCAGTCATCTGCAAGTCGGCCGCCTCCACCGGCCGCGGCACGACGTGGAATTCGGGATTCGTCGATTCCAGATTCGAGACCGGCCGCACCTGATGCCCCTGCTCGGCCGGAAAGTGCTTGAGCGCCGAGAAGAAAATCTGCTGGCCGATCTGGTTCAACCGCTGGATGTCCGGGCCGATGATCTCGATATCCACCGCCCGTCCGCCGCTCAGTCCGCTCTGGAACAGACTGGACTGGGCGACGATCGGGATGATGCCGGGAATCTGGATCGCCGCCCGTTGCAGCACCGGCACCAACTCCCCCGCCCGCAGCGCATCGGCACAGCGCGCCCCCATGAACAGCATCCGCCCGCGGGCCACAAAGAAGAACTGCTCGATCCGCGGCGCATCGAGCGCGGCCTCTTCCGGCGATCCCGGCTCCGCCTCCCAGTATTTCGCCACTTGCGTCTCCACCCGTTCCCCGATGTGAATCATCTGATCGAGGCTGTATCCCGGCGGAGGCAGCAGCATGGCGAACACCAGATTCCGGTTCCCTTCCGGCAGGTATTCCGTCTTCGGCATCAGCACCCACGCGCCGCCGAGCGAACCGACCACGAAGCCGAGCACAATCACGAGCCGCAGCAGAAATCCCCCCGGAATCCGCAACAGCCAGTCCATGCCGTCGGCAAAGCGATGGACCAGCCAGGCCGCCGGACCTTTGCCGGTCTCCTCAAACCCGCCGCTGTGAGGCCTCAGAATCCGCATCGCAGCCGTCGGGATCACCGTGATCGAGACGATCAGCGACAGTCCCACCGCCGTGCTGATGGCGATGGCGATGTCGCGGAAGAGCTGCCCTGCCTGTCCCTGCACGAAGATCACCGGGATGAACACCGCCAGGGTCGTCAGCGTGGAGGCGACCACCGCCCCCCACACCTCCGTGGCCCCCCGTACGGACGCCGTGACGGGCGTTTCCCCCCCTTGATACCGCCGGTAGATGTTCTCCAGCACCACGATCGAGTTGTCCACCACCATGCCCACGGCAAACGCCATCCCCGCCAGGCTGATGACGTTGATGCTTCGTCCGAACCCGCGGATGAACAGAAACGAGGCGATCACGCTCACCGGGATCGACAGCCCGATGATCAGCACGCTCCGCGGACTGCGGAGAAACAGCAGCAGCACGGCGATCGCCAGCGCGCCGCCGACATAGATGTTGCTCTGCACCAGGTCCACCGCCGAATAGATGTACTCCGTCTGGTCGTACACCTGCTGGAGCCGCAGCCCCCGCTGCCGCAGCACCCCCAGATTCAGTTCCTCAATCGCGATCCGCAGGCAGTCGCCGTAGCGTTTCTTGCACTCGGACAGTTCCAGTTCGGTGAGGACGCCGTCGCGGTTGAGATCGAGTTCCTCGCGCGGCGGCCCCATGATCTGCAACACGTTGGTGCCGGGCGATTGCTGGCAGTTGATGGCCAGCGTGGCCACTCCCTTTTGCCGCACCACGCCGTCGGCCTTCTTGAAGTCCAGCGTGACGTCGGCCACGTCCCGCACGCGCACCGGCGCGTTGTCGCGGATGGCGACGATCGTCTCGGCCACCTTCTCCGGCGAATCGAACTGTCCCACGGTCCGGATGACGTTGCGGTTCTTCCCCTCCTGGATGTCCCCGGCGGATGTGTTCTGGTTCTGTCCCTGCAGCGCCCTCCGCAGGTCCATGATCGTCACCTGGTGCGCCGCCAGCTTCAGCGGATCGACCACCACGCGGAATTCCTCCTCGCGGCCCCCCAGCACGTTGCTGTTGGAGACCCCCGGCACCCGCTCAAACCGGGCCTCGATCACGTCCTCCGCAAATTTCCGCAGCCGCGTCGGGTCCGGCAACGCCTGCAACAGCTCGTTCAGTTCCGGTTCCTGGCGGGCGAGCTTCACCAGCACCGCCAGTTCGGGCGCTTCCCCCGCTTCGAGATAGCGGGCCAAATGCCGCTCCAGCCGCGGATGTTCCCGCACAAACCCCGCCAGTTCCTCGCAGGTGGGGGGGAGCGGCTGCAGCATGATCCAGGCGATGTACTCGACGTTCTGCGCCCCTTCACTGATGGTGGGGAGCTTGGCGTCGACCGGATACTGCGGCACCTGATTCAGCTTGTCCCGCACCAATGCCTTGGCATCCTCCAGCACGGTCCCCACCGGAAACTTGAGCGTGATGGAGCCGGTCGAGTCGGAGCTGGTGCTCTTCATTTCGAGCATCCCCTCCACCGACTTGAGCTGGTCCTCCTGCTCGTCGACGATCTCCCGCTCGACCTCCAGGGCGCTGGCCCCGGGCCACCGCGTGTCGACGACCACCTCCGGTTCAGTGGTATCGGGGGTGAGTTGAACCGGCGTCGCCCACAACGCCAGAAAGCCGAACAGCACCGCCAGGATGACGCCCACGCTCACCTTGACCGGGTTGGCGCAAAAGAACTGGATGATCGGCATGGCGGGGACGGCGGACGGCGGGAGGACGACGGACCCGGTGCAGCAAGACGGAACGTCGTAAAGGTTAGCGCTGCGACCGCGGGAGGCAAGGGACGTGATCCCCGCGCATCGCGCTGCGGGCCTCCTTCGGCTGCGGTCCGAAGCTGCTCCTCAGGAGCGGGACTGCGGCGGCGCACTCATCGGCGGAGGACCGCCGACGAGGAGGAGGGAGGGGGGCCTCAGGCGTTGGCGCCGCAGCAGCGCTTGTACTTCTTTCCGGACCCGCAGGGGCACGGTTCGTTGGGACGGACCTTCTTTTCGCGGTTGCGGATCGGCTCCACCGCCGGGACCTCCTGACCCGGCTCCAGCCGGGCGCCGTCGCCGCCGCGACCAGCGGACTGATACTCCTCGACGGCCGAGGCGGCGGCCTGATGCGTCGCCTCGGAAATCTGCCACAGCGAGCCGACGAAATCGGGACTCTCCGTCTCCAGTCGGAAAATGGCGGCGGTGACCCGCTCAGCGATCCCGTCCCACATCGCCTCAAACGCTTTCATCCCCTCCCGCTTGTACTCCACCTTCGGGTCCTTCTGGGCGTAGCCGGCCAGGCCGATCGTCTGCCGCAGATGGTCCATGTAGTACAGGTGCTCCTTCCAGGCGTGATCGAGCACATCCAGGAGGAGCATTCGTTCCGCGTGCCCGAACTCGGGGCGGAAGCGGCGATCGTACGCCTGGAGCACCGCCTGGCGGACGTGTTCACGGTCGAGGGGCTGGATGTCGTCCAGCTTCAGAGACTGCTCGAACTCGCGATTGGCGAACTGGATCAGTTCCTGGAGCGCGGCGTTGTCATGCACCCCATTGTGACCGTTCTCCTCACCCCAGGCGCGGTCCAGGTAACTCTCGACCACGTGTTCCACGTCGTCCTGAGGGAAGAACTCGCGGCTGCGGTCCTCCAGCAGGCGGGCGATCTGGTCGCGTTGTTTCTCCTTGAGGTCGTCGTCGGTGAGATGGGCCTGGAAGCGGGCGTTGGCCCAGCGCAACAGGCCGTCGCGGTCGACATGCCCCCGTTGACCCAGAAACCGCGTGAGGGCCACGGCGACCGGGAACCGGACTTCGCGTTCCCGGTAGAGGGCACGGACCCGCTGTCGAACCACGTCGGCCGCCTGCTCCACATCCTCGCAGCCGACAAACTCCTCCGGCGTCAGTTCGAGGGCGAACTGGTGACGGAGGAAGCCGCACAACTGCTGCCGCGGGAACGGTTCGGCCAGGATCACACCGAGGTCGGAGAAGTCGGTGCGGGCGATGGACTCCTGGGCGCGGCGCAGGAGTTCGAGCAACAACCCGTCGCGGTTGATGTCCTCCTCCGGCGCGCCTTCGCGGGCGATCTTCTGGACCTCCGAGAGGCTGAGGTTCAGGCCATAATGGCGGTTGACCCAGTGAACAAAGGCCTGCCAGGCCCAGTCCCGCGGGTCGGCGTCGGCCGAGAGATTCTCCTCGATCTGTTCGGCGATGAGCGTCTCCGCCTGCCGCTCCGCTTCGTCTTTCAGGTACTCGACGAGTTGCTCCTGCTCCATGCCGCGGAGGTCGTCGACCTCAACCTGAATCCCCAGCCGCAGCGACGCAAAGGCGACGCACGTCTCCCAGCGGTAGTCCTCGGAGAGGAACTGGCGGCTGGCCTTCTCCACCTGCCGGTCGATCATGTCCAGGATCAGGTCGCGGCAGTTGGCGCCGTCGAGAATCCGCTGGCGGTAGCGGTAGACCTCCTTGCGCTGGTGATCCATCACCTCGTCGTATTCGAGGAGGTTTTTGCGGCTCTCGAAGTGCCGCTCCTCGACGCGCTTCTGGGCCTTTTCGATCTGGCGGGTGACCATCGGGCTTTCGATCGCCTCCCCCTCCTTCATCCCCAGCCAGGTGAGCATCTCCTTGACCTTTTCGCCGGCGAAGATCCGCATCAGGTCGTCTTCGAGGGAGAGGAAGAAGCGGCTGGAGCCGGGGTCCCCCTGCCGTCCGCTGCGTCCGCGGAGCTGCAGGTCGATGCGGCGGGCGTCGTGCCGCTCGGTGCCGATGACGTGCAGCCCCCCCAGTTCGGCGACCTGGCGGCCCTCGGCCTTCATCCCTTCGCGTTCGGCGATCTCCGCGGACTTGGCGTCCCAGACCGCCTTGGGGACGTCGAGCCGCGACGCATAGGTCCGTTTCAGTTCCTCCCAGGCCATGTGTTCGGGGTTGCCGCCGAGGATGATGTCGGTGCCGCGCCCGGCCATGTTGGTGGCAATGGTGACGGCTCCGCGGCGGCCGGCCTGGGCCACAATCTCCGCCTCGCGCTCGTGGTACTTGGCGTTGAGGACGTTATGGGGGATGCCGTATTTCTTGAGCATCGCCGAGAGCTTTTCGCTTTTCTCGATGGAGACGGTGCCCACGAGGATCGGGCGGCCCGTCTTGTGCACCTCCCGGATTTCCTCGACCACGGCTTTCCACTTTTCGGCCTCGGTGCGGTAGATGACGTCCGGATAATTCACCCGCCGCAAGGGGCGGTTGGTGGGGACGGCGACGACGTCCAGACCGTAGATCTTGTAGAACTCGTTGGCCTCGGTCATGGCCGTGCCGGTCATGCCGCACAGCTTTTTGTACAACTTGAAGTAGTTCTGCAGCGTGATGGTGGCGAGGGTCTGCGTGGCCTTCTTGATGGGGACGCGCTCCTTGCATTCCACCGCCTGGTGCAGGCCGTCGCTCCACTGGCGGCCGTACATCTTGCGGCCGGTGTGCTCGTCGACGATCACCACGCTCAACTCGCCGTCGACCATCTCCACCACGTAGTTGACGTCGCGCTTGTAGAGGTGGTGGGCTTTGAGAGCGTTGTCGATCAGGTGCGGCCACTCCATGTTGCCCGCGGTGTAGAAACTCTCCACCCCCGCCAGTCGCTCCGCCTTGCGGATGCCCTGCTCGGTCATGTGGCAGGTGTGCTCCTTCTCCTTGACCTCGAAGTCGACGTCGCGGATGAGCTGCCGGGCGATGGCGTCGGCCCGGGGGTAGCGGTCGATGTCGTCGTGCGCCGGGCCGGAGATGATCAGCGGGGTGCGGGCCTCGTCGATGAGGATGTTGTCGATTTCGTCGACGATGGCGTAATCGAGCGGCCCCTGGACTTGCAGGGCTTTGGTCGGCTTCATGTTGTCCCGGAGATAGTCGAAGCCGAACTCGTTGTTGGTGCCGTAGGTGATGTCGCAGGCGTAGGCGGGTTGGCGCTCTTCGGGATGCATCGCGGCCTGAATGCACCCCACGCGCAGCCCGAGGCCCAGGTAGATGGGGGCCATCCACTCCATGTCCCGCCGCGCCAGGTAGTCGTTGACGGTGACGACGTGCACGTGCCCGGCCATCGCGTTCAGCGCCGCGGGGAGAGTCGCCACCAGCGTCTTCCCTTCGCCGGTGACCATCTCCGCGATCTTGCCGCTGTGCAGGATGACGCCGCCGACCATCTGCACGTCGTAGTGCCGCATCTGGAGGTACCGCTTGCCCGCCTCGCGGGCGGCGGCAAACACCTGTGGGAGGACGTCGTCCAGGGTTTTCCCGTCGGCGAGCTGGGCGCGGACCCGGGACGCCGTCTCCTTCAGTTCCGCGTCCGACAACCGCTCCATCTCCGGTTCGAGCTGGTTGATGCGATCGAGGAGGGACCCCGGCACCACGCCGGCCACACCCTCCTTGTCCCGGACGAAGCCGATGCGGCGGATCTCCCGCTCATTGGACGAACCGAACAGGGCCCGGATGAGCCGTTCGATCCCGGCCGTGACGGCGTTGAAGAAATCGCCCAGACGATCAAAAAAGTCCATGATTCCCGTTCTCTTGGGGGACGAAAGCACTCCGCCACGCGGTCACATGCGGGGGGGCAGACACACCCCGGCGCGGGTCTGTGGACCCGGTCCAGCCGCGGGGACGGCCTCCATGTACGCGAGAGTCCTGATTCGCCCCGCCGATCCCAATCTTCCCGAAATTCAGTCGTTGCGCGAACATTCCCCGCCCGAAGTCGGACTTGCGCGGCCCCCTGCCTCCGTCGCAGGATGCCTGGTTCGTCGTAACGACTTTCGACAGCGCAGTTTATTCCGATGCCGCCGGATGGTCAACGTGCCACCCGCGCTTCCCCGCCGCTTCGCTCAAGTTCCGGCGGGGGGAAGCCGGAACGACTTCCCGGATGCCGAATCGCTCGGAGAACTGGTCACTTCGCAGGGGCGGTCCTTCGCTCAGTGAGAACCACGGCGAAGCCGGGAACTCTTCTCCCCCGCACCGTTCCTCTCCTCGGCGCCCAATTCCTGAACTCGGCAGACGGAGGGGTGATGTCCGGAAGCCTCGCCGGACTTCGATCCGCTCATCCGCCACTCTTCAGCTCGCCATCCCGCACGAACTTGGAGAGACACTGCTGCTGCGCCCACGCAGGCGGGGAGCATCTCCCGGACTTTCGAGGGATCGGACGGGACCAGTTTCAACCCCGGGAAATGACCGAGGGAGGCTGTCGGTACGCGGGTGATCGGGGAGGCTCACGCCCCACCTCGCCTGAGATGAAGCCGGCTCTGGAGAGCGCGCTGTTCGCGGGTGTACTTCCGGCACGGCTGGCAAGCCAGCCGGCGAACAGGGGAGTCTTCACCCCTGCTGAACCAGGCAAGCGCCATGAGCGATGTTCCCCCACGCTGGACACCCGGTTGATCCGGTTTACAATTCGCCCCGGAATGGAAAGGGAGTGACGTGGGATCGTCTCCCACGCGACTGAGGCGGAGGGTTCTCGGATTCGACCTGATTCTGAAGCGGCGTCCGAGTCCCGTCGGGACGCGAGCGCACCGCCATGAGTCTGGAATCTTCCCTGCCGCCGGTCCGGTTCCACTCTCCCGGACCGGTGAGCTCCTGTCGACATTGCCGCCCCTATAGCTCAGTTGGTAGAGCAACTGACTCTTAATCAGTAGGTCCAAGGTTCGAGTCCTTGTGGGGGCACTTGGTCATTCCAGATTGTGACCCGCTGGGGATCCTCCCGCCCAGGCAGCGTGGCGGAGGAGGGGCGTAAAGCCCTCACTCTCACGCGCATCAGGAACGGCCTTCCCGCCTGGAAGCGATGCGACGGCGATCTCGCTTGCGCGGATGCCGGGATCGAAACTGCTTTGTTTGGGACTTCCACCGTCATTTGCAGCCGGCCAGGGCTGGCTGCTGCTGTTCAAGTCGGGTCGTCAGTCGCGGCCATCGAGGGACGATTGACTCTGCTGCGGGGGACGCGTAGACTCGCCCCCGACTTGGGTGTCCCTGGGACTCGTCGTCCGAGGGAAGAATAGGGAAAACGGTGCAACTCCGTTGCGGTCCCGCCGCTGTAACCGGGGACGACCGCCGCACAATGCCACTGGGGAGCCTCCTCCCTGGGAAGGCGCGGCGGATTGGATGATCCGGAAGCCAGAAGACCTGCCCAACGTTGGAATCGCGAAGAGGTCTGCCCGCTGGAGGCGGAGCGCGATGACGATCGAACGGCAGTTCCGCCGGCCCCCTGGCTCTGATCGGGCTGGCGAGTCGGTTTCGCTGTTTGAGGCTGCGCTCCCGCTCCCGGCTGCGGACGACTCTTCGCTGTGCACTTGCGCCCGGCGCGCGGCTCCCCGCCCCGTCGTCGCGCCGACAACGAGGAGCTTGTCGTGCCAGCTTCGGTTTTTCGCTCACATCCATCCCACCACTGTGCAGGCGACGCCCGGTCGCCGCGTCTTCGTCACCGTTGGCGGCAGCGCGGATTCACGCTGATTGAGCTGCTGGTCGTCATCGCCATCATCGCCATTCTCGTGGCGCTGCTGCTGCCGGCGGTTCAACAGGTGCGCGAGGCGGCCCGCTCCGCGCAATGCAAAAGCAATCTGCGGCAGTTGGTGCTGGCGTGTCATATGTACACGGAGAGTTACGGGGGTTACTGGCCGCCGGCCGCCGATACGACCAATCTGCAGCGGTGGTTCGGGGCGCGGAGTTCTCCGACGCAGCCGTTCGACGCCCATCGCGGCCCCCTCTCCCGGTTCTTCGAAAGTCACGAGGGACTCAAGCACTGTCCCAGTTTCGGGAACTTCTCGGAGGAGACTCTCAGCAACGTTTGCAACGGACGCACGCGGGCCTTTGAATCCGGCAGCGGTGGCTATGGTTATAACCAATACTACGTCGGCGGGACGTGGTATAAGTACGGCTGGTCCGACCCGCTGTCGCGAATCGTTTCCACGCGGATGCGCGAGATCGATGCGCTCAGTCGTGTGGTGGCCTTCACGGATACGGCGTTTACCTGCGGCAATCCCGCGTCCTTCGCCATCGAATACGCCTTTATCGAGCCTCCTTATTTTGTGAACGGACCCCATCCGCTTCTGGCACCGGCGACCCCCTTTCGCCCGTTGCCGTCGATCCACTTTCGGCACGGCGGCGTGACGGCCAACATTGCCTGGTGCGACGGGCGGGTGACGTCGGCCGTGATGTCCGGCACTCGTTCGGGCAGCAGCTTCTATGGGGGCAATCCGCGTGATCTGAACATCGGCTGGTTCGGCCCACTGGGGAGTAACGTCCTCTTCGATAATAGGGACAAACTGGAGTCCGATATGGAGGGTGTTCACTAGAGCCTTTTTCACAACCGGTGAGTGGGGGGCGTGAGCCCCCCGCTCACCCGCATTCCTAGGGATTCACATCGGTCATGTCCCGGTCAGGAAACGGGCTCAAGACTCCGGGCCGGTCGGCAACAGAGGGAGAGTTCTCATGCTTGTTCAGCTTGATCTGAAATGGGTGACGATCGCCGGTCTGGTGCTGCTGGCCGGCTGCGGCGGTTCGGAACCGCACGTCACCCTTCTGGAGCGGGAGTATGTGGCCATCATGGACGCCGCCGGAGACCGGAGAGTGGTCCCCTCGGATGCGATCGTGGAGCATGCGCCGGCGGAAGGCGCGCCGTGGAAGGTGCTGGTCCTTGATCGGCGGAGCGGTCGGGAGCAGTGGATTCCCGTGGAGGAAGTCTACGGCCAGCCGCCGGCGCTGGCTCCCTACATTCCCATCACGCGAACGGACCCCGCAACCTTCTCCCGGGCGCTGAGGCCATCGGGAGGGAAACGGTGAGGCTCATGCAGGCGGCGCTATGAACGTTTATGATGCCATTTATCAGCGGCGCGACGTGCGGGAGTTCCGCCCGGATGCGGTTTCGGATTCCGTGCTGGCGCGGATTCTGAACGCGGCGCATCATGCCGGTTCCGTTGGTTTCATGCAGCCGTGGAACTTTATCATTGTCCGTTCCCGCAGGGTTCGAGAGCAGGTCTATGACTCCTTTCTGGCGGAGAACCGTCGAGCGGCGGAGCATTACCGGGGGGAGCGTCGTGAGTTGTATGACGCGCTGAAGCTGGAAGGGATTCTGGAGTCGCCGTTGAATCTGGCGGTGGCCTGCGATCGCCGCCGCGGGGGACCACACGTGCTCGGTCGCAACACCATTCTCGACACCGACCTGTACAGCACCTGTTGCGCGATCCAGAACCTCTGGCTGGCCGCGCGGGCGGAAGGGATCGGGGTGGGCTGGGTCAGCATTCTCGACCCGGAGCGGGTGAAAGCAATTCTGAACCTTCCTCCCGAGATGCTGCTGGTGGCGTATTTGTGCCTGGGGTATCCCGTGCGTTTTGAGGAGCGGCCGCTGCTGGAGTCCGTGGGCTGGGAGCAGCGTCGCCCTCTGGCAGAGGTGGTGTTTGAAGATGCCTGGGACCGCCCTTGGCAGGTCCCGGCGGGAGAGTGAGAGCCATGCTGCTGCCGGAGCCTGATCGGGAGAGGGGCCGATGAACGGACGAGCGCTCATGATTCAGGGGAGCAGTTCGTCGGCGGGCAAGAGCCTGCTGGTGGCGGCCTTGTGCCGGCTGTTCGCCCGGCGGGGGGTGCGCGTCGCCCCGTTCAAGGCCCAGAACATGTCGAACAACGCAGCCGTGTGCGCCGACGGCGCCGAGATCGGCCGCGCGCAGGCCTTGCAGGCGTGGGCGGCGGGGGTGGCTCCGGAGGCGGCCATGAATCCCGTGTTGCTGAAGCCGGAAGCGGACCAGCAGTCGCAAGTCATCGTGCAGGGGCGGCCGTGGAAGCGATTATCCGCTCGCCACTACGCTCAGACGCGCGACGCGCTGTGGCCGGTGGTGACGCAGGCTCTGGACGATCTGCGGAACCGGTTCGAACTGGTGGTGATTGAAGGTGCGGGGAGTCCGGTGGAGCTCAATCTGCGGGAGCAAGAGATCGTCAACATGTCGGTCGCCCGTTATGCCGGCGCCCCCGTGTTGCTGGTGGGAGACATCGACCGCGGGGGGATCTTTGCTCAGTTGCTGGGGACGTTATGGCTCCTGGAGCCGGCGGAACGTCGGCTGGTGCAGGGGTTGGTGATCAACAAGTTCCGGGGCGATCCCGCCCTGTTCGTGGACGGCGTGCGGATGCTGGAGGAGAGGGGAGAGGTGCCGGTCCTGGGCGTCGTCCCGTGGATTCGGGATTTGGATTTGCCGGAGGAGGATGCCGTGGCCCTCGAGTCGGGTGCGGCTGTCAGGAACGCTGGCGGTGCTCTCGAGATCGCCGTGATCCATCTGCCGCGGATCTCCAACTTCGACGATTTCGACCCGCTCCGCCGCGAGCCGGGAGTGAGGCTGCGGTCTGTGCGGACGAGGGGGGAACTGGGCTCCCCGCACGTTGTCATCCTCCCGGGGAGCAAGAGCACGCTGGCCGATCTGGTGTGGCTGCGGGAGGAGGGGCTGGCCGAGGCGATTGAGCGGCTGGCCGCCCAGGGAAGGGGGGTGGTGGGTGTGTGTGGGGGATATCAGATGCTCGGCCGTCACCTGCAGGACCGTGACGGGGTTGAGTCCGCACACCGCGACCTGCCGGGGCTGGGCCTGCTGCCGATCGAGACAACGTTCGACCCTGCCAAGGTGACGCGGCAGGTCCAGGGAGTGGTGGAGCACGATCCGCATTGTCCGGGTTGCCGGGGGCGGGTGCTCCGGGGATACGAGATTCATCATGGCCGCAGCCACGGCGGCGCAGGGTGGCTGAGATTACTGGATGGTGAGGGAATGGTTAGGGGGGAGACGGTTGGTGCCGTGTCGCCGAGCGGCCGCATCTGGGGCTGTTACCTGCATGGTCTGTTCGAGAACGACGCTTTTCGGCGCGCGTGGCTGAACCAGGTTCGGCGGGACGCCGCTGTCATTCCTCCGGGGGATGAAGGATGTTCCGGCCTCTCTGAGGGGGAAGAATGCTGGTCGGTGCGCGTGGAGCGGTCCCTCGATCGCTTGACCGACGCCGTCGAGGCCGCGCTGGACCTGAGTCGTTTGGAGCAGATCGTCTGGAACCCGCAGGGCGGGGAGGAGGCGGCATGAGTGATGGCCATGATGCGGCTCACAAGGCCAGGATGCAGCGCCGTGAGGAACTGTATGAACGACAGATGGCGGCGGCGACGATTGAGAAGGGACTGCTGATCGTGCATACCGGAGCGGGGAAGGGGAAGACCACCGCCGCCCTGGGACTGGCGGTCCGGGCGCTCGGCCACGGCATGAAGGTGGGGATCGTGCAGTTCGTCAAGGGTGCGATCGCCACGGGGGAAGCTGCCTTGCTCGCGCGGCTCGACCTGCCGATTGAGCTGCACACGCTGGGCGAAGGGTTTACCTGGAAGACGCAGGACCGCCAGCGCGACATTGCCGCCGCCCGTCGCGGATGGGACAAGGCCTGCCAATTGCTCCGGGATCCGTCGTTTGATCTGGTGATTCTCGACGAGCTCAACATCGTGCTGCGTTACGACTACCTTCCGCTGGATGAAGTGCTGGGGGAACTGTCGCGGAAGCGCGAGCGGCTGCACGTGGTCGTGACCGGCCGGAATGCCAAAGCAGCGCTGCTTGAGATGGCGGACCTGGTGACGGAGATGACGCTGGTCAAACACCCCTTTCGGTCGGGGGTCAAGCCACAGCGGGGGATCGAGTTCTGATGCACGAGGAGACCACCACCTCCGTGACGTCCGCGGCGATCTGGCGACGGCTGGACGACCTGACGAAGCCGCCACGAAGTCTCGGCCGGCTGGAGGAGCTGGCGGCGCGGCTGTGCGCGATCCAGGGGACGCTGACGCCGGCGGCGTCTCCGCGGCGGCTGGTGGTGTTTGCGGCAGATCATGGGGTGGCGGCAGCAGGAGTGACGGCGTGGCCGTCGGCTGTCACCAGACGGATGATCGACAACATCCGTGCGGGGGGGGCGGCGTCGGCGGTGCTGGCCCGCACAACGGGGACGGAACTGGTCCTGGTGGACGTCGGCGCACTGACCGCGGAGGAGGAGCGCTCCGTGCGAACACCCGAGCCCGAGGCGAACCGGCCCCCCGACTGCTCGCAGCCGGCTCCGGCGATTCGCTTTCGCCGCGCGGTGGTGCGCCCCGGGACGCGGAATCTGGCGGAGGAGCCGGCGATGACGCCTGCGGAATTTGAACAGGCGTTGACGATCGGTCGAGAGGAGGCCCGGCAGGCGGCGGAGGCGGGAGTGAAGGTCGTTGCCGCGGGAGAGATGGGGATCGGGAATTCGACCCCCGCGGCCTGTCTGGCGATGTTGCTGGCGGAGGCGCCGCTGGCGCAGGCGGTGGGGCGCGGGGCGGGCGCCGATGATGAAACGCTGGCCCGCAAGCGGCGGATCGTGGCGGCGGCTGTCGACCGCGCCCGGCGTCAGGAGGACGAGCCGGTCGCCCGCATCGCCGCCGTGGCGGGGTTCGAGATCATCGCCATGGCGGGCTTTTACCTGGAGGCTCATCGCCGGAAACTGACGGTCGTCCTCGATGGTTACATCTCCGGTGCGGCGGCGCTGGTTGCGCAATGCCTCTCTCCCGAGGTTGCCGCGACGATGATCGCCTCACACCAGTCGGCGGAGCCGGGTCATCCCCTGGTGCTCCGGCGGCTGGGTCTGGCGCCGTTTTTGGACTGGGACCTGCGCCTGGGCGAGGGGACCGGGGCGCTGCTGTTGATGCCGTTGCTCGATGCCGCTGCCGCCATGCTGACCCAGATGGCGACCTTTCCAGACCTGGGCATCCGCAGAGAGGTGGAACCATGAGCGGTGCGGACCCCCTCTCTCAGCCGCGCGAGACCGCCTCTGCGACGGAGGGTGCGTCTGGAGCGGCCGATGCCGCGGCTCCGGGCGCGCCCGGGGAGGCGTTTCTGGTGGCGGTCACATTCCTGACGCGGCTGCCGGTCCGGTCCACCCGGCCTGCTTCTGCCGAAGTCCGGCGGCGATCGCTGGTCTACTTTCCCGTCGTGGGAGCTTTACTGGGTGTTGCGACCGTCGGCATCCTGTGGCTGGCAGGCCTGCTGTGGCCGCTCGGGCTGGCAGTGCTGGTCGCTCTCCTGGCGGAGGTGCTGTTGACCGGCGGCCTCCATGAGGATGGGGTGGCCGACTGTTGCGATGCCTTCGGCGGTGGGTGGACGCGCGACGACGTCTTGAGGATTCTCAAGGACAGCCGTGTTGGTGCCTTTGGCGTGTTGGGGTTGGTCTTCGGGATCGGTCTGAAAGCCGTGGCGATGTATGTCAGCGTCACATCCTCGGGATGGGAACGCTGGTGGGAATGGGGAGGGGTGCTGGTGGCGGCGGGGGCGATCGGTCGCGGGACGCTGGTGCTCACCCTGTCGGCCGCGCCTCCCGTGGAAGGTCGGGAGAGCCTGTCGCGGGGATTCGCTGGCGGGCTTTCCCGGGGGGAGTTGATCGGTTGCCTGACGGTGCTGGCGACCGCTGTTGCGCCGTATGCGGTGTTTCAACCGGAGCGGTGCCTGCTCTCGCTGGCGCTGTGCGGCGCGGGGGTGGGGGTGCTGCTGAAGCTGTTCCAGCGGCGGCTGGGGGGAATCACCGGCGATTGTGTGGGGTGTGTAGGTTTTGTGAGTCAGCTTCTGGTACTGCTGGGGGGAGCGGCGACGCTCGGAGTCGGGACGAGATGAGCATCACTCGTGGCGTTATTCTCGTGCGGCATGGGACCGTGGCGGCGCGGTACAGCGGCCTGTGCTACGGGCGTTCCGACGTGGAACTGGCCCCGTCGGTCGAGGAACAGCACCGGCGACTGGCGGCGGAACTGTCCGCCTTGCCGCTCCAGCGGATCGTGCACAGCGGCCTGGCGAGAACGCGATGCCTTGCCGAGGCGCTCGGCGCGGAGTGCGGCCTGGCAGCGGTCTCCTGCGCACTCCTCCAGGAACGAGACTTTGGCGCCTGGGAGTTGCAACCTTGGGAGCAAATCCATGCTGAGCACGGCGCAGAAATGATGCGGATGTTGACCGATCCGGGGAACTATCGCCCGGGGGGAGGCGAAACGACGTTCGAGCTGCGCGACCGCGTGATGCAGTGGTTCGAGGCATTGCCGCCCGACGGTCTGACCGTGGCGGTGACCCACGGCGGGCCGATCGCGGCCCTGGCCGGGACGCTCCGCGGCCTCCCCGTGGAGGCCTGGCCGGCGTGGATTCCTCCCTGCGGGGGGCGGGTGTGGGTGACCGGCGACGTGGGGGGGGCACTCGCCAGTTCGTGTGGGAATCCGGCGGAGGGGAACGGAAGGGAACGGAGCTGAGATGGCCAGACTGATTCTGATTCTGGGAGGGGCGCGCAGCGGGAAGAGCCGGTTCGCGCAGGAACTTGCGCACCGGCTCGGCGGCAAGGATGTGCTGTTCGTCGCCACTGCGGAAGCCCGGGACGCCGAGATGCGGCGGCGGATTGAGCGGCATCAGCAGTCGCGCCCCGGCGCCTGGCGGCTGCTGGAAGCACCGTTGCAGGTGGGACGGGCGTTGGGAGAGAGTGCGGACCGTTCACCCGTGGTCCTGATCGACTGCCTCACGTTGCTGGTGAGCAACGTGCTGCTGACCTGTGACGAGGGGGTGGCGGAGGAGGCCGTGCGCGAGGAGACGAACGCCCTGCTGGCGGCGGTCCGCCGCCGTTCGGGGACGGTGATCGTGGTGTCTGGAGAAGTGGGTCAAGGGGTGGTGCCGTCGACGCCGCTGGGGCGGACGTTCCGGGACCTGCTTGGATGGGCCAATCAAGACGTGTCCGCTCAGGCGGAGTGCGTCTATCTGCTGGTGGCGGGTGTGGCGGTGGAGTTGAAATCGCTGGGGGTCTCGGTGGCGCAGGCGGCCGCCGCCCTGGAAGACCATTCCTCCGGACGGCGTTTTAGTCCCGTCGATACCCATCGTCCTTTGCCCTCATGATGTTCCCTCATTCGCATTCGATACCTCTCCTCGGGCTCTGCCTGTGGCTGGCAGGCGCGGCGGGCTGCGGCCGCGCGGGCGCTCCTTCACCTTCAACCTCCGCGGTTCCACCGCCCCCTCTCGGTCCACGGGCGGTTGCGGAACAATTTCCCTTGACGGTGACGGATGGGCTGGGACGTGAGGTGACGTTGCCCGCCCCGCCGCGACGGATTGTCTCCCTGGCGCCGAAGAACACCGAGTTGGTATTCGCTCTCGGCGCGGGAGACCGGCTGGTGGGTGTGACCACCTATTGCAATTACCCTCCCGAGGCGGCGGAGCTCCCCAAGGTGGGGGGGTTCACGAGTTCCTCCATCAGTCTGGAACAGGTGCTCGGATTACGACCCGATCTGGTGTTGTGCGCAGGGGAGCTGCACCGGCCCACGATGGAGCAACTGGAGCCGCTGCACGTGCCAGTGTTGGCGCTGGGGGCGGAATCGCTGCGCGAGTTGTATGCCGAACTGGAACTGCTGGGGGCGGTGCTGGGGCGGGGGTCGGAGGCAAAACGGCTGATGGAGTCGATGCAGCAACGCGTGGAGCGTGTTCAGGACCGCCTCCGCGATCTGCCCCCAGAGCAGCGGCTGAAGGTGTTCTATCAAGTGTGGGAAGACCCGCTGACCGCCGCCGGGCCGGCGTCATATCTGGGGGAACTGATCGCGCTGGCCGGGGGAGAAAACATCGTCTCGGCAGCCGACGCCCCTTATCTGCGGATCAGCGAAGAGGAACTGCTGGTGCGTAATCCGGACGTAATCATCGCCCCGTCGATGGGAACCTTCCGCATCGATCGGGAGCAACTGCTCCGTCGGCCAGCGTGGCAAAATCTGCGTGCGGTGCAGACGGGCCGAGTCTATGTGCTGGACGGAGATCTGGTGTCGCGCTGCGGTCCGCGGTTGATCGACGCTTTAGAGACGGTCGCCCGACAGCTCTCCCCGGAACGATTTGAGTCCCCGGAAGCGGCAGGGCGGAGCAACGGGACTCCGGAACAGGGAGCATCGCCGTGAAACGGGCACAGGTGTGGATTCCCGTATTGATGGTGCTCGTCGCGGCGACGGCAGCGGTGTGCGTGGGCGTCGGACCCGTCGTCATTCCCCCCGCTCGCGTGATGGAGGTGCTGCTGGCGGGGGGCGGGAGCGGCCTCGATCCGACGGAGGTTGCCATCGTGTGGGAGTTGCGTCTGCCGCGGGTGCTGCTGGCGCTCATCGTGGGGATGGGTCTGGGGGCTGCCGGGGCCGGCTACCAAGGGTTGTTTCGCAATCCCCTGGCCGATCCCTTCGTGATCGGGGCTTCCAGCGGCGCGGCCCTGGGGGCCACGATGGCCATGATATCCGGCTGGGGAGGAGGGGTGGCGGGGCTGGGGCCCGTCACTCTGGCGGCCTTTGTCGGAGCGCTGCTGGCCGTGCTGTTCGTCTACGGCCTGGCCGCCGTCGGGCGGCAGGCGCCGACGCTGTCGCTGCTGTTGGCGGGTGTGGCGGTGAGCAGTTTCCTTGGCGCGGTCGTGTCGCTGTTGATGTTTCTGCATGAGGAGAAACTGGTCAACATCGTGGGCTGGCTGATGGGGAGTCTGGCCGGGCGCGGCTGGCCGGCCGTGCATACCACGGTCTGGCTGGTGCTGGTGGCGGTGCTGGGGCTGGGACTCTGTTCCCGGGCGCTGGATGCACTGACGTTCGGCGAGGAGGCGGCGCGTTCGCTGGGGCTGAGTTTGCACGGCCTGCGGCTGAGCGTGGTCGCGGCGGCGAGTCTGGCGACGGCGGCGGCCGTCTCCGCCGGGGGCACCATCGGATTCATCGGCCTGATTGCGCCACATGGGGCGCGGCTGCTGGTCGGGGCGCGCCATGCGGCGGTGATCCCCGCCAGCGCCGCTCTCGGCGCCTGGTTGCTGCTGGCGGCGGATGCGCTCGCCCGCACGGTGGTCGCGCCCGGGGAACTCCCGGTGGGAGTGATGACCGCACTGTTCGGCGGCCCGTTCTTCCTGTATCTCCTCAAAACCCGGCCTGGGGAACTGAGCGGTTGATGAACACTCACATCGAAGTGCGGCGTCTCACGTGCGGCTACGGCCGGGGGCAAGTGTTGAAAGAACTGTCGCTGGCCGCCCGCGCCGGCGAAGTCCTGGTGCTGACGGGTCCCAACGGCGTTGGTAAAACGACGCTGCTCCGCGCTCTGGGGCGGCTGCTCCGGCCGAACGCGGGACAGGTCCTGCTCTTCGAGAGCGACGTCTGGACGCTTTCACTCCGGGAGGCGGCGCGGGAGATCGCCCTGATGCCGCAGTCCGAGCGGCGCGACTGGCCCCTGACGGTGGAAGAGAGCGTGTGGCTGGGACGCGCACCGCATCGGGGGTGGCTGCTCCCGTATGCCGCCAACGATCGGCGGATTGTCGAGGAGGCCCTGCAAGCGGCTGAACTGGTGGAGCTGCGCGACCGTCCCATCACGGAACTCTCCGGGGGCGAGTGGCGGCGGATGGCCCTGGCCCGTGCCCTGGTGCAGCAGGCCCGCGTCCTGCTGCTGGATGAGCCGACCGCCGGGCTGGACCTCAAATACCAGGCGGATGTCCTGCGGCTGGTGCGCGACATGGCCGCGGTGAAACGGCTGGTCGTCGTGCTCACCCTGCATGATCTCAACCAGGCGGCGCTGTACGGCGACCGGCTGGCACTGTTGTCCCGGCAGGAACTGGCGGCACTCGGGACTCCGGAGGAAGTGCTGACGGCGGAGCGCATCAGCCGGGTGTATGGCGTACCGGTCACCGTGATCCGGCACCCGGTCTACGACTCGCCGATGGTCGTGCCGCTGGTCGCCGACCTGCCTCCCCGAGGGAGCGCGCCATGCTGATGCCAGAACTGGACGGCCGGGTGCTGGCGCTCTGGCTGGCACTGCTCCTCGATCGACTGGTGCGCGATCCACCCAATCCACTGCATCCGGTGGCGTGGATGGGATCCGGGATCGCCGCATTCAGCCGCTGCGCTCCCACCGTGGGGCGCTGGCGGCCGCTGCTGGCCGGTCTGGGGCTGGTGGCGGCCGGAGGCGGGCTGGTCGTCTCCGCGGGACTGCTGCTGACATGGGGCTTCCAGAGGACGTGCGGCGCCTGGGCGTGGGTGGGAGAGGCGGTCGTCCTGCGGCTGTGTCTGTCAGCCTCCGGCTTGTTTCGCGCCGGACGACTGGTTCAGGCGGCGCTCGACCAAAACGATTTGACCACGGCGAGACAACTGGTTGGTTATCACCTGGTCAGCCGGCCCACGGCGGCGCTCAGCCCCTCGCAGACTGCCGCAGCCGCGGTGGAGTCGCTGGCGGAGAACACCAGCGACTCTCTCGTGGCTCCCTTGCTGTACTACGCTGGAGGGGGGCTGCCGGCGGTGTTGTTCTACCGCTTTGCCAACACCTGCGATGCGATGCTGGGCTACCACGATGAACGGCATGAGTGGCTCGGGAAAGCGGCGGCGCGGGTCGACGACGTGCTGAACTTCGTCCCCGCGCGACTGACGGCGATCCTGGTGCTCGCGGCGGGGGCGCTCTGGGGGGAAGACCTGCGGCGGGCCGTCCGCATCTGGCGCCGCGACTGTCGCGCCACCCTCAGTCCCAATGCCGGTCATCCCATGAGCGCCGCGGCCGGAGTCCTGGGCGTCGAACTGGAAAAGGTGGGGTGTTATCGACTCGGCGGCGGGCAAAGGCCGCCCGACCCGGCAGACATCTCCCGCGGCATCCGTCTGCTGTGGGTGGTGGCGCCGCTGGCGGCGGCCTTCTGCTCGTTGCTGCTGGTGCTGTGGGTCCGGAGGGAGGCGTCCCATGAACTTTGAACTGCTCCGGGATGAGGCTTCCCCGCGGGATGTTCCGCATGGCGGCCTCGATTACCGGGACCTGGCCGCGCGGGCCTGGAGACCCGACGAGGTCATTGACTTCAGCACCAACGTGAATCCCTTCGGTCCTGCACCGAGCGTGCTGGAGGTCCTGCGGCAGACGGCCATCGACCGCTATCCCGACCGGGACTGCGTGGCATTGCGACATGCCCTCGCCGAGCATCATCGAACGTCCGTGGAGGAGTGGCTCGTGGGCCACGGCAGCAGCGAGTTGCTGTGGCTGATCGGTCTGGCCTTCATCCGGCCGGGAGATGTCGTCCTCATCCCGCAGCCGACCTACGGTGAATACCGGCGCATTGCCCATCTGCGGGAAGCCCGCGTCCCCCCCTGCTCCACCACCGCAGCGGAGCAGTTTCGATTCCCGATGGAGACGGTGGTCCGGCTCCTGGAACAGACTGCCCCGCGGCTCTGTTTCCTCTGCCGGCCCAACAACCCGACCGGGACGCTACTCCCCCTGGGGGTCCTCAAGGACTGGGCCGGAACCTTCCCGCGGACGTTGTTTGTCGTCGACGAAGCCTACCTGGATTTCCTGCCGCACGCGGCCTCGGCCATTACGCTCGGCCTGAGCAACGTGCTGGTGGTCCGGTCGCTGGGGAAGGCGCACGCGCTGGCAGGGCTGCGGATCGGCTGCGTGCAGGGCGCCCCTGAGCGGCTGGAACGGCTGAGGCGCGTGCAGCCCCCCTGGTCGGCCAGCGGACCGGCTCAGGCGGCCGCCGTGGCCGCTCTCCGCGACGAGCACCATCTCCGGCACTCGCTGGAGAAGCTGTCGGCCGCCAAAGTCCAGCTCCTGACCGAGTTGTCGGCATTGGGATTTCGCCCGGTCGCTTCAGAGACGCCGTTTTTTCTGCTGCCGGTGGGTGCCGCGGCAGCGGTGCGTACGGCCCTGTGGGAGCAGCGCATTCTGGTGCGGGACTGCACTTCGTTCGGCCTGCCGGAATTCGTCCGCATCAGTCCCCGTCAGCCGCAGGAGAATACCGTGCTCGTGGATGCACTGCGGCGGTGGTGCGCGGAGGAGTCCGCCTTCGACCGGCGGCCTTGCGGCGGAGAGTCGCGAACGACCGTCTTCTCGTCCTCGCGCTCCGTGACGAACCACCAGGGTTAGCGAGGCTGGCGGAGTTCAGCAATCCGCGCCTCCTCCGAGGCGATCAACGGATCGAACTGAGGAATCTCGACGGCGTTCTGCCCCTGCTCGTGCTTGCGGAACAGAAACAGGTACGTGACGTTCTGCGGCCGCCAGCGATGAAAATAGAGCTCGTTCTTCCGGCGGATGCTCTGCAGCAGTTCCCACGCGGCCAGATGGCTGCGATGCTGGTCTGAGGAGGGTGGCGAGCGCGGCGGGAGGCGATCGGCTGGAACGGTGCGACCGCACAACTTCTGGCAGAGGATGTTCGCCGTCCGCCAGTAGCCCTCTTCGGAGAGGTGCAGGCCGTTGTCGGTCAGCGGCCGCGACGGGTCGCCGCCGGTGGCCGCAGCCGCTTCAGACAAGTCCAGCAGCGACACGAACGCCGCTCCCGTCTCTCGGGCCAGGTGGGCGATCGCGGCGGAATAACTCCGGACGTTGGCGTTGTACTGCGACGGATCGGCGTGGGGACCGACGCCCACTTCCATCGGCAGCGGACCAAGCAGCACTACCCGCACGGATGGTCCCCCGGGTGTCGAAGCGTGGGACGACGTGACGGCCGCCAGGTCGCCCATCAGCCGGCGGTACTGGGCGATGAACCGTTCCAACCCCGCCGGACCGTCCCAGGCCTCGTTATTGCCGTAGTTCAGGATCAACACCGTCGGCCGCAGCTCCCGCACCTGTTCGATCAGCCGCTCGTAGCCCTTTTCCGGGGGATCGAAGATGCCTCGCGACTCCGCCCAGACGGTGTCGCCGCTCCATCCGAGATTGCGGAAGGAAATCTGCTGTTCGGGGTGGGCGACTGTGAGGGCATATTCCCAGTAGCCGTAGCGCTGCTCCCGTTCGATGAGCGTTCCGCCGATCAGCACCACCCGGTCGCCGTTGTGGAACACAACCGCGCCCTCGCTCGCAGTGCATCGAAGCGGCCAGAGGAAGAGGAGGGCGGCACCGATCAGTCGTGCGGCGGGCATGGCATCATGCGGAAGGGGGAAGGTGGGGGACCGAGGCTTCTCGCCGCAGTCTACTCCGCCGTCGCTCCCGACGTCAGCCGTTCCGCGCGCGAAAACCCCCGGCCGCCGCTGCGACGACCGGGGGTTCACAGAATCCGGGAGCGCGAACTTCACTTCCCGTGCGGGAGTCTCAGTACAACAGGGGGTAGGCCGGATAGGTCGGGTAGTACGGCAGCAAGGGGAAGTTCCAGGCATAGGGGAGTCCCAACGGCCGGTAGTACAACGCGTTGAGTTCCGTCTGAGAGTACCGATAGGGGCGGTACACGGAGAACGCCGGCGTGGGGAGGACTCGGGGTTCATAGCGGCTGACGACAGTCTTCGGCCGCATCTGACCGAACATCAGTTCGAGTGCCGCCTCATGCCGGTATCCCGGATTTGCCAGGTACTCCGCCCGTCGATAGGGGATCGAGGCGTACACGTCCTCGTACCGGAGTCCGTTGATGCGGACCTCCCGCAGGGCATGAGGGGCGATGGTGACGCTCCAAACTGCCTCCGGAAAGGTCGTGACGGTGGCCGGTGGCACGATGACGGCGGGGGCCGGAAGACTCGGCGGCGCCTGTGCGGCCGGATCGGGGGCGGCCGCAGCCGCCGGGGCCGGAGCCCCCAGACGCGGCGCGGCGGCGGATTCATCCGCGCCGGCCTTCAAGGACCAGACCAGCGTGAACGCGGCCAGCGTCCACAGGAACACGCGGCGGAACCGCCGCCAGCCATCCGGGAGAGGTGAGGTTGCCGTCATAGGGATGCTCGTGGTGAGTCCGGCCGCGGGGAGGACCGGGGGCCGCCTTCCAATCGAACTCCACCGTAGAAACCGCGCCCGACCGTGGTCAAACACTTTCCAAGCGATTCTCGTGGCGCTATGTTCTCCGGAAACAACGTCTCGGAAGAACCCGGCGCCGCCGCGCCGAACCGTCCCTCGCCAGTTTCCCGACACCACCGGAGAGCCCTCGTGACCACCAAGGCCTGGGGAGGCCGCTTCACTCAGCCGACCGACAAGCTGGTGGAGGCCTTCACCGAATCGATCAGCTTCGACAGCCGTCTGGCCGAGGTGGACGTCCGCGGCTCGAAGGCGCATGCCACGATGCTCGCGGAAGTCGGGCTGCTCACCGCCGAAGAACGGCAGCAGATCTGCACCGCGCTCGACGACATCCTGGCCGAGTTCCAACGGGGGGAACTCCCCTTTCGTCCGGAGCTCGAGGACATCCACCTGCACATCGAGTCGCGGTTGATCGAACGGCTGGGAGACGTGGGCCGCAAACTCCACACCGGCCGCAGCCGCAATGACCAGATCGCCACCGACCTGAAGCTGTACGTCCGCGACGCCATCGATCATCTCGACAGCCTGCTGGTGGAGTTGCAGCGGGCGTTCGTCTCCCGCAGCGAGGCCGACGCCGACGTTGTGCTCCCCGGTTACACGCACTTGCAGCGCGCCCAGCCGGTGCTGGCGGTCCATTACTGGCTCTGCTGGTGCGAGAAATTTCAGCGGGATCGGGAGCGGCTGGCCGACTGCCGCAAGCGGGTCAACCTCTCCCCGCTGGGGGCGGCGGCACTGGCGGGGACCACCCTCCCCCTCAATCGACATCGCACCGCGGAACTGCTCGGCTTTGACGGGGTCGCGGCCAACAGCCTCGACGTTTCCAGCGATCGCGATTTCCTCGTCGAGTTGACGTCGGTGCTGGCGCTGCTGGCCATTCACCTCAGCCAGTGGGCCGAAGAGTGGATTCTGTGGTGTACGACCGAGTTCGGTTTTCTGACCCTGCCGGACGCCTACACCACCGGCTCCTCGATCATGCCTCAGAAGAAGAATCCCGACGTCCTCGAGTTGATCCGCGGCAAGACGGCGCGGGTGATTGCGGCGGGAACGCAGCTTCAGGTGCTGCTCAAGGGGCTGCCTCTGGCCTACAACCGTGATTTGCAGGAGGACAAGCTGGCCGCCTTCGCCGCCATCGATACCGTCGCCGCCTGCCTGGAGATCGCCCCGCGGATTGTGGCGGGCGCGCGGCTCAATCGGGAACGGATCGAGGCCCGGCTCGACGACGGCTTCCTCGACGCCACCGCACTCATGGAATACCTCATCCGCCAGGGTGTGCCGATGCGCACCGGGCACGAGGTGGTCGGACGCCTGGTGGCATTGTGCGAGGAACGCGGCTGCCGCCTCTGCGACCTCTCTCTCTCCGAGCTCCAGCAGGCCAGCGACCGGATTTCGGCCGACGTCTTCCAGGTGCTCGGCGCCCGCCGCGCGATGGAAGCCCTGGTCAGTGATGGGTCCGGCGGGCAAGGGCCGGTCGCCGAGCAGTTGGCCCGCTGGCGCGAGCGGCTGCAGATCGAGCCGAGTTCACTCCCCCCCGCAGAATGAGGATGACAGCACCAGGCCCCAGACTTGCTCCGCAACACGGCGGAAGCCACCAGTCTGCCGGGAGGATCAGCGACCGTTCTCCGCTGGCGCTGCATCGACCGACCGGCCGCTCCTCTGACGGAATTCCCTGATCCTCAGCTTCCGAGAGTGGAAGCTGCCCACCGACGGAATCAGTGCCGTTCCACGGCCCCAGAAAACATGGACACCTTTGAGAAAATCGCCGAGCTGGATGAAGTCCCCGAAGGGGGCCGCAAGTCGGTCATTGTCGACGAGACCCCCGCCCTCCTGCTCCACGCCGGAGGGGCATATTACTGCCTGGAGGACGTCTGCACGCACGACGGCCAGCCGCTGACGGAAGGGCCGCTGCACGGCCTGGCGATCGAGTGTCCGCGGCACGGGGCGCGATTCGACATCGCCACCGGCCGGCCGTTGTGCATGCCGGCCACGGAACCGGTGCGGGTGTTTCGGGTGGAGGTCCGGGCGGACGGCCTCTACGCCGCACCTCCCTCCGAGGGGTGAAGGGGATCTGGCGCCATCACTCTCCCCGCGCGGGGGCCAGCCGTTCGTCCCACAGGTCCAGCCGGTACATGATCTGGTTGTAGTCGTACCGTGGAGTGGGGTGGGCGTTCCCGGAGAAGGTGTGCGTGTAGGTCCCCTCGAAGTAGATCAGCCGCCCTCCCTCCTGATCGAAGAAGTCGTGATGCGTCGGGTTGTAGAAGGAGTACTTGTCGTGCGTGACGATCCGCACGCACTTCCGCCACGGCCCTTCGGGGCGGTCCGCCTCGGCGTACCAGACTTCGCCGAGGAACGAGGGCCGGCCAAAGGTCTGCACGGCGATCAGCACCCATTTGTTTCGGAAGGCGTTCCAGCGGACGGACCCGCCGTGCAGCAGCACGCGTTCGCCGGTTGCGGCGTCGCTCGTCTGCCAGTGAGCCGCCTCGCGCGGGAGCAGCCCCTGCTCGATCAGCTTGTGTTCCTCCTCGGTTGAGAGCGGCCGGGCGCCGCGCTTCCAGGCGGACACCACCTGCCCCTGCGAGTCGCGCTCCACGGAGGGAGGACCATCCGAAATCTTCTTCCCCGGCGCAAGCGGCGTGAACGCCTCGTACTGCTCCGGATCGAGGAGGCTCTCATACTTCGCGGGGACTCGCAGAGAGGCGAAGGGCGTGGCGATATAGAGATAACCGTCGCCCCCCTCCGCGGGAGCATGACTCACCTGACCCTGCACATGCCGCCATTCCGTCTCGGGAAGTTCCAGGCGGACCTCAAACATCCCCCGTTCGGGATCGAACTCGGCCAGGCCGTGCGCAAGCTGCCGCGCGAGACTTTCCCTCCGACTGTAATGCCCCACGACGCGCGACCGCCCGGCGGCGTCCGGGACCACCACCAATCCGTCCAGCCAGACGACGCCCGGCCCTTCCAGATCGAACACCGGCCGGCTGAAGCCCGTCGGATCGACGAGGTACTCCAGCTCGACCCCGACGGCAGGATCGAGGCCGCCGGCGGCAGGGAGTCGGCTGCTGGCCGCCGAGGTCCGAAACTGCCCCAGCGGATAGCTCAAGCGATTCGTATCTCCCCAGAACCACAGGATGCGATCTCCCAGCACCCCGGCTTGAACGGAGTCCTGCCCCACCACTCCCCCCGTGAGCAGCGGCTGTGCAAGGGGGACCTCGCGTCCCAGGCGGATGCTGTCGGCGTAAATGCCGGCCCCGGTCACCCGATACAGCCGCTCCGCGATGTTGAGCCGCTGAATCTGGAGCGTCGCCTCACCTCCGGAAGTGACCCGCAGTTTTCGTCCCCGGAATCCGAAGCCGTCCTTGGGGAACTCATACCCGTGGCTGCTGACGTGAAAAAAGACGTCCCGCTCCATCAGTTCGGGGGCGTCGATCGCCGCGTAACCGGCACTGTCGGTGTAGAACCGGTGCTCACCCGTGGTGCGGAGTTCCACGAGCGGCACGCCGCGCCCGGTGGCGGCGTCAACGACCCGGACGGCAAAGGGGGCCTCGGCGGCCGCAACCCCTGTGGGGAGCCAACACGTCGCCGTCAGCCAGAGCCAGACCACACCATGACGACGGCACTTCGAGGAGGGGCGGCGTTTATCGATGAGGGGGATCACGGTTCACTCTCCGGAAAATGTGACAAGGGACGGGACGACCGCGGCCGGACCTCTCCAACGATCTTTTGATTCGGCTGCACAACCTGCTGCGACGGTCTCCTCCCCGGGGCGCCGCGGTTGAGCTGAAGTCACTGTCTTCCAATGGCCCGCCGCAACAGGTTGTGGGTGATCTGCTGGACGCGTTCATCCGGGCCGTGCGGGCGGCTCCAGTGCGACCAGGGGAGGGTGTGGCCGGGGGGATGGCTCAACCCCTGCGCCCAGAAGATCGTGGCGGCATTGAACACGAAGTTCCCCTTGGGACCGGGGTAGATCGTCGCGGTCCAGTGCTGGGGACGGACGCCGCCGACGAACGCGGTCCCCTCGGCGACGACCTCCAGGCCGGGGAGGTCGGCCGGCTGGCCGTGGTACTCCCAGCCGACGAGGCCCGGAATGCGCTCCCCCGCCTGCATCCCGGTCCCCTCGAACATCCAGTGGTCGGGTCTGGTGACGATCCAGTCGCCGCCGCCGTTGACCGGCTCGACGTTGCGGGCACCCATCAGGAATCCTTCGTCGGGGCCGTGTTCGGGGAAGGGGCCGTGGTTCTTCTGCCGGTTGAGGGCGTACTCGTTCTGTCCTCCGTACGGGCCGCCGCGAAAGATGATCCGGTGGGGGCGTCCATCATGGCTGGCACGGAACGGTGTCACCCAGCAGACGCTGTTGCCGGAGAGAAACAGCAGGCTTACTCCCTCGTCCCGGAGTTTCACGGCGCTGTGGAACTGGCGGATGTCCCAGTATTCATCGTGGCCGACGCTGATGAACACCTTGCACTTCAGCCCCCGGTCGGGGGTGAGCATGTCGCTGTTGGAGCAGTAGGTCACGTCGTAACCGTGCTGTTCGAGCCAGTAGGCGAGCGGGAACTCGAAGGGGAGGAACTCGCCCGACCCGACGGTGAGGGGGTCGTTGACGATCGCCAGGTACTGGGCCTCGCGTCCGTAGGGGCGGTCAAAACTGACGTCCGCCCACGGCCCCTGGGTCCCTTTGGGGTGCGTATAGATGGAGTAGTTATTGGGCCAGCGGTTGTAGGCCTGCCAGGTGTTGTCGCTGCACTGGAAGAGGATGTCGGCCGGGCGATCGTCCCGGACGATGAACACGACGTAGCTCTGCCAGTACGGGAGCGGCGGGGATTGCCCCCCCGGTTCCGGACTCTCCGGCAGCGTCGTCAGACGGCCGAGGTAGACCCCGCTCAGCCAGTCCTGCGGAATGGTGAGCGTGTACGAGGGTTTCCAGCGGCACTCATGCAGGTTCTTTTCTCCCGGTTCGGGGGTGGGCTGAGTGACGCCCTGCAAGGGGCCGATCGTCTGCATCAGACGCGCCCCCCGTCCGCCGTAGTACCCCATGCGGAAGATTTCGATCTGGAACGGCGTCGGCGGATCGGTGGAGACGCAGACGTCGATCGTCTCTCCGGCGGCCATGCTTTGCCGCGTACAGTAGCCTTCAATCCAGGGAGAGCGGAAGCCGTCCTTGTCCAGGCGAACCCGCGTGAGTTGCCAGTCGCGGGCGCCGGGGTGCTGGTTTTCGACGACGATGGGGTTGAGACGTGCCGGGGCGGGAGAGTCATCCGCGGCTGCCCAGGGGGACGCAGCCAGGCAGCACGTCCACAACATGCGGCGGAGCAAGAGCATCATGAGCGCAGCCTTCGTGGGGGAACGACGGTGGTGCACCAACACAGCACAGGGAGGATACTGAACTCGGAGGGGAAGTGCGCTGTTCGAGCATCGAACGAATCGGCGAGCTCACCCCCGCACCACCCGCGGCGAATTCCCAACCACACGTCGATCTTTTACGCTGAACTGTCAGCGGCTCCGTTTCCCGTTCACGGCAGGCCGGACTTCACGGCAATCCGCCGTCATCGTTCAGGAACCGACTCATGTCGGCCAGCAGCAATCTGCTGACGTTGGTGCTCAAGCCGATCACGCGGCTGCTGGTCGGCGCGATCGCCATTCCGCTCATGCGTTCGCTGCGCAAACGGGTCCCGGGGATCAAGCAGTGGGACGCCGAACTGGAGAAGGACATCGACCAGTGGTTCCGGGGTTCCCTGCTGCTGCTCGTGGCGATGAAGAACACCGAGACGTGGCTGATGACCTGGATCAACCGCATCCTGGAGGCGTGGGCGCTGGGACAGGGAGGGTCCATCGAGCCGCCGGAGATCGATCTCAACAAGTGGTACATCACCGCGGGGCGGCTGCTGCTGGCGATCGGCGTCATCGAATCGATGCCGGACCAGGAGCTGTTCTCCATCATCCATCCCGGGCCGAAGCTGAAATTCCTTCGCGGCAAGTCGCTGTGCGCGAACCTGCAGGAGCAGTGGCGGCCCTGCCTGCGGGGGCTGTTGTGTCAGCATCTGAATCGGGCCTCCCCCCTGTTCGCCATTTTGACCGTCTTTTACGGGGGGCTGATCGGGTGGATTTTCTACGTCCTGGCGATCGTGCAGTATCTCATCATCGGACTGGTGACCTCCCGCGATAAGGCGCTGGACGTGCTGTCGCAGTTCGACCGGGCGGTGGCGGAGCGGCGGCGCGAGATTCTGGACGAGTTGACGCCGGAGCCGGCGATCGGCTCTCCCGAGGCGGCCGTCGGCTCCCGGTTCTCGTCCGCCGCCGCCGTCCTCGACCCGCCGCCTGGCGTCGCGGGAGTTTTGAGCGAACCGGCGGAAGGGGACCGAAACTCGTCGTGACGCTGACGGGACGATGGCCTATGATCCCTCCGCCGCCCGGGCGAGTGTCCCCCGTGCACCGCCGGGCGGAGGCGGAAGCGGGGGGCCGCTGGTCGATTTCATGGTCCCCGGATTCTGATTCCTCCTGAAGCTGCATCCCAAGGGAGTGGAGTTGATGTCCGTCTCGACCTGGAGAACGTGTGTGTGGGTGGTCGTGTCGCTGGGGATGGCGGCAGCCGCTGTTCCGGCCTCCGCCCAGGTGACCATCGAGCAGATTCTCAAGTACAAGCCGGTTCAGCCGGGGGTGGAGTACGAGACTCCTCCGCCGGAGGAATTCTCCAAGTGCAAGATCGAGGTGGAGCGCTCGGGCAAAAGCTCCGGCTGGGTGGTGTATGGCCCGGCCGGGCAGATTCTCCGCCGCTTCGTGGACACCGACGGCGACAACACCGTCGACCAGTGGCGCTACTACCTGCACGGGCTGGAGGTCTATCGGGATATCGATACCAACGGCAACAACGAGGTCGACCAGAGCCGCTGGCTCAACCTGGCGGGGACGCGCTGGGGAATCGACGCCAACGAGGACGGCAAGATCGACCGCTGGCTGAGACTGTCGGCCGAAGAGGCGTCCCGGGAGGCGATCCACGCGCTGGCCCATCGTGACGAACGGGCGCTGGCGGCCGTGCTCATCGACGCTCAGGACGTCCGGGCCCTGGGACTGAAGAAGGAGATGGCGGACGAGCTCCTCAAGGCCGTGACCAATCCGGCCCAGCAGATGCGGGACGTCCTGACGCGCAGCAAGACCATCACCGGGGGCACGAAGTGGGTCCGCTTCGACAGCTCGATGCTCATGCCCAACCTCATCCCCCGTGAAACGGGACATGCCGACCGGGATCTGGTGGTGTACGAGAATGTGATGGCCATCGTGGACAACGGCGGCCAGACCGGCTTCGTGCAGATCGGAGAACTGGTGCAGGTGGGGGACGTGTGGAAGCTGACCAGCATCCCCCAGCCGATCGAAGGGGAGCAGCTTCAGGTGGTGGTCGGAGGCCTGCTGATGCAGCCGAGCGTCGCCGCCCTGACGACCGGTTCGGTCCAGCTTTCGCCGCAGGTGCAAAAGCTCGTCGAGCAATTGCAGAAGCTGGATGAAGCGGCGCCGGGACCGATGGCCACGGCCGCCGAAGCCACCCGTTACAACGTCGCCCGCGCCAAATTGCTCCAGGACCTGGCGGAGGCCGCCGACTCGGCGGAGGACCGCGAACTGTGGCAGCGGCAACTCATCGACCTCCTGGCCGCGGCGGTGCAGATGGACTGCTATCCCAACGGGGTGGCGGAGCTGGAAGCGGTGGAGAAAACCTTGCGGAGCTCTTCGCCGCAATCGGAGCTGATCCCCTATGCCCGCTTTCAGCGGCTGTATGCCGATTACAACATCCGCCTGCGTTCGGCCGAAGGGGAGGAACGAGCCAAGGTGCAGGAGGCGTGGGTGCAGTCGCTGGAACAATTCCTCAAGGACTATCCCCGCACGGAAGAGGCGGCCGACGCCCTCCTGCAACTGGCCGTCAGTCACGAGTTCGCCGGGAAGGTGGACCTCGCGGTTCAGCGGTATGAACAGCTCGTGCGCGAGCATGGGGAGAGTCCCGCCGCCCGCCGGGGCACCGGCGCCCTCCGCCGTCTCAAGCAGGTGGGGAGTTCGCTGAACCTCGCCGGCAAGGGGTTGTCGGGGGGGACGATCGACGTCCGCGCCTATCGCGGCAAGGTCCTCGCAGTCGTGTTCTGGGCCACCTGGTGCAAGCCGTGCACCGAGGAACTCCCGCAACTGATCGAACTGTATCGCCAGCACCGCGCCGCCGGTTTTGAGGTGCTGGGGGTGAATCTCGATTCACCCGGCGCTCCGGTGCAGCAGTACCTTCAGGAGCACAAGGTCCCCTGGCCGCACATTGCGGAAGAGGGGGGGCTCGAGAGCCGGCCGGCCCAGGAGTTTGGGATCATCACCCTCCCCACCATGTTCCTGGTCGACAAGCAGGGGAACGTCGTCTCTTCCGGAGCTTCACTGGAGGAGCTGAAAACCAAGGTGCCCGAACTCCTCAAACCTTGACGGACATCACCAGAGGCGAACCGGGAGAGCAACGGCTCCCGGAGGAAGGACGTCTGGGCCGAGGCTCCTTCATCACCGGTCCGGGATGAAGCGGGCGGATTCCGAATCAGACTCATTCCGAGAGCGGGGCATAGGGGAGCGGTTCCCCCTCCAGTTCCGCGAGGGCGTTGCCGGCGGCCCGCTGTTCGGCCTCCTTCTTGCTCGGTCCCCAGGCCGGGGTGAAGAACCGTTCACCGATCTGAGCCGCCACCTGAAAGCACTTGAGGTGGTCGGGTCCCTGCTCGTCCAGCACGCGGTAGGCGGGCGTGGCCCCCAGCGTCCGTTGTGTGAACTGCTGGAGCAGGCTTTTGAAATTGACTCCCGTCTCCGACTCGGCGGCCTGCTGGACCTGCGGATGGATCAGCCGCAGGACAAACTCGCGGACCGGCTCGTAACCGCCATCCACATACATCGCTCCGACCACCGCTTCAAACGCCGCCGCCAGGATGGACCCCGGAATCCGGCCGTGCGAATCGACTCCCCGCCCCAGCCGCAGAAACCGTTCCAGCCCGAGTTCCTGCGTCAACTCGGCACAGGTGACGCGGCTGACGACGACCGATTTGATGCGCGTCAGCTCTCCTTCCGTCGCCTCAGGGTAGGAGCGGTAGAGGAGTTCGCAGACGATCGCGCCCAGGATGGCGTCCCCCAGAAACTCCAGCCGCTCATTGGAGTCCAGACGCGTCCGCGCAATGGAGGCGTGGGTCAGCGCGCGTTCCAGGAGCGATCGGTCCTGGAAGTGGTAATTCAGGACCGCTTCGCACTCTTCCAGGGTGGCGGCGTCCGCGACGGAAGTGACGTCATCCCGCGGCATGAGGCATTGTGACAGGGGGGCGAAAGGGGGCTGCGGTGACGGAGGACGTGGGGAGGCGGCAGTCGCTCGCAAGGTGTGAAGTCAGTCGGCCGCCGCCCCTCGGCACGGGTACTCGCGCCGCTGGCCGTCCGGACCAATCTGGACGGTGTAGGACCGGCCATCGCCCGCCACGGAGGCCAGCACCCAGACACCACTGCAATTGACCGTCGGTTCCGAATTCGCAATGAACTCCGCCGGAGTCTGGGCCTCGGCGGGGAGTTCGACGTTCCGGTGCAGTTGATACAGCGCCTTCAGGGAGCGGACCTCCCGCAGCGTGGCCAGGGTTTGCGGATGTCCCCCTTTGGTCGGACCATTGCACATCACGGCCACCACGGGGTCGATCGCCAGCACCAGCGCGGGATTGTTGCTGGACGGCAGTCCGTGGTGCGTCACCATGAACAGGTCCACCTGGCCCAGCGGATTGTTGGGCGTGACCAGGCGCGCTTCCATGTTCCACGTCAGATCGCCGCAGCAGAGAAACCGGAAGTCGCCGAAGGTCAGCAGCAGACTCACGCTGGCGGAATTGTCGGAAGGATCGGGGTCCTGCGGCCGATGGCGATCCGCAAACGGATTTGGCGGACCGACGTTGGGAATGACCTCGCGGCTGGCCGTGACGATTCGCAGCCTGAGCGGGACGGTTCCCCCTTCCAGCTCAAACTCGTCGCCGGCCTTGAGGGTGGTGGACTGGTTCTGAGTCGCCGCCCGGTACTGCGCGATCCGCCCCGGAAACTCCGGATCCTCCGCCAGAGAGTCCGGGATGCCCCGATCCCAGAAGCGGTGAATCGGCAACTGGGCCGCCAGCGCGGCATGATTCCCATAATGGTCGCGATGCCAGTGCGTGACGGCGGCATGATCGAGATGGTCGAGACCCGCCACGTCCCGCAGGACATGCAGGATGCGATTCAGGTCGCGCCCCGCGTTGTCGGGATAGCCGGAGTCGATCAGGATCGACTCCCCTTTCGGGGTGACGATCAGGGTGGCCGCTCCCCCTTCCACGTCGATGAAGTACAGGTCCAGGCGGCCGTCGCGGCTCCCCGCGAAACAGGGGGCAGCGGCGCAACTCCAGCTCAACACGGCCGACAGGCACAGCCAGCGCCAAACGGCTCCAAGCATCGCAGTCTTCCACACAGGGGGAATGGCAGGGGAGGCGCCGAAGACCAGAACCGGGGCAGTTCGTCGCCGCATTCGCCGAAACCGCGGCGGCGCCTGCGAGTCTACCGCGCAGCGCCGTCGGTGTGCCAGCGGGAGAGGGGCTTGTTTCGCCGCTCCTCACAGAGAGAGGATCACGACAGAGGGAGGATCACGGCTCCCCCGGCGCGCCTCAACCGGCCGCGCGCCAGGTGGACTGTCCGGGGGGGGGAGGCCGACTGACCGTTCCCGGTGCCGCTCGCCACCCGCCGGTAGAGGTCCAGATACCGCCGGGCGGCCTCCGGCCAGGTGAATTGTCGGGCGTGTTGGCGGACGCGCTCGGAGTAGGTGGGATCGGCCGCGGCCCGGGCCAGCCCCTGCTCGAAGACCTCCCGCATGGCTGCGGGGGAAAGGTCGCGCCAGTAAAAGGCCAACGGACCGCCAATCTCCGGGAGGCTCGTCGCCTCCGCCAGAAACACCGGCTTGCCGAAACTCATCCCCTCGATCGCCGGCAGACCGAACCCCTCCGCCAGCGACGGGAAGAGAAACGCCTCGCAGTGCTCATACAACCAGTGACGCTCGTCGTCGCTGACGATCCCCGGCAGCAGGACCCGGTCCTGAAGCCCGGACCGGCGCGCGAGCTGACGCACCTGCTCCCCATACGGAGTCGCTGTGTTCCCGGCGATCACCAGCGACCACCGCGGAGGGAGTTCCCGCAGGAACTCGACCAGCACGTGAAAGTTCTTGTACGGCCGGAACTCGCCGATCGAGAACAGGAACTTCCCGGTGGGGGCGAAGCGGGGCCGAGGGGCCGTCCGTTGCGGCCGCACGCACAACCCGTGATAGATCACGCGCAGCTCCTTCCCCGAGACGTCGAGCAGCGAACGAATCTGCTCGGCGGCGAAGTGCGAACCGGTCGTCAGCAGGGCCGCCCGGTCGACGCGCCGCTGGAGCCGACGCAGACTGTGCTGGACCCGGGCCGGCGTCCAGTCACGAGGGAAGTTGAGATCATGAATCGTCAGGATCACCGGAATCCGGTCGTCGAGCGGAGCAAACGCGGAGAGATGGTCGATGGTGTGCCAGACGTTGACCGGCGGCTCTGTCGTCCGCGGACGGCCGATGAATCGCCGCAGGAGACGGAGGTATTCCTTCTGCCACCAGCGGGCGGGGAGCGTTCGGAGCGGGTCGCGAATCCCCGCCAGCAGGGATTCGGTCCCCCGAGGCGTGAGGAACACCAGTGCGAGGGCGTCTGCCTCGGCCTGAAGCGTGCGCCCCAGATGCAGGGCGAACTGACCCAGGCCGCAGTGGAGCTTCTTCAGGCGCGACAGGTCGACGATCGCGGTGGGCATGGGATGCGTTCTCCCGGCGGGGAACCAAGACGTTCTAGGCCGCCCTCCGGGCAGGTTCCGTTCGGGTATCGCGCGGATCGATGGGCTGAGGCACGGCGTGGTACAACTCCCACAGCCGCGCCTGCTTCATGAACGCATAGAACGCCTGCATCGACGCGTATTGCAGCCCAATCAGGCCGTCCAGGAAGCCGAGTTGCAGGACATAATCCCGCAGGAACCGGATGGGGGGGCGCAGTGCCATGTGCCACCAGCTTGGCCGCCGGCCGGCGTCATACCAGAGCTGCGCCTGAAATCGTGAATAGCGGTCGAGCTTGCGGAAGTAGTCGTCGTAGGTCCACCACGAGTAATGGGTGAAGCGGCCCCGCAATGTTCCCACGCGGCCGGTGGAGACGCGCACCTGAGCATGATCGTTGTTCCCGACATAGCGGGAGACATCGCGGCGGAACAATCGCAGGCAGCAGTCGTGTTGCAGCCCGCCGTAGCGAATCCTCCGGCCGAGGAAGTAGTTGTCGCGGTAGATCCAGTAGCCGTCCTGCGGTGGGGTTTCGGCGAGCAGGGTGCGGACTTCGCGGGCCAGTTCGGGTGTGACGCGTTCGTCGGCGTCGACCAGCAGCACCCACGGATGGGCGGACTGCGGGATGGCCCAGTTCTTGAAATCCCCGGAGTGGACGTACTCCCGCTCGATGATCCGTCCCTTCTCGCCCGCCGCCTCGCGGGCGATCGTCTTCGTGGCGTCCGTGGAACCCGAATCGGCGATCAGAATCTCATCCGCGATGTCGCGAAAACTTTCGATGCAGTCGCGGATGTTGGCCTGTTCGTTCTTGCAGGGGACCAGGCATGTGAGTCGCTGGCGCGGCATGGGGGCGGCGGTCGATCGAACATCGAACGGGGGGAGTCACTCCCGGGCGAGCAGGGGGGCGGATGCTACGGCATCCACCGGGACGGACTCAACACCGGTTTCCGCGCGCTCAGAAGGTGAATGCCTGCGCGGTTCCGACCGTCTCCCGGGAACGGCGAATTCCCCCGTCCATCGGCGGTCACCCGGACCAGTAATTGCGGTCGAGGGTGCGGTAATTGATCGCCTCGCTCAGATGTTGCGCGGCAATGCGGTCGCTGCCGTCGAGATCGGCGATGGTGCGGCTGACGCGGAGAATCTTGTCATGGGCCCGGGCCGAAAGCCCCATCTCGTCCATGGCCGCCTTGAGCATCGACTCCGCGTCGGGGGCAAGCTGGCAGTAGCGGCGAATCTGCCGCGGAGTCATGCGGCCGTTCAGAGCGGTCGTTTCCCCCTGAAACCTCCGCTTCTGGAGGTCTCGCGCGCGGAGCACTTGTTCGCGCATCTGCTGGCTGTTGGTTCCCTCCCTTCGGTCGGACAGTTCCCGGAAAGGGACCGGCGGAACTTCGATGTGGATGTCGATGCGATCGAGCAGCGGGCCGCTGATCCGGGAGACGTAGCGTTCGATCTGCATCGGGTTGCACTTGCACTGCCGCTTGGGATCGCCGCGATACCCGCAGGGGCAGGGATTCATGGCGGCGACCAGCATCAGATCGGCCGGGAACGTGAGGCTGCCGACGGCTCGCGAGATGGTCACGCGCCCCTCTTCGAGCGGCTGCCGCAGGACTTCCAGCGTGCGGCGATTGAATTCGGGCAACTCATCGAGGAACAGCACCCCGTGATGGGCGAGTGATATTTCGCCGGGCGTCGGTGTGCTGCCCCCTCCCACCAGCCCCGCTTCGCTGACGGTGTGGTGCGGCGCTCGGAAGGGGCGTTGCAGGAGCAACGGCTGGCCGGGAGCGAGGCGCCCGACGGCGCTGTAGATGCGCGTCGTCTGCAGGCTCTCCTCCAACGACAGATCAGGCATGATGGTCCCCAGCCGCGAGGCCAGCAGCGTCTTGCCGGTTCCGGGAGAGCCGATCATCAGCAGGTGATGCCGCCCCGCGGCTGCAATCACCACCGCCCGCTTGGCCGCCTCCTGCCCCTTGACGTCGGAGTAGTCGACCGGATAGCGGCCGTATTCCCGAACCGCCCGGTCCCAGGAAAAAGGTGCCGGTTCGAGGTCGAGCTGACCGGTGAGGTAACCGACCGCCTCCGCCAGCGAGCCGACGGCGATGATCTCGAGCCCTTCGACGACGGCCGCCTCGGAGGCGTTTTCCACGGGGACCAGCAGGCCGCGACGACCGTCCGCCTGCGCCTGCAGCGCCATCGACAGCGCCCCCTTCACCGGTCGCACGGTGCCATCCAGCGCCATTTCACCGACGACGGCATGCGTCAGCAGCCGCTCCGATTGAAGCTGTCCGCTGGCGGCCAGCAGCCCGAGCGCGATCGGCAGATCGAATGAAGGGGCGTCCTTGGGAAAGTCCGCGGGCGAGAGGTTGATGACGATGCGATCGACCGGCCGCGTGTAGCCGCTGTTAACCAGCGCCCGCTCGATGCGGGGGGTGCTCTCCTTGACGGCCGCCTCCGCCAGACCGACCAGAATCGTCTTCGGCATCGCCCCCGGCGAGATGTCCACCTCCACTTCCACCGGCCGGGCATCGATGCCAAACAGGGAGTAGGTGAACAGCCTCGCCAGCATGGGGGGCCTCGCAGGTGACGGGCGGAGGGCGCCAGCGTAGTGTAGTAGATGGTCCGCCCCCCGGCACGCCGACCAGCAGGTCCTCCCGCGCCGACCTGGCCGGCGGATTCGGTACTTCCTCGGCCGATGAATCCCCTGGTCCTGCATTTCGCCAGCGGCGATGCCCTGTTCACGGGGACGGCGCTGCTGCTGGCGGCGGTGGGGTTGCGGCTGACGAGGCGACGTCCCTGGAGCGGGCCGGTGGCGCGGCTGGTGCTGGGGACGGGACTGCTGGGCATCGGTTTGTCATCCACTCCGCTGTGGCAGCCGATGTATCTGTGCTGGGGATTATCTCTGGCCTGGGTCTGGCGCGTGACGAGCGGCCGGTGGGTGCGTCTTCACAGGAGCGGGACGCCCCCCAGGGAAAACACCCCCGGAGAAGACGCTCCACCACATCCGCACCGCTGGGGGGCCGTCGCGCTGACGGTGGGCGTGTCGCTCGTGGCTTGCGCGATGGAGGCGCGTACGTTTTTGATCCCGGCCGCGGTCCAGCCGCCGGCGCGGGGCTTCACCCGCCTGTATGTCATCGGCGACTCGCTGAGCGCTCTGGGGAATCCCTCCTGGCCGGCACTGCTGGCCGAGCACTTCGGCGTGCCGGCAGTCAACCTGGCGGTTCCGGGGGCGACGGTGTTGTCGGCCGCCCGGCAGGCCTCCCAGGTTCCGCGCGGCGATCCCGCCTTGGTGATCGTGCTGGTGGGAGGGAACGATCAGCTTGCCGGGCGGTCGGCGAGCGACTTCCGGCGGGGGCTGTCGCATCTGCTGGGGAGGCTGCATCGCAGCGGCCAGCGGGTGGTGCTGGTGGAACTGCCTCTGCTGCCGGGCCGACACGGTTATGGTTATGCCCAGCGGGGGCTGGCGCGAGAGTTTGACGCCCTGCTGATCTCGAAGCGCGAACTCACAGCGGTGTTCGCCGCCGCCGGCTCCACAGAGGATGGACTGCACCTCTCCCGGGAGGGACACCAGCACCTGGCGCTGCGGTTGGCGCGGCTGCTGAGGCCCGGTTTCGGCTCCAGAGAACGGGTTCCGTCTCCCGTGCAGGGGGAGACCTGACGCCTCACCGGAAGGCATGAAACGGACCGATGCTCTGGAGGGTCCCTCCCCGTGAGGGGGCAGGGGCCATGCAGACGGCCAGACGGAACAACAGGAGCGAGCCCCTCCAAACCTCGGAGGAGGTCCACGGCTGATACAATCGTCGCATGCCCGTTTTTCGTTGTCGACGGTGGATGTCGGTACGTAGCATACATTTGACGAGCTTGGCCGAGTCGGATGTAGATTGCCGGCACAAGGTTCCGTTCAGAAGAATGGAGCGTCCGACAACTGACGCGGAAGGCGTGTCTCGCGAGCACGCCGGAGGTTCTGCTCCCCCCCATCTCCGGGAATCACCCATGTCCGCGCAACCATATCTCAATTGGCGACTTGTGCTGATTGGAGCACTGCTGGTCGGAGTCTGGACCGAGTCGGCGGGGGCCCAGGGGGGGCGGGGGAATTTCCGCGGCTTCGGCGGCGGTGGGGGATTCGGCGACCGTCGCGGCGGCGGTGGGGGATTCCTGGACTCCTTCCGCTCGTCCCCGGTCAATGTGATTCGGAATGAAGCAGTCCAGCAGGAACTCGGCCTGTCGGAGTCCCAGCGGACGGCGGTCAGCGAACTCCTCGCCGACGAGTCGGCGCAGACGCTGTTGCGGAGTTTTGAGGAGCGACGCCGCGCCGCCCAGTCCGACCCGGACCGCGAAGCGATCCAGGCCGAGATGACCAAGGCCTTTGAGGAACTGAACCGGCAGCGGGAGAAGGAACTCCAGAAGATTCTGGACGGCCGTCAGTTCACCCGCTTGCAGCAGATTTCCCTTCAACGGGCCGGCGTCTCCGCCCTCCTGCGGGAGGACGTGGCACAAGCGCTGGGTCTCACGGAAGCTCAGCGGCAGCAACTGACCGCGCTGAACGGTGAGTACGACGCCGCACGCATGGAACTCGGCTTCCGGGCCTCGGAAGAGGATCGCCAGAAGCTGCGGGAGGAGTGGAATGCCAAATTCCTGGCGGTGTTGAACGAGACTCAGCGTGCCGCCTGGACCGAAAAGCTCGGCCCGCCGGCTTCGGAGGAAGTGCTGCGGGGATTTGGCGGCGGGTTTCCTGGTCCGCGTCCGCCGGGGTCGCCGGCCTCTTCTCCGCCGGTCGCGGCGGCCACTCCGAATGCCAACGGAAACTCCACGGGGAGTCCGGCGACGTCCGCGCCGCCGGCCTACGTCCCTCCCCCTCCTCCGGAGGGAGCGACGGTGGTGTCCTCGTTTGGCGCCCCGCCGGGTGAAATCAGCGGTCGAACTGAGGAAGCAGCCACGTTCTCGTTCAACTTCCGCTACGCCCCGTGGGTGGACGTCCTGAAGCTGTTCGCCGACCGCGCGGGATTGACGCTCGACCTCAACACCGTTCCGCCCGGGACGTTCAACTATTACGACGACGGCCAGTACACGGTCACCCAGGCGCTCGACATCCTCAACGGATATCTGCTTCCCAAGGGGTACATCCTGGTCCGGCGCGACCGCTTCCTGGTCTGCGTCAATGTCGATCAGCCGATTCCTCCCAACTTGGTTCCGCATGTGGACCGGGAGGAGTTGTACCAGCGCGGCCAGAATGAATTGATGACGGTGGTGTTCCCGCTGGAGGCGGTCAACATCGACGAGGTGGTGCAGGAGATCAGCCAGTTGCAGGTTCCGCCGGGCAAGGTGGTGGGGCTGAAGGCGAGCAGTTCCGTGGCAGTGACGGACATCGGCAGCAATCTGCGGCGGATCGACCAGTTGCTGCAAGCGGTCTCGGTGCAGCCCGAGACGGTGGTGTTCCAGGCTTATCCGCTCAAGTACATTGCCGCCGACGAGGCGGAGACCTCCGTGCGAGCCTTGCTGGGCTTGCAGGTGGGGGTGACCGATGTGAGTGCGGGTGCGGGAAACGAAGGTTTCCGGGGCGACCCCCGCGATCCGCGGAGTTTCGAGCGGTCCCGGGAATCGAGCCGGTCCACGACAGCCTCGACCACCGTTCAGGCGCGCATCTGGGCCCACCTGCGGACGAACAGCTTGATGGTCACGGCCACTCCGGCCCAGCAGAAGATCGTCGAGGCAGCCATCAAGGTGATCGACGTGGACGAACAGGCGGCCGGCGTCTTCGCCCGCAGCCGCAAACCGTATCTCCAGGTCTATCAGGTCACCTCCTCCGATCCGCGCGAAGTAGTGAAGACCCTGGCCGTGCTGGTGCCGGGAGTGGTCGTCAATGAGGACGGCCGCAACGGCAAGATTCACATTGTGGCCACGGAGGCGCAGCACGAGGAAGTGGGCCGCCTCATTCGCCAGCTCGACGGTCTGGGGGGGGGCGAACAGGTGGCGGTAATCCCGCTGGTGAAGATGGACCCGGTCACCGCTGCCGCTCAGCTTCGTACGATGTTCGTCCGTGATGGGGACCAGGCCCCGACCATTGAGCCGGACCTGTATGGACGTCAGTTGATGATCCGCGGCAACAGCACGCAGCTTCTCCAGGTGCAACAGATTCTGGCCAAGCTGGGCGAGGATGGGACCGGCGTGCGGCGGCCGGGAGAGGGGGGCGTGGTGCGGAACTTCCCGCTGGCCGGACGCGACCCCGCTGAACTGCTCCCCCTGCTGCAACAGGCCTGGGAGAACACTTCCCCCACCCCCATTCGCATCGTCCGGCCTCCCAGCCGCGGGCCGGTCAACTCGATTCTGACTCCCAATCCACCCCAGCAGCCGACGACCGCTCCGGGGGAAGAAGGGTTCCCCGGAACGGACCCCTCCTCCACGCAGCGGTCACTCCCGGGAGATCCCACGGTGCAGGCGGCTCCGCGGACGCGGGGACTGCCGATCCATCTCGTGGCCCAGACGGAAGTACGGGAGGCTGCAGAGGACGAGACTCCGGTGCGCCCTGCGCCGCAACTCTCCGATGAGGAGGTCAATCTGTTTCTCGACCTGTTGGCGGAACCACCGCCGCCGCGCCCCGAGGCGGCTGCTCCGCCAGCGACCGAGGCGGCCCCCAGCCGCACCCCTCCCCCCGACGGCCAGACCCAGGCCCCCACTGGCGAGTCCCAGGCCCCCGTCACCATCACCGTCGTCGGAGACGAACTACTGATTAGCGGGGGCGATCCGGAAGCGCTGGACCGGGTGGAAGAGTTGCTCGAGTCGATGATGCAGCGCATCCCGCCGCGGACGTCGTGGACGATCTTCCCGCTGGAGAACGCCGACGTGACCACCACGGCGGCGATGCTCAATCAGCTCTTTCCCGATTCTGACGTCACGTCAGCCGAGAGTCTCACGGGCGGGGGGAGCAGCCTGTTCAGCAGCCTGACCGGCGGCATCAACTCCATGACCAGCAGCCTGGCCGGCATGACGGGTCTGACCGGCTCCTCCGCCGGCCGGGTGCGGATGATCCCCTATCCGCCGGACAATTCGCTGTTCGTCTCGGGACCGACGCACAAGGTCGAAGAGATCTACGAGATGCTCAAGATTCTGGATTCGGGGGAACTCTCGGCGTCGCTGCGGGAACGTCGGCCGCGGATGATCCCCGTCCGTTACGCGGAAGTGGAGGATGTCTACAACATCCTCCGCGATGTGTATAAGGACGCCCTGGAAACCGAGCAGGATCGCGGCGCCCGCAACGCCGCCAGCATGTTCGCGGCCATGATGGGGGGCGGAAACCGCCGCGGCGGCGATCAGAACCAACAGACTCAGGTCGCACAGCTCAGTCTGGGCATCGACCGCCAGACCAGCCAGATCATTGTTTCGTGCAGTGAGGCCAAGTATCAGGAGATTCGCTCGTTGGTGGAGTCGATCGACCGCTCCGCCCTGGAGGCCAAGCGAACCGTGCGGGTCGTCAGCCTGCACAACACCAGTGCCAGCCAGTTGACGAACACCGTCAGCTCCCTCATGCCGCGGGTGAAGGTGAGTTCGACCGGCAGCGGGCGATCGTCGACATCCACACCTTCCTCCGGGGGAGGCAGCGGCGGCCCCTCTTTCTCGCCTTCGGGCGGGGGTGAGGGTCCGCGACCCGACGCCGACCAGATTCGCCAGTTCTTCGAGCAGCGGATGCGGGAACGGATGCAGCAGTCGGGCGGCGGCGACAGCGGCGGCCGTCCCAGTTTTGGCGGCAGTCCCTTCGGCGGCCGGCCTTCCTTCGGCGGCAGTCCCTTTGGCGGAGGGGGCAGTCCCTTCGGTGGTGGGGGGGGGCCGTTTGGCGGCTCTCGCGGCGGTGGCGATCGCGGGGGCGGCGACCGCGGCGGACGTTGAACACACACAGCACACGGTCCGAACCAGCTTCGGGCACAGACGGATTCTTCAGAGCCTGCCATGGATATCGGTTCCGTTCTCGTTCGCCGCGGACTCGTCAGCGAAGAGGAGATGCTCTCCGCCAAGGCGCGGGCGAACGGCAAACGGGTGGATCAAATCCTCGTCGAGTCCGGAGCCGTCAAAGAGTACGACGTGCTCCGCGCCCTCGCCGACGAACTGGCGATGGAGTTCGTCGACCTCAAGCACTTCGAGGTCGATCCGGCGCTGTTGGGAAAATTCCCCACGACGGCCATCTTCCGGTACGAGGTGCTGCCGCTGGAGCAGCACAACGGCCGCGTGACGGTCGCCACCAGCGATCCCTTCGATCTGGAGGCGCTCGACGAACTCAGTTCGCTGGGGAATTGCCGGATCGAGCCGGTCCTCGCCTGCCGGGATGAGATCGTCGAGCTCATCAAGCGGAACCTGGGTGTCGGCGGGGACACGATCAACGAGCTGGTGGCCCAGCGGTCGCAGGAAGAGGGGGTGGAGCTGCTGGAGGGGCTGCCGGAGGACGTCGGCGAGCTGGCGGCGGACGCCCAGGCCCCCTCGGTCATCCGCCTGGTGAATGAGCTGCTCCTGGAAGCGCTGGAGCAGAAGGCCAGCGACGTCCACCTGGAACCGCAGGAAAAGGGGCTGGTGATCCGCTTCCGCGTGGACGGCATCCTCCGCGTGCAGCCGGTCCCCCCCGAAATCAATCACTTCGCCTCGGCGATCGTGACGCGGCTGAAGATCATGTCGCGGCTGAACATCGCCGAGAAGCGACTGCCGCAGGACGGTCGCATCAAGCTCCGCGTCAACCGCCGCGAGATCGACGTCCGCGTCTCGATCATCCCCATGCTTCACGGCGAGGGGATCGTGATGCGACTGCTCGACAAGTCGCGGATGAAGTTCGACCTGGCGAGCGTCGGCATGCCGGAGGACGTGTACGCCTCGTTCCGCGAACGGATTCAGCTTCCGCACGGGATCATCCTCGTGACCGGCCCCACCGGGAGCGGTAAGACGACCACGTTGTATTCCGCCCTCAACGAGATCAAGTCCCCGGAAATCAAGATCATTACCGTGGAAGACCCGGTGGAATATCACATGGACGGCATCAGCCAGATCCAGGTCCACAGCCGGATCGGGCTGACGTTCGCCGCCGGGCTGCGGAGCATCCTGCGGCACGACCCGGACGTGGTGCTGATCGGCGAAATCCGGGACGGCGAGACCGCCACCAGCGCGATCCAGGCCTCGCTCACCGGGCACCTCGTCTTCAGCACGCTGCACACCAACGATGCTCCCAGCGCCTTCACCCGGCTGGTGGACATGGGGGTGGAACCGTATCTTGTGGCCAGCACGGTCGAGGGAGTGCTCGCGCAGCGGCTCGTGCGCGTGCTGTGCAAAGACTGCAAGCAGGCCTACGTTCCCCAGCTCGAGGACCTTCCGCCGGACCTCCTGCCGTTGGAGCCGCAGCGGTTGTGGCGGGCGGTCGGGTGCCGGAATTGTCGCGAAACCGGCTACAGCGGGCGGACCGGCGTGTTTGAATGGCTGGTCACGGACGCTCACGTCCGCAAGCTCTGCACGGAACATGCGACGGCCGGGGAGATTCGGGACTACGCCCTGAAACAGGGGATGCTGACGCTGCGGCAATCGGGTTATCGCAAGGCGCTCGCCGGCATCACGAGCCTCGAGGACGTCCTCCGCATCACCCGCGGCGACGTGGCCTGAAAAGGCCCGCCGGCCCCCCGTCCCCTGCGGCCGGGCGATTTCGTCCCGGCCTGGTTCTGCCAGGGTGTATCTCTCACGCACCCCTGCTATTCTGTTTCATCGGCGTGCGGTGATCCGACCCTGGGGACCGCTTCCGTCCATCCGCAACTCTCCTCTCTCCGCACCGATGAGCACTCCCCCCTCCTCTTGCTCCGTGCGCCGCTGTTCCCGCCGGAGTCTGATCGCTCTCGCCCTGGTGACAGGCTGGGCTGCGGACGCCGTGCTTGCGGCTGCGCACCACGGCAAAAATGTGATCCTGTTCGTCGTCGACGATCAGGGCTTTCAGGCGGGATGCTATGGGGACCCGGTGATCCAGACGCCCGCCATCGATCGGCTGGCGGCCAGCGGCACGCGGTTCACCCGCGCCTGTTGCACCACCGCCAGTTGCAGCGCCAGCCGCAGCGTGCTGATGACCGGCCTGCACAACCACGCCACGGGCCACTATGGGCACGCCCACGCGTACCATCATTTTTCGACGTACGATTCGGTCCCCTCGCTTCCCGTGATGCTGGCCGAGGCCGGGTATCGCACCTGTTCGGTGGGCAAGTATCACCTGGCGCCGGAGTACGTGTATCACTTCGAGACCTACCGGAACGACGGCATCCAGGGAGCCCGCAATTCCGTCCAGATGGCCGAGAATGCCATCGCCTGGCTGAGCGAGCCGGACGAGCGGCCGTTCTTCCTCTACTTCTGCACCAGCGACCCGCACCGCGGCGGCGGGCCGGGGAACTTCGCCAACTTCAACGACCGCGAGGAGAACCCCTATCCCGGCTGCAACCGCGTCCGGTACAACCCGGACCACATCACTCCGCCGCCGTGGCTGCCGGACAACCCCCAGGTGCGGCAGGAACTGGCCGAGTACTATCAGGCCATCACGCGGCTGGACCAGGGGCTGGGGATGCTGCTCGACTGGCTCGAGACAAGCGGCCGGGAGAAAGACACGCTGGTGATGTTCCTGTCCGACAACGGCCCCCCTTTCCCCGGCGCCAAGACCAACCTGCATCAGCCGGGAATGAACCTGCCGCTGCTGGTGCGCAGTCCCGATGCGCAGCGTCGCGGAGTGGTCTGCGACGCCCGCGTGTCCTGGGTCGACATCACGCCGACGATTCTGGACTTTTGCGACGTGACTCCGAAGCCTCGTCCGCCGATCGCGCGGCGTGAGAACGTCGGCCCCCCGGACTACGACCCGCCGCGCGGGAACCCGGACGTCGGCCCGCGCCGCGGCGGACGCGCCGTCCCCGTGACCTTTCACGGTCGATCATTCCTGGACATCCTGGAACAGGAACATCCCGCAGGGTGGGACGAAACGTACGCCTCGCACACCTTCCACGAAGTGACCATGTACTACCCGATGCGGGTGGTCATCGAGGGGAAGTACAAGCTCATTTTCAACATTGCCCACCAGTTGCCGTACCCGTTAGCCTCCGACTTGTACGCTTCTCCCACGTGGCAAAGCGTGTTGCAGTCGGGAGAAAAGATGTATGGCCCACGGACGGTGGAATCGTACATCTACCGTCCGCGGTTTGAGCTGTACGATCTCGAAGCCGATCCGTGGGAGACGAACAACCTCGCCACCAGTTCCGAGCATCAGGAGCTCCTCCAACGCTTGCAGGCCAAGCTCCAGGCGTGGCAGCAGGCGACGGAAGATCCCTGGGAATTGAAATGGCGGTATGAGTGAGTGAAAGAGCAGGTCGAGAGTGGCTGCGAGCGCCCGGGAATTGTCCTCCGTCACGAAGCCGCCGACAGAAACCGTTCTCCACTCCTCAGGCGTCCTCCTCTCCTCCCCCCTGCTCACTCCTGTTTCCCGACTCCTACCCACGACTGACTGAAATGAAACACGGTCAATGGGCGGCGCTGATTGCTGCGTTTCTCGGCTGGATGTTCGACGGCTTCGAGATCGGACTGTTTCCGCTCATCGCCCAGCCGGCCCTCAAGGACATGCTTCCCGGAGCGCCGGAGGCGGTGATCGGCAACTGGATCGGCGTGATGACGGCGGCGTTCCTGGTAGGGGCGGCGACGGGCGGGGTCGTGTTCGGCTGGCTGGGGGATCGGCTGGGGCGCGTCCGCGCGATGGCCCTCTCCATCCTCACCTATGCCCTCTTCAGCGGCGCCTGCGGGCTGGTGACCGCCCCCTGGCAGCTCTTCCTGTTCCGGTTTCTGGCCTCCCTGGGGATGGGGGGCGAATGGTCGCTGGGGGTGTCGCTGGTGATGGAGATCTGGCCGAACAAGTCGCGCGGCTGGCTGGCAGGGGCGATTGGCGCGGCGGCCAACGTCGGCTTCGTCTGCGTGGCGATCCTCAGCCTCACGCTGGCGCAGGTGCTGGGGGCGATCGAAAGCGGGTTGCTATCGCTGGGTCTGGAAACGGAGACCGTCGCCCGGCTGACGTCGAACTCCGGGTGGCGACTGCTGGCGATGAGCGGGGCGCTGCCGGCCCTGTTGACGTTCGTCATCCGCATCTTCGTCCCGGAATCCGAACGCTGGCTTGAAGAACACCAGAAGGGGAATACCAAACAATGGTCCACGAAGGACCTGTTGGCGGTTGTCGGCGGGGCCGCGTGCGCCCTGGGACTGGTCAGCCTGTGGGCGCTGGACGACTGGTTCAAGAACCCCGACCTGTCTTCCCACGACCCCGCACAATTCTCCCTTCCGATGTGGATGCGGATCGGCGGGACGCTGCTGGGACTCGCCGGCGCGTACTACGGTTACACCTACCCGATCCGTCGTTATTTGCAGCGATCGCTCGCATCCTCGACAGGCGCATCGATCGGCGAGTGGACCTCCAGTCGCGTGCTGGGACGGATGATTCTCGGCGCCGTCTTGGGGGGCGTGGCGCTGCTGGGGACGTGGGCGTCGCTGCAGAATGCCGCTCCCTGGGCGGGGAAACTGGAAGAGGCTCGCGTCTTGCAGGCCGAGGGGGGAACTGCCGGGGCCAGACAAGCCGCACAAACGGCCGCCGCCAAGGCCCGCTCGTACACCCAAATCGCCTCCGGCATTGCCGCGATCCTGTTCACGATGCTGGCCGCGCTGGCCGGCGACTGGCTGGGCCGGCGGGTGTCGTATTTCCTCCTCTGCCTGACGGCGCTGGGGTCGGCACTGTGGTTCTTCCAGGGGAATAGCGCCTTTGACAGGCAGTTCCTGCTGCTGGTGTTCCTGGCCGGGGGCTTCACGGCGTCGTTTTACGGCTGGCTGCCGCTGTACCTGCCGGAGCTGTTTCCCACCCGCGTGCGCGCCTTCGGGCAGGGGTTCGCCTTCAACTTCGGCCGCATCATCGCCGCCATTGGGGCGTTGCAGTTCAGCTATCTGATGAAGAACGTCTTTGACGGCAGTTATCCTCAGGCGTGCACGGTGTTGAGCTTCATTTACGTCGTGGGGATGGTCGCCATCTGGTTCGCTCCGGAGACCAAGGGGAAGCCGCTGCCGGACTAGATGGCCCGGAAGCGGATCACCCCGTGTTTTGCCGTCGGGAGCGCGGTCGCCGGGGGAAATCGGGAGGTCGGCCAGGGACCGCCGCGGCCCAAGGCCGTGGGCAAAAAGGCATTGCATTCCACGGGCTTGTGCGGCATCGTATGGCGCCATGAGCGACCGGATCGGCGCTTTCGGTCCGGCATCAACCTTCGGAAAGGATTCGTCTTCCATGTCGCGATTCTGGAACGTATGCGCAGCCGGGCTCGCCGCCGGACTGTGGCTGACGGGGGGGCTGGCCGCGCAGACCACCACCCCGGCGCCGGCCGACTCCCCCCCGATCAATGAACAGCACGAGGAGTGGAAAACCCAGGCTGACGTGGCTTATCGCCAGGGGAACTACACGGAGTCCTTGCGGCTGCTGGAACTGGTGCTGCGCGAGAATCCGCAGGACGACGTGGCTCTCTACCTGCGGGCCAGCGCCCGGGTGGAGCAGGGGGCGGCCACCAAAGACGCCGCCTTGATCCGCTCGGGCATCAACGACGCCCGCACGGCCCTGGGGATCGAGTTCAACGTCGACTACTACCTCCCTTACCTGTATGGCATGTCGCGGCTGGCCGAGACGGAGGGCCGCCCCGAACATGCCAGCAGCGGCGTGGCGGTGGCCGACAAAATCCTGGCGATGCCCGAGGCGAGTGCGCCGCAAAAGGCCAACATTCACTTCCAGCGCAGCCTGTTGAATCTCGCCCTGGGAGATCGTTCGGCGGCGATCGGGGACCTGCGGGCCGCCATCAACCTCCAGCCCAAGCACCTGGCCGCGCACACCGCGCTGTGCAATCTCGTCCTGCAAAGCGGAGACGCCAAGTCGGCCGAGGCCCAGTTCAACGCCACCGTGGCGGCCATCCCCGATCAGGCGATCGTGTTCAACAACCGCGGCACGTTCCTCCAGTCTCAGAACCGGCTGGATGAAGCGGTCAGGGACTTCAGCAAGGCGCTGGAACTGGATTCCAGTTTCATCCCGGCGTTGACGAACCGCGGGTACGTGTACATCATGCTGGGGCGGTTCTCCGCGGCGGATGCGGACCTGACCCGCTCGCTGGAGCTGAATCCCCAGCAGCCGGTGGCGTTCGGCCTGCGGGGGGCGGCGCGGCTGCATCTCGGTCGTCCTGACGCCGCGATCCAGGACTATCAAACGGCGGTGACGCTCAATCCCTCGAATGCGGCGGCGTACTACGACCTCGGTTTTGCCCAGTTCTGCGATCGGGACTACGCCGCGGCCGGCCGATCGTTCGATCAGGCCCTCCGGACCGACCCCAGCATCTCGTTCCTGGCGCCGTGGCGGTACACCGCACTGGTGTTCTCGAATCAGCGGGACCGGGCACTGGCCGAGTTTGGTTCCCTGGAACGGAAGCCGGAGTCGGAGCGGACCTGGTTCGACGTGTTGACGCTGTACCTGATGGGCAAGCTGAACGAGGAAGCCGTGCTGGCGGCGGTCAACAAGACCGATCCCAACGCCAAGGCGATGCAGGAGTGCGAGGCAAACTATTTCATCGGCCTTCGCCACGCCTCGCGCAATCAACCCGAGCAGGCCCGCAAGTATTTCGACCAGGCCCTCTCCACCGGCCAGCGGCATCTCTCCGCGTATCGCGCGGCGATGTACGCCGTGGGGAAATACGCCACCCAGTGATCGTGCCACTCGGCGCAGCCAGCGATGTCCCCCGGTTCGCCGACGCGGCGGCAGGCGTTGCCATGCAACATCCCGCCTGGATCCTCATTCTCCTGGGTCTGCTGACGGTCGTCGTGGGCTTGATCTGGCTCCTGGCGCCGGCCCTTCCCTGGCTGGGACGGCTGCCGGGGGACATCGCCATTGAACGGGAACAGTTCCGCTTCTACTTCCCGCTGACGACGTGCCTGCTCATCAGCCTGCTCCTCACGGGACTGCTGTGGCTGATCCGCAGATTCTTTTCTTGACGCGACGCCGGAAGGTCCCTCATGCGCATCAGTGCTGGACTGTTGATGTACCGTCGGCGCAGCGGGGAGTTGCAAGTCCTGCTGGTGCATCCCGGCGGGCCGTTCTTCGTCCACAAGGACGAGGGGGTCTGGTCAATCCCCAAGGGGGAAAGCGAAGGGGACGAAGACCTCCTGACCGCCGCCCGGAGAGAGTTCCGCGAGGAGACCGGTTTTCCGTCGCAGGGGCCGTTTCTCCCCTTGGAGCCGGTGCAGCAGCCGGGCGGAAAGCTCGTCCACTGCTGGGCGTTCGAGGGGGATTGTGATCCGACCAGCCTGGTCAGCAACACCTTCACGCTGGAGTGGCCGCCCCGGTCGGGACGTCAGGCGGAGTTTCCGGAGGTCGATCGGGCCGAATTCTTCGACCTGGCGACGGCGCGGCGGAAGATTCACCCCGCCCAGGTTCCGCTGCTGGACCAGCTTGAGACGGCGCTGAGGCCGTCGGCCTGAGCCGCCCGGAACGGAGAAGTCTCCGCGCGGCAGTCCGCCTTGCTTCCGGAAGCTGCCTCTCTGGGAACGAGCAAGTTTCAACACCCTCGCCCCGGGAGCAGAGGAGAAGGTCCCGCCGATGCCGTGGTCGGGCTTGGGTGGGAGCCCTCTCTTCTGGAGCAGGAAAGACTTCACTTGCCACACGCATCAGCCGAAACTAATCTCAAGTTCGTGGCGAACGGACTTTTGTCGCCTCGTCGCATCACCCGCCCGGACGATTCCCGCCTGTCCCCGATTTTTTGCGACTGCCCACCATGCCTCCCCTCCGCCGCTGTCCCGGACCTCTCTCTCGGCGATCGTTCCTCAAGATCGGCACGTTGGGCGTCGGCGGGCTCAGCCTGGCGGACGTGCTGCGGATGCGGGCCGAGGCGGGACTCCCCGCGTCGCAACTGGAGACGTCCGTCATCTTCGTGTGGCTTCCCGGCGGACCGCCCCACATGGAGATGTACGACATGAAACCGAACGCCCCCAGCGATTACCGGGGGGAGTTCCATCCCATCCCCACCAATGTCAAGGGGCTGGACGTCTGTGAACTGATGCCGCTGCATGCCCGCTGCGCGGACCGCTACACCATCATCCGGTCCGTGGCGCATGAGTTCGCCGACCACGGCGGAGGCCACAAGCGGTTCCTCACGGGACGGATTCCCAAAACTCCGACCGAGTTCGTCAATGACGCCCCGGCCGTGGGATCGATCGTCGCCAAGTGCCGCGAGCAGCGTCAGGTGGGGATTCCGAATTATATCTCCGGGACGGATGCCGGTCGGGCCGGCGTCGACGTATACAGCTTCGGGGCCGCGTATCTGGGACCGGCCTACGTGCCGTTCAACATTCCCGGCGATCCGAATGAACCCGGCTTTCAGGTGCAGAACGTCAGCCTGGATCAGCGGATGGCGGAACGGCTCGACGACCGCGTGCGTCTGCTGCAGGGCTTCGACCAGTTGCGGCGGGAAGTGGACCAGAGCGGCATGATGGATGCGATGGACCGCTCGGCCCAGTCGGCGCTCCAGCTCCTCACCAGCACCGCCGCCCGCAACGCCTTTGATCTCACCCAGGAGCCGGACGCCGTCCGCGAGCGGTACGGGCGGCATGCCTGGGGACAGCGGGCGCTGCTGGCCCGCCGGCTCGTTGAGGCCGGATGCAGCTTCGTCACCATGGTGATGGAGAACCCCTACGTCTCGGGTGTCCCCTGGCTCAAGCAGGGGGTCTACAACTGGGACTCTCACGCCGTCAATTGCCACCTGTTTGACGATGCGAAGGTCCGCTTGCCGATCTACGACCGGGCGGTGACGGCCCTCGTGGAGGATTTGTACGTCCGCGGACTCGATCGCAAGGTGATGTTGATCGTCACAGGTGAATTCGGCCGCACCCCCCGCATCACCGTGCAGAAGGGGACTCAGACCGGCGTCGATCAGCCCGGCCGCGACCACTGGCCGCAGGCGATGTCGATCCTGGTGGCCGGCGGCGGAATGCGGACCGGGCAGGTCGTCGGTTCGACCAATTCCAAGGGAGAGCACCCGCAGGACCGCCCCTTGACGCCCAACGATCTGTGGGCGACGGTGTACCGGCACCTGGGGATCGACCCGGAGTGGACGTTCCCGGATCACAGCGGCCGCCCCATGCCGATCCTCCCCTTCGGGACGCCGATCGCCGAACTCGTGTAGCGCCCCAGCCCCCCCAGCAGCGCTCCGGTCCGGCACTCGCCAGTCCGGCGGACTGGTGACGAAGCGTCTCAGACCCCCAGAGCAGCGCTCCGGCCCGAGGGGACGGCCGCAGGACGTTTCCTACATCCGTGCCGAAGTCGGAGCCTCTCCCCCAGAACACCTGCTGGATTGCCCTGGGGGGCAATCTCGGTCATGTCGCAGACACATTCGACGCGGCACTGGCGCGGCTTCAACAGGTTCCCGGAGTGCAGGTGGTCCGGAGCAGCCGGCGGTACGACACCGCGCCAATCGGCCGCGCGGCCGGCGCGCGGTTCCTCAACGCCGCGGCGGAACTGACGACGGTGCTGACGCCGCTGGCGCTGCTCGAGCGGCTCCAGGAGATCGAAGCCGATCTGGGCCGCACTCGGAACGTGCGGTGGGGCGCGCGGACCATCGACCTGGATTTGCTCCTCTGGGGCGAGGAGGTCATCCACACGCCGCGCCTGACCGTCCCGCATCCCGCCTTGTGGCAGCGGCGGTTTGTGCTCGATCCGCTGGCGGAGATCGCCCCGGACGCCTGGCACCCGGTCTTTCGCCTGAAGGTGGCGGACCTCCGCGACCGGCTGCTAACGCGGCCGTTGCCGTTGGCGATCATCGGGCCGGAACCTGCGGCCACGGAACTCTTCCGCCAACTCGATGCGCACACGTGTGGACGGATTCGTCGCGTCGTCGATGTCCCTTCGGCAGCGATCGCCCTCCTGATCCCCTCGGCTCTGCCAGTCTCCACACCCGTTGGGACGATCCCGTCGCTGGTTCGCCTGTCAAGTTCAGCCGATCCCTTTCCAGAAGCAGCGGACCTTCTCACAGCGGCAGTGGATGAGCCGCGAGTCGTGGTCGACTGAAGGGCCTGCGGGATGCCTCCGTCCGTTACTCCCGTGGGCAGGGAGCGGGGGCGAAGAGAGGCGAGGAATGTCAAACCGGGCAAACAGGGAAAACTCCGTCATGTCGGTCGATGGTGCGGCCTGTGTCAGATTTTCGTTATCTGCTGAAGTTGCGCGGAGGAACGGCCGATGATGACTATAGCCGGTGCGGACTCCGGACCGGCGGCACCGCGGATCGGCCCTTGGGGCGCCGACTGCAACGATCCACCCGAGGGGAATCGGCACCGACCCTGGAGCGACCCATGAGACGGCAAGGATGGCTGATTCGCTGCGCGCTGCTGCTGGGGACCTGGGGGCTGCTCTCGGCCGCCTCCGGATGCCAGACGACGATCGGCGGCCAGACGCTCCCCTCGGCTCATTACCTGACCGACGACATCCAGTTCTTCCCCGCCGGCGACGAGTTCCTGCTGCCGAATCAGGTGCGGGCGCTGGAGGAGTACCGCGCCACCCAGGCGGGATTCGCGGCGGAAGCGGGCGGCGGGGGCGGCGGCGGCTTCTGACCGGTCAGGCGACCGCAGTTGCCGGGCTGCTGCTTTTCGCGGCGTACGACTTCAGGCCTGCGTGGCCTCGGCGGCGCCTCTGCCGGCGGTGGTGGGCGGCAGTTCTTCGTGTCCCGCCGGCCGTTCCACAAATGTCCCGGGCTTGATCTGCGGACCGCGGCGGTGCTGGTCGAGAATCCGCTGCAACTGCTCCGCATCCATCACTTCGACTTCGATCAGCTCCCGCGTCAGGTGCTCGAGGACCGCGCGCCGCTGGGCGAGCGTCTCGCGGGCGGTCGCCATGCATTCATCGACGATGCGCTTGACCTCCAGGTCGATCTCGCGGAGCGTGGCTTCGCTGTGGACGTAGTCGGCCGTCCCGCTGCTCATGGTCCCGAGGAATGGCGAGCGTTTGGATTCCCGGTAATTGACGCGGCCGAGCTTGGGACTCATGCCGAACTCCATCACCATGCGGCGGGCGATGTCGGTCGCCCGTTCCAGGTCGTTCTGGGCTCCGGTGGAGGTCTCCTGATAGATCAGCTCCTCGGCGGCGATGCCGCCCAGCAGGACGCAGATGCGGTTGCGGAGTTCGGTTTCGGTCACCAGGTGCCGATCCTCCTCGGGCCGCTGGAGCGTGTACCCCAGCGCCCCGTAACCGCGGGGGATGATGGAGACTTTGTGCACGGGATCGACGTGCGGGAGGCTGCACGCCACGAGGGCGTGGCCCATCTCGTGATAGGCGACGCGCTGCTTCTCATCCTGGTGGATGATGCGGGAGGATTTTTCCAGTCCTGCGATGACGCGTTCAATGCCTTCCTCGAACTCCTTCATGGAGACCGCTTTCTTATCCTTGCGGGCGGCAAGCAGGGCCGACTCGTTGACCACATTCGCCAGATCCGCGCCGACGAATCCCGGCGTCAGCTTGGCCAGCCGCTTCAGGTCCACGTCCTCAGCCAGTTTGACCTTGGCGGCATGGACCTTGAGGATCGCCTCGCGACCCCGGACGTCGGGACGATCGACGAGGACGTGACGATCGAACCGTCCCGGACGCATCAGCGCCGGGTCGAGCGTCTCGGGGCGGTTGGTGGCCCCCATGACGATGACGCTCTCATCTGAGGAGAAACCATCCATCTCCACCAACAGGGCGTTAAGCGTCTGTTCGCGTTCGTCGTGGCCGCCCGGCATCCCTCCGCTGCGGGCCTTGCCCAGGGCGTCCAGCTCGTCGATGAAGATGATCGAGGGGGATTTCTGAATCGCCTGAGCGAACATGTCCCGCACGCGCGCCGCCCCCACGCCCACGAACATCTCCACGAAATCGGACCCCGACAGGCTGAAGAAAGGGACCTTGGCTTCCCCGGCGACCGCCTTTGCCAGGAGGGTCTTGCCCGTCCCCGGCGGGCCGACCAGCAGCACTCCCCGCGGAATCCGTCCCCCCAGCGCCTGGTACTTCTCCGGCGTCTTGAGGAACTCCACCACTTCCTTGAGCTCCTCCACTGCCTCGTCGATCCCGGCCACGTCCTGAAAGGTGACGCGAATGTCGTCATCGGCGTAGAGCTTGCCGCGGCTGCGGCCGAAGCTCATCGCCGACCCGGCTCCTCCCATCCGCCGCATCACGAAGATGAACAACACCATCAGGAGGGTAATCATCAGTCCGAAGTAGAGCAGCGACGCCCACTCCCCCGGCGGAGGGTCCGACCCGGCCACGCGAATCTGCCGCTCCCGTAACTTCTGGCGGAGTTCATGCAGGGAGGATTCCGGAATCCCATACACGGGGATGCGATAGCGATGGCCGGTCTGGGTGGCGTCGCGCGGGGTTTGCTCCCCGTCCGCCGTCAACACACCCTCCGGCCCCTGCTCCTCCAGACCGAAGGGGGTCTCGACGGCGGGGCGGGTTTGAAACCGGATGTAGTCCGGACTGAACCGCAGCTCGTGCACGTTCCCTTTGTGGAAACGCCCGGACTCGAGCCCCTCTTCAAACTCCCCCAGGGAGAGTTCCTCCCCCTGACGGCTGCCATGCAGCATGTTCAGCCCGATCAGCAGCACGCCGACCCCCAGGATCACGTACAGGGCGACCGACCCGCCGGGTTTCTCCTTCTGCGGTTTGGGAGAGCGGGAAGACGGGTCCGGGGACGGGTCGTTCGAGGGAGAGCGCGGAGTGGTGGGCATACAGGCTCCTGGGACCGGCGTGCTCGCCAGGAGGGAGCGCCGGCAGGGGGGGGAGGCCGCCCGGCGCAAGGGGCGTCGCGACAGTCTCCACTGCCACTGTAGGTCGGCCGGCGCAGGGGGTCAACGAGTGCCGTTTTTCCCCGCCAGGGAGCCGGGCTGCCTCCAGACAACGGCCGATCCCGCCGACGGAGGGGATGGGAAGGTTCGGAGGAAGAAACCGCCGTTGCGACAATTGCCGAGAAAACGTAACGTTCTCCCCCCGCGGAGACCTGCGTCGTGGCGGCGGAGGTCGAGCGGTGAATGGCCGGAGCGGTCCGGACGCTCCATGGCGAGGCGGGTTCCGCAGATGGGCGGCTGGAGGCCGCGTCGGGAGGGCCTCGACTGATCGACCGGACGTCGGCGTCGCGCAAGGAGGCTGCGATGCTCTTTCTGACGTACTGGTTCGTCCTCTTTGCGGCCGTGCTCTTCCCGGCGTATTGGCTGGCGCGGCATCCGCTGGCGCGGCGGCTGATCCTGCTGATCGGCAGCGCGGTGTTCCATACGCATTTCGCGGGACCGGCCGGGGTCTTGCCGATCATCGCGCTGGGGACGGGGACGTACCTGGCGGGGCGGACGCGGCATCATCTGGCGTGCCGCACCATGGCCGTCTTCAACGTCGTGGCACTGGTCTATTACAAGTATGCCCTGTTTCTCTCCCAGCAGGTGATCTGCGCGATCTGGCCGGAGGCGAGGGAGTTCTGCACGACGAGTCCGTACTTGCAGAACATTGTGCCGCCGCTGGCGATCAGCTTTTTCGTGTTCGAGTACGTCCACTATCTGCTGGACGTGGCGGGGGGTTCGGAGCCGATTCGCGGCGTGACGGACTTTGCGCTGTTCAGCATTTTCTGGCCGTCGATCGTGGCCGGGCCGGTGAAGCGCTACCAGCATTTTCTGGGAGAGCTGGCGCAGGGGCTGCGGCAGGTGGGGGCCTCGAACGTTGGCGAGGGCCTGGTCCGCGTGGCGATGGGGTACGTCAAGAAAGTGGCCGCGGACAATCTGACCGCCTACATCACCCACATCACGCCCCGCTACGACGCGCTCAGTGTGGAGTGGCGGTGGTTCGTGGTGCTGTGCATCGGGGCGCGGATTCTGCTCGATTTCAGCGGCTACTCGGACATGGCGATCGGCTTTGCCCGCATGCACGGGATCGGTTTGCCGGAAAACTTCAACTGGCCGTACCTCTCCCGAAACATCTCCGAATTCTGGCGGCGGTGGCATATGTCGCTCAGCTCCTGGATTCGGGATTACGTCTACATCGCCCTGGGAGGAAATCGCCACGGCCTGCTGCGAACGATGCTCAACGGGCTGCTCACGTTCGCCTTGTGCGGGTTGTGGCATGGGGCGGGGTTCAACTTTCTGGCCTGGGGGGTGTTGCACGGCGTGGGGCTGGCGATCGCAGGCAACTACCGCCGGCTGTGGCTGCCGGGCAGACTGCTGGGACGAGTGTTTGATCTCCTCCCTCCGCTCGGCTGGGGGGTAACGATGTTGTTCGTGTTCGTGGGCTGGCTGTTCTTCTTCTATCCCGTCCCCCAGGCGGTGCACATGATGCATCTGCTCCTGCCGGCGTCGTGGCGGTTCCTTCCGGAGGGGTGGTGATGAGCAGCGCGGCGTCGCGCCCTCTGTTGCCGGTGTGGCTCGCCCGGCGGCCGTGGCCGCTGGTACTGGGCGTCTGTGCGGGCTTTCTGGCGTGTTGCGCGGCCGGGCGGATTGCCGCCCGTCAGCAGCCGCTGGAAGGCTTCCTGAGGTTTCACAACGGCATCAGCCCGGAGACCCACTTCTATCCCACGTTCTCACAGACGCTCAATCTGGCGCGGCAGCACCATCGGCCGGGAACGGTGCTGGTGGTGATTGGCGGAAACAGCATCCTCCAGGGGGTTGGCCAGCGGGCCGAACACCTCTGGTCTCGCAAGCTTCAGGAGGAGTTGGGGAGCGGGTTCTCGGTGGTCAATCTGGCCATGCGGGGGGGGAAGCCGTATGAGTTCGCGGGATTGATCGCCGAGCGGCTGGCAGCCGACGGAGTGCCGGTCCTGTTCGTCACGTCCGCGCTCCCCGCCGGAGATGGGGGAGACTGGGATGGGAAAACCTACAACTGGTTGTTTTGGGACGCCTGGGGCAAAGGGTTGCTTCCCGACGATCCCCGCCGCAACGCCTGGCTGACCCAGCAGCTTGAGCAGCACTCGGGGCAGGATGAACGGGTGCAGGAACGGCGGCGGCGGGGACTGGTGGATGGCTGGTTGTTCGTCGCCGATCTGTGGAACTGGGTGGCCTATCGCTCTGTGGGGACGCTGTGGACGCCGTTCAAGGAGGGACCGATCTGGCTGCCTCACCGGCGGCTGAAGGATCGCGACGCCGGCGACACGATTTCCTTTGAGCGGCGTCTCAAGCCTGCCCACATCGAACCGGAGCTGCGCATCGTCCGCGGAAGGATTCAATCGGGTGTCGGCCAGTTACTGCTCACCGGGCGCGGTTGCGCCCCCTTGTTGGCGGAATACGAGGCGCGGCTGCCGGCCCTGTTGCGCGACCGGACCTTGTTTGTCCTCTGCATGGATGCGACTTACTTCCGTAACCTGCTGACCGAGGAAGAGCGCAGGCAGTACGAGCAGATCTATCGCGGCATCGTCGAAGGGCTCAATCAATCGGGTTTGAACGCGCAACTGGCCGGCCTGGACTGGGCCGTCGAGGACTATTGCGACCGCACGCACATCGGAGAACGGGGCGGAGCCAAGCTGGCCAGGGAGCTGACGCCGACGATCCGCGCGCTGGCGGAGCGGCTCTACTCCGGGACCACCCATTCCAGCAAGGGGCGTCCATGACTTCGCACCTGCGACCTCGATTCGCCGTCTGGCTGGCGGGGCAACCCTGGCCGCTGCTGCTGGGGGTGTGTGCCGGGTTCCTCGCCTGCTGCGCCGCCGGCCGCTGGGCGGCGCGGCAGCAGCCGTTCCAGAGCTTTGTCCGCTTCCACGGGGGGATTGCTCCGGACGCGCATTTCTACCCCACCTTTTCGCAGACGCTGAATCTGGCCCGGGCCCATGTCCAGCCCGGCAAGACGCTGGTGCTGGTGGGGGGGAACAGCATCTTGCAAGGGGTCGGTCAGCGGGCCGAGTTCATCTGGACCAAGGCCCTGGCGCGGGAGCTGGGAGACCGGTACACCGTCCTCAATCTGGCGATGCGGGGAGGGTTTCCCCATGAATTTGCCAGTCTCGTGGCGGAACGTCTTGTGGCGGATGGCGTGCCGCTGATCTTCCTCACCATCGGCACCGTCAACCCCGGTTGGACGTGCGACTGGGACGGGCTGACCTACCGCTGGTTCTTCTGGGATGCCTGGGGCAAAGGGCTGCTTCCGGAGGATGAGCGCCGCAACCGCTGGCTGGCGGAGGGATTCGACACCCGCTATGCCCACGATGAAGCGATGCAGGAGCGCCGCCGACGCGGCCTCATTGACGCGGCGCTGTATGCGGACGACCTGTGGAACTACCTCGCCTACCGGTTCGTGGGCACGCTCTGGACGCCGCGAAAGAATCTCCCGCTGTGGGCGCCGCACCGCCGGACTGTGGATGGCGACCGTGGCGATCTCGTCCCCCTGCAACGCCGCTTTCCCGAGTCGACCCGCGAGTTTGAAATGCGCGTGCTGCGGGCGGTGTTCGGCACTCAGGCGGCCGCGGCGCTGGAACGGGGCGAGGGGGAGGAACTGGTGCGGGCCGAGTATGAGGCTTTTCTCCCGACGATTCTCCGGGAGCGGACCCTGTATGTCTTCCGCCTGGAGGCGACGCAGTATCGCCAGCGGCTCACTTCGGACGAACAGGCCCGTTATGAACGAACCTACGAGGGGTTCACACACGCCTTGACCGAAGGGGGCTTACATGCCGTCCTCGTGGGGAAAGACTGGACCGATGAGGATTACTTTGACCGTTCACACCTGAGTGAGGCGGGCGGCCGGCGTCTGGCACGGGAACTCGCCCCGGTGATCCGAGAACTCGATCAACATCTGCGGACGACCAGCCCACGACCGACGAAGGGAGATCAACCATGACCGTTCGCGCAGTGCTGGGCTGGGGAGTGCGGTTCCTGGCCGGAGTGATCGTCGGCGTCGTGCTGCATTACACGATCTACCGCATGAGCGTGCCGATCGAGCCGTTCATCTATCAGGCCTTCTGACGGTGCGGATGGCGGCAGGCGACGAACCCGGGGCGGAGCATCGACCCTGGCCGGCGCGAAAAGACCAGTTGAGTTGATCCGGGAGCCGGAAACGTGCGCGACCGGAGCAGCCGCACCTCGGCCTGGCTTGATCCGGCACCGTCTCCCGGACGTTGTCTGGTCAGAGAGAAGTGCCGACGACCTCCGCACCGGGAGTCTGGATGTTGACTGCCACCGGGACAGAGCACTCAGAGTTGGGGCGACCGCCGCGTCGCGACCTCCGGCTGGGGCTGCTCTGCACCCTGAGTGTGCTGGCGCTTGTGGGGACATCGCCGTGGTGGCAAAAGGGGGGTTTTGTCCTCGTCTGTGCACTGGTGCTGGGAACGTGGCGGCGAACCCGCGTCACCGAGAAGTCGCTGCTGACGCGCTGGACCGTGGGGTTTTTCCATCTCCCCCACACGTCGGTGCGGTTGCGGCAGTTCACCTACGTCGAGATCGTCCACGAGCAGCCGGTCGGTGTGTGGGAGTTTGTGCTGTTCGGGCCGTTGGGATTTCTATGGGCGTTCGTGGGAGATCGGTTGTTCCCCGGTCTGTCGGGGAGCTACCAACTCTGGCTGAACAACGACGCCGACGACCGCAGGCTCACCTGGCAGGGGCATCGCCAGGTGGATTTCGAGTCCGTCCTGGAGCGATTGAAACTGGCCACGGGACTGCCGGCGCGGATGCGCTGAGACCCAGCGCAGGGGAGTGACGGCGCCGGATCGACCCCGCCTCAGCGGCGGGGGGATGATGCTGTGTTCCGACCCGGCCGCGTGCGGGTCGGTCGGCTTGGATCAGCTCTGACGGGGACGGTTGGGGAAAATGTCCCCATTGCGGTGACTTTTGGCCACCAATCGCTGCATCCGATCCCAGCGGTGCTACGTTTTTGGCGAGCTTGGCTGGCTCTCTCCGTTCCTGGCCTTCATCGGTTGCTGTTCATGCGCACAGAACGCTCTGCGACCTTCCCGACCGTTGCTGTTGCGTCGCGATGCGGGGCGGCGGTCGTCGAAACGGCCATTGTGCTCCCCGTCTTCCTGCTGATTGTGATGGGGATTGTGGAGTTCGGGCGGGCGATGATGGTCTGTCAGTTGCTGACCAACGGGGCCCGGCATGGCGCCCGCATGGCGATTGTGGAAGGTTCCACCAACTCCGTCGTCCAGCAGGAAATCGAAAACTTCCTCACGGAGACGCTCCACGTCGCCGCCGGCGATCTGGCGATTCAAATTGACGTCGAGCCGGCTCCCGGTCATCCGGATCCTCTGGATTCGCTCACGGCTGCACAATCGAAGGATCTGGTCAAGGTGACGGTCTCAGTCCCCTTTGAGAAGGTGGCCTACGTTTCGGGGACGTTTCTGAAGTCGACGACGCTCACGGGCCATTGCGCGATGCGGCATGAGTAGCCGCTCCCCGGTGGGGGGGATGACTGGCGGTCCCTTGGGGAGAGGACGGCCGCACGGGGACCATCGGACCAACCATAACGTGCGGCCCGCAAACCCGCAGCAGGTTGCCGAGCTTGCCGCGTCCCGCTTGTCTGTGTGTCCGCTACCACCGACACGCTCCGTTCAACCGGCGTGAAACTCAGATCAGGCGTCTGCGACACAATCGGGCGGGGGGACGATAACAGGGTGGCCTGACTCGCGGGGACGTTGCGCCTCAGGGATCGCCGAAGCTCACGGACAGGCCCGCCGGCTCCAGCCGCTGCCGATCGCCATGCAAGGCGGACACCCACGATTCACGATAGATCGGTCCGACTCCCGGCCATCCAGGGTTCTCGGAGGATGGCTCTGGCGAGTCACCGCAGTGGTGATGGTGCTGGTGGTCCGACCATTGCTCGCCCAGCCCGCGGCCTGGGGTCGAGCGCCGTTTGAGTATGTCACGTCTGAGGCTCCCCTCCCGGGAAACGAGCCGGGTGCATCCGGAGCTTCACCGGAAGCTGCCGCGGCGGCCCCCGAGTGGTCCGGGAGCGCGGCCGGATCGCAAGCGGCACCAGCGACCAGTGTCGTGTCATCCGGGGGACACGCAGCTCTGCTCTCACCCGCCCCCTCCGGCGGCCTGACGGGACTGGCCCCCACGAGCTATCAGTCGCCGCAGTCCGGATCCCCCTCCACGAACCGCTCCTGGTTCGACCTTCCTCAACACCCCTGGCAGAATGCCTCCTGCACCTGGCAGATTCTGCCGGATGGTTTGCTCTACCGGTCATACCTGGCCGGTGAGAAGGAACCCCGCTTCGCCTCCGTGTGGCTGAACGATGAGACGGGATTGTCGGTCTGGGAAGTGGCCCTGGGGGGGCGAGTCGGGATTGTCCGTTACGGGACGTGGGGAACGGTCGATCCGCAAGGGTTCCAGTTGGACATCGAAGGGGGGGCGCTCGTCCGTCTCAATCCCGACATCAACACGGATGTCGAGGCAACGGATTTTCGCTTTGGCCTGATCGGAACGTGGCGGGACGGTCCCTGGGCCACCAAGTGGGGTTACTACCACATCAGCTCCCACCTCGGAGATGAGTTCCTGCTGCGCAATCCGGGATTTCCGCGACTCAACTACGTCCGGGACTCCGCCATCGCGGGGGTCTCCTACGACGTGACGCCGACGGTGCGGCTGTATGGAGAAGCTGCCTACGCCATTGGCAACCAGGGGGGAGCCCTGCCGCTGGAATTCCAGTACGGCGTGGAATACAGCTCCCGGCAGACGACGTGGTGGGCCCCCTTTGCGGGCGTCAACGGCCACACTCGCGAGGACAACGACTGGAAGACGAGCATCAACATCGTCGGCGGGATGCAGTTCCGCGGCGCGCAGAGCCAGCGACGGCTTCGCCTCGGCGTGCAGTACTACGAAGGACCGTCGCTGCAATACTCGTTTGCCGGCCGGCATGAACGCCTGGTGGGGACCGGCCTGTGGTTCGACTATTGACCGTCCCTCGGCAGGCCGGTGCGCTCCCGACTCCAAGGAGAGGAGGGCTGGCGACAGCAGTGCCTCACGATGTCGGCGGACGCTCCGCCAGGGGCCAAGTCGCCAAGGGGAGATACTTCGCCCCGGCGCGCTCCAGCCGCGACTCAAACAACACCACCGACGTCACGTCCCACGCTCCGAAGTTCGTCTGCTCGTGTCTGTGCAGGAGTGCGCTGAGGGCCTCGGGGGGACGGCTCTTGATCCGCGCCAGCGTCAGATGCGGATGAAAAGGGCGTGTGTCCCGGGCAAAACCCATGGATTCACAGGCCGTCTCCACTCGCGCCGCCAGTTCATTGAGCACTCCGGCGTCGGACAGCCCCGCCCAGACGACGCTGGGCCGTTGGAGGGTGGGAAACACCCCCAGACCCTTGAGCGTGCAGTGGGCGCGGCCGACGGGGGACACTGCCGCACGGAGGGACGCCGCCAGCGCGGCCACGTCGGCGGCGGGAACGTCCCCCAGGAACTTCAACGTCACATGCCACTCCTCGCAGGCCACCGGACGCACCGCGCGTCCCAGACGCCGCAATTCCTCCAGCACCCCCAGGAGCGACTTCACCGCGGGGACCGAGACGGCCACAAAAGCGCGGACGCGAGCGGACATCTTAAAACCCCTCCCCCCGGGAACTCCCCCCTCCTCCCTGCGCCGGCGCGGAAACCAGTCGTGCAACGCCGTTCCTGAACCGATATGATTTCAGATGGGTGGACGTCTGACGAGGGGCGGTGTGGTTCCACAGGGATTGCGGCAGTGGACGTGACGGGACAGGGATTGATCCGGAACGACCGTCCACGGGCCGCCCACCGTCGAAGCATGTGTATGCCCAGTCGCTTCTCTCCCTTCGGCCACCATCGCGGCTCGCCGGCGTGTGCAGGGAGTTGGGCGCTGGAGAGTCTCGTCGCGCGATGCTACTGGCAGGTCTGGGCGGCCGTCTGGATAGCCTGGTGGGTGTGCTGTCCGGAAGCGAGGGGAGAGGAGCGTCCGCTCCCCACCCCAGCCGAGGCGCTGCGGAAGCTGGACGGGATCGAAGCCGAAGCGCGCCGCGTCCTGCCGCAGAGTCCCTTGCAGACCCGCACGCCCAACGTCGCCATCCTGCTGGAGGACGTTTACCAAGGCTCCACCAATGCCTATACGCAGGATGGAATCCGGTTCCTGGCGCTGCGCATGCTTGTGGTCAACCTCACGGGAGAGGACCGCGTCCTCGATCTCACACCCATTCGGCTGAAGAGCGGCAAACAGAGCCTGGATTGGCGCCAACGGCCGGCCGGCATGGACGGCTTCTCCTTCCGGGCGGGAAACGACTTCATCGCCATCCGGGAACTTCAGACTCCCGAGTCGGTGCGGCTCCCGGCGCGGGGGCTGGCCGCCGCGTGGCTGCTGTTCGCCGGGCTGGAACGCGAGGCCGTCATCCCCCCGATGACGCTGGAGATTCCGACCGCCGCGGGAACCTTGCAACTGGATGTGAACCTCTATGAGCGCGCAGTCCTCCAGTTGCGGGTGGAACGGATCGGACCGGGGAACTGCCTGGCCCTGCTGACGATCGGCGGCGAGCTCAATACGATCAACGCGGGGGCCTTGGCGGAGGAGCTGGAGGCGCTCGCCCAGCAGGGGGTGCGACGCTGCGTCCTGCATTGGGACCAGTCGGCAGTCCCGCCGGCGGAACTCCTCCGGGGATGGGTGCTGCAAGCCCAGCACACCAACGCGTACACCTTCAGTCCCCAGTACAAGCATCTGCCGACGTTCCCAGTCACGATACACGAACTGCATCTGGCGGGGGTGGAGCCGACGGGGGACGCACCGGACCAGCGGGTCCATGCGGAGGTGGCGGCGGCGATCAGCGCGGCCCTGCAAAGCGTGTTTGAGGTGGCGCCCACCCACGACGTCGTGGAAGCGATCCGGCTTGGACCGGCCGCGGTGCGCGCGGCGGCTCTGGAGCACGGCGCCGGGCGTTTGACCCGTGCGGAGCTGCCGCTGGTGCTGGCGCTGGCGGAGGGCCCGGAACCCGAGGTGCGGCGGGCGGCCCTGCATGCGCTGGGCGAGTTCTCGGACCCGCGGGCGATCGCGGTGCTGACGGCCGCGTGTCGCGACACCGACCCGGCGCTGGCGGAGGCGGCCGTCCGCGCCCTGGCAGCGTCGCGCTTTCCGGAGGGACCACGCGCCCTGGCGGTGGTCCTCGCGGAGGGACCGGTGCTGCCGGCTCAAAAACTGGTGGAGATTCTGGCTGCCGCTCCGCGCCCGGAATGGCAGGACGCCGTCTATCGCCTGACAACGTCCTCGGACGCCAAAGTGCAGCAGGCGGCGATCGAGACGCTGGCGCGGCTCGGTCACCCCCAATTGCTGCCGACCCTGGCTCGCGCCTTGCAGTCCGAAGAGGCCCGCGTGCGCGAGGCGGCTTTCTCGCAGTTGATCTCCTTGGGCCGACGCGATGCGGACGAATTGGCACTCGCTTACACGCTGTCGCACCTGGAGCGGGACGCCCCTACCGGCAACATGCATCAATTCCTGTTGCGCGTCCGCGACCAGCGGGCGGTCCCCCTGCTGCTGAAACACCTCGCCCGGCAGTCGGCCAGCCGCGAAAGCCTCATTCAGCTTCTTGCTCAGATCGGCGACCAGGATGTGGCGGCGGCCATCGCGGAGCGGTTTGCCGACTTCACGGACGGCGAAAAGGCGCTCGCCCTGGACGCCTTGCGGCGGCTGGAGTCTCCCCTGGGCCGTCCGCTCGCCCTGCAAGCGGTGCGCACCGACGATGCCAACCTCCTGCAAAACGCCCTCCAGACGTTGCAGGTGGACGCCACCGACGCGGAGGTGGCCGTCCTGGCGGAGGTCGTCCGCTCGCTTCCCGCCCAGACTCACAATCCCAAAATCACTCTGCTGTGCAACGGACTGGGCGCCATCGGCACGCCGGCGGCCCGACAGGCCCTGGGGGAACTGCGGCACTCGCCCCAGGAGCAGGTGCGGACGGCGGCTCAAAAGGGATTGGAAGTCCTCTGGAACCAATCCCCCGCCCGCGACGTGGTCAACGCCGTCATCCTCAAGCTCGATCTCGCGGAGCGGCGGGAACTGCGGCTTAAAACTCTCGAGGCCGACCTCGCCCTCCTCGGCGACAGACCGGAGGCCGAGCAGCTTCGCCGCAATGTCCAGCAACTCCGCGACGACCTGCAGCGCGAACTGCAGGAGGTGGAACGGACGCTGCAACTGGCGATCCGCCTGGACCCCGAATACCCGCGGCTGTTTCTGGCCCGCGGACTGCTCCGCATCCTGAACCGCGACGTCCCCGGTGCGATCGAGGACCTGCGAACCGCCATCGCCATGAACGACTCTGATCCCGACGCGCATCGGATGCTGGGGGACCTGTGGTTCCGTCAGGAGCGGTTCGAGGAAGCGCTCCAGCCGCTGCAGCGCGCCTTTGAACTCAATCCCGCCGCCCATGAGGCGCTCACCTCCCGGGCGATTGCGCTGGTGCGGCTGGGACGCCTCGAAGAGGGGGTCGATCTGGTCCGTGGACAGTTGGCGAAATACCGTCAGCAGGCGGTCTTCCTGTACAACGTGGCCTGCGTCTACGGCCGGGCCATCGAACAGTTGGAAACCGTGCGGAAGGTCCCTGCCGACGATCCGCGGATTGCCGCCTTCGGTAGGGAGGCCGTGCAGCTTCTGCGTGAATCCGTCCAATCGGGTTTGCAGGAGGCCACGGGCGATCCCGACATTCTGGCCTTCATGCGGTCGGACCCGGACCTCTTCTCCCTGCATCGCCTCTCGGAATTCCGCCGCCTCTCTGAGATGGACCGTCCCCGCGAGCCGCTCCCCCCCGCACTGCCGGAACGTCCGGAGTGACCCCCTCCGCGACGGGAGTCATGACGCGGTGTGCAGGTGCCGGATCGCCGTGACGGCGGCGTCGATCTCCTCCACGGTCGTGAACGGTCCGGGACTGAGTCGCAGCGTTCCGCCCCGCTCGAACGTCCCCAGCGCCCGGTGCATCAGGGGGGCGCAATGCAGGCCGGCGCGGCACTCGATGCCGAAGTGCTCATCCAACACCGCCGCTGCTTCCTGGGGCGCATAGCCGTCGATGACCACGCTCACCACGCCGCATCGCCGTTCGACGTTCCGCGGTCCCACCACACACACTCCCGGCAGGCCCGTCAAACCCTCGACCAGGCGGCTCAGCAGTTCAAGCTCGTGTTGGCGCACGGCGGCCAGACCGCGCTGCTCCAGCCACGCCAACCCGGCTTCCAGCCCCACCAGTCCGGGCGCGTTGTGATTTCCCGACTCATACTTGTCCGGCAGGTCCTCCGGCTGCTGATCTTCCTCGCTCCGGGTTCCTGTCCCCCCTTGTCGCGTGCTTTCCAGTTCGGCTTCCAACCCGGGTGCCACATACAACATGCCGGTTCCCAGAGGACCGAGCAGGCCCTTGTGGCCGGAGCAGGCCAGAAGGTCGACGCCCAGGGCCTCGACGTCGAGCGGCAAGTGACCGGCTGATTGTGCCGCATCCACCAGCGTGCGGACGCCCCTTGCGCGGGTCAGCGCCACGATCTCCTCCACCGGCTGGATTGCGCCCGTGACATTGGAGACGTGACTGACGGCGACCAGCCGCGTGCGGGGAGTCAGGGCCGCTTCAATCGTCTCCGGATCGACAAACCCTTCCGCATCCACGCCGACGCGGGTGATGGTGATTCCCCGGCGCTGGTGGAGCGCTGCCAGCGGACGCAGGACGGAGTTGTGCTCCACCACCGTGGTGACGACGTGTTCCCCTTCCCGCAGCAGGCCGTGCAGAGCCAGGTTGAGGGCGTCGGTCCCGTTGCAGGTGAAGAGAATCCGCCGCGGGTCGCGGCCCCCCAGAAGCCGTGCTGCCCGCAGACGTGTCCGGTCGATCGTCTGCTGGAGGTCTGCGGCTGTGCGCGTGGCTCCGCGCCCCACGGCCGTTCCGCACTCCGTCAGGTACTGATGGACCGCGTGAACCACTTCGGGCGGCTTCGGCCAAGTGGTGGCGGCATTGTCGAGGTAGATGCGGCGAGTCATGGGGGCTGGGGGAAGGGGCGAGGCGTCGGAAGCAGCGGAGCCTGGAACGGTGTCGGCCGCCGCTCGCATCCTGCGCCTGCAACTGATTGTATCTCAATGGGTTGTGAATGGGGGGTGAACCCGGACCCCCGTTGACAGTTGGCCCCGCTTTCCTAATAATCCCCGACCCTTACCGCCGGGCGGACCGCGGAGGCGCCGGGATTCGATCCGGGTGGCGGCCCTGCTTCGAGGGGGTGTGGCCGTTTTTTCCATGTACGACACGATGGGGACTCCGATGGCCGGACAGGTACTCGAATTCAACGATCAGACCTTTCAATCCGAGGTGGTGCAATCGAACGAGCCGGTGCTCGTCGACTTCTGGGCTCCCTGGTGCGGGCCGTGCAAGATGCTGGCCCCCACGATTGACGAAATCGCCCGCGAGTACGCCGGGAGACTGAAGGTCGGCAAGGTGAACACCGACACGGCCCGTCAGACTGCCGTCCAGCATCAGATTCAGTCCATTCCCACCTTGATGCTGTTCAAGGACGGCCAGGTGGTTGAACGCATCATCGGAGCTCAACCCAAACAGATGATCGTGGCGATGCTGAATAAGCACGTCTGACCTCTCCGCGGAACGCGGGAACCAGGTTCCCCTCGCGGCGGACGGTACTCGCCGGGAAAGGAGTCCCATGAGCACCCCGCACTCCGCCTCTCGCCCCGCCGTCGCGGTCGCGCCGGAGACGGAGCTGCGCGAACCCCTTTCCTCTCCTCCCGCGCGAACCGTCTCCAGCCTGATCGAGCACGAGCAAGCCCTCCTTCAGACGGGGCGGCTCATCGAGCACCTCCGCGCGCAGCTCGCCGAACTTGACCGCCGCGAGCAGAACCTCAACGCCCAGCTCACCACATTCGAGCACGAACAGCGACAGTTTCGCCTCCGCGTGCGCGAGTTCGAGGAACGCGACCAGCGGCTCCGGGAAGCCGCCGAGCAACTCGCCCGAGAAGAGGGGCGGCTGCAGGAGCGCGCGGCCGATGTGGAGGAACTGTGGCAGGAACTGACCCGTCAACAGGCTGAACTCGCCGCCGCACGCGCCGCCCTCAAGGAGTCCGTGGCCGCCGAAGTCGCCGACGAACGCCGGCAACTGGAGGCCGACCGCGAACAGCTCGCCGCCGACCAGGCCGCGCACGCCCAGGGCGTGGACGAATGGAACCGCCAGCGCGCGGCCGAGCAACAGGCGCTCGCCGAGCAATTCCAGCGGGAACAGGCGGAGTTGGAGGAGCAGCGGCGACGGTTGGCGGCCGAATGCGACGAGCGCCATAGCCGCCTGGAACAGGCGGCCGTCGAACTCGAACGCCGCACCCGGTTTCACGAGGACCACCTGCACCGCTTCCGAGCCGAACTCAACCGGCAGCGGGTGGACCTGGAGCGGGACCGGCAGCGGCAGCGCGTGTGGAAGGAGCAGGTGGAGGAGTCGTTGCGACTCAGGATCGCCCACGTCCGACGCTTCCGCGATCTGCTGGACGAGCGTGAAGCCTCTCTCGTCCGCGGGGAGGCGGCGCTGGCCGACGCCCGCCGGCAGTCCGATGCGGAACTGCTGGCGGCGCGGCAACGTCTCGAGCAGGAACGGAGTGCGCTCGACCAGCGTCAGTCCCAATTCGAGAGTGAACAACGCCGCCAGCGGGACCTGCTCCAGGCGCACGCCCGCACTCTGGATGAGCGCAGCGCCAAGCTCGACGCCCTCCGCGAGGAACTCGAACAATCCAGCCGCGACCTGCTGGAGCAACGGATGGCGCTGGAGCAGGCGCGGGCCGCCCTTGCCGATGCCGCGGGACAGGAGGAGGCCGGCCACCGCGTGGAACAGGCCCGCAAGGCGCTGCTGGAGTTCCATCGTCAGCTTCGGGAAGCGACCGATGAACGGCGGCAGGAGCTGGAGCAGAACCTGCGAAATCTCCACGCTCAGCGGCTGGAGTTTCGCGAGGAGCGGCAGGCGCTGGGGGAATGGCTGCGGGAGCGCGAACACGACCTCCAGCGCCGCGAGCTGCGGTTGCAGCAGCAGCTTGTCGCCGTCCAGGAGCGCGAGCATCGCTGGCAGCGGCTGCGGGATCGCTGGCGGCTGGAAAAACTCCACGCGGAAGAAGTCATCCGCGGTCTTGTCGAGCAGCTTGAAACCGCCCTCGCCACTCGCGAACCTCCGGCCAGTTACCCTGCCGCGCCCGAAGTCGCAACGGACTCCGAGCCTGCGGCCGCGGCCTGACACCCCCTTCCCCCGTGGCGCCGATGAACTCCTCCGTGGTCGAGTGCGAAGCCGCTTTGCCGGTTGACAGGTCGGCCGCGCTTGCCGGCCAGCACTGCTCCGCGTTGGCAGTCCCCCGGCTGCTGGTCAGTGTGCGGAGCGGCACCGAAGCCGCGGCCGCGCTGCAAGGCGGGGCAGACGTGCTGGACGTCAAAGCGCCGGAGCGGGGTTCACTCGGCCGGCCACCACGTCAGGTCGTTCGGGCGGTGCTGGCCGTGCGCGACGTCCTCGCCCCTCACGTGCCGGTCTCGATTGCGCTGGGAGAATTGGCGGAGTGGACGGACGCTGCCGCTGTCGCCGAGTGGCTGCCGCCGGGAATCGGCTTTGCGAAGGTCGGTCTGGCCTGCCAGCGAGACCGAGACTGGACGACAGCCTGGCAGGCTCTTCGCGATGCGGCTCCGGCTCATGTGGCCTGGGTGGCGGTTGCCTATGCAGACGCGCGGGCGGCTGCCGCCCCGGATGTCGCTGACGTGATCGCGGCAGCCGCACGCGGTCGCTGCGCCGGCGTGCTGGTCGATACGCATTCCAAACGGGAGGGGAGGCTGCTGGACCATCTCGCGCCAGCCGCGTTGGGTCAACACGCCCGCAGGGTGCACTCTGCGGGACTCTTCTGGGCGGCGGCCGGCCGGCTGAGCCTGGCGGACCTGCCGCGGCTGTCTCCCCAGCCGGTGGACGTGGTGGCGGTGCGATCAGCCGTCTGCATCGGCGAGGATCGACGAGAGGAAGTCGAGGCGGCGCGCGTTGCCCGATTCCGCACCGCCCTGCACCGCCTGTGGGCGGATCAGACGTAGGTCAGGCTGTGCCTGACTGCAGGGTTGACTCTCGAGCCAGTTTCACAACCGGCGAGCGGGGGGCGTGAGCCCCCCGCTCACCCGTATTCCGGTGGATTCGCAGCGGTCATGTCCCGGTGATGAAACTGGCTCTTGGCCTGCCGGATTTCCGTGGAGCACGAGTCCCGGGGGACGTACTTCTTCACGCTGGTCGCGGATCAGCGGTGGGAGGTGTTCGTCAGCGACCAGGTGCGTCGGATTCTGGGGATGCGTCTGCGAGAGTCGCGGCCGCGGTGGCCTTCACGGTCACAGCCATGATGCGGCGGCATGCCTCTGGTCGTAAATGCCTCGGCTCGTACGAGGGGCCGCTAATGCGGGACTGCACCCGGCTTACTGCGGCGGAGACTGAAGCAGTCGCCGGATGTGCTCCGTCAATTCGCCTTCCGCGACCTGCGACTGCTTCCCCTCCCGCAAGTCCTTCACCTGCCAGGTTCCCGCGGCGAACTCGTCGCCGCCGGCGATCAGGGCGAGGCGGAACCCCTTGCGATCGGCGTATTGAAGCTGCTTGGGGAGCTTTTTGGCCTGCGGGAAGACCTCGGTGGCGATTCCTGCCTGCCGCAGCACGCGGCCAATCCGGAGGTAATCCGCCAGACGGCTCTCGTCGAGCATTGTCACCAGCACCTGGGCGGGGGTGGCCGCGTTTGGCAGCAGGCCGAGTTCCTCCATCGCCGCCAGCAGGCGGTCGAGGCCGAGACTCGCCCCCACACCGGGGAGGGGCGTGCGCGTGAACAAGCCGGCGAGATTGTCGTACCGCCCCCCCGAACAGACGCTGCCGATGCCGGGGAGGTCGTTCAAAAAAGTCTCATAGATCGTCCCGGTGTAGTAGTCGAGACCACGTGCGATGGAGACGTCGAGGGCGACTCGCGGGGCAGGGATGCCCGCCGCCGCGGCGACGGCAAACAGCTCCCGCAGGCGAGCGACCCCCTCCCCTCCCCGCGCGCTGGAGCCGACCAGTGTTTCCACCCGTCCCAACACCTCCTCCGGCGTGCCCGTGAGGGCTGCGAAGTCGAGGACCCGCGTTGCCGCGGCATGAGAGGCCCCCACCCCCTCGGTCATCTCCTTCAGCACGGCGGCCGGACCGATCTTGGGGAGTTTGTCCAGCGCCCGCAGCACGCCGACCGACTTCTCCGCCAGTCCCAACTGTTCCAGCAGGCCGTTGAGGAGCTGGCGATGATTGATGCGGATGGTGAATGCGGAGAATCCGAGCCGTTCCAACAGGTCGTGGATGACGAACAGGGTCTCAATGTCGGAGGCGTTGGCGTCGGTGCCGATGGTGTCGAAGTCGCACTGGACGAACTCGCGGAAGCGCCCCTTCTGAGGTTTTTCGGCGCGCCACACGGTGCCGATGTGATACCGCTTGAAGGGGACGCCGATCTCGTTGAGGTGCTCGGCCGCGAACCGGGCGAAAGGGACGGTGAGGTCGAACCGCATGGCGACGTCGCGGTCTCCCTGGTCGATGAAGCGGAAGAGCTGCTTGTCCGATTCCTCCCCCCCCTTCCCCAGAAGTATCTCGCTGTACTCGAGCGCCGGAGTGTCGATGGGGCTGAACCCGTAGCTGCGATAGACCTCGCGGGCGGTCTCCATCAACCGCTCGCGGGGGATCATCACGTCGGGCAGGTAGTCGCGGAACCCCTTGAGAGTCTGCGGTTTGATGAGCGGTTGAGACATGGCAGTTCACGGACGCGGCCGCCGGGCCGCAGGTTCACAAGGTCAATCCCTTCCGGCGGTGTTGTACCGCGCGCGGCGCGCGGCTGCGACAGCACGGTTCGCAGACGGAGTTTCCGCTCCGGGGGATTCTCAGGTTCTGCGAAAAGTTGCTATCCTATCGACCTCGGTCGATCGGTTCCCGCGAATGTGTTCATGCTTCGACTCGGCAGACTCCGTGGCTGTGACGGAAGCCGCCCGACGCGGCGGGAACTCCTTCGCGTGGGGTCTCTGGCGGCGGTGGGGACGTGCTGGCCGAGGCTGATCTCAGCGGCCGCCGCGGGAGAGGAGTCCGCTCCCGCCCGGTCGATCATCCTCCTGTGGTTGTGGGGCGGCCCGAGCCACATCGACACCTTTGATCTCAAACCCCACGCTCCGGTCGAGTATCGCGGCCCCTACGCCCCGGTGGCGACCGCGGTCCCTGGCACGCACATCTGCGAGCTGCTGCCGCGCCTGGCAGCCCGGGCTGATCGCTTTGCGATCCTCCGCTCCCTCCACTGCACCTCGAACGATCACGGGATTGCGGGGACGATCGGCCTGACCGGCTCCGAGGCGGGGGGGATCAGCCTGGGTGGCCAGACGAATCCCGGGCAGTTGCAGCCGGCCCACGGCGCGGTGGTGTCCCGGCTGCTCGGCTTCGCGCCCGGACTACCGCGGTTTGTGACGATCGGCGGCCGCCTGCATCAGGGACACAAGCCGATCGCCGGTGAAGGGGGGGGCCTGCTGGGGGCGCGGCACGACCCCTTCCGCCTCAACTTCACCGTCGAACAAGGCTTGCAGCTTCCCGACCTGGAACTCATCGACGGCGTCTCGCCCAGCGGACTCGACGCCCGGCGACAACTCCTCGAGCGGGTCGACCTCCTCGCACGGCACCTCGAAACCTCCGCCGCAACCCGCCGCCTCGATGAGCACTACCAGCAGGCGTTCGCCCTCCTTACGCAGCCCCGCGCGCGCCAGGCGTTCGATCTGGAGGCCGAACCGGACGACCTGCGCCGCCGGTACGGCCGGTTCCGCTTCGGGCAGTGCTGTCTTCTGGCCCGCCGACTGGTCGAGGCCGGGGCGCGGTTTGTCCAGGTCAACTGGAGCTCGCACGTCGAGCCGATCGAGGACACCGGCGACGGGGGCTGGGACATGCACGATCGCCATTTCCGCCAGTTCCAGGACCGCCACGCCCCGATGTTTGACCAGGCGCTGGCGGCACTGCTCGACGATCTCCAGGAACGCGGACTCCTGCACCAGACCGTGGTCATCGCGCTGGGCGAGTTCGGCCGCACTCCCAAAATCAACGGCAAATCGGGGCGCGACCACTGGCACCATTGTTACTCCGGGCTGATCGCCGGCGGCGGTGTGCGCGGCGGTGTGGTGATCGGGGAGAGCGACCCGCTGGCCGAGTCTCCCGTGAGGCAGCCCGTCACGCCGGCCGACCTGTTCGTCACCGCCTTTCAGCAGATGGGCCTCCGCACGCCGGAGCTGACCGCCGCAGGGTTGACGCCGCTCGGGACGCCCATCGAGGGGTTGACGTGAGCGACCGCCCCCCATTGGTGTGGCTGCTGACGGGGCTGGCGTGTTGCCGGCTTCTCGACGCCGGCGAGCCGCGGCGGATCACCCCCGACGGACCGCTGATCCAGCGGCTCAGCTTTGCGCCCGATGGCGCGGCCGTCGTTCTCGCCCGGCATGAAACGGAGACCATTCGTCTCTATCGCCGTGACCTCGGCAGTGGCGAAGAGTCGCGTTTGACCGACCGCGAGGCCCCGGAGTTCGACGCCGTTTATGCCCCCGACGGCCAAAGCCTCCTCATCGCCCTCGATGAGACCACTCCCAATCAGGGGAACATCGAGGTCTATCGGCTGTCGCTGGCTGATCGCTCTCTGACGAAACTGGCTGGCGACGTGCAGGGTCTCTCTCACGAAGAAGCCCCCTGCTGGTCGCCGGACGGGGAGTTCTTCGCCTTCACCTCCACGCGCGACGGCAACCAGGAGCTGTACGTCGCCCGGGCGGATGGGAGCGAGGTGCGGCGGCTCACCAGCGACCCGGCCATCGACGCCCACCCTGCCTGGTCGCCGGATGGCTCCTGCATCGCCTTCGCCACCAACCGCTGGGGGGATCTGGAGCTCGCCCTCATTGCTCCCGACGGGACGAACCTCCGGCGGCTGACAGACAGTCCTGGACTGGATGATTACCCCGCATGGTCCCCGCAGGGGATGCGCCTGGCCTTCGTCTCCAACCGCACGGGGAATCTTGAAATCATGATCGTCGACGCCCACGGAGGCGAGCCGGTGAACGTGACCCAGCACTCCGCCTGGGACAATTACCCGACGTGGACGCCCCAGGGAGAGCTGGCCTTCGTCTCCGACCGCAGCGGCGGCTACGCCGTCTATGTGCAGAGCCTCTCGGAGTAATGAATCCGTCGGTGGGACCTGAGCAACCGGGGCTTGGCTCAGACGGGTGCAAGATCGCTGTCTCTGCGGAGCCGGTGCGCTCTGTGGGCAAGCCGACCGGTGCCGGCGGATGTGCGGCCGCTCTTCTGGACCCTGGAATCGGGCCGGGGACGCGTGTGCGTCTCAATCCCCGGCCATTTCTCCTGGACCGTTGACGACCCTTTGTTCCGAGTGCTGCTGTTGCGGGGAATCGCCTGGGCGGCCCGGGAGCCGGTGGACCGCTTCAACGCTTTGGCGACCATCGGAGCTCGGGTGGAAACGACGGGGTCCCCCTGACGGTGGCGGGAAGCAGTGTCACCACCTTCCTCTCCTCTGCTTCCGGAGAGAGGGTTCCAACCGAAGCCCGCCGACGGCGTCGGCGGGACTCACTCCCCTGCTCCCGGAGAGAAGGCCGGGGCGAGGGGTGCGCGATGCTTCGGGATTTTGCCCCGCACCCGGCCTGGGGCCACCTTCTCTTCCAGGGGATGGGGGAGAGGGTGTTGAAACTTGCGCGGCTTCCGCGAAAGTTCCCGCGCGAACCGGGGGAGTGGCTCTCGCGGAGGGTCTGCGACCGCTGGATCGCGCGGATTGTGAGAGGAACAGCGCAGCCATCGCCGAGACGGGCGGCGACGAATACACTGTGAACTCGGGATCCACGAGCCTCCGGCCGCTTGGTGGAATTGGCAGACACGCAAGACTTAGGATCTTGTGCCGAAAGGCGTCGGGGTTCGAGTCCCCGAGCGGCCACTGAAGAGAATCCGGCACATCCCGCAAGGGCCACGAGTGATGCGAACCGGGGGACCACGCGGTCGGAGTCGAGGGCGTCCCCCGGGCGACGATCCCCTCAGCAGTGCTGCGGGAGGTTCCTGACGGCAAGCACTCGCAGCGGATGATATCATGGCATTTGCCCAGCCGGAGGGATGCCTCTCTGGAGGGGTGCCTCCTCCGGCAACGCGGTTGTTCGAGTCACGAGTCCTAGTGCGAATTGGCGGCGCAGGCCCCCTGATTCAGCGGACGTCCTCCTCGCAACAACCGTGTTGCTCCGCGGTTCCTCCCGCGCTCCCGGGGACGAACGCCCATGAAGATCTGGTACAACAAAGTCCACGAGTCGCGGCGGCTGATGGTCGAAGTGGACGGTGACGAAATCACCATCGGCCGCGACCCCGCCAACCGCGTCGTGCTCCGCAGTCCGCTCGTGTCCAAGCGGCAGGCAGTGGTGAGGCGGGAGAACGGCAAGCTGCTGCTGGAAAACGTCGGCATCAACTCCTGCATGATCGGCGAGCGGGAGGTGATGGGGGGAGAGACCGTCACCTTCTCCCCCGGCGAAACGGTCCGCATCTGGCCGTACACCGTCACGTTCGAGTCCGACGAGGCTGCCCCCATCAGCCGGCAGGAACTGGAGGCTCATCTCCGCACGCTGATGTCGGGCCTGGAGATGAAGGTCCACCAGAAGCTGCTGGAACGCTTTGACCTGTATGAACTGGAGAACAACCAGCTCGGCACCGAGCAGTCGATCCTGCTCCTGGAGAAGCACATCGAGGATGTCTGCCGCGAGATGCGGCTGTTCAGCGAGCAGAACGACCCGCTGCTGGAGGAAGTGATCGGGCTGACGCTCCGCGACTACGTCATCAACCAGCTCATCCTCGAAAGCGACGACGAACGCTTTCGCACCAACCGGCTCACCTGGAACGAGTTCGATGTTCCCGCCACGCTCGTCCCGGAACGCGAGACGGAACTTCAGAACCTGCTGCACTTTGTTCGCGAGCGGCTCAAACTCAGCGAACAACAGGACCTTTCCGGCCGGATCCGGCAGACGGAAAAGCACTTTGCCGAGGTCTTCCCGCTGGTGCGTCCGCACCTGCACAAGGAACTCCGCTGCTACCTGATCCTGCGGACGCTCAAGAAGGAACTGAAGGACACCGTGTTCGGCTTCGGGCCGTTGCAGGACCTGCTCCGCGCTCCCACCATCACCGAAATCATGGTGGTCAAGAGCGACCAGATCTACGTGGAGCGGGACGGCGTGGTGGAGCTGTCCGGCCGGCGGTTCATCTCCGACAAGGTGACCGAGTCGATCATCGAGCGGATCGTTGCCCAGGTGGGGCGGCGGATCGACAAGAGCCAGCCGCTGGTCGACGCCCGGCTCCCCGACGGCAGCCGCGTCAATGCCATCATTCCGCCGCTGGCGGTCCGCGGTCCCTGCCTGACCATCCGCAAGTTCCCCGCCTACCGCTTCACGATGGACGATCTGATCGAGAACGGCACGATCACGTCGTCGGCCGCGATGTTCCTGCGGGCCTGCGTGGTGGACAAGCGGAACATCCTCGTCTCCGGCGGCACCGGCACCGGCAAGACGACGCTGCTCAACATCCTTTCATCGTTCATCCCGCACCGGGAGCGGATCGTCACGATCGAGGACACGCAGGAGCTGCAGCTTCATCAGGACCATGTGGTGACGCTGGAATCCAAGCCTCCCAACGTGGAAGGGACGGGGGAATACACCATCCGCGATCTGGTGAAGAACTCGCTCCGCATGCGGCCCGACCGGATCATCGTCGGCGAGTGCCGCGGCGGCGAAGCGCTCGACATGCTCCAGGCGATGAACACCGGGCACGACGGCAGCATGACCACCGTCCACTCCAATTCCAGCGAGGAGGTCATCAAGCGGCTGGAGGTGCTGGTGCTAATGGCGGTCGATTTGCCGGTGCAGAGCATCCACCGGCAGATCGCCTCGGCCCTGGACCTGATCGTGCAGATCACGCGTCTCCCCGGCGGCCGCCGCGTGGTGACGCAGATCTCCGAAGTCGCCGGCTACGACGCGGAACGGAAAGAGCTGGTGATCCACGACATCTACAACTTCCGGAACGGCGAGTCGCTCACTCCCACCGGTTACCTGCCCACGTTCATCGACTCGCTGATCGCCAAGGACCTGCTCAAGCTGGAGTTCCTGTACGGCGACACCGCGCCGCTGGAGGGGGAGGAGTAAGGTCCCTCGCGGAGTCGGTGGAAGGCGTGGCCGTCCGGGGCCGCGCCGTGGCAGGCCGGGAGACCGACGGCAGGCGGGAATGGACGCTGCGGGGGGCGGTGCCGGCGCCCGGGAGACCGCACGCAGAACCGTCTCATGCCCCACGGGTGTCTCCCGACAGCGGGGACGCTTATCATGCATCGGTGGACTCCCAAGGCGAGCGTCGCTCTGCACTTCTCAGGCACATGGCAATCGAGATCACGACGGGCAGCCGATTGCACTTTGGGCCGTTGGCCGCGGGCCAAATGAGCGGCCGCTGGTTCGGCGGCATCGGGCTGATGGTGCAGGAGCCGGCGCTCGAGCTGTGTGTGCAGTCCGACTCCCGCGACCAGTACTCCGGTCCGGCCGAACTGGAAGGGCGCGTGCGCGAACTCCTCCAGCGTCTGCGCCGGAGTGTGCCGGACGGCGTGCCGGGAGGGGTGAGCGTGCGGATCGCGCGCTCCATCCCGTTGCATCAAGGGTTTGGCGGAGGAACGCAGTTGGCGTTGGCGCTGGCTCAGGCCGTCTTGGGAGAGCGGCCGGTATCTCCGGAGCAACTGGCGCGCTGGACGGCGCGGGGAGGACGCTCGGCCATCGGCGTGCACGGATTCAGCCGGGGGGGCTGGCTGGTCGATGCCGGCAAACCGGCCGGGCGGGACCTGGGGACGCTGATCGTGCGGGAGGAGTTTCCCGCCGAGTGGCCGATTGTGCTCTGGTCGAGGCGAGGGAGAAAGGGCCTCTCCGGCGCGGCCGAACGGGCAGCGCTGGAACGGCTGCCTCCCATGCCAGCCTCCCTCACCGATCGACTGGCGGGGATCGTCCTGCGCGAACTGCTGCCGGCTCTGAAAGAGCGGGCCGTCCTGGACTTCTCGCGCAGCCTCCGTGCCTACGGGGAACTCGTCGGCCGGTTCTTTGCTCCGGTGCAGGGGGGGACCTACGCCGATCCGCAGGCGGAGGAAGTGGTTTGCTGGCTGGAGCGGCAGGGGATTGTGGGTGTGGCACAGTCGTCATGGGGACCGACGCTGGTCGCCATCCTCCCGGAAGAGGCCGCGGCCGCCGCCGTGGCGCGCGACTGGCCGTTTACCGACGGAGTGCTGCGGATCACCCGTGCTCGAAACGTGGGGGCGCCGCGCCGCGTCCTCGCTGGCGGCGTCCACCATCCCTCCGGCGCCCCCTCGCACATCACCTCTCACGAAGGCCCCTCGCATGGAGTCTGACGCCTCAACCCGGGGATCGCTCCTGAGACAGCTCCTCGAACAGGCGCGCGGCGGTGACGTTGCCGCGCGGGAGGAGCTTTTTGCCCGTTGCCGCCAGTACGTTCAGCTCCTGGCGCGGGCGCAGGTGGAGACCTGGATGCGGGGGAAAGTGGATGCCTCCGACCTTGTGCAGCAAACCTTCCTTGAAGCCCACCGCGGATTTCACAACTTCCGTGGAGGCACGGAGGCGGAGTGGCTCGCCTGGTTGCGCCAAATCCTCGCCCATAACACGCAGGACTTTGTCCGACGCTATCGTCAGACGGACAAGCGGGACGTGGGACGGGAGATGCCGCTCGAAGCGGCGGCCGACGGGTGGTCGGGAGGGTTTCTGCTCGAACCCCCCGACGGCGCCCAGGAAACTCCCAGCCAGGTCCTCTGCCACAAGGAGCAAGAGATCGAGCTGGCCAACGCCATCGCCCAACTCTCCCCCGATCATCAGGAGGTGATCTTCCTGCGCAACCTGCAACGGCTGCCGTTTGAGGAAGTCGCCCAGCGCATGAACCGTTCGCGCCCCGCCGTGCAAATGCTCTGGCTGCGGGCGATCCGGCGACTGGAGGAACTGCTGCGCAAAACACCGGAAGACTCGATGTGAGACAGTCTCTCCGGAAAGGAGTGCTCCTCCCAGGTTCCGGTGCTCGCTTCTCCGGGCATCCCTGCCGCACGTCCTGGTCGTCCTGACGACGCGGAGGGATGTCTGACCAGCATCCAACAATCCGCGGGTTGACGCCGCCGGCTCGCCGGTACTGGTTGCAGCACTACGCGCCATCCACGACGGAGGCCTGTGCCTTGGACCCGGGGGCCGCCCGCACTTCCAAGCGCAGCACATCCGTTGGTCGCTGCGCCGTGTCGATGCGGAGTGTGATCCGATGCCGTCCCGCGGTCGGTTCGACCACCGGCTCTCCTTCGCCGGCCAGCAAGTCGCCGTCGAACCAGGCCTGGACGCCGGCCCAATTGTCCACCGCGATCAGCACCTTTTCAGGGACGGTCACGTCCACTTCCCCAGAGACGTAAACCACCGGGGCGCCGGTTCGCGTCGTCAACTCCGCAAGCGGGAGGGATCCGTCCACACGCGCATAGACCGGTTCCCACGCATCGGAGCGGAGCACGACGTCGCCAAAGAGTTCATCATTGGGGATGGACACGAGCAGATGTTCGGGAGGCTGCAACCACAGCCGCCACCGCTGCATCCGTTGCGTCTGCCGGATGGCATACGGCGTTCCGGGCTTGCCGAGCATCGACAGGAACTTCACCAGATCGAGCACTTCCTGGCGGGTCATGAACTTGACGAGACCTTCGGGCATCAGCGACTTTCCTTCCGACTCGACGTCAATGTCGGCCAGGGGGATGTCGATCCGCCGGCCGTCGGCCAGCTTGAGCGTCAGCTTCTCGTCGGTGCGGTTCTCCACAATCCCGGTGAACTGCCGTCCGTCCAGCGTGAGGACGATCCGCGTGAGGAACGCTTCCTTCTTCTGAGCGTCGGGCTCGTAGAGGGACTTGACGAGATAGTCGACCGGGGAACTGGCGCCGACCGGGCTGAGGTCCGGCCCCACCTGTCCTCCCGCCTGACTGACGGAGTGGCACCGCAGGCAGGCCAGGTCCGCGCGGCGGAACACAAGCTCCCCGCGCACGGGGTCCCCTTCTTTCTCCGCCCGTTCCGCCAGTTCCAGGATCTCCTCCGGAGTCAACCGCGGAAGTTCGGCATGGATTCCCGCCAGGCGGCTGAGCAGCCCTTCGAGTGCGGGGTCGCTGCGTCCGACGGCATACAGGTGCCTGAGCGACAGGAGGGCGACGTCAGCGGCCGGGGGGCGTTTCTCCAGCGCCGCCGCCAGACGGTCCGCACCGCCGCGCTGGTTCAGAAAGGGATCGAGGAGGGGGGCCGGGGAGTCGGTGGGCCCCAGCTCGCTCAGGAGCAGGGCGGCCGCTTCGGCCGCCCGGGGGGGATCGAGAGGAACCAGTCCGGCGACGCCGCGCAGCCGCACCTCCCGCGGCTGGTCCGGGGCCAACATGCGGTCAATCGTTGCGCGGGCCACGTCGCCGCCGTAGGCGATGAGTGCTTCCTGAGCCGCCATTCGCAAGTCGGCCGAGAGCTGGGTGCGGGCTGCGAGTTTCTGGAGTGGCGCAACCGCCGTGGGAGCCTTCCAGGCGCCGGCGAGAGCGATGGCGTCGCGGAGTTGCTGCGGGTCGCGGTCGTCTGACAGGAGGGTGACGAGGGGGGCGAGGTCTCCCGCGGGGACGACCTTGCGGGTTTCGGCCGCCTCGCGCAGCCAGCGGAGGGCGTTGCGCCGCAGCTCCGCCGGCCAGGTCTCCGACACCGCCTGCTGAAAGACATAGGCCAGGTCGTGGGGATTCCCGCGCTCACAGACCATTTTGGCGACGGACGGAACCCGCTCCGCGGGGAGCGTTCCTTTTTTGAGGAGGGTCAACAGCGGTCCCACGGCCGAGGGAGGCTCCGCCGCCTGGGTCGAGACCTCCGCCATTCGCGGACCGCATGCCGGACCGCAAAGGAGACCGAGAGCCGCTACAACCATCAGTCGAGACATCGCGCTCCTCAGCAGGCAGAATCAGTGGTGCTTGCGGCGGGACGCCTGGCGCCCTCGGACAAAGAACGTCGTATGTTTCAGGGCGATGATCGGGACCGTGCGGAAGTGCTTTCCCTGTCGCGTCACCACTTCGGTTCCCGAGTTGGCCGCCACGGCGGCGAACAGGTCCGCACGTCCGGCAGTCGCCGCGGCCGCGTAGCGGATGCCGCAGCTTCCCAGAGAGGAGGGGTGGTGCGAATCGCTGCCGGCGGTGATGGGCTTGTCGAAACCGAGCGAGAATTCAGCGGCACGGTCGTTGGAGCGGCTGAGCACCCCGCCGTTGAACCGTTCATAGGCATCGATGCCGGCCAGCACGCGGGTGATGAATGCCTGCTGTCGCGGGCCCTTGCGGCTATGGAAGTCGATCGACTTGCGCCCCGGCGCGAAAGGATGCGCCAGCGACACGTATCCGCCCAGTTCATGCGCGCCTTCAATCACCCCCAGGGACCGGGCGCGGGACCGCACCATGAATCGGCTGAGGAGATACGGTTCGATCGAACGGACGAAGAAGTCCTCCAGCGCCCCGGGATCGGCGAAGTAGACGAGGAACTCCAGTCCTTCGCGGGTGCCGACCTCAATCCCCGGCAGGGTGAGGGCCCTGGCGCGGCTGGCCAGTTTGACGGAACCGCGCACCTCGTTGTGGTCCGTCAGCGCGACGGCGATCTTCCGTTTCTGGCAGGCCGCTTCAATCTCCTCCAAGGTTGCCGTCCCGTCGGAATAGCGGGAGTGACTGTGCAGATCGACCAACAGACCGTGGGACCCGGCGGACTGGTCGGAGGAGCGGGGCATCGGGAGGGACTCGGACCGGGATTCACAGGACTCTCAAAACACGACGTCGCACGGATCGGAGACTCGCGGACGACGTTCGAGAGGTCGTGCGCCTCCGGCTCGTGCGACGGACGGACATCCCGCCCCTTCGCGAGGAACCCGCAGAGCCGGCCTGGGCGATCGGAATCATCGGGTTTCCCGGGAGCGGGCGGCATCTCCATAGTATAGGCGCGCCAGCCACGAAATCGGGAGTCTCAAGGCGGCCCCCAACAGGATGAGGTTGTTCGTGGCCGTCACCCGCAGCACGCCGTATCGTTCCCAGCGGCGGGAATCGGTCAGCACGGTTGCCGCCGCCGCACGGAAGCGGCCTGCGCGGCGCAAGCGCCGGGCCAGCAGCACGTCCTCCAGCAGTGGAACGTCCGGGTACCCTCCCACCCGTTCGAAGAGGCTCCGGCGGACGAAGATCGCCTGGTCGCCATACGGCCGGCGCAGCACGCCGGCGCGAAAGTTGTCGGCCGCTTCGATCAGCCGCAGCAGCCGCCGGGGGCTGTCGATCCGGTGGCGAAACGCTCCCCAGCCGACGCTCGGATCGTGCAGTGCCTCGCGGAGAGCCGCGCCGGCGTTTTCCGGCAACTGGCAATCGGCGTGCAGAAACAGCAGCACTTCGCCGGCGGCCGCCCGGGCGCCGACGTTCATCTGGGCGGCGCGTCCGCGGGGGGCGAGGAGGACGCGGGCGCCGGCCTGCCGGGCGATGTGGCAGGTGTCGTCGCTGCTGCCGCCGTCCACCACCAGCACTTCCGCCGCAGGCAGAGGCCGCGTCGAGGCGATGGCGGCCGGCAGACGTTCCTGTTCGTTCCAGGTCGGAATGACCACGGACACCGGCGGCAAGTCCGCAGGCAGCGTCGGCCACGAGGTCATCGCTGGGCGACGGGATGGGCGAGGCTGGCGATCCACTCCTGCAGGGCGCGCACTTCCGGCTGCGGGTGTTTGAGCACGTACTCGATCGCCCGCACCATCACAAAGCAGCCCGGCAGCGTGGTGACGCACGGGACGCCGTAGGTCACCGCGGCGGCTCGGATGCGGCCCTCATCGGTGCGGCTCCCCTTGCCGCTGGGGGTGTTGAAGATGAACTGCACGTCGCCGTTGGCCATGTAGTCCAGCAGGTTGGGGCGTCCTTCCTGGACTTTCCGGACGACCTCGACCTCCAGCCCCGCCCGCTGAAACACCTCCGCGGTGCCGCTGGTGCACAAGAGCTTGAAACCCATGTGTTGCAGCCGTCGGGCCGGCTCGATCATCGCCTGCTTGTGTGGACCGGCCATGCTGATGAAGACCTTTCCCTCGCGCGGGAGGTCGATGCCGGCGGCGAGCTGGCTCTTGGCGAAAGCGGCTTCAAACCGCTGGTCGATCCCCATCACCTCGCCGGTGGAGCGCATCTCCGGACCGAGGATGATGTCCACCCCCGCGAACCGCTGGAAGGGGAAGACACTTTCCTTCACCGAGGAGTACGTGGGCCACACTTCCGTAGTGTACCCCTGCTCCCGCAGGGAGACTCCCGCTGCCACCTTGGCCGCGAGCCGCGCCAGCGGGAGCCCGGTTGCCTTGGAGACGAACGGCGAGGTGCGCGAGGCGCGGGGATTCACCTCCAGGATGTACACAATGTACGGAGAGTCCGGAGCGGAGAGTGCCGGGTCCAGAGCCGCGGATGACTCGGGCCTCCCGGTGCTCGACTCTGGATTTGGGAGACCGGACTCCCGCTTCACCGCAAACTGGATATTCATCAGGCCGCGCACGTTGAGGGCGCGGGCCAAGGAGTAGGTCGCCTGCTTGATCTCCTCGATCACGGCGGGGGGGAGGGAATAGGGGGGGAGGGCGCAGGCCGAATCCCCGCTGTGGACCCCCGCCTCCTCGATGTGCTCCATCACCCCCCCGACGAGTGTGAGTTCCCCGTCGGAGACAGCGTCCACATCCACCTCGATGGCGTCCTCCAGAAACTTGTCGATCAGCACCGGGTGGTCCTGCGACGCTTCCACCGCTTCGGCCATGTAGGCGTTGAGCTGGGCTTCGTCGTAGCAAATCTGCATGGCGCGGCCCCCCAGGACGTAGCTGGGACGCACCAGCACGGGGTAGCCGATGCGGGCGGCATGGAGCCGCGCCGCCTCCACCGTGGTGGCGATCCCGTTGGGGGGCTGCCGCAGACCGAGCTGCTCCAGGATCGCCTGAAAGCGTTCGCGGTCCTCTGCGGCGTCAATCATGTCCGGGCTGGTGCCGATGATCGGTACGCCGGCTGCTTCCAGCCCCCGGGCGAGGTTCAGGGGGGTCTGTCCCCCGAACTGCACAATCACCCCGTCGGGTTGCAGGCGGTCGCAGATGTTGAGGACGTCCTCCGTGGTCAGCGGCTCAAAGAAGAGCAGGTCCGACGTGTCGTAGTCGGTGGAGACCGTCTCGGGGTTCGAGTTGACCATGATGCTCTCGATCCCCAGCTCCTGCATGGCGAAGCTGGCGTGACAGCAGCAGTAGTCGAATTCGATCCCCTGGCCGATGCGATTGGGACCTCCGCCGAGGATCATGACCCGCCGCTGGGGGAAGCCGTCCGTGGAGGCGCGAGGGGGGAGGGCGGCCTGCTCGCTGACGTTGATCGCCGTGCCATCCCCCTTCAAGACGAGTTGCTCGGCACCCAGCACCTTCCGCGGCGGGGTTTCGTCCTCGCTCTCGTAGCTGGAGTAATAGTAGGGGGTGTAGGCCTCGAACTCGGCGGCGCAGGTGTCGACCTGCTTGAAGGTGGGGACGATTCCGCGCGATTTGCGATGCGCCCGGACGTCCATCTCCGTGGTTTGCCACCAGCCGGCAAGCTGGCGGTCCGAGAACCCGTTGCGTTTGGCTTTGCGCAGCAGCTCATCGGGGACATCGCCGAGCCGCGCGTACCGCCGCAGTTCGTCCTCGATCTGCACCAGGTCGCGAATGTTGCGGAGGAACCAGGGGTCGATGGAGGTGAGTTTGTGGATCTCGTCCAGGCTGAGGCCCGCCTTGAGGGCGTAGCGGAGGAAGAAAATCCGTTCTGCGTTGGCGGTGGCGAGCCTGCTGCGGATTTCCTCCAGGGTCGGCTGCTGATCCGTCCCCCAGCGATCCTTTTTGCCGCCCCCCAGTCCAAAGTGGCCGATCTCCAGTCCCCGCAGCGCCTTTTGCAGGGACTCCTTGAACGTCCGGCCGATCGCCAACGTCTCCCCCACCGACTTCATTTGCACGGTGAGCGTCGGGTCGGCGTCGGGGAACTTCTCAAAGGTCCAGCGGGGGATTTTGGTGACCACGTAATCGATCGTGGGCTCAAAGCAGGCCAGGGTCTCGCGGGTGATGTCGTTGGGGATTTCGTCCAAGCGATAGCCGACGGCGAGCTTGGCGGCGATCTTGGCGATGGGGAAGCCAGTCGCCTTGGAGGCCAGCGCCGAGGAGCGGCTGACGCGCGGGTTCATCTCGATGATCACCATCCGCCCCGTCTGCGGATGGATCGCGAACTGCACGTTGGAACCGCCGGTTTCGACGCCGATCTCGCGCATGCAGGCGATGGTGGCGTCCCGCATCCGTTGGTACTCCTTGTCGGTGAGCGTCTGCGCGGGGGCGACGGTGATCGAGTCGCCGGTGTGCACCCCCATGGGGTCGAAGTTCTCGATCGCGCAGATGATGACGACGTTGTCCGCCACGTCGCGCATCACCTCCATCTCGAACTCTTTCCAGCCCAGGATCGACTCCTCGAGCAGCACCTCCGTCACGGGGGAGAGTTTCAGGCCGTACCGGACCTTCTCCTCGAATTCCTCCTTGTTGTAGGCGACGCCCCCCCCTTGGCCCCCCAGGGTGTAACTGGGGCGGATGATGATCGGCAGCCCGATCTCCTGCACCACCTTGCGGGCCTCTTCCAGGCTGTGCACGACGGCGGAGCGCGGCACGTCCAGACCGATGCGGACCATGGCCGACTTGAACGACTCCCGCCCCTCCGCCTTGGCGATCACCTCCGCCTTGGCGCCGATCATCTCCACGCCGAGCTGATCCAGGATGCCGCGACGGTACAGGTCCATCGCCGTGTTCAGGCCGGTTTGTCCGCCCAGGGTGGGGAGCAGGGCGTCCGGCCGTTCTTTCTCAATGATCGCGGCGACGTGCCGCCAGGTGATCGGCTCGATGTAGGTCCGATCCGCCATCGCCGGATCGGTCATGATCGTGGCCGGGTTGGAATTGACGAGGACGACTTCGTAGCCCTCGGCGCGGAGCGCCTTGCACGCCTGCGTCCCGGAATAATCGAATTCGCAGGCCTGGCCGATGACGATCGGTCCGGAGCCGATGATCAGAATCTTGTGGAGGTCGTCGCGGCGGGGCACGGGAGGGTGCGGTCCTCGAGTCAGGTCGGCGGGAGTCGTTGGCGGCGGCTTCCGTCAGGGAGCACCGCTCGAACGTCGGAGGGATCCGAACGATCGGTCTGACTCCGTGGTACGGAGGCGGCGCGCACCACGAGCGCGCTGCCGTCGGAAGTTTTGCGAACGGTAACACTCTCGGCCCGAGAATCAAGCCTACCGGCGGCGATCGGCCCCCCGGGGGCGATGGTGCTGCGGCGATGGGATCGCAACCGTGGCGAGCCCACCTCCACGGCGACGGCACATTCGCCACGAGGAAATCCCCAGGACCTCGGGCGGCGACGATGTTGCGGCGGTGGTTATGCCCGGCACTTCCCTGCGGATTCTTCCCCGGAAGCCGCCCTCCCCAATTGCGGGAGTCGGTCGGCGCTGGATAGACTGGGCCGTCCGGCCCCAGGGACGTTGCCGCCATGATCGATCGCAGGACCCCTTACCTCGCACGTGACAGCGCCAAACCCCTGCGCGTCGGCGCCGTCAGCTATCTCAACTCCAAACCGCTGATCGAGGGACTTCCCGCTCTGGCGCCGGAGGCCGAACTGGTGCTGGACGTCCCCAGCCGGCTGGCGGATGACCTGGCGGCCGGTCGACTCGACGTGGCCCTCATCCCCTCGGTGGAGGCGTTTTCCGATCCGGACTACGAGATCGTTTCCGACGCCTGTGTGGCGACCCGCGGGCCGGTCTGGAGCGTCAAGCTGTATTGCCGCGTCCCGCCGGGGCACGTCCGCACGCTGGCCCTGGACGAAGGGTCCCGCACCAGCGCCGCTCTGACGCGGATTCTGCTGGCGGAGCGGTACGGCGTCGAACCGCACTGCACTCCGCTCCCGCTGGGGGCGACGGTCGCCGACAGCACCGCCGACGCCGTGCTGATGATCGGCGATCGAGCCATGCATCCGCCGGCGGAACGGTTCCACACCGTGTGGGACCTGGGCGAGGAATGGCGGTGCTGGACGGGACTCCCGTTCGTGTTCGCCATGTGGGTGACGCGGGAGGGAGTGCCGCTGGGGGGCCTGGAGCGGGCCTTGAGCGACGCCCGCGACCTGGGACTGTCGCGGTTGGCGGAGATCGCTGCCCGAGAGGCCCCTGCACTGGGGCTGACGGTTGACGATGCTCGGCAATACCTGTCCCGGCACCTGCACTTCCGGCTCGGTTCGGCGGAACGCAGCGGACTGAAGCTGTTCCATCAACTGGCGGCCGGCGCCGGCCTTGTCCCCGATCAGCCTCGACTCAGCTTTCGGACCACCCCCTGTCCCAGTCCCACCTCCGACTCCCGACGGGAGTGGGCGACGATGGGATAAACTCTCCTTGCCGATGACCATGGCGGCCAGCGCCTCAACCATTGCTCCGATTCTCGATCGCGCCATCGCCGGCGAACGGCTCTCACCGGAGGAGGGTTTGACCCTGCTCCGTGCGCATGACCTCGCTGCGCTGGGAGCGGCGGCCGACGCCGTCACGCGGCGGCTCCACCCTGAGCCGTATCGCACCTACAACATCGACCGCAACATCAACTATTCCAATGTCTGTGCCGCGGTCTGCGACTTCTGCGCCTTCTACCGGCCGGTGGGACACAGCGAGGCATACGTCCTCTCTGAAGAGGTCCTGCATCAGAAGATTCAGGAGACGGTGGATCTCGGCGGCGATCAGATTCTGCTGCAAGGAGGACTGCATCCGGAACTCCCCCTGGAGTGGTACGAGGACCTGTTGCGGGGCATCAAGCAGAAATTCCCGCAGGTGAACGTCCACGGCTTCAGCCCGCCGGAAATCTACTTCTTCCACAAGTTGACCAAGCTGCCGCTCAAAACAGTGCTCCTCCGGCTGAAGGAGGCCGGGCTGGGAAGCCTCCCCGGCGGCGGCGGCGAGATTCTCGTCGATCGCGTCCGCAAGCAGATCACCCGCGGCAAGGTCCTCACCGACGGCTGGCTGGAGGTCAACCGCGTCTGGCACGAGCTGGGGGGGAAGAGTTCCTGTACCATGATGTTCGGCCACGTCGAAACGCTTGCGGACCGGATTGAGCATCTGGAGCGGCTGCGACAGTTACAGGATGAGACGAGGGGCTTCACCGCGTTCATCTGCTGGACGCATCAGCCGCCGAAGTCTCCCCCCTGGTTCGGTCGCGACGCGGAGCAGGGACGCCCGGGCGGCGTCGATCTGTCGCAGCTACCGCCGGTCGGCGCGTTCGAATACCTCAAGACTCAGGCGGTTGCGCGGCTGTACCTGGACAACATCCCCAACATTCAATCGTCGTGGGTCACGCAGGGGGAGAAGATCGGCCAGCTCGCCCTGTTCTTCGGCGCCAACGACATGGGCTCGCTGATGATCGAGGAGAACGTCGTGGCCCAGGCGGGGACGGTCTTTCACCTCTCGCTGGAGACGATCCGCCGCTGCATCACCGACGCCGGCTACATCCCCCGCCAGCGAAACGTGTTCTACGAGTATCTGGACGCACCTCCCGCGACCGTTGTGGAGGAACCGACCGGCGACGACGGTTGCACCCGCAGCGTCGAGATCGGCGTGCAACTCCCGGTCATGTTCTGAATGGTGGCGCAGGCGGGCGCCGCAGGAAACGAGGCGCCGGCAGGTCACACTTCCAGGTTCACCAGGTCGCCGCGCTCCGGGCCGGCGGGCGTGGGCTGCGCCGCCAGCACCGCCGGAGCGGAGGCGCGGGAGTGATCGCGGCCGTCGTACACGCCGAAGCTGTTGAAGAACCACCGCTTCGCCAGCCGGTAGGCGAGGCTCTTTTCCGGAATCGCTTCCTCCGGATTGTACTGCGAAGGCCGCACCTGCATGGCCGCCAGTTCCGCCAGCGCAGTCTGGCGGGCGGTGCCGTCCTGTGCCTGGTGCGACTCCACGAGCTGCTTGAGGAGGTCCGGCCGCTCCAGCACGATGCAACCGCGGGTCGTGTCCCGGGCCAGTTCCCGAAAGGCCGTCAGGTACGGGGAGTTGAACTTCTCCACCAGCGATTTCGACTCATCGTGGATCGAGTCGGTGACGAACTGCACGATGGGGCACGGCTCGATCCCCCCCCAGGGGTTGATGTGGTGGCTGATCCCCGTGGCGGCGGGGCAGAGCGCCTCTCCGGCGTGGTCGTAGTAGGCGTCGATGAAGAGGATCGGCTTGGTCGCCCGCATCTCCACCACGAACCGACGCACCCGGCGCTGCTCCTCCCGGCTGAGGCACAGTTCCGGCGCAGCGTCCGGACCCATTGGCCGGTAGATGTGGAACCAGGTGTAAAACACTCCCATCTCGATCAGCCGGTCCACCCACCGTTCGCTCACCAGGTCGTCGAGATTCGTCTTGCACACCGAGGTGCATACCCCGGTGAAGACCTTGTTCGCCAGACAGTTCTGGATGCCCTCCATGCTCTTGGAGTAGACCCCCTTGCGGCCGCGGCGCTGGTCGCTGACGATCTCCGTCCCCTCGATGCTGATGAGCGGCGTGACGTTTCCCAGCCGCCGCAGCTCCTTCGCCACTGCGTCGGTGAGGAAGTGGCCGTTGGTGAACACCTGGAAATAGCAGTCGGGATGCCGGGCGAGAATCTCCAGCAACTGGGGATGCATGAACGGCTCCCCGCCGACGATGCCGAAGAAGACGTTCCCCTGCGCCTTGGCCTCCCCCAGCAGCTTGTGCATGGCGGCCGCGTCGATCGTCTGCTGCTTGTGTGCCACGTCGACCCAGCATCCCTGACAACGCAGATTGCAGGAATTGATGACGGAGATGTACAGGAAGGGGGGGAACACCTCTCCGCGTTTCATCCGCCGCTGGAAACGCCACACCGACAGCCCCCCCTTCACCCCCATGATCCAGGCGAGTTTCCAGAGCAGCCGCTTGTCGGTTTCCAGGAGCAGTCGCTGGGCGAGGCGGAGATACATGGGAATCGCGACGGGAGAACGTGGCGGCGGAGTGGTCCAGAGGGAGGCTTGGTGTCGGACAGACATGATACCGCGAGGCGGACGCCAACTCGATGCTGCCGGGTTCTTCCGACCGAGCTGCGGACCCCGTGCGCGGCGATCGAGCTGCCTCAGCGGCGGTTACGAGGGGTGGGACCGCAGCACTTCGATCATGTCTGCCGCGAGGGCGTCCACGTCGGCGGGGGTGTGTTGAACGGTGAGTGAAATCCGCAACCGCGACGTCCCCCGAGGGACGGTCGGCGGGCGGATCGCCGCCACGAGATGCCCCCGCTCCTCCAGCGCACGGGCCGCCGCGAGCGTCTGCTCAGGATCACCCAGCAGCACGGGGATGATCGGGCCGACCGTTCCCGTCGGAATCTGCAGACCGGAAGAGGTCAGTCGCCTCCGCAGACGCTCCGCTTCGGAGAGCAGCCTCTGACGCCGCAGCGGCTCGCGCTCCACGACGTCCAGGGCAGCACAGGCCGCGGCGCAGGCCGCGGGCGCAAGCGCCGTCGAGAACATCTGCGTCCGAGCCGTCGTGAACAGCCAGTCGATCAGCGCGCGGGGGCCGGCCACGAAGCCCCCCTGCGAGCCGAGCGCCTTGCTCAAGGTACCGACCTTGATGATCGGCCGTCCTTCCAGGCCCGACTCTTCCGTCAGCCCGCGTCCCGTGGCGCCAAACACGCCAGTGGCGTGAGCTTCATCCACCAGCAGCATCGCCCCGTGCCGTGCCGCCGCGTCCCACAGCTCCTTCAGGGGGGCTGCATCCCCATCCATGCTGAAGAGGGAATCGGTGACGATCAGCTTGCGGCGGGCGTCGGCCGCCTTGACCAGTTCCCGCTCCACCGTCTCGATGTCTCCGTGCGGGTAGACGCGCAGCCGCGCGCTGGAGAGCTGACAGCCATCGACGAGGCTGGCATGGTTGAGCCGATCGCACAGCACCACGTCTCCGTGTCCCACGAGTGCGGCAATCGTGCCGACGTTTGCGGCATAACCGGTGGGAAAGAGGAGCGCGGCGTCGGTCCCCTCGAAGGTGGCCAGCCGCTGTTCCAGCCGCTGGTGCCACTCCGTTCGTCCGCAGACGAGCGCGCTGGCACGGGCGCCGGAACCGCACTCGGACAGGGCGGCCGTCGCGGCCTCATGGAGGCGCGGGTCGCCGGCCAGACCCAGATAGTCGTTGGAGGCGAAGTTCTTTAGCCGACGGCCGTCGACTTCACACCACCCCTCCCCCAGAGGCCGCACGCAGCGGGTTTTCCGGAGGAGTCCCTCGCGGCTGAGCCGGTTGAGTTCAGCGGTGATCCAGTCCAGCGGCGTCATCGAGTCGTCAGCAGCGGAACATCGGCGGCGGCCCCGCCCCTACAGGGCGATCTGGTGATGGGTCAACCGCTCGTAACCGTCGTCGGTGATCAGGTAGTTGTGCTCGATCCTCAGCCCCCCGACGCCGGCCACATAGGCCCCGGGCTCCAGCGTGACGACGTCCCCCGCCAGGAGCACATCGTCACTGTGGGGGACAAGGATCGGCGGCTCGGGGTGCGCCAGTCCTAACCCATGACCGGCGTGATGGGGGAAGGCGTCGGCGCGGCCGGCGTCGCGGAACGGCTGCATCACGGCGGCATGGATGTCCCGCGCCGATGCTCCCGCTTTCAGTTTCGACTCCCCTGCCTGCAGCGCGGCCTGACAGAGCGCGAACAGTTCTCGTATCTCGGCGAACGGCTCGCCCACGGCGACGGCGCTGGTGAAATCTCCCCGGTAGCCGTCCAGCACGACTGAGTAGTCGAGCGTGAAGACATCCCCCTCCTGGAGCGCGTAAGCGGTCGGTAACCCGCCGACCTTGGGATGATCGGCATTCGCCGCCCGGAAGTCGCCGTAGACCAGAGCGGGGCGACCCGCCGCCGCCACTGCTGCCTGCTGGACCTCCAGATAGATCTCCAGTTCCGTGATCCCGGGATGGAGAATCTCCCGCAGCCGCGCATGACCCGCTTCTCCCGCGCGCATGCATTGTCGCAGCAGGTCGATTTCATCCGGCTCCTTTTGTCTCCGGAGGGTACGCAGGATAGTCCCCAGGTCCGTGCGGGGGGCAGGGGCGTCGGCCTCCTCGCGGGTGGAGAAATGGACGTGTTCCCGGGGCAGGACTTCCCCCGCCCCCAGCGGAAGCCACTCGGCTTCCACCAGACCGGGACGCCGGACGAGTTCCGGGGCGATCCGCTCCAGCGCCTTCAGCAGCGCATGATCGCGATTGACGACGGAGTGCTTGTGGTCGTACCACGTCTCCAGGATTTCGCGGTCGACGTACGGCCGGTGGGCCGCGGAACGGAGCGTGAAATTCTCCCCCAGCAGCGTCGCCGGGCCGTCCCGCTCCAGCAGCAGCCAGGCGCGTTCGCCTCCGGAGAAACTGAGCGGCTGCACCCAGAAGTTGGCCAGGTACTGGACATGCCTCGGATCGGCGATGAGCAGCCAGTCCATCTGCGGAGGGACCGCCTGCCAGAGCCGCTGGCGGCGCCGAAGACAACCGTGTTCCGTCAGCATCGGAGAAGCCTCGCAGGGTGAGCAGCCTGAAGCCGGTCCGGTGCTGCCACCAGACCGGAGAGACGAGTGCGGCGCATGGTACGACGCTCGGGGCGCGGTCACAACGGCGCCGCGGGCCGGGCCGCCCCTTTAGACCCCGTGTTGCGGATGGGTGGCGCGACCGTGAGTTCCGTTGCTGAGTGCCTTGTTGAGCGCCTGCAAATAGGCGAGGGCCGACGCTTCGATGATGTCGGTGCTGAGTCCTTTCCCGTGCAAGGTCCGTCCGTCGCAGTCGATCTCGACCGTGACCTCCCCCATCGCATCCTTGCCGCTGGAGACGCTGCGGACGCTGTAGTCCGTCAGACGGGCGGCGACGCCGGTGATCCGCTCCAGACAGTTGAAGACGGCGTCAATGGGACCGTCGCCGGTGGCGGCGTCCTGGACTTTGCGGCCGTCCTGGTGCGACAGTTCCAGCGTGGCCGTGGGGATGGTTCCAGTGCCTCCGAAGACATGGAAAGCGGTCAGCGACCAGACGGCCGGGCCGGCATGTGTCCGCTGGTCGATGAGGGCGACGATGTCGGCGTCAAAGACCTCCTTCTTCTTGTCGGCCAGGGCGATGAAGTCGTCAAACACCGTTTGCAGCGTGGCGTCGTCGAGGTCATACCCCAGTTCCTTCACGCGGTTCCGGAAGGCGTGACGGCCGCTGTGCTTGCCCAGCACCAGGTTCGTCCCCACAAAGCCGACGTCCTGCGGGCGCATGATTTCGTAGGTCGAACGCTCCTGCAACATGCCGTGCTGGTGGATGCCGGCCTCGTGGGCAAAGGCATTCTGGCCGACGATCGCCTTGTTCCGCTGAACCTTCATGCCGGTGATGCTGGAGACGAGCCGGCTGGTGGGATAGAGCTTCTCCGTGCGGATGTGGGTGTCGAGCCCGTAATAGTCCTTGCGGACCTTGAGGGCCATGACGATCTCCTCGAGGGCGGCGTTGCCCGCCCGTTCTCCGAGACCGTTGATGGTGCACTCCACCTGCCGGGCGCCGGCCTCCACGCCGGCCAGACTGTTGGCGACCGCCAGTCCCAGGTCGTTGTGGCAATGGGTGGAGAGGACCGCCCGCTGGATGTTGGCCACCTGCTCACGGAGCGTCTTCATCACCGTGTAGAAGTGTTTCGGCGTGGCATACCCCACCGTGTCCGGGATGTTCACCGTGGTCGCCCCCGCGTCGATCACCTTCTCCACCACCTCGCACAGGAAGTCCAGTTCAGTCCGGGCGGCGTCCTCGGGGGAAAACTCGATGTTGGGCGTGGTGATGTCCGGGCGCGAGGACATTTTGTCGGCGGTGTACTTCACCATCTGGACGGCCCGGCGCAGAATCTCCTCCTTGGCCATCTTGAGCTTGAACTCCCGGTGAATCGCCGACGTGGCGAGGAACACGTGGATGCGGACCTGCCGGGCTTCCCGCAGTGCCTCCCAGGCACGGTCGATGTCCTCGGTGCGGCAGCGGGCCAGGCCGCAGATCGTCGTCCGCTCGCCGAATGTCCGGGCGATCTGGCGGACGGCCTCGAAGTCTCCCGGCGAGGCGATGGGGAACCCCGCCTCGATCACGTCCACCCCCAGCTCGGTGAGGGCCTTGGCGACTTCGAGCTTCTCCTCGGTCGACATACTGCATCCGGGCGACTGCTCCCCGTCGCGGAGGGTGGTGTCGAAGATGATGACGCGGTCGGACATGGCTGTGGCCGGTGGCAAGTCGTCCGTCCCGGGCCGGCCGGAAGGCCATTGGCGGCCGGGGACGCTGAGGATTGGTCCTGAACTCCAACAAAAAAACCCCGAGGCACTTGGGAAAGGCCTCAGGGTGGGTGTTTTGTGCTGGCGATGTGCGCCGATCCCGACCTAAGACCTCCCCCCGGGAGGGAGGCTCAGAAGCAGGGACAGGCTGAGTCGGACGGTGCTCATCGTTCGGCACACGATATCCGGGAGCCGTACAGCCGTCAAGCTCCGGGAAAACCTCACGGGGAGCGATCCCTGCCCCTGCCGCCGGAAGGGGACGTTGTGATAGCATGAGGGCGGTGCTCTTCCCCGTTGCGGGCGGCATGATCCGGTCACGGTCGCGATGCCCCCCTTTTCTTCGCCGTCATGGACAGCCGTCTGCCGTATCAGATCCTCCGCCAGCCGGACGAGACGACCTGCGGGCCGACCTGCCTGCATTCGGTCTATCGCTACTATGGCGAGGACCTTCCCCTGGAGGAGGTGATCCGGGGGGTGGGGGCGTTGCGAGAAGGGGGGACGCTGGCGGTGTTTCTGGGGTGTCATGCCCTGCAACGCGGATATGAGGCCACGATCTACACCTTCAATCTGCAAGTCTTCGACCCGACATGGTTTCGTCCCGGCGCTCCCCCCATCGCCGATCGGCTCCGGGCCCAACGGGAGGTCAAAACCAAGGAAAAACTGCGCATCGCCTGCGACGCCTACATCGAGTTCCTGCGGCTGGGGGGCAAGCTGCGGATGGAGGTCCTGAATGGGAACCTGATCCGCAAGTACCTCAAGCGACAGACGCCGATCCTCACCGGTCTCAGCTCGACCTTCCTGTATCAGGAAGCCCGCGAACGGGCCGTGGATGATCCGGTGTGCGGGGTCCGATTTGTGCACGACGACATCGGCGGCTACCCGCAGGGGCACTTCGTCGTCCTGTGCGGGTACGATTCCGAGGAGCGGGAAGTACTGGTGGCCGATCCGCTGGCCCCGAACCCTCTGGGGGAGGATCACGTCTATCCGGTGGAGCTGGACCGGGTGATTGGCGCTGTGCTGCTGGGGATTCTCACGTATGATGCCAATTTGCTGGTGATTCGGCCGAGGAGAAGCTGAACGCCAGCCGTCCAGAGTCCTGAGCCGGTAGTCGTCCGGGGCCGGGAGCGGTTTCGCCTGGCTGAGGTCTCGCCTGAACATCGGAGATCGTTCGACCGGCGGAAGTGCTGTTCTCGATTCTGGACTCTCGACGGGACGCCTACGGAGGTTCCACTGCGTGTCAGCGTTGATTGTTGCGGAACGTGCGGAAGACTGGCCGTTCCAACTTCCCAACGTGGAGGTCGTCGATGCCTGGCGGTATCTGACGCAGCCCGATTTCTCGACCCGCCGCAACGTACGGGTGTTCAACCTCTGCCGGTCCTACAAGTACCAGAGCCTGGGGTACTACGTCTCGTTGCTGGCGGAGGCCCGCGGACATCGCCCTTCGCCGAGCATCATCGCGCTTCAGGACATCAAGTCGCCGGCGATGGTCCGCCTGGTCTCCGACGAGCTGGATGAACTCATCCAGCATTCGCTGCACCCCTTGCAGTCGGACCAGTTCGTGCTCAGCGTCTATTTCGGACGCAACATCGCCAAGCGGTACGAGCGGCTCAGCAAGCACCTGTTCAACCTGTTTCAGGCGCCGCTGATGCGGTTCCGGTTCGGGCGCGAGAAGGGGCAATGGTCGATCCGCGGCGTCAAGGCGGTCTCCACGGGGGACGTTCCCGACTCTCATTGGGCGTTCATCCTCGACGCGGCCACCAAGCATTTCACCGGGCACTCGGTGGGGAGGCCGCGACGACAGCAGACCCGCTACGACCTGGCGATCCTGCACGATCCCCGTGAGGGAGAGAACGCCCCCTCGGATGAGGACGCCCTCAAGAAGTTCATCAAGGCCGGCGAGAAGCTCGGCCTGGAGGTGGAACTGATCGAGCCGGAAGACTACGCGCGGCTGCCGGAGTTCGACGCCCTGTTCATCCGTCAGACGACGGCGGTCAATCACATCACCTACCGCTTCTCACGACGGGCGGCGGGAGAGGGTCTGGTGGTCATCGACGATCCCGAATCGATCGCCCGCTGCTCCAACAAGGTCTATCTCACGGAACTCCTCCAGCGGCACAAGATTCCCACGCCGCGCACGGTCGTCGTCCACCGGGACAACGCCAACGGCCTGGCCGATGAACTCGGCTTTCCGCTCGTCCTCAAAAAGCCCGACAGCGCCTTTTCGCAGGGCGTGGTGAAGGCGGAGTCCCCCGAAGAACTGCACGACCGGCTGAAGGAGTTCTTCAGCGAGTCCGAACTGGTGGTCGCGCAGGAATTCCTGCCGACCGACTTCGACTGGCGGATCGGCATCCTCGACCGCCGGCCGTTTTACGCCTGCAAGTACTTCATGGCCCCCAAGCACTGGCAGATCATCCGCCACGGCGGACCGGCGCGCGGGAAGTACGGCCGCTGGGAGACCGTCCCCGTCGAACTCGCTCCCCGCAAGGCAGTCGCCATCGCCCTCAAGGCCGCCAACCTCATCGGCGACGGACTCTACGGCGTCGACGTCAAGGAATCCGGCGGCAAGTTCTCGGTCATCGAAGTCAACGACAACCCGAATCTCGAATCCGGCGTCGAGGACTCCATCCTCCGAGACGAGTTGTACCGCCGCGTGATGGAGGTCTTCCTGCGGCGGATCGAGGAGAAAAAGGCCCGCCTCCCCAGCAACGGGTGAACGCAGGACCATTCCCTCCGGTGACGGCTGAGGGGGACGGTTCGAACGATCGGCCAGCCTCGCGCGGAGTGGTCGGCGCACCACGCGGCCGATTGCATACCATCAGCGGGAACGCAAGTCCCACCCTCGTCAGCTTGGGCGCGGAGGCTCCGAAGTCGGGTCCTCCCAATCGTCTGAGTCCTGCTCCAGCTCCTCCCACTCCTCCTCCGCGCCGCTGTCCAGCCACTCGGCGTCGAGGAAGTGTGGCATCGGCGGTCCTTCGCCCTCCAGGCACAGGTAGTCGTAGTTGCCGGCCCCGCATGTCCGCTCCAGCGTCTGCACGATCAGCCGCGAGCGAGCGGGGGGATCTTTCGGACCGGAGATGTAGAACGGCTTTCCCTTCCAGCCCATCTCAAACCGCTCGTGGGCCAGTTGCGGGTCGATCTCGCCGAAGATCAGCCGGGCAATCGCATAGTCAGGGTGCGGGGGAAATCCCAACCCCCGCGCGAACTCCACGGACTCCTCCACCAGCCGCCGCGCCGATTCCGGTGTGATCTTCCGCCACCCCTCTTCCCCGAAACTCTGGAGCAGCTCGGAATATCGGGCCTCGGACATCATGGTAGCCACGGCGTCCTTGACCCCCAGGCAGTACCGGTCCACCAGAAAGCCAGAAAGAGCGCCACCGCGATCTGTCCCTGGCCGGCTTCGCGGCTGAGCAGGACGTTCGCGATCCCCTTTTCCGCGATCGAGGTCGAAATCAGACTGTCCACGATCCTGCCGCGGGAGGATCGCTGCAACAGATGGCGCAGCCCCACGCTCTGGCTGCGACGGGTCTCGAGCCGCTTCTCGTTCTGCTTCCGCCTCCGCTTCGCCAGTTTCTTCTGCCGGCGAGCTTCATTGCGACTCATCATGTACCCCTCCCTGGATTGAGTTCCAGACTCCAGCCGTCAGGACGATGGTGCCAATTGACAATCTGCCGCGGTAACTGTCAAGACATCGCCTCCCGCGGCGGCTGCACTACAATGCCGCGGGGGGCAGCTCCCCTCCAGCGGTCTGAAGCGAATCCGATTGGCCATGTCCGGCATCGTCTATCTCGTCGGCGCGGGACCCGGAGATCCGGGACTGCTCACGCTCCGCGGCGCGGAGGTGCTGGCTCAGGCCGACCTTGTTCTGTATGACGGCCTCGTCAATCCCCTGCTGCTGCGCCACGCTCGGGGCCGCTGCGAGCGCACCGCCCGCATCTGGGGTGAGGAGGGGCACAACGTCGCTCAGGCCGAGGTCAACGACCGGCTCATCACGGCAGCCCGTGCGGGTCTGCGGGTTGTCCGGCTGAAGGGGGGCGATCCGTTTCTGTTCGGCCGCGGCAGCGAAGAGGCCGCCGCCCTCGCCCAGGCCGGCATCCCCTTCGAGGTCGTTCCCGGCGTCACCGCGGCCATTGCCGCCGGAGAGTACGCCGGCATCTCCTTCACGCATCGCGAGCTGGCCTCCGCCGTGGCCTTTGTCACCGGTCACGAAGACCCGCACAAACCCTCCCGGCTGGTGGACTACGCCGCCCTGGCCCGGTTTCCCGGCACGCTTGTCTTCTACATGGGGCTGCATCATCTCCGCACCATCGCGGAGATGCTGCAGGCGGAAGGACTCCCCGCCGACACTCCGGCTGCCGTCATCTGCCGGGCGTCGCTCCCGGCGCAGCGGACCGTGACCGCCACCCTGGGGACCATCGCCGATGCCGCCGCCCGGGCGGAACTGAAACCACCCTCGGTGATTGTGATCGGCCGCTGCGTCCGGCAGCGAGAACGCATTGCCTGGTTTGAACAGCGTCCGCTGTTCGGCCTGCGGATCGGCATCACGCGGCCGAATGAGCTGCCTTTGACTTGCGAGCCGGGCCGCGATGTCCCCTGGACCGGTCTGCCCAGCGGCGCGGGAGGAGTGGCAGGGACGATCTCCCGCTGTCTGGAATGGGGCGCCGAGCCGGTCCTGATGCCCGCCATCGAGGTCGCGCCCCTGTCTGATGCGACGCCGGTTGACGCGGCGCTCGCGCGACTGGGCGACTTCGACTGGCTGGTGTTCACCAGCGCCAACGGGGTTCGCGCCTTCTGGAATCGCCTCTGGTCCTGCGGAGGCGACGCCCGACGTTTGCACAACCTCCGGATCGCCTGCATCGGTCCGGCCACCGCCGCGGCGCTGGCCGAACTCCGCCTGCGGGCGGACCTGGTGCCGGCCGCCTACCGAGCTGAAGAGCTGGCCGAGGCGCTGGCTCCCTTGACCGCCGGACAGAACGTCTTGTGGGCGCGCGCCAGCCGCGGACGAGACGTCCTGCCCGACCGCCTTCGCGCCGCCGGCGTCCGCGTGGAGGAACTGGTGGTGTACGAGCACCGCGACGTGGAGGCGTTCAGCCCCGAGGTGCAAGCGCGGCTCGCGCGGGGGGAGATCGACTGGATCGGCCTCAGCAGCCCGTCGATCGCTGCCGGCATCGCGCAGCTGCTGTCACTCTCCCCGTCGCCCGCGAACGGACGAACACCGCGGTTTGCGGCCATCAGCCCGGTGACGGCCGAGGCGGCACGCGAGGCCGGTTTGGCGATTGAGGCCGTCGCCCAGACCTACACCTGGGATGGACTTCTGGAGGCGATCGCCCGCGCCGCAGCGGCTACGTGACGTGCCTCGATCGGGCCGCCGTCGTCAGCGGAGACGATCCCGGTTCAGGCGGCGCGGTGATTCTTGGCCGCCTCGAGTGCGGCTTCGCGGGTCTCGAAGTGCGGCCACAGCTTGAACAATGACATGTTATTGAGGACCTGAATCATCTGCGGCCGTGCGCAGCAGAAGCAGGCCAGCCCACGACGCATCTTCGTCTCCCGCAACATGGTGACGAGCGCTCCGATGAACTCCGAGCCGAAGTAATCCATGTTGCGGAGGTCCACAATCAGGTTCCTCTGCCCGGGCTTCATCATGTGGGCGCGGATAGCGTTCACCTCCAGGTGCAGGTCCTGGTAACGGAACGCACTCCCTTCCCCCACTGGAGTTACGACGACGGTGTCGCCCACCTGTTCGAGCTGAAAGATTTTGAGCTTCATGACAGCCGGGCCCGCGGTCAGATGCCACGGGTCAGGAAACCAGGAATCCGCCGGTCGCCCGGCTGTATGGAGACACACCCGCTGTGGAAGGGGGCCTAGGGAATTTGTACCGGATTGCCGTCCTGATGCTGAATGAGATTCCGCAGGGTCGCGGCGTCGATCGTCTTGAGTAAACGGTGCGTCGACCCGTCCATCAACAGGACCAGGAACTCCTCGCCGATATTTCCCAGCGCGGCGAGGGGATCGTCCGGATTGAACGGCAATCCCCCCGGCTTGGTCCAGATGTCGGCCGTGTCCGGTCCCGCCTCCACCACCATGATGGTATTGGAAGTGCCATCGGTGAGGGAGGCGATGCGCACCCCTTGTTCCTGGCCGAAGGGAGTCCCTTCTCCCACAAAGACATGCAGAGATGTCTTCCCTTCCGGATGGTCGCCATAGATCTTGGGCATGCGGAGAATGAGGGTTTTGTTGTGCTCGCTGTCCCACGGTTCGTCCAGGTGGAACTCGTTGTAAAGTTCCGCTTCCTCCAGAAAGGGGAGCAGATGCACCCGCCAGCTCAAGCCCTTGCCTGGGGCATCGGCCGTTCCCGGCCCTCCATGCCAGGGGAAGGCTCCATACACGTCGTGGTAGATGTGGAACGCGAGGCCAATCTGCTTGAGATTGTTCATCTCCTTGTGTGCGGCCGCCCGTCGCTGAGCCTCTTCCAGGGCCGGACGAATCAACGCGGGGAGTTTCTCCAACCCCGACGGCCTCGGCACGGTGAGGCTGCACACCGCCCCCTCGGCGGTCATCGTGGTGCCGTCAACCATCTCCCGGACCAGCGGCAACAGTTCTTTCAACCCCTGTTCGAACTCCACGGCCTCGGTTTTGCGGGCGAATTCGGCCTGTCCCTGTTCCAGGAATGTCCCCAGTATCTGTTGGAGCCCGCCCGCGGAACCCTCGTTGATCGCGTGAAGCTGCACCTGAAGCAGCTTCTCGCCCCGCAGATCTACCGCCAGCGTGAGCGTATTCACCTGCTTGACCAGCCCGCCGGCCACGGCCATGGCCGGGTTCTCCTGGGCCATCTGGCTGACGAACTCGTGCAGCGGCCGGACGTCCAGCACCAGTGCGAAATCGTGCTCCGTCAGCGGCTGTACTGTCGCGGCGAGCGGTCCCGGCTGCTGGGTCCCCGCCATCGCGGCCTCAATCTTCGACTCCGGAACGATCACTGCCGTCGTGGCGTCGCGGAACCAGATCGCCGAACCGTCCGGCTTGACGTAGTACTTCTGACCGGCGTGGGTTTTTGCTTCCGGCATTTCGCTCCCCCCCGCGGTGAGAATCTTCTCCGCCTCGACAGGTTTGGTGAATTTGACCAGCACGGTCGGCGGCGGAGGGGGCTCGCCAAACGAGAACTCCACATTGGCGTCCCCCGGAGGAGCGATCGGGTCGTCAAAGCAGTCCTGGTTCTTTTCGGGCGTCGTTTCAGTCGGCGGAGCCTCCGTGGCCGGGACTGCGAACTCGACCCCCTCTTCCAGCATCGGCGGGCCGGAAAGCCCTCCCAGCATGAGCGCGGCCATGAAGGGGAGCATCTCCAGATGCTGCTTGTCCAGCACCACCAGCACCTGCTCCACTTCGCTGACGTCAACACCAGCTTCTGCCCGCATCTGTTCGAGCTTGGCGGCCAGGTTGAACTCCGAGTCCACCTGCTGCATCTCCTGCAGAATCCCCTGCACGATGGGGTTGTTGAAGGCGTGCGCAGGCCGCACCAGGATCGCCACGGCACTCGTGTCGGAGATCAGAGAGAGATCGACCGCGGCCGCCTGTGTCGCCGGCGCTGCTGGAGTTTGCGGGAGGGAGGGTGTGGACGGCGTCGCGGGTGTGCTTGGAGCGGAACTCGGGGCGGCGGAGGTTGTGGAGGCGGCCGGCGCTTCGGGCGTTGGCGGAGGCTGCGGAGCCCCCAGGTCGACATCCGTGGGAGCAGGAGCGCCGCCGCTGCCTGCCGGAGCTGCCTCTCCTGCGGAAGGACCGGCGGGGGGTTCCGATTTCCCTCCGCAGCCGCTGAACGTGAGAACAGTCACAAGCCCGAAGACACAGAGGAGACGGCACATGGTAAGCTCCCGGGGAAAGCGGAGGGTTGCGCCGCGGCATCGTACCGACCGCGAGTCGACAATTGCAAACGGGGGGGACCGGCAGCAGGTTCAGACCATCTCGGGGACGGCCGGAAAATGCAGGCGCGTGGCGAACGGGGATGGAAACCGTCACACAGCAGGGACAGCGGAGGTGGCCGATCGAGGCGTGGGGAGCGGTCGCAGGCCTCCCTCCCCTAGTTCCCGAACAGGTCCGCGAAGGTCTGTCGAACCGCCTTGATGCCGGCGTTGACCAACCGCACGTCGTTCGTCAACGACACCAGCCGGCAACCCTTCTCCACACACATCCGGGTGTGTTCGGGAGAGAGCGTCACCGCCCCCCAGCTCTTGCCGTGCTTCTGACAGGCCGCGGCCACGCGGTCGATCGCCGCCAGACAATCGGGGTGCAGGAAGTCTCCCGTCACGCCCAGGACCTGACTGAGATCGGAAGGTCCGACGAAGAGGTGATCGACCGCGTCGATCGCCGCAATGGCTTCGCATTCCTCCAGTGCGCCGCGGGTTTCAATCTGGATGGCGACGAAGTTCTCGCGGTTGGCGCGGGCGGTGAATTCAGCCGGGGGGAGCGTGCCGAAGCGTCCGTCGTACCCCCCCGCATTCAACCCTCGACAGCCCCGCGGAGCGAACTTGCACCAGCGGACGAACTCCTCGGCATGGGCGGCAGAGCGAATCTGGGCCGCCATCACCCCGCTCACGCCCGACTCCAGGCAGCGGGTGACGGTGGCGTAGTCCGTGGGGGCCAGCCGCACGAAGGAATCGAGTCCGACAGCCCGACCGGCGAGCGCGGCGATCTCGATCTCCGTGGCGGAGAAGCCGGCGTGCTCCGCGTCGATCCAGAAACCGTCAAAACCTCCCGCCATCCCCAGCATCTGGATCAGGTTATGATGGTTGAGGCGGCTGATGGCGAAGGCGATGGTCCGTTCGCCGCGGGCGAGTTTCTGCTTGAAGGTCTCGAACATGGCGCTGCCAGTGGCGAAGATGGTTCCCGGACTTTCCAGGGGTTCCACTTCCTCTGCGGGGGGAGGTCTCCGGGGCGATTCGTACAATACTCCACGAGGCGTCCCACCCCCAACGGTAGCGGCTCCCGCCCCATCAACACCATCACCCGGACGCTGCCACCCTCTCGAACGGGAACGGATTCGCCGCCTGCGCAGACGCTCTCCTGACGTGTTCCCATGACAGTGATGTTCCCATGACAGTGACCGAGACGACCATTGGGAACATCCTGACGCGGACGACCGGGTTCCTGCGGACGGTCACCTCACATTCCCTTCAACCGTACCGCGGGTGCAGCTATGGGAATTCCCTGTGTGGGGTGGGGTGCTACGTGCAGCACAACCGGTATGTCCTCCGGGGGAGGCCCTGGGGGAGTTTTCTGGAAGTGCGGACGAACGCGGCCGAGTCCTACCTGGCCCACTGGGAGAGCGAGCAGGCCTGGGCGCGGCGGCGAGGACTCCCCTTTTCGATCTTCTGCTCCAGTTCGACCGATCCATTTGTCCCACAGGAGGCGCGCTACGGGGTGACGCGGAGCGTGTTGGAAGCGATGTTGAGTCATCCCCCGGAGGAACTGATCGTGCAGACCCATTCCCCGCTGGTGACGCGGGAGCTCGGGAGGCTGGTGCAATTGGCCGAGCGTTGCCGCGTGCGGGTCCACGTTTCGATTGAAACGGATCAGGAGCGGCTGCCCGGACTCCCGCCGCCGGCGGCGTCGGTCGAAAATCGATTGGCGGCCTGCGGTTCACTGAGGAGGACGGGACTGTTCACCGTGGTGACGGTGGCGCCGCTGCTGCCGATCGCCGATCCGGAGCGATTCTTCGCCCGGATCGGAGCGGTGGCCGACGCGGTGGTACTGGATCATTTCATCGGTGGAGACGGCAGCCCGGACGGCGCTCGGACGCGGCAGACGGCACTCCCTGCGGTCATGGCCTACCTGGAGCCGCAGTCGGTGAGCCTGGAGTACCGGGAGGCGATGGTGGCGGTGGCGCGGCGGCATGTGGCGCGGGTGGGGGTGAATATCGACGGATTTGCCGGGCGATACCTGTTCTCAAAATCGGGAATTGGAAATTGATTCGCAACTGATTGGCTTGTAGTATTTTATGGTCTTTGTGACGACTTGTAAGGGTGGGCGTCGGCCGGGTGGGTCGCGTCCGAGACAAAAGCTGGCGAACAATCGCCCGCGGCGGGCGGTAAATCATTGAGAGAGAACATCCGTCCGGGTGCCTTCGCTTCTCCGGTAGCAGGAGTGTTTGAGGATGAACCACAGCAGTCGTTTGATGGCGCGCCCGTCGGTCCGCTGGTGGCTGGGGCTGGTCGGGGTGGTCTGGGCCGTGGCTGGGGTCGGCGACCTCGGTGCGGCGGAGAAAGTCTTCTCGACCGGGTCGGCGGACCCCTTGGTGCAGTTCATCAACGAGCAGATTCGAGCGGGGTGGGTGGACAACGAGGTGGAGCCGAGTGAGCCCGCCGACGATGCCGAGTGGTGCCGGCGGGTGTATCTGGACCTGGTGGGCCACATTCCGCCGGCGGAAGAACTGGAGAAGTTCCTCAGCGACAAGGATCCGGCCAAGCGGTCCAAGCTGATCGACCGTCTGCTGGAGGAGCCGGACTACGTGCAGAACATGACGACCATCTGGAGCAACCTCCTGATCGGTCGAAACCCGCCGGACCGGACCAGCAAGTCGGGGATGCAGAAGTTTTTGCGGGAGTCGTTCGCCCGCAACCGCCCCTGGAACCAGATTGTGTATGACCTGCTGACCGCCGAGGGGCACTTCGAGGAGAACGGCGCGGTCAATTTCATTCTCTCGAAGTTGATGGGGAATCCCCGCTCGGAAGAGTACCACGTCGAGATCACGGCGGCGGCGACGCGGCTGTTCCTGGGGATGCAGGTGCAGTGCACGCAGTGCCACAACCACCCCTTCAACGACTGGAAGCAGAATCAGTTCTGGGAGTTCAACAGTTTCTTCCGGCAGACCCGCCGCAACGACGTTGACAAGTACAACCCGCAAACCGGGCGGATGGAAGACGACTATTCGGAACTGGTGTGGACGGATTTCCAGGGGCCGGTGTACTTCGAGAACCGTCAGGCTCTGGTGCAGGTGGCGTATCCGCGCTATTTTGAGCGGGACATCGACCCCGGTGCCGACACGGAGCGGCGCGTCGAACTGGCCAAGAAGATGTGTCACGAGGATCCGGGCCAGCAGTTGGCGCTGGCGTTCGTCAACCGCACCTGGGGCCATTTCTTCGGGTACGGGTTCACGCGGCCGGTGGACGACATGGGGCCCCACAACGCTCCCAGCCATCCCGAGTTGCTGGCCCGCCTGGCGGATGAGTTCGTCAAGAGCGGATATGACATCAAACAACTCATCCGCTGGATCTGTAACAGCGAGGCGTACAACCTGACCAGCCGGTTCAACGGCCAAAAGAACCGCGTGGACGATCCCTCCGTGGGCGAGGTGCCGCTGTTCAGCCGCATGTACGTCAAGACGATGACGATGGAACAGCTTTACGATTCGCTGATCATCGCCACGGCGGCGGACCGCGCGGGTTCGGGCGGGTACGAGCAGGCCCAGCAGCGGCGGGAACGGATGATGCAGGAGTTCGTGCGCATCTTCGGCGGCAACGACGACGACGAGCCCACGGTCTTCAGCGGCTCAATCCCGCAGGCGTTGCTGATGATGAATGGAGAGCTTGTGCAGGATGCGATCTCCGGCAAGCCCGGGACGTTCCTGGCCAACGTGGCGGCGACCTCCGGCCGCGCCAACGACACCGCCATCATCAACCGCCTGTACAACGCCACCCTGGGGCGCACCGCTACGGCCGCGGAAATCTCCAAACTCCGCAAGTTCCTGGGAGCCAACCGCGCCGCCTTTTACCAGGACCTGTACTGGGCGCTGTTGAACTCCAACGAATTCATCGTCAACCACTGACATCGGACCAGCCCACCCCCGCCGCACTGCGGCGGGGGTGGGAGCACCATAAACCCCCCGGTACGTTTCCCCACACCCGTCACCGCCTTCACTCCGTTCCGCCGCTGCACGGCGGCGAATCCAGAAAGGACCCAGCGATGAGTCTCCAGCGTCTTCCGAATCAGGTCTCCCGGCGGCACTTCCTCTCGCACTGCGCCATGGGTGGAGCCGCCACGCTTGGCGCTACGCACTTCCTGGCGACGCTCGATGCCCATGCCGACGAAATCCGCAAGAACCAGAAGGCCTGCATTCTGGTCTGGCTGGGGGGCGGCCCCCCCACCATCGACATGTGGGACCTCAAGCCCGGCAGCAAGAACGGCGGCGAGTTCAAGCCCATTGACACCGCCGGCGACCTGCAGATTTCCGAGCATCTCCCGGAACTGGCCAAGGTGATGGACCGCTTGTCGGTGGTCCGCTCGATGAGCACGCGCGAGGCGGACCATGCCCGCGGCACCTACTACCTGCATACCGCCTACGTCCCCAACCCGACGGTCGTGCACCCGTCGTTCGGCTCGGTGGTCAGCTATGAACTCGGGACCAAGCGCAAGCATCTGAAGATTCCCTCGTTCGTGTCGATCGGCGGGGGAGGGATGAGCCCCGGCTTCCTTGGCATGGCACACGCCCCCTTTGTGGTGGACGCCCAGGGTCGAATCCAGAATGCCAACCTCGAAGGTCTGGATGCCCAGCGGCTCCGGCAGCGGCTCAGCATGCTCGACGCCGTCGAGGACAGCTTCATCAAGTCGGATCGCGGCGACATCGGCGAGGGGCATAAGGAGGTCTACCAGAAGGCCGTCAACCTGATGATCTCCGAGCAGATGAAGGCCTTCCGCGTGGAGTTGGAGGACCCCAAGGTTCGCGAGGCGTACGGCGCTCCGGCCGGCGGTCCCGGCGGCGGCATGATGGGCCGCAACAACGACTTCGGCAACATGCTCCTCATGGCGCGGCGGCTGGTGGAGGTCGGCGTGCCGTTCGTCGAAGTCCGCTTCCCCGGCGGCTGGGACCTGCACAACAACGTCTTCCAGTCCCTGAGCCAGCAGCTTCTCCCGCGGCTGGATCGGGGTCTGGCGGCCCTGACCCGCGACCTGGAGTCGCGCGGCATGTTGGGCGACACCGTCATCGTCGTGATGGGCGAGTTCGGTCGCACGCCGCGGATCAACCAGAACGTCGGCCGCGATCACTGGGCCACGAGCTGGTCGGTACTCATCGGCGGCGGCGGGCTGCAGGGCGGACGTGCCATCGGCTCGACCGACGAGGACGGCGTGCGGATCACCTCGGAGAGCTATCTGCCCGGAGACCTGTGGGCGACTGTCGCTCACGCCCTCCGCATCCCGCTGGACATCGTCCACCGCTCGAAGAACGGTCGGCCGATGCGGATCGCCAACGGCGGCACCCCCATCTCCGGCCTGATCAGCTAAACCTGGAGCCTCTCGCAGCGGAATCTTTCCGACCGGCCCGGCGGGACGCCTTCCGTCCCGTCGGCGGCCGGGGGCGGAGGTTGACCCCTGCGCCGTCGTCTCTGTCTGCGCACATTCCAATCGCCTCGGGATGAGCAACCAGCATTCCTCGACACCCCCTGACGCACAGCCCCGAGCAACGCCCGCCCCCTCCGAGGAGTTCGTGCAGCTCTTCACGCGGATGCAGCGGCGGCTGTACTTATACATCCTGTCGCAAGTCCCCAGCGTTCAGGATGCCGAGGAAATCCTGCAAGAGGCGAACTGCGTGATGCTCGCCAAGCATGCGCAGTTCGAACCCGGTACGAATTTCGTCGCCTGGGCGACGCAGATCGTGGTGTACGAAATCCTCAAATACCGCCAGCGCTACAGCCGCGAGAAATTGCAGTTCTCCGACGACTTCCTGCAGGCGGTGGTGGAGGAGGTCCCCGCCGCGCTCGACAACCTGGAGGAACGTCGCCGGGCGCTGGAGAACTGTCTGGAAAAGCTCCGTCCGGCCGACCGGAAGCTGATCCAGCAGCGATATCGCGTTGGCACCAAGGCGCGCGACCTCGCGGTGGAGATCGGCCGGCCGGCCAACTCCGTCTACCAGTCGCTCGGCCGGATCCGGCGGACGTTGCTGGAATGCATTCAAAGGCAACTCGCCGCCGCCGGCGCCGCCTGAGTGGAGTCCCCTGACAACCGTGCCCAGAGTTCTGTCGCCACTGTTGCTCCCGCCTGAACCTGATCCCCTGACCCCCTGATTCGCGACCTCCCGAACCGTGTTCCGCCCCACCCGCGAACTCTCCGACCTGCTGGCGGCGCTGTGCGATCAGCGGCTGGAGGAGCACGACCGCGCGCGGCTGGAAGCACTGCTGCTGGCGGACCGGGACGCGCTCCGCTTCTATCTGGAGTACATCCAACTGCACGGCATGTTGCACTGGGACGCCGTGGCGGGGAGCGTGGCACGGCCGCAACCCGAGATCGAACGAGCGCCGGTCGCCGCCGGCGCACCGTCAGACCGCTGGCGGCGACGAGCGGCACTCGGAGCGTTGGCGGCACTCGCCGCTGCGGTGCTGGTGCTGGCCGGCTGGGGGGGACGGCCGACCGTCTCGCCCGAGACCGTCGTCGACGCGGCAGGCGGGAGTCCGAACGTCCCGCAGACGCCGGGCGAAGCTGCGTTCTCGCCGGTTCGCGAACCGCCCCCCGCGTCCGAGATGGCGTCGCCGGGACCGCTGCGGCTCACTCCGGCGCCCGCCGTTGCCGCGGATGCGGTCTCCGGTACACCGCGCGAGTCGTCGGACGTGCCTCCGCTTCCGCCTCCGGCGCCCCTCCTTGCCGATGCGGGTTCGCACCGTTCGTCGGAAGCGATGGTCGATGCCGTCAATCGTGCGTTGCGGAGCTATTGGGCGGAGCACGAAGTCACCCCCTCCCCTCAGGCCGACGACGCCGAATGGCTCCGCCGCGTCCATCTCGACCTGATCGGACAGATTCCCTCCGTGGACGCCGTGCTGACGTTTCTGGCGGACCCGCGGCCCGACAAGCGCGCCCGGGTCGTGGACGACCTCCTGGCCAGTCCCGATTTCGCCCGGCATTTCTCCGTCGTCTGGTCGAACCTGCTGCTGGGCCATACCTCTCCGCGGGAAGTGAACCGCCCGGCGTTCGAGAAGTTTCTGCGGGAGCAGTTCCACCGCAACCGCCCCTGGAGCGAGACGGTGGCGCGACTGATCTCCGCCGAAGGCTTTGAAGACGAAGACGGGGCCACGAACTTCCTCCTGGCGCACCTCAACAACGAGGCGGTTCCGGCCACGGCGGTGACGGCGCGGGTGCTGCTGTGCGAACAGGTGCAGTGTACGCAGTGTCATCACCATCCCACCGGTGAATGGCGGCAGGAGCGGTTCTGGGAGCTCAACGCCTTCTTCCAGCAGACCGAGATCGTCCGTCACCGCATCCGGAGCGAAGCGGGGGAAGGGATGATGCGAGACCGGTTGCAGCTCGTCTCGCTGGAGACCGGAGGGCCGACGTACTTCGAGGATCTCCAGGCGCGGGTCAGCGTGGCCTATCCGCGCTATGCCGGGGTGGAGGTCGATCCTTCCGAGCAGACCAACCGGCGGCGGGAGCTGGCGCGGCTGCTGTGCGCCGGCGAGGACCCGCAGATCGCCCGGGCATTCATCAATCGCACGTGGGCCAAGCTGTTCGGGTATGGATTCACGTCGCCCGTGGACGATATGGGCCCGCACAATCCCCCCGTCCTGCCGGACCTGCTGGAGGAACTGACCCGGCAATTCGTCCGGGCCGGGTACGACGTCAAACTGCTCTTGCGGTGGCTGTGCCTGTCGGAAGCGTATGGGCTGTCGAGCCGGCCGGTGGCGGGCAACGCTGCGGATCGTCCGGAGCTGGGCCGCGCCCCGCTCTTCAGCCGCATGTACGTCAAGCCTCTCTCCGCCGAGCAGTTGTTTGATTCGCTGCTGGTCGCCACGCAGGCCGACCGCGCCGGGGCGCGCTACTGGGACGAGGTCGAAGCCCGGCGGCGGCAGTGGCTGGAACAGTTCTACACCGCCCTCGACAACGATGAGAACGCCGAGGAGGACGGCTTCCAGGGCTCCTTGTCGCAGACCCTGGTGATGATGAACGGCGACCTGATTCGCCGGGCGACGTCGCCGGCTCCCGGCACCGTCCTGCAGCAGATTCTCTCTCGTCCCGTCCCTGACGACGAAAAAATCCGGCTCCTGTCGCTGGCCACGCTCAGCCGTTCTCCGACGGCTGAGGAACTCTCGTCGTTGCGGCGGCTGATCCGGCAGCAGGTGCAGTCCCGCAGCCGCGAGCTCCCCGCCCCCCTCGCCTGGCAGGAGAGTCTGCGGGATTTGATGTGGGCGTACCTGAACTCCACCGAGTTCCGCTCCAACCATTGAACGAAACGCCGACGCCCAGGGGGACGCGCCCTGGGCGTGGAGGGGACGGCGTTCGTCGTCCGGGAGGAATGGCGGGACGTCTCAACCGCGGTGGCCGCCGTGATGATGCTTCGGTCCTTCGCCGACCGGTTCGTCGCAATCGATCATGCACTGGTTGCTGTCGCATTCATCCACGCGGTCGTTGAAGAAGGAACCCCGAGTGAAAATCCCCCCTCCCTTTTTCGCCTTGGAGAAACCGGTGAAGCTGAAGGTCTGGTTGATGCTGCCGATGGCGTCCCCCACGTCGTTGAGTTCGGCCACTACCGCATGTTGCACTTCACTGAGTCCCACGATCAGGCCGATGACGAGAATCGTGGCGACGAGGACCAGTTCGGCGGAAACGATGAAGCCGGTGTCATCCCGGTACAGACGAGTCAACATGGGTGAGTCCTTAGGCAGATGAGTGAAACGGACGGCCGTCAAGTTGCAGACCGCTGTGCGCTGCGACTGGCACGTCGGCAACACAGAGGCGGCTCGCAGTTGCGGCGGCATGTCGCCGGCCTGAAACGGCGCGGTGAACCGCCTTCAACGTCCACGCATCTCCGCAGATTGGATGCCTGTTCGGCCGGGCCGGGCATCAAGAGCGCGCATCCAGCCCCGCGAAGCCCCTTGTCAGCAAGAGCTTCCTGCGACGATCCGAGATCGATCCGCTGATGATCCGCGCAGCGCAAAGCCTCCTGCCTGTTCAGCGGATCGAGCGCGCTTGCCAAGCGCACTGTTCATATTCCGAAGCGCTGGATCGCCGCAGCCGCGCGGAGGACTCGCCCGCCGGCTGCTGCGATCCAGGCACTCATCTGCACGGCAACATTTCAGCACAATCGATACCGTCGCTGTCTGAATCACTGCACCCGGCTGTCGCAGAGAGGAGTCGCAGCGGCGTTCGCGTCTCGTAACCTGCGATCGGATCGCATGTTGCGACAATGGCCGCTCCCGCAGCACCGGCCGCCCGACCACGTCTGCGGCGCTGCCGGTTCCGTGCGGGTTGTTCAGCGCCGGATGCGCCGGTGGTCACGAAACGTTTCACTGCGGAAACAGTGCTCCGGACGGCGGATGAACCTGAGGGCGAGAGTGCATCTCCGGCGGCTGTCTGTGCTGGTCGCCGCTGCACAACTCGCGCTCCGCGGGAAGGCGACTCCGGCTATGCTCCGGATGGTCTCTCCACGCCCCGGGATTGGCACCATGCCGTTCGACCGTCCAACTCTCCTGATGTGTCCCCCCGACTACTACGGGATCGAATACGAGATCAACCCGTGGATGAACCGTCAGCGGCAGAGCGACCGCACGGCCTCCCAGACCCAGTGGAATCGATTGAAGGAGCTGATCGAACGCTGCGGGGCGGCTGTGGAACTGCTGACGCCGCAGCCCGGTCTCCCGGACCTGGTCTTCACGGCCAACGCTGCACTCATCTGGAGGAGTCGGGCCTACTTGTCGCGGTTCCGTTACACCGCCCGACAAGGGGAGACGCCGGTCGACCGGGCGTGGTTTGAGCAGCACGGGTTTGAGTGCGTCGAACTGCCGGAAGGACTCGACTTCGAGGGGGCCGGCGACGCTCTCTTCTGCGGCGAAACGCTCTTCGGCGGCTACATCATCCGCAGCGACGCCCGCGCCTTGCAGTGGGTGGCGGCGCACATCGGCTGTGAAGTCATTCCAGCTCAGCTTGTGGACTCGCGGTACTACCACCTCGATACCTGCTTCTGCCCGCTCCGCCCCGGGCTGGCAGCGTGGCATCCACCGGCGTTCGACGACTACGGCCGCAGCGCCATCGCCGGCCATGTCCCGGACCTCATCGCCGTCAATGATGTCGAGGCTGCCCGTTTTGCCTGCAACGCCGTGGTGATTGGGGAGCAGGTGATCCTCAACACCGGCTGCCCGGAACTGACCCGGGCGCTGGAGTCGCGCGGCTTTGTCGTTCACGCCACGCCGCTGGATGAATTCATCAAGGCGGGGGGGAGCGCCAAGTGCCTGACACTACGGCTGGACGGCGAAGACGCCGCCGTGTGGTGAGAAGAGACTCCGGTATAGAACTGCCGATGCGCGATCGTAATCAGCAGAGGAAGTCAGGGTGGTCCTGCGCCCCTGCGAGAGATCCTCCGCCACTCCTTACGGGGGGAATCGCCGGCCGTGGTAGAAGTCCGTCGCCGTTGGGGTCTCGTTTCGCGGAAACAACACCAGACCCGCTCTGACGGTTCCGGTTCAGCAGTGCTGAAATCCGCCCTCAGCCGCGGGGGCGGGCCTCGGGCGGGTTTCGGGAGCGGCCACCAGCACCAGGATGCCCACGAGGTACAGCCCGCTCAGCAGCAGGCAGGACCACGCCAGCCCGATCGGCGGGACATGCAGCGACCCGAGGTGGAAACCGTCCCGCTGCAGCCAGCCACTCAGAAACAGAATGGGGGCCGCCGCGATCCGCCCGCCGTTGAAGCACAAGCCTCCGCCCGTGCTCCGCAGCCGCGTGGGAAACAGTTCCGGGAAGTAGATCGCATAGCCGGCATGCATCCCCAGCGTCAAGAACCCGAAGATCGGCAGCAGCCAGTACAGGACGGCCGGGGTCAACGTGGCCGGACTCCTCTGGAGCCAGCCGAACAGCAGACCGGCGCTGAGGATGGCGCCGAAATGGTAGAGGAAGAACGTGGGGCGGCGTCCCAGCCGCTGGCTGATCGGCCCGAAACAGACCAGGCCAATCCCCCCGCCGGTGGTGACGAGGAACATCCCCAGGTTGTCCCAGCGTTTGAGTTCAGCGGTCTTGGCCAGGGCGTCGGGCGCGACGGTGCGCGCGGCGATCTCCCGTTCCCCGGCCTGACGCATCGTCGCCTTGCCGTGGATGTGCACCCCCCAGAAGGTCGCCAGTCCGACCGCGGCCAGGGCGAAACCGACCAGGGTGTTGCGGCGCAGGGTCGGCGCGAAGAGCTCTGCGATGCGGCCCGTTTCCGGCACGTGTTCCTGAGCGGCCGCCTCCCGCACACGCAGCCATTCCTCCGGTTCGCGGAGGCTCCTCCGAATCCAGATGATGAGCAGGGCCGGCACCGCCCCCAGCGCAAACCCCAGCCGCCACGGAACCGACCGGGCCAGCACCGGATCGCTGAGGCCCCACTGCTGCGCGAGCGCCGTGAGGGAGGCGTTGACCTGCTGGTTGCCGATGAACAGTTGCGTGGCGGCGACGGCGAGATAGGTCCCCAGCACGCTGGAGGCGTGGAAGATGCCGCCGACGTGGGCCCGCGCCCGGGTCGGAAATTCTTCGAAGACCAGCGTACTGGCGACGGCCCATTCCCCGCCGACCCCCATCGCCACCAGAAACCGCAGCGCCGCCAGGTGCCACCACTCGACGGAGAGCGCAGAGACGCAGGTGAACAACGAATAGAAGACGATCGTCAGGGTCATGGTCCGTTTGCGGCCGAGGCGGTCGCTGAGCCGGCCGAAGACGATCCCCCCCACCGCCCCTCCCAGCAGAAAAGCGGCGAAGGCGGTGTTGTTGTAGAACAGCGTCAGCCGGGTCCGCTCCTCCGGCGCGAGTTCCCTGCCGGAGGCGGCTGCATCGCGGTCGATGAAGGAGGGCATCGCCTCCTCGGAACTGGCGACGAAAATCTGCCCCTCAAAGACGTCGAACACCCATCCCAGCGAGGCGATCACCAGCACGGTCCACTGGTAGCGCGTCACGCCAGCGTACCAAGGGGCGGAATCGTCGTGCTCGCGCTGGGGAGAGGACATGGCGGAGGGGAACGTTCGGAGTTGGGGATGAGAAAGAGGGAGGGTGCGGCCGCGGCCGTTCGCGGACTCTTGGGATGACGCCTGTCGCCCCGCGCTCGCCGACTCGCTATCCGCCTGGTTCGCCGCTCTGCCTGGGGACGGTCCGCTCCCAGGCGTCGCCGAAGACCTGCACGCCCATGTCGGTATAGGGATTGCGAAAACTGTCGCGGATAACGCCGGCCCCGGCCGTGACGCAGTGGGCGCCGGCCAGTGCGGCAGCGGCAAGGTGCTGGGCGTTTCGCACTGCCGCGGCAATCACCTGCGTCGGGTAGTCCTGGATGTGCAGAAGCTGAGCGACGTCGGCGACGAGCTGCATGCCGTCGTCGCCATGCATCTCTTTCCAGCCGATGAAGGGGCTGACGTAGGCGGCTCCGCTGCGGGCGGCGTGCCACGCCTGCGTAACGGAGAAGACCAGCGTGACGTTGGTACGGATGCCCCGTCGGCTCAGTTCGCGGACCGCCCGAAATCCCGCTTCTCCCGCGCCGATCTTGATGACGAAGTTCGGGGAGAGTTCAGCGAGCTGTTGCGCCTGCTGTACGATCGTGCGCCAATCGGTCAGATGCGGGTCCACCTCGACGCTGACCGGCTTGTCGGTCCCCTCGACGAGCCGCGCGATCTCATGGAGCAGGGGGAACAGGGGTCGTCCGGAGGCGGCGACGTGACGGGGATTGGTGGTGATGCCGTCGACGTCCCACTCTTCGAGGGCGGCGGCGATCTCGTCGGGGAGCGCACTATCGAGAAACAGGAGCATGGCAATCCGCAAGGGAAATGGAAGCGGGGGGCGTCCCGGCGAACGGGTGAATCCCGACCACGGGGGTATGGTCCGGTCTGAGGGGGTGATGGTCAAGCAGATGTTGATCCGTAACGCTGAACTTGAGGGGGGACGGTCTCCTCGCGATGCTCGGGCGATGTCTACAATGCGGGGAACTCGCACGTGCATCTCGGCGGCGGAGCGACTCCGAAGACCGTCGGCGAGGTCGCATGCACGGCCTCCCTGTTCCAGCCGTCCCTGTTCATGTCCCTGCCGAGCTTCAGCGTCAAGAACCCCGTGCTCGTCAACATGCTGATGATCTGCACCCTGGTGGCAGGTGCGTTCATGGCGATGACGCTGGTGCGGGAGATGTTTCCCGAGAGCCGTCCCAACGCGATCAACATCGTCGCCGTGTATCCCGCGGTGCAGCCCCAGGAGCTGGAGCGGGCGGTGACGATCAAGATTGAAGAGGCGGTGCGGGACGTGGACGGCGTGGAGAAGGTGGAATCGACCGTTTCGGAGGGGCTGAGTTCCACCAAACTGACGCTGTACCACACGGTCACCAACGTGGACGCGGTGTTGCAGGAGGTGAAAAACGAGATCGACGCGCTCCAGGACCTCCCGGACGACCTGGAGAAGATCACGGTCTTCAAGGCGGAGCCGACGCTGCCGGTGATCATGGTGGCGGTCTACGGTCCGGGGAGCGAGGCGGACCTCAAGGCGGCGGCCCGCGAGGTCAAGGACGACCTGCTGGAGCTGCCGGGCGTCAGCGAAGTGCAGATGCTGGGGGCGCGGCCGGACGAAATCAGCGTCGAGGTCCAGCCGGATAAGTTGTTGGAGTACGACGTTACGTTTGAGGAGGTGGCGCAGGCGATCCGGCAGACCAACCTGGACGTCTCCGCCGGCAACCTGAAGGGAGAGCGGTCGCAGATTTCCGTCCGCATGATCGGAGAATCGCTGGAGGGGAAGGGACTGGAAGAGATCGAGGTCCGCACGATGCCGGACGGTCGGACGATCCGGCTGCGGGACGTGGCTGTGGTACGGGACGACTTTGCCGAAACGGACGTGCGGAGCTACTGGGGGACGCGGGAACAGACGGAGCGGACGATCAATCTGATTGTGCAGAAGACGCCCTCCCAGGATGCGATCCAGATTTCGACGGTGGTCAAGGCGTATGTGGCCGGGAAGATGGAGCAACCCTTCGATCCGCGGGGGTGGCAGCGGATGAGCGAACTCCCGTGGTATCAGCGGCCGCTGGTACACTTGTCGGCCCTGGCGGGGGAGATGATTGACCGGATGGCCGGTCGGCCGGACCCGCAGGAGGTGTACCAGCGGGCGCGATCGCAGCCGCCGCCGCATGGCTTTCGGCTCGCCTGCCACACCGACCTGGCCCGGTTCGTGGAGGGGCGGCTGGACCTGATGCTGCGGAACGGCAAACAGGGGCTGGTGCTGGTGCTGCTCTCGCTGATGCTGTTCCTCAACATTCGGGTGGCGTTCTGGACGGCGGTCGGACTGCCGGTGGCGTTTCTGGGGACGTTCGTGGTGATGTCCCTGTTCGGGGTGACGATCAACCTGCTGTCGATGTTCGGGCTGATCATCGTGCTGGGGATCATCGTCGACGACGCCATCGTGATCGGGGAGAACATCTACCGGCACGTAGAGGAGGGGATGCCGGCCGTGCAGGCGGCGGTCAAGGGAGCGGAAGAGGTGCAATGGCCGGTGATCATTGCAGTCTCGACAACGATTGCCGCGTTTGCGCCGCTGATGTTCCTCAAGGGGCAGATTGGCGACTTCATGCGGCAGTTGCCGCTGGTGGTCATCGCGGCGTTGTCGGTCTCCTTGATGGAGGCGCTGTTGGTGCTGCCGGCGCACCTGCGGCACCTGCCGGCGCGGCACGTGGCAGCCGGCTTTGGAGCGGGGACGGCCGCGTCCAGCCGCTGGCAGCGGGTGAAGCTGCTGGCCCTGAAGGTGCAGGAGCGGTACATGGGGGCGATGACCGCGACGTATGAACGTTTTTTGCGGCTGGCCCTGCGGTGGCGGTACGTTTCGTTGGCGGTGGCCATCGGTGCCTGCGTCACCACCCTGGGGCTGATCATCGGTCTGACCGACCGCGGGCCGACGCTGGGCAACATCGTCCCCTGGGAGTTCATCCAGAAGATGGACGCCGAGTCTCTGTTCGCCCATGTGGAACTGCCGGTCGGGTCGCGGGCGGAGGAAGTGGAAGTACGGCTGAAGCAGATTGCCGAATTTGCCGCGACGCTGCCGGAGGTGGAATCAGTTCAACTGGACGTGGCATCGCTGCTGAACGTGGCGGACGTCGGCGCGACGGGGGCCAACCAGCAATCGCACCTGGGGCAGGTGTGGATTGAACTGCTGGCGGCGGACGAGCGGGAGCGGCGGGGGATGCGTTCCAGCGAGGTGGTGCTGGCCGACCTGCGCAGACACTCCGAAACACTCACCGGGGTCAACTCCGTCAAATGGGAGGCGATGAGCGGCGGACCGGGCGGGAAGGACATTGAAATCCGGTTCTCGGGCGACGAGATGGAAGAACTCAAGGCGATGGCCGCCGCACTCAAGGCGGAGCTGGCCGCCTATGCCGGCGTCGTCGATCTCGACGACGACCTGGACGAAGGGAAACGGGAGATTCAGCTCACGCTGCGGGCGGCGGCACGGCCGACGGGCGTCACACGACAGATGCTGGGGATGCATGTGCGGGCGGCCACCTATGGGGCCGAGGCCCGCCGCATCACCCGCAACCGCGAGGACGTCAAGATCATGGTCCGCTATCCGGAAGGCTCGCGGACCGATGTCTCACAGATCGAAGCGATGTGGGTGCCGGCGGCGCTGGTCGGCGGCGGTCAGGGACGGCCATGGGTGCCGCTGGTCGAACTGGCGGACATCCACGAGACCCGCAGCTTCACGCAGATTCATCGCGCGCAGCAGAAGCGGTCGATCAAGGTGATGGGAGACGTGGACACGGCGGTCGTCAAGGCGGACGACGTGCTGACCCGCATCCGCCGCGAGTTCCTCCCCCGGCTGCAAGCGGAGCACCCGCATGTGCGGGTCGATTTCCTCGGCAGCCAGGAAGAGCAGGCCAAGAGCTTCGCCAGCCTGCGGATCGCCATGCCGATCGCCCTGCTGTTGATCTACATGATGCTGGCCGGGCTGTTCCGCTCGTATGTCCAGCCGGTGGTGGTGATGGCTGCCATCCCGTTCGCGTTTCAGGGAGCGATTCTGGGCCACTGGCTGACGGGATATCCCGCGACATTTCTGAGCGCCATCGGCATGGTGGCGCTGACGGGGATCGTGGTGAATGACTCCCTGGTACTGGTCGATTTCATCAACTCGCACGTGCGGGAGGGGATGGACGAGGCCGAGGCCAGCATTCAGGGCGCCATCGTCCGTCTCCGCCCGATTCTCCTGACGACGATCACCACCGTCGCCGGGCTGACGCCGCTCATGTTCGAACGGAGTTTTCAGGCCCGGTTCCTGATTCCCATGGCGGTGACACTGACGTTCGGCCTTGGCTTTGCCACCATCCTGACGCTGCTGATCGTCCCCGTGCTGAACATGATCTTCTTCGACATCCGCTACCTCAGCCGGAGAACGTGGGCCTGGCTGTTCGCTGCTCCGGCGGGGGGGGACCTGCACGTGCAGCCGCGGCCGCGAGATTCCGCAGACGGCATCGCGCCGGTGTGAGGCGGTCTCGGAGGGCGGAGCGGGAGATGGCCGGACCCGTTTCGTCCGCGCGGGGGTCTCCCGATGTTCCCCGAGGACCGCGCGGCGGCCGGCGCCTGCTCTAGGCGGGCGGCGGTTCGATCCCGAAATCGCGAATCGTCAGCAGCGACCGGAACTCGAGGCCGAGCTTCTCGAAGTTGGCGCGGCCCCCTTCAAGGCGATCGACGAGCGCCGCCACCACCACCGGCTGCACGCCGAACTCCTTCACACGCTCCACCGCCAGCAGCGAACTGCCGCCCGTCGTGACGACGTCCTCCACGATGGCCACGCGGGCGCCCGGTTCCAGCGGACCTTCCACAAACCGCTGAGTCCCGTGCCCTTTGGCCTCCTTGCGGACGAGGAAGCCGCGCAGTTCCCGGCCGCGCTCCGCCGCCACCGTCAGCACCCCCCCCACGATCGGGTCGGCACCGATGGACATGCCGCCGATGGCCTCAAACTCCACATCCGCCAGGAGATCGAGCAGTCCCTCGCTGAGCATCCGCAATCCCTGGCCGTCGAGCGTGACCTGTTTGCCGTCCAGGTAGTAGGTCGCCTTCTTGCCGGAGGCGAGCGTGAAATCGCCGAAGCGGAGCGCCCGGCGACGAACCAGGTCGAGGAAGCGAGCTTTGTCGTACATGGTGTCAGGTCAAACCAGCGAGGAACGCGGCGTTCCTCTCCTCCGCATCCGTCGTGTGGGAGAGGAGACATACCGTCAGTGCGGCGGGGGGCACTATCCGGAAGTCTGCGCGGCTTGGCAAGGCAGCAGGCAGCGTTGGCGGGAGAGTCGCCGCCCCCTCTCGGACGACCGGCGGCAAGGTCCCTTCAGTCCGCTTCGACATCCCGCTCGTACAGCGCGGCCAATTGCACGCCGTCCCGCACCACCTCGGCGAGCAATCTCGCTCCGCGCGGGACCGGCTCCAGCGCGGGCCAGACATCGGCCCGGCGACGGAAGACCAGCACGTAGCGCATATGGCTTTTGGCGGGGTCCTGATCGTCGTAGGCGTCCAGCGACAGCCGGCGCTCGCGGAGGATCGGGGACAGCAGCAGCAGGTCGATGCGGTTTGCCGGATGGAGTACGGGGGCAATGTACAGGGTGGAGCCGGGCGGCACGGCCATTGCCACGTCGGAGAGGAATTGCCGGGTGAAGGAATCGCGCCAGTAGGTCCGTTCCAGGCCGAGTCGATCCGCTCCGGCTAGTCCGCCAACGAGGACGTTGTAGTAACTGAGCTGACAGGGATGCAGTCGGAGGTGGGCCCACAGCCCTTCCCCTGCACCCCCTGCCAGCAGGAGGGGAGCCAGCCAGGCGCGCCATCCCGCGGCGGCGAGTGAACTCCATCCCGTGGCAGTGAATGAACTCCATCCCACGGCCGCCCCCCGTCCAATCAAGACCCCCCACAGCGGATAGACGACCAGAAACAGCCGCTCTCCGTCATAGTTCGTCACCCCCGGGAAGGCAAAGAAGGTCAGCACAAACAGCACGACTCCCAACAGCAAGACACCCCGCGGGTCCTGCCGGAGTGAAGCCGCCGTCCCCGCAGGCTTGCGGCCCCCCCAGAACCCCCAACAGGCCAGCAGATGCAGGCCGAGGGGGACCGTCGTGCCGAACATCACAAAGGGGTAATGCCAAGGGACAGCGACATCCGCATAACGCTGCCCGAGGTAGTAGCAGTACAGCGTCGGCCGCACGGCCTTGCTGCCGAAATACTCGCGGAGATGGTTGACCGGATCGAGCCATAACCACGGCCAACCGGCGAAGAAGACGATCCCTCCCACCCCGCCGATGAGGAGCATCCGCGGGACTGCCGAACCGCGGAAATACCAGAGAGACCAGAGGAGGAGCGGGACCGGCAACAGTACGGCCTGAATCTTGGTCAGCAGTGTCAGCCCGAAGAGGACGCCGGCGAGAGCGACCACACCCCATGAAGGCGGCCGCCGGGAAACACCGTTAGACTCGCACGGCCCCCCCGGAAGAGTCTCACCCGCGCCTGCCATCGCACGTTGGGAGGGGATGAACGCCGCAGCGACGCAGAGGACCGTGGCTGTGAACAACAGCCCCAGGCTCGACTCCAGGGCCGCCAGGTGCGCATGGGCGAAGAGGCGCGGCATGAGGACGCACGCGGAGGCGGCTGTCGTTCCGGCCAGTCGTCCATACCATCGCCCGGCGACCCAGCCGACCAGCAGGATCGTGGCCAGGAACGCCAGGACCGACGCCAGCCGCGCCGCGAACACCTGGTAGACCGGCGGTCGCGGCTGGTGCGGAGGGTGCGCGACCGAGGGGCGAAAGATGGCGTGCACCATGCCGATCCACAGCCGTCCCAAGGGGGGGTGATCGGGGTTGTAGCGCGGCGGGGCGAAGGTGCGTTGGGCGCCGTCCCGAGTGAACCACGCCGGTCCTTCGGCGAGGAACTGGTTCCAGAGGTACTCCCCCTGATCGAGGTTGAAGATCTCATCCAGCGTAAGACCGGGTGCATCGAATGCCGGTCCGACGGATTCGCCGACGCCGTCCAGGCTCAACACGAGGGAGAGCAGGGCGGCCAGGCCGACGAGCAGCGGCCCCCCCCACAGCGAAAAGGCCGAGGAGCGACGCTGGGGGCGTCTCACCTCGGCCTCAGTTATCGAGCCGCTCATCCGCGATTCCGGTGTCAGCCAATCCGATCAGCCGGACGCGACACACGTTCACAGTCACTCAGGTTCCCCGGTCGTTCCGCCGGAATCCCGAATCCCGGTCTCCGCGGTCCTGTCCGTACAGATGGACCCTGACGTACGGTGCGGCACCACGGCGGGCAGGTGCTTCTGGTGGTCCGATGGGGAGACCCTCTGACGGGCGAAGACGTGTCACGCCCGCGGTGGCTTCCATGTTACCGCTGGAGGCATCCGGTCCGGAAGTCCTGGCCGGCGGCCGCCTCCCCGGGGGAGGCTTATCGGACGCTAGGCGAGCTGCTTCTTGCGGCTCACCAGGGTCCGGATGCGTTCGGCGAGCAGGTTGGCGTCGAACGGTTTACGGAAGGTTTCGGAGAACAGGGTCCGGTCGAACCCGCTGGCGTTGTCCTCATCGCTCAACAGTCCGATCAGCACCGTGTCGGCGTAATCGGCGTTGCGGCGGAGGTTCTGGGCGATCATCAGGGCCTCGTTGCGGCCCATGGCGAAGTCGATCACCACGCAGTCGGGGTGCAGCGACTCGGCCTGGATGCCCGCCTCGAACCCGCTGGAGGCGTGTTCGATCTTGAATTCATCGGCGGGGATCGCTTCGTTGAGGCTGGCTTGCGTGCGGCTGTCGATGCCGACCAGCAGCAGTTTGCCGAGCGCCTCGTCCTCGAGCTCTCCGAGGGGCATCCCGTGCTCCTTGAGGAAGCGGATCAGGTGCTCCCGGGGAATGCGCCGGTCCTGCGAACCGGGGATGCGGTAGCCCCGCAGACGACCGGAGTCGAACCACTTGCTAACCGTACGCGGTGCGACTTTACAGATCTTGGCAACCTGTCCAGTCGTGAAGATCGTCCTCATGTGCGGGCTCTCCAAATCACCTAGTCATTCTGGGTCAGAGGGAATGCCCTCCGGAGCGTCGATCCGGTCGCAATGATCGGCCGTTGCGGGTCTGGGTCCTGGCGATTCACACGCGGGACGGATCGGGCAGTCTCTGGGTCCGAAGAGGGTTCTGCCGATGGCGCGCCTGCCGGTCCTGAGGACCGGCCGCCGCGCCGGGGTCGGATGTCAGCGTCATCCGTCCAGGAGGGGAGAACCGGCTGACCAGCGCCGGGCGTCATGCCCAGCGGGCCGGTTGCAGTCCGCAGCGTTCTTGCCCCCCCTGGCAACGTCGCTCCGGCGTGTCCTGTCGCTCGCATCGTGCCAGCGGCGGAAGTCAGACTTCCGGTCAGGACGCACCGAATCGTCTGACTAATCTTTTCGTCCCCCTCCTGCGCTCGACTTGAGTACGAATGTCGCGAATCGTGGACGAACGCCCGTCTTGCCAATGCTGACAGGCACTCCTCCTGCGTCGATTGCAACGGATTCGACGCGTCCAGCAACCCTACCCTCCGGGTGTCTCACACGACCGGAGAATCTTCCCTTCCGGGAAAAATCGCTACGAGTCCCCGGATTCCTCCCCGCAGCAGCGGCGCAACCGCTACAGATGGACTCCTCCGGGAGATTGTTTCCCGGAGAGGCACCGCCGGCAACGCCCTCAGCTCTTGGGGCGGCGTTGCAGGTAGCTGTTGATGATGTCCTGGGCAGCGCTGGGAATAGTCTTCGTCTCTTGTTTTGGTTTGTCCTTGTCCGTCCCCGTGGACTTTGCCGCCGTCGGCTCCGGTTCCTTCGCACCGGTCGTCCTGGGATCGGGCAGCCGAATGCCGGGGACGACATCTCCTGCGACCTCCTTGGGGGCCGCCGGAGTCGATGCCGCTTCGCCCACAGGGGCCGCGGGAACCGGACCAGGGTAGGGATAACCCGGCGGCGGGACGGGTGGCATCCCCGGATAGGGAGGATACCCGTATCCATACGGCATCGCCGGATAGGGGGGATACCCCCCCGGATAGGCAGGTTGCGGAGGAACCATCCAGGGTTGAGGCGGCATCTGCGGAGCCGCCGCCGGAGCACCGGGAGCGGCCACGGCCGTGAATTCCTCCACCGCCGTCGGGGCCTGGGGGTTGATCTCCACGGTGGCCCGATCGAGACTCGCCGCGGCCGCCGCCTCCGCCGGGGGCTGATCGACCGGCTTGACCACGAACTCTCCACTCAACGAGGTCGCCCTATCTTCCAGATCGTGCAGCACCGTCTCCTTGGCAGAAGCCGGCTGACCGTCGATCACCACCTCGAACTCCAGCTTTCCCACCGAGACATGATCCCCCGGCTTGAGCAGGACGATCCCCCGGGTCCGTTCTCCGTTCACGAACGTACCGTTGGTACTCCCCAGGTCTCGGACCTGGACGGTGTAATCATCGACCGTGAAAGCACAGTGGTGACGGCTGACCAGATCGCTGTTCGGCCGGAGGTGGCAGTCATGCTCGCGGCCGATCAGGAACTTCCCCTTCTGCAAGGGAATGGTCGCTCCTGCCTGCTTTCCCGAAACAACGCGAAGTTCAACTTGGGGCATGGTCCTCGTCCGCCGATGGATGCCTCGGGCCGTCCAATGCGTGACCACATGCGGCGACATCCCTGGTGGATGTCCCTCGATTTCGGTCGAATGCTCTGAATGACAGGCGGGCGGAACTCACCCGAAGAAATACCTCGTCCCTCGCGCCCCCGGGAGAACCCTGAACGAACGATACGGGGCGGAAGTTCCAATACCCCCTCACACTACCAGCCCTCTGCGCGGGTGTCAAATACCATCCGCGGCAGCGGGGAGCAGCGAAACGGGCCGAAACGGGCCGGGGGGTGGAGGGTTGCTTGCCTCCCGAGGCGGTCGGCGGTAACATGGAGGAACCGGTCCGGTCGAGGCCGGGCGTCCCATTCTCTGAAAGCCCCTCCCCATGAGCTCCGCTCAGCCCCCTCTGGCGCGGTGCGTCGCCGCGGAAGTGCTCGGTACGTTTCTGCTGGTCTTTTTCGGGTTGGGGGCGGTGCATGTGGCGGTCCTCACCGGCGACCTGACGGGTCTTTGGCAGGTGGGGGTGGTGTGGGGGGGCGCCATCATGATCGCGGCCTATACCGTGGGGGGAGTGAGCGGGGCGCACATCAATCCCGCCATCACCATCGCCCTGGCGTCGTGGGGACGGTTCTCACGGGAACGGGTGCTTCCATACGTGATCGCGCAGGTGGCGGGAGCTTTTCTCGCCGCCGCCGTGCTGTTCACCCTCTTCGAGCCGTACCTGGCCGACAAGGAGCGGACCAAGGGGGTCCAGCGGGGTGAACCGGGGAGCGTGCTGACGGCCATGTGCTACGGCGAGTACTTCCCGAACCCCGGCGCACTGGCGGGGGGAAGTGAACGGTTTGACGCGTCGGCCTTCGAGGCACGACAGAGGCTGGTGAGTGAATGGCAGGCGTTCCTGGCGGAGTTTGTGGGGACCGCCATCCTGGCGCTGATGGTGGCGGCGATCACCGATCCGCGCAACCGGATGCAGCCGGACCGCCTGGCCCCGCCCTTCATCGGGCTGACAGTGGCCGTCCTCATTTGCGTCATCGCACCGCTGACGCAGGCGTGCTTCAATCCCGCGCGGGATGTGGGGCCGCGGCTGTTCGCATTCCTGGCGGGGTGGGGGTTGGTGGCAATCCCCGGACCGAACGGCAGCGGGATGTTCACCGTCTACATTCTGGCGCCGATCGCCGGGGCGTTGTGCGGCGCGGGCTTGTACCAGAAGGTGTTGCAGCCCCAGGCGAATGCGGCCGACGAGGGGACTGCCGCAGGAGGTTCGCCGTGACGTCGAGCCGTCTTGCCCTCCTGCTGGCGCTACTGTTGTCGTCCCCGTGTCTGCTGTCGGCGGCGGACGAGAGCACAGACGCCGCGCCGCCGGAGCCTCGCGCGGAGCAGCTCTCCCCACTGCTCGACTATCAGGCGCAGCTGTCTGAGCCGGTGACGCACCAGGTCGATTTCCGGGTCATAGTCACGCCCCCCGCGGGGTGTCAGGTGCTGCGGGTGTGGCTGCCGCTCCCGCCGTCGCATGTTGGTCAGCAGGTGTCCGACTCGAAGCTGTCCACGTTTCCGGAAGAAGTGCAGCCGCAGATCGGCACGGAACCGGTGTATGGCAACACGTTCGCCTACTTCGAGTTCCATCGTCCGCAGGGGGCGCAGATCATCCGGCACACGTTCACCGTCAGGTTGTGGGAGTTCCATTGGGACGTCGATCCGGCGCGGGTGCAGGTGCTGGAATCGTGGCCGGAGTCGTTCGTCCCGTATTTGCAGCCGCAGGGAATGACGCGCCAGGCGGAATTCACCTCCCTGCTGCAGGAGCTGGCGCCGCGGCGGACTTCAGGTGCCGCCGATCTGAGGCGGGTGCTGGAGTGGGTCGATCAGAATGTCACCTATGACCACGCGCAGGCATCCTTGCGGGCGGATGCCAATCACGCCTTTGACCTCCGTCGCGGTCATTGCAGCGATTACCACGGCCTGTGCGCAACGATGGGCCGCGCCCTCGGCTATCCCACGCGCGTCACCTACGGACTCAATTTGTATCCCAAGAACTCCCCTTCGCACTGCAAGCTGGAGGTGTTTCTGCCCCCCTACGGCTGGGTGAGTTACGACGTCTCCGAAACGCAGAAACTGACTGCGTTGGTTGCAAAGGACGACTCCCTCTCCCCGCGGGAGCGGGAGGCTCTGAGCCAGGTCGCGCGGGAGCGGCTGCATCGAGGGTTTCGGGAGAACAGTTGGCTGCTGGTCACCCGGGGGACCGATTACGACCTCGAGCCGAAGGCGTCACGGCCGGTGCGGGTGGTGCGCACCATTTACGCCGAGGCAGACGGCGAACCGCTCCCTGATCCCGATCCGGCGAATCCACAGCAGCGGGAGTTCGGCTGGATGACGGCCCATGGCTACGTCTCGGATCGTCCCTTCGTCAAGCCGTTTGAGGACGTTGCGGCCCTGCGCGAGGCGATCGGTTCGCAGTGAGCATGAGGGAAGGGGAAGGGTCGCCGCGGATGGTCGGCCCGGCTCTCCGCCCCCCCCTTGCGGTCCCCCGCGAGGGCCGGTATCGTCCCTCCCGGACTTCTCTCCCCCCTGGCTGAATCGCGTCGGGAGTCGCTCGATGGCAAGCCGCAACGCCCGGCTCGGGCTGGTTCTGTTTGTCGTCTACCTGCTGTTTTACGGCGGCTTCGTGGGGCTGAACGCCTTCGCTCCCGAGGTGATGGAATGGACGCCGGCGGCGGGGATCAACCTGGCGATCCTGTACGGGATGGCGCTGATCCTCGCGGCGTTCCTGCTGGCGCTGGTGTATGGCTGGCTTTGCAGGAGTGGAGCGGGGGGAGGTGTGAAGAGTTGAAAGTGAGGGGTGCGGGACGAAATGTCAGGCCGGGAGCCGTTCGACCTGCCGCATCGTGGCGACTCACTCATCACAACCCCGTCTATGCCCGACCGCTCGCTCGTCGCCGTCATCGCCTTCTTCGTGTTCGTGGGGATCACGTTGGGGTTGAGCTTCTATCTGGGGCGGAAGGCGAAATCGACAGCCGGATACTTCGCCGCCCACGGGCAGATTCCGTGGTTCGTCAACGGGGTCGCCTTCGCGGGGGACTATCTCTCGGCGGCGTCGTTCCTGGGCATCTGCGGAATGATCGCCTTTTACGGGTACGACGGGTTTCTGTACTCGATCGGTTATCTCGCCGGGTGGGTCGTGGCGCTGTTCGTGATCGCCGAGCCGATGAAGCGGCTGGGGAAGTTCACCTTCGCGGACGCCCTCAACTCGACCTTTCAGTCGCGGGGGATCACGCTGGCGGCGGGGGTGAGTACGCTGGTGGTGAGCGTCTTCTATCTCATCCCGCAGATGGTCGGCGCGGGGGCGCTGATTCAGCCGATCTTTGACCTTCCCCACTGGGCGGGCGTGCTGCTGGTGGGGGCGGTGGTGATTTACATTGTCGTCTCGGCGGGGATGGTCTCGACGACGTGGGTGCAGTTCCTCAAAGGGTCGCTGCTGGTGGTGTTCAGCGCGGTGCTGACGACGCTGATTCTGGGGAAGGGCCTGGAGACCCCGCGGTCCCGGGCGGGGATGCGTCCGTTGGAGATCACCTCGCCGATGCCCTTGGGGGCGGTCGAGGCGTTCCTGACCGCGCAGCGGGAGACAGCCGCCGTTATCCCGGCGGATGGGGACTGGAGCCGGGCGCCCTACCTTCGCGTCCAACGGGAGGGACAGGGCGTTCAAACGTGGCGGATGGAACCGGCAGGAGAGGGGACGGTGCGGTTGCTCGAAGCGCAGACACGAACCATCACCGTCGAAGGACGAGTCCTGGTCAACGGCTTTCCGGAAGGGACGGAGCGCGGCATGCTGCGGCCGGTGGGCACCGTCGAGCAACTCCCTCGCGGGGTGGACCGAACCGGTCCCCTGGGACCGTTGGAATTCCTGAGAACACTCGGCGGCAGCACCGTGGTGCTGTGGGGAAGCGAGACACTCACGGATGCCGCCGGCAATCGAACAACCGTCTACTATCCGCAGCCCACGCGCGGCCGGGAGGTCCTCCTCCCGGGACGGCATCCCAGTTTCGCCGGACTCCGCAGCGGCAGCACGCTGGACAAGGTGAACTTCGTCTCGCTGATGCTGGCGCTGTTCTGCGGCACCGCCTCGCTGCCGCACATCCTCATCCGTTACTACACCGTCAAGGACGAGGCCAGCGCCCGCAAGAGCACGATCGTCGGCATCGCGGCCATCGGGTTCTTCTACATCCTCACGCTGTACATCGGCCTGGGGGCGATGGTGAGCGGAGCGCTCGACGTCACCGACAGCAACAAGGCGGCCCCGCTGCTCGCCCGAGGCATCAACGAGTGGCTGTTCGCGATGATCTCCGCCATTGCCTTCACCACCGTTCTGGGGACGGTCAGCGGGCTGATCCTCGCCTCCGCCGGTGCCGTCACGCATGACCTCATCTCGCAGGTGCTGCGGGTGAAGCTGACCGACCATGAGAAGGTCCGCATCGCCAAGCTGTCGTCCGTCGTCGTGGGAGGAATCGCCATCGTGCTGGGCATCCTGTTTCAGAAGCTCAACGTCAGCTATCTCGTGGGGTGGGCGTTCAGCATTGCGGCGTCGGCGAATCTCCCGTCGCTGGCGATGCTGCTGTTCTGGAAGGGGACGACGCGGGAGGGGGTGATCGCCGCGGTGACGGTCGGCATGGCCTCCTCGCTAGGGTGGATTCTGCTCAGCGCCGATACGTTCAAGTCGGTGTATGGACTGCCGGGTCACCCGGGCTACGTCCCGTTCAGCCAGCCGGGAATTGTGACGATTCCCCTGGGGTTCTTGACGTTGATCCTGGTGTCGCTGGCGACGGCGCGGCCGCGCGAGCCGTCGTCCCACACGGTCTGAGTCCCCCGCCATGAACGCCGACGAGGAGCTTCTGACGTTCCAGCGGTTCCTGCTGGCCTTCGATACTCCGGCGTACCTGCGTCGTGCGCGGCAGGTGGAGGCGGAGTGGCGTCATCTGCTGACGTGCTGCGAAAAGGAGCGGCAGCGGCTCCTGGAGTTGCCGAAGCTGCGGCTGGGCCAGCTCTTTGCGGCTGTGGGAGGCCCCGCGGAGGCCGAGCGGTTGCCCGTCTCGGAAGAGGAGCGCATGCGGCTGGTGAAGCTGCTGGAGGAATGGCAGCCGCGGCTGCGTTCTGCGGTGCCCCCCGCGCGAACGGCCGCACAGGTCGAGGAGCATCTCGCGCGACTGATCATCGCGCTGGAGCGGTTCAATGGGGAATGGGAGCGGTTTCTGTGCAGCCTCGACCTGGGGCCGATCAACCGGCTCCGGGAGGGCTACAACCGCTACTACGTGATTGAGAAGGAGTGCGCCGTCCGCTCGGTCCGCACCGCCCGCGAGGGCTTTGAACCCCTGCCGCCGGTGACGACCGACGAGCTGCGCCGTCTGTTTCCTCCCCTGGCGGTGCCGGTGCTGATCGTCTCTGCACCCTGAGGGGCCACTCCCGTACACAGCGTCTCGCGACCGGCATCTGTACAGGTGATGCAGGACCGCCGGCAGCGGACCTGAGCGAGCCGGTGCGGCAGTTGCGTCGATGCTGACTGCCGTCGATACTGGCTCCGCGGGTGAACGATTCCCCTTCGAGAGCATTCCAGGTCTGCTCTCCCTCTGACCTCTTCTTTCACAGCCATGCGCGCCGTGTCTCCCCTCTTCCTTGGTCTGATGATCGTGGCGTTTTTGCTGGGCTGGCCGTCATCGGCGTTGGCGGACAAGTCGGAGTTGCTGGCTGCGCTGTCCTCACGCGAGGCCGAAGATTGGGAGGCGGCCCTGGCCATCTGGGAATGGGCGGAGCCGGGCTATCAGGAGACGCGCTCGGCCGCGCTCCTGGCGGAGCGGCTGGAAGCCGCGGGCTTCCGGGTCACACGGGGAGTTGCCGGGATTCCGACCGCATTCACCGCCGAGCTTGGCTCGGGGAAGCCCGTGTTGGGCATCCTGGGGGAGTACGACGCCCTGCCTGGTCTGTCGCAGGCGGCCGTCCCCTACCGGCAGCCGCGCGAAGGAGTCGAGTACGGCCACGGTTGCGGGCATCACTTGTTCGGAGTGGCCTCGGTCGCGGCGGCGATCGCGCTCGGCGAGCAGGTTCAGGCAGGGAAGCTCCGTGGCACGGTGCGGTATTACGGCTGTCCGGCGGAGGAGGGAGGGAGCGCCAAAGCGTTTCTGGTGCGCGAGGGACTGTTCCGCGACGTGGATGCCGTCCTGCACTGGCATCCGGGGAGCTCCAATCAGGCGGGGGACCGGTCGTCGCTGGCGCGGATCGCAGTGAAGTTTCGCTTTCATGGTCAGAGTGCGCATGCGGCCGGTTCGCCGGAACAGGGACGCTCGGCGCTGGACGCGGTCGAACTGACCAACCATGCCGCCCAGCTTTTGCGCGAACACATCCCGGAGAAAGCCCGCATCCACCACGTCATCACGGCGGGAGGGGAGGCACCGAACGTCGTGCCGGCCTTTGCCGAGGTGTACTACTATGTGCGCCATCCGGACTCGATCGTGGTCCGACAGTTGTATCAGCGGTTACGGAAGTGTGCGGAGGCCGGCGCCCTCGCCACCGAGACGCGGCTGGAGGTCGTGGAAGAGGGGGGGATCGTGGAAATCCTCCCGAACTCGACGCTGGCCGCGGTCGCGCTGCGCAATCTCCGGGAACTCAACGATCTCGACTATGACGACGCAGAACGAGAGTTCGCCCTCCGCCTGCGCGAGGCGCTTCCCAAGCCGGAGCCGCTGGAAAAGATTCGAGAAGTCGCCGATCGCAGCGGGACGGTGGGGAGAGGCTCGACCGACGTGGGGGACGTCTCGTGGGTGGTTCCAACCACCGGGTTTGGCACGGCCTGTTGGGTGCCGGGAACTCCCGGCCATTCCTGGCAGGCGGTGGCGTGCGGGGGGACCACCATCGCCCGCAAGGGGATGCATCTGGCGGCCCGGGTGCTCGCCGCCACCGGCTGGGACGTGATGACCAGTCCCGACCTCCTCGCCGCCGCGCGGGCCGAGCATGAACGCCGGCTTCGGGGACGGAGCTATCAACCGTTGATTGGTCCGGATCAGCCGCCGCCGCTCGATTATCGTCGGCAGCGCACCCCCGCCGTGTCCGGTGTGGAATAGTGCGGTTCGTGGTCGATCCCGGCCGGTCTCTTCATTCCCACGAGCGGAGGGGCGTCCTCCGAAGGGAGCCGGGGTGCACGACTGGGAAGCCGGGCGGCAAAGGCGACCTGCGTCCGTCTGAACGAAGTGCCAGGCGTGCCGACATCCGCCGCCCCCTTGCAGGTGTTCGGCACAGCCCGATATCCTCTGCCGCACCAGGAGGGTCCTCGAACTTCTTGATGCAGGAGTGTCTCCCATGCAGTGGTGTCGCAGGTTGTTGGTCGGCGTTGGTCTCGTGGCCGTGGGATATCTGCTGGGATCGCTGGAGGCGGTGCGTCTGCCGGCGGTGGTTGCTCAGGATGAGCCGCAGGTCGGTCCGGGCAAGGATGCCGAGAACAAAATCCGCGCCGTGCACCGCGCATTGCAAGAGGCGATGGAACAGCTCCGCCAAGACGGGCGGTACAACGCCATCACCGACGGCGTCAATGCCTTTCTGGTCCTCACCGGCGGTGGGGACGCGCGGCAGGACCTCGAATCCGGGAACGGCGTCGATCCCGAAACGTTCGCCGGCATCTATGCCGGCAAGGCCATCCCGGAAATCGCCGAGGAGCTGGGGACCGACGACGAGGGACGGATCACCTACAACGGCAAGCCGATCACCATTTACTCGCGGAAGCGGCTGGCGCGGCTGTTCGCCGAGCGACTGCGAATCAAGGATGCCGGGATGTGAGGAGTGCAGGGTGGGACTCCCCTCGGAGGGAACGGCCTGCGGTTGCGGAGCACCTTCCGTTCGTCCGTTGGCGAGCGTGTGATCCCCGCGGGGTGCGCTGATGCGGGCCATGCTCGTCACCTGCGATCGCCTGCCGATCAGCCTGCTGGGCTGTTATGGGGCGACGTGGAACGTTACCCCGGCCTTCAATGCCCTTGCGGCCGAGGGCCTGGTGCTGGACCAGTGCTACGCGGCCGACTCGGCAGGACTGCACGGGACGGAAGTTCCGCCGGGACCGACGCGCGCCATGGTCCGACGATGGTTGAGCGGTCCGGGGGCGAACCGCTGGCGATCGATGAGCATCGACGTGGTGGGACCGGCCGGGGTGATCCCGGCGGGGCCGATGACCGCGGAACTTCGCTTCCATCCGGTCGAGGCCGGCAGCGACGCCGATCTGGAAGTGCTGGCGGTCGGTCACGAACTCCTGTCAGCCGGCGACGTTCCTGACTCGCGACCATCGCTCCTGTGGCTGATGTTGGAGGGGGTCTCGCTGGAGTCGTGCGCCAGGGTGGACGAGCAGGAGCGTCGGAAGGCTGCGGCGGAGCAGGTCCAGCGCCTGGATGCGGCCTGGGAAGCCTTTCTCCAGAGTCGGGAAGCGTTGGCTGCGGGGGATGGCGAGGAGCTGCTGGTCGTGTGCGGTCTGGCGGGGGCGTTGCTCGGCCGGCATCCCGGCGTGGCGGAGGGGATGCCGCCCCTGGTAGATGAGGTTCTGCACGTCCCGGTCTGGATTTGGGAGGGGGATGCGGAGTCGCGCGGCGTCCGCTGGCCCGGTCTGCTCACGACTGACGACCTGCTGGGTGTGCTTGTCGACCTCCTGGCCGGCGGGAACTTCGCACCGGGGGAGATGGTGACCCGGCTGCGGCGCGTTGCACGGTCCGAGATCTTGACCCGCTGGGGGGAGCAGGTCCTCTCCCGGCGGACCGCCGACGAGCACGCCATCCTCGAGTGGACGGCGCCGATCCCGCCGGGGAGTGATGCCGGCCCGCTGGAAGAGTGCAGCCGGCTCTGGATGTTTCAGAAACCGGACGACGTCTGGGACTGGCTCGATGTGTCGTCTCAGCGGCCGGCCGAGGCAGAGGAACGGCGCGCCATGCTCGCCCGCCGGCTGCACTCTCTTCTTGTCGAGGGGGAGGGCTGAGGGGCAGCACCAGAAGAAAGTGGAAAGGTGAACGCTTTCCGCGGGAAGGGACGGGGCGCGGAAGGTTGCTCACGCGGCCCGGGCGGCGGGGGATGTCGGCGTGGTGCGGTAGCCCCAGCGGTCAAGATACACGCCCATGTGCCGCTCGATCTCGACGGAGACTTCCGGGGTGGGGCGGGGATGCTTGTTGCCGGTATAGTCGGCCACTGTCTCCAGATACCGCCGCAGACGGCGGTCAAAGCGGGGTGAGTATTCCAATCCCAGCTCCGCATACAGGCGGCGCACCTCACCCAGCGGATCAGCGGTGAGCGCCTCGTAGCGGACCTCGGCGACGGACTGGGGAGGGAGCGCTGCGGCAGCGCCGTAGAAGGCGTCCTCCTGGCGGCGATAGTGATCCAAAAACCGCGTCACGTAGTTGTCCTGGGGATCGGGGTCCTGCATCTGGAACGCCACCAGTCCTTCTGTGGCGAAGTGACGGTTCGAGAGATAGGTCGCCTGCGGATGACGGCAGATGTGGATGAACCTGGCGCGCGGGAACAGCCGCTGGAACGCCGTCACGCGGGCCGTGTTGTAGGGGCTTTTGAGGAGGGGCGGACGCCGGCGCCAGAAGGTGACTTTACGCAGGAAGTGGAGCAGGCAGCTTTCCCATTCGCGCTGCTCCGCGGGGGTGAGAGCGTCCCAGTAGATGCAGCGGTCAAAGCGGTCGATCTGTCGCGGGAACAGGAACCCCCAGTAGGGGCTGAGCCGTGTCATGCCCGCCACCGCGAACTCTTCCTCCTGGGGGGAGAAGAGGTGTACGCGGACGGCGTCCATCGGCCGCCGCAGCGACATGAACAGCCCCAGCAGGGGGGTGATGAGCCAGCCGGTCAGCAGCGCCCCCCACGGGTTGAGGACTTGAAAGTTCCGGGGGACGGAGAACTGCGGGTCGAGCGCCAACAGGTTGTGCAAATGCGTGGTTCCGCTGCGATGGACGCCGACGATCAACACCGGATCCGGGACGCGATGCCGCAACAGCAGCGGCGCCAGCCAGCGTTCAGGGAGGGTCAGCAGGGTGTTGAGGGCGGATGCTCCCAGCACCCAGACGAGCCTCAACCAGTAGATCGGCTCGATGTGCCAGCGGGCCTCGCGCAGCCGGGCCAGCCACAGGTCCAGCGGGGCCAGCGCCAGCATGTTGCTGAAAGGGAGAAACTTTTTGAAGGAGGCATCGAGGGCGGGAGACTCGCGGGGGACGTCCGGTTCGCCGGTGCGGAGCAGTCGCCACCAGGCGACCGCGACCCCCGCCAGCAGCAATCCTCCCAACAAGGGTCCGGAGCGGGTGTCGGCTGCGCGTTGAAACCACTCCCCCCAGGGATGCCCCTCGACGGGGGTGAGCAGGTGGGTCTTCCACACGGCGCGGCGAATGATCAGACCCCCGGCAAGGATTCCCGTGGGGAACACGATGCTCCCCGTTTGCAGCCGCAGCACTCCCAACAGCACCGCCAAAAGCGTCAGATTGGCAAACAGCCAACCGCCGTCCGCCGACCACAAAGCGTCGCTGCGTTTGCCGAGCACTGAGGCGGCGGCAAACAGCACGCCGGAGCCGAGCAGCGCGATCGGCCGGCCGGCGGCGGCACGCAGCAATCCCAGCAGGTAACCGCTGAAGATCAGTTGCTGGCAGGCGGCCATGGGGATCGCGGTGATCAGAATCTCTCCCATCGCGGTGAGCGTCCTCCCGGAGAGCGCCTCGGACGTCCAGCGGAACGCGCCGCTCCACCACCCGGCGAAGTGATACAGGGCGAAGAACGCCGCTCCCACCAGCAGGCCGCGGCGGACGGAGCGAATCCAATCGGGACCCACAAACACGCCGTACTCCGCCAGCGGGTGGCGATCGGCGGTCATCAGGCCCAACAGCGAGGCGAGGGCCGCCACCACGAGGACCGATCGCCCCAGGCTCGACTCCAGCAGGCTGAGATCGGCGCCGCTCAACTCCCACGCCCCCTGCGCGCACAGGCCGATGATGGTCGTACAGCCGATCCACACACCCAGCCTGGTCCAGGGGGACCAGGCCGCGACGCCGGAACTGCGCTTTCGTTGCTCTGTCACCACCGACCTCCTGTCCCACCTGGCAAGCGAGCTGCCGACCCGATCCGTCGGGCCGTCGCGGTGCGCGCCGGGAAGCTATCCGAGAACGACGTTTTTAGACAGACGAAGTTGGCCGCTTCGGCGTAAAGGGTGCAACTGGATTGGTCGAGAACACGGGAGCAGGGCGTCCGCCCGCCGGCCGCGTCTGACGCACCCCTCCTCCGTCCCCGTGGGGGCCCCCTGTCAGAGGCGGCAACGTCCTGCCGCAACAGGTCTTCGGGCTGCCTTCTCCCCGAAAACCACTGAATTGACATCCCCACACCTCCGGGGCACGAGATAGAATCTCCCCAGGGAGGGAGTGGCGATGAGATCTGCATCGGGATTTCCCCATCCTCCCGGGAGCAGCAGCCATGAGTGTCCGGCCGCAACTGGAACGAGAACTGACCCGCTTGCGGGGCTTGAACGTCGTCACCCCCGTCACGGTGACGGTGCACGACGCCGGGGTGACGATGCATGTGGCCTTCGTCGTCGTGGATACACTCGGCTGTTCCTATGAACAGATCCACCTGGAAGTGCCGGCGCTGGGCGGCGCGACGTTCGACGTCCTCAAGAAGTGGGCCGAGCAACTGAGCCGCCGCATCGGCTACCTCCTTGAGCAGATCGCCCCGCTGGAGTTTGATGAAGCCGCGGGAGAGGTGCTCATCCGCTCCACGCCCCCCAGCCATCTCCCGGCTGGAACGCAGTATTACGAGATTCTGCTGCAATCGCACAGCGGCGGCGGATTCGTGCTCCGAAGGTACGAATCGGTCAAGGGACAGCCCGGCCGCCGACAGGTTCCGATCACGACCACCCATGAGGTTCTGCTGAAGCTGGCGGACGACTTGGTGGACACGATCCCCGTGGGAACCCCGTAAACGGGCAAAGCGGGACGGCCGGCTGCCGGTGCAGTTCCGCGGATTGAGGGAGGCGGCCGGCGTCCCGACTTCCCATCGCCCGCTGGAAGCGCCACACTGGGACTGTCCGCGGGGTGCGCCCTTGAGGGAGGAGAGCGCGACGGACTCCCTGCCCGCCCGGCTCCGTGAAGGCGACCGTGTTCGCGGAGCCAAACAGTACATGGCAGGAGTAGGCAGGGCTCCTCTCTCGCCCGGAAGCGCGGAGCGTCGCATGACGACGACCCTTTCACCGATGCCTCCTCGTCCCGAGTCGCCGCCGCGCGCGCTGGTCGATCGCCGGGCCCTGAACCTCCCGAATCTGATCACTGTCAGCCGGCTGCTGCTGGCGGTGGTGCTGTTTGTGCTGATCGACGTGGACGGCTGGTGGCGAACGGCGGCCGGGCTGTTCGTGGTCGCCGCTTTCACGGACTTTCTCGACGGCTATCTGGCCCGCAAGTATGGTCAGGTGACGGTGCTGGGCCGCATCCTCGACCCCTTTGTGGACAAGATCATCATCTGCGGCGCCTTCATCTTCTTGCAGGGGCAGACGTCCGACGGCCTGGACAGCGGCGTGACCGGGTGGATGACGTTCATCATCGTTGCCCGCGAGATGTTCATCACCAGCCTGCGGGCCGTCCTCGAACAGTACGGCAAGGACTTCTCTGCGCAGTGGTCGGGCAAACTCAAAATGATCGTCCAATGCCTCGCCGTGCCGGTGTGTTTGCTCTCACTCAGCCGTCCCTTTCTGGATGGGGTCGCCCCCCTGCTAACCGGTGAAGAGTTCACGCGGCTGCGGGACGGGCTGCTGTGGGTCACGGTCGGCATCACGCTGTACAGCGGCGTGGAGTACGTCTTCCGGGCCGTGCGGTTATGGAATGCCTCGCCCCCGGCTTCACCGCAGAAGTGACGCTCCCGACGGGGACGAGCGACCCCGCTCAACGGCGGGGGGCGTCGGGTGCCGGCACGCCGCGCTCGGCGGACCTTCTCCACCACATCCACAGGAGGACCGCCGCCAGAGGGGGATAGAGCCACCACCGTGCGTTCCAGGCAGACGGCGCCGCAGCACTTCCCTCTGTCTGCGGGCGCGGCGCGGCGATCGCGGCGAGAGGCGGATTCGCCTCCCGCTCCGCGGAAGGGGGCGTTCGCCGGATGGGCGGTTCCGGCATCGCCAGTCGCCGCTCCGTCAGGTTCACCAGCTCCGGGTCGCGGTCGCGGAGCGCCGCCAGATGCTTCCCGGCTGCAGTGATAGCCGCCTGCTCCTCAGGTGTGCGGCCGGCGGGATCGAGTCGCGAGACCGTCAGGTAGTAACCGACGATCGCTCGCTGGACGTCGTAGCGATCGAACTCCGGCTGGTCGAGCAGCGCGCTCAGGCGATCGACGAGCCCCAGGTCTTCCCACCGTGTCAGGTCGGCGAGGGCGAGTTCGGTCAACTGCGGGTTCTCGACCAGCGGCCTCAAGGCGGCTCTCAACCGCTCCCGAGGGATGCGCCCCGCTCCGAAGTCCCATTGAAAGCGGACCGCTTGCAGGAAGGCAAAGGCGTCGCTGGAGGGGGTCTCCGGAGCGTAGACGTGCTGCGTCAGCCGCTCCAGGCCTGCCTCCCCCCGCAAGTGCAGATACCCCGCCATCAGTCCGCCGATCTCGACGCGGATGTCGTCGCCGGGGGTGAGGATGATCCGTTCGAGCATCCGGGCGTCGTCGTCGTTGCCGCACAGCCCCAGGAGCATTCCATAGAAGGCGGCGCGGGCGATGCGGCCGGTCTCCGGCGCCGGTTCCGATATCCACCGGTGCAGGGCTTCCCGCGGCAATCGATTGGCCAGCGCCGCCACGTCCTCATACGGGCAGCGGGCGAACTCCGCGTAGGCATCGACGGCGATGGTCTCGTGAGGATGCTCCAGATAATCGAGGAAGTATCCCAGCCGCTCCCCATGCGGACGGTCCTCCGGCGGACGTTGGAGCAGGTACGCGAACAGCTCCGGCGGACACTCCAGCAATCCTTCCCATTGCACAGCACCTCCCTCGGCGGGGACGCCGAAGAGCAGGAACCGATCGCCCGGACGACCGGGAGAGAACGACGGGAGCGGGACGATTTCACCCACGGTTCGCGCGCCCGACTGGTCCTGGAAGATGTGCACGATGCGGAGCTGCGTGGTACCGGGATCGGCCCGGTCCGGGTTGCCGGCGCGACCGGACATCCACTCCACCACCAGGCAGGCCTGCGACTGTGCAATCCGTTCCGTCAGCGTCGTGGTGACGGTGCAAAAGGGGCAGCCCCAACCGAGGCGCGCCCCCCACCACGTCACAGTCAGCAGCGTCATCCAGACGAGCCCACCAACCCGACCGTGACTGCGTCCCTGCCTCCGCATGACATGCTCCCGGGTCTGTCTCCCGGGAGGGACTCCGCGAGTCCCCTGCTCCGGGAGGGGCGGATTATGTCGCGTCCTCCACAGCAGACCAATGCCAGTTCGGTCGCTGGAATCGCCCACAATCGCACAGTCAGGGAGCTGGCGGGATGACTCTCGGAGAGCACCCGCCACGGCATGGGTCAGTCCTCCCGGGAGTGAATCGACGGGGCCGCCACAAACGTCTCCATCGTTTCCGCGGAGGTGAAGAGGTACAGCCGTCCCCGGAACCAGACCGCATAGTCGAGCGATCCCCGGACTTCCTCGCCGGTGAGGGAGAGGTGGACCACATCGAATCCCGAGGCCGCCGGGGCATACCGCTGCGGCGAAGCCTCGAAGAGCGCCTGGGCTGTGGCGGAGCTGAAGTAATACCGGCGACCGTTGTAGACAGCGCTGAACTCGGGACGGGCGTCGACCAGGTTCCGTTCATCCCGCAGCACGACCGGGCAGAAGCCCTTCAGACCGTCGAGCCCTCGCCGGGCGGCGATGCGGGCGAGTTTTTCCTGGGTCTCCTGAGGAGTGGGCTGCGCCGGAATCTCGATCCGCCGGGCCGTCGAAGGAGCGACGATCGGGTCCGGCACCCGCAGCGTCCCCGGAGGATCGGGCGGGAAGACCGGATCCTCAATCGCCTCGAGGGGTGAGCGGGACGCCCCGATCACGGGCGGACTGGACGGCGGGAGATAATAGTTCTCCGGGGACTCGGTCGTCGGTCCAAGCTCCTCGGGAGCGGGAGGGATGAAGGCATTGGCAGGCGGAGGCGACGCCGGAGAGGTCCGCGCACCCAGCGATGGCTCGCGCCCTGGCGGTGGTGCCTCGGGAAGGTCCAGGGGAGAGGGTGCGATGGTCGGCGGAGTCAACGGGATGCGGGGGAGCGACCCCGGACCCTCCGACGGACCCGTCGCCGCTCCCTCGCCCTTCTCCGCGGGGGGGGGAGCATCCGGAATCTCCAGGGGTTGCTCCGCCTCTGGGGGAGGCGGCGCCTGCGGCCCGCGGGAGGTTCCGGGCAGGAACGGTTCCTCCGGAACGAATGGCGCGGGACGGCCGGTTGGCGCGCGGTCGGCCGTCCCCGACCGCATCGGCAGGGGAGCTTCCGGGATGAAGGGCGCACTGCCGCCGGAAGATTCCTGCGGAGAGACGTCGTTCTCCGCAGGACGAGCACTCGGCGACGACGAGGGGACAGGAGGCGGCGCCGGGTTCAGGACGCGCCACTCCGGCTCGGCCTCAGCGGATGCGCCGGGGGGATCATCAGAATCGCTCAGCTTCCGCCCCGTGAAGGGGGAATCCTCTGTTGTCGGTTCACCGCTCAGAGGAGGGGACGTTTGGCGATTGTCGCCGGGCGTCGGCTGAGGCTCGGCGGCAGGTGCTGGAGCGGGGGCGAGGTCCTTCGACGGCGAGGTCTTTCCCGGAGAAACCTCAGCCGGCGCCGGCGGAATCAACGCCTCCGATGCGGGTGTGCGAGCGGGTTCCGCAGAGGTCTGCGGCCGCGGTTCGACACTTCCCGGCGCGGGGAGCGTTGCCGGCGGAGAAGACTCTGCCGGAAAGGGACTCGGTTCTTGCTGCGGCGCGGACGTGCTCCCGGGTGCCGGAGGCGTCGCCGATGGCACCACCTGTGGGAACTCCGCCGGCCCCTGTGGCTGGTCGCGCGATCCGGGCGCGTCGCCAAGGTTGGGGGCGGGGGGAAGCGGCTCCTCCGGGATCAATGGCTCTGTCGGGTCTCTCGGAGAGGCATCGGTCTTGGAGGGGGGGATGTCCGACGAGGCCGGTGCAGGGTTCAGAGACGGATTTGCCGTTACGGAGGACTCCGAGTTTGATCCGGGGGTCGAGGCCGACGGTGAAGAGGAAGCCGTCGGACTCGGCACCGGAGCCGCGGAGGGAGCCGGAGCGTCCGGAGGAGGCGGAACGTCCTCGCCCCCCGTGGCAGACGGCAACGCTTGTGGCGCAAGACCGGGGGCCGAACGCGGTTCTCCGGCACCGGGCAGCGGTCCAAACTGCTCGGGTTCCGGTGGGATGACGGCAGGTGTGGGAGCGGTGGTCTCCGTCACGGACAGAGGCGCCGGCGGCGTGGGATGCTCGGCCGGCGATCGGGCCGGTTGCGGCGCAACGGCGCGCGGGGTGACGGCCGCTCCCGTCGGTGGTGCAACCGCCGGGGTCGCTGGCGGACTGGCCGTTGCCGGCGCGGACGGCACCTGCGCGGAAGGCGTGAGTTTGCCTGCGGGGGGAGGATCGTCAGGAAATGCGATGAACCAATCGTCGTCTGGACGCGCCGTCCGAGGACGTGATTCCGCCGGGACCTCGGACGCCAGCGGTGGAGGAGAGATGTCGCTCAGGGAGGGCTCGTGGGGCGGAGTGGCCGGCGGCTCGGCAGGCGCGGCGGAGGGAACGGGAGCAGCGGAAACATCGACCTCGGCCGTCAGGTCGTCGCCGGTGATCCGGCGCGGGCGCCCCCCCGTGGGAGCGGCGCCGGTTTCCCACCAGGCCTTGGGTGTGGCGGGCGGCGCAGCATCAGAGGGGGGGGCGGCGGCGGTCGAGCGCTGCGGCTCATCGGCCCAGTGCGGTCCCTCTTCGGCCCACTCCAGATCCGACTCCTCATGCTGCGGGGGGGACTCCCAGCCCTCCTCCCCCCCTTCACTCCACTCCTCTCCGTAAGCCTGCTGCATGAGGAGCTGTTGTTGATACAGCATCCACATCTGCATCGCGTAGGGATTGCGGCGGAAGTATCGTGCCTGGGCCCGGAGGGTGCGGAGCTGGTTGGGATCGACCGGCGCCCCGAGCACGCGGGACATCATTCCGTGGGAAGCCGCAGCATCTGTAGCCGCAGGGTCATCGGCGTAGGTCTCGGTCTCCCCCTCGGGGGCAAAGAGGTCGGCTGCGGCGGGAGGAGCGGCCGAACTGCGAGTGCCAAAGAAACGTGAGAGTCCGCGGCGCGGCCCCAGCGCCAGAGACTCTCCGTGGATGACTGGTTCCGCGGCGTGGACGCGAAGCGTCGTGGGAGGCGCGAGAGGGGCCATGCCGAGGACGAGTCCGGCCGTCGAAGTCCACACAACTGATCGGAGTGTCCGGCGTCGTTTGACCGTCATGGCGTCCATGTCCCCCCTCTGATGCGATCTCCAGACCGCGCTCGCCGTGTGCCTCTCCCACAATCCCTCTCCCCACCCGAGTGCGGACGGGGAGATTGCAGACGGAGAGGGAGCGCCCAATAATCCGGCACGGGCGCAGTCTGTGGCATGTATCGGTCGAGCGATCGCCACGGATGGAGGAATCAGCACTCTCGGCAGGGTCGTTGCGACAGCCACGACGGCGTTACGCCTCAAACGCGGAAACGTCGCCGCAGATTGCCCAGGCTGCCTGGTCCCCCCGATGTGGGGACTGATCCGCCGGGAGCAGAACACGCTCGGTCAGTCCGTGATTCCTTCTTCAGCATTCGCCAACTCCTTCGTCTCTCCCATGACTGATTCCACCGCGAACACCCCCACTCCCGCCACGTTGCACGTGCACACCCATCCGCCCGAGAGGTCGTGGGGGAGGCGGATTGTGCTGGTGCTGTTGCTGATCTCGGTGATGGTCAATTTTGCGCAGTTGGCGGCGTTCCGTGATTACAGTTCCGGGAGCAAAGCTCCCTATGAGCGGTTTGTCGAGGGGACGCTCCGCAGTTCCGACAAGATCGCCCTGTTGGAGATCGAGGGGGTTATCATGCCCCCGTACACCGATCGGATTCTCGAGACCATCAAGCGGATCCGTGAGGACGAGCAGGTGCGGGGAGTCGTGGTGGTTGTCGATAGTCCCGGCGGACTGGTGGCCGACAGTCATCGCATCTACCGCGCTTTGCAGAGACTGCGGGAGACCAAGCCGATGGTCGTGTCGATGGGCCGCCTCGCCGCCTCCGGAGGCTATTACGTGGCGATGGGGGGCGGCCCGGAGACGAAAATCTTCGCCGAGGAAGTGACCTGGACCGGGTCGATCGGGGTCATCATTCCGCGCTACGATCTCTCGGAACTGGGGGCGAAGTTCGGCGTGCGGTCGGACCCGCTCAAAACCGGTCCGCTCAAGGACACCCTCGATCCGTTCCGTCCGCTGGGAGACGAAGAACGTCAGCTCTGGAACGCCATCCTCTCTGAAGCCCTCGATCAATTCGTGCAAGTCATCGACCAGGGGCGGCCCGCGTTGGACGAAGCCGCCATCCGCCGTCTCGCCACGGGACAGATCTACACGGCCCGGCAGGCGCAGCAGCTCAAACTGATCGACGAAATCGGCGATCGGGACGCGGCTATCGACGCGCTCAAGAAAGACCTGCAACTCGAACAGGCGCGGATTGTCCGCTACGAATATCCCGCCGGACTCCTGGAGGTGCTGCTGGGGACGGAAGCGGCCCTCTCCTCGGCGCAGGACGACCCGCTGCACCGGCTGCTGGAGGCGAGCGTCCCCCGCGCGATGTACCTCTTCGGCGGACTGGCGGGATGGTCGGCGCCATGAACGACGCCACGGCATGGCTCACCCCGGAACGGCTGGCGCGCGGACATGTCATCGTGCTGCCGGGGATCGAAGGGTATAGCCGCTGGAACCGCCGCATCGTCCGGGGGTTGTTGTCCGCCGGCGTCCCCTTGGGGATCGAGATCCATGACTGGACGCTGGGGCGGCTGCTGGCCCCCTGGAGTCTGCGGGCGGCCAAGAGACACCGCGAACAGGCGGAACTGATCGCGCAGAAGGTCGCGGCTTCGCGGCAGGCGCGCCCGCAGGCCCCTGTGTGGCTCATCGGACATTCGGGGGGCGGTGCGCTGGCGGTGCTGGCGTTGGAGCGGCTTCCTGCTCCTCTGCGAGCCGAGGGGGCGATCCTGCTCGCCCCCGCCATCAGCCCCGGTTACGACCTTCGCCGTGCCCTCCAGGCCACGCGCCGCGGGCTGTGGAACTTTTCTTCGTGGGGAGACGCGTTCTTTTTGATGTTCGGCACGCTGCTGTTGGGGACGTTGGACGGCCGCCACACGATCGCGGCCGGAGCGTGCGGATTTCGACGTCGGTTGCACACCCCCGCGGAAACCGCCGTGGAACCCGGCGCCTCCTCGCTCGCCCCCCCCGCGGGGCCACGGCTGACGGAAGTCCGCTGGCGTCCGGCCATGATCCGCGACGGACATTGGGGAGGGCACTTCGGAGCCGTGCATCCGAGGTTCGTTCAGCACTGGATTGCGCCCATACTGATGCAGGACGTGGCGGAGGAGACCATGGCCGAGGGCATTGCTCCTCCCGGCGAGCTTCTGCTTTCGAGGGGGGATCAAGAGCACGGCGCCTCATCGCCAGCCGCGCCGTAGAGAGGTGGCCGCGTTATACTCCCCCGGCGGTCACGATCGGTTTCTCCGGGCCTGTTTGCAGCACATCATGCGCGTCGGTCTGTTCATCCCCTGCTACATCGACCAGTTCTATCCCGACGTCGGTCTGGCGACGGTGGAACTGCTGGAGCAGGTTGGATGCGAGGTGGACTTTCCCGACGAGCAGACCTGCTGCGGCCAGCCGATGGCCAACACCGGCTGCTGGCAGGAGGCTCAGCCATTGGCCGCCCGGTTCCTGCGCATCTTCCGCCCGTATGAGGCGGTGGTGTGTCCCTCCGGGAGCTGCGTCGCCATGGTGACGCACCATTATGACCACTTCCTGCACGGTCGCGAGGGATTTGAGGAGTTGAAACGCAAGACTTATGAGCTGACACAGTTCCTGACCGACGTCCGCCCGCTGCGGTCGCTGCCGGGAGTCCGGTTTCCGCACCGCGTCGGCCTGCACAACAGTTGCCACGGACTGCGGGAATTACGGCTGGGGAGTTCCTCGGAGCGGATGTTGCCCACCTACAGCAAGGCTCGGCAGTTGCTGGAACTCGTCGAAGGTCTGCAACTGGTGGAGCTTCAGCGTCCGGACGAATGCTGCGGGTTCGGCGGGACGTTCGCCGTCACTGAAGAGGCGGTCTCCTGCATGATGGGTGAGGACCGCATCGCCGATCATCAACGGGCAGGCGCGGAGGTCATCACCGCCGGGGACATGTCCTGCCTGATGCACCTGGAAGGGCTGCTGCGGAGGCGGGGAAGCCCCATCCAGGTGATGCACATTGCACAGATTCTGGCCGGCCGGCCCCTGCCGCGCAAGGCGTCCTGACCCCGCTGGAGGGCGTGCTGGCGTGGTCTGCGGACGCGTCCGGGCCTGCGGTCCGGTACCCGACCTCCGCGAAAGGGACGCGCGCTCACCCGCGTCGCGTTGACGACCGGCAAAGATCAGCAGAGGATGCCGATCGCCCCTCCTTTCCCCTTGTTGCTACAGCGGCTGACGACTATGACCCCCCACCCTCCGACCACCTGCGGTTCTGAGCCGGTGGACGGCCGGAGGGCGCCCGCTGGCTCGCCTCGATGCGCGGGTGAGTTGGGCTGTCCGGTGACGTTCGTCGGGCGGATCGCCTTGGCGGCGCTGGGAATGCTGCTGACGGCCGGTTTCGGTCTGGCAGCCAGCCTGGAGCCGGACCCCCGCGGGTTCGGCACGCACGAACAATTCGGACTCCCGCCGTGCAGTGTTCGACTCTGGTGGGGCCTGCCGTGTCCCAGTTGCGGCAGCACCACCAGTTTCGCCCATTTTGTACGGGGGGACTGGAGGCGAGCGATCGAGAGCAACGCGGGTGCCTTCGGCCTGGCCGTCACTGCGCTGCTCGCGATTCCCTGGAGTCTGACGAGCGCCTGCCGGGGGCGGTTGTGGTTGGTCCGGCATCCGGAGCAGTTGGCGTTGATTCTGGTGGCCCTGTTTTGCGGAGTCTCCCTCGTGGATTGGGCGATCAAAGTGTGGCTCGGCCGGGGAGGTTGACCGCCGAGTGCGTACGGTTTCACCGCAGGAGGCGGTGACGAGATCATGATCAGGAGGAGGGATCGGACGCCGGCGTCTCCGCCCCGCGGCCCTGCGGCGGGGGAGGTGGTCCGCGCGCCACAGCTCAGGCCGGCCGCCGTGCTCCTGCTCGCCTGGCTCGGGCTGGCGCCCGGGTGCATCAACGTGCTGGCGATGGGAGCCAAGGTCTTCCTCGGCGATCCCAAGGTCCCCGCGCCATTTCGGGAGCGGACCGGCATCGATCTGGAGCAGGGGGACCGCACGATGGCGCTCGTCGTCGATGCTCCCTATTCCATCTCTCAGGAGTTCGACACGCTGGTGGTGGACCTGCAGGACGAACTCCTGCGGCGACTCAAGCGGCGCGGCGTCCCCGTGGCCCGGGTGGATGAGGTGGGGCAGGCGCTCGATGCCGCAGGAATGGACTTCAATCCCGCGGCCATTGCCAGGCAACTCGACGTCGACGTCATTGTCCACGTGAAGATCGAGCAGTTGACGGACGTCGAAAACGGCAATCCCAGCCTGTTCCACGGTCAGGCGCAGGGGATGGTCCGCGGTTACGAGGTCCGGGGCCGCAAGGGGCGACCGAACCGTCAGGTCGTGGAAATCTACGAAGAGGGGTTTACCACCATCTACCCCCCCAGCCACCCCGTGGCCGCCGATCAGGTGACCCACCGGGTCTTCATGCAAGGGTTCGTGCGTCAACTGGCGGACGACATCGGACGCCAGTTCTACGACGTGTATACGAGAGACCTGTTTTGAACCAGTTGTTCACAGGCAGCAGTTTCACAACCTCCCTCCCCCTTGTTCCCGGGGAGAGGGTGTTGAAACCTGCTCAGGGCACGTCCGGTCGAGCCGCGCAACGCCGGACAGGTGTTGAGGAGACGACGATATGACCGAGCACAAACCACGACGGTGGGCAGTTGGAGGCCGTCTCCTGCTGGCGGCTTTCCTGGGAGCGACGGCTCTGCTCCCCGGCTGCGCCCAGTTCGTCCTGCTGGGACTGCTCATCGGCGGTCCGCCGCACATTGAACCGGACTTCGACCGCGAGACCGGCGACTCCCTCGTCGGTAGCGAGTCCAAGGTTGCCGTGGTCTGTTACGCCGATCCGAAAATCAAGCTCAAATACTCCAAAGTCGACGTGGAAGTGGCCACTTATGTCACGCGGCTGATGCAGATCAACCGCATCAACGCCATCGAGCCGGACACCGTCCGCGCCTGGCTGGATGCCCATCCCAACTGGGAGACTGCCGCTGAGGTCGGCCGAGCCCTGAAGGCGGACTATGTGATTGAAATCGAAATCCGCGACTTCGACCTGTACGAGCCGCACAGCACCACTCTGTTCCGCGGCCGGACCACCGCCTACCTCAACACTTACAAGCTCCGCGGCGACGAACCGGCCGAACGCATCTTCTCCCGGGACGTCAACTTCATGTTCCCTACCAAGGTGCCGCGGTCCGCCTACGAATCGACCGAGATTGCCTTCAAACGGGAGTTCCTCTCGCGGCTGGGGGAGGAGATCGGGTTCATGTTCTATCCCTCCTACAACGGGGATAAAATCCCCTGGGCGAGCTAATCCTGCATTGCTAACAAGCTAATACTGCACTGCTGAGAAGAGCAGGTGAGCCAGTTTCACAACCGGCGAGCGGGGGGCGTGAGCCCCCCGCTCATCCACATTCCGGATTCGCATCGATCGTGTCCCGGTGATGAAACTGGCTCGTTTCAAAACCCTCTCACCCACGGGGGGAGAGGGGGAGCCCGGCCGGGTGAGGGAGAAAATCCCGGAGCCTCACACACCCCGCACTCCGGCCCTCCCACTTGGAGCAAGGGAGAGGGTCCCGCCGACGCCGTCGGCGGGCTTGGGTCAGGGGAGGTGCAGGGATTCGACCACCTGGCAGGGTTCCTGCGGACGGCTGCGGCGGCATCGTCGCAGCGCTGCCTGCAAGACCCGCTGCACGTGCTGCAAGTCGCGCAATCGTTCCTCGATGTGGAGGAGACGCTCCTGAAGCAATGGCTGCACGTCACAACAGCGGGGAATCTTGCCCCCTTCGGCCGCCAGGAGCGTTTTGACGTCCTCCAGGGAGAAGCCGATGGCCTGCGCCGCGCGGATGAACTTGAGCTTCCGCAGCGATTCCTCACTGTAGAGCCGGTAGTTGCCCGCACTGCGATCCTCCGGCTCGACCAGCCCGATCCGCTCGTAATACCGCACCGTCGTCGTGGGAATCCCGGCGGCTTTCGCCAACTGACTGATTGTGTATCGATCTCTCATCACTGCTCCTCAATCAGTTGCCTGGGAATGTCGGCACGCCGGGCTGCCTCGGGGGGGCTCAGGTCCCGATGTATCGCGCATACAGGGTCCGGGCGGTGGGGATGTCTTCCGTGCCGCGGATGATTGCCCGGCCGTCGCGGAAGATGGTCAGTTCATACCCGGTTCCGCGGGGGATGAACCGCAGCAGGAAAGGATTCCGGCGGACCTCGCCGCTGGCCGCGAGCCGCCGCTCCAGCTCCTCCAACGAGAGTTCTCCCCGCTGGGGGGGGGAGATCTGGACGGCGTTTCGCCCGCACAACACGGTGTTTCGCGCCCCGCGTTGGCCGTGCAGCCACAGTCGTTCCCCCTGCCGACAGGCGGGGCAGTTCGCCCGATCCGGCAGATCGGCCCCCAGGTGCAGCCTGCGGCAGGTCCCTTCCCAGACGTCGATGACCGTGAGGACCGGTTCGGCCGCCCGGTCGGGATCGATCAACACCTGCAGGGCGGCGACCACCTCCAGAGACGCCACGACGTTCACCGCCGGTCCGAGCACGCCGGCGGTGTCGCAGGTCTCGGTGCTGCCGGGGTCCGGTTCCTCGCTCAGCAGGCACCGCAGGCAGGGGGTCCGGCCGGGGATGATCGTCATCACCTGTCCGTGACTGCCAATGACTCCGCCGTTGACCCAGGGCGTTCCCCGCTCCAGGGCGGCATCGTTGATCAGAAACCGGACCTCGAAGTTGTCAGTCCCGTCGATGACGACGTCCACATCCTCGAACAGCGGGAGAATAGTGGCGGCGTCGACGTCGGCAACGATCGGTTCAATCCGGACGGTGCTGTTGATGCGGGAAAGCCTCCGCGCGGCGGCCATCGCCTTGGGAAGTTGCTCGGCCACGTCCTGTTCGTCGTACAGGACCTGCCGTTGCAAGTTCGACAGCTCGACGAAGTCGCGGTCGACGATTCGCACGCGGCCGACGCCGGCCCGGACCAGCGACTCAGCAATGACCGAGCCGAGCGCGCCACAGCCGATGACGAGCGCCCCGCTGGCGCTGATGCGGCGCTGCCCCGCCTCGCCGATGGGCGGAAAGAGCATCTGCTTGCGATATCGCTCCAGGTCCATGAGATGAGAGTCAAGAGTCAACAGCGGAGAGTCAAGCGCAGGGTGTTGCGGGTCGCAGGCTGGTCGTCCTGGCGGCGAAGCCCTTCCTGCTCAAGGCCCTCCCTGGGTTCCACCCCAAGAGAACGTTCACCCTCCAGCATGACTCAGGGACGTCTGTCCTGCCAGCCGTAGACGATGGAACCCCGCCGCTGGTGAACCAGGCCCACGTCCTCTCCTCCTGTTCTGGGAGATTGAGTGGCGGTGTCTTCCGTGCCGGAACCGCGTCTTGTCGCATCTTCGGGCTTCCGATAGGATTCGGTTGAACCGTCGGCAGCGGAGAGGGTGGTCAGTCGCTCTCGGCCGGCGGCTTCAAACGCATTCGATCAAGGCAGGCACATGGCCGTTGTGAAAGCGCACTCGTCCCGGTCGGTCCAGGCAATGCTCCTGTTTCTGGCGCTGGTGGCCGTGACGGTCACTTCCGTCCAGCAGCTCTCCTCGGCGGAGCGGGTCGACGAGGTGACGGCCAAGCTCGTGACGCAGATGGTGCCGCGGTTCCACATCAACCGTCCGCAGATCGACGATGCCGCTTCGACCGCCCTGCTGGACAACTACTTCAAGACGCTCGACCCGGGGCATCTGTACTTTCTGCAGTCGGATTACGACCAGTTCGGCGCGCGGCGGACCACGCTCGACGACGAACTGCGGGCCGGGGACGTGTCCTTCGGTTATCAGTTGTACGAGCTGTTTCGCCAGCGGGTCCATGCGCAGTGCGATCGCGTGGACCGGTTCATCGACGCCGAATATGACTATACCACCCGGGAGACCAAGCCGTCTGACTACACCAAGCTTCCCTGGGCTGCCACACAGGAGGAGCTTGACGATCGCTGGCGGAAGATGATCGCGTATGACCTCCTGCTGGCCAAACTCGACGGCGAGGACCTGGCCAAAACCCGCGAGGACTTGCACAAGCGGTATCGCAACTTTCGCCGGCTGGTCGACCAGCGGGACGACCTGGACAAGCTGGAACTCTATCTCACCGCGCTGACGACCTGCTTTGATCCCCATTCCAGCTACATGTCTCCCCAGAGCTGGGAGGATTTCGAGATCGACCTCAAGCTGAGCCTGGACGGGATCGGGGCGTCGTTGCAGTCCGACGACGGCCAGACGATCGTGCATCAGATCGTCCCCGGCGGGGCCGCCGACAAGGACGGCCGGCTCAAGGCGGGGGACATCATCACCGGCGTCGCCCAGATCGACCCCAAGACCGGCCAGCAGACCGAGATGGTCGACATTGCCAACATGAAGCTCACGCACGTCGTGCGGATGATCCGCGGCGAGCGGGGGACCAAGGTCGTGTTGCGCGTCCAGCCGAAGGGGACCAACGAGACGCGGCTGTACGAACTGACCCGCCAGAAGATCGAGCTGACCGCACAGGAAGTGAAAGGGACCGTCATCGACGCCTCGGAACGCATTGGACGCCCGGGGAAGATCGGGGTCATCCGGCTGCCGTCGTTCTACCGCGACTTTGCCGGCGCCCAAGGGGGGCTGGAAGGCTTCAAGAGCGCGGCGGCCGACATGATCCCGCACCTCAACCGCTTCCGCGCGGAAGGCGTGGACGCGGTGATCGTCGACCTCCGCGGGAACACGGGCGGCGCCCTGAGCGAAGCGCTGGAAGTGACCGGTCACTTCATTGACCAGGGTCCGGTCGTGCAGGTCCGAGAATCGGAAGTCGCCGGGGTCCGTGTCCTGGAGGATGAGCGTCCCGGCACGCTCTGGAACGGTCCGCTCCTGCTGATCTGCGATCGGATGTCGGCCTCGGCTTCAGAGATTTTCGCCGGGGCGATCAAGGACTATCGCCGCGGGATCATCATCGGCGACACCACCACCCACGGGAAAGGGACGGTTCAGAACCTGATGGACGTGACCCCCAACCGGATGTTCAGTCTCCTCCGCCCCACCGATCGGGGGAAACTCAAGCTGACGATTCAGCAGTTTTACCGGGTGAATGGCGACAGCACCCAGAACCGCGGCGTGCGGTCGGATCTCGTGCTCCCCTCCCTGCTCGACCACTCGGATATCGGCGAATCGTTCCTCGATCACGCCCTGCCGTTTCACACCATCCCCGCGGCGCGGTACGTGCCGAATTCGCTGGTCTCGCCGGAGCTGATCTCCTCGTTGCAGCAGCGGAGCCAGCAGCGCGTGGCCGCGGATGCGGAGTTTCAGAAGTTGCAGAAGGTGATCGACCGCTACGTCGAGCGCAAGAGCCGCGAGTCCGTCACGCTGAATGAAGAGGAACTCCGCCGCGAACGCGATCAGAGCGACCTGGCCGGCAAACAGGAGGATGTGGAGGAGAAACTGCTCGAGGAACTGGAGTCGCCGGACCCGAACAAGCCGATCTTCGCCAAGAATGCCTACAACGATGAGGTGCTGAAGATCGCTCTCGATTACGTGCAGCTCCTCAACGGCCGCGTGACGGTCAAGCGGTGAGGATCACCGCGCACTCGCGCACGGCCGGTCCGCCGTGCCGCGGGGAGGATGCAGCACCTTCAGCCCGTCCCGCCGGACTCCGGACGGAACCTACGCTCCCCCCCCCCCCGGGGATCATCGGGGACGCCGCTCGGGCCTGTAGAGACCCTGAAGACGAAGCGCCTCAAAGTCGGCCCGCACGCCGTGTCGTCCTGCCGACCGGCTTAGGAAGCCTCGGCGTCGGCGGCGGAACCGCGTTCCGTCGAACGTTTCGCCTCGTGCCGTGAGGTGCGCTCGATCCGCCACGCCAGCCGCCCCAGCAACCGGGCGGAAATCAGGAGGGCCGCGCTCCAGACCGGCGACGAACAGATCGCCGTAGGAACCGGGGCCAGCAGCATCGCCAGACCCCACACGTAACCAAGGCTCCCCAGCAGCGCTCCCAAGAGGAGATAACAGACCGCCCAATCGAAGACGTTTCGCACCAGCGACCGCAGGATGGGACCGCTCACCGCGGCGTACCAGGCCCCCGCCTCCAGCATCGAGAGCAGAGCGATCGGGAGGAGTCCGCCTCCGGCCGCGACGGCCCAAATCCAGTAGCTCCCTCCCAGCCGGACGCTGAGCCAGCCGACGCCGTGCCCCGCCAGCAGGGACAGCCCCCAGAGGTAGACCAACGCCAGCAGGCCTCCGATGCCGTCACGAAAGGGCTGCTCCGGCCAGGCGACGATCCTCCGATTTCCCGCCGCCGTCTCGACGATCACCGTGAGGGCCGTCGAAGCGGCATAGCTTCCTGTCCAGAATGCCACCAGCACGGCTGGGAACGCGCACAGGAACATCGGCAGCGTGGCGCGGTTCTGTGAGGCCAGGGCCAGTTCGATGAAACCGGCCACCAGCAGAAACAGCACCGTCAGACACAGCGAGAGCACCAGCCATTTCCCCTGCACTTCCGACTGCCACGGGAAAGTCCACACTCCTGACCACCACGTGGCGGGGGGAGGGCGTTGCCGCGGCTCGCGACGCACCACGGCCAATTGCCGCGCCAGATACGTCGGCGGTCGGGGCCGGCTGGGGGGCTGAGGAATCGGGATCGTCTCGATCGGTTCCTCTTTCCGCGGTGGGGGCCGAATCCGCGACTCGCGCTCGGCAGCCTCGTCCGGAGAGGGGACGGTCACGGGACGAAAGCAGTCCGGACAGCGGACCTGGTAGCTTCGGGGCTGCAGGGGCGGGTGCAGCCGTGCTCCACACACCGGGCAAACGACCAGTACGTCTCCCAGTCGCCGCGACCGCGAGGACGGGGGGGCGGAGTGCTGTCCCTCCTCCGGGCGTTGCAATTTGTAAACGGGAAATTCCGGGGCGGGAGGGGGGACCGGCTTGGGCGGGAGCTCGCGACGGGCCGGGATACGCACCGGCTCCAGACAGTCCGGGCAAGGGACCTCCCGGGCCTCGTCCGCCAGCCGTTCGTCCACCCGTGTCCCACAGACGCGGCAGACGACGGTCACGTACTCCACAGGGGATTGGCTCACGCGGGGGTCCGCAGTTCCGGGTGCGAAGAGGGATCGGTGGGAATTGTACCCGTGTGGGGATGTGCCGCCCTCCGATCCGGCGCGAACGGGGATCACCCGCCGCCCCAAATGCGACACGCCCCCCGGGCCGCGCGACGGCACGAGGGGCGTGGACGTCAGTCTTCAGGCGGCTGGAACGACTTCCCGCCGCATTTCCCGGGGAATTACTCCTGGGAGATCACGAAGTTGTCGAAGCGGACGGCGTTCTCATCGGTTTCATCGACGATCGCCTGGAACAGCTCGTCCACGATGCCGTGGAAGCGGCTGCGTTCGACGGAGTAGAAGTTGTGCTTGCCGTCGCGGCGGGCGGAGATCAATCCGGCCACGCGGAGCAAGGCGAGGTGATGGCTGACGGCCGGCTGGCTCTGTTCGAGCCGGTCGCACAAGGCCGAGACGTGCAGCTCTCCCTCGCGGATGAGCATGAACAGAATCTTCAGACGGGTCTCGTCCGCCAGGAGTTTGAAGACCTGCACGAGGTCCTTCTCCAGTCGGTCGGAGATCTCCGGGAAGGAACCTTTCGGCTTGCGTGCCTGGGGTTCCATGACGTTCGTGAGCATGTCAGTTGCCCTTTTCGTGTGGCTAAGGGTTGGGCCGACGTCCCCTCCTGGTCAGTCGGTCTGGACAAAACACTCTTCCGCGTGATGCGGAGGCCTGGTTTACGGTCAGTTCGGTCAGTCCCCCCGGACGATCCCCGACAGAGACTCTCCCTGCGGGAATGGTCGCAGCCAGGACTGGCAGTCGTTTGGGTTGTAGGTCTGCTTCGGGCCCGCCGTCAGATGGGACGGGTCGCTCGCGACTTCCATTTCATGGACTGGTCTTTCCGGCCGATCAACGACTGAGGCAGCAAAACGATGGGATTTGTGCGATGATCGGCGCACCAGCAGGGGATCGTCCCCTCCCTGGGCTGCGTGAGATTATCGCCGGGTCTCCCGTCGCCGTCAATCATTGAAATTCGTTGATTTTTGAAAAAGGGTCGCGCCGTTGCCCCCCTGTTGCCCGTGCCTATTGCAGAACTGTCACTCCCAAAGGCAGATTGGCCAGTTGTTGACCATCCGGCGATCGAGGCTCGGGAGGCGTCCCGGGCGTCTGGGACAGGGTCCGAATCGATCGTTGATACCGGTCCTGTCTCAACTTACGCACGTCCAATCCCGGGCGACCGTCGAGCGCAGCCCGCACACGACTCTTCCCTATTGAATAGACAGCAAGCAAACCTTGGGCCAGCCTCCTGTCCGAGAATTCCCGACCGTGAAAGCACCCTCCGCTACACCTGAGAATGTCCTTCCCTTCGCCTCGTTGCAGGGACAGCGCGCCGTGGTGACTGGTTCATCCAGCGGCATCGGACGGGCCGTGGCGCTGGAGTTTGCAGCAGCCGGTGCGGACGTCGTGGTCCACTGCCGTCGCTCGGCCGCCGCTGCGGAAGAAGTCGCCCAGGCGATCCGGGGACTGGGACGCCGCTCGCTCGTCCTGATGGCCGACCTGAGTCACGAACCGACCCTGGAAGGCTTCGCCCAGGCCGCCTGGGATGCCTGGGGAGGTGTGGACGTGTGGGTGAACAACGCCGGGGCCGACCTCCTCACCGGCGAAGACGCCCGGCTCCCCTATGAGCGCAAGCTCGCGCGGCTGCTGGAGGTGGATGTGCGAGGGACGATCCTCCTCAGCCGGTCGATCGGCGCCCGGATGCGGGCTGCGGGAGGGGGGACGATTCTCAATATCGGCTGGGATCAGGCCGAGCGGGGGATGGGGGGAGAGAGTGGCGAGCTTTTTGCCGCCTCGAAGAATGCCATCATGGGATTCACGCGTTCGCTGGCGGTCAGCCTGGCGCCCGAGGTCCGCGTCAACTGCATCGCCCCCGGATGGATTCGCACCGCCTGGGGGGAACAGGCGGGAGAGAAGTGGGACCGGCGCGTCCTCCGCGAGACGCCGCTCCAGCGGTGGGGGACGCCGGAGGATATCGCTCACCTGGCCCGGTTTCTCGTCAGTGCAGAGGCGGCTTACATCACCGGGCAGGTCATCAACGCCAACGGGGGGGCGGTGCGGTGAAGGGAGCCAGTCCCGAGGGAGAGTCCGGTGACGAGTGTCGAGAGTGAGGACTCTCTCCCAGCAGTTTCACAACCGTTTCCAGCCGAAGCCTGCCGACGGCCTCGGCGGGTTCTTCTCCGCCAGGGGGGAGACGGTTTGGAAAAATGCCCTCAATGCGTCATCGCATAGAAGAGGAGGTTGATCCCCATGGGGTAGGCCTTCGGTTCCGACATCTCCCGGAAGTAGTGAATGTTCTCCCCCTCGCGCTCCCAGCCGTCCCCCAGGTCGGTGTTGTGGCAGATGATGACCTGCGGACGGCCGTGGTCGTCGTACACCGCGCGGTAGTGAACTTCTTCGGCGTCTGAGCGTTCGTAGCTGAGTCCCGAGCCGAGCCAGGCGTGAATCGAAGGGACCTGGGGTTTTTCCTGGAGATCGTACACACAGTGAAAGATTTCGTGGTCGAGGTCCAGGTCGACCGGCTCGCGGTCGGGGAACACCCGCTTCAGTTCGCGGTAGAACTCCTCCCACTCATCCTCCCCCCAGAAGTCGTCGACCAGCAGAAAGCCGCCGTTGTCGAGGTACGTCCGCAGGGCCAGGACCTCCTCGTCCGTGAGATTCAGACCGGTCCCCGGCTGGCCGCGCCAGCCTCCCGGTTCAATGATGTAAATCCACGGGTAATCGAACAAGCGCGGGTCGGAGAGTTCCAGAATCAGCGGGTTCGGATTGACCTGCAGCGCCGTGAGCTGCTGGAGACGGAAGGAGAAGTTCAGGTCGCTGTCAGGCCAGTCGGTGGCCCACTTCCCGCGGTAGCCTCCATACGGGTTGTACAGAATCCGGACGAAGGTGAAGACGTCCCGCGGGAACTCGGCATCCAGCGGCCAGTCCGGAACGCCCCGCCGGTCGGTCCGGATCTCCGCAGCGCGGTAGGCCGCAGCACCCCGTCCACTGCGGGATTGAAGAAACGCCGAGCTGGATTGCGCCAGGCAGACAGCGACCGCCAGCAAACCGGCCAGATGCACGGTGACACGTCGCAGCATGGTCTCTCCCCGGGAGAACAGGAGCGCCTCCGTCCCGATTGTAGCGCTCCGCTCCGCGACTTGTCACCCCGGAGCTGGAGTTGCGGAGGAGACCGTCCCCCTCCTGCGACTTCGGGAAACAGACGCATGATTGACGAATCGGCCTCGACGGCTAGAAATGGGAGCGGCGTTGTGGACGGTGGACGGCCGGTCACAGCCGCACTCCTGGCTCGTCTTGACGGCCTTCCGCAGATGTCCGCAGGCGCCTCACTCCCGTTCCCCGCACCGCTCCGGGCGCCGGTCGAATCTGGCGTCGTGCTGGCGCGTCCGCTGTTGAGCGAAGCGGAGGCACTGCTCGCCGCCAACCGGGAACGCTTCGCCGCCGCCCAAGAGGTGGATCTTCAGGGACGTACCTGGCGGCGGCTGCGGGAGTGGACCCGCCGCGAGGTCCTCACCCAGGCACACGCGTACACGCAGGAACTGATCGGTCAGCCCTGCCCGCCTCCCGATCCCGCCGCGCCCTGCATCGTGAGCGGACACCAGCCCGCTCCCACCCATCCCGGCGTGTGGGCCAAGCATTTCGCCATTGCCGGCCTGGCGCGACGGATGGCGGGCAGCGGACTCAATCTGATCGTTGACAACGACCTGCTGCCGGGAACCACGCTGCTCGTTCCGCGCGGACCGCGCGAGACGCCGCACCTGGAAGCGGTGCCGTTCCTCGAACCCACGCCGCGTCTCCCCTGGGAGGAGGCCCTCGTGGGCGACTCGCCGACGTTTGCGAGCTTTGGCCGCCGCGTGAGCGAAAGCATTTCTTCGGACTGGGGCTATCGACCGCTCATCGACACCTGCTGGCCGGATGCGCTGCACGCCCGGGCGACCTTCCAGCGCGTGGGGGACTGTCTGTCCGCCATGCGCCGCCGACAGGAATCGCGGTTCGGCGCGGAGAATCTGGAGCTCCCCCTGAGCCGGGTGGAGGAGTTGCCCCCGTTCCGCTGGTTCGCAGCCCACCTGATGGCGCACGCGGAGCGATTTCGCGCCGTCCACAATGAGGTGCTGGGGGACTATCGCCGCCGGCATCGCATCCGCAGCCGCTCGCACCCGGTCCCGGAACTTCGGGCAGAGGGAGAATGGACCGAGGTCCCGCTGTGGGTGTGGCGGCAAGGCGAAACCCAGCGGGCGCCGCTGCTGGTCCGTCCGGAGGGACGACGGCTGCTGCTGGCGCGGGAAGCGGGACCCGTCGGAGTTCTGCGGCTCCACCGGGAGGGGGAAGCCTGTTGCGCCGTGGAGGACCTGGCCGCCCTCTCCACCCAAGGGTGGCGGATTCGCACCCGCGCCCTGACCACCACGCTGTTTGCCCGACTCTGCCTGGCCGACCTCTTTGTGCACGGCATCGGCGGAGCCGTGTACGACGAATTGACCGATCGGATCGTGCGGCAGTTCTGGGGGATGGAGCCGCCGGCGTTCCTGACCCTCACGGCCACCTGGCATCTCCCTCTGTCTCCCTTTCCGGTCACGAGCGACGATCTCGACCGACTGCGACGACGGCTGCGGGAACTCCTGTTCAATGCCGATCGCGTCCTCACGGGGGAGGAGGCCGCCGTGCTGGCTCAGGAGAAGCACCGCCTGATCGCCGAGGCGAACGAGGCCCGGGCGCGGCGGCACGCGGCCGGGCCGCGCTGGTCCGAGGGAGCGGCCGATCGCCGCCGCCATCAGCGCCTCCGGGAGATCGGCCACCGGCTGGCCAGTCTCGCCGCTCCGCAGATCGAGCAAACCCGCGCGGCACTGGAGCAAGTGCAACGACAGCTCGACGCCAACCGCATCCTCCGGAGTCGCGAGTTTGCCTGGTGCCTGTTTCCCGAATCGGCGCTGGAGGCCCTGGCACGGCGACTCACCCGCGGGTAACCCCCGCAGGAGCGGCTGGCCCCGCGTGGAACCGTCGGTCTCTGGTGTGGCGCGGTCATTGCCGCGGCCGGGAAGACGTCGCGTCGATCTGCTCGGCGACCTGGAGTGGCCATGGGTCTTCGACTCCCTGGGTCTCCCGGACTTCCCGCAGCAGTTGCAGTTCCTCTGCCGCGCGGGACCGCCACTCCCGACGTTGCCGGGCGGTTTGAGCGAGCTGCCCGGCGAGGTGAGAGGTGGTCAGTCGCACGCCGAAGGCGGGATCGCCGTGGGGGCCGTTGAACAGGCGCTCCAGCACCAGGTCCCCCAGTTCCTTGCGAAAGTGAGAGGGTTCCCAGAACCAGTGGCCCGGCGGATCGGACGCGGCGGTCGGCAGAGGCTCCGTGGTATACACCGAGTAACCGGTGAAGTCCCACAGCGGGACTCCTGCCGCCTCGGCGATCCGGGTCAGCTCGGTTTTCCAGTGCAGGTAGGCGCGTCCATCGCCGCAGGTATGGAGCCCCTCCAGCAGCAGGGCATGGACCGGATCGATCACCAGCGTCAGCTCGATGCCCCGCTCGCGGCAGACGGCAATGATCCTTCGCAGGGCGGCCCACGACCGTTCCGGCACTTCGACTTGGGCCAGTAAGCCCTGCGGGCCGAAGAACTGGGTCAAGGCGGCACGACAACGGACGTCGGCCGTGGTCCTCCCAAAACGCTTCTCAGCACCGACGGCGAACCCGAATGCATCATGGGTGGGACCGTCCCCGTGCAGTGCACGGCGCACGGCCCTGAGAGACGCCTCCACCGTCCGGCCGTTCCAGAGCAGGTCGCACCAGTGCTCGCAGGCCGAGCGCTGACGATTGAACCGCGAACAGCGAAAGTCGCTGTTGGGAAGCCACTCCCCGCTAAACAGATGCAGGTCCAGCGACAGCACCACCCTGTGAACATGCGGAAGTTCGGCGACCTGTTCCACGACCAGGGCCAATTCCTCGATGTGCGTCCCATCCAGGCCGAGATTGCAGGCGGGACCGCCCGGGATGCAGTCGCGGCGGCCGTCATAGCCGATGCGGGTCCGCGACGTGCCGAGCAGCACCGTCTCGCCGGCGAATCGCCGCAACAGTTCACCCCGGGCCGTGCGGGTCTCTCCGTTGCGGGAGTCGGCTGGCAGCCAGGTGAAGCCGAAGGCGCCGAAAGGATCCACGACGACGTTCAGTCCCGCCAGGCTCGCCAGACCGACCGCCGTGCTGATGAGAAACGTGCGCACGCAGCGGCGGCATTCCCGGGGCGAAAGCGACGCCCCCGGACGGGACGCACAGGCATCGGCAGGAGACAGGCCCTCCCTGCTCATGGCATCACACCGCCGTTCAAGCTGGTGCGCGCACGGCGACACTTCTGCCGACGACCGCGCGGCGTTGTCTCCAAAGAAGGATTGTGGAATACCATGCGGAGGAACCGGTCAAAACTGAAAGTACAGGAACTCCTGCACGCGCGTCAGCAGCGTCAGGCAGACAAGCAACAACACGGACAGCGCTGCCCCGTGCCAGGGGGTGGGACGAAACGCCAGCCACCGCCAGCCGTGCGGCAGGGCTGGTGACCCCTCCCGCCTCTCCGGGTCGGGAATCAAGGTCTGTGTATTGGGGACAAACAGCACACACAGCAGCAAGGCTCCCAGCAGAAGGGTGGTCTCCGGTGTCCATGCGATCGACTGCACGGACTGGGCTCCGCTGCCGCACAGCGCGAGATAGACTCTCCCCGCTGTCGGCAGGTCGGCGGACCGGAACAGCACCCAGCCGGCAATCACCGCCAGGAGCGTCAGCCCCCGCGCGACGCCCCGCCAGAGCGGCGATTCGCGGAGGCGTTCTCTCCCCCCGGTCGCCGCGTTTGTCCAGAGGTGCTGCACGACCAGGTACAGTCCATGCAGCGCTCCCCAGGCGATGAACGTCCAGCCCGCCCCGTGCCACATTCCTCCCAGCAGCATCGTCAGCGCGAGGTTCAGCGATCGCCGCAGCGGGCCGCAGCGATTGCCGCCGAGCGGGATGTAGAGATAGTTGCGCAGGAACCGCGACAGCGTCATGTGCCAGCGCCGCCAGAACTCACCGATGCTCTGGGCCTGATAGGGCGAGTGGAAGTTCGCCGGCAGGCGGATGCCAAACATCCAGCCCAGACCAATCGCCATGTCCGAGTAGCCGGAGAAGTCGAAGTAGAGCTGGAGCGTGTAGGCCAGGGTTCCCGTCCAGGCATCGGCGGCGGAGAAGGGAACGCCTTGCGCGGCGGTCTCGAAGACTGCATCGGCCGTGGGGGCCAGCGTATCGGCCAGGACGACCTTCTTCACCAGCCCCGCGACCAGATAAGCCAGCCCGACGGCGAGAGTCTCCCATCGCAGGCGAAACCGCGCGCGATCCCGGAACTGTCCCAGAACCTCCGCATGATGCACGATCGGTCCGGCGATGAGTTGCGGAAAGAACGTCACGAACAGCGCATATTCCGACCAGCACCCCGTCGCACCACGGAGGCGGTAGGCATCCACCAGGCAGGCGATCTGTTGAAAGGTGAAAAACGAGATCGCCAGCGGGAGCACCGGGGCGGGAACGGTCCAATCGGCGCCTGTGACGGCCGCGGCCGTCTCCACCACAAACCGCGCGTATTTGAAAGCTCCCAACAGCGCGAGGTTCGCCGCAATCCCCACCGCGAGCAGCCCCCTCCCCCGGAGGGAATGGGGCGGGAGGTGCAGGATCAGCCGGGCCACGAGGTAATTCCCGGCAATGGAGGCCCCCAGCACGCCCAGGTCGCGGGAGTTCCAGGCCAGGTAAAAGATCGCCGAGGCGGCCAGCAGCCAGAGACGCCCTCCTCCTGAACCCCAGCGCTGCGCGACGGCAAACCCCGCCAGCGTCAGCGGCAGAAAGAGGAGCAGGAACTCATACGAGCTGAACAGCATGGGCCATCCTGGCGCACCTTTGCGGCCCTCTTGCCGCACGGGCCGGGAGCGTATCTCACGCTGCGCCGCCCCTCCAACAGCAGTTTGCGTGAAAGGCTGGTTCCACACCGCACCGGAGGCTTGCCCTCAGGCCGCGTCTGCTGTGAGATAGCGGTCCACCCCCCTCTGGAGTCCGCCATGAAATCGGCGTCTGCCGTCTGGCTGTGGTTATTGGCGGCGGTGTTGCTCGGGCACGGCAACCGGCTGGTTGTGGCCGCCTCGGTTGTCCGACCGACGCTCGTGGTTTTTCTGGCCGACGACCTCGGCTGCCTCGACTGTCAGCCGTATGGGGATGCGGCGTTCCGGACGCCGCACATGCAGGCGCTGGCCGACGAAGGACTCACGTTCGACCGTGCGTTCGTCGTCTCTCCGAGCTGCGCACCGAGCCGTGCGGCTCTGCTGACGGGCCTGTACCCCGCCCGCAACGGAGCGGAGGCGAATCACACCCAGCCACGGGCCGAACTCAAGAAGTGGCCGGCCTTCTTTCAGGAACTGGGGTATGAGGTGGTCGCGTTCGGCAAGGTGTCGCACTACCGGCACACCGCGCAGTACGGTTTCGACCACTTCGCCCATGACACATTCCACGATCATGCCGCCATTCCGGCGGCGGTCGAATTCCTGAAACAGCAGCAGGGGGCGACCGACCGGCCCCTGTGCCTGATGGTCGGCAGCAACTGGCCGCACGTCCCCTGGCCGGAAGCCGATGCGGAGGATCACCCGCGGCCACTCTCCCTCCCGGCGGGGACGATCGACACCCTGGCGACGCGCGCCTGGCGCGCCCGGTACGCCGCCGCAGTCTCCAAGGCGGACGACGATCTGGGCGTCATTCGTCAAGCGGTCCGGGAATACCTCGGACCGGAGGTGTTGTTTCTGTTCACGTCCGATCACGGCGCCCAGTGGCCGTTTGGCAAATGGAATTGTTACGACGCCGGCATCCGCGTCCCCCTGATCGTCGCCTGGCCGGGAGTGACGAAACCCGGCACGCGCACGGAGGCGCTGGTGAGCTGGCTGGACCTGCTGCCGACGCTGCTGGAAGCGGCCGGCGGTCAGCCCCCCGACTGGCTGGACGGACGCTCGTTCCTTCCCGTGCTCCGCGGCGCGGCGACTACGCACCGGACGCAGATTTTCACCACGCACACCGGCGACGGGCGCTGGAACATCTATCCGATCCGCAGCCTCCGCACGGCGGAGTGGAAATACATCCGCAATCTGCATCCGGAGTTCGCCTTCACCACACACATCGATCTCGGCAGTCCGCGCGACGGGCGGGAGCTGTTCGCTTCCTGGGAGGAACGCGCCCGGACTGATCCGGACGCTGCGGCTGTCATCCGGAGGTATCATGCCCGCCCGGCGGAGGAGCTGTACGACCTGCGTTCTGATCCGGACGAACAGCACAACCTCGCGACGGACCCGCGTTATGTGGAACGGCTGGCAAGCCTGCGCCGGGAACTCGACGCCTGGATGGCCGCCACGTCCGATCAGCAACTCGTGGTGCAGCCGCCGCGACTGCTCAGCGACCCGACGAGCTATGGGCCGAACGCTCCTCCCGGAACCGCCTGGCCTCCGCAGAGGTCTGCTACGCCGAAGTGAGCCGCCACCGCATCTGCCGCAGCACCGCCTTGGTGGCTGGCGGGATCAATTCATACCAGATGGTGAGCAGGTCGCCGGAGGCGAGTTCCACCGTGGAGGGATACCCGAGGTCTGTGGAGCCCCCTTCGCCGTAGAGGACCAGCGGGGGGGACCAGGTGCGGCCGCCGTCGCTGCTCACACGAGCCTGGCAGCCGATGGGGGCGCGGCGGTGCCCATGCGTCATGAGCAAACGGCCGTCCCGCAACTTCAGCAGGTGGGAGGGAATCCCCCACACACCGATGGACCGCGGGGGGGACCAGCTCCGCCCGCCGTCGTCCGATTCGGTTTGCAGCACCTCCTGGTTGTTGGCCGGGTTATGGTTGCGAATCTGCACCACGATTCGCCCTTCGTCCGTCTCCACGCCATGCAGTTCGTGGTACTGACGGGGGTCGTCTCCTTCGCGGGGGGGGATTTCGGCCAGCCACTTCCAGGTGAGGCCGTCGTCCAGCGATTGCGCCACCCCGAGGCGCGGATGCTCCCGCCAGAGCTGCTTGCCGGCGTACAGAATCCGGCCGTCGCGGAGACAGAAGGGCCCGTGCGGACTGTTGACCAGAGAGTCGTACCGGGGCGACCACGTCAGTCCGCCGTCGGTCGAGCGGATCATCCACGTCCCCAGCTCAGCGGCCCGCTGCTCGTCGGTGAGGCGACGGTGGACAGCCTCCCACGCCGCCAGTCGCTCCGGCGCCCAATTCCCTGCGGACCGGGCCTTCTCCAGCAGCGGCACATAGGCGGTCGAGGTAAAGGTGGTCACGAGCAACGTCCCGTGCGGCGTCTCGAGCACCCCGGCATCCCGATCATCGAGGTCGCTGTCGAGCAGGGTCCGCGGCCAGGTCCACGTTTCTCCGTCGTCGTCGGAGATCATCGTCTCCACGCGGCCAAAAGGGCACACGTGCGCTTCCCGTCCGCCGGACCACACGACCATCAGACGGCCGCTGGCGAGCCGGGTCACTGTCGGCCAGCCGCAGTAGAGTTCGGGTTGAGGGGAGATCGTCCGCAGATCGAGCCGTTGCCAGCCCTCGCCGTCGGCGCGGGACGGTTGGGGCCAGCCGGCCAGGGCCATCCCCCCCGCGGCGGCCAGAGTGGACTGCAGCCAGCTCCGTCGAGTGCATAAGTCGCTGTGCATGGATCGGATTGTGGGCCCTGCCCTTCTCCTCTGCAAGCCTGCCTGAGAGGCCGCAGCGTCCGCGAAGGAATCGGTGGTTGATTCCGAGATTCCCCCCAACAACTCGCCCCTTCGGAGGAGCGGAGTCGACCAGGCGACCATCGAAGCTCTCGCGTCGATTCTGTTCACACCTCTCAGACAGTATCCTGTCGCTGCCGGCGCGAGCGGCTGTCCGATGACGTGTGCTCCCCACCTGAGCAAGTGCGGAGAGCGGGGAGAGGAAGTGAGATGGGCGTCTGACGCCCGCCGGTCGGAGGCTGCCGCACACACCCACACTCGCCGGCATGGTTTCCTCCGATGGATTGGCCTCTCAGGAACCGCTCCACTGAGTCGACTCCCCTGGAATCCTCCACCGTGACTTCCGACTCTCTGGTCAGCCGGCTCCTCTCGGCGCTGATGGATCGCCTGATCGTCTGGAAGGGGGGACTGCTGCTCGCCGGCCTGTTCTCGGTGATCGTGGCCATGCCCATCGCCGGGCGTCTGGAACTCGATCAGTCCCTGGAATCGTTCTTCGCCCCGGACGATCCGTTGATCGTCGCCTGGCGCGACAGCAAAAAGTGGTTCGGGGGGGATGAATTCATCCTCGTTGCCTATGAGGACCCGGCGCTGCTCGCCGCGCGGCCGACATCCGTGATCGGGGAGGAGGCCGCCCCCCCCGAGGAAGACGATCGGCCGGAACACGAGGCCCAGGAACCATCCCCGCTCGCGCGACTGAAAGAGTTCGCCGACGCCCTCGGCGCCGTTCCGGGGATCGCTCCCGACGGGACCCAGTCCCTCGAATCGCTGCTGCGCCCGAAGTTCGGCACAACCGTCGCCGCGCGGATTCTCGCACGGGCCTATGCTCGGATGCGGCAGGAAGACATCCTGGAGTTCGGCGAGCACCTCGTCATCAGTCACGATCACCGGACGACGGCGGTCATCCTGAAGCTGCTGCCGGAGGACCAGTCTCCCGTCCCGCGGGGGGAGACCTTCGCCCGCATCCGGCAGATCGCCGCCGCGCACAACCCGCCGGCCTTCGTGGCGGGAGAACCGATCCAGGTCCACGACATGTTTCGGTATGTGGACGAGGACAGCCGGCTGCTGGGCTGGGCGTCGTCGGGTCTGCTCATGCTGATGATCCTGCTCCTGTTTCGCAGCCTGCGGTGGGTGCTGCTCCCCCTGCTGGTGGTGCACGTGAGCCTGGTGTGGACGAAGGCTGTGCTCGTCCTCAGCGGCATGCACCTGAGCATGGTCAGCTCCATCCTCACGTCCCTGGTGACGATCATCGGCATCGCCACCGTCACGCACATCACGGTGAATTACCGGGAACAGCGATTGACGTTGCCGCGCGTCGAGGCATTCCGCGAAACGTTTCGTCAACTCGGTCCGCCGGTGTTCTGGACCTGCACCACGACGGCGATCGGTTTCGGGGCGCTGCTCTCAAGCCAGATTCTCCCGGTCCGCAGCTTTGGTCTGATGCTGGCCCTGGCCGCCATGCTGGTGCTGGTCGCGTGCTATGTCATCCTGCCCGGTGGGGTATTGCTGTTGAGGTATGACAGCGATCCGCGGCCGACGCTGGCGGAATCGCGGCTGGTGCGCTTCCTGGAGCGGCTCAGTCGCGGCGTCGACCGGCACCCCCGCCGCTGGCTGGCCTGTCTGGCGCTGCTGACGGCCGTCACCGGCGTCGGCCTCGCCTTCCTCCGCGTCGAGACCGACTTCAGCCGGAACTTTCGCGAATCGAGCGAGATCGTCCAGGCGCTGCGGTTCTTTGAGACCCGCATGGGGGGCGTCGGTACGTGGGAGCTCGAGTTCCCCTGGTCGGGCGGAATTACGGAGGAATCCCTCCGCCCGCTGCGGGACCTGGCCGAGCGGCTGCGCAACCTCCGCCTGCCGGATGGCACCGGCCTGACCAAAGTCATCGCCCTCTCAGACGGCATCGATTTCGCCCCCGGCAACAGCGTCGAGCAAAAGCTCGAACGTTTGACCGCCATCCAGCCGCAGTTCATCCCCGGCCTGTACAACGCCGAGGCGGGACGGATGCGGATTGTGCTGCGGGCGCGGGAACAGAAGCCGGCCGAAGTCAAGCTCGCCCTGATCGACCTCGTCACCCGCACCGCCCGCGAGACCTTTCCCGGAGCCCGCGCCACTGGCTTCTATCTGCTCCTGGCCAAGATCATCAGCAGCCTCCTCCAGGACCAGCTCGTCAGCTTCCTCCTGGCCGCGGTGGGCATCGGCGTCTCCATGACGATCGCCTTTCGCAATGCCTGGATCGGCTTCCTCTCCCTGTTGCCCAACGTCTTCCCCCTCGTGCTGGTCATCGGCGGGATGGGGTGGATCGGCGTCCCCGTCAACATCGGCACTGCCATGATCGCCAGCGTCTCGATGGGACTGACGGTCGATTCCAGCATCCACTACATCTCGGGGTACCTGCGGGCGCGGAGGCGCGGCGACAGTTACACCGAGGCACTGCGGAGCACGCACGGGACGGTCGGCGTGGCGATGGTCTTCGCCAACGTGGTCCTGGCCGTGGGCTTTCTGGTGCTGTCGTTGTCGAATTTCGTCCCGCTCATCTACTTCGGCGTGCTGGTCAGCCTGTCGATGATCGGAGGTCTGACCGGTTCGCTGGTGCTGTTGCCGCTGCTGATGCGCTGGGCGCCGGTCGCTCCCCGCACGGTGGTGGTCCCGGCCGCGCACTCCGAACCACCCGTGGTGGCCGAGTCATCCGTGGAGCGGTGAGCGGTCCCGGTCTCCCGTGGCCAAGGGAGGCTCAGGTCAGCCGCGACTCCACACTCACCGTTCGCCGCTGCTCCGCCGACGCCAGACCCCGCAGCAGGATCTCAGTCACGTGTCGTGCGAAACGGGCATTGGTGAGCGGCGGCTGCCGCCCCGCACGGATGCAATCGACCCAGTGTTGATGGGAGTGCACATTCGGAACACGGGAAGTATCGACCGGTTCCTCGATCAAGGGGGCGTCCTCGTCGACGAGCGAACTGGGCCGCAGATGCCGCAGCTCGCTCGTCAGCGGCGGATTCACGAGTTTGCCCTGCGTCCCGTGGACGGAGAACTCATACGTCCGGGCGCCGTCGCACCAGCCGGTCTCCGCCACTCCCACGGCTCCGTTCTCGAAATCGAGGATCAGTGCGGCCGTGTCCTCCAGCCGCGTGGGCTTGTGAACGGTGGCCACCCGTCCGGTCACTGCCGTCACCGATCCGACCAGCGCCACCAGATGCGCCACCGCGTACACCCCCATGTCGAACAGCGCCCCGACGTCGGCCCGGTCGGCATCGAAGAACCACAGGTCGTCTTCGGGCTGCTCCTGGAGAATCTGTTGAATCGTGGCGTAATAGACTTCTGGTCCGCCGTGACTGAATCGCGAATGGGCACTGGAGATCGTCCCCAGCGCGCCGGCGGCGATGAGTTCCCGCGCCGCCAGCACATGCGGACGGGCCACATACGGCAGGCACAGCACTGTCCGGTCGGTCTGCTCCGCCGCTCGTACAAACGCTTCCGCCTCCTCCAGTGAGGTGCTCAGCGGCTTTTGCATGTGCACGTGCTTGCCGGCCTGGAGCGCCCTCAGGCCATACTGGACGTGCAGCGGATGCGGGAGCGCGATCACCACCGCGTCGATGGCCGGATCGCTCAGGACCGCATCATAGGAATGGGTCCACCGCGGCACGTGAAACAGCTCCGCCAGACGCTTCAGGCGGCTCTCCTTACGGCCGGCCAGCACGGCGATCTCCACTCCCGGCGTGGTTTGCAGCTCCGGCAGATGCAGTTTGGCGGCGATGCCGCCGGCCCCGATGACGCCGACTCTGAGCGCTGGCATGGATGCTCCTGAGGAGACTGAGGGGCGCGAGATTCACTCCGGGAGACGTGCCGCAGACCCGGAGACCCGGCAAGGCTCAGCCGCCTCATCGCGATTGGACTTTGCCCCTCTGGTCTCAGCATACACACGGGAATCGCCACCTGGCGATCGTCCCGTCCGAGGTCGACGCATCCGGGTACAGCCGCTGCAGGGTGATCCGGTCATTGGCGAGGGGAACCTCATTGGCGCGTGGCACGCCCCGGCTTCCTCTCTCCGCGAGCAGAGCAGCGGACCCCGCCGACGCCATCGGCGGGCTTGGGCTGGAGCCCTCACTCCGGGAGCACGAAAGAGAGAGGGGGGCATGACGTGACCTGGTAGTTACGGCGGATCGAATCCCGGCAGCGAGGCATCCGGGGACAACCGTCTCCAGAGGTATTCCTGCATCGGTTCAGCCGTCTCCCGCAGTCGTACGAAGTCGTTCGAGCGTTCCAGAATCTCATAAGAGCAGCTTCGACCGTAATCGCGAATCAGCCGTTCACAGGCATCCGCCGGCTCGCCGCTGACGATGGTGTGCGTGAGGATGTCCCCTTCAATCTTCCACTCGAGTTGCATGGTCAGGCGCGATCCATACAGCAGCGATGCCAGGAAATCGAAGTCGATCACCAGTTCCGCTGTGTGGTCGGGACGTTTTTCGAGGTGCATGCGGCCGTGGAACTCGGACTCCCAACGTCCCACGAGAGCCGCTTCAACCTCGGAGAGTGCAGGAGTGGCCGGGGGGACAGGCGCCGGGGCCCGGGACAGATTCCCCGGAGGTTCCGCGGACGCCGGAAGCTCGGGAGGGGAGAGGGGGGCAGCGGCGGCGTCACCGTCGTCCCCGCCCGTCGGCTTGGCCCGGGAAACGGAGGCGATCTCCTCCCGGCTGCTGAGGGACCACGCGGAGACGAGGGAGACTCCCACCAGACCCGACAGCGCCAGCCACCTTCGCCATCGGCCCGAGAGGGCTGGATGCGGCGGCAATTCGGGAGGAATGCCTGGCAGAGAAGAGAGAGTCAGTCGCGTCATTGGCACAGGCGCCAACGTCATGGGACGGCCCGGGGATCAAAGACATTTGCTCGTGGAGAGGGGAATCGAACCTTTGCACGGGGAGATCGGAGATTCCCGCAGCAGAATCCCCTCCTGACCATCCCTGGAAGCAGTTTTATAACCTCCCGCGCTGGGGACCGGGGAGCGGGAAGGATATTGATGCGGCCTCTGGTCACTCAATGGGTCTTTGGTCTGACCGGGGCCTCTTCACGGCTGGCGGTGGAGGGTGAGGGATTTGACATCCGGGCCGCGCTCGCCAGGCTTCTCCACCAGCCGCAGGGTCAGCGTGTGACGGCCGGACGACAGCAGGACCTCTCCCAGCGGGAGTTCTCCCCACTCTGCCTTGTCCTGGTAGTTGTCCGAGTGAATCCGGTCGGGCTTCTTCAGGAGCGGCGGATCGAGGGCGTCTGTCACTCGGGCCGAAAGGATCGTGATCCGGGACGGAGCCGGCTGTTCCGTCTCCGCCGAGTCTGGAGCGATCGTCAACTCCACGCGGCAACCGACGTCTCCCGCGCGGCACGTCTGCTGAAGGCTCACGACATAACGGCCGGCTGCCAGGACGTCGATGTCCCAGGAAATGCTGGCCGCCGTGCTGGTCCACATTTTGATCCAGCAATTGGCGAAGCCCGCGGCGCCGTCGCCGGTGTAGGCGATCCCTTGACCATGCCCGGGATGCAGGAAGGCCTCGTTGGCGGGGAGGACGAACGACTCCCGCGCGGGATGTCCCACGGGAATCGTCGGGTCGCCGGGAGGGACGGCGGTCACGTCGGCCAGCCAGGCGTCGAAGGCTTGCTGAAGAGACGCCAGCACTTCGGGATGAGCGGCCGCGACGTTGCGCTCCTGACCGGGGTCGGCCTGCAGATCGAACAATTCCCACCGGCCGCGCTGACGCACCGCCCGCCAGCGATCGGTCCGCACGGCTCCATTGGTCCGGGCGGGGTCCTGATCCGCGCGGAAGCTGTCGGTAAACAGCATCCGCTGAGGCCAGTCGTCAGGCGGGGCGGCGCTCGTCAGCAGTGGGACGAGCGACCGGCCATCCAGACGCGCACGATGCTCCGCCGTCAGTTCCACGCCGCACAGCTCCGCCAGGGTGGGGAGCAGATCGATGTGGGCGGCGATCGGCCGGACCACCGTTCCCGGCGCGACCACCCCCGGATACCGCACAAAGAGCGGGACGCGCACGCCCCCCTCGTCAACCGACCCTTTGTACCCTTTCATGCCGGCGTTGTATCGCGGCGAATTGGCGCCGTTGTCCGTCAGGAACAACACGATGGTCCGTGCGTCCAGTCCCTGTGAACTCAACCGTGCCAGCAAACGGCCGATGTTCCCGTCGAGATTGTCGACCATCGCAGAGGCGCACTGGGCTTTCTCATCCAGCCCCAGACCGCTGAACTTCTCCCAATGTTCGTCCGGGACGCGCCACGGCGAATGCGGCGTATTGTAGGCGAGATAGCAGAACCAGGGCTGCCCCCCGCGGGGCTGCTCGATGAACCGCAGCGCCTCATCGGTGAGGACGTCGGCGATGTAGCCACGCCGCTCGACCGGCTGGCCGTTGTGCTCCAGCGGCGGGTCGAAGTAGGTGTTCCAGTGTCCGCCGCAGAAGCCGAGGAACTCCTCAAACCCCTGCCCATTGGGATGCAGGGGCATGTGACGTCCGTTGTGCCACTTGCCGAAGCACCCGGTCGCATACCCGGCGTCGCGGAGGATCTCGGCCAGCGTCACTTCCTCGCTGCGCAGATGCTCGTAGCCGCGAGTCACCCCGCAAACCCCGGTGCGGAGGTGATAGCGGCCGGTGAGCAGGGAGGCCCGCGTCGGTGCACACACGGGGGAGACGTAGAACCGCTCGAAACGGGCGCCAGAGTCGGCCAGTGCGTCCAGGTGAGGGGTCTTGAGGACGGGATTGCCGTGCGAACCGATGTCGCCAAAGCCCTGGTCGTCCGTGAGGATGAGCAGGACATTGGGCCGCGCCCCCCAGACCGGTGCGATGGCGGCCCACCCCATCCCCACGACCACCCCCAGCAGGATGACGAACCGGCGCATCTCCGCTTCCTTCGGTTGGGATCGGTGAAACGTCAACGATAAGGGGCGAACAGGTCCTTCGTCTGAAGCTGGCTCCGCATCCGCCAGTCGCGCAGCACGTCGAGCAGTTCGCGTTTCTTTGCCTGATGACCGGCTTCCGGCGAATCCCACAGGTTCACCAGCTCGTCCGGGTCCCGCCGGAGGTCGAAGAGTTGCCCCGGTTGATCCCCCTCCCGGCCGAGGAAGTGGACCAGCTTCCAGTCGCGGCTGCGCACCATGGTCATGAATTCACAGCCGGTGAGGATGCCGTCCCGGACCTGCTCGGCAAAGACGTACTCGCGTTCCGTCCACGGCTTGTTTTGCAGGGCGGGAAGCAGCGAACGGGCTTCCATGCTCGCCGGCGGGGTGAGGCCGGCCAGTTCGAGAATCGCCGGACCGATGTCGAACTGCGAACAGAGTCCGTCGATCCGCCGGCCCGGCTCGAACCCCGGCAGGTCCACCTGCCGCCCTTTCCAGACGATGAGCGGCATCCGTGTGATGAGATCGTACATCGTCCACTTCTGCGAGTGGCCGTGGTCCGTCAGGCAATCGCCGTGGTCGGAGGTGAAGATCACGATCGAGCGGTCGAGATAGCCGCGCTCCTGGAGCGCCTGCCTGATCCCTCCCACCTGCTCGTCGATCATGGTGACGTTGGCCAGATAGTACGCCCGCTGGCGGCGGCGCTGTTCGAGCGTCGGATGCAGGTCGAGCACCACCGAGTCGTGATCGACCTCGTGGTTATGCTGGCGGAGTTCCTTCAGGCACGGCGGCTGGGCCGCCAGTTCCTCCTCCGTCACCGGCAGCAGCGGCAGGTCCTGCTTGAGGTAGTGGTCGACGTACCGCGGCACGGGATCGTACGGAGGATGGGGACCGGGGAAACCAATCTGCAGGAACAGCGGCTGGGTGACGGGGTAGCTCCGAATCCACCATCGAGCGGTCTCGCCGACGAAGTTATCGGAGTGCAGGTCCTCCGGCAGCTCCCAGAAGAACGCTCCCAGTTCCTGGCGGTAGTTCGGCCGCTGGCGGTACAGCTCCCGTTGCTGTTTGACCAGCCCCCGCACCTTGAGGGCCTTGTCCCACTCGTCGAAGTACCACCGCTCCTCGAGATAGCGGTCCTTGTTCTCCACCACGTACCGCTCGTGAAATCCCAGGGGAGTGTGGTACGGATAGGTGTGCATCTTCCCGACGTTGACACAGCGATACCCGGCCGCGGCGAGGTCCTCAATCCACGAATGCCGCCACAGGTCGGCGTTCTTCAGCACGCCGGTCGTATGCGGGTAATACCCCGTGAACAGCGAGGCCCGGCTCGGCGCACAGGAGGCCGCCGTGACGTGGCAATTGGTGAAGGTCACTCCCTCCCGCACCAGGCGGTCCAGGTGCGGGGTCCGCATGTACGGATACCCCAGTTCCGCGATGGTATCGAACCGCTGCTGGTCGGTGATGATGAAGACGATGTTGGGGCGCTCGGTTGGCATGGGGTGATGTTGGCCGATCGGGCGGGAGACTTCAAATCACGGCGGCGTCCGACTGCCCCCGGGGGAAAAGCGGGCCGCCGGAAGCTACGTCCCGAAGTCCACCTGCGGCGGCGTCTGCGCGGAGCTCTCCGCCTCGAAGTAGGCGTCGCTGGGAGCAAAGCCGCGCCACCCGGCGATCAGGTTGGCGGGAAACTGTCGCACGCGGGTGTTGTAGGCGCGGACGGCGTCGTTGTACCGCTGCCGCTCGACCGTGATGCGGTTCTCCGTTCCAGCCAGTTCGTGCTGCAAGTCGAGGAAGTTCTGGTTGGCCTTGAGGTCGGGATAGCGTTCGGCGACGAACAGCAGTCGTCCCAGCGCCCGCTCCAGTTCCCCCGCGGCGCGGACCTGGGCGTCGACGTCGGCAGCCGCGGCCCACTGGCTCCGCAGCCGCGTCACCTCCTCGAACAGTTCCCGTTCATGGGCGGCATAGCCCTTCACCGTGTTGACCAGATTGGGAATCAGGTCATACCGGCGCTGGAGCACCGTCTGTACCTGCGCCCAGGCGGTCTTGCGGTGCTCGTCCAGAGCGACAAGGCTGTTATTGAGCGAAACGCCCCACACGACCGCCAGAGCGATGGCCCCCAGGAGCACGATCAGCACGATCCATTTGCCGCCGCTTCGTGTTGCCCCCGATACTGGTCCTGACATGAGTGTGATCCTGTGGAAAGGGAGGTGATTGTTCAGCCGGACGCCGAGGCTTCGGCCGGAGGATGCAACCGCCGATCGACCGCAGAGACGATCGCCTCGACCGCCGACAGGTAGTCCTGAAACAGTCGTTGCGTCGCGGCGGCGTCGAGGCGGCGCTTCCCCTCCTTTAATGCTGCAACGACGAGGAACGGCTGAGGATCAAGGGAAATGTGGCTCGCCAGGACGCGAAGCGCATCCAGCTTGGCCGCTGGAACCTCCCCCTGATACAGCCGCAATGCCGCTCGGGACAGGACCAGGAACGTGGAGAGGGAGTGAATCATCAGGTCGGTGGTCTGCTGTCTGCGTCCCTGCGCCAGCACGTATTCCTCCCGCAGCGCCAGCAGCTTTCCCTTCAACTCCCGTTCCAGGTGCAGCCGCAGATGGGCGGGGTCGATGGTCATGCCCACGAGGGGATCCCCGCCGGCCAGCACTCGCCGTGCCTGCAACAGATCGAGCCATTCGATGGCGAAAGCGTCGGTCGAATGCCGGACCTCCTCGACCGTCAACAACAGCGGGGTGGGATGGCCGGCCCGCGTCCATTGACGGAAGGAGTCCCGCAGCGCCTCCAGCTCTCCAAAGCCCAGCCGCTCGACCACGATCAACAGATCGTAACGGGACGCGGAGGCAACGAAGTCTCCCGTGACCGCTGATCCGAACAGGACGATCGAGCGCAGCGTCTGCGGCAGAGCGGAGGAGACCGCCTGGACGAATTCTTCAAGCGTCAGGGAGCGAAACCGCATCTCACCAGCCTCCACTGGCACCGCCGCCGCCGGAACGCCCGCCGCCAAAGCCGCCCCAGCTTCCACCGGAGAATCCCCCGCCGCTCCACGAGGAGCCGCCCCCCCACGAACCCTCTCCCCACGTCCAGCCTCCGGGTGGCGTGCGGCGCCAGCCACGCCCCCGAGGCACCGCCAGCAGTTTCGCATGGTATCCGAACAGGGCCGCGGCCGTATCAAAGGGGAGCAGGACGAGATATCCCCACCAGGGAAACCGGGCCATCACCGTGAACATCACCGTGAAACCAAGGAAGACCAGCCCTGGCACGAGCATGCCAAACTGTTTGTGGCGGACCCCCAGCCCCAGCAGAAGCGCCGGGAAAGCGGAAAAGGGGATCAGAAACAGAAGAAAGCAGAGTGCCTCGTCCCACGGCATGGCGGGAGGAGGGAGGACGGCCGGGGCCGGTTCGTTGCGGACAATGACCTCGATGATGCGATCGACGGCCGCACTCAGTCCGGCCGCATACTGCTGCTGACGAAAGGCGGGAAAGAGCTGCTGGTCGAGAATCCGACCCGCCAGGGCGTCGGTGAGGATCGGCTCCAGACCATAACCGACTTCAATCCGCGCCCGCCGCTCCTGCAGGGCGATCAGCAGCATCACCCCGTTGTCCTTCCCCGCCTGCCCTACTTTCCAGCGTTCGAACAGCTTGACGGTGAAATCGTCGATCTGGCCCCCGCGCAGGGAATCGAGAATGACGACGGTCAATTGGGCGCCGGTCTTCTCCCGCAGTTCCCGGCAGCGCTGTTCCAGAGACTCCCGTTCCGAGGGGCTCAGGATGCCGGCGAAGTCGTTGACGTCCGCGCTCGGCCGCAGTGACTGCAACAACTCGTCCGAGGGGATGGCGGCCCCGAGAGACGCCCCGGACGCGCTGAACAGCACCGCTGCAAACCACAACCTCAGGAGCGCGCAGACACCCCACGCAACCAACGACTCCGCCACACTCGTCGTCTTACGGCTCTCCCCTCTCGCACCGCCGCGGGGAGGCGGCGGCCCGGGGATGAGTGGGGGGCATGGGGAACTTCGCCGGTGAGACGTCGCCTGGTACCGGAGCGAGCGACCGTGCGGAGCTGGCATCAGGCGAAGCATCGGCAGGGAGAGGGTCAAGGAGGAGACGACCGGAATACGGCCGCACGGGGGGAGGGGATCATACCATTCCCTTCCCCGCCGCAAGATTCACCGCATTTTTCCGCCGGCCTTTACTCGGCGTTTCCCCCGACGCTCCCGCCTCACCGAGCCTCTGGAATCCCCGCCGTGTGGGAACATGGGAATTGTCTCCGGGGGGTGACGAACCATGCTCGACGCCGGTCCAGCCTCCCCAGCGGCCACGAGCCTCCGCACTCCGCAGGAGTTTCCCCGGGAGTGAGCGGCAGCCCCCTCCCTTGGGCGGTGGTGTGGCGACGTGATGTCAAGAGCCGTTCAGCCGCGCCGCACCACGCGTCGCCCTTTCATTTCAAAGCGGGGGAGACTGTCGACCGGCGCCGGAACCACCTCGGCGTGAAAGTTCAGTCGGTCCTTGATGGTCCGGTCCAAGTCGTGAAGTAACTGGTCCAGGGACTCCCGACACCCGGCGCAGGCGGGCGTCGGTTCAATCTCCAGTTTGAGGTGCGGCATGGAGCGGCGGGTCTCAATGGTGATGCGGTATTCCACCACCTGAGGGAATTCGCGGACGATCGCCTCGAGGCTGGAGGGGAAGACGTTGTTGCCGCGGATGGTCACCATGTCGTCCGCGCGGCCGAGAATGCCCCCCTCCAGTCGCAACAGCGCCAGGCCCGAAGGGCAGGGGTCGCGCGACGCCCGCACCAGGTCTCCCGTGCGGTAGCGGATCACCGGCTGACCCCACCGCCCCAGGTTGGTAATCACCAGCTCTCCCAACTCTCCTCGGGGGACGGGCTCGCCGGAGTCCGGGTTGATGATCTCGGCAATGCATTCCGTTTCCAGGATCGAGAGTCCGCCGGGAGCCTCTTCCGGCTCGATTCCCAGCGAGCCGATGTCGGTCATGCCCCAGTGATCGATGACCCGCGCCCCCCAGGCCGCCTCCAGCCGCGCGCGAATCGCGGGGACGTTCCCACCCGGCTCTCCGGCGACGAGGATCGCCCGCACCGGCAGCGCCGCCAGGTCGAGCCGCATCTGTTCGGCGACCTCCACCAGCCGCAGGGCGTACGTCGGCGTGCAGCAGACCCAAGAGACCTGGAGTTCCTCCATCAGTCGCAGCCGCGCCTCGCTCGACATCCCCCCCATCGCGATGCTGAGGTTTCCCTGCCGGCAGGCGCCGTCGAAGCCGGCCCAGAATCCGATGAACGGACCGAAGGAGAAGGGAAACGCGAGGACATCCTCCGGCCGCAACCCGGCGATGCGGAACATCTGCCCCCAGCAGTTCATCAGCCAGTCCCAGCTCTCACGAGTGTCGAGCCAGCGCATGGGGCGGCCGGTCGTGCCCGAGGTCTGATGCAATCGGTGATAGCGGGAGCGCGGGTACGTCAGATTGGTTCCGAACGGCGGATGGGCATTCTGATCGTCCACCAGCTCCTGCTTGGTGCAGAAGGGGAGGCGGGAGAGGTCGTCCAGTCCGCGTACGGAGGCGGGATCGACCCCCGCCGCGGCATACTTGGCCTGCCAGAAGGGGTTGGATGCCGCCACGGCGCGGAGCAGTTCCACCAGTCGTTCGGACTGCCGCTGTCGGAGCTGGACGGCATTCAGACGTTCGGGAGAGTCGCTGCTCATGCGAGCATGATAACGGCCCCGGGGGAGAGCCACATCGGCGCCGTATCCGTCCGGGCAGCGATCTCTGCAATCCCTGCCGGTTTCCGCGGTCGGTCCCGCACGCCTCTTGACCTCCTCGCCGAGGAGCACGAAAAGAGACCTGGGGTGATGCACCGCGCCTTCCGAGATCGCCGGACCCGCGTGTTCTCCGCCGCCCTGGCGGTGACGACGCTCGCCGGCTGTACCACGATCACCACCACCAACACCCCCCGCACCTCCACCGAACAGCTCCTCATCTCCAACGCCATCGACGGCGCCCTCGACAAGATCAACTTCACCCCCTTCGCCGGAACCAAGGTCTATCTGGAGGAGAAGTACGTCGAGGGGGTCGACAGCAAGTACCTGATCGCCTCGATCCGGCACCGAGTGCTCCACGCCGGAGCAAGGCTTGTCAGCAAGCCGGATGAGGCCGACGTTGTGCTGGAACTCCGCAACGGCGGGATCGGAACGGCTTCGCAGGACTCCTACGTTGGCACGCCGCAGATCGGCATTCCGGGGATGGTGTCGCTCCCCGAGGTCAAACTGCTGGAACGGAAGCGGCAGCAGGGAGCCGCCAAGATCGGCCTCGTCGCTTACGATCCGCGCACCGGAGAAATCCTCGGCGAGGGGGGGATCGCCCTCTCCCATTCCGACGACAGCAATTGGTATCTGGCCGGCGTCGGCCCCTGGCGGACCGGATCAATCCGCGACGAAATCCAGCAACGCACCTCCGGGACGGCCGCCGCCCGGAGGCAGGTGCTCCCCCCCACGGTGGTGTTTGAGGGACCGCGACGCCGCACCGGAGAACTCCCCGCGGACGAGGACGTTCGCCACGCCTCCTTCCCGCCCACCGGCGAAGACTCTCCGCGCTGACGCTCCGGTCGCCCCGCTTCGACCGTCTGGCTCTCCTCGATACCATGGAGCAGACACGGCGTCACAGAGACGCCCCTGAGCCGCCTGCGAAACGACGGCGTTATGTCTGCGGACGTCACATCCTCGACCCCTGTGGATCTGGAGATTCTCTGCGAGGATGGTCCGGTCATCGCGGTGAATAAGCCACCCGGCATCGTGGTGCAGGGCACTCCCTCGGGAGTGACGAACCTCGCCGATCTCGTCCGCGGCTACCTCAAGGCCAAATACTCCAAACCGGGGAACGTCTACCTGGGGGTTCCGCACCGGCTCGATCGACCCGTCTCCGGAGTGGTGGTCTTCTCCCGCAATTCCAAGTGTGCCGCGAGACTCTCCCAACAGTTCGCGGAGCGGCAGGTCCGCAAGATTTACCGGGCGGTGCTGGAACGTCCACCCCATCCCCCGGCCGGCACGCTGAGGGACTGGCTGCTGCGGCTGCCGGAGACCGAGGGGGAGGAGCCGGGTGCAGCCGCGGCCAAGGTCGTGGCGGCTGTGGAAGGAACGCCCGGCGCCAAGCCCGCCGTGCTCCACTACCGGACGCTGGCGCTCTCCCGCGGGCGGGCGCTGGTGGAGATCGAACTCGAGACCGGGCGGATGCACCAGATTCGCGTGCAGTTCGCCAGCCGTGGATGCCCCGTCGTCGGGGACATGCAGTACGGCGCCCGGACGGTCTGGCAGGGGGGGGAGATTCTCCCCGCCACACCGCTCGACGAACAGCGGTTTCGTCCGATCGCCCTCCACGCCTGGCGGCTGATGCTGAGGCATCCCATCCGCTACGACGAGTTGACCATCACCGCCCCCGTTCCCAGGGCGTGGCGTGAATTCGGGTTCGAGGCGGACTCCTTCCGGGAGTTTGATCGCCGTTCGACGTAATGTCCGCGGACGCGCGGGGAAGCAGCCTCTCCACCCCAAGCCCCCGGGGATGTCCCGGACCGCTCGCCTCGGAGGCCACTCGTCGGCGATACACGCTCCCCACGGCGGCCGGAGTGCAAAGAAACGTCGGTCCTGGAACCCCGATCACGCTCGGCTGGCAAGGCTGGCACTCCCGCCGGGGAGACGACTGCTGATCGGGCATCGTTCTGCTATTCTGACTCCACGCAGCGCCGGTTCATCGCCGCTGGGGAGTTTGCCACTTCGACCAGGAATCCTGCCGCGTGTCCGCCGATACCACTGCTCTGATCGACGCCCTGGAGAGCAACATCGCCCAGGTCCTCCTCGGCAAGCGCGACGTCATCCGGCTGGCGGTGGTGGCGCTCCTCTCCGAGGGGCATCTGCTGATCGAGGACGCTCCGGGCGTCGGCAAGACCTCGCTGGCCAAGGCGATCGCCCTGAGCCTGCATTGCAGCTACACCCGCCTGCAATGCACGCCGGACATGCTCCCCAGCGACATCCTCGGCACGAACGTGTTTCTCCCCAACCGCGGGGAGTTCGAGTTTCGCCGCGGGCCGGTCTTCACCAACGTCCTCCTGGCGGATGAAATCAACCGCACCACTCCACGCACACAAAGCGCCCTGCTGGAGGCGATGATGGAGCGGCAGGTCTCCGTCGACGGGCAGACCTATACCCTCACGCCCCCGTTCTTTGTCCTCGCCACGCAGAATCCCTTCGAGTTCGAGGGAACCTATCCCCTTCCCGAAAACCAGCTCGATCGCTTTCTGCTGCGGATCGAGATCGGCTACCCGGAACGCTCCGTCGAGCGGGAAGCGCTCAACTCCCACCGGGAGGGAGAGCCGCTCGCGCGGCTCAAACCGGTGTTGACGACCGAGGACCTCGCGCGGTTGCAGCAGCGCGCCCGCAGCGTCCGCGTGGACGATGCCATCAGTGACTACATCCTCGACCTGGTGCACGCCACGCGCGAGCATCCGGAGCTGGTGCTGGGGGTCAGTACGCGCGGCGCCCTCACCTTCTACCGCGCCGTGCAGAGCCTGGCCCTCGCCGAAGGCCGGGACTACGCCGTCCCCGACGACGTCAAGCGGCTGGCCGTGCCGGTGCTGGCCCACCGCGTCCTGTGCGGCGGGCTGATCCACGAGGGGCAACGGCAGCGCGCCAGGCAGGTCATCGAGCAGATTCTCAACGTCACCCCCGTGCGGCTGTAATGGGGTGGGAACGTCCGGCGCTCAGGCGGCGCGGCGGTGCACCCGCAGGGATGCCGGCGAGGTCTCCGCGTCGGACACCTCCAGATTCACACGCTCGCGGATGGTATAGTGGCAACGGTTCTGCGAGCCGAAATAGAGCCGCGTACAAATCTCACCCAGCAGTCCCAGGCTCAAAAACTGCACGGCGACGATCGCCAGCAGCGCGGTCAGCAGCAGCAGGGGATTGCCGGTCATGTCCTCGTTCCAGGCCAGCTTCATCCCCACCGTGGCAAGGCCGGAGAGGAGGCTCGCCGCTCCGCATCCCAGGCCAATCATGCCAAACAGCTTCATCGGACTGGCGGAGTAGTACAGCAGGAACTGGACGGTCAGGAGGTCCAGCAGCACGCGGAACGTTCTGGAGAGACCGTACTTGGTCCTGCCGAACCGCCGCGGGTGATGCCGCGTGACGACTTCCAGACACCGCGCCCCCTTCCAATGGGCGAGGATGGGGATGAAGCGGTGCATCTCGCCGTAGAGTTCCAGGTCGGCGGCGATGTCGCGACGGATCGCCTTGAGCGTGCAGCCGAGGTCGTGAATCGGGAACCCGGTGGTGCGGGAGATGATCCAGTTGGCGATGCGGGAGGGGAGCGTGCGCGTCAGCCAGGCATCCTGGCGATGCTGGCGCCAGCCGTGCACGAGGTCGTAGCCCTCCTCCAGCCGGGCCACCAGGAGCGGAATGTCCGCAGGGTCGTTCTGCAGATCGCCGTCGAGGGTGACGAGGACGTCGCCGGCGGCGTGATCGATGCCGGCCTGCATGGCGGCGGACTGGCCGTAGTTCCGCCGGAACCGCACCAGTTTGACGCGGGGGTCCCGGGCCGCCAGTTCGCGCAGTCGTTCCGCACTGCCATCGGTCGAACCATCATCAACGCAGAGGATTTCATAGGAGTGCTTCCAGCCCTCCAGCGCTGCGGTGATCTGCTGATGCAGGAGCGGAATGTTCTCCCGTTCGTTGTAGATCGGAATGATCAGCGAGAGGTGCATGATCGCGTCCTTGCGCCCGGAAAATTCCCTCGATGGCCCCCTCCGCGGGCCTCCGCTGCTCAAGCGGGCGAAGTCTATCGCGGGCGGATGCGGGTGAGCAATCGGAGATTCTCCCATCAGAGAAAGTGAGAAAGTTCCAACGTGGTCGCTCGGCCGATGGCAGCAGTGCGGTCGGGAAGCCTCCGGACTTTTTCAGAAAATCAGAATCACCGGGGAGGAATCTGGCACGAAAACCCCTGCCACGAGGCACTCATCTCAGTAGCCGCTGCGGTCTCCCGCGCTTCGAGCGGAGCGGCCGCCGGTGGGAAAGGTTTCCTGTATGCGACTCACCTTACGAACACTGCTCGGTTACCTCGACGACATCCTGGAGCCTCAGCAGGCCAAGGAGCTGGGGGAGAAGATCAACGAGAGCCAGGTGGCCTCTGCGCTCGTCGCGCGCATCAAGGAGGTGCTGCGGCGTCGTCGCATCGGGGCGCCCGAGATCACGGGACCCGGCTCCGACCCGGACTGCAACGTGGTGGCGGAGTACCTGGACAATACGTTGTCCCCGGAAAAGATCGAGGACCTGGAGCGTCTGTGCCTGGAGTCCGACCTGCATTTGGCCGAAGTCGCCGCCTGCCATCAGATTCTGACGCTTGTCCTCGGAGAGCCGGTGGATGTTCCCCAGTCGCTCCGGGAGCGGATGTACGCTCTTGGCAAGGTCACGCCGGGAGAAGAAGAGGAGAATGGACGCCCGCGAACGGCGCCCGTGGCGCCGCCCGGCCCGGCTCTCACTCCTGCCGCCCCTCCACGGCCGGAAATCCCGGACTATCTGGCGGCGCGACCGACCTGGCGGCGCGTGGCGCCGGTCCTGGTCGCCATTCTGGTGCTCGGCGTCTGGATCGGCTTGATTCTGAGCGATCCCGCACACCCGTGGCGGACCTGGCTCTCTCCGTCGGTTTCCACGATCGCCGGTCACCCGGTGGCCGGCAAGGGGAGCGGCAATGGTCAACCGCCGGCACCCGTCCTCCCGCCGGACGGAGCCCCTCCGGCTCCCGAGCCGGGGGAACTGGTTCCCGCGGAGGCCGTTGCCCCGGCTCCCGCTCCCGCCCCTGCCCCGGACGTCGCCGCGGCCCGCGCGACTCCCGAATCTCCGCCGGCGTCGCCGCCCGGTCGCGATTCCGTGCCGATCAATCCTCCACCTCCCCCCGACGCCCCCGAACCCGGGACGACGGAGGCACCGTCCACTCCCTCCGCCAGTCCACGTCCCACCGTGGTGGAGGGGGGGGCCGCACCACCGGCCGAGGCTCCCGCAGCAGCACCCGCTGCGCCTGTGGCGCTGGAAGCGAAGCGCGTCCTGTACAACTCGACCGAAGGGGTCTTGCTCAACCGCGCTCCCGACGATCGCTGGCTGGTGCTGCCACGACGGTCGTTGATCCACGCCGGTGACGAGGTCGCCTCTCCGGAACCGTTCGAGTCGGTGTTGCAGCTCCTGGATGCGGAAGCGGAGATCGTCCTCACGGGAGCGCGGATCGTCTGGCAAGCGACGCCGCCCGACATAGATGCGGCCCTGGAGATCAACCGCGGACGAGTGATCGTCCGTAAGTCTCCGCTCGCCGAGGCCGGGAAGACCCTCAAGCTCCAGCTCGCCATCGGCGGCGGCGTCTACCTGCTGGAACTGCTGGAGCCGGGAACCGTATGCGGCATCGAGGTGCAGTGGCAACCCTCTGCCGGCGGGCCGGAGGTCGCGCAAGCTCCCAGTTTTGACGGTGGAGTGTATCTCGCCGCTGGCCGGGCAAAGTTGACTGCGGCCAACGGGACCGTCTGGATGTTGGAATCCGGGCTGGTGGGACTGGCGTTCCTGTCGAGCCGGCCTGCCGCTTCGGTGCAACCGCTGCTGACTCCACCCGCTTGGATGCTTCCCCCCAGCAGCGGCATGGCGGTGGTGGCACGGCAGACGGCGCGGCAGTTTGAGGAAGCGTTCCAGTTGGACCTGTCGATTTCGGAAACGATCCCGGCCCTGGTGGACAACCGCCTGCCGCGACTGTCAGAACTGGCGACGCAGGTGCTCGCGCTCACGGATCAGTATCCCGCGCTGATTCGGGCGCTGTCCTCACCACATGAGGAATCGCGTCAAGCGGCGATCCTGGGCCTGGGGACGTGGCTGCGTGCCGATCCGGCCAATGCTCCCCTTCTGGAAGCCGAGGTGGATCGAAACTTTCCGCCGCAGACGGCCGCCGCCGTGTTGCGCCTCCTGTATGGATACACCCCCGAGGACGCTCGCAACCCGGAGATCTCCAACCAACTGGTCGACTGGCTCGCCGACTCGAATCTGACGGTGCGAGAACTGGCGTTTCAGCAGATTCGGAAACTGACCGGAGGAACATTGACCTACATGTACCATCCGGATCGACCCGAGTCGCAGCGGGCGGTTTCCGTGCGGCAGTGGAAGAATCACGTGCGTAAGGAAGGAGGTCTGGTCAACCCCACCGCGACACCTCCGGCTGCTCCCTGAACGAGCCGGGCCGCCCCTCCGCAGGGTGCTCCTCAGTCCTGCAGCGGCCGGCCGCCGTGAGTGACTCGCCGACGTGCCCGGACTCGACGCGCCCGGACCCTATTTGAGTGCGTAGCAGAGGAGTTCGTCCTGGTCGCGGAGGTACAGGCGTCCGCCGGAGATGACCGGGTGCGGCCAGCTCTTGCCGTTGTTCGCCGCGATCTGGAAGGAGCGTTTCAGCCGGTATCCGGCCGGATTCGCCTCCACCAGAGCCAGGATGCCGTCCTCATAACGGAAGTACAAATCGCCGTCGGCGTACAGGACCGCTGCGGAACCGCTGCCCGCGCCGCGCGTCCGCTGCCAGAGGTTGCGGCCGGTTTTCAGGTCCACGCAGGCCGGGAAGCCATTGTTGTGGCCGTGTCCCATGTAGACATGGTTCCCCACCAGGACCATGCCTCCGTGGTGATTCTGCAGTTCATCGGCACGGCGGTAGTAGACTTCGCGGACGCTGACGCCCCGTCCTTGCCGGCTCAGTTCCAGCAGGGCGGTTCCGCCGTCTCCATACCCGGTGGAGGTGAGGACGTAATCGCCGCTGACGATGGGCGTGGGGACGTTGGCCGTTCCATTCGCGATGCGGTTGTAATTCCACAAACCGCGGCCGTCGTCCGCGGCGACACCGACCAGGCCCCGCCCCACCAGTTGCACGTACTGTTTGATGCCCCCGGCGTGGGAGATGACGATGGAGGAATATGCGGCGCCGTCTTTGCCGGCCGGACCGAGACTTCCGGCCGGGGCGGCCGTCGCCCAAATCTGCCGTCCGGTCCGCTTGTCCAGGGCCGCCAGCAGCGCCCGGTCTCCGCCGGGGGTACAGATCAGCCGATCTCCGTCCACTAGCGGCGATTCGCTGTATCCCCACCCGGACATCATCCGCCCGCCGAAGTCGCGGCCGAAGTTCTTGCGCCACACCTCGCGGCCGGTCTCCGCGTCCGCACACAACAGGTCTCCGCCGTGCGACAGCCCGAAGACCAGATTCGCCTCGGGGTCGACCGTGGGCGTGCAGTTGGGACTGTCTCCACCGCCGACGGCCGTCCGCCAGACTTCTCCTCCATCCTCCACCCGACGGCAGATGAGGTAAGTGTCGTTCCCTTGTTTGCCCATGGTGTACAGCCGCCCCCGCGAGATCGAGACGCTGGAGTAACCGCTCCCCAGACCCCGCACGCGCCAGACGAGCGGCGGTCCGTCGGCGGGCCATTCATCGTTGAGACCGGACTCGCGGCACACACCGTCGCGGTTGGGGCCGCGCCACTGGTACCAGTCCTCCCCTCCCCCCGCGGCAGCGGTGGGGGCGGCGGGGGGAGCAGCACCCGGAGCGGTCGTGCCGCCGGGAGCCGAGGCCGGCGCCGGTAATTGTCCCTGCAAGCTGAGCAGGTACTTGCGATCGGTTTCCGACAGGTCGTTGATCTCCAGCGTCGTCTTCTGGCCGTTGGGAGACTCCAGCACGACGTGCGTCTCATCCAGAGCGACCGCCCGGGCCCGGATGCTTTTCCCTTCGGTGGTGCGATACGTCCGCACCCGCTGTTGCGGTTCACTCGACGCCGCAGGATCCGCAAATCCCGAGACCCGCGACGAACTCAGCCAGACCGCCAGACCCAGGCAGACCACTGCGCCGCAGAGACGACCGTACCTTCCACGAGAGATGAACATCGAAAGGCTCCCAGACCAACGAGACCCCACCGCCCCTCATGCTCAGCCATCCTCGCCTGACCAGACCAGTGTCATTCGGTGAGGGTTCGAGGGTCGTAGGTGCGATCATCATGCCGTGGTGGAGTTGTTTGGGCAACTGTGGATTCGACGAACGCCGGTGCGTGGTGCAGCCGTCGATCGGTGGCCGGGGCCGCTCCACGAGCTTTCCTTCTCTCTTGCCATCCCGGGAGGTGGTTGTTCACGGTGTGTCATCTGCGGCTGGGCGTGGTCGACGATCGCGGCCGGCGGGGCGGCGGAGGCTGGCGGCAGATCGAAATTCCCCAGGTCGTCGGAGGCCGTGGGCGAGCCGGGGGCGTCAGCCCCCGGGTCTCCGCTGATGGCCCGGACCGTCCGAAAACCCGCCGCGGCATCACCACGATCGCTGAGTCCCGATCGCCGCTCAAACGGCCCCGGGCCTGACGGCCCGGGCTCGCCTCTGCGAACGTCACTCGGCGATCCGGGGGCGTCAGCCCCCGGACCGTCCCGTCAGGACCGACGTGCCCCCCGCGCGCGACGCAATCGCTCCCGCCGCACCCCTGATCCGTCCCTCAGCTCCGCCACCCGCCGATGCCGTCGGCGGGGCTGGGTGGGAATCCTCTCCCCTGGAGCAGGCGAGCGGAGGATGTGGAACTGCAACACGCCCGTGACCGGACCACCATTCCGCGGCTGCACCCCGCCGGTGCGGGAGGGGGACGTCCCGTGAGTCGGCGCACTCCTGCCGGTCGAGGGCGTCTGGGGAGTGGTCGTCGAATAGAGGGCTTCCCGGACCCTGCCGACCGCAGGTCTTAGTCGGGCTCCTTTGGTGCAGAGAACAGTTCAGCGAGACGGGCCTCCCAGAAGGCGAGTTCGTCGGCATCGACTGCTGACGCGGGGGGCGAGGGGGGGGGGCCGGGGAGAGGCGAGGCGTGCGGTGAGGCGGCGGGAGCGCCCGAGTCCGTCCCCGAGGAAGAGACGGGAGCCTCGAGCGTCGTCTCGCGGCGGGCCTCGGCCAGCCACTGGTCCGCTTCCGCGAAGACGGCCAGCCACTCCCGCGTCTCCGCCGGCAATTCCCCGGTCGGTTTGGCCAGTTCCTCCAGTTCGCGTTGCCGCTCGCGCGCCTGCCGGGCGAGCCGGGCCAGAACGGTCAGGAAGACTTCGCTGTCGAGACCGACGGCCCTCCGCCTGCGGGCCGCCCGGTGGAGCCGGTGATCGCTGGAAATCACCTGCAACTGACGCGGCGACGAATGCTGCGCGATCAGATCCTCGATCACGTCGTCCGCTTCGCATCCTCGGGGGGAATACAGCAGCCGCACCTCCCGGAAGGCGGCCTGCCCCAGATAGTCGTTGTCGCTACCGCCGCCGTCGAACACTACCACAGTGCGGCCGCGAAGCGGCGGCGGCAGTCTTCGCCACAGCCAGAGCAGAAACCGCTCCCGCTCCTGTTCCAGTTGACCCGGAGCATATTGCTCCCGGGCAAACCCGGCGGCGTGCATCAGGTTGTAGCCGTCGATCAGCAGGTCGAAGCGGGCCACAGCGGCACGAGTGGGGAGTGAGGAGTTGAGGGTTGAGAGTGGAGAGTAGAAGGATCAGTCGCGGCTTTTCAACACCGCCACCAGATCGAGTTCATCCAGTCGCCGTCGCACCACCAGACCGGAGACGAACGCCGCCGCGACCACCACCGCCGCGGAAAAACCGAGATTCCACCGGCTGATGACCACCGGGATGCGGAACATCTCCGACTCGAATCCCTTGGCCATCGACCAGCAGAACCCGTATCCCACCGCATATCCCGCCGGGATCGCCAACGCCGTCAACACGGCCAGTTCTCCCAGCAGAATGAAACTGATTTCGCCGCGGGTAAAACCGATCACCCGTAACGTGGCCAGTTCCCGGCTGCGTTCGGACAGCGAGATGCGCGCCGTATTGTACACCACGCCAAAGGCGATGATGCAGGCAAAGATGATGTTCACCGACTGCATCCGGAGTTGGTTGTCGGCCACGGTTTTTTGAAAGCTCTCGATGGCGGCGGTTTTGATGGTGACGCCGGCGACGCGCGGCGTCTGCTTGAGTTCGCGATACAGCGCCTCCCGCGCGGCGAGGTCGATCTGGAGATAGGCGCCGCTGACGACCGGCCCCTCCTGCAACAACCGCTGGAGTGCCTCGCGGGCCAGGTAGGCATTCGTGCCGGCGTACTCCTTGAACACGGCCGCCACCGGGACGGACCGCACCGGCCGGCGACCCTCCAGCACCTCCAGCGTCACCAGTTCTCCCACGCCGACATGCAGCTTCTCCGCCAACTTGTCGCCCAGGACGATGCCGTCCGGCGGGAGGGCGAGCGGGCGTTGGTCGGCGTCCAGCACACGGAACAGCTCCCGCTCCACAGGCAACCCCTGCACCGCCGTCCGATGGGACCGATGACCGACCCGCAGTTGCACCGGTGTCGCCCGGAACGTTTCCACGTGCTGCACACCCGGCAGGTGCTCCAGGTCGAAGGCCGCCGCGGAGGAAGTCGCTTCCACGAAGGTCACCGTCAAGTCCTGCCGCTGCGAGCGGTGGAACTGGAAATCGATCAGGTAGTCAAAGGCATCGACGCCAAAGTTCCCCATCACCAGGACCGCCACGGCGAAGCCAAGTCCCACGGCTGACAGTAACGACTTGAGCGGCCGACGCTCCAGCTCCCGCAGGATCATCCGTGCCGAAATCGGAAAGAAAGCCTCGATCCCCAGCCGTTCGATGATCGTCGGCCGGAACCGCGCCGGCGGCGCGGGGCGCATCGCTTCCGCCGGCGGAAGACGCGCCGCTCCCAGCACCGGCATCAGCGACCCCGTCCCTGCGGCCGCAAGGCTCAGCACCGTCACCAGCACCGGCAGCGTCCAGTTGATCCGGTACTGGTACACCGGGAACCGGTAGAACTGCGAATACATCCCTGCCATCGACTCGGCCAGCCACTCCCCCAGTCCGATCCCGATCAGAGCACCAATCGCGGCGATGAGCAACACGAGTTTGAGATAATGCCAGCCGACCGCGAGATTGGCATAACCGAACGCCTTGAGCGCGGCGATCTGCTCCCGCTGCAACCCGCTGATCCGCGTCAACACCACGTTCAGCAGAAACACCGCCACGCCGAAAAAGATGGCCGGCGCCACCACCGCCATCGCCCGGAGCTGCCTGAGTTCATCCGACAGGAACCGGGCCGAGACCTGCTGCTCATGGCCGTAGGCTCCCACACCTCCGTAGGGCGCCAGCAGGCGGTCAACCTGCGCGATCACCTCCGGCGGACTCGCCCCCCGCATCAGTCGTAGCGACACGCTGTTGAAGGCCCCCTGCATGTTGAAGGCGGCGGACAACTCCGGCTCGTTCATCCACAGGATGCCGAACCGCCGATCGTCCGGGACCATGTCCCCCGCCTTGAGCGTGAACACGTACTCCGGGGAGAGCACGATTCCGGTGATCCGCAGCGTTTGCAGCCGTTCGTTGATCACCGCGCGGAGGACGTCGCCCGGCTTCAGCCGGTTTGCCTCGGCGAAGGCCTCGCTGACGAGGACCTCGCCCGGACGCTCCGGGTCCAGCAGCCGTCCCCGTCGCAGCCCCACGAGATTGAGCAGCGGTGGATGCGTGGTGGGCCACGAGAGGAGCCGGCCGACGGCCGGTTCCTCCAGCCCGGGGATGTCCAGCGTCACGTCCCGCTGGATGCGCCCCTCCACCGCCGCCACGCCGGGAATCTCACGCAGCCGATCCAGCAGCGGCGCCGGTGCACGAGTGACCGCGGCAAACAGGTCTGCAAAACGATGCCGGTCGTAGTAGGCGTCACGCGTCCGCTTGAGGAAGTCCCAGCAGCCAACGCTCATCAGAAACACTGCGACGCCGCTGGCAATCACCAGGCTGATCGCCAGTGCCTGGCCCTTCATGTCCCACAGGTCGCGGAGGAGCTTGCGGTCGAGAGCCGTCATGGAGTCCGCTCCGAGGGGCAGGACCATCGCCTCTCACTAGCCTGAGGGAACAGACCCATCGCCACCGGCCGCGCAAAGGGTAGAATCACCAACGGAGAATGAACATGGCAGCTCGTCGCGCAGACTCAGGACGCCGCTCATGACCGTGGGGGGAATTGTACTCTGCGGCGGCCGCAGCTCCCGCATGGGACGACCGAAGCTCTCGCTCCCGTTCGGAGACGAAGTTCTGCTCCAGCGGGTCGTGCGTCTGCTCCGGGAAGTCGTTTCTCCCGTCGTCGTCGTCGCCGCTGCGGGTCAGGAAGTCCCGCCGCTCCCTCCCGAGGTGCATCTGCGACGCGATGACGAAGAGGGACGCGGACCGCTCGCAGGGTTGGCCGTCGGTCTCGAAGCTCTGGTCGGGGAGGTCGAGGCCGCGTACCTCACGGCCTGCGACGTCCCTCTGTTGCGGCCGGAGTTTGTTCGGGCGGTCATCGAGCAACTGGGCGATGGCGACCTCGCGATGCCGCGCGACCCCCAGCACCATTACCCCTTGGCGGCGGTCTATCGGACTTCGCTGGCGCCGCGGGTGCGAGAGCTGCTTTGTGCCAACCGACTCCGGCCAGTGTTCCTTCTGGAAGGGACCCAGGCCCATCTTTTTGACGTGGAGCTGCTGCGATCGGTCGATCCGGAGTTGAATTCCCTGAGAAACCTGAATACTCCGCAAGAGTATGCAGCAGCTTGTGTTACGGCAGGAGTCCCCACGCCGCTTCCCCTCCCCTGACACTTTGTCCAGTTTGCCTGGATGGTGGGACCGATCGAACAGGCGGCCGGTCCGTCAACTTTCTGCCAGGGTGGCAGTTTCTCATTGCCATTCTGTTTGGGATCGGTATGCTGTCACGGATTGCGACGCTTCGGAGCCGCGCTTCCGCAGGCTGGGTCCCTTCGAGAAGCGGCGGATCGATGCCCGGGAAGCGGCATCGCGTGGGTTCGGTCAGGAGAGGACGGCCGGGACGGTTCGCCTCTCACCGTCGGGTGACGATCTCCAGCGGCCGTGGCAGTCCGGAGGCAGTCCGCAGGGCAGACGAGTGGGGCCTGTGAGAACTGCCGACTGCACGGCGGAGATCGACGCCGTTCTTGAAAACGGTGCGTCGGATGAACGGGTTTCCCCCGGGTTGCCACATTGATGGGCCGACCTGGATGTATCTCTCCGCGATTCTGATCGCGGCGGTGTACTTTCGCTTTAACCGGGTCTGGTCGCTGCGGAACATCGACCTGCTGTTGCTCCTGGCGGGAGCGCCCGGTCAGTTGCTCGTCTCCCATCCCCAGTGGCGGAGCTTCGGCTACATCTGGCTGTTTGGGGTGACCTCGCTGTTCCTGGTGCGGTTGTTGCTCGACCCGGTGCTCCAGCGGCGGCCGGTCCTCGGCCAGAACCTGAACGCGGCGGGACTGGGATTCCTTTCGGTCGCCGCCATCGTGCTGCTGATCAGTGCGGCGATTCAGCGGGAGCTGCCTGCCTCCACGACGAGTGCCCTGGAGGAAGGCCAGCGCATCCTGGGGGGACGAAAGACCCCCGAGGCGGACGTGGATCTGGCCCACGGCCCGGCCGCACCCGTGGTCATGGCCGGAGCAAGCATGATCCTCAAGGAGTACACGCCGCGCGGCATCGCCATCGTTGCCCATGTGGCGGTGGCGCTGGGGTTGCTGTTCGCCGGGCGGAACCTCTTCAGCCATGCTCACCTGGGGCTGGCGATGGCGACCTTGTACCTGCTGCATCCGGCGACGGCGTTTGACGTGGGGGCGGCCACCCACGTGCTGCCGGCCGCCTTTATCGTATGGGCGTTCGTCTGCTTTCGCCGTCCGTTCGTGTCGGGCCTCCTATTGGGGCTGGCCTGTGGAACACTGTTCTTCCCGTTGTTCCTGCTCCCCTTGTGGCTGGCCTTTTACGGTCGCCGCGGAGGCCTGCGGTTCGCCACGTCGCTCTTGGTGGTGACGGCCGTGCTCGCCACCGCGCTCGTGATGATGACCGACGACCCCAACTCACTGATCCGCAAGACCATCGGCACCATTCAGTTCCAGATCCTGCAGTTCGAGGGGAGCGCCAGCCAGCGCGGCTTCTGGAGTACGACCGGCAACGGCTGGTTCCGGATTCCGGTGATTGTGGCCTATGTGCTGATGCTGGCCACGCTCAGCTTCTGGCCGCGCCGCAAACACCTCGAGCATCTGATCACAGCGTCCGCGGCCGCCATCGTCGGGACGCAGTTCTGGTATCCGGTGGAAGGGGGAGTGTACCTGCTCTGGTATCTGCCGCTGGTGCTGATGGTGGTGTTCCGTCCCCGGCTGGTGCATCTGACGCCTCCCGGCCCGCCGCTCAGCGCGGAAGAACTGGCCTCGCGTCCGCTCGCCTCGGGGGCACCGGCGGGACGCGGCATCGGCTCGGTCGCCCAGCGGGCCCATCTGTTCCGGTAGCGCCGGTAGCCCGCTGACGTCAGTTCCGCGTCATAGACGCCACTCTCCCCACATCTGCACGTAGAAGTCCAGCCACTCTCCGAACCAGGGGAACCGCCGTGCCAGCAGCCACAGCGGGCGGTAGAACGCCCGGACGTACGGCGAGCCATTGACGAATTCCGCCGAGTACCACCGCCAGTACATCGGCCCGATCGACAGCACGTACCAGCCGAACAGTACGAACATCCGCTGACCGAGGGCCGCCAGAAACTCCAGCCGTCGGCGGAAAGGACGCCGGGTCGAGTCAGGACTGCCAGCCCGGTGGTTTTCGCGGCTCCCGATCCAGTCCCCGGACATACGCAATACCGTCCGTCGAAACCCTGGTTTGACCCCGGTTGACTTCGGTTGGCGTTGGCCGCACTCCCGCTTCCAGCGGCCGCAGTTCCTGGCTCACTGCCTCAGCAGACGCCCCGGGAACAAGGCGCGCGGGGAGGCATCGCGGCCGTTCCTTCCCCCGGGTCACTGCGGTGCAGGAGGATCGCTCGCCGTTTGAGCCGTGAGGGGTTGCGACTCCGAATCGAGTAACTCCTGATAAGTCCGCACCACCTTCAGCCGGGAGCCAGGACCGCTGAACCCGACCACCTGGTTGTGCAGTAACGTTCGCTTGGACAGCACCAGGCCGTGTTCCACGTCCAGCACCAGCACGCCGCTGGGGGTCCGCTGGATCAACTGCGACTCGAGTTCCGGATCTTGGAGCGGCGTGAGGATGATCGTCTCCAGGTCGATTGTCGCCCGCCCCTTGTCCAGGGCCGTCAGCCGGTACGTCCGCTGCAAACGGACGTTCCGCGTCAGCGACCCCTCAACTTTTACGGGGACATCGAACCGCTCTCTCCACGTCTCACCGACGCGGACAGGTTCCGACGGCAGCAGAGCCAGAATCTGCGCATCGCGATCCTCGACCGAGAGCGGCTGCGTCTCCCGGCCCAGCAAGAACTCCGCCCCCTCCATGCGGCCGGAGGGATTGACCGTCAAGGCCACGACCGCCCGGCCGATCGTGTCGAGGATGTGGGCGAATTGAGGGGGCGCCGCCCCCGGCTCGCGACTGTCAAACTCAACTGTCGTGCCCTCACCGGCGGCGCGCATGTGGACGCGGTCGATCACCACCTCCACCACGGCCGTTCCCCATGCATCCACGGACTTGACGCGGTAGTGCTTCCAGGTCCGAGTCGAGTACCGCACCGTGGTGGCTTCGCCCGACTGTTCGACTTCCACCGTCGAGTCGTCATCGGTCATGTACCGGATGATCTGCCCGGGCGTGAACCGGTAGCGGAGCAGGACCGCTTCCGCAGCCCCCGGGTCGGAGCTGGCCCCCTCGGCCGCCCCCCCCGGCGACTCCACCGCCGGCGCGTGGGCAACCGGCGTCTCTTCCCCAGCCTGGGCCGGGGAGAACATCCGGACCCACAGGACCACCGCCACACCGAGCCAGAGCCGCACCATTCGTCGCTGCATAAGGGTTCCTCCTGAACCATGCCGCCGCCAAACGCCGGAACGCAGCCGCAGGAAGCCCCCTCTAACAGATTTCCGCGGAGAGCACGAGACGAATTTGCACCCTCAGGACCCCCAAAAGGACCTGCGGGGATCAGAGCAGTCGTTCCCAGCGACGGGCATGCGGTGCGAATCGCTTACCCCCTCCCCGGGTGCAGCCGTCGATCGGTGGCCGGGGCCGCTCCACGAGCTTTCCTTCTCTCTTGCCATCCCGGGAGGTGGTTGTTCACGGTGTGTCATCTGCGGCTGGGCGTGGTCGACGATCGCGGCCGGCGGGGCGGCGGAGGCTGGCGGCAGATCGAAATTCCCCAGGTCGTCGGAGGCCGTGGGCGAGCCGGGGGCGTCAGCCCCCGGGTCTCCGCTGATTCCCCGGACCGTCCGAAAACCCGCCGCGGCATCACCACGATCGCTGAGTCCCGATCGCCGCTCAAACGGCCCCGGGCCTGACGGCCCGGGCTCGCCTCTGCGAACGTCACCCGGCGAGCCGGGGGCGTCAGCCCCCGGACCGTCCCGTCAGGACCGACGTGCCCCCCGCGCGCGACGCAATCGCTCCCGCCGCACCCCTGATCCGTCCCTCGGCTCCGCCAGCCGCCGACGCCGTCAGCGGGGCTGGGTGGGAATCCTCTCCCCTGGAGCAGGCGAGCGGAGGATGTGGAACTGCAACACGCCCGTGACCGGACCACCATTCCGCGGCTGCCCACCCCGCTGCGGTTTTCCCCGCGGATGACGGCGGCGGGGCCGTCGGGTATCATCGGGTCCATTCGGCGCACGGAACCGTAACACTCGGAGGAGGAGGAGGCAGCGCCGCCGCTTTTTGAGGGAAGGGTTGGCCGCCAGTGGACTTGCGACCGCCGCCGGATGGACCGGTGCGGCCGAAGGGGAGGCTCCGCAGCGGGGTTTCTATGAACTGCGGGCCTACCATCTGCGGCCGGGCCGCCAGGACCGGCTCGAGGCCTACCTGCAACGCGCTCTCCTGCCTGCCGCACAACGCGCCGAACTCGGTCCGGTGGGCGTCTTTCTGGAACAGGAGGGGGAAGGGAAGACCACCATCTGGGTGCTGTTGTGTCACCGCGATGCCTCCGGAGCGGCGATGTTCGCCGAGCGTCTGGCGAGCGAGGCGGAGTATCTCCACGCGGCGTCGGAACTGCTTGCCGGACCGACCGACAACGCCGTGTGCGAACGGGTGGAATCGTCGCTGTTGGGAGGAATCGCGTCGATGCCCCGTCTGGAGCCGCCGTCGCCAAAGCCTCGCCTCTTCAACCTGCGGATTTACGAGAGCTTCAACACCGCGTCGCTGCACAAGAAGATCGAGATGTTCCATCAGGGGGAGCTGGCGATCTTTCGCCGGGTGGGACTGACGCCGGTGCTGTTCACCGAAACGCTTGTCGGGACTCCCCTGCCGAGCCTGACGTATTTGCTGGTCTTTGAGGACGACGCGGCCCGCACCGCCGCGTGGCAGCGGTTCCGCAGCGATCCGGAATGGCAGCGGATGAAGGCCATTCCCGAGTATGCGGACAGCCGACTGGTCTCGCGGATCACGAATAAGGTCCTCATGCCGGCCGAATACTCCCAGATTTGACCGTCAACGCCACTGCCGATGCTCTCCTCCCTCGCCGCCATGCCGCACCTGTTCCGCTGGGGCGTCCCGCGCTCCCTGGGATGGGCCGTGGCTCTCACGGTGGTTGTGGCCGCTGCGGCCGAGGAACCACCCACTCGCCCCGACCCTCCCTTCAGCGGCAAGTCTCCCCTGGGGGCCCCGGTCCCTGCCGAGGATCTGAGCGTCCACACCGATTTTCCCGGCGGCTCGGCCGTGGTGCGGCGGATCGATCCGGAGCTGGCGGAGATTGAGATTTCTCCCGCGCATCATTCCGGCCGCGGTTGGCCCTGCTGGTGGTACTTCCGGGTCGAGAACGCCGAAGCAGGCCAGCAGATGAGGGTGATCGTGGTTCCCAGCGAACATCCCTTTCGCGAAGGGGAGCGGCTGGCGCCCCAGTGGGCGCTCCCCGAACGGGCCATGTTGAGCAGCGACGACCAGAACTGGCTGCACACCGAACGAGGAGCCATCAACGAGACGCGCGGCTGCTACACTTTTCCGGCACCGGCAGAACGCTTCTGGATCGCCTGGGGTCCTCCCTTTCTGCCCGTTCACGCCGAGGCGCTCCTCCAAAGAGTGGCGGAGCAACTTCCGGAAGCGGAGCGGTTCGTCCTGGCCGAGACCCGCGGGGGTCGGCCTGTGTACGGACTGCGCATCGGCGGACCGGAGAAACCGGATGCCATCTGGGTGCAGGCGCGCCAGCACGCCTGGGAGACGGGAGGAAGCTGGGTGGGACAAGGTTTTCTGGAATGGGTGGCCGGCGACACCCCTGAAGCCGTCGCACTCCGGGAACGCACGGAAATCACATTCATCCCGATCATGGACGTGGACAACGTGGTGGAGGGCGCCGGCGGCAAGAAGGCGCTCCCCCGCGACCACAACCGCGACTGGAGCGACGTCCCCATCTACCCGGAAGTGGTGGCCGCTCAGCGCGAAATCCTGGCCCGCATCGCGGCGGGTCGATTACGGGTCTATCTCGACTTGCACAACCCCGGCGCAGGGGACAAACGCCCGTTTTTCTTCGGACCGTTCGACTATGAGCAGCTTCCTCCTGCTCAGCGGCGGCGGTACGATCGCTTTCTGGAGTTGGCGATCGCCCACATGCGCGATCCCCTTCCCATCATGCCGCAGTATCGTTTCGCCACCTATGTGAAGAGCGACGAAGAGCGCGGCCGGATGAGCGGCGAATGGGTCCGCCGACGGGGCGGGGACGGCGTGGTGGCGATGACGCTGGAGACGGCCTGGAACACTCCCGACAGCACTCAGACCGGTTATCAGGAGGTCGGCCGCGGATTGGCCGAGACCGTGGCGGCATTCCTGGCGGAATAGCTCTCCCGTCCGTAGGGGCGGTGCTCCATCACTCCTCGTACAGCAGCCACCATGTCGCTTTTGGCTCAATGGACCCAGCAGTCGCCCACCGTCGCCCAGACGGGAATCAGCCTGGGGGCGGCGATCGCGGTCGTCTGTTCCTGGCAGCGAAACCGGTCGATCTTCTGGGCGATCGTCGCCGGGATTCTCTCGTGGGTGTACGTCCTCTATTTCGCTCTGACACGGCGACCGGAGGAACGGAAGTGATCCTCGGCGCAGCCGGCTGAGGCAGTGAGGACCACGAGCGGCGCCCCACACGCTCTAAACGCTGCGGCTTTGGTGTTCCAGTTCCCGCTTGAGCGCCGCCAGCTCGACGTCGATCACGTCGGTCACACGGCTGGCGGGGGTGGGGTTGGCCGCGGGAGCGTGAGCGGCGACATCGGCAGCGACGAGGTCCTCCCCCGCATGCAGTGCCGCCAGACGACGTCGGGCGTCGGCCAGTCGCGCTTCGAGAGCGCGAAACGTGGTGGTGAGGTGTTCGCGCGTGGCGGCGGCGGCTTTGTGCTGCATCTCGAGGCCGGCAATCAAGTTCTCCACTTCGTGCTTGCGGAGCAGGTCGATCCGTGCGAGCTGCTCCTGGTTCGCGGCCAGATGTTCCCGTGCCTGGGCGATCCAGTATTCGACCTGCCGCCGCTGTTCGTCGATTTCGCGGCGGATTCGGGCTTCGCTGTCGGCGGCGGATTTCATGCTCCGCTGGGCCCCGGCGATCCCCTGTTCCATTTCATGGATGATCTGTTCGAGAGTGGCGTGCGGGTCCGCCGCCTGGGCCAGAATCTCGGTGAGATTACAGGTCACAATGTCTGTCAGTCGGCTGAAGAAGGCCATGATCCGACGCTCCTGGGGGGATCTCCCTGCACAACGAGAGCAGGGGGAACAGGTTCACAGGAATTGTGAAAACTCCCCGACTCGGGAGGAAGTTCTTCTGTCAGGACACGGTGACGCCTTGAACGCCGCGCACGCGGAGCTTCTCCGCCAGTTTTTCGCGGGCCAGCCGCAGGCGGCTCTTGGTCGTCGCCGGCGAGGTCTCCATGATCTCCGCCACTTCCCCCAAGGGAAGGTCGGCGTAATGGTGCAGGACGAACGTCATCCGCTGGTCCTCGGGGATGTCGTCAAGCAACTCCTGGATCAATTGCATCAGTTCCTGTCCCTGCAAGGAGGCTTCCGGGGGGATGAACTCCGCCGCCACGCGCGCCAAGGGGTTCCCCTCTTCCTCAGGGAGACGGCGGCCGCGGACCACATGCACCAGGGCGTCGTGGGACCGGCGGCGCACATCGTCGATCAACAGATTCCGGGCGATCCGGAACAACCAGCCCCGAAACCGCCCCGAAGGGAGATAATCCCACGCCTGACTGTAGACCTTGAGCAATGTCTCCTGCGCCAGGTCTTCCGCCAATTGCAGGTCGCGTGTGTTGTGCCAAAAGAAGCCGATCAGGCTGGACTGATACCGCTCGACCAGGGCCTCGAAGGCGGCCGAGTCCCCCTGCTGGACGCGAATCATCAGTTCGTCGTCGTCGAGCATGATGGCCTTCCACGTGCCTCCCCTCCCTGGGGAACCTCCGGAGGGGGCCCACGTCGTCCGCCGCATTCCGGGACGTGCCTGTCCAGGCGACCGCGCCACGGTCATCGTGGCATCGAACGCCACCTCCCATCTGACCACTTCCTCCGGGGGATGTCGGACCCGCAGGGGAAGAGTACCCGATCCGGGGACGCCGTGGGAGGTTCGGGAGACATTCCGCCGCCCAAGAGGGGCGGGAAGCATCCCTCCATCTGGCTCCCTGCGTCCGAAGTATTTGCCCCGGCCCGCACGAGAAGCTGTTCCGGGATCATCCGGTGACTGCCGCACGGCGGACTTGCCGGTGCTGCGGCACTCACCGATGATGCGCTCGCTTCACCCCCGCGCCGGTGTTCTTTCTTCCATGGCCGATCTCACTGTTTCCCTGGGCCGCCTGACCCTCCCGAACCCGATCCTGGTCGCGTCAGGAACGTTCGGGTACGCGCGGGAGATGGCGGCGTACGTCGATTTCACGAAACTGGGCGGCATCATCCCCAAGACGATCACTCCCCTGCCGCGTCTCGGGAATCCCCCGCCGCGGACGGTGGAGACCCCTTCCGGGATGCTCAACTCCATCGGTCTGGACAATGACGGACTGGAAGCGTTCATCGACAAGCACCTGCGACACCTGCTGCGGCTAGGGGCGCCGATCATCGCCAACATCGCCGGCAAGACGGTCGCGGAATTCGCCGAGATGGCCCGCCGGTTGGGGGAGTTCCGCGATCTGGCCGCCATCGAACTGAACATCTCCTGCCCGAACGTCAGCGGTGGAGTCGACTTTGGCACGGATTGCGGTCTGGCGCGGGAGGTGGTCTCCGCGGTCCGCGCCGCCTGTCCGCTGCCGATCATCGCCAAGCTGACACCGAATGTCACGGACATCGCCGAGATTGCCCAGGCGGCGAAGGACGGGGGCGCGGACGCAGTCTCTCTGGTGAATACCTTTCAGGGGATGGCCGTGGACTGGCGGCGCAGGAGACCCATCCTGGGGAATAATCTGGGCGGGTTGAGCGGACCGGCCATCAAGCCGCTGGCGCTGCGGTGCGTGTGGCAGGTGGCGCGGCGTGTCGACATCCCCGTCATTGGCATCGGAGGGATCGCCACGCTGGACGACGTGATGGAGTTTCTGGTCACGGGGGCGACCGCCGTGCAAGTCGGGACGGCCAACTTCTACCACCCGCAGGCGTCGCAGGAGATCGCGGAGGGGCTGGGGCCGCTGCTGGACGAGTTGGGCTGCCAATCGGTCCGCGAGATCGTGGGGACGCTGCAACCGAATTGATCTCCGGCGACGCAGCCGCGACCGGCGGGGGAGTGCCCGCAGGCCGGATTACAGGAAGTCCATCATCACGTGGTCGGCGACGAGGCAGCCGGCCCGGGTGAGCCTCAACCGGCCGTCAACGATCTCCAGCCGGCCGGCTTCCAGATGCTGCTGCCAGGCGCGTGGTTCCAGTTCGGCCGGGGTGCACCCGAATCGCTGTTGAAATTCATTCAGGTCAATCCCCGCGCGCTGTCGCAGGCCAAGCATGACGGCTTCGCGGGCGCGTTGCTCGGGAGTGAGTTGTTCCCGCTCCTGCACGGCCGATTCCCCGGCCAGCGTCCGCCGCAGCCAGGTGGTGACGCTGCGATGGTTGGTGCTACGCACTCCGTTCACGAAGCTTGCCGCTCCCGGTCCGAAGCCGTAATAACTTTCGCCGCGCCAATAGACCTGATTATGGCGGCAGGTGCTCCCCGGTCGGGCAAAGTTGGAAAGCTCGTACGGTTCGTAGCCTCCGGCGGCCAGATCGTCGAGGGCGCACTCATACATGGTCCGTTCGGTCTCTTCGTCTACGGGTGAGAGCATCCCCCGCGCCCGGCGCGACCAGAACGCCGTTCCTCGCTCCCAGGTGAGACCGTAGGTCGAGAGATGCTGCGGCGCCAGGGCAACCGCCGCCGCCAGGGTATCGCGCCAGTCGTCCACGCTCTGCTCCGGAACTGCAAAGATCAGATCGAAGGAAAGATTGGGAATGTGTGGACGCAGCCGCGCGACGACCTCCACAACATCCTGAGGCGAGTGGTCCCGCTCCAGCGTCGCCAGATGCTGGGGGTGAAACGACTGTACGCCCAGACTGACGCGGTTGACCCCCGCCTCTGCCAGGACTTCGAGGCGGGTCTCCTCGAGGCCGGCGGGGTTGGCCTCCACGCTGTATTCACCTCCCGGCTGGAGAGGGAGCCACCGCGCCACAATCGCGAGCAGCCGTCGGAGCGCCGCCGCCGGCAGATGCGTGGGAGTGCCTCCGCCGAGGAACAGCGTCTCCATCGGGCGGGGCGTTTCCAGCCGCGACAGCTCCTGCTCGATCGCGGTCAAATAGCCGTCGATCAGGTCGTCCCGTCCGGCCACCAGCGTGAAGTCGCAGTACCCGCACCGCCGCCGGCAAAAGGGGACGTGCACATAGGCCGCACGGGGCGATGTCAGGCTGCTCGGTGAGAACATCGATCCTCGTCCCAGAGGGGGGTGACGCAAGGATGTCGCGGGGAGCCGGGGAAATCAACGGGGTGACCCTGCCGGACCAGCGACGGCGGGACTTTCCAAGGGGAGATGGATCGGCAATGATTCCTGAGGAACCTCCGGGATCTCCCGGCGGTCAGGACCGGGGCTGTGACGATGACGGCCGGAACGCTGAAAGTGGCTCCCTCGCTGCGGCTGAGCCGCCGGTCTCAGGCTGCGCGCGGTCAGGCGATCAGCTTTCTGATGCAGCAGGCGGTCGAGAATCCGCAGGTGATTTCACTGGCGGCGGGGCTGGTCGATCCTGCGACGCTCCCGATCCCTGAAACACACGCCGCCGTGGAGCGGATTCTCGGCGACCCGGCGGCAGCCCGGATGGCCCTGCAATACGGCACCACCGAGGGTTCGGAACGGCTGCGGCGGCTCCTGTGCCGGTATGTCGCCCGGCTGGAAGGAGCGACGCCGGAGACATGCGGCCTCTCGCCGGACCGCTTGCTGGTCACCACCGGCTCCCAGCAGATGCTCTCGCTCGTCTGCGAAGTGCTCCTCGATCCGGGGGACATCTGCCTCGTGGCCGGTCCCTCCTACTTCGTCTTCCTGGGGACCTTGGAAGGGGTGGGGGCGGAGGCGGTGAGCGTTCCCACCGATGCGGAGGGACTCGACACGGACCGGCTGGAAGAGACCCTGGCGGCGCTGGACGCCGTGGGGCGGCTGGAGCGGGTCAAGCTGATCTACGTCGTCAGCGATTTCGACAACCCTGCGGGGTTGAGCCTCTCCACTGAGCGTCGGCATGCCCTGGTGGAGATCGCCCGCCGCTGGTCGCGCTCTCACCGCATCTACATCCTGGAGGACGCCGCTTACCGCGAGTTGCGGTACGACGGACCGGTCCATCCCAGCATCTGGGGCTGCGACGACTCCGGCGGCGAGTGGGTCATCTACACGCAAACTTTCTCCAAGACGTTCTCCCCGGGGCTGCGGGTGGGGTTTGGGATCGTCCCGCCGGTGCTGCACAAGGCCCTGTGCGCGCGAAAGGGGAACGAGGACTTCGGCTCGGCAAACTTCAACCAGCATCTGCTGGCGAACGTGCTGGAATCCGAGCTGTACGCGGCCCACGTGGAGCAGGTTTGCGCGGCCTATCGCATCAAGCGGGACGCCATGCTGGAGGCGGCCGAGGAGCACTTTGCGGGCATTCCGGGCGTGAGCTGGGTGCGTCCCCACGGCGGGTTGTACGTATGGATGTCCCTGCCGGAGACGGTCCAGACCGGCTTCGACAGCCCCCTCTTCCGGGAAGCCGTCCACCAGCAGGGAGTGATATACGTCCCCGGGGAACTGTGCTTTGCCGGCCCGGTGGAGGAACGTCCGCGTCAGCACATGCGGCTCAGTTTCGGCGTGCAGACTCCGGAGGGGATTCGCGAAGGGATGCAGCGGCTGGCGCGGGCTGTGAAGCGGGTCCTTCAGGTTCACGGTTAGGCGGAGAGGTCCGATCGTTCCCACGTCCCGATTCCCGCCGCGCCCCGGTTCACTCTCACCCTTCCCCCTCCCATGCCCAGCCTGACGGTCGAAAACTACTGCAAGGCGATCCTCCAGATCAGTCATCAGGCGGGAACCGATTGGGTGACGACGGGGCAAGTCGCTGCGCGGCTGAGCGTCTCTCCCGGCACGGTGACGAGCATGCTCAAAGCGCTGGCCGAGTCGGACCTGGTGGAGTACCGCCCCTACGAAGGGGTGCAACTGACCCGCTCGGGACGAACACTCGCGCTGCGGATGCTCCGCCGTCACCGGCTGATTGAGCTGTTCCTGGTCAAGACGCTGGGCATGACCTGGGACGAAGTGCACGAGGAAGCGGAACACATGGAACACGCCGTCAGCGATCGGTTGATCGAGCGGATTGATGAGTTCCTAGGGCGTCCGATCTCCGACCCGCACGGCGATCCGATCCCGGCGGCCGACGGCCAGCTCCGCGGCCGCGGAACCTCCACCCTGCCGCTGACGGTCTGCCAGCCGGGGGACCGCTTTCGACTCCTGCGGGTGCTGCATCAGGACCCGGACTTTCTGCGCTATCTCAGCGAGTCACACCTGGAGATCGGGACGGTCGTGGAGGTGGAGCGCACCAGTCGCGAAGCCGGCGTGCTGTCGGTCCGCGGTCCCTCGGGGTCCGTGGCTTTGGGGTGGAACTCCGCGGAACAGATGCTCGGCGAGCGGGTGCGAGGGAAGTGACGCCTCCACTCCCCCTCAGAACCGATTCTCCCCGCTCTGCTCCCCCATCCGCTGTCGTCGGCAGGGACGGCTCCCTGGGATCAACCGGCCCCGCGGAACGCGACAGCTTCCGTTCTCAGCCCGTCGGTTCCGAGGTCGGCGCTGCGTTTCTCGAACGGGGCGGACAATCTTTTCCCGCACGGCTCGCGGCATGACCTAGCGTTGCCACAAGGCGACATGCAACGGCGTGGTGTCCGGGCAACGTCCCTCCGGTGCGCGTGTTGGAGGCCCAGGCAGAGAGAGGGGAGGAAGGGGTGAATCACCGGCGGCAGACGGTGCGTCGCGGCCGGAAACCGTGTGCTCTGCCCTGACTCACTCAGTCTCTCGATCGGCGTCTTCGTTCCGCTTTGCCGGCCGTCGCCTCGCGACCCCCCTCCCGGCTTGATGCACTGACACCCCCTCCTAACTGCTCAGACTCATGACTCCTCCTGCACCTGTCCGTCCCCCTGCGGATGAAACGGTCGTCTCGGTGGTCCTGCCGGTGTTCAATGAGGCGGCCGTCCTGGAGCGCCTGGACCGTCTGGTGCGGGAGGGCCTGGCCGAGACCGGCTGCCGGTCAGAGATCATCTACGTCAACGACGGCTCCACGGACGGCAGTGCCGAAGTGCTGGACCAACTCGCCCGTAGCCATCCTGGAACGCGGGTGGTGCATCTGTCCCGGAACTTCGGCCACCAGGCGGCGTTGCAAGCGGGTTTGGAAGCCGCCGACGGCGACGCCGTGATCGTCATGGATGCTGACCTCCAGGACGATCCCCAGGCGATTCCTGCGCTGGTGCAGACGTGGCGCGAGGGGGCGGATGTCGTCTATGCCGTGCGGCAGGGACGTCCCGAGGCGGCGTGGAAACGGGCCCTCTTCTGGCTCTTTTACCGGCTCCTGAATGCCTGTTCGTTGACTCCATTTCCACGCGACGCCGGGAATTTCGGACTGATGGACCGCCGCGTGGCGCGGCTGGTGGCCGATTTGCCGGAGCAGGATCGTTACTTCCCGGGGCTGCGCGGCTGGGTCGGCTTCGCCCAGCGAGGCGTGCCGGTGGCGCGGTTGCCGCGCTATGACGGCCGCCCACGGGTGACTCTGGCGGGACTGGTGCGGCTGGCGAAGTCCGCCTTGTTCTCATTCTCGCGGGCGCCGCTGGGGCTGTTTTACGGTTTGGGAGGTCTCTCGTTGCTCGTCTGTGCGGCGAGCACGACGTTCTGCCTGTATCACAAGCTGGTGCTCGAGATTGCCACACCGGGTTGGGCCTCCAGCGTGATCACCGCTTCGTTTTTCGGGGCCATCAACGCCCTCGGCATCGGAGTGCTCGGAGAGTACATCGTGCGGATTTACGACCAGGTACGCGGGCGGCCGAAGTTTCTCGTCGCGCGGGAAACCGGGACGAGTCTCGCCGACGAGCGCCCCACCGAACTCGACGGGGATCTGCTGGAGCTGTTGCGGCATGCCCGCTCGATGAGTCCGACGGGAGAGTTTTGCGAAATGAACTGCGAGACCATCGAGATGGAGGAGGCCGGGTGTCCGGCGGGCTGAGAGCGCGCGGTTCCCACACACTCCCCCTTCACTATGCCCCTCGCGACGACTGCCTCTCCCTCTGTTCCGCACTTCGCCGCTGCTGAGGAAGGAGCCGCCGCCGCGCCGCGCACGGACTGGAGCCTCGTCGGAGTGTGGATCCTGCTGCCTGCCCTCGGCTGGGCCGGGTTCTGTCAACTCTTCAGCTCGATGGCCCGTTACGATGACGAAGGGTACGTCCTGCTGTCGCTGCGCACGTATCTGGCCGGACATCCGCTCTACGACCAGACCTATTCGCAGTACGGACCGGCCTATTTCGCCCTGGAGGGTGCCTGGCATCGCCTGTTCCAGGTCCCCGTGACGCATGACGTCGCCCGGTGGAAGACGTGGGCGGCCTGGCTTTTGTCCGCCTGGCTCGTGGGGGGGATCGTGCATCGACTGACCGGCCGGCGCTGGCTGGCGATGGCGTCGATCGCCGCCGCATGGCTGCACCTCGACCGGCTGGGCCTGGAACCGGCCCATCCACAAGAACTGGCACTCCCGCTCATGTGGGGAGTCCTGTGGTTCGGTTCGGCGCCGGACCAGGGAAACCTGCTGCCCACGCGGAGAATGGCGGTTCTGCTGGGAGTCCTCACCGGCACGCTGAGCCTGATCAAACTCAATCTCGGTCTGTTGAGCGGCCTGGCAGTCATCCTCGCGCTGGTGTTCTCTCAGCCGCGTAGGCTGTGGAGGGCACTGATGGGAGGCGTGCTGATCATTGCTGCGGCGAGTCTGCCGTTCGCCCTGGCGGGCAGGCACATCGCCTCATGGGACGGGGCCGCGCTCCCGGTCGCAGTGGTCTGCGGCTGCCTCGGGCTGGCGCTCCAAATCTGGGGGGGCCAGCGGGCCGGCGACGATTCGACCGGGGACTCCGAACGACGGGAGTGGCACGGGAGCAGACTCCTCTGGTTCGGAGTGGCGGCGGGAGGGACCGGGGTGGTCTTCGCCGCCGTCCCCCTCGTCGAAGGGACCTCGCCAGCCGGACTTTGGTATGGACTGGTCGGTCAGCATCGGGGGTTTTTGGACCTCTTTTACCACCACCCTCCGTTGCCGGCGGGGAGTGTGGGGTGGTCGGCGGTAGCCCTGGGACTGGCGTTCCTCTCGCGGCGATCGGAACGGGCGCGGCTGACAGCGCTATGGATGTGTCCGCTGCTGCTCCTCCTCACGGCGCTGCGAGCCTTCACCGAAAGCTGGCACCCGATCGATCACGGTCTGACGGACCGCGGAGGGGCGGGACTACTGGCAGCCGGTGTCACCCCTCTAGCGTGGCTGGTGTTGCTGCCGCGGCCATCCGGCACGACCAGCGGCGAGTCTGACTTCGCCAGACGTTTGTTGTGCGCATCGGCAATCCTCCAGCCGCTGGGGATGTATCCAACACCCGGGACGCAAGCGGCCATCGGAACGCTCCCGGCGCTGTTGGTGCTGCTGGTGGGTGTCTCTGACCTGAGTCATCGCTTGCGGCTGTGTCCGCGGTGGGGCGGCTCGATCCTGCGGCCGCTGGTTGTAGGGTGGGGGACGCTGGTGCTGTTGACGGCGGCGTGCCGCGACGTGCAGCAGACCCACGCCTGGAACGCGTGTCAGCCGTTGGGGCTGCCCGGAGCCGAGTGGCTGCGGCTGCCGCCGGAGGAGGTCGCCGAGCGGCGATGGCTGGTGAACCGGTTGCAGCAACAGGCGGAGACGTTCATGGCCTCGCCGACCGGCTGTTGCAGTCTGTACCTGTGGACCGGTCTGAACCCGCCGACCACCTTCAACGCCACCTTCTGGGAAGTGTTGTTGAATCCTCGCCAGCAGCGGGCGGTGATTGAGGCCCTGGAGCACTGCGAGCGGCCGCTGCTGGTGGTGGATCGCGGTCAGGCGCCGGTGCGACACCGTAACGCACCGCTCCAGGTCTACCTCGAACGGTCCTTTGAACCGCGGGAGCGACGGGGACGGTTTGAGCTTTGGCAGCGGGCGCCGGGGGATGCTCGCGGTCCGAAGGTGGTGGAGCTTCGGTCGGCACACACAGCCGGATATGATGGGCGCGCCCCCTGACGATGTCCGGTTGCAGGCGACCCTTGACCGAAGCACCTCGGAGACCCCCGACGGAACGCCGCTGGCGACGCCGGCTGGCTGCCGCGGGTCTGGGAATGTTGCTGAGTCTGTTGCTGGGGGAAGGGGTACTGCGTCTGTATCTGACGGCCGAGGGCCTGACGCCGACCTGTTATGCCGCGTCGGTGCTGATGTTTCAGCCGCATCCGGTGAATGGCTTCGAGTTGAGTCCGGGTTACCGCCTGCGGTCGCGGGTCCTGTCGGTGTCGATCAACGCGCAGGGTCTGCGGGGGCCGGAGGTGACGCGGAACAAACCGGCCGGCACACGACGAGTCGCACTTCTTGGCGGGTCCGCGGCCTTCGGGTATCTGGTCAGCGACGATGAGTGTGCGGCCGCACTGTTGCAGCAGCGGCTGAGGGAGCGCGGACTGGCCGTCGAGGTGTTGAACGGTGCTGTGCCGTCATACGATCTCCGGCAGGTGCTGGTGCGGTATCAGGAACGAATCCAGCCGCTGCAACCGGACGTGGTGGTGCTGTATCTGGGTTGGAACGACCTGCGGCAGGTGAGTTCCCAAGAGGAGCCGGAACTCCTGCCGCCGCGTCCCGCCGCCTGGGAACGCCTGCTGGCACAGTCGAGCCTGTACGGACTGGTGCGCTACCGCCTCTTTCCCCCCGCGCCCCGCTTTGTCCCCCCGTCCTCCGCTCCGTTGACGCTCACAATCGCTGGGAAGCGGCGATTTGAGGATCGATTGGAGCAGCTTGCGGAACTGGCGGCCCAGACCCCCGCGCGGCTGGTGGTGTGCACTCAGGCGATGGCGGCTCATCCCGACGCCCCCGAGGAGGTCCGCCGCGAACTGGGGGCCAGCCCGGAGCGCCAGGAGCTCTTGATCGAGTGGGGCCGCTATCTCCACGAAACCCTCCGGCAGTTTGCCCATCGGCATGCGGCGCCGTTCGTCGACGCCTATGCGGAGATCCCTCCCACAGATGACTATCTGGGAGATGCCATCCATCTGACCCCGCGGGGAGAGGAGCGTCTGGCCGCATTGCTTGAAGCGGCGTTGTTGCCGATGCTTCAAGCGAACACCGCCGAGCCAGCGGGCGAAATCCAGGGGAGGGACGGGAGGTCCGGCGGGAAGGCGCCGCTCCCGTGGGTACCCCACTCAGCCGGAACTCAGGAGCATCCCCCCGTAGTCATCCGAGACTCGGCCAATCCGTGAGGGAAGGAGCGAGATGGTGGTGGGTGCTCCGCCTGACGAGGGAACCCCAACCAGGGAGACCCGGCAAGTTGGGGTGATGGGTGGTTCTGCGAAGATCAGGCGGGTCTTGCTGGTCGCAAGACCATTGCTGAAGGGGAGAGGAGTGATCCGTCGATGCGCAGGGGGAGGCGGACCCGCGCCCCCTCCGGAAGCAGCCCGCAGCCACTCTTCCGGAACGGCGGTACTGGTTCCGTGGTCCTCTCCGTCGTCCCACCGTGCGCAAGGAGGCGCCATGCCTGTGTTTCGTGACAACTCGGAGTCAATCGGCCGCACGCCGCTGGTCCGGATCAACCGTCTGTCGGAAGGTTTGAGGGCGACCGTGCTGGCCAAGATCGAGGGGCGAAATCCCTCTTACAGCGTCAAGTGCCGCATCGGCGCGGCGATGATCTGGGACGCGGAGGAGCGGGGACTGCTGCGGCCGGGGATGTCGGTCGTGGAACCGACGAGCGGGAATACGGGAATTGCGCTGGCGTCTGTCTGCGCAGCCCGTGGCTATCCGCTGACGCTGACGATGCCCGAGACGATGTCTCTGGAGCGGCGGATGATGCTGCGGTCGTTCGGGGCGGAACTCATCCTGACCCCCGGCGCCGACGGGATGAAGGGGGCCATTGCCAAGGCAGAGGAACTGGCGCGGCGGCCGGGATTCTTCATGCCGCAACAGTTCAAGAACCCCGCCAATCCTGCCATCCACTTCAAGACCACCGGACCGGAAATCTGGAACGATTCCGCCGGGCGGATTGACATTCTCGTATCGGGGGTGGGGACCGGTGGGACGATTACGGGGGTGTCGCGGTTCATCAAGCAGAAGCTCAACCGGCCGTTGATCTCGATCGCCGTGGAGCCGGCCGCCAGTCCGGTCCTCTCCGGCGGTTCGCCGGGCAAGCACAAGATTCAGGGGATCGGGGCGGGGTTTGTTCCCGATGTGCTCGATCGCAGCCTGATCGACGAGATCGTCACCGTCACCGACGACGAGGCCATCCTCACTGCCCAGCGGCTGGCGCGGGAGGAGGGGATTACCTGCGGGATCAGCTCCGGAGCGGCGATGGCGGCGGCGCTCCAGGTGGCGCGGCGACCAGAGGCTGCCGGCAAAACGATTGTCGTCGTCCTTCCCGATTCCGGAGAGCGTTACCTCTCCACCGTCCTGTTCGAGTCGGTGCGGGAGGCCAAAGCGGCCTGATCCGACGCGTTCGGAGCTTGGCATTTCGCCGCCAGATGGTATGGTGCCTGCGGCGGCAGGAGGCCGCGGAACAAAGGCCACGGATGGGCTTCGCAGTCGGCAACGCCATCGCAGGGACGCTTGTGCGGCGGTACCTCGGCATCGATCCGGGTCTGCAACGGACCGGCTACGCGGTTCTGGAACGGAGTCCCGCCGGACCGCGGTTGATGGAAGGGGGGGTGATCCGCTCCTCACCGCGACTGTCTCTCGCCGAACGGGTGCATGAAATCGGCCAGGGGGTGCGCGAGGTGCTGCGGGAGTTCCGTCCGGAAGCGGTCGCCATCGAACAGGTGTTTTCTCACGCGGCTCACCCCAAGACCGCGGTGCTGATGGCCCATGCCCGGGGAGCCATTCTGTTCGCCGCCGCGGACGCCGGCGTGCCGATCGTCCACTACACACCGCGGCAGATCAAACGGCTGCTGACGGGGAGCGGCAAGGCGACCAAGGAACAGGTGCAGGGGGCGATCCGCCGGGAATTGGGGCTGAAGTCGGTGCTCGAACCCAACGATGTCGCCGATGCCTTCGCCGTCGCCCTGTGCCACTATCACAGTCTGCCGCGCGTCGAGATGGGGGTTGGCACCGCCGCGCGAACCAGCATCGCGGGATGAGCGGCCATCGGCGTCCCTTGACCGTGGTCGTGGCCGTACCGGGGCCGGCTCACGGCGCAGCGCCGGACGTACGCTCGCTCCCCAGGGTTATCGCAGGTGCGGCGTTGTTTCGCCGGCCGGGAGTTCCAGCACGCTGACGCGCGGCGGCTGGCCGGGGACTTCAAACAGGGAGACGAGCAGTTCCCCCTTTCCTTCTGCCGGTCGGCGGTAGAACTGCACGTAGCGGCTGCCGGTGTCGAGCCGACGCACCATCGCCAGATCGCGCGCCGTCAGCGGCGGCTGATCCGGATGCAACTGGCGAAACGTCCGGTTGGCGAGTTCCACCAGGGGCAGACAGGCTTGTTCCCCTCCCGCACGGGCCACGGCGGCAATGTTCTGCAGGCGGAGCTGAACGTGGAACAGACGCTGCACCTCGGCCAGGTCCGGGAAGCGGGCCGCCATCAGGGAGAGAGCCTCGATGCGCGCCTCGTAGAAGCCCCGCGGCCCGGCAACGCGCATGATCGTCACTCCCGCCCCCTCCACGCGGGACGACAAGCCCGCCGAACGGCACGCCTGCTTCAACGTCGCTTGCAACCGACGCCAATCGAGCTGCTCCAGTCCCCCTTGCTGGACCACTTCCTGGCGCAGGTCCTGCAACTGTCGCGGCGGCAACCGCTCGGCAAGCATCAGCGTCCGGCCGTCGTCCGCGGGAATCCAGACGGCTCCATCCGCCGTGATCCGGAGCGAGACCGCCTCCTGCGCCGGGGGTGTGCCGGCGCCGTCGAGGAAGCAGAGTTCGATGGCGATGGGTGCGGATGCGGCCTCGCCAGAACCGCCGGACTGAGCACAGATCAAGGATGCCGTCCCTGCCCCCACGAAGATTCCCACGACTCCCACCAGCCATCGCGCACGATGAACCATCTGGCCGCCTCCCTGTTCGATCGAGACGGAACCATACCCGAAAGCGTTTGGCCGTCACAATGTCGGGATGGCGGGCGGGCTGGCGGGTGGCCGACAGGCCCCGCATGGGTCTTGCCGCAGAGTGAGAGCGCGACAGGCCCTGCACGCTCCGCGCGCAGCCTCTCCTCGCGAGCCAACCGGAGGCCGAAAACCACGCCCTGACCGTTCCGCCGTCGCCACGTCTGCGGCCGACGGCGGTGGTCCGGCGGCGGTCAGTCGAGCACTTTCACCTGCTCGGCGCGCGGTCCCTTCGGTCCGCTGCCGATGTTGAATTCCACGCGCTGCCCTTCGCTGAGGTCTTCCCAGGCGACACCCTGCACGGCCGAGGCATGGAAGAAGAGTTCTCCCATATCCGTGGCGATGAAGCCGAATCCCTTGTTGGTCAACTTCTTGATGCGACCTTGAGCCATTACTCGTACACCTTCCAGAATCTGCGCTGCTCCCCGCGGTCCGTCGGCGTCACGCGGCGTGACGCCCCAGTCGTTCCGTTCCGCGAAAAACAACGCCTCACTCGTGTCCTGCCGTTCCCGTCGCGACGCCCCCCTGCCGGGCAAGTGCACGGGGAACGGACGTGGTTGCCCGCCGCTTCACCGGCCCGTAGGAAATGCGGCCCCTGCGGGCCGTGACAGGTGACGTTGCTAAGCGATCAAGAGTGCCCGAAAGCACCCCAGGTCGATCGACTCATCCCGGAGAGGGACGGACCATCCTGGCAGGCAACCCGGCGTCACGAGATTCGCAACCTGGCAAGGTTGTCTGCTGACTGCAAGAGGATTAGACGCTCCCCACGACTCCGGGGCAAGCCCGGCGGGGGCTATTCTGTCACGATTCCCGGAAGATGATCCAGCTCGAAGCGGGCGTTCCGGGCGGCAGTGCGGAGCTTGTCGAGGACAAAGTGCTTGTGGTTTGCCACGGCCTGTTCACTGATTCCCAGCCGCCCAGCCACGTCCTTGTTCGACCAGCCCCGTACAAACAACAGTTCCACACACTTCAGGCGTTCCCATTCGCCGCGCTCTTGCCAGCGGAGGATCCATTCCTGCAAACACGCTGCTAAAACGGCTTCCTCGGTTGCCCGCCGCTCCTGGCTGCGGACCAGGCTCGAGGCCGCGCGATCAGCACCGGGAATCTCCCCCCCCGGTTGAGAAGAGTCGCCGGCCACGAGCGGCAGCGTCGGCCGCCGCCCTTCGCGGCGGAGGTGGTCTGTCAACTTGTTCGCTGCGATGGCGAACAGAAAGGCGTCCAACGGTGTCTGGTCGTTGTAATTCGGCAACGCCCGGAGAAACCCCAGAAACGTCTCCTGCACCAGCTCCTCGGCGACGGCGTGGTTCCTGACGCGGCTGTTCACAAACGCCAGCAGCCGACCCTCATAACGGTCGATGCACTCCTTCCAGGCCGCCGCCTCGCCGCGGCGGATGCGCTCGACCAGCTCGCGCGTCAGCGGGTCTGCGGTCATGCGTCAAGTCCCCGTGCGGCTGTGTGCCGGGTCGGCGGCGAACAATTGTCTGTCCCTTCGGGGAGACTCAGTGGCCATATTGCCTCCCTCCGGCCGTCGGTTTCTTGTTGACGCGGTTGTGTGCGTACAGGCCGTCGAGCACGAATTCCGCCACGGCCGCCGTCAGTCCCGCGGCGGTCGGTCCCGTGGCCAGTTCCGGCTCCATCTCCGCCGCCAGTTTGTCGATCTGACGCCGGAAGCCCCGCAGCTCATCGAGCTTGTGGAGCATCTCTTCCGCCGACTCCTCGCTGCCAATTTCCAACCGTCCGCCGGCTTCAAAGAATTCGACCACCTCACGGAACTGCCGCGGGGAGAGGGACTGGTCGAAGACGTTCTTGGTCGCCTCCTCGACCAGGCGATGAATCAGCCGGTCCTCCTCGCCGACCTCCTCGGTCATGGCCAGCTCGATCTTGCCGCGGGTGCTGGGAGCAATGGCGTGGAGGTCCGCGGGCCGGGCCACGGCCACGGACTCTCCCAGCCGCAGCGCGCGGCGCTCGGCGTTGGAGACGACGTTTTCGTAGTTGGCGATCGACATCCGCACGCTGACGCCGCTGGAAGGATTGACGTGCGGGCTGCTGCGGGCGAGGCGGCTGGTCTCCTCGATGATCTGTTGCAGGAACAACGGGACACGCACCGGGATTCCCCCTGCGCGGTCGGTCCAGGCATTTTCCTGCGTGATCCGCATGCCCAGTTCGCGCGTCAGCGGATAGTGCGTGCGGATGACCGATCCGATGCGGTCCTTGAGCGGGGTGACGATCCGTCCCCGGTTGGTGTAGTCCTCCGGGTTGGCGGAGAAGACCAGGCACAAATCGAGCGGCAGCCGCACCGTGAAGCCCCGAATCTGGACGTCCCGCTCCTCCAGCACATTGAACAGACCCACCTGGATTTTGGGGGCCAGGTCGGGGAGTTCGTTCATGCAGAAGATGCCGCGGTGGCTGCGGGGAATCAGGCCGAAGTGCATCACGTCCTCGCTGGACAGATACCTCCCCTCCGCGTGCTTGATGAGGTCCACTTCACCGATCAGATCGGCGATGGTGACGTCGGGCGTAGCGAGCTTCTCGTGATACCGCTCCTCGCGGCCGATCCACTCGATGGGTGTGTCATCCCCTTCGACGGCGATGCGGTCGCGGGCATATTTGGAGAGCGGGGCGAAGGGGTCGTCGTGAATCTCGGACCCGGCGACGATCGGCAGGGCCTCGTCCAGGAACTGCGTCAGCATCCGCAGCATCCGCGTCTTGGCCTGTCCTCGCAGCCCCAGAAACAGCATGTCATGGCGGGAGAGGATGGCGTTGACGACCTGGGGGATGACAGTTTCGTCGTAGCCGATGATCCCCGGAAACAGCGGCCTCCCCTCCCGGAGCAGGCGGATCAGGTTTCGTCGCATCTCCTCCTGAACCGGCACGGAGCGGTATCCCGAGTTGCGTAGTTGGCCGAGCGTGGCGGGGCGATCCATGAGCGATGGTCCGGTAGGCCGATGGACATCTGTCCTGCCATTGTAGGTTCGCCCACCGCGCCGACAACGCCCACCCCTCGCTCGTGGGCCAACCCGTTCGTGAACCAGGGGACTCAGGCTTGGGGGTCAAGCCTGGAATGGGGGGTATGCGAGACCGTTCGCGGGGGGGACGTTCTCGCCGAGGTCGTTGCCGTCGGGGGTCCACAGCTTGGGAGGCGAGACGGGCGGGTCCTGGTGGGCCACGCGGCGGGCCTTCAGACGCACGAAGGGGGGAACCCACAGGCCGCGATGCCGAAAATGCCCCGGCTTGGCCCGTACATCCCCGCGGCGCGGCTCCACCAGGTCCTCCAGCACAAAGCCCGCCCGGCACAAACCGCCGATCAGGTCTTGCCAACGATGCAGGTATTCCGCCGTGCCGGCTTCGCGGTAGGAGGTATCCGGGACGGCGGGGAGGGGGCCTTCGTGATAGTAGTCGATCCCGATGATGTAACGATCGCGGCGGTCCCGGCCGACCACTTGCAGGCTGGTGGGTTGCTTGTGCTGACTGATGTAGAGACCACCCGGTGTGAGGACGCGGGCCACTTCGCGATACACGTCGGTGATGCAGGGGACGTAGCAACTGCTGACGGGGTGGTGCACGATGTCAAAGCTCGCGGCGGGGAACAACGAGAGGTCCTCCATGGACCCCTGCACGGTCCGGACAGTCAGTCCGCGGCGGGCGGCCTCGCGCTCGTCGAGCGCCAACATCGCGGGACTCAGATCGACCACCGTGACCTCGGCACCCGCAACGGCGTACAGAATGGCCTGCCATCCGCCTCCGGCCGCCAGGCATAGCACGCGCATTCCTGCCACGGAGGAGGGGAGCCAGCCCCGGGAATCGAGCGTTTGCAGCGGGCGGGCGCACTCCTCGTCGGTGGCGACGCGGGCAAACTGACTCCCCGTGGCCGCGAGATGATCCCACGCCCGGCGGTTCTGATCACGGTGAGCGGTCATGGAATTCAAAATGTTCGGCGGATGCGGATTCTGAGGGGGGGGGCGGCTGCGCCGGGGCGGGCGCGAAGGAATCGGCAGAGAACATTCGCTCGATGCTCCAGACTTCCCGCGGAAGGCTGATGTATCGATTCCTCGGATGCGTCCCGTTGTGCGGGCTGGGCAGGCGTCGGAGGGTGGGGAGAAGCCCCGCGTGGGAGGGAGACGATACCGGAGGAGCGGCCGGTCCCTGCTGCCCAGGAACCGGCCCCGTTGGGTGCCGCTCCACGACGTTCCCTCCGTGATCTCCCGCTCCATGTCCGACCGCGCTCCCGCTCTCACCAGTCTGGACGAACTGCGGAACTTCGTCCACCAGACGTTGTGTGCGAAGGAGAATCTGTTGCCGGAACAATCGCTCCTCCGCGAATCGCCCCTCTGGCGCGACGGGCAGGAGTGTGGACGACAGTTCATCGTCCAAGGGCCGCGCTTGGTGCAACTGAGCGCCATCTGGGCGGCCGATCAGGGACTGCTGTACTTCTACGACACGAAAGGCGAGCGGTTTCTCAAACTCCACCTGTCCGGGGGAGAGACCGCCACCTCGACATCGCCACAGCGCGTCGCCTCGTAGGTCGCGGAGGATGACGGACCATGCGCAGGCAGGGCCCTTACCTGCGCGGAGTCGCGGCCTGGGAACTGGGAACGACGTGGTTCCAGGGGAGCGAGCCGCTCGGAACGCTGCGGGTGTGCCTCGGCGCGGGTCAGATGCGGCCTCGCTTCCGGGCGTGGGGTTGATTCAAGACAGGTCAAGGCTCCCGTTTTCGCCGGCTGGCTTGCCAGCCGTGCCTGTGAGGCCCTCTTGGACAGCGCCCTCCTTGAGCCAGTTTCATATTCGGGACATGACCGAAGCGAGTCCACCGGGATCCGGGTGATCGGGGGACTCACGCCCTCCGCTCGCCAGTTGTGGAACTGGCTCTTGCGTGATAAATGCAGCGAAAGCCCTGGGGCTGGCTTGCCGAAGCATTGAGTGTGGGGCACCATGAGCGGTGGAACGCCCCCCTCAACGGCTGCGCGGCCGGAAGACCGCTCCGCCGCCCCGCTGGGAGAGAGGGATGACGGATCGGCGGGCGTTTGTCGCGCACTGACCCAGGGCTGTGCACACTTCCCCCGGCTGCGACCTCAGGCCCCGCATGACGCCCCCTGCTCCCCGCTCAACATTCGTCCCTTCGAGACCGGTCGTACTTCTGCTCCTGCTCGCCGCTTGGAGCGGGAACGGTCTGGCGGCTGCCACACGGGTCACGAGCGAATCCGGCCGTTGGCACATCAACGGCCGGCCGACGAACCCCGGTTCCCCCGCCGAGGGGCTGCTGATGAATGTGCGGATGGTCAATGCCACGTTCGAGGACCGCGGCCGCCCCGAGTTCGATCCCGACGCCAACACCGACGAGTTCCTGGCCGCCCTCTCCAGTTACGCCGCCCACGGCATCAATGCATTCACACTCTGCCTGCAAGGGGGCATGCCGGGGTATGAAGGGGCGGTCAATTCGGCGTTCGAGCCGGACGGAGCCGTGCGGCCCGAATACCTGGCCCGCGTCGAGCGGGTCATTCGGGCGTGTGACGAGCAGGGGCTGGTGGTGATCCTCGGCTGCTACTACCAGCGGCAGTCGAAAAGACTTCGGGATGAACAGGCCGTCCGGAGGGGGATCGTGAACGTCGCCCGGTGGATTCAGGACCGGCAATGGACCCACGTGCTCCTGGAGATCGCCAACGAGTATCCCCACCGGGGATTCGTGCATGAGGTGATTCGTGATCCCCGGGGGCAAGCGGGACTGATCCGGCTGGCCCGCGAAACGGTTCCGGGTCTGCTCGTCACGGCGAGCGGTGACGGCGACGGCAGGATTCATCCCGAGGTGGCGGAGGCGTGCGACTTCCTGACTCCCCACTGGAATGGGACGAAGGTGGAGGAGATTCCCGCGCGTCTCGCAGCGCTCCGGCGTTTCGGCAAGCCGATCGTCTGCAACGAAGACGACAAGGTCGGCGCGCAGGCGGTAGCCGCCCTCCGTGTCACAGCAGCGAACGGCGCTGGCTATGGGCTGATATTGAAACAACACAATCAGACCTTCCCCTTCCCCTTCGCGGGGGCTGAGGATGATCCCGTCTTCTACGCCGCGTTGCGAGAGCTGACGTCTCCCCGCGTCGAGGCCGAGCACTGGCCGGGGTCTTCGTGGGAGACTATTTCCCCTGCGGAGGCGCAACTCGACGAGCGGCTGCTCCAGCAAGCCCGCGAGTATGCCCTCACCGGCGGCGGTTCGGGTTACATCACCCGCGGCGGGCGGCTGGTGTTGGCCTGGGGGGACGTCAAACAGCGGTACGACCTCAAGTCGACCACCAAGTCCATTGGCGCGACCGCCCTCGGGTTGGCGATGCTCGATGGCAAACTCGCCTTGACGGATCACGCCCGCCAACGCCATCCCACGTTCGGCGTCCCTCCCGAGTCCAATGCCAATACCGGCTGGCTCGACGAAATCACCCTCCTGCATCTGGCCACGCACACCGCCGGCTTTGAAAAGCCCGGCGGGTACACGCGGCTGACGTTCCGCCCCGGATCCCGCTGGGCCTACAGTGACGGCGGCCCCAACTGGCTGGCCGAGTGTGTCACACTGGCCTATCAGCAAGACGTGGACGAACTCTTGTTTGAGCGCGTCTTCACCCCCGTGGGGATTGAACGCACGGACCTGGTCTGGCGCAACCACAGCTACCGCGAACGGACCATCAACGGCATCCCCCGGCGCGAATTCGGCTCGGGCATCAGCGCCAATGTCGATGCCATGGCGCGCCTGGGGCTGCTCTACCTGCGGGAAGGTCGCTGGCAAGAGCGGCAGCTCATCTCCGCCGATTTCGTGCGGCAGGCGCGGACCACTGTTCCGAGCGTCGTCGGTCTCCCCGAAGTCGATCCACAGAACTACGGCAACGCCTCGGACCATTACGGGCTGCTGTGGTGGAACAACGCCGACGGAACCTTGCCCGAAGTCCCGCGCGACGCCTACTGGTCCTGGGGACTGTACGACAGCCTGATGGTGGTGATTCCGAGTCTGGACCTCGTGGTGGCGCGAGCAGGACAGTCGTGGCAGCGGTCTCCGGGAGCAGAGCATTACGACGTCCTCAAGCCGTTCCTCACTCCCCTGGCGGCCGCAGCGCGGACCGGCGGGACAACCGATCGGCGGCAGCGACGCGAACCAGAACCAGCCTCGCCCGCCAGTCAGACCGGCCGCCCCCCCTATCCTCCCAGTCCGGTGATCGACGCCATCGCATGGGCGCCGGCCGAGACGATCGTGCGGCGCGCCCGGGGGAGCGACAACTGGCCCCTCACGTGGGGCGATGACGACCGCCTGTACACCGCCTACGGCGACGGCCGCGGTTTTGAACCCTTCCTCCCCGAAAAGCTGAGTCTGGGGCTGGCCCGGCTCTCCGGCGGACCCGACGACTTCACCGCCGAGAACCTCCGCGCCCCCGCGCTGGAGACCCGCGGCGACGGCGTCCGCGGCAAGAAGGCCAGCGGCCTGCTGATGGTCGACGGCACGCTCTATCTCTGGGCGCGCAACGCCGGCAACGCCCAACTGGCCTGGTCCACCGACCACGGCGCGACCTGGACCTGGAGCGACTGGCGGCTGACCGAGAGCTTCGGCTGTCCGACGTTTCTCAACTTCGGTCCCGACTACGCCGGTGCCCGGGACGAGTTCGTTTACGTCTATTCGCACGACCACGACAGCGCCTACCGGCCGGCGGACCGGATGGTCCTGGCGCGCGTGCCGAAAGACCGCCTGCGGGAGCGTTCCGCGTATGAGTTCTTTGCCGGGTTCGACGATGCCGGCCGGCCGACCTGGAGCGACGATGTCTCCCGCCGTGCGGCGGTCTTCATGCACCCCGGCCGCTGCTATCGTTCCGGGATCAGCTACTCTTCCGCGCTGGGACGCTATCTGTGGTGCCAGACGCTTCCCGGAGACGATCCGCGGTTCGCCGGGGGCTTCGGCGTGTATGATGCTCCCGAACCGTGGGGGCCGTGGACGACCGCTTTCTTCACCGAGCGATGGGACGTCGGTCCGGGGGAGACCTCCAGCCTCCCTCCCAAGTGGATGAGCGTCGACGGCCGCACGGTGCACCTGGTCTTCTCGGGGGACGATCACTTCTCCGTCCGCCGTGGCACCATCCGCCAACGCAGCTCATCGGCAGCGGAGTGAGAGGCTGCGGCCGGCGCCCCTGGAACGTCGTCAGCAAGTTCCAACACCCTCTCCCCGTTGGGGGAGAGGGTGGCCGCAGGCTGGGTGAGAAGTCGAAATCCCGGGGCCTCGCGCACCTCTCACCCCGGCCTTCTCCCCTGCTCCACGGCAGAGGACGTTGGATCTGGCGCCAGCACGTGCCGGCGGGTGGTGTGGAAACCGTCTCGCGCCATGCGGGCGCGATCGCTGAACAACGCCCGCTCTAATGCCCCCCGGTCGCACAATGGGCTTCGTAGGCGGCGTAGTCCAGCAGACTGTCGGCGGCGCGCGGGTCGGTCACGCGGATGCTGGCGATCCAACCGGCACCATACGGATCGGAGGAGAGCAGCCCCAGGTCGTCCGCCAGCCGTGTATTGACCTCGATCACCTCACCGGCCACGGGGGCGTACAGATCGCTGACGGCCTTGACGCTTTCGATCTCTCCGAACTGTTGCCCCTGCTCGACCCGCGTCCCTGGCCGGGGGAGTTCGATGTATACCAGATCGGTCAATTCACGGACGGCGAACTCACTGATGCCGACGGTGGCGACGTCGCCGTCCAGGCGGACCCACTCATGAGTCTTCGTAAACCGACAGTTGCGAGGATCCATCGGGGGGAGCTGCACTTTCCTGGCGAGGGGGAAGGGAAGGACCACTCAGCCGATCGCCTCAGGGCTGAGACGGAGGAAGCGACTGCGACTTTTCGATCTCGGCGATTTTCTCGAGGCGGCGGGCATGGCGGCCCCCCTCGAACTCCGTTCGCAGCCACAGGTCCAACAACCGCGTCAGCAGCTTCTCGCTGATCAAATGGGCGGACAGGCACATCACGTTGGCGTCGTTATGGCGGCGGCTCATTTCGGCCGTCACGTCGTCATGGCAGGTAACGGCCCGCACCCCCTTGAACTTGTTGGCGGCGATGCACATCCCCATGCCCGTGCCACACACCAGAATCCCCCGCTCGACGGCCCCCCGCGAGACCTCGCGGGCCACCAGCGATGCGTAGTCCGGGTAATCGACGCTCTCATCGTCCTGGGCGGGCCCCAGGTCGACGGCCTCGTGGCCAAAGGCGTTGAGCAAGGAGATGATCTCTCCTTTGAGTTTGACGCCGCGGTGGTCGCTGGCGATCGCGATCTTCATGACAGGAAGGTACTCGTACTTCCAACTTCCCCGAGTCGCGGCCGATCTCCTCCACGGGGCCGATTCACCTGATGAACTCTTCCCTCTGGGACGACGGAGCCAGCAGGTGGTCCAGCAGACGCCGCAGGCATGTCTGGATTTCCTCTCGACAGCGGACGTAATCCTCGCGTCCGCCGCCAAAGGGGTCCGAAATGTCCTGGCCGTGGGGAGACAGCAGCCGGACTCGCGGAAGGATCTCCGGAAACCGTGCGCCGATCGACTCGCGATGCGAACTCGTCATCGTGATGATGTGATCGGCCACGTTCAGAAGTTCCGCCGTGGCGGGCTGGCTCTGATGTCCGGTCAGGTCGATCCCCACTTCCCGCATCAATGCCGCCGCATGTTCGCTGGCAGGCATGCCGGGAGTGGTCGCCAGACCAGCCGACAGGACCAGATAACCCCGTTCCGGCAGGTCTTCCTCCTCACAGTGTAAGCGTTCCGCCAGCATTTTGCGAAAGAGTGCCTCGGCCATCGGGCTGCGGCAGGTGTTTCCCGTGCAGACGAACAGCACAATCTCGCTGGCCAATTGTGTGACCGTCCACCGACCGATGATCCCTTCCTCCGTCAGTTCGCAGTGGTCCGCCGCAATCCGCATCACCGTCGCCCGGCCCTGATACCGGGGGGGGCCGGCATCGACCAGCAGGGAGACGTCCGTGCCGCAGCGCTGCTGGACGTCGGCGATCGATTCGAATCGCTGGGTGGGCTGAGCGTGGGTGGCGACCGCGGCGGCCAACGGCCATGGGAGCTCGCGCAACAGTTCGCGCCATAACGGGTGCGCGGAACAGGACAGCCGCACCCGGCCGGTGGTCGTGAGCCACCGGCGGACGGGTTCGGGCCACTCACCCCACAGACTGGCGGAGGGATCGGCGGGGAACTCCAGCACCAGCGGACCCGGCCAGCAGCGCCGCGCCAGCCGCGCGGCCGCCGGTGTCCAGGCCTCCGGCGGCGCCAGATCTTCGGCCGCTTCCCCATCCAGACAGGACAATCCCGTTTGGGCCGTCGGACAGACGTCCAGCAACCGTCCGATCGCGTCTCCCTCCAGCGGCGAGCCGCAGAGCACATATCCGGTCTCGTCCGGCAGTGCGGCCAGTCCCCCTCCCAGCAGCACTTCGACGATCCGCCGAATCTCCGCGCGCGAGGCTCCAGACGGTGGGATCGTCAACACGTCGGGCATCGAACCACTCAGACCAGCGACGGGATACGAGAGTGCAGCGGACAAGACGGCGGTTGCGCCGGAGGACGCCGGCGGCCGCGCGCAGACACCTCGCGCGCGACGGTGAAGTATGACTGCCGCCCCCACGTCCAGCAAGGAGGAGGCTGACCCAGTTGCTCCGTGCTCCGGCGAGGGCGTCCCCCCGCGAGCGAGTCAGGATCGTCCTCCGCTCGTCATGCCGACGGTGATTGTAACGAGCGCGCCAGGCGACGGCCGGTGGTGGACATCGGCAGCGCCCCCAGCTCCTCGCACGTCGCCCACCGCACTTGTTCCGCCGCGCGGGACGCTCGACCCCCGCGGTGCTCCGCCGTCAGGCAAATCAGCCGAATCCGGTAACGAGTCACCACATGCCTCAAGTCCTCCAGCCGCCCCGTGATCGCAATCTCCTGACCGGTCAGGCGCAGCACCGCACGAGCGGCTTGTGCCCTCAACCGGGGAGGCACGACGCCATCCGCCGACACGTCGTTCCGAGGCCCCCCTTCTGCCACGGCGAACCGCGGAAAATCCCACAAGCCGGCCCACCGCTCCCCCGGCCGACAACGCCGCAGCAAGTAACGTCCCTCGCGATGCACGATCACCACGCACTCTGTCACCGCCAGCGGTTCCGGTCGCTCGGCGGACCGGGGGAGTTCTCGCTGCCGACCGGCGGCGTGCGCGGCACACAGCGTCCGGACGGGGCACCGGGGGCACTGCGGCTCTACGGGCGTGCAGACCGTCGCCCCCAGGTCCAGAAGCGCCTGATTGAAGTCCCCCGGCGCGCGCTGAGGAACCACCTGCTCGGCGAATCGCCACAGGATTCGTTGGCCGCGGGTCGAGCGCGGATTCCCCTCAAGACCGAGCAGGCGGCTGTAGAGCCGGAGCGTATTCGCCTCCACGATCGGTGCGGGGCGGTCGAACGCGAACGAGACGATCGCCCCGGCAGTGTACCGGCCGATGCCGGGGAGAGTCTGCAACTGGTCGACGCTGGCGGGGAGTCGACCGCCGTAACGATGCACCACCTCCCGGGCGGCCTGATGGAGGTGGCGCGCCCGGCTGTAATAGCCCAACCCCTCCCACAGTCGCAGCACCGTCTCTTCCTCCGCCGCGGCCAGGTCGGGGAGCGTCGGAAAAGCGGCCAGAAAGCGTTCGTAGAACGGGATAACAGCCGCCACCGTCGTTTGCTGGAGCATGATCTCGCTCACCCAGACGCGATAGGGATCCCGCCGGGGGAGCGGGGCCTCGCGCGGGTGTTCCCCGGCGGGCCACTGCCGGGCCTGTCCTTCCGGGATCGGCGTCCGCCACGGAAGCGACCGCCCCTTCCGCCGGTGCCACCGCCGCAATCTCTGCCGGAACTGGCGGAGCCACTCGGAATCCGGCCATGTGCCGCACCCCGCCTCATCAATCAACGCCGAGTCATCCATGGGCGGGGTGTGCGCTTGCGGCAGAAGAACAAAGAGCCAGTTCCCAGGTGAAGGCGAACCGACCGGAACGGCTGGTGTCGTGACTGGCCGCGGTCAGTCTGACAGCGGCGCCGGGAGTGGTCCAGGAAGAGTGTAACGATCGGCGTGACGGGCCGGTGCGTCGCCGAGGAGACGTCTCTTCCCCTCTGGGCGGGGGCGACCTGATCGGGCACTCGCGAAGATTCTTCCCTCGACGCAGGTTTCCAAGTCTCCGCATGAGCCGGAACTTCTGAATCTCACGGATGTTCCCGCTTTTGTCCGGTGATGTGTTTCAGGCAAACTGCGCAACCGGGGCACGTGTGATGGCAGTAGTGAGGCCCGGTTTTCCTCGAAATCGCCACAGGTGAGGGGGGAAGTGATGCCGAAGAGGGTAAACAGGGAAGGGGACTCCTCGCGCGAGGAGACTCTGTCCCGACGCCGCGCCGTGGACCAATTGTGCGGTCCCTTGTATTGACCGTATTGACGCGCCGGCCGTCTGTCGACGAGAGTGAGGACCCTGGAGCGAATCGACCATGACCGTCCGCCGATTCCAGACTCCTGTTGTGGACCTGCGTCGCCGCAAGTTCTTGTGGCAATCCGCCGCCGCCGCCGCGGGCCTGGGGCTGGTGGGGTGGCTGGTGCTGCCGCTCAAGGCGGAGCCGCAACTGGCGGCACGGATTGAGGAAGCGCCTCCCGAGCATCCGCTCGTCCCAGCCCTGAAGATGGTCGCCGAGAGCCTGGCCGCCGTCGAACAGGTGCAGGACTACACCGCCACGCTGGTCAAACAGGAACTGGTGGGAAAGAAGTTCCTCTCCGCGCGGATGGAGCTGAAGTACCGCGAGTCTCCCAAAGCGGTGTATCTCAAGTTCCTGGAGCCTCATGCCGGGCGGGAAGTGCTGTACCGTCCCGATCAGAACAACGGCAATCTGCTGGTGCACGACGTCGGCCTGGCGTCGCTGGTGGGCACGGTCTCGCTCGATCCACACGGGAAGCTGGCCCTGGAGGAGAGCCGCCATCCGGTGACCGCCATCGGACTGAAGCGGATGCTGGAAATCATCCTCGAACAGTGGCTCAAGGAGACCAAGCTCACTGACGTTGCCGTCAACTACTACCCCAACGCGAAGATCGGCACGCTCCCCTGCAAGGTGATTGAGGTCTCGCACTCCAAGCCGCAGCCGGAAGTCACCTACCAGATGACGCGGCTGTACATCGACGCCTCCACCAATCTACCCGTCCGCGTGCAGAACTACGCGTTCCCGACGCGCCGCGGCGGCAAGCCCGAACTCGTGGAGGACTACTACTACATGAACCTCCGCACCAACGTCGGGTTGACCGATCTCGATTTCGACGTCAAGAACCCGAACTACAAGTTCTGACCGGCGGAGCGTTCCGCGGCATGACGTCGCCCCCCTGGGCCGCCAAGGACCGCCGGACGGGCAGCTCAGGTCGTCTCATAGCGCACGCGGCTCCAGTCCCTCGCCAGCTCGACCAGCGTCCGGCGCACGTCCTCCTCCACTGCGCAGGCCACAATGTCCGGCAGGCGGAGCATGTCCGCCCGCTCATCCAGCCAGGTGCGGCGGAAATGGACCGGCTCGCCGTTGTGGACCCACACCGCGTCCCCCCCCAACGCCCGAACAATGTGCAAGGACACCGGAAAGTCGTACACGTTCGGCGAGTGGATCAGCGACCCGGCGAACTCTCCCCGGGCCAGCAGCGGATAGATGCTCCCCGGCATGTCGTCCGGCGGAACGCCGACCAGCCCGGCCCGGGTGACGAGTTCCGCCCGGGCCCGGTCGTGCCGCTGAAAGCCGATCAGATAGACGTGGCGCGAGCGGCGGCGATCGGCCGCACGGATCGGGGGCAGGGAAGCCAGCACCTCCGTCGCCGGGCGGGAGAGGTCGTCGGGACCGCATCTGACGACGCCGTCGAACACCTGCACCCACTCTCCCCGCGGCCCACTCTCAGGCAGGTACACCAGCGACCCGACGACCGTTTCGACCGTGCGGACATGGACCATCACCGCGTACCCGTTGCCGGTGCGGTCGCGGAACTGTTTCGTTCCGTCGATCGGGTCGATGGCGATCGTGACCGGGCTGTCGGGGTCGAACGCGGCAATGTCGCCGGTCTGCTCCTCCGCCTCCAGTCGGCAGCGGCGAAACAGCGGATCGCCATCGCGCAGGGCCGACACCAGCAGCTCCTGTACCGTCAGATCGGCAAGCGTGAGAGCATCGGTCTCGCGGCTGCCGGAGGATTTCCCTTGCAGGGAGATTTCGTGCTGCCGCATCTGGCGCGCGATGGCGCCCGACCACCGCAGCACGGAGGGGAGCTCCCGCTGAAGTGCGGCGGCGACGGCTTGAGGAAAGTCCGGATGATCCGTGGTCACGGCAGACGGCGTTGGGAGTCACAGGAGCCAGTTTCATCACCGGGACATGACCGATGCGAATCCAACAGAATGCGGATGATCGGGGGCTCACGCCCCCCGATCGCCGGTTGTGAAACTGGCTCAGGGGGAGACGCCAGTGTTACGGCGAGCCTGGCGGCTGTCGAGCGTCTGGAGGACGCCCGCGGAGAGCCAGATGGCCGGCAGGTGAGGCGGTGCATTCAACAGTGAGCACGGATGCGATATGGTGAGGTCAGTGATGCCGATCATCGTCGCCCCGCTGGAGAACGTGCTCATGCCCCGGGAAGGGATGGATGTGTGCGTGGAACACTACTGGCAAGGACCACGGTGGAGCCGCCGCGACTGGTTGCGAGAAACCCTCGCCGCGGCCGGTGCGGGCCTCCTGTTGAAAGCCGGTTGGGCGCAGGACGCTCCCGCGAAGCAGTCCGCCCTGATTGTGCATACCGAGTCCCCGTTCAATGCCGAGACGTCTCTGGACCGGCTCCTCGAACACTGGCTGACGCCGGTGGAGGACTTCTACATCCGCGATCATGCTCCACGGCCGGAGGTGGACCGGGACGACTTCCGCCTCACGGTGGAGGGGCTGGTCGACCGCCCGCAGTCTTTCACTCTGGCGGAGTTGACGGAGCGGTTCCCGGCGGCCGAAGCGACCGCGACCCTCTGCTGCGCGGGGAACCGCCGCGCCGAGTTCAATCGCATCCAGCCGGTGGAAGGCGTTCCGTGGGGCGCGGGCGCCCTCGGGAACGCCCGTTGGGGGGGAGTGCGGCTGCGGGACGTGCTGGAACACGCCGGGGTCCGTCTGGAGGCGCGACACGTCTGGTTTGAAGGGCTGGATCAGCACGAAAAGCATGGCCGCAAGATCGTCTTTGGCGGATCGGTGCCGCTGGAGAGGGTCTGGGCTGAGGACCCCGCCGCGGCCGTCCTGCTGGCCCATCAGATGAATGGCGCTCCCCTCACTCCCGAGCACGGTGCCCCACTGCGGAGCCTGGTCCCGGGGTACATCGGGGCGCGGAGCGTCAAGTGGCTCTCCCGGATCGTCGTCAGCGAACGGCCGTCCGACAACTACTACGTCAGTGAGGCCTATCGGCTGGCGACGGATGAGACGCCCGAGGCCCTCAGCCACGCCCCGGTCATCTACGAGTTGCCGCTGCAATCGGTGATTGCCCGCGTGACTCTCGACCGGGACGCGCGTCGGCCGCGGCTCGTCGCCCGCGGGTATGCCATGCCTTCCGGCCGCTTGGGACAGCGACTGAAGTTCGTCGAGGTCTCCGCGGACGGCGGCGAAACGTGGACGGCCGCACAACTGGAGGGGACCGGCCAGCCCTACTGCTGGCAGTTCTGGCGGGCGGAATTGCGGGCGGGTCGGCGGACGCCGAAGCGACTTCTCGTGCGGGCGGTCAGTTCCGACTGGGAGATGCAACCGCAGCAGGCCGTCTGGAACCCCAAGGGCTACATGTACAACGGCTGGCATGCCGTGGAACTGACTGCCACGTGAGCCGCCCGGAGCTTGGGGCGAACTGCCACCGCGGCAGGGACTCTCAGAGTTCGGAGGGGGAGGGGGAAGGGGGGACGGCGGGAGCGAGGGCCGCTTCCAGGGCCTGGATCAGCAGGTCGCGCCGGAACGGTTTGTAGACCGCCGATTTCATCCCCATTTGGCGGGCCTTGACGAGTGAGTGGTTGGAGTCGTAACCGAAGCCCGTCATCAGAATGACCGGCAACTGGGGGTGCAGGTCGCGGAACCGCCGGAAGAGCTCCGAGCCGGTCATGTCCGGGAGACGGATGTCGGCCAGGACGGCGTCGTAGCGGAAGGTGCGGGCCATCAGCAGGGCCTCGCCGCCGTTGCGGGCGGTCTCGACGATGCAGCCGCACCGTCCCAGCAGTTCATGTGCGGAGCGACGGACCTCCACATCGGCGTCGGCGACGAGAATCCGCTTGGCGCGCAGCGATTCCGGAACCCTCGAACGATCCGGCGCGTGCCGCAGCTCGCCGCACATCTGTTCCCCGGCGTGCTGAATCAGCTCCCGGATTTGCCGGGTGCGGGTCAGAACCCGTTCCAGCCGCTCGGTGGCGGCGTCGTCGCGTCCCTGGGCATGTTCTCTCAGCCAGGCGACGTCGTTGAGAATCTCGTCGGCCGGTCCGGCGACGTCCCGCAGCAGTTGTTGCGAGGCTTCCGAGATCGTCGTGGCCTTCTCCGCTTCCAGCAGGTTGAGCGTATTGAGAGCGATCGCCACTTCGCGGCAGAACAACTCCAGGAACTGCAAGTCCGCCTGCGTGAAGGCTCCCGGGCGGGGACTCTCAACGTTGAACGTCCCTAGCACCTCGTCGTGCATGACGAGCGGTACCGTCAGGCTGCTGCGGGCGCCCGGTGCACCGGGGAGATACAGCGGATCGAGCGTGGTATCCTCGCAGAGGTAGCTTTTTCCGGTGGCAGCGACGAAACCGGTCACGCCGTTCCCTTCCGGCAGGGCAAAGAGTTCGCGGCTCTCGGCCAGAGGGTCCATCCCCACCGCCAGCAGGGGCTTCAGATGTTTGGTCTGGGGGTCGACGAGGCGAATTTCCGCCGTTTCGAATTCCAGGACGTCCTGCGTGTAGTAGAGGATTTTCGACTTCAGCAGTTCCACCCGGTCGTCGACGGACATCTCGGCGACGTCCTGAGGTTGCAGGTCGCCCAGTTCGAGACCGGCCCGGTAGATGCGGTCGAGCTTCTGCCGCTCGATTGTCTGCCGCGAGACGTCGCGCACGGTGGTCAACAAGTGGGAAGGAAACTCCTCCGCCTCGTCGCAAATGGGGGTCGCCGCCAGTTCCAGGTACGAACTCTCGCCGACGCGCATCAGCGTTCGCGCCGTCTCCCCCGAAGCCAGGGCCGAGTGCAGCGGCCCGTAATCGGGGCCGAGGAACTCCAGGTTCTTGAACAAGGACAGGAACGGCTGGCCGTCAATCGGCGTCTCCCGCCCCACCATGTCCTGGAGACGTTCATTGTGCCACAGCACGCGCGAAGAGACGTCGAGCAGCGCCAGACCGTCGGGAATCTGCTGCAACAGCCCCCGCGATTCCAGCAGAAAACTGGTGGGCGAAATCTGCTGGCCCAGCACGCAGACCCCTTCGATCTGCCGCTCGCTCAGCGTCGTGAGGGCGTCCGCCACCGTTGCCGCGTGGATCAGCCGGCAGTGTTCGGACAATCCCCGCGTGACAGCCTGTAACTCAGCTTCTGTCGCACCGAACACCAGAATTTGCGGTATGTGGGGCACCAACACCAGGCCGGATCAATCGATGGATGTCTGCTCCAACCGGACGACGCTTCCAGACGCCCTCAGCGGCTCCGCCTCGGCAAGCATCCTCTCCTGGGGACGAATTAGAGGCGGCCTGAATGCCGCTGTCCAGATGGAACACACCATTCTATCGACGTCAGCAGCCTCTGGTCGATGTCCTTTCCAACTTCACGCTCCTTCTGGAAGCCACGCGCTCCACGCCGGAACGTCCCCTTCCCTCCGCTCGGCTATTCCACCTGCCGCACTTCCACGGCGTTGACGATCGGCGTCCCCGCCCTGGGTGTCAGCTCCAGCGTCAGCTCCCGCTCCACCCGGACAGGCGGCAGCTCCAGCACAGGGGGAGACCCCCTCCCATCCCACCGCGGGACGGTCACCGCGTGAGCCGCCGCCTCCCCCTGAAGCCGCACATCGAAGACCGCCGCTTCCTCCGAGACCGGACGCAGGTCCGCCAGGTACAACCGCACCACGTACTCCGCCGCCGGATCGGTCGGTCCGCGCAGCGGCAACGTGATCCGCAGCAGTCCTTCGGCCCAGGAGGTATACAGCCACGGCTCGGCGGCGTCGGTGCTCAGGGAGGTTTCGCTGACGCTCCGGAATCCGCCCCCCGTGGCAAACACGGGTTGCAGGTCGAGCTTGAGGTCCAGCCCCGTCTCCCGGTAGGCCGTCCGCCGCGGGTAGCTGAACCAGACGGTCCCCTCAGCATCCTTGCGGTCTCCCGGCGCCCCCAGGTTGAGAGCCATGTGTTTCACCGGAGTCTGCGAGCCGACGGCGCTGTAGATCGTCCAGGGGTGCCGCGGCTCCCGCGGTTCCAGCACCACCGTCGAGGCGATGGAGAACAGGCACACGCAACCGGCGCTCGCTTCCGGGATCAGCACCAGCCCGTTCGCCGGGATGGCGTTGATCCAGCAGCCCAGGCGATGCCCGGCGAAGTGCTGGATGCCGTCGTCGGATTCCAGGTCATAAAAGCCCGTGAAGCCGGAACGAAACAGGATCATCCCGGAATCGCACCCGGTGAGCATGCCGCAGTGGTGGCCGGTCCGCATGATGCTCCAGGGGACCTCCTGTCCGGTGAGGGGGTGCGGACGCGTCTGCTGCTGACCGGTATGCAGATCGAACATCCACGGTTCGGCCAGGACCTTCCCTCCCAGAATGATCGGCCGGTGACGATAGTTGGCGTCCTTGGCCCAGAGCTTGTAGCCGTCCTCGGCTGAGAGGGCCACCAGCCGCCGGCGGGAGAACTCTCCGGCCACGAACTGCGGCCAGAAATGTCCGTTGGCGTTGGCGCCGCACAAGAGCAACACGCCATCCTGATACATCATGGTCAGTTTGCCGCCGCCGATGCCGATCTCGCTGCAATCGGTGACGTCGACCGGATGCGACCAGAGCAGCTCTCCGGTGCGGGCCTGGAGGGCGACGGCGGTCCGCAGGTCGGCCTGCTTGATCCGCTCCTCGGCGATTTCTCGTTCGCGGCCGGTGAGCTGCGCCAGCGCGGACTTGTCCTGCCGCAAGAGTTCCTCGCGCTGCTCGGGGGTGATGGTACTGTCGATGAAGCAGACGCGATCCGGAGCAATGGCGATGGTGTGATGCGAGATGCTGCGCCCCCGGTAATTCCACAGATGTTTTCCCGTGGCGAGGTCAATGGCGAAGATCGAATCGGTGGCGTCGGCCGTGACTTTGCCGCGGCGGCGATCGCGGGCCGCCAGCTCCGGACGCCGGGTGGCGGTCCCGAACAGCAGTCCCTCCTGAACGGCCACAAAACCCCACTGGTTCTCGCCGTTGTCAGCCTCTGCCGGCAGGCGATGCACCCGCACGACCTCGCCGGTGGCGGCGTCCAGCTCGAAACATTGATCCTTGACGAAATGGAACAGCCGGTCGTCGCTGGCAGCGAGGTTGCCGGGATTCTCGTTCTGGAACACCCCGGTGCGAATGGCGTCGGGATTCTCATACGTCCACAGATGCCGCCCGTTGTAGGCATCGTAGGCTTGGATGGTGCTCTCTCCCTGAACGAACAGCCGCCCGTTGACGGAGAGCGGACCGACGGCACCGTCGTGCCGGTTGACCATGTCGCCCGGTCCGGGATCCCCGTACCACAACACGCCCAGTCCCCCTTTCACGCGCGTGTCGTTGCTGATGGCGGTGTTGGCCGGGTTGCCGTACTGGTGCGTCCAGCTTCCCGCCCCGGGGAGGGGACCGCGGGTGAGCCAGGCCCAGCCATCCGCGGAGTGCTGTGTGGCCTCCTCCCCCAGGCCGGTGCGTTCCAGCGCGGCTGAGAGTACAGAGAGGGGAAGGGCTCCCGCGGCCGTGGCGGGACGGCCGAGGCACAACACCCCCCCCAAGGGTTTGAGGTGACGCGCAATCCGCTGCGGATCGAAGCCGAACCCCGACTCAGGGACGCGATCCGGGCCAGAGACCAATGCCCGTTCGGAGACGATCAGGTTCGCGAAGAAGTTCGCATACGGGATGCGATCGAGGGGAAACTGATGCACGACGACGCGGTGCCCATACAGTCCAGCGGCAAGGAAGGCTTCTCGCGCCGTCGCCACTTTGCTGGCGTCCGGCTCGACGCAATAGATGCGGAGATGGCTGCGGCGGGCGAGTTCATACGCCAACCGGCCTTCCTCACTCCCCACCACCAGGCAGTATCCCTCCTGCACTCCCGTGTGCCGCAGCATGTCCTCCGCGGCCCGGGCGTACAGATCCGACCTGTCGTCGGGAGGGAAGGGTTGGGAGACCACCCGGTCCTGTGCCCCGGATGTGGGGGCGGCCGCGGCGGCAGAGGCCAGACAATAGACCTTGCCCGTATCCGTACTGACGAGGAGATGCCCGGAGGCGACGACCAGGCCGCGGGCTTCCCCCTCCACCGTCCCTTCCCAGACTTGGGAGCCATCTTCGGTAGAATAGGCTGTGACGCGCCCCGGGCCGCCGACGAACACCAAATCTCCGGCGACGAGCAGCCCGGCCTCGTCGGTCGTGGGCTGCTGCCAACGAATGCCGGCCTGTGAGAGGTGCTGGAGTCGCTCATTGGCGGCGGCGATCTGGGTGCGGAGCTGGGCCGCCGCGTCTCCCTTCAGTCCGCTGAGCTTGCGGGAGAGGTCGTAGACTTTCATCTCGAGTTGGTGTCGTTCGCGGCTGGCCACGGCGTAGGCGAGCCGATCGAGCCGCCGCACCGAAGTCCCCGTGAGGGCGTAAGCCTCGTCGCCGCGGATGACGAGTTGCCGGCCGTCAAACCACCCGAAACCCTCCTTGCCGGTCGATTGCTCAATCGCCAGGAAGTGATGCGGACCGCTGGCGTAGAGTTGTCCGTCGGCGAGCACGGCCCGCGTCCCGCCAATGATCCCGCCGGCAGTCGTCCGCCAACTGAAAGAGCGCTTGTGCAACAGCGCCCCGGTCCGGCGATCGAGCGCCGCCGGCAGCGAGCGACCCGAGGGGACAAACAGTTCCTTGTCCGACGCCAGCAGATATCCCTGGGGCGAGAGGTCGTCGCGACCGGCATCCTGCGTGCTCAGGTTGTCCTGCTTCCAAAGGATGGCGCCGGTGGCGGCATCGACCGCGTACACGAAGACGTCTTCGTGCGGGAAGATCCCCGCGCCAAAGTACGCCACCCCGTCGTCCACCAGCACGCCGGTCCGCACCGGCCAGCGATGAACCATTTCACCCCGGGCGAGCAACCACTCTTCGGCCGGTCCCGCGCGGAGCTCCCACACCAGCCGGCCGGTCTCTGCCTCGAGACAGTAGGCGCGGCCATCGTCCGAACCGAAGTAGACCCGTCCGAAAGCGATGGTCGGCGCCAGCCGGATCGGCCCTCCGGTGCCGAAGCTCCACACCACTTTCCCGCTCTTGAGATCGACACAACGAAGCTGGTGATCGACCATTGACCCGAAGTAGACGTGCTCCCCCACGACGACGGGATGAAAGGCGTCGTCATACTGGTCCCGCAGTCCCAGCAGCTTCCCTTCAATCACGCGATCCTTCTCCCCCGCGGACCACGCGGACAGCGGTCGGGCCTGAGAATCAAACGCCCAGCGGATGGCGAAGGGGGGCTGCACCGACTCCTCCGTGGCGCCGCGGCGGAGGTTGTCTCCGCGGTAGGTGGGCCAGTCGCCCCCCTGCACCGAGAACGGAGTGGCCGCGAACAGGCCCTGGAGCATGAGCCAGGAGAACAGGAGAGCGGCGGGCCGTCGCATGGGAACCTCACAGCGATCAAGGATCGAAGGGGTGCGAACAGACTCACATCCAGCAGGGTGGATGAGTATACTCGGCGGAAGGAACCGTTGAAACCGCCCGGACTTGATGATGACGCCGCTTCTCGCCGCCTCCCTGCATCGACAGCACCGATCCCTTCCCGGCGGGGAAAAGCGGCGAGCGGGGGCCGTGGTCTTCGTCGCGGCCGTGATGGGACTGGCGGTCTCGGCCTCGGCCTGCTCGGTCCCGGTCTTTCGCTATGCGCTGGAGCACTGGGAGTCGGACCCCTATCGGCTGACGGTGTTCCATCGCGGGCCGCTGTCGGCAGAGGAAGAGGAACGGTTGGCGTCCCTCTCCCAGCGGCTGCATGATCCCGACGGCCGGCGGCTCGCCAATCTGGAACTGGTCACGGTCGATCTGTCGAAGGAAGTCCCCCCCGAGGTCCGCACCCTGTGGGAGCAACAGAGCGGCGAGACCCTGCCGGTGGCGGTCTTGCAGCGACCGGGGAGCGACTCCCACACCGGCGCGGTCGTGTGCCGGGGACCGCTCCAGGAGGCGTTCCTGGAGCGCGTGTTTGATTCTCCCCTCCGCCAGACCATTGCCGCTCAGTTGCTGGAAGGGGAATCGATCGTCTGGGTGCTGCTCGAATCGGGCGATGCGGCGCGGGACGAGGCCGCATTCTCGACGCTCACGTCGGAATTGAAGCGATTGGCGGAGACGCTGCGGCTGCCGGCGATCGATCCCGCCGACGCCGCGGACCTCTCCTTGCCGCCGGAGACGCTGAAAATCTCCTTCGTGGCACACCGCCTGTCCCGCAAGGACGAACGGGAAGAGGTCATCCGGGAGATGTTGCTGTCGGTCGAGCCGGACTTGCGGGACGACCTGTACCGGGGAGAACCGATGGCATTTCCCATCTTCGGGCGCGGGCGGGTCCTGTACACACTGATTGGCGAGGGAATCCATCGCGACACCATCGAGGAAGCCTGCCGGTTTCTGACGGCCGGATGCCAGTGCACCGTGAAGCGCGAGAATCCGGGCATCGACTTGCTGTTTGCCGTTGCCTGGTCCCGGTACGTGGAACCGACCGTCCCGCTCAAGCCACTGCCGCCGTTGGTGGGACTGGCAGGATTTGGAGAGGAAGGGAACAGCTCTTCCCGTGAGGGAAACCATGAGGCATCGCGGCTCGCTGACGCGTCTGTCCGGGAGGCCGCCGCCGGCGGCGACGTCCTCTTGCCCGAACCCCTGCGCAACGGTGAAGGAGCTGGACCAGGGGATGAGGGAACTCCGACCGAGCGAGTTTCGGGTCCGGGGGCGAGAGCTGCTGCAACTTCTCCGGTGCTGTACGCCGTGCTGGGCGTGGTGATGATCGTGCTGGGGGGAACGGTCTTCTGGTGGTTCCTGCTGCGGCGCGGCTGAAACGCACTTTTCTTGGTGCAGGAAAGCGTCTGTGAGTGTTCTGCACGCGGGTGGGGGCGAGATGCTGCCGCGATGGGCAATGCTGACTGCCTCGCGGGCAGGCCGCGGGGTACGGTTTCAATTCCGTCAGCCGATCTTTCTGCCAGCCCCCTTTTTTCACGGCATATTCTGGGGGGTGAGAGAGGTGTGACGGCATGGCACGCCGGTTGCACATTGTTCCAGCGGTTTCAGGAAGGAACCGTTGCGCTCACGGCGAAAGAGTCGAGTCCCTCGGATAAGGTTGATCTCTCCCCCGACATGCCCTGAGCGTCCGCGTATCCGCCGCTGTCAATTCGGTCGTGCCTCGCTGGCCTGGCGGTGCTTCGCCCCGGAGTGGGTTTTGTGCCGCTGCGACTGTGCGCTGGATGGCTCCGTGTTTCGTGAAAGTCTCGGACCCCTTCTCACAGCCGGTGCGCGCTGCGCCCCGTGTCCGGCATGCATCACCGTCATTGACGACGCCCTGACCCATGGACCTTGCCCACAAAGCCACGCGAATTCGACTGCTGGACGTGCGGACGCCTCAGATGCGCGCATTCCACCTGACGTGGTTCGCGTTCTTTCTCTGCTTTTTCGCCTGGTTCGGCATTGCCCCGCTGATGAAGGTCGTGCGGGAAGAGATGTCCCTGACGAAGGAGCAGATCGGCTGGTGCATCATCGGCTCGGTGGCGATCACGATTCTGGCCCGGCTGGCAATCGGGGCGCTGTGCGACCGCATCGGTCCGCGGCTGGCCTATACGTGGCTGCTGATCCTCGCTGCGCTTCCCGTGATGGGGATCGGGCTGGCGCATGATTACACGACCTTTCTGCTGTTCCGGGTGGCGATCGGGGCGATCGGCGCTTCGTTCGTGATCACGCAGTACCACACTTCGGTGATGTTTGCGCCCAACTGCGTGGGGACGGCCAACGCCACCACGGCGGGATGGGGGAACCTCGGGGGCGGCGTGACGCAACTGGCGATGCCGGCCGTGTTCACCTTCTTCGTCGGGACGCTGGGGCTGAGCGAGTCGGCGGGTTGGCGGGCCTCGATGTTCGTCGCCGGCCTGCTGTGCGCCCTCGCCGGCGTGGCCTACTACTTCCTGACGCAGGACGCCCCGGACGGCAACTTCAGCGACCTGCGTGCCCGCGGCCTGATGCCTGAGCATCGGGCGGTCAAGGGGGGCTTCCTGGAGGCGTGCCGGGATTACCGCGTGTGGGCGCTGTTCGTCATCTATGGCGCCTGCTTCGGCATCGAACTGACGATCAACAACGTCGCGGCGCTGTACTTCGTCGATTACTTCGACCACTTCAAGCAAATGGACACCGTGGAAGCGGTGGGGCTGGCCGGATTGATCGCCAGCCTGTTCGGCCTGATGAACATCTTTGCCCGCACGCTGGGGGGCGTGTTCGGCGACCGGTTCGGCCAGCGGTGGGGGCTGTCCGGCCGGGTGAAATGGCTGTTCATGGTCCTGTTCTGCGAGGGGCTGTCCCTGATGCTCTTCTCGCAGATGACCACCCTGCTGCTGGCGATTCCGACATTGATCCTGTTCAGCCTGTTCGTGCAGATGAGCGAGGGGGCGACCTTCTCCGTCGTGCCGTTCATCAATCGGCGCGCCCTGGGGTCGGTGGCCGGGATCGTCGGCGCGGGGGGGAACGCCGGGGCCGTGGCCGCAGGATTCCTGTTCAAAACCGAGGCCCTGGCCTGGCCCACGGCCCTGTTCATTCTGGGGGCCGCCGTCACCTGCTGCTCGTTCTGCGCCTTCGCGGTGAACTTCAGCGAAGTCGCCGAGACCGAAGCCCGCCTGGCGACGGAGGCAGCCCTGGCGGACCGTCGGGGGGCGGTCGAACTGGCGGGCGCGTCGGCCTCGTGACGGCCGCAGGTGCCCCGAGAGCGAGGCGCCCTGGGAACACAGCGGTCGGTGCGTTGTGCGTGAGCAGACCGGCCGTCTCGCGAAGAGGAACGTTTTCAAACTGGCGTGGGAGGCATGGTGATGCACGGACCGAACAACGGCTCAGCCCGACGTCAGACCGTCGTGGTCATCGGCAACGGGATGGTCGGGCTGCGGTTCTGCGAGAAGCTCGTCGCCTTAGACGCCGCGCGGCAGTATCGCATCGTCACGTTCTGCGAGGAGCCGCGGGCCGCCTACGACCGCGTCGGTCTGACATCATTTTTTGCCCATCGCGACGCCGAAAAGTTGTTGCTGGCGCGGCTCGACTGGTACCGCGAGAACGAGATCGAACTGCACATCGGCGATCGCGCGAATGCGATCGATCGCGCTGCCCGGCGAGTCCGGTCGGACCAGGGAGTCGAGATCGCCTACGACAAGGTGGTGCTCGCCACCGGATCGTATCCGTTTGTGCCTCCCGTGCCGGGTGTCGACAAACGGGGGGTGTTCGTCTACCGCACCATCGAGGATCTGCAGCGCATCATCGACTTCGCGGCCCAGTCGCGGCGGTGCGCCGTCATTGGCGGCGGGCTGCTGGGTCTGGAGGCGGCCAAGGCGGCCTTCGACCTGGGACTGGAGACGCATGTCATTGAGTTCGCTCCGCGGCTCATGCCCCGGCAGATCGACGACGCCGGCTCGCGCATCCTGGTCCAGAAAATCGAGCAACTCGGCGTCCGCGTCCACCTGAACAAGTCGACCAAGGACATTCATGGTCACGGCCGCGTGGAACGCCTGGAGTTCACCGACGGCGATTCGCTCGACGTGGACATGATCATCATCTCCGCCGGTATCCGCCCGCGCGACGATCTGGCCCGCCAGTGCGGACTGACGGTCGGTCCCCGCGGCGGTATTCAGGTCGACGACCTGCTCCGCACCTCCGACCCCGACATCTACGCCATCGGCGAATGCGCTCTGCACAACGGCATGGTGTACGGCCTGGTGGCCCCCGGCTACGAGATGGCCGAGACGGTGGCCTGGAACCTCACGCATTCCGCCCTGCCAACCGCTGCTGACAGAGGAGCGGAAGCCGACGGCGGGCGCACCGCCGACGGCAGTGAGAATGCTTCGCCGCGCACGTTCCGCGGCACCGATCTCTCCACCAAGCTCAAGCTCATGGGGGTGGACGTTGCCAGCTTTGGCGATTACGAAGCGCCTCCCGAGCGGGCCACCCCTCTCTCCTTCGAGGACCCCTTTGCCGGGGTCTACAAGAAGCTGCTGTTCTCCAAGGACGGCCAGCGGCTGCTTGGGGGCGTGCTGGTGGGAGACGCCTCGGAGTACGGGACGTTGTCGCTGCTCGCCAGGAGCGGCTCGCCCCTTCCCTGCCGGCCGCATGAACTCATCGTCGAGTCCAGGGCCGGGGCGTCCGCCGTCGGCCTCGACGCCATGCCCGACACGGCGCAGGTCTGCTCCTGCAACAACGTCAGCAAGGGGGCGATCTGCGCGGCGATCCGCGACCAGGGTCTGGATTCCGTGGCCGCGGTGAAGAGTTGCACCCGGGCGGGGACCGGCTGCGGGGGCTGCCTTCCCCTCGTCACCGATCTGTTCAAGGCCGAGCTCAAAAAGGCCGGCAAAACGGTCGTCAACCACCTCTGCGAGCACTTCCCGTACTCGCGGACGGAGCTGTTTGCGATCATCAAGACCAAACGGATCAAGACCTATGGCGATTTGATCGCGCAGTACGGTCGGGGACAGGGTTGCGAAATCTGCAAGCCGGCCGTCGCCTCGATCCTCGCCAGCCTGTGGAACGAGAACATCCTCGAGCCGGAGCATCAGACGCTCCAGGACACCAACGACCGCTTCCTCGCCAACATGCAGCGGGGGGGATTGTATTCCGTTGTGCCGCGGGTTCCGGGGGGCGAGATCGATCCCGACAAGCTGATCGCCATCGCCGAGACAGCCAAGGAGTACGGTCTGTATACCAAGATCACGGGCGGCCAGCGGATCGACCTGTTCGGCGCCCGGCTCCAGGACCTGCCGGACATCTGGGAACGGCTGGTGAACGCCGGTCTGGAGAGCGGCCACGCCTACGGGAAGGCGCTCCGGACGGTGAAAAGCTGCGCGGGGACGACGTGGTGCCGGTACGGCGTGCAGGACTCCGTCGGTTTCGCCATCCGCATCGAGAATCGTTACAAGGGGATTCGCGCCCCGCACAAGATCAAGGCGGCCGTGTCGGGCTGCGTCCGTGAGTGTGCCGAAGCCCAGTGCAAGGACTTCGGTCTCGTGGCTACCGAGAAGGGTTACAACCTCTACGTCTGCGGCAACGGCGGCGCCAAGCCGCGTCACGCCGACCTGCTCGCGGCCGACCTCGATGAGGAGACCGCCCTCCGCTACATCGACCGCTTCCTGGGGTATTACATCACCACCGCCGACCGGCTCACCCGCACTTCCGTCTGGCTGGAGAAGCTCGAAGGGGGCATCGACCACCTGCGCGAGGTCATCATCCACGACAAGCTCGGCCTGTGCCGCGACTTCGAGGAGATGATCCAGTATCTCGTCGACACGTACGAGTGCGAATGGGCGGCGGTGGTACGCGATCCGGAAAAACGCAAGTGGTTCCGGCAGTTCGTCAACACCGACGAGGCCGAGCCGTGCATCGAGATCATCTCCGAGCGCGGCCAGCAGCGGCCGGGAGACTGGCCCTCCGAACTCGTCTCCCTCCAGCAGTTCTACTCGTTACAGGAGCACGAGGAGGCCGTGCTCCGGGAGGCCGCGGACGCCGAACCCGAGAGCCGCTGGGTTCTTGTGGGTCGAACGGGCGACTTCCCCGAGAATGGCGGGGCCACGATCAAGTACGGCCAGGTGCAGATCGCCGTCTACAACTTCTCCTCCCGCGGCGAGTGGTACGCCACGCAGAACATGTGCCCGCACAAGAAGGCGTTCGTCCTCTCGCGCGGCATCCTGGGCGATGCACAGGGAGAACCGAAGATCGCCTGTCCCCTGCACAAAAAGACCTTCTCGCTCCGCAACGGCGAATCGCTGCAAGGGGAGGACTATCGCATTCGCACCTTCCCCGTGAAGGTGGAGGGGGACGCGGTCTTCCTGCTGCTGCCCCCCACCGCGACCCTGGACCAGATGCTGGCGACGGAGATCGGATGCCGATTGGCGACGTCGTGCCAGACGCAGGGTGAGTTCGTCGAATGGTGCGACCAGAGAACCGGTGCCCTCACGGGCGTTTAGTTTGCAGAGAGGAAGCGATCGTCAATCCCGCGATGCACCCCACCCCCGCAGGGGTCTCACCACACCGCCCAGGGTCGCGGCACAGCCGCGCACCCGGGGTTGATCGACCCCACAGATGCCTCCACCGTGAAGGAATTGCACATCACAGCCCGGAATCCTGATCGGAGGGAGTCCTTCTCGGGACGATCTTCCGCCTCTCGTCGCCGAGTTTCACGCTGGCTCCGCCGGCCCATGCGTGTGCGGTCGGACTCCGTGACCGCGATGTGCGAGACGGTTGCTGCGATATGAGTTCCCTGCTGGACTTGCCGATCGTTCGTCCGCCGCGGCCACCAGCGGGTGCGACGGCCGCTGCACCCTCCCCTGCCGGCGATGACGGGCTGTTACAGCGTCTGTTGGCGGCGCAGCAGACGCTCACGGCGGTGGAGGTCTTCTCCCGCGATCACGATGCCGGATTGCCGGCTCAGGCGAAGTATTACTCCCGGCTGCTGCCCGCGACGCCTCCCGGTCCGGGCCAGCAGTACGCCTTTGAGGTCAATCTCGATCGCTGCTCCGGGTGCAAGGCGTGCGTGACCGCCTGCCACACTCTCAACGGCCTGGACGAACACGAGACATGGCGCGACGTGGGGCTGCTCATCGGCGGAACACCTACGCATCCCGTGATGCAGCACGTCACCACCGCCTGCCACCACTGCCTGGAACCGGCTTGCCTCATCGCCTGCCCTGTGGATGCCTATGAGAAGGACCCGCGGACCGGCATCGTCAAGCATCTGGACGATCAGTGCTTCGGCTGCCAGTACTGCACGCTGGCCTGTCCCTACGACGTTCCGAAATACCATGCAGACAAGGGGATCGTCCGCAAGTGCGACATGTGCCACAGCCGCCTGGCCGGGGGGGAAGCGCCGGCCTGCGTGCAGGCCTGTCCGCACGAGGCGATCTCCATCAAAGTCGTGGACGTGCGTCAGGTGATTGAGGACGCGGAGGCGGATCATTTTCTGCCGGGGGCCCCGGACCCGCAGATGACCCTCCCCACGACGCACTTCAAGACGTCGCGGGTCTTCCCCCGGAACACCCTCCCGGCGGACTACTATCAGGTCAACCCGCAGCACCCGCACTGGCCGTTGATCGTCATGCTGGTGCTGACGCAGCTCTCCGTGGGGGCATTCATCGTCGGCCTGCTGCTCGACCGCTGGCTGGATGCCACGACCCTCACCGCTTTCCGGCAGTTGCACGCCTCGACGGCGCTGGGCTTCGGCCTGTTGGCGTTGGCGGCGAGCGTACTGCATCTGGGACGGCCGCAGTACGCCTTTCGGGCGTTCGTCGGCCTCAGGCACTCCTGGCTCAGCCGGGAGATTCTGGCGTTCGGCGCCTTTGCCGCCGCGGCGTGTGCGTTTGCCGCGGTCTGCTGGATGCGTCCCGATTCTCCTGCTCTGCCGGTATTGGGGTGGCTGGTGGCGGGGACGGGTGCGGGAGGACTCTTCTGTTCGGTGATGATCTACGTCTTCACCGGCCGGGAGTTCTGGAGTTTCGGCCGGACGGCAGCCAAGTTCGGGTTGACGGCTTCCCTGCTGGGCATCGCGGCCACGTGGCTGTCCCTGGTGGTGTATGGGTTATGCGTCGATGCGCCCGCGGCGAACCGACTGTTGCGGCAGGCGGGTCTCCCGCTCATCCAGGGACTGGCGGCGGCGACGGTGTTGAAACTGGCCCTGGAGGCGTCTCTGCTGCGGCACCTGATGTTCCGCAGGCAATCGCCGCTGAAGCGGTCGGCGCGGCTGTTGCTCGGGCCGCTCTCGGGGTCCTCCACCGCCCGCGTCGCCTGCGGCCTGTTGGGGGGGATCATCATGCCGGGTTTTTTGTGGAAGGAACTGGCGGCCGCCGATTCGCAGGGACTGCTGTGGGTGGTGGCGGCGGGGATGCTGTTCGTCGCCTGTGTGGCGGGGGAGTTGCTGGAGCGATATCAGTTCTTCGCCGCCTGTGCTGCTCCGCGGATGCCGGGGCGGCTCAACCCGTGACGGCGCCGCGATCAGCAAGGGAATGAGCACAGTCAGGACATGAGCATGGCTTCGATCCTGAAGACGGTCGGCACTCTGCTGCACCAGACGGACGGCCCCCTCACGCGGGAACTGCTGCTGGCCCCCGGCCGGTTCGGACTGGGTCAGGTGCCGGCGCGGGACCTCCCCGAAGCCGTCACGGACATGGTCTGCGGTTACTGCTCCACCGGATGCAGTCTGCGAATTCATCTCCGGAACGGGGAAGCCTCCGGCCTGACACCGACGACCGACTATCCCGTCAACCTCGGCATGGCCTGTCCCAAGGGGTGGGAAGCGCTGACCGTGCTCGACTCGCCGGAGCGGGCCACCACGCCGCTGCTCCGGGATGACTCGGGCCGCCTGCGACCGGTCGACTGGGATCTGGCGCTGCGAACGTTCGTCTCCCGCATGCAGGAGGTCCAGGCGAAGCACGGTCCGCACTCGGTTGCTTTTCTCAGCACCGGGCAGATTGCCACGGAGGAGATGGCCTTTCTGGGGGCGCTCGCCAAGTTCGGCATGGGCGTCCTGCATGGGGACGGCAACACCCGCCAGTGCATGGCGACGTCCGTCGTCGCCTACAAGCAGGCCTTCGGGTTCGACGCCCCCCCTTACACTTATGCCGACTTCGAACAGTCGGACGTGATCGTGCTCATCGGCAGCAATCTCTGCATCGCCCATCCGATCCTCTGGGAGCGGGTGCTGCGCAACCCACACTCCCCGGAGATCATTGTCATCGACCCCCGGTTGACCGAAACGGCGATGAGCGCCACGCAGCACCTGGCCGTCGCCCCCAAGGGGGACCTCGCGCTGCTGTACGGAACCGCCCGCATCCTGATCGAAAACGGCTGGATCGACCGCGCGTTCATCGACCGCTCCACCACCGGCTTCGACGACTTTGCCGCGTTCGTCGCCCAGTTCACCGACGAGCGCATCACGGCCGAAACCGGTTTGACAGCGGCCCAGGTCCACCGCTTCGCCCGGACAATCCACGAAGGGGAACGAGTCTCCTTCTGGTGGACGATGGGGGTCAACCAGAGTCATCAGGGAGTCCGCACCGCACAGGCGATCATCAACCTGGCTCTGATGACCGGCAACATCGGACGGCCCGGCACCGGCGCCAACAGTATCACCGGCCAGTGCAATGCGATGGGTTCGCGACTGTTCAGCAATACCACCAACCTCCTCGGCGGGCATGACTTCGCCCACCCGCAGCACCGCGCCAAGATCGCCCGCATCCTGAACATCGACCCCGAGCGCATCCCCACCGAGCCGAGCTGGCCGTACCATCAGATCATCGAAGGCATCCTCCGCGGCAAGATCAAGGGGCTGTGGGTCGTCTGCACCAACCCCGCTCACTCCTGGATCAATCAGCACGACTGCCGCGACATCCTCGGCCGGCTGGAGTTCCTCGTGGTGCAGGACATGTACGCCACGACGGAAACGGCCCGGATGGCCCATCTGCTGCTCCCCGCGGCCGGCTGGGGGGAGAAGGAGGGGACATTCATCAACTCCGAACGCCGGATCGGCGTGCTCAAGAAGGTCCGCCGGGCGCCGGGCGTCGCGCTGGCGGACTTTGCCATCTTTCGGGCGATCGCTCATTACTGGGGCTGCGGGGAGATGTTCGCCGCCTGGGACTCTCCCGCCGCGGTATTTCAGATTCTCAAGCAGTGTTCGGCCGGCCAGCCGTGCGACATCACCGGCATTGCAGACTATCGGATGATCGAGGACTGCGGCGGCATCCAGTGGCCCTGGCCCGCGACGAAACGTCAAACCTCAGCCAGTGACGGCCCCAGCACCTCCGCCTCTTCCCACTCTCCTTCCTCCGCGCTCCACGCCCCGCTCCCCCCGCGGGAGCGGCGGCTGTTCGAGGACGGGCGGTTCTATCACTCCGACGGTCGGGCCCGGTTCCTGTTCGAGGACCCGCACCCCCTGCCGGAGCGAACGAACGAACGGTTTCCGTTTCTGCTGCTCACCGGCCGCGGCACCGCCTCGCAGTGGCATACGCAAACCCGCACTCGCCAGTCGGCAGTGCTGCGCAAGCTCTATCCGCAGCGATTGTTCGTGGAGATCAGTCCGTTGGACGCCGCCGCTCTGGGCATTGGGCCGAACGACCCGGTGGTGATTGAGTCGCAGCGCGGCCGGCTGCGGGCCCGCGCGGTGCTCACCCATGCGGTCCAGCGGGGGCAGGTCTTTCTGCCCATGCACTACGAAGAGGTCAACCAGCTCACACTGAGCGCCTTCGATCCATATTCGCACCAGCCGGCGTACAAAGCCTGTGCCGTGCAGGTGACGCGGGCAGACCGGTCGGGGAACCTTCGGTCATCACCCTGACCATCCGTCCGATGAGCGAATCCCGCTGGCGGTAGAGCAGCCGGGACCGTGACCAGTTTTCCCTCACTCTGCGGTGAGCTGAGCGACTTCTGCGGAGGTCAGGGGGCGGTCAAAGATCGCGACCTCGTCGATCCGGCCTTCCCAACTCTCGAGCCGGTCGCTGCGGCCGCCGATGAAGACCCGATCAAAGCCGGCGGGAAAACCCGCTGCCGCAGTGGTCTCGATCTCCAGACTGCCATTGAGATACACACGGACCGCCTCCCCGTCGCGGACGAGAACGACATGCCGCCACTCCCAGCGGGGAATTTCCGTCTTCCCGGCGACAATCGTGGCGGGATCGCTGCCATGCAGAAAGATCAGGCGGCCGGCATGTCCGGACGTCCCGCCGAGTCCCAAATGATCCCCCGCCGCGCCCAGTCCGTAGTCCCAGCCGCGCGAGAAACACCAGCCCGTCACGCCACGCGCATCGGTGGGCAACCCGTTCCAGAGCCACAGTGAGACGGTATACCGGTCTTCCAGTTCCGGCAGCCGCGCGACCACCCGCCCCCCCACGAACATCGCGGCGCGGTTCTTTTCTCCGTGAGTGCAGAAGGCGTCGGAGCGGGGGCCTTCGAGGTAATAGGTGACGTGGGATTCATAGAGAGCATCACGGTGGCGGCCGCTCGAGTCGATCGCCTGAGGGCCGGTGAACTCATCCAACCGCCACCACGCCATCGGCCGCAAGGCGGCGATCGCCTCGGCCGCGGGGCCGCGCGATGACACGGGCACCCGCCGCGGCTTGCCGGTCACCTCTTCCAGCAGTTCGATGCAGGCGGCGGTGATCCGGGGTTCCGCCGTCACCTCCAGTCCGGCCGATCGCGCCGGCCAGGTGTTGTATCCGCCGAAGAGATGCTGCTCCGGCGGGGGGATGTAGCCGTCGCCGCCGTTGGCCAGCTCGATGACCATCGTCTGGGCGAGGGGACTGGCCGCCTTGATCTTCAGACCGGTGATCGCATAGGTCTCGCACGGCGTGGTGGTGATGGCGATCTCGCCGATCCGCAGCGCCTGGACGACGATTTCCGTCTCCTGGCGTTCATGCAGGATGAGTTGTTCGCGGGCATAGACCTCCCTCTGGTTCTGCGGAATGCGGTCCCCCATTTCGGAGACGATCCGCTGCGCCCACTCCAGTCGCTGTTTGTCCGGAACGCGATACTTGAGGGTCATTCTCCGTTCCGCCATGGCGAGATCCACGTCGGCCTGATGTTTGATGCCGGCGCAGGTGGCGAGGGCGATCTCCAGCAGGCCGTCGGTGTATTCCTGAATCGTCTGTGTGGCGTTCCATTCGCTTTCGGGTTTGGTGTAGTCGCGGCGCCAGATGTCGCCGCTGCACCCGTGCGAGAGCAGACCGACGAACTCGCTCTCCGGCGCCAGCCGCGCTTTCAGCCCTTCGCAGAACAGGCCGAAGTAGTCGGCACTGATGTCCCGGTCGCCGAAGTAGTGCATGGAAAAGTTGGCCAGCACGGCGAGCGGGCGTCCATCCAGCGCCTGAAACGAGATCAGCGAGAGCTCGGGGTCCTCCGGTCCGGACTCGCCGGTGACGTCGTCCCAGTTGCGGCCGGCGTGCATGTTGGCCCGCACCGTGGGATTGCCGAACGGGTCCTCGGCGATGCGGTCCGGGCGGCGAATCCACCGCCGCAGGGCAGTGAACTCGGCCGCGTCGGCCCGCCCGAAGCCGACGCGGGCCGGCTCCATCCGCGCGGCCGCCGCGGCAATCACCTGCACCAGCTTCTCCCGCAGCAGCGGCACGTAATCGGGGTCGGCGTCGGTCCCCAGACAGCCCACGCAGGCGGGGGCGGAGTGGGTATGCGTCGCCGAGATCAGCATCCGGTCGGGAGGGATCCCCGTCCGCTGTCCCGCCAGCGCCTTGACCTCATCCAGCAGCGGACGGGGCATCATGCAACTGTCCACCACCACGATCACCACTGTCGTCCGGCCGTCCGAGAGGGCCACCGCCCGCGCGCGGACGGGAGTGTTCACCTTGTCCAGGGAGCGGCTGAGCATCCCGCCGTTGACGAGCACGGGGAGCTTGGTCGGCGTGACGTCCACCACCGCCGCTCCCGCGCGAAATTCTCCTCTCAGCCACGCCGGGTCACTCCCCAGCACGGCCAGCGCCAGCAGGAGGGACCGACAGCCGAGGCTGGTGGGGGAGGGGGCGGGGAGAGACATCGGTGCGCCTCGCAGAAGAAGGGATATCAACCTGTGTTGATGGGAAGGAATAATCACCTCTTCCCGGTCAGGCAAGTGCGGCTCGGTTTCCCGTCCTCCGGGCTGCACTCCCCGGGTGGGGGCCGCCGGCTTCCGAACGTGTTCCGCTGCTGGTGGTCGCTGCCCTCCCGGTCGCAAGAGAAGGGGATGTTCGATCGAACTTCCTCCAACTCCGGGCGGCCGTCCTGTCTCGGAGGCCGTCCGGGTCAGGGCGGAAGGCTCATCCCTCCAACACGCCTTCGTCTTTGAACAGCTTGTACTCCACCGCGTCGACCAGCGCCAGCCAGCTCGCCTCGATGATGTTTTCGCTGACACCCACCGTGCTCCAGACCGACTTTTCATCGGCCGATTCGATCACCACGCGCACCCGCGCCGCCGTCCCCTCGGCCGAGTTGATGACCCGCACCTTGTAATCGACGAGGTGCATCGATCTCAGCTTGGGGTAGGTCTCCAGCAGGGCCTTGCGGAGGGCGTTGTCGAGGGCGTTGACCGGTCCGTCCCCCTCCGCGACTTCATGGCGGATCGGCCCGTCGCCGTCGATGCGGAGTTTGACGGTGGCCTCGGTCAGGGGTCCGTCACCGGCGTCGGTCTCAACATTGACGCGGTAGTGCAGCCGCTGGAACTTGGGCTGGTACGTGCCGGCGAGCTTCTTCACCAACAGATCGAACGACGCTTCCGCCGCCTCGAACTGCCACCCCTGGTTCTCCAGTTCCACCACGCGGTCGAGAATCCGCTTCATCAGCTCGGCGTCGTGGTTGAGCTTGAACTTGGTGGTCTTGGCGATGATGTTCGAGCGGCCGGAGAGTTCGCTCACGAGAATCCGCCGCTCGTTGCCGACGAGGGCCGGGTCGATGTGCTCGTAGCTCCGGGCCACGCGGTTGACCGCGTGCACATGCATCCCCCCCTTGTGGGCGAAGGCGCTGCGGCCGACGAACGGCTGGTTCGGCCGGAAGTTCATGTTCGCCAGCTCGTACACGTACCGCGAAAGCTCGGTCAGGTGCTGCACGCCCCGCCCTCCCAGCACCGGCAGGTGCTTCTTGAGCGCCAGATTGGCCGCGATGCTGATCAGGTCCGCATTGCCGCATCGCTCGCCGATGCCGTTGATCGTTCCCTGCACCTGGACCGCTCCGCAGTCGACCGCCCGCAATGAGTTCGCCACCGCCACGTCGCTGTCGTTGTGGCAGTGGATGCCGAAGGGAATCGACAGATGCGGTCGGATGGCTTCCAGCGTCGCGGCGATTCGTTCCGGCAGCGACCCGCCGTTGGTGTCGCAGCAGACGATGATCTCCGCTCCCGCCTCCTGAGCGGCCTGAATGGTCTGGAGCGCATACGCTGGGTTCGCGGCGTAGCCGTCGAAGAAGTGTTCCGCGTCGTACAGCACGCGGCGGCCCTGCTCCCGCAGCCAGGCGACGGAATCCCGGATCATCGCCAGGTTCTCCTCCAGGCTGACGCGCAGGACTTCCGTCACATGCAGGTCCCACGTCTTGCCGACGACCGTACACGCCGGAGCGCCTGTCTCCACCAGCGCCCCCAGGCCGGCGTCTTCCCCCGGCCGGACCCCCTTGCGGCGCGTCATGCCGAAGGCGCACACCACGGCGTGCTGCAACTCCAGCTCCCGGACCCGGCGGAAATACTCCGTGTCCTTCTCATTCGATCCGGCGAAGCCCCCCTCGATGAAGTCGAACCCCAGCTCGTCCAACATGCGGGTGATGAGCAGCTTGTCCTGCACGGAGAAGTTGACTCCTTCCCCCTGGCTGCCGTCGCGGAGCGTGGTGTCGTAGAGCTGGATGGACATAGCGGAGCCGATCGTCATCAGGAAAAGGTTCCCAAGCGGCGGGCGCTGTGGCCGGGACGTTCCGGGAACGACCGCTCGATGGATGCTGCTCCGCGTCCAACAAAAAAACCCCAGGTCTTCGCGACCTGAGGGAAGGCGTGTCAGACGGGATACAGGGCCTCAGGGTCGCGAGCCGGATCGGCTCCCAATAATCGCAATCCCTCCCTTCACGCGCTCAGCGCGTGCGACGGAAAAACGGCGGCCAGGGAGGAAGGCTGTCATGGGAACGGATGCCGGTCGGACCTGGAGGGCCGAACCTTGATCTTCCAGAGCATAGACGGGACCCGGAGCGCCGTCAAATCCCGCGCTCCTCGAACACCGGAAATCGAGAGGTCCCGGGAGTTTTCCGCGGGACTGTCCGAGAACAACGATCGTATTCACGCACCGGGGTGCAGCCGCGGAATGGTGGTCCGGTCACGGGCGTGTTGCAGTTCCACATCCTCCGCTCGCCTGCTCCAGAGGAGAGGGCTCCCACCCAGCCCCGCCGACGGCGTCGGCGGCTGGCGGAGCCGAGGGACGGATCAGGGGTGCGGCGGGAGCGATTGCGTCGCGCGGGGGCGCGTCGGTCTTGACGGGACGGTCCGGGGGCTGACGCACCCGGCTCGCCGAGTGACGTTCGCAGAGGCGAGCCCGGGCCGTCAGGCCCGGGGCCGTTTGAGCGACGATCGGGACTCAGCGATCGTGGTGATGCCGCGGCGGGTTTTCGGACGGTCCGGGCCATCAGCGGCGAGCCGGGAGCTGACGCCCCCGGCTCTCCCCCGGCTTCCGACGAGCTGGGGAATTTCGATCTGCCGCCAGCCTCCGCCGCCCCACCGGCCGCGATCGTCGACCACGCCCAGCCGCAGATGACACACTCTGAGCAACGACCTCCCGGGATGGCAAGAGAGAAGGAAAGCTCGTGGAGCGGCCCCCGCCACCCATCGACGGCTGCACCCCACGCACCGCGCTCTCAGAGACCGGACTCGCCACTCCGCGAGGAATCTGGTCCAATAGAATTTCCTCCTTCAAGCGATACTCCATCCGGTCGATCACTGGAGCCGCAACATGATGCATCCTCACAAGTTTTGGAGCTGCGCGGCGCTCTGGTGGGGGCTGCTGGCGGCTTCCGCCTCCGCCGCGGACCACACCACCGATTCCCTGAGCACGGTGAAGAAACAGGTGGCGGAAGAAAAGTCCTTCCTGGTCGATGTCCGGGAAAAGTTGGAATGGGAAGACGGTCACATCGCGGGGGCGATCCTGCTCCCGCTCAGCGAGCTGCGCAAAGGCGCCACCGCTGCCAGCCTCGCCCAGCGGCTGCCGAAAGACAAGATTCTCTACACCTATTGTGCGGCGGGGGTCCGCTCCCGCACGGCGGCCGATGCTCTTCGACCACACGGTTACGATGTGCGGCCGCTCAAACCCGGTTACAAAGACCTCTTGGCTGCCGGCTTCCCACCCGCCGAAGAGGAACCATCCCGCCATGACTGATCTACACCGGGAGGGGAATCATGGCGGACGATGGGGGCCGCCGTGTTCCTGGGACTGGGGACCGCCTGGGTCTGCCCGGCCGGTGCCCCACCGCTCCCTCCGGCCCCGACTCAGCCGTACGATCCCCTCCGGCAACCGTTCGACATGTGCCGTCCCCCGTACCGCGGAGGGTGAACCCCGGTGACTGAGCAGGTGGAAGTCGCCGTCCGGCTGAGTTTTTTCTTCGGCGTGCTGGTGCTGATGACGCTCTGGGAGCTGCTTGCCCCCCGCCGCTCGTGGTCGGTGCGCCAGGGGCCGCGCCGGGCCAGCAACCTCGCCCTCGTGGCCCTCAACGTCGTGCTGGCCCGGCTGCTGGTGCCGGTGACGGCGGTGGGCGCCGCCGCCGTGGCCGAATCGCGCGGCTGGGGGCTGCTGCATCTGGTCGCATGGCCCGTCTGGGTGGAAGTAGTCCTCGCCGTACTGGCCTTCGATCTGGCGATCTACCTTCAGCACGTGATGTTTCACGCCGTCCCGCTGCTGTGGCGGCTGCATCTGGTCCACCATGCCGATCTTGACTTCGATGTCACCACCGGGCTGCGGTTTCACACGCTGGAGATTCTGCTGTCGGCCCTGATCAAGCTCGGCGTGGTGGTCGTGGTCGGTCCTGCTCCCGTGGCGGTGGTGGCATTTGAAGTGCTGCTCAACGCCACGGCCATGTTCAACCACAGCAATGTTCGCATCTCGCCGTCGGTGGATGCCCTGCTGCGATGGTTCGTCGTCACGCCCGACATGCACCGCGTCCATCATTCGGTGCTGCCGCGCGAGACAAACAGCAACTTCGGCTTCAACCTGCCGTGGTGGGATTACCTGCTGGGAACCTACCGCCCGCAGCCGCGCGACGGCCACGAAACCATGACGATCGGACTGTCGTACCTCCGCGACGAACAGGTGACGGAACGTCTCCCCCGCATGTTGGCGCTCCCCTTTCTGGTCGCTCCGGAGAGGAGTTCGTCCGCCGAGCTGGAGGACGAGCGACCGTAGCCATCACTCTCCGCTCCTCCGGGGAAGGGGGACGTTCATACGCAGGATTTGACTTCCCCGGGAGGGACGGATACTGTGGGAACGGGTGCGTCAGGATGGTCGTAAGCTGGCACTCGTTCTTCAGGGCCAGGCAAATGACGACAAAAACCGTGTATGGAGAGCTCAATCCGGTGGGCGGCGGAGATCCGCTCCCCTTGCTCAAGCCGCGGATTCTGATCGGCCGCCGTCCTCAGTGCGACGTCGTGCTCGCCTTCCCCAACGTCTCCGCGCAACACTGTCTGCTGGAACTGACCAACGGTTTCTGGCACGCCCGGGACCTCAACAGCCGCAACGGCATCAAGGTCAATGGGGAGCGGTGCGATTCACGCTGGTTGCAGCCGGGGGACGAACTCAGCATCGCCAAACATGCGTTCGTCATCCAGTACCAGCCGGCGGCCGATGCCCCTCCGCCGGAAGAGGAGGACCCGCTGGCCGTGAGTCTGCTGGAAAAAGCGGGGCTGATGCGGCACCAGCCTCGCGGCCCGCGACCGCGATCGTCCCGGCCGGTGGATGTTCTCGACGAGAGCCGGTTCTCTGAAGAGGAGAACGAGGCGGGGCGGTACCTCAGCGGCGATGAATGACCGTGTCCGGCAAACGTCCCCGTAAGGTCCGCGTCGACTTTCAGAAAAAACGCACGCCACGCCGCCGGTCCGCTCCACCGACTCCCCACACCTGGGAAGATAGCGAGGAGAGCGCTGCCGCCACTCAGGAGCGCCTCACCGGCAAGGGAGACCTCACACGCCGCCGGACCGTGCTGGTAGAGGGAGAGGAGGGGGCCGGGGAGCCACGGCTGGCGGTGGACGAAGCCCGCTGCCTGCGCGGCCGCGTGCTGTATGCCATCGGCGCCCAGCATTGTGCGGTCCAGACTCCGGAGGGACGCCGCGTCGAATGCGTCGTGCGGCGACTGGTCCGCACTCTCGCCCGCGACGCCCGCAGCGCCGTCGTCGCCGGTGATGAGGTGCTGTGGGAACCGACCGGTCCGGACAGCGGCGTCATCGTGCGGGTGGAGCCGCGGCGCTCGACCATCTCGCGCGGCAGCGCACACCGGGAGCACGTCATTGCCGCCAACATCGACCAGGCGGTGATCGTCGTCTCGGTGGTGGACCCGCCGCTCAAGCCGGCGCTCATCGACCGGTTTCTGGTCAGTGCGGAGAAAGGGGGCGTGCGGGCCGTAGTCTGCCTCAGCAAGGTGGACCTGATCGAGCCGGCCGACGTGCAGCCCATTGCGGGAGTCTATGCCCGCATCGGATATGACGTGGTCCTGACCAGCGTGGTGACGGGGCAGGGACTGGCGCGACTGCGGGAACTGCTCCAGGGGCGGGAGAGCGTCCTAACGGGTCAGAGCGGCGTCGGGAAATCGTCCCTCATCAACGCCATCGACCCGTCCTTGGAGCTGCCGACGCAGGAAGTCAGCGCCGATTCCGGCAAGGGGCGGCACACTACGCGCGTGGCGGAACTGCTCTCCCTCTCCTGCGGAGGCTGGATCGTCGATACGCCCGGCGTGCGTCAAATGCAGCTCTGGAACGTCGCTCCCGGCGAAGTGGAAGGCTATTTTCGGGAATTCCGTCCCTTCGTTCCCGATTGCCGCTTCCCCGACTGCACCCACACTCATGAAGAGGGGTGCGGCATTCAGAGGGCCGTCCACGAGGGACTGATCGCCACCACGCGCTATGAAGGTTATCTCCGCATTCTCTTGGGGGACGCCGGACGGTGAAGTCCATCGCCGCCGGTTGCGCCAGGAGGCGAACCACCGCTATCATCCCACGGCTGGTTCTCTGGGCGGAGATGGTTCCGATGGGACTGTGCAGTTTTGAGGAACTGTCGGCGGCGGCGGACGCCCGGGCGCCGCAGACGCCGGTCGTGGCCGCCGGCGGGGCGGACGTGACGGTCCTCGCCGCCCTGGCCGAGGCGCATCGCCGCGGCTGGGTGCAGCCCTGGCTGACGGGAGACCTCGGGGCGATTCGCGAGGCCGCTGCCGCGGCGCACGTGGACCTGGCTCCTTTTCAGGTGATTGCTGCCGCATCCCAGCCGGCCGCCGCCGCCGTCGCCGCCGTGCGGGAGGGGCGCGCCCGTCTGCTCCTGAAGGGGCAAGTCTCCACTCCCGAGCTGATGAAGGCCGTCCTCGATCGCGACCAGGGGCTGCGGACGGGCCAGGCCGTCTGCCAGATCGTGTTGATGGAGATCGTCCCCCACGCGCGCCGCTTCCTGCTGGCGGATACGGGCGTGACCATCGCTCCGACGCTGGAGCAGAAGCAGTCGATGTTGCGCAGCCTAGTGGCGGCCGCACGACGGCTCGGAGCGAAATCGCCACGCATCGCCATCGTCTCGGCGACGGAAAAACCGACCGCCGCGATGCCCGACACGCTGGAAGCGGTGGAACTGGTCCACTGGGCGCGGACTGGTGCGCTGGGGGACACCCACGTTGAGGGACCGTTGTCGTTCGATCTGGCCTACGATTTCCGCGCGGCCCAGCGCAAAGGGGTCTGCAGTGAAGTGGTCGGGCAGGCCGACGGGATGCTGTTTCCGAGTCTGCTGGCGGCCAATCTGACCGTTAAGGCAATGATGTACACGGCGGACTGCCGGTTTGGGGGAGTGCTGGCGGGCGCGGCCTGCCCAGTGGCGTTCATGAGTCGGGCCGACGACGTCCCGACCCGGTTGCGCTCGTTGGCACTGGCCTTGACGGTGGATGTCGCCACGGACGATTGACCCCCAATCACACGATTGCCCCCCAATCACACGATTGCCCCCCAATCACACGATTGCCCCCCAATCACATTCGTCCGCCGGGGAATCTCTCTCGCGCGGGGGAGAGGATGTTGGAACTTGCTCAAGATTCCGCCCGGTTTCGGTTGCAACAGCGGCTTCGAGGAGAGAAGCTGCCGAGGGGCGTCATATCAAAGATGGCGGATGTCAACCGTCCGGCGTCCGCAATCCCACCCCGGTCCCTGTCCCGCGGGAGTTTCCCTATGTCCGCCCGTCCTGCTTTGTCGCGTCGTCGATTCCTGAAGCGCACCGCCGCGGCATCGGCCAGCCTGTTCGCCGCGCCGGCGTTTCTCCAGGCGTCGGCTCCCAGCACGCGGGTGCGGCTGGCCTTCATCGGTTGTGGAGGGCGTGGCGGTGCGAACCTGCGCACCATGACTGCCCAGAAACTGGTGGACGTGGATGTGGTCGCCCTGTGCGACGTGAATCAGCAGGCCCTGGATGCGGCCTCCAAACTCCATCCGGACGCCCGACGCTACCGCGACTTCCGCAAGCTGTATGACGATGCCAACACGTTCGACGCCGTGGTCGTCAGCACGACGGAGCATACGCACGCCTATGCGACGATGCCGGCCCTCAAGCTCCGCAAGCCGGTCTATTGTGAAAAGCCGCTGACGCGCGACGTGGACGAGTGCCGGCGGATCACGCTGGCCGCCGCCGAGGCCAAGGTCCCCACGCAGATGGGGACGCAGATTCACGGCTCGGCCAACTATCGTCGCGTGGTGGAACTGATCTGGTCGGGGGCGATCGGGCCGGTGAGGGAATGCCACGTGTGGGTCTCGCGGGCGTGGGGTCTCCAGAGCCAGGCGGACGCCGAACGCAACAAGGACATCGTGTTTGTGGCGGATCGTCCCACCGAGGCGATGACGCCCCCGGAGTGGCTCGACTGGGACCTGTGGATCGGCCCGGCCCCCTCTCGGTCGTATCACCACGTCTACTTCCCCGGACCGAAGTGGTACCGCTGGTGGGACTTTGGCAACGGCACCATGTCCGATCTGGGGAGCCACTGGAACGATCTCCCCTTCTGGGCGCTGCGATTGGATGCCCCCAAGACGATCGAGTCGTTCGGGATCGATCCCCATCCGGAGATCGCCCCTGCGTCGATGACCGCCGTCTACACCTATGGTCCCCGCCGCGGGTGGGGGCCGCTGGAGGGGACTTCCTCCATCGGCCATGCTCCCCCCCTCGGGGAAATGCCTCCCTGCACTCTCACCTGGTATCAGGGGGACCACAAGCCGGAAATCTGGAAGGCGGGGGGCATCCCCCAGTGGGGGAACGGCGTGTTGTTCATCGGGGAGCAAGGGATGCTGCTGGCGGACTACGGCAAGCATGTGCTGCTGCCGGAAGAGAAATACCGGGAGTTCCCACGGACGGAACCGTTCATTCCCGACTCCCCGGGCCAGCACGAAGAGTGGCTGCTGGCTTGCCGCGATGGAACCCCCACCGGCAGCCCCTTCAGTTACTCCGGGCCGCTCACCGAGGCGAACCACCTGGGGAACGTCGCCTACCGAGCCGGCCAGAAGCTGGAGTGGGACCCCGTCCAGATGCGGGCCACGAACTGTCCCGCCGCCGACCACTTTCTGAAGCGCGAACCTCGCAGCGGCTGGTCGCTGGCGTAGCCGTTGCCGGAATACCGGATCTGCGACGAGCGGGAGGAACATCTTGAACTGTGTGCACTTCCCTTGCGACCAGAGGCCGGGATGACGCGCTGCTTTCTGGCCGCCGTGCTGGTCTCACTGGCGGGAGCAGGGGGGACTGCTCCATGCGAGAGCTTTGCGGAATTGGCCGCGGAGTGGCGTCGTCACACCATCGACGCCTCCTCCCGCGGGGCGGATGGCGTGCGACCGCTTGACATCGATGGCGACGGACGTCCCGACCTCGTCACCGGATGGGAGGAGGGGGGACTGATCCGGGTCTCTCGGCATCCCGGATTCGGCCGCGTCCGCGAGCCGTGGCCGGCGGTGACCGTCGGCCGTGTGAAGTCACCCGAAGACGCCGTCTTCGTAGACTTGGAGGGGGACGGCCGGGCTGACGTCGTCAGTTGCTGCGAAGGAAACACGCGGAGCGTCTTTGTGCACTGGGGGCCGCGGGCGGTCGACCGGCTGCTGGAGGCAGCGGCCTGGACCACCGCCCAGATTCCCGCGGTGGAAGGCCACCAGATGTGGATGTTCTGCCTGCCGCTCCAGGTGGATGGCGAGCGGGGCGTCGACCTGGTCCTGGGAGCCAAGGGGGCCGGCGCCGAGATCGGCTGGCTCGAATCGCCTGACGATCCCCGGGACCTGGCTGCCTGGCGGTGGCATCCCTTGTACCGCGCGGGGTGGGTGATGTCTCTGCTGGCGTGCGACATGGACGGCGACGGAGACCTCGACATCCTCTTCACCGACCGCAAAGGGCCGTCGCGCGGCTGCCGCTGGCTGGAGCACCCCGGCCCCGCCGCCGTGCGGCGCGGCGAGCCGTGGCCCGAGCATCTCATCGGCGGCACGCAGCACGAGGTGATGTTTGCCGCTCGCGGCGACAGGGAGGGAGACGGCGTGGAGGAGATCGCGGCGGCGACGGCCGATGACGGAATTCTGCTGTTCCGTCGTCTCGATGCTTCCGGTCGGGCATGGGAGACGACCGTTATTCCCATGCCGCCGGGATGCGGGACCGGCAAAGGGGTCGCCATCGGCGATCTCGACCTCGACGGCCGGGCGGACCTGGCGGTGACCTGCGAGAATGCGGCCGGCAAGCACGGGGTGTTCTGGCTCTCCTCTCCCGCGGAGAGGGACAGCCCGTGGCGGTTTCATCCCCTCAGCGGCGCAAGCGAGGGGATCAAGTTCGACCTGATTCAGCTCCTCGACCTGGACGGCGACGGCGACCTGGACCTGCTCACGTGCGAGGAACGGGACCACCTGGGAGTGATCTGGTACGAGAATCCGGCCCGCTCTCCCCCCTGAGCGCCGGCCAGCCCGGCGTTACTGTTCGCTTCGCTGCTGCGCCACCAGGGCCGCAGCATAGGCCACCGGATCGTCCTGTTCGCGGAGGACTTTGAGCAGGACGTCGAATCGACCGGCCTCGACGCACAGATCGAAGAACGAGATCGACACCTCTTCGCTGAGGTTGGTGAGGTAGCGCGCGGCGACGTCCACCGCCTCGTCCAGCCGGCCGCAGCGCATCAGCAGATCGACCAGCACGTATGCCAGCAGCGGTTGGTCCCGTTCGTCCGGTTCGTGGGCGAGCTTGTCGCGGAAGTAGCCCAGCGCCTGCTCACGATCCTGATCGAGCAGCGCCCGGAAAAAGGCCTGATGGGCGGGGTAAAAGTCGTCGAAGGGGGGATCGCCGCCGTACTGGAGCTGCGGATCGAGCCGGCTGCCATACTCCGCCAACTGCAACGCGAGGTCCAGTTCCTCCCCCCCCTCGATCGACCGGGCGAAGCGGACGACCGAGCTGAGGTGGGAGACGTCGATGTGGTAGTTCCCCCCCTCGAACAACCAGTCGCGGGCGGTGATGAGTTCCCGCAGCGAGACGCCCGGCGGAAGCACGGCGATGCGGCGCTGGACGTCGCGCTCGACGTTGTCGCGGAGGTCCCGGTAGAGCTCGCGGACCATCACCTTCGCGCAGGCTTGCCGGTCCGCCTGGGAGAGATTTCCCATCGCCTGATCGAGCGAGGTGATGGTGCTGCATGTCCCATGCAGCCTGAGGAGCAACTGCACTCCTTTAGTGGGGTGGACCCCTTCAAACAGGGCGATGCGGGCGATCTGCTCGAGGGTGTCATCGCTCTGGTCGGGGAGGGGGAGGGCGTCGATCGCCTGGCGGACCGCCTCCGGTTCCCGGATCACCTGCAAGTACATCCAGGCGCTGGGGATGTCCCCCGCTTCCAGGAACCGCTGGCCCACTTCGCGGGCGGCGTCGATGTACGTCTCCTCCACCTGCTTGCGGAGGCTCTGGGGGACGTCGGACAACGAGGCCGGGCGCGACACCGGCAACCCCAGCTCCGCTTTGCGCTTCAGCAGCCGGGCGTCAAACAGCTTGTGATAGCGCCGCTGCTGGCGGAGGGTCTCGATCAACCGGTCGAGCGCGGCCTGAGGCTGCTGCCGGACAAGGACGGGCAGTTCGTCGAACACGGAATTCGCCATAGGGATCGAACCCCTTGCAAGAGACAAAGGACGCCTTTCCCAGCGATGCTAACGGTCCCGACGCCACCCTCCAACGGACCGCCGTCCGGTTTCTGCCCGGAATTGGAATCTCCCCTCCGCCGGTACAGGCCCGGGAAGGGTGGTGCAGGGATTGGACTCCCAAGCGAACGGCACTACTATTCCCCATGAGGCAGGATGAAAAGACTCCTTCTCTTCCGCTGCGGAAGAGGGGGAGGCGCTGCCGACCTTGTGCCGGGAACAGCCGGCTTTCCCCCGGTGTGTGACGCCTGATGCGAAGGTGACCCGATCGATGCCCAGTCCCCATGAAATGTACGACGCTGCCATCGCCCTCAAGCACCAGGGCGACCTCGACGGCGCGATCGCCCAGCTCAAGGCCGTGCTGGAGGTGGACCCCAACCACAGCGACACGCATTGCGCCCTGGCGGTCTTTTTGCAGAAGAAGGGGGAGTACGACGCGGCCATCCAGCATGCCTTGAAGGTCGTGGAACTTCAGCCCAACGATCCCTTCTCCTATACCCAGCTCTCCACCGTCTGCATGAGGTGCGGACAGATTCCTCAGGCGGAAGCGGCCCTGGCCCGCGCCCGAGAAATCCGTGGGCAGTGTCATTGAGCCGGACGAGGATTGCCGGATGCACGGATCGGAGGATGCACCCGGCGATTGTCTCCCATCCGGGAGGCCGAGTTGCTCATCCTCGCCGCTCCCTTCCTCTCCGGACCGTCCCCCACCGCCCGGTCGCATGGCCTCCCGCGAGCTGTTCGTCCTGGCCGTCATCTGGATCGCCGGGATCACGTTTCGCGCGGCCCTGCCGGAGCGGATGTCGGTCGAGCACTTTGACGAAGGGGTGTACGCGTCGAACTGGTATTGCCGGCCGCCGGGACTTCCGGAGCTGGTCTTTCCCCGGCAACACCTGTACGCCCCTCCGCTGCTCCCGGAACTGCTGCGATGGGTCCTGTTTTTCTCGGGAGGGGCTCCGCGGGCGGTGCTGTGGGTGAATGTGGTCGCGGGAGCGCTGCTCATCCCCGTGGTGTGGTGGATGGCGCGGGACTGGTTCGGTCCGCGGGCCGGTCTGGCGGCCGCGGCGGTGTGCGCCGCCAGCGACCTGCACATCGTCCTCTCCCGCATGGTGCTCACGGAGGCCCTCCTCGTGCTGTTCCTTTCGGCCGGGGTGTGGTGCGGGGTACGGGCCCTCTGGACGGGCCGGCCGGGGTGGATCGTGTGCGGAAGCCTCCTCGCCGCGCTGGCGTGGTGGACGAAGTACAACGGCTGGCTGACGCTGGCGATCACAGCCGCCGGTCTGACGGGGTGGGGCATCTTTGCCCGCTCGCGCGATGTCCCGTGGAGGACATTGGCGATGCGGTGGCTCGTCATGGCGGCGATGACGCTGGTCCTGTGGAGTCCGGTCCTCTGGGGCCTCCAACCCCACGGCGGTTATGCCGCCGTGGCCCAAAACCATGCGCGCTACGTGGTGGGACTCTCCGGCTGGCTGGACTCCTCCCGGCAGATGGCCAGCCGACTCGCCCAGTTCGATAGCGGAGTGGGGTGTGGGGTATTCCTGCTGCTGGTCGGCTGGGTCGCGTCGTCAGCGACCGCGGCTCAGCCGCTTCTGAAGCGGGTGGGCCTCGTCCTGCTGGCGATGGCCGGTGCGACGGCCGCGGCCGTGGGGCTGGGAGTCCCCCTCAGCCTTGGCGCGTTGGCCGCCGTGGGACTGGCCTGCTGGCTTCGCACGCAGACCAGCGCAATTCCCCAGTACGGCTCCCCCACGAAATCGGGCTCTCCACTGGCCGGCTGGACCGTGGCCGCCTGGGTGGTGGGCGTGGGATTGCTCACGCCCCTGTACACCCCCTATCCCCGGCTGTCGATGCCGCTCACGGCCGGTCTGTGGCTGGCGACCGCGATGCTCTGGCGGTCTTCGCCCGATATCAATCTGTCCGCTGCGACGCCTGCGCCGTTCCTCAGGATGGGACTGCCCATCCTGCTACTGACGCTGGTCGGTTTCGCCCTGCGAGTCGGGACTCCGGCCGTCCTCGGATCCGTCCCGTGGGAGGACCGCCGCGGGCTGGAGCAGCTCGCAGGACCGCTTGTCGCCGCTGCACAGGCCGAGACCGGACGACCGCTTGAACACGATTCCCGGGAACTGCACGCGGTCTTTTACGTCTTTGCAGAACCGGCGCTCTTTTTTCATCTCTCGGCTCACGAGCCGCATTCGCCGCTGCGATACGTCGTCCAGCCGATCGGCAACCACGGCCTGTTGGAGACCGGCCCTCCCGACCCGCGGTTGACCACGTTTCTCATCGCCGGACCTCATGCAGACGCAGTGGCAGAGGACGCGGAACGATTCCGCGCGGCGACAACGGCCGGCCGGCTGCGCCTCGTGGCGACGTTCCCGTATCGCCCCAGTGACGCCGTGTTGCTCGACCGCGTCAGTCCACGCAATCTGCCCCAGGCGCGCGAGCAGACGATCCGGCTGTACCTGCTCAGGCCGTAAAGCCGGGCACGCCCGGCGCGGAGAGCTCCCTCGACCTTGCCGAGGAGCCTCGCGTCATCCTGGCAAGGCACCCCTCACGGAGTGGGGGGGATGAGGTCTTCCGGCCGTACCAGGACCAGCAGATGGCCGTGATCGGCGGTGACGATCAACACCGTCTCCTCCCAGTTGCTGTGCTGCTCGACCCAGTCGGTGACGACCTTCACGGCTGCATCGCCGCTGTTCACCGCCCCGATGGAGTTGTCGAGGTTGTTGTCGTGGTTGGCCCAGTCGACGTCTCCTGCCTCGACCATGAGCCAGAAGCCGCCCGTCCGGCGGGAGAGGACCTGGAGTGCCGCGGCGGTCATGTCGGCCAGCGTGGGGTTTTCCACGATGTCGGCCTCGGTGTAGGTTTCGGCCTTGGCGCGGCCGGGAGCGGGCTGATAGTCCCCGTCGGCCGTCTGGTAGGGGAGGTGGCTGCCGGCTCCGTAGAAGCCAAACAGGCGCTGTCCTTCGCGCGCAGCCCGTTCGGCTGCGGCGAACAATCCCTTCGCGCCTGGAACCCCGCGCTCCCGGGTGGCGACGACATAGCGTCCTCCGTTCCGCACGTCGATCGCCGCCAGGTCGGCGTCGGTGAGGTAGCGGTTGCCGGGAACGAAGTTCTTCCCCTGGGCATCATCCTTGTCCTTGTCCACTCCCCAGCCTGCTCCCAGCACGATGTCCAGGCCGGGAAGGGGTTGGGTGGGATGACTGATCGACGGGAGGCCGAGCAGATCGCGGGTCAAGTCCTGGAAGTCGTCGCGATCGACGTTGACGGCATAAGTGCAGGCAGGAGTGGCGTGGCTGATGGGAACGCTGGTGACCACGCCCACGGCATAGCCGCGGTCCTGCGCCTCGTGGGCGATCGTCCGGACCGGCGTCCCGGAAGCGTCAACGTTCACGCCGTTGTTAAAGGTCTTAATGCCGGCCGTCATGCTGCTCATGGAACTGGAGGAGTCGGTGTAGGCATGGACCCCCGGGTCACTCTCCGGCTTGCCGATGAGGTACCGGAGGTCGGTCACGGTCGACCACGGGAACAGTCCGCCACGGGCGGGGTTGTACCCCCCCAGTTGCTTGCCGCCCGGGTTGAGGACCGTCTGCTCATCGACGTTGACGCGCGTCCCATCGTTGTGCGGGCTGGTGACCATCCAGCCAAACTGAGTGGTGCCGCCGGCGGTGTAGTCCTGAAAATGGGTGCCGTTCCCCCGGCCGCTGTCGTAGGCGACCCTGCGCGTGTTGTAGATCGCGGCGGCGCGCGTCGTGTGCCAGTCCATGCCGTCAAAGACCACCAGGATGATGTGTTTCTTCCCGGCCGCCAGCGCCGCGGCTTGCAGGTTGTAAATGTTGGTCTGGTCGAGGTACTCGGCGTTGGGAGCGACACTCTCGGTCGGGTCGTATCCATAGATGCGCCGGAGCGCCTCGGCGGACCGGTAGGGGCTGTGAACGCCGGTGTAGCTGGTGAGGTCGATTCCCGGTCCGGCGCCAAGCGTGCCAAAAGTGTACACCGGAATCAGCCGGTTCGAGTGGCTTCCCCATTGGGTGTACTTGTTCGGGTCGATCCCCCAGTGCGCCGAGGGAGAGAAGTCCTGCTCAACGGCGCGCGTTTGCAACTCGCGGATGTGATCGCCGGCATAGAGTCGGGAACCGGCCAGAATCAACAGCCACAGGGGAATCCAACGCATGGGAGTCTCTGGTCGAGGGGGGAAGGTCTGGGTGTTACTCCTCTGGATGTTACTCCTCTGGAGTGGATGACGCACAGGATCGGCGGGAAGCGGCTCGTTGTCCAGCCGACGGCGGGCTTGGGTTGGAGCCCTCTCCCCGGGAGGAGGGGAGCGGGAGGTTGGGAACTTGTTTCCTGCCTTGGCGACCGTTGGGCCGGAGCGGTCTCGCGGTTGAGGCCCGCCGGCCGCAAGGAACTGCCGCAGGTCACTCCACGGCATCGAGGACGGGGTCCAGGCCGAGTGCGGCCGTTGCCCGGTGCAGTTCCCGATCGAACTGCATCAGCTCCTGTCGCTGGCGGAAATGCTCCCGCTCGATCCGCCGCTGCGCCTGGCGCAAGAGGGCCAAGGCGCGGGCCGCATCCGGTGCAGCCGCGAACTGCTCCCGCAGCCGCTGCGCCTCATCCTCCCCAACAGCCGTTACCAGAATTTCGTCCTCCAGGGACAGGATTTGTCGGTAAGAGCCGGGGTCGCCCTGCCGGCCGCAGCGCCCTTCCAACTGGCGGTCAATTCGGGCGGCAGCGTGCAGCTCCGTGGCGATGACGTGCAACCCTCCCGCTCGGCGGACCTCCTCATGGAGGCGGATATCGGTCCCCCGCCCCGCCATGTTGGTGGCCACGGTGACGCGCCGCGGCTGGCCGGCTTGCGCCACAATGCCCGCCTCCTCTTCGGGGTTGAGGGCATTGAGCACCACATGTTCGATCCCCGCCGCCCTGAGACGATCCGACAACTCCTGTGACGCCGTAATCGTCGGCGTCCCCACCAGTACCGAGCGTCCCTGGGAGCGTACCTGTTGAATCTCCCGCACGATGGCGGCGTACTTTTCCTGACGCGTGTGAAAGACCGCCGCCGGCCAGCAGACGCGGCGGAGCGGTCGGTGCGGGGGAATCGTCTGGACGCGCAACCCGTAGATCGTCCGCAGTTCCCGCGCCGCCTCACGGGCGGTTCCCGTCATCCCGGCGACCTCGGGAAACCGCGCCACATATTCCTGCATCGTCACCCGGGCCAGATACCCCGTCTCGACGGTCAGCGGCAGCCCTTCCCGTGCCTCGATCGCCTGATGGATGCCGTCGTTCCAGGTCCGTCCCGGCTGAATGCGGCCGGTGAACTCATCGACGATCTGGACCCGTCCGTCCCGGACGACGTAATGCCGATCCCGCTGATAGCGGTGATTGACGAACACCGCCCGCTCCACGAAGTGATGGACGTCGGTCAGCGTGAGGGTCTCCATCGCCGGCGGCATCGGCGTCCGGCGGAGGCGGGCGCGCCCCTCGCGGGTCAATCCCGGCCAGCCGCTGAAGCGGTCGCGAAGGTAGTGCACCCCCTCCCGCAACTCGACCGCCTCCGCCGCCGCCCAGCGATAACACGCCTCGTGTGCGGCATCGGCCCGGTCCCGAAAGCCTGACAGAATCAACGGTGTGCGGGCCTCGTCGATCAGCAGACTGTCCGCCTCATCCACCAATAAGAATCCTGGTTCCGGCTGCACGCGCAGCGGCCCGACTGCCAGCAGGGCTGCGCGAGGATCACTGCGGCGGCGCTCCTCCAGCCGGTCGCGGAGGTAGTCGAAACCGAACTCGCGCGCCGTGCCGTAGACGATCTGGCAGGCGTAGGCGTCTCGCCGCTCCTCCCGTGATTGCCCGGCCTGGATGCAGCCGACCGTCAGTCCCAGCGCCTCGTAGACGGGTCCCATCCACTGGGCGTCGCGACGCGCCAGATAGTCGTTGGCGGTGGCAATGAACACTACACGCCCCTCCCAGGCGTGTAGCGCGGCGGGGATCGTCGCCGTGAGCGTCTTCCCTTCGCCGGTCTGCATCTCGACGACGCGACTTCCCTGCATCGCCAGCCCTCCCCGGATTTGCACAGGGTAGGGGCGCAGTCCGAGCACCTGCGCGGCCGCCTCGCAGATGCGGTCGCACTCCGGGCGTCGGTGCGGGAGGAGGGGGAGGAACACGGGAAAACGACGGAGAACCAGTTCCGATTGTCGAACCGCCCGCCGGCGCCCGCAAGGGGGACGTGCCGCGGCTCTGAGTTCGTCGAGCCCTGTGTCTGGCGGCGCTGTCGATCCTCCCGCACTCTGTATGGATGTTCACATCTGTTTTTTTCTTGTGAAGTTCCAGAATTCTGCTGCGCAGGCTTGATTTTTTGAACAATCAAAAATACAAATCACCACTCACAAACTGCGAACTTTTTACAGGCGAACTCTCATGCAGTCGATGCCCCCCCGTCGCGGATTCACGCTGATTGAACTGCTGGTCGTGATTGCGATCATCGCTCTGCTCGTGTCGTTGCTGTTGCCGGCGGTCCAGGCCGTCCGGGAGGCCGCCCGCAAGACGGAGTGCCAGGACCGCCTGCACAACCTGGGGGTGGCGCTGCACAACTACGAAGGGATTCATCGGACGCTCCCTCCCGGCTACGTCTCGTTCGGCGACTACCCGCGAATCGGATCGCTTCCGGCCGAGGACTACGATCCGGTGACGTGGGATGCCGCGCCCGGCTGGACCTGGGCCGCCATGCTGCTGCCGATGGTCGAACAGTCGCCGCTGTATCAGCAGTTGGACACCCGTCGTCCGGCCTGGGAACCGATCCATGCCTCCGCCATTGCCACCACGCTGGACCTGTTTTTGTGTCCCTCGGTCAGCGGTGGGGACGAGCCGTTTGTGGTCGTCGATCAAGCGGGAGCGCCCCTGTTGAAGCGCGGGAATCCCGTCCGCCTGGGTCGGTCGCATTACGTCGCCAGTCACGGGCAGGAGGAGTGCTGGGGGGACTGTTCCGGACCATCGGGAGGGTACAACGGAGATGTGTCTCGTCTGGCCGATGGTCCCTTCTACCGCAACTCACGGACACGGTTTCGCGACGTTACGGATGGTCTCTCCTCCACCGTGCTGCTCGGGGAGCATTCCTCGAAGCTGAGCGACAAGGCGTGGGCGGCGGTCGTCCCCGGCGCCTTTGTGCATCCCAAGATCATTTCGCCGGAAAATGCTGCGGAATCGGCGGCGACCTTGACTCTCATTCACGTCGGTCCGGCGCTGGGGGAGGTGGACGTGTTCGGCAATCCCATCATCCATCCGCCGAACTTCCCCACGCTGCATGTCTGTCAGATGCAGTCGGAGCATCCGGGAGGGGCGCAGATTCTGCTCGGTGACAATGTGGTCAGGTTCGTCACGGAAACGGTGGATAAGCGGACGTTCTCGGCACTGATGAGCATTGCGGAAGAGGAGGTGGTCGGTGCGTATTGATCGTCAGTTCAGCGACGGCTCGGCCTGGAGCCACCGCCGGGGCGGCGGGATGCTCGCGGCGGCGGTGCTGGGGGCACTCGTCTGGTGCGGTGGATGCGGATACCCGCGAGTGGGCCCGCAGACGTACCAGATCGCCAAAGCGCTGCACACCGTCTTCAATCTGCGGGATGAAACCAGCCTCCCCCGGGCGCGGGAGTTCGTGAACAACGCTGCCGCGCGCGGTGAGATCACCGAGCGCGATCACGGCCTGCTGATGGAGCTGATGGCCTTGGCCGAAGCCGGCGAGTGGCACCGCGCTGAACGCGAGGTGCTGCGGCTCCTGGCCGACCAGAACGAGCGCTGAGTGCCGCCGGGACGCGTCGTTCCCAATTGGGAGCTTGCGTCGGCGCAAGCCGCGGGAATGCTCCACCCCCTGTTTCGGGCTGCGGCCGTCCTCACCTGTCCCGCCTGTCGCAATCGGGTTGATGAGTCTGCGCGGAGGGAGGATAATTGATCCACTGGCCCGGTGATCCCGTGGAATCCACGCGGCCCCCGTTCGGTCCGTGAGGTCCGGCTCAGGGACACACCGGGGGACCAACGTCGGGAAGTCTGTTTCGACAAGCTGGTTTTCCAGCGCACAGATCAGATTGAACAAATTGAACAAACCCCCGGGGCGGGCTCCCCGTCGGAACAGAGGACCCGTACCTGACAGGTCCAGCGGTTTCCGTGACGAGTCGTTTTCGGGGCGCTCCGAGGCAGGTGTGAATCATCGCCGTGGTCACTACGGCGATGCGGCCGGATGAACATCGGCAGCGCCTCGACCAGCTCAGCAAGGATCCAGCATGACCACTCACTTCTGCGGCCGCACGCGACGCGAATTCCTCTGGCAGACTGGTGCGGGGTTTGCAGGCACAGCCCTCGCTGCCATGTTGGGGGACGACTTCTTCGCCCGCCAGACCCGCGCCGCGGACGGCGTCACCCCCTTCCGCAATCCCTTGGCGCTTAAGCCCCCCATGCATCCCCCCCGGGCCAAGGCGTGCATCTTTTTGTTCATGTACGGGGGGCCCAGCCACGTCGACACGTTCGACTACAAACCCGATATGGTGGGCCGCGACAACCAGACGGTCGCCGTCAAGACCTTCGGCCGCGGCGGGCACAAGAACGAAGGCCGCATCGTCGAACCCCGCTGGAAGTTCCGACAGTACGGCGAGTGCGGCAAGTGGGTCAGCGACCTGTTCCCCCACTTCGCCCGCCATGTCGACGAAATCGCCTTCCTCCATTCCATGACCGCCGACTCCCCCATCCACGGGTCGGCGCTGTTGATGATGAACTCCGGCCGCATCCTCAGCGGGTCCCCCTGCCTGGGGTCGTGGATCAACTACGGCCTGGGGAGTGAGAACGAGAACCTCCCCGGCTTCGTCGTCATGCTCGACCACTCCGGAGGACCGATCTCCGGCGCCAAAAACTGGTCCAGCGGCTTCATGCCCGCCACTTACCAGGCGACCGTGATGCGTTCCCAGGGTGCTCCCATCCTCGATCTCAGTCCTCCCGAGGGACTCTCTCCGCTGGCCCAGCGCCGGCTGCTCGACACTCTCCGCGGGTACAACGAGGAGCACGAGGCCGCCCGCGCCGGAAACAGTCACCTCGCTGCCCGCATCGCCAGCTACGAGCTTGCCTTCAAGATGCAGCAGCACGCCCCCGAAGCGGTCGATCTCTCCCGGGAGACCGAGGCGACCCAGAAACTCTACGGCCTCGATCAGCCCCGGACCGCCTACTTCGGTCGGCAATGCCTGCTTGCCCGTCGACTCGTCGAGCGCGGCGTCCGCTTCGTCCAGATCTACTCCGGCGGCAACCACAACGACGCCAACTGGGACGCCCACGGAGACCTCGAACACAATCACAATCTTCACGCGGGCGAGACCGACCAGCCGATCCACGCCCTCCTCACCGACCTCCGCGAGCGCGGGCTGCTGGAGAGCACCCTCATCGTCTGGGGGGGCGAGTTCGGCCGCCAGCCGACCGCCGAGTATGAGAAAGGGACCGGCCGCGACCACAACTCCTACGGCTTCACCATGTGGCTGGCTGGCGGTGGCATCAAAGGGGGGATGAGTTACGGTGCGACCGACGAACTCGGTTCCCGCGCGGTCGAGAACCCCCTGCACGTCAAACACCTGCACGCCACTATCCTGCACCAGATGGGGCTCGACCCCAACCGGCTGACGTACTTCTACGGCGGCCTGGATCAAAAGCTGGTGGGGGTGGAAGGGGCGATGCCGATCTGGGAGGTGATCGCGTAGCGCGGTGAGCGCGGGATGGCGCCCCCCGCTCATTCCCACGCGACCCAGTCGCCTCCCTCGTTCCCATGCCGGTTTGGGGAACGCACCCACGGCGAAGCTCTGCTTTGCATGGTGCAGCGGGGCCGCGAGATTCCCGCGGCTTCACCTGCTCGGAGAGAGAGTTCAGGGTGGACGGCACAGCGACGAACTCGCCCTTCTCGTGTATGGTGCGTGGAGACGCCCCCTCCGGCACTCAACCGATGTCTGGGGTGAGGGGCCGCTGGGGTCCATGCATCAGAGCCGCCGGGGAACAACCACGGTGACGCGAGACGGCAAGGGAGCAGCAGTCGGACTGGGCGCGATTGCGGTGTTGTTTTGCGCGCTGCGGGTCCCCGTCATGTATCGCCAGCCCGGCGGGTACGACGAGGACTTCTATGCGACACCGGGACTGGCGATCCTCGCTGACGGCATTCCCCGCCTGCCGCATGTTCCGGCCCGCAACCCGGAATCAGCCTTCTATCGGGCGGAGGAAGTGCTCTATTCCGAGCCGCCGCTGTACTTTTACCTCCAGGCGGCGTTCTACCGGTTCCTGCCGCAGGTTTACGGGACGGCGCGGCTGGCATCGGGCATCCCGGGACTGCTGCTCGTCGCCTGCGTCTACCGTCTGGCGCGGCTGGCGGGGGCGGGGACCGCGGCTTCCCTGGCTGCCGCCGGACTGTTCTCGTTCTCGCGGTGGTTCTTGTTCCCGGCGACCTGTGCTCGCCCCGATGCCCTCTGCGGGTTGTGGGGCTTTATGGCGCTCCTGGCGGTCCTGCGGTGGCGGCGCAGTCCACGTCTCTCCACGCTGATGCTGGCAGGCATCTGGCTGGGTCTGGGAGGACTGACCCACTTCTTCGCCATCATCTATGCGGCGCAGTTGGCGGTGGTTGTCGCGATGGCGTCCCGAGGCTGGGGGCGGCTGAGGCATCCCTGCCTCTTGGCCGTCTGCGCCCTGCTGGTCTTCAGCGTCTGGCTGCCGATGATCGCCATCGCTCCGGAGGCGTTCCGCGTGCAGCTCGGGAACCAGTTCAGCGGGGAGTCGGGACGTCCGCTGTGGCAGCGGGCGCTGCTGCCGTGGGAAGCGATGTCCTACCAGTTGCCGATGATGTGGGGACACATCGGGGCCGTGCAGTGGTTGGTGCCGGGCGGCGCTCTGTTGTGGAGTGTGCTCTCGCCCCGGGCGCGGCGGGAACCGGTCCTGGGCCTGTCCGGGTGCCTGGCCGGGACCGCCATCTACCTGATCTGCGTGCTCGTCGGCAATCACCATCCGGTGATCGGCTATTGGGTGTATCCCGCGGGTTTGATGTTCGTCTGCCTGGCCTGCGGCCTGCAGCGCCTCGCCGAGACGATCGGGATGCGGATGCGACGAACCTCCACCGATCCGCCAGGCTCAGCCGGTTCCCCGGCCGGCCTCATTGCCGTTGCTGCGGTTGTGCTGGGACTGGCGTTCCTTCCCGGATCCGGCTTGCGGACATGGCTCGTTCACCTCCGGCACTGGAACGACATCAACTACAACGCGCCGCGGTTCGCCCGGCGACTCCTCGACGAGACGCCCGCGGACGCGGTGTGCGCCGTGGACGCGCCGTTCCTCTTGGACTTCGTGGCGGCCGGCCGGCCGACTCTGCTGGCATCTCTGTACCCGCCGTATTTCCGGATCGACCAGTTCGAGTACGATCGGCTGATGATCAGCCGGCACGCCATTGATGAAGCGCTGGCCCAAAAACTGAATGCGACGCTGCTGCGAACGGAAGGCATCAAGGCGGACCGCTTTGCCTGCTACGTGGAGGTCTATGCCCCGCCGCGACCGCGCGATCCGCGTGAGGGCGAATCGGCTGCCGGAGGCGGCTCTCCGTAGAGGGTGCGTCTCCAGAGGGGAGGGGCATTCCTCAACACGGACTCTCATCACCGCGGGGACAGACAGAAGCGGGGGTCAAGCCGGACCGCCGAGCAGATGCCGAGATTGGTGCCTGTGGATTGAAGATGCGACCTGAGCCAGTTTCATCACCGGGAGATGACCGATGTAAGTCCACCGGGATGCAGGTGATCGGAGGCTCACCCCCTCCGCTTGCCAGTTGTGAAAGAGGCTGATGGAGATTCAGCATCGGGGGGGGCAGGTCGGGATGCATGGGGCGACCGGGGAAGGATCGGTACTCCGAGGAACACCCGTGCCCGAATTCCCCCCGGCCCTCAACCGTGCTCCCTTGACGGGTCGCGTCTCAACGGTGACGTCGTCGGTGGTTCTCGCCGAAGGATTTGGTCAACCGGTGGCGAAGTCCGTCAGACCGTAGATCAGCTCAGGCCGCTCCGCCACCGAATGCTTCCCCAACCACATCCGGGTCAGGCATCGAACCGGAGTGAACCCCAGGTCCTGCGCCAGTGTGACTGCCGCACGGTTTCGATCCGGCAGGTCCCAGACGACCGCCTGCCCGACCCCCTCCAGCAGCCGTTCGACCAGTCGCCGGGCGGCTGTCGCAGATTCGGCGACGACCGGCCCCAGATAGTCCGCCAGCCGCCCCGGTCGCAGCATCCCATATCCCTGGGTCTCGACTACGATCCGGGAATCGGCCGCCAGTCGCCGGAGCCAGGCGGAACGATTCGCTCCGAACGCGAGCGAATCCAACTCCGGCACGGCGAACGGACCAGCCGTCGGTACGATCGCCGTGGCCGCGCCGCGCGCCGGACGCAGATACCGCGCGAGTCCAGACTCGGAGCGAAACCCGAGCTGCGCATAGACTGCGGCCCCCTCAGGCGTGGCATCCAGTTTGATGCACGGGAGCTTCTGTTGACGGAGCCAGTCGATCGCCCGGGTCATCAAGGCGGTGGCGATTCCGCGGCGACGGAAGTCGGGGTGGACCAGCATCATGCCGATCCAGGCGACTTCGGCGCCATGCGACGTTGTGGTGACCGTCCCCACGACTCGATCCTGCACCAGCCCGACAAAGCACCCCTCCGGCTGATGCCCCCACAGCCGCTCCAGATCACGACGCAGTTGATTCCACCCCGCCAGTTCGACGAGGGACTGCATCACATCGAGGTCCGCGGCCTCCATCGGGCGAATCGTCAACGGGGAAGCATCCACGATGACTCCTGAGGAACGTCGCTCCCGCCAGGCTCTGCCGGCATCCCCGCGCGTGAGTCTTCAGCGCAGCCGGAGTTCACGGTTCAGGGAGCGTGGGTGTTGGTTGAGACTCCGTGCCGTCGGCGGTGAGGCTGCGGGCGGCTGCGGCCGCGGCCGATCGCAGTTGCGACAACCGGTCCTGAAGGCTGTGGGCGGATGCCGGCGCCAGCGTCAACGGCGGGGCCGACTCGGCCTGTGCCGGCCCCCCCTCCGGCACAGGGGCCGAGTTCCCCTCCGGCGACTGTTCTCGCGGCGTCTTGGGTCTGTTCCGGCCCGGGAGCACGACGGTGGCCATCTTGGAATAGACAGGGGAGCCTCCCCCAGCCGGCGTGTAGCGGACGCGCAGAGAGCAGTTCGTCTGATACGTCAACTTGCGCGTGTAAGGGATGAACACCTGATACGCCGTGCCGATGTTCGTTTCGCGCAGGAAGGCGTTCCAGGCGTCTGGGGCGAAGTCGAACTGATGGATCGGACGCGACTGTTCCTCGGGAGTCCCGTGGTCGTCAAACACATAGATGCGCACGTCCCCGTTGACCTTGAGCGGCTGAGGATGGCCGGCGGTGAAGAACAGAATCTGACCGGCAAATCCGCGGGTGGGGAGGCCGTCCAGTCCCAATCCCTCGGCCGGTTCCCACAGGCAGATGATCTCGACGACGGGAGCTTTGGGACCCGCCTCCAGCGGCTTCAGTCGGTGGGCGAACGACAGCGCCGTCAGTTCCACGCAGCCGCTGGTCAGCAGTGCGAGCAACACCAGCACCGCCGAGCGGACGAACTGCGAGAACCGCCGTTGCCGACGACCGTTCCCTCCCCACGGCGCGCCGGAAGGAATGAAACATTCCATCTCCATGCTGGCCACACTCCGGACGGAATCGGGCTGGTGTCGATCAGGCCGGGTGGATCGAGACTCGGCAGAAGCCGCCGCTGACCGGTGGGGTGCGGGGGGAGAAACGGCAGTCATCGTTGCAAGGCCGGGAGTTTGGGGAATCCGCGCGAGGCACTCGCGGAACCGGCGGGGAGACGGCTGGAGGGGGACGACGACGGCGGCGGTGCCAGGGGGGAGGGCTGCAGGGGGGGCTGCTGATAGATGGCGTCGGGAGTGGGGAGCGTCTGCACATCCAGGGGACTGAGGTAGTACTGCTCCGGGGGGACGCCGAACAGCGGGCCGTGAAGCGCCTCGGCCTCCTCCTCGAAGAAGTGCAGCCGCTCCGCCTCCACCTGCTTGATGAGCTCCGCGTCTCCATCGCCGTGGACGATGCGGGGGGTGAGGAAGATGAGCAGTTCCGAGCGCCGCTGGTCATGGAGGTCGTACCGGAAGAGGTGCTTGACCAGGGGGAGGTCGCCCAGCCAGGGGACTTTGCGTTCCACGGTCTCCTCGGTTTTTGTAATCATGCCGCCGACCACGATCGTCTGGCCGTCCGGCACCTTGACGGTGGTGGACGCCGTGGTGATGTCCTTGATCGGGGAGGTGATGACCTCGCCGGTGGTGTTCGTGAAGATGGGGACGCCGGCGCCGGTGAAGGCGCTCTTTTCTGCGGCCACCACCATCACGATCTCTCCCTCGGGGCTGATTCGCGGCTGGACGGTGAGGATGATGCCGGCCTGATCCTGGATGATGTTGGGGTTGGTCTGTCCCGTGGCGGTCACCGTCACGCCGTTGACGATGGGGACCTGCTGACCGACCTGGATGCTGGCGGGCTGACCGTCGAGCGCGAGGACCTGCGGCCGGCTGAGAATCCGCACGTTCCGCCGCGCCGCGAGCGCACGGATCAGCACACTCACCGATTCGCTGCTCGCCGCCAGCACCAGCCCGCCGAAACCCAGATCGGCGTTGGTGCGGCCGAGGGCGAAGTTGCTCAACCCCTGCGTCCCCACCTTGCCCGGACTGACGGCTGTGTTGTTGCCGAGCTGCTGGTTGTTGAACAGAAAGCCCGGCGTGGAGGATTGCGAGATGATGTTGGTCGTCTGCGTCGTGCCGACGCCGGGGATGTTGGTGCTGGTGGTGGTGGTCACCAGGTTGTCGATCACGCTGCGGGCGAACAGGATCGGGTCCTGGAAGCCCAGCTCCACGCCGAATTCATCGGTGTCATCGAGGATGACTTCCACCAGCAGCGCCTGGATCATGACCTGCGGGGGGTCGGCGTCGAGCTGTCGGGCGATCGCCATGATCCGCTCGAAGTACCGGGGCGTGGCGCTGATCAGCAGGTAGTTGTTGACCGGTTCGGGGGTGACGATGATCTCCTGCTCCAGCAATTCGAAGGTGCTGACGCGGCTGGGGTCGAGCTGCAGCAAGTCCCGCTGCGATTGGAGGAAGGTGTTGATGGCGGTGGCGACGTCTGCGGCGGGGGCGTTGCGCAGCTTGAGGACCTCCGTCCTGCGGTTGCGGGCATCGCCGGTGTCGAGCCGTGTGAGGACGGCCTCGACAATCACCAGCGCCTCGTCGCTGCCGTAGGCGATCACGGTGTTGGACCGCGGATCTGCCTGGAACCGCAGGGGGATCAGGCTGCTGGCGGATTCCGCCCCGGCGAGCTGCACGCCGAGCTGATTCTGCTGCTGCGGCTCGAACAGGCTGGTGAGGATGTCGACGGCCGTCGTGGCGTCGGCATTCTTGAGCGGGAACATCTTGACCGCAGCCACCGCCGTGCTGGGCTGATCGAGTGCCCGGACAAGCTCGACGATCATGGCGATGCTTTCGCGGGGGGCGGTCACCAGCAGCGTGTTGGTGCGCGGATCGCCGTTGATGCGAATGTCGGTCAGCAGCCCGGACCGCACCAGCCGCTGCACGTCGCCGTTGGTTTGCAGAAACTCCAGCACCACCGACTTGGCGTCCCGCAGTGTTTGGGCATTCTGCCCGCCGCCGCCGACCCCCACCGCGCCGACGGCGGTGGTGGTGGGAGGATTGATCACGCTCTGCAAGGCGGTCGTCAGGAATTCCGCCAGTTCCGTGGCCGAGGCGTGTTGCAACGGGATCACGCGGGCCTGGTGCGCCGCCCGGGCGTCGTCCCGATCGACCTGCTTGATCAACAGTTCCACCTCCGCCAAATCCCGCGGGCGGGCCTGGATGATGAGCGAATTGGTGCGGGCGTCAGCAATCACGCGGACGCGCGTCCCCAGCCCCGGCCGGTCCTGGTAGAACCGCTCCAGCAGCGTCACGACCTCCGAAGCGATCGCGTGTTTGAGGCGGTACACGTTCAGTTCCGCCGCGGGGTCGGCCGGCTTGTCCAGCTCCTCGGCCAGACTCAGGATCGAATCGATGGCGGTGGCAGGCGCCAGAATCAGGATGGCATTCGGCTGCACCACCGGGACGATGGAGATGGCCGGTGGCGTGCGGCCGGTTCGCTCCTGCTGCGTCGTCAGCCGCTGGTACACGTCCGTCAACAGCGTCGCCAACTGCTCCGAACTGACGTGCGACAGATTCAGCAGGCGAATTTCCGGCTGGCTCCCCTGCGCCCGCGCCTCGATCAGTTCGATCACGCGGAGGACCTGCTCGACGTCCGCTTCGTTCCCGGTGATGATCAGCAGATTCAGTTCATCCACCGAACGGATGTTGACGTCCCCGCGGAGGTTGCCGATCAGGGGGAGGAGTCCCTCTTCCGTGGTCGGCGCCGGAGTCGCGGGCGGAATCGCCTGTTCGGGAGCCGGCTGTCCGTTCGCCTGCCAGGCAACCGTCCGCGCTCCCGCGCTGCCGCTCCCTTTCAGCTTTCCCAACTGGGGACGAAGCTGCTGGCCGATGCCGGGGAGTTCCGGTCCGCCGGCGAGGACACGCGTCACCACGCCGTCGGTGCGTGGCGCGGCGTCCAGCCGCCGCAGCAACTCCTGCACCGGACCAAGCACGGCCGGCTGCGCGGTCACCACGATCGCATTCCCCTCCGTGTCGAGCTCCAGAGTGAACCACTCGGCAGAGGTCGGCGGAGCGGAGGGGCCGGTCGGGGAGCGACCCCCTCCGTCGCGCCAGGTCGTGAAGGCGGGGAGACCGTTCGGTCCGCGTTCCTGAATGGTGCTGCGCAGTTCAAAGGCAGCAAAGACGTCGCGCGAGATTTCCAGTGCCGGCCGATTCTGAGGGACAAACCGTGCCGAAACCGGGGCAGCGGCCGCGGGAGTCTGCACCGACGGTCCCGGGGTCGCAGGGGCGGGCGTCGGCGCCGGGACCGGCGCTTCCTCTTCTTCCTCTGCCGGTTGTTCCTCGCTCAGCCGCCGGATGCGGGGCTTTGTCGCGGACTCGGTCTCCTCGTATCCGGCCGTCTGAATGGCGGAACTCTCCGACCGTGGAGGGGCTTCTGTTTCGCGGCGGGGGTATTCCACCCGTGCCCGTTCGATCCGAATAACGGTCAGGAACTTGTCGTTGGCAAGGACGCGAAACCCCAGTGGCTCCAGATCACGGTTCACAATCCGGACGGCTTCATCGCGGGAGTGCTTGTGCCAGTCATTGCGGGTGAAGCGCCCCGGGGGGACGTCGTACATGACCAGCGTCAGGCCGGCGTCGTCGGCGAGTTCCTGGAGGACCTTGCTCCAGGGCGACGCCAGGTGGTACAGCCGGATTGTGGCAGCTTGGGTCGTCGCGGAAGAGGGTGAGGGGGAGGCTGCGGCAGCGGTCCCGGCGTCGGAGAGTCGCACTCGGCCTGGTTGTGGCGCGGCTGCGGGACGCCCTTGTGCCAGACCGGTCGTTGCCGACAGGACCATCGCCGCCGCCGCTGCAACCACCGAGCCGCGAGCAGCGTTCAGGCCGTGTCGGAACCGGAAAGTCATGAGTGGACTCTGCACAGTTTTTTGAAGGGGGAAGTCAGAATGCGAACAATGTGCGCGAGCCTCCTCGGATCATCGCTACAATCGGAATTGTTTGCCCAGCTTATTGAGTCATTTTCCGTCGGATGGCTTTCGACGCGACCTTCGGCGGAATTGGCGGATTCTGCGGCGGGGGAGGTTCGCCGACCGGTCGCGATTGGACCGGGGGGGTGGAAGTCACCACTCCTGGTCGACCACGGCAACACGCCCTGGGAGAGGCGGGGGGCGAGCCGGGTGAGCAGCCTCCGCTTCCGCGGCCATCAGGGGAGCAGCTTCGCCACTTTGCCGAACCCCCACCGGACGACCGTTTGCATGAGAGAACGAAGATTTTGGGAATTTCGCGCTGGCCTTTTGGAGGCACAGCCCTTCTAATAATTGCGTGGGTTTGAGGCTGCCGGAACGGCATCCGGCCAGTCGATGGACTGTTGCTCAGGACGAGTTCTTCTCGACACGGACCGTTCTCCTCCGGCAGGCGGGGCGAAGTGGGGATTGTACTCGCAAGCCACTGTCCTGCATGGGGTTGGATTGTGCGACGTGGTCGCGAGCCAAGGGGGGCGTCCCCTGCCTGGCCGGCGATCCGTCAGCCAGGACGGCGGTCGTCCCTGATGTCCTGACGCGGGGCGAGAATCCCGACCGCGAAGAACCCTCACAAGGATGTGTGTCGAGGGAGACGGTCTTGATCGAGGGTCTTGAGGGTCGGCGGTGTTCTTGACGACCCGCCTCCGCCAATCCATTGGATTCACGAAGCGTTACCACGACCGATGATGCAAACTGCCCAGCGATTTGTCCGTCTGCTCCCCGCGGTGGAACTGCCACGCTATACCCATGTTCCCGGCAGCGGTACGCCGCACCCGTACCGCGATCCGCGCGGCCACAGCTACGATCGCAAGCCGTCCGTCCCCAAGCCTCTCTACGAGCCGCGGTGGGCGGAAAACCGTTCCTATCTGCACGGCCTGGACCTGTTCAACCTGGGCTTCTACTGGGAGGCGCACGACGAATGGGACCGCCTCTTCAAGGTGACGACCGCCGACACCCTCGAAGGGCGCTTCCTGAAGGGGTTGATCAAGATGGCCGCCGCCGGGATGAAGGTCCGCGAGGAGAGCATCCACGGAGTGCGGCGTCACGCGGCCTCCGCCGGCGAGGTCTTCGCCGACATCGCGGCGGAGTCCGACAGGGACAGCTATTGCGGACTCAACTTCACCATGTTGCAGTTTGCGGCCGACCGGGCGGCCCAGCTCTCCTACCCGACTTCGCTGGAGGTGGGCCGTCCCCTGCGGGTCTTCCCCTTTCTGTTGCTTCCCGACCCGCTCCCTTATCAATAACCCGCCCGTGGTTGCCGGCCTCCGCCCGACACGGGGGGGGAGAGCCGCGTCGTCCTTGGACGCCGAGGGGGGGATGGGGGATTGCCCCTGCGCCGGGACCGATCCGATGACCGACTACGAGGTCGAGTTGAAATTCCCGCTGCGGGAGGAGGAGGCCGTCATTGACCGCCTGAACTCCCTGGGGGGGACGGTCCTGCCCGCCGTCGTGCAAGTCGATCGGTATTTTTCCCATCCCCTCCGCGATTTTGCCCTGACGGACGAGGCCTTGCGGCTCCGGTCGGTCGGCGAGGCCAACACGCTCACGTACAAAGGCCCCCTGCTGGACGACGCGACCAAGACCCGCCAGGAACTGGAGGTGGACGTGGCTCCGGGGAGCGACGGGGTCCAGGCTCTGTGGGCCATTCTGCGGGCCTTGGGATTTGAGGACGTTCGAACCGTCACCAAGCGACGTCGAACCTGCCGGCTCGTCTGGGAAGGACGCGCATTCTCCGTCTCTCTGGATCAGGTCGAGGAGCTGGGAGCATTCGTGGAGATTGAGACCCTGACCGGTGCGGACGATTGGCCGGCCGCCCGGGAGGCGGCGCTGCGGCTGGCGGGCGAACTCCAGTTGGCAGACTCCATCCGCCGCAGCTATCTCGAACTGCTGTTGGACCGGGATCAACGGATCGCCCCGGAACACGCGCCCCAACCAAACTGAACTGCCGAGGTCAGGCTGCGGGTGAAACAGGGACGGCTCGACTCCGCCGGCGCCCCACGTTAGAACGGACCAGCGAACGACCGATCCGCCGCAGGCCAACCCCGCGACCTCTGCTTGCCCGCCTGGAGCCGACATGTCCCGCTCGCTTGATCCCCGCCATGCCCTCTATGCCGGCAGCTTCGATCCCGTGACGCTGGGGCATGAAGACATCATCCGCCGCGGCGCCGCCATTTTTGAACGGGTCACCGTGGCCATCGGCGTCAACCCCGAGAAACAGCCCTTGTTTCCCGCGGAGCAGCGGGTCGCCATGCTGCAACAGGTGCTGGGAGATTTGCCCAACGTCCAGGTGGAATGCTTCACCGGTCTGACGATCGAGTTCGCGCGGGAGCGCGGGGCCGCCGTGATGCTCCGCGGCGTCCGCACCGTCTCCGACATGGATGCCGAGTTCAGCCTGGCCCTGGCCAATCAAGCTCTGGCGCCAGAGATCGAAACAGTCTTCCTCGTCGCCAGCGACCGGTTCTCCCACGTCTCCAGCACCCTCATCAAGCAGATCGCCCAACTCGGCGGACCGGACAGTCGCCAACAACTGCGGCGGTTTGTTCCCGAACCGGTGATCGTCCCGCTGTTGCAGCTCTACCGGAACGGGTGAGCGGAATCCCCGCCTCCTGCCGGAGCTCGGGGGCGGGTGAGAGCATGCACATTCTGCCGGTGGCGTCGAGTCCCTCTGGACGCTGCGGGGTGCGATCGCTCATAACCCCGCCGATGGTGGCCGCACCGCTGCCGGTCGCAGGAGACCGCTGGCCGCAGCCTCATGCCCCGTGGAATTCCCCCATGCGCTCCCTGCTCCTGTTCGCGATGGCCTGGGGACTGTTGGCGCCTCAGATTGGCTGCAACGCCTCGCGCGGAGGCTTTGCCGGCAGTCGACTGGCACGGTTCCTTCCGCCCGTCAGAACCTCAGATCCCGGCACCGACGGCAGCAGCGACCCCTGGATTCAGCAGGCCGCCTCCGAAGGCCGTCGCGAGTACTCCGTCGAAAAGGTCAATGATCCCCTCGGGCTGCGCAAATACGTCATGTCCGACCGCGCCCGGGAAATCGAGCGGAACGTCGGCATTATCGACTGACCCGAGCTGTTCGTCCCCCGACAACAGCGCGGCCTCGTCCGCGGCAACCGCGCACGAGGCCGAACTTGTGCTTTTGAATGTCGTCGTGGCTCGCCATCCTCAGCCGCGACGGCCAAACGATCCGCTGGAACCACGGTTGCGGACCCGCCGTCCCCCAGACGAACCATAGCTGCCGCTCGAACCACGATGGCGACGCGCAATCTCCGCGCTTCCATCACTCGACTGCTGCGACGCATAGTTCCCCAGGTCCTCCACCGGGACGTCGCTGGTCGCCATCGTCGCCCCAGCGGCCACAACCAGCCCCAGGATCGAGGCGAACCACGTAGACTTCTTCATTTTCCTATCCTCCCAAGTTGCAATACCGAGGGTCAACGCAATCGTCCGGAACAGCCGGATGGGATGAGTCTATCGAATGGGATGTTTGCGCACAATGCACAAAATGGGAAAAGTCTGAGCCTCGGCCTTTCCGAGAGACTCTGTCGAGCCAGCCGCAAACCCCCAGAACACAGGCCCCGGGGCCCCCCTTTCGACGTCATTCCGTCCCCTCCCCTCCTAATGAGCCGGTGAAACGGCTTGTACGGCCGTGGGGGGAGCCCCTTCTGATTCGATTCGCCCGACGATCTCCCGACCGCCAGCGAACGATCCCGCCGGCCGCACGAGATTCCTTGGATGGGGGTCCGTTTGCGGGACCGATATCCTGGTCAGCCATACCGATATCCTGTTCAGACATGCGGTATTCGCCGTTCGGCCGAGGCCACGCTGCACCGGCCGCCCCGTCTCAGACCGACTTTTCCTCTCACTTCCCTTTCGCTCGCCGGAGCCATTGCCATGCGCGTACTTGTCACCGGGGGGGCGGGATTCATTGGTTCCCATGTGGTCGATGCCCTGCGGGACGCCGGCCACGAACCGTTCGTGCTGGACGATCTCTCGACTGGCAGCCGCGACAACCTGCCGGCGGAAGTCCCTCTCTTCCCGGTCGATATCCGGGACGCCGAGGGAGTCCGCCGGGTGTTTGACGAGGTGAGGCCGGAGTGGGTGAGCCATCAGGCGGCCCAGATGTCGGTCAGCCGCTCGGTACGGGAGCCGCGGTTCGACGCGGAAGTGAACGTCCTGGGATTGCTCACGATTCTGTCGGAGTCGGAGCGTGTGGGGGTGCGTCGGCTGGCATTCGCCTCCTCGGGAGGAGCCTTGTACGGAGACGTGTATTCACCTGCGCCGGAGACGCACGCGGCCGCCCCCATTTCCCCTTATGGGATCACCAAGTGGGTGGGCGAACGATACCTGGAGTTCTTCGCCCGGTATCGGAACCTCCCGTGCGTGGCGCTGCGGTACGCCAACGTGTACGGTCCCCGGCAGAATCCCCACGGCGAGGCGGGAGTCGTGGCGGTCTTCTCCACCCGCCTGCTCAGCGGCCAGCCGGCACGGATCAACGGCGACGGTCGGTACGTCCGCGACTATGTGTACGTGGGGGACGTGGCCGCGGCAAACCTGGCCGCTTTGTCGGTGGAACTGGACCGGCGGTTTGCCGCCTACAACATCGGCACCGGGCGGGGGACCGATGTCAACGAGCTGGAAGCGATGATTCGGCAGGAATGCAGCGTGATTCTGCAGGGTCGCGGCGCGACGAGTGCGATCCCGCTGCCGGAGCATGGCCCGGAACGGGCAGGAGACCTGCGTTCGAGTTTGATTGATGCCTCGCTGGCCGCGCGGGAGCTCGGCTGGTCGGCGCAGGTCGCCATCCAGGAGGGGCTCCGGCGGACGGTCGCCTGGTTCGCCGGGCAAATCCTCCGGTGACTCCCTCGCCGAGAGGGGTGTGAGCGTCACGAGTCCTCGCGCGCCTGTTGTTCGAGCTCCTCGATCCGGCGGCAGAGCCGGTCGATGGCGTCGTGGCGTTCGAGGAAGGCGGCCAGATGCTGGTGTGCCGGACCGGCCAGCACGGCCGACAGGAACGGTCCCCAGAAGTACAGCGCCTGTGCTCCGAGGTAATTCAGCGGGCGGGACATCTCCAGGAATGCCACCGCGGGGGTTGCCAGACCGCGGCGCACGATCTCCCCGCACAACTGCTCCACGACCCGAAGCTGTTCCGGCGAGGGCTCCGAGAGGGGAGGCTGGACGGCAAAAGCGTGCTTGAGCCAGTTCATGCCGAGAGCATCCCCGATGTGGTTGCGGTGGTCAATTCCACGGGCCGCAGGGGAGCATTCCCTCACCACAACCGATCGGGTCCGACCAGCCGCGACGGGGGATGGCCGATCGCCGCGACGCACATGCCTCCCCGTTGGGCGACGTTGACGACCTGCTTTTGCGAGGCCCGGCCCATGATCGCCAGCCCGTATTTGCTGGGGGCGAAGCCCATCACCGTGTAGAACGGTTCGGTGCGCACCTGACCGTCCTCGGCGAGGATCGGGAACTCATACACCGGGATGCTGGCGAGTTGCTGGACGACCCACTGCCCGGGGGAGGAGAGGGCCTGGGCCACGGCAGCGTTCCATTCCGAAGGTTCAACGGACATTCCCAGCAGGACCCCTTCCCCGCCATAGGCCCGGTTCGGTTTGAGGACGAGCGTCTCCTGTTCCTCCTCGAGAAAGGGGACGAGTTCGCCGGTCTGGCCGTCCGGCAAGCGAGTGGTGCGGTCGGCGACAGTCCGCGTCCACAGGATGTGCCGCCGAAATACCTGCCGCTCCTCCGGGCTGAAGTACCGCTGCGTGAACTGCGGGTCGGTGAGGATTTCCCAGCAGGCCTTCTGGTCGATCTCCGCGGCAATGGAGGAGACGACGCGGTTCTGCTTGAGCAACACCCGCATCGGCTCAACGTCGATGCCCCGCTGCTGCAAGGCCACCAGATCGAGCACCGAGTAATCGCGGTAGGCGATGTCGATCGGCGTCCCCTGATAGCAGACCTCGCCGCCGGCGACCGTCAGTTCCGATGGATCAGCATGCAGCACCCGTAAACCGTACTTTTCATGGAAGTACCGCGCGAGATCCTCCTGTTCGTCAATGCCGCTGGAGATGTACTTGGCTTCCAGAAGACACAGCGTGGTCGCCCGGCGGCCAATGGCGTCGGCATGGTCGAGCACCTCCTGCATCAGCAGTTCGCGAATGTCCTGACCGATCTCCAACTGGAGCTCCGGATCCGACCGCTCCAGCAGCGGGAAGACCAGTTCCTGCACGATCCGTTCGCTCATCGGCACCAGGTGCAGCCCGCCGATGCCGCTGAGGTTCGGCTCCACGAACTTCAGCGATTCCTTCCACATCGGGCTGCTGAAGTCGATCACGGCGTCCAGACGTCCGAAGACGGGGTTCGACTCCTGTTGACTGGGGCCCCAGCACTCCCGCAGCCACTGTTCCTCGGCGGCAGTCAGACGGAGGACCTCCCGCACGGACGCATCGTGCAGATACAGCTCCGGCAGCCGCTTGAGCGCGTTCTGCACCGTCTGGGAGACGTAATGGACGTAGGCACGCTGGTCGGGAAGCAGCGTCACCGGACAAGGGAGCAGCCGGATCGTCTCCGTCGTCCCGTCCCGCAGATAGATCACATGCCGCCGCACCGACTCCGTCCGCACCCGCTCCAGGAGTTCCAGGAGTTCCTGAGGGGGCCGTTCGAAGAAGGCGTGCCGGACACGGCCGGCGAGACTCATGCCGCTGAGGCCCAGAAACTCCGCCGGTGAAAGCATCATCGTGAGTTGAGTGGGGGCTGGCGAGTCGAGGCAGGGGGCGTCGTCCGGTCAGGGCGAGGGGGTCGCCGGGATGCCGACGGCGGCTGAGCCGGCACCCGGCGGCGGCGGCGTACTGGACCCTCGGCCCATGCCTGGATTATCACTCCGGGAGAGCCGATCAACAACCGCCATCATGACCCCTCGCGACGCCTATGCCGAACTCCTCCGCCGATCGCGCGAGCGAGCCATGTTGGCGTCCTGTCTGGAATTGCTGAGTTGGGACGAACTGACGTTTCTCCCCCCGGGCGGGGTGGCGTTCCGGGGACGGCAGATGGCGCACCTGGCCGGGATGCTTCATGCCGCGGCCACCGATCCTGTCCTGGGCGAACTCCTGGACTGCGCCTCCCGGTCGGACCTGACCGCCGATCCGCACAGCGCCACGGCGATCAACCTGCGGCAATGGCGGTGGAGCTACGACCGGAGGCGGCGCGTCCCACGCTCCCTGGTGGAGGAACTGGCGGACGTCACCACCATCGCCCAGCAGGTGTGGGCTGAGGCGTGGCAACGGGACCGGTACGAGGAGTTCCTCCCCTGGCTGGAGCGTCTGGTGGCCCTCAAGCGGGCGGAGGGGAGTTGCCTGGCCCAGGGGGGCGATCCTTACGACGCCCTGCTGGAGGACTACGAACCGGGGATGACGTCCGCCCAACTGGCCGATCTGTTTGGTGAGTTGCAGTCGGAGTTGAAATCGCTCCTGGCGCTGGCGGGCGACCGCCGGAGGAAGTCCGACGGCGGGTTGCAGGGGTCCTTTCCGATCGACCGCCAGCATGCCCTCGCGTGCCGTGTGGCGGAACAACTGGGCTTCGACTTCCATCGCGGCCGCGTCGACACCACCACGCACCCGTTCTTCAGCCCGGTGGGGCCGGGAGATTGCCGCATCACCACCCGTTATTCGGAGACCGATTTTCGCGAGGGGTTCTTCGCCCTGCTGCACGAGATCGGACACGGATTGTACGAGCAGGGGATGGATCCGGAGTGGTATGGAACCCCCCTGGGAGAGGCCCCCTCCCTCGGCTTGCATGAATCCCAATCGCGGTTGTGGGAGAACGGCGTCGGGCGCAGTCCGGCCTTCTGGCAATACTTCTATCCGGAGGTGCAACGAGCCTTTCCCGAGGCGCTCCGCAACGTTTCGCGGGAGGAACTGGTCGTATCTCTCCACCGCGTGCAACCCGGGGTCAACCGGGTCCGTGCGGATCGCGTGACCTACGATCTGCACGTGCTGGCGCGGTTTGAGCTGGAGCAGGCGCTGATTCGTGGCGAGCTGGCGCCGGCCGAGCTCCCCGACGCCTGGCGGAACCGCTACCGGGAGCTGCTGGGCGTCGTCCCCAGGAACGATGCCGAGGGATGCCTGCAGGACGGCCACTGGAGCGCGGGCCAGTTCGGGTACTTTCCAACCTACACGCTTGGCAACATCTATGCCGCGCAGCTCCTGGAAGCCGCGCGGAGGGAGCTCCCGAGTCTGGACGCCGCCTTCGCCTGCGGAGACTTTCATCCTCTGCGGGAGTGGCTGCAACGGCACGTCTACTCCCGGGGACAGAAAGACACGGCCGTCGAGTTGATCGAGCGGGTCACCGGACAGCCGCCCCACGTGGCCCCGCTGGTGCGGGCCTTGCAGACCTCCGCGGGATAGTGGGGGCAGGAGGCACAGCACCGGCGGAGTCCCACGGCGTGGAGCATCACCGTCCTGAAGGCTCCCGCCGGGACGGCCACCCAGCCGGACGGCGAACACGGAAACGTCGCCATGCTCCCGACAACGCCATGAGCGACCGCCGACAACACCGCGGAGCGCATCCCCGAGACCGGGAGCTCTTCTCCCCCGCGCACTGGCCGGCGCTCCAGGCCGCGGTCGAACACCTCTCCTGGCTGCTGACCCGCGGGTACGCCGAACCTTCCTCGCTCAAACTCGTGGGCGATCGCTTCCGGCTCACGGAGCGGCAACGCCTGGCTGTCCGCCGCGCCGCCTGTTCCGACCAGCAGCGCGCGGAACGTTGCCGCAAGCGGCAGCCGCTCAGCGCCGCTCGCGGCGAGCGGCTGGACCTCGACGGCTTCAACCTGCTCACCACCATCGAGGCCGCCCTCTCCGGCGGCGTCCTCCTCGCCTGCCGCGACGGCCTGCTCCGCGACATGGCCAGCATGCACGGGAGCTATCGCAAGGTGGAAGAGACCCGACCGGCGCTGGAACGCATGGGGCAGGCTCTCGCTCCCGTGGCCCCGGCCGAAGTCGTCTGGTGGCTGGACGAACCGGTCTCCAACAGCGGACGGCTGGCGCGAATCCTTGCCGAGGTTGCGGCCGACCACGGCTGGCCCTGGCGGTCGGAAGTGATCGCCGATCCGGATCGCGTGCTCAGCCGGTCCCCTGTCTGCGTGGCGACCGCCGACAGCATCATTCTGGACCGTTGTACGCGGTGGTGCGACGTGACCTCGGCGGTGGTGCAGGAGATTCCCGGCGTCTGGATCGTGCCCCTGAGTGGGGAGTAGGGGGGCTCATCCCCGCCCGCAGCAGCGCTTGTATTTGCGCCCGGAGCCACAGCGGCACAGGTCGTTGGGACGCGGCAGGGCCGCGGGCGTCCCCCGCTCCGGCCTCTCCGCCGCGACTCCGCCCGGGGTGCTGCCTGTCGGAGCAGGGTGGGATGCGGCTCGCCTCCCCGCACGCAGGCGAGCCATCACGTTGGCGGCCGACCGCCCCGCCCGCAACTCTGCCGCCATCAGCCGCATCACCGGGTCGATGTGCTGGAAAAACAACTTGTAGCCCGCGCAGAGATAGTTCAGCCCCGGTTCGCCATCGGGGGCGGCAATGAAGCGATTCTTGGGACACTCGCCATGACATGCGAAGCGGACCGTGCACTCCCGGCAGTACCGCGGCAGAGTCGTCTCCTTGGCAGCCCCAAATTGCTGTTGCCGCGGAGAGTTGGCCAGCACCGCCAGCGGTGTCTCATGGATGTTCCCCAGGAGATGCTCCGGCTCCACAAAGTGATCGCAACTGTAGAGGTCGCCATTATGCTCCAGTGCCAGCGCACGGCCACAGCGGCGACGAAACACGCACAAACTCGGCTCCAGACCGAGCCAGGCCGCCAGCGCCTGGTCGAAGATTTGCACGAACACCCGCCCCACGTCGCGGTCGACCCACGCGTCAAACACCTCGTTCAGGAAGCGCCCGAACTGTTCCGGCCGGACGCTGCGCGATGAGACGAGATGATCGAACCGGCCGGCCTCCTCGTCGCGAGGCGACATCCAGGACGCGCTCGGCAGAGGTGATTGTTCCCCAGCGGTTCCCCCGGGGAACGATCCCTCAAGCTGCACCAGCGGTTCGGCGTGCACTCCCACGCCGCGTCGCTCCACGAGCGGGATGAACTGAAAGAACTTCACTCCGTTGTCCCGCAGATAGGTGTAGACCCTCCGGCCGTGATCTCCGTTGTGACGATGTACGACCACCAGCGCATTGAACTCGACTTCGTAGCGACGCAATAGATGCAGCGCTTTCAGCACGTCGGCGAAGCTGCCCCGCCCTTTTTTGTCGTAACGGTAGCGATCGTGCAGTTCGGCCGGACCGTCGATCGACAGCCCGATGAGGAAGCGGTGTTCCCGAAAGAACCCGGCCCACACCTCATTCAGCAGAGTCCCGTTGGTTTGCAAGGTATTGACGATCCGCAGCGAGCGGGGGGCGAGTCGCTGCTGGAGTTCGACCACCCGCTGGAAAAACTCCACTCCCAGCAGCGTCGGCTCTCCCCCCTGCCAGGCAAAGGTGACTTCCTCCGTTCCCGGCGGCTGAGCGGCGAGCAGTTGAGCGAGATAGCTCTCCAGCGTGTGCGACGGCATCCGCCAGTGCGTCGTGCCGGGGTAGAGCTCTTCCTTGTGCAGGTAGTAGCAGTATTCGCAATCGAGGTTGCAGATCGGTCCGATCGGTTTGGCCATCACGTGCAGCCCCTGACGCTCAAAGGGGAGCGCTGCGGTTGGGCGAAGCCAGGGGAGCAGGGACGACATGATGCCACCATCGATTGCCACGGCGGGCATGTCAATGGACTTCGTTCCAACCGGTCGCCCGGTGGTGCAGCCGTCGATCGGTGGCCGGGGCCGCTCCACGAACTTTCCCTCTCTCTTGCCATCCCGGGAGGTTGTTGCTCACCGTGTGTCATCTGCGGCTGGGCGTGGTCGACGATCGCGGTCGGCGGCGGAGGCTGGCGGCAGATCGAAATTCCCCAGGTCGTCGGAGGCCGGGGGTATCAACCCCCGGGTCTCCGCTGATTCCCCGGACCGTCCGAAAACCCGCCGTGGCATCACCACGATCGCTGAGTCCCGATCGCCGCTCAAACGGCCCCGGGCCTGACGGCCCGGGCTCGCCTCTGCGAACGTCACTCGGCGAGCCGGGGGCGTCAGCCCCCGGACCGTCCCGTCAGGACCGACGTCCCCCCCGCGCGACGCAATCGCTCCCGCCGCACCTCTGACCGGACCACCATTCCGCGGCTGCACTCGTGACGGGGTCGCCCGGTGGTGAACTCGCCATCGGATTCGCGGGAATCTCAGCAGCGGACTTCTCCCAGTCCTTCCCCGCAGACGCCCGGATTGGTCCGGGGGAGACAGAACCCGGAACCGAGCCTCGTCCGAACTCCGAAGGACGGGTACACTTCCCACCGACAGGCGGCGGATGCGTGTCCGCGGAATCCTCCCGACCGGTTTGTGGTGAGCCCATTTCAACACCCTCTCCCCCCGGGGGGGAGAGGGTGGCCGCAGGTCGGGTGAGGGGGCGAATTCCCAGAGCATCTCGCCCCCCTCACCCCGGCCCTCTCCCCTGGAGCAGGGGAGAGGGAGGTTATGAAACTGTGTCGTGATCTTCAGGCGTGACAGTGGAACTCCCTCGCAATCCCACCCGCAGTGTTCGTATCGGCTCCGTGACCATTGGGGCGGGGCATCCGATCGCGGTCCAGAGCATGACCGCCACCCCGACCCGCGACGTCGCGGCCACGTTGGCCCAGGTCCGCGATCTGGCCGCCGCCGGCGCCGACGTCATCCGCATCGCCGTGGACAGCCCCCGCGATGCCGAGGCACTCGCCGCCATCGCCCCCGAAACCGACGCCAATCTCAGCGTCGATCTCCAGGAGAATTACCGTCTGGCGGAACAGGTGGCCCCGCACGTCGCCAAGCTCCGCTACAACCCCGGACACCTGTATCACCACGAGCGCCACAAGCCCTGGCAGGACAAGGTCCGCTACCTGGTGGACGTGGCTGTCCGAAACGATTGCGCCCTCCGCGTGGGAGTGAACTGCGGTTCGGTCGATCCGGCCAAGAAGGATCAATTCGATCCGTCCGATTCGATCGGGCCGATGCTCGCCTCAGCCCTCGAACACTGCGAGTTCCTCGACTCGCTCGGCTTCACGCGGTACTGCGTCTCGCTCAAGGACTCCGATCCCCGGAAAGTGATCGAGGTCAATCGCCGTTTCGCCGCCGAGCGGCCCGACGTCCCGCTGCATCTGGGAGTGACCGAGGCGGGGATGCCCCCCGACGGAATCATCAAGACCCGGATCGCATTCGAGCAGCTCATCAGCCGTGGCATCGGCGATACCATTCGCGTCTCGCTGACGGTTCCGAACCATCGGAAGCACGAAGAGATCGCGGCCGGCCGGCAGATTCTGGAGGACATTGCCCACGGCCGCGTCCGCTCCGTCGTCGATTACGGCCTGCCGACGCTCAACATCATTTCCTGCCCCAGTTGTTCGCGCGTGGAGAACGAGGCGTTCGTCGAACTGGCTCAGCAGGTGAAGGACATGACCCAGTACGCCCGGGAACACAAGCTGACCATCGCGGTCATGGGGTGTCGCGTCAACGGCCCCGGCGAGACCGACGACGCCGATCTGGGATTGTGGTGCGGTCCGCATTACGTCAACCTCAAACGGGGGCCGGAGGAACTGGGGGCTTATCCCTACGACGAGATTCTCCCCCGATTAAAGCAAGAGCTGGACGCCCTGATCGCCCGCCGCCAGGCCGCTGCCTCCCGCTGAAACCAGGTCTTCCTCGTCGACTGGAGCGGGGCGGCCTCCGGCAGCAAGAGTCCGCGGGCTCCTATCCCAGACCGTGCTTGCGGAGCTTGCTGAAGTAAGTGCTGCGGGGGAGGCCCAGCAACCGCGCCGCCCGCGCCTTGTTGCCGCGGGCCTTCACCAGCGCCTCTTTGAGGAGTTGCCGTTCCTCCTCCGAGCCGACCACCCGCACCGTCCCGAGTTCCGAAACCAGCGTCCAGGGGGCGTCTGCCTCGTCTGTCTTGAGGGCGGCATCGGACGGGGAACGGTCCCCCTCGGAGGCGAATCCGTCGGCGGAGGCGGCGGTGCGTGCAGCCAGCCGGGGCGAAGGAGCCGCACGCCCGGCGGACGTTCCCGCGGAACGCAAGGCGGGCGGGAGGTCCTCCAGAGTCAGCCGTGTGCCGTCCGCCAGCACCACCGCCCGTTCCACGACGTTCTCCAGTTCCCGAATGTTCCCCGGCCAGGCATAGGCGCGGAACCGTTCCAGCACCTCTTCGTCGAAGTGGGTCACCGGTTTACCCGTCCGTTCGCTGGCGCGGCGGAGGAACTGGACCGCCAGTTCCACGATGTCGTCTCCCCGGTCGCGGAGCGGAGGCAGGGTGATGCTGACCACGTTCAGTCGGTAGTAGAGGTCCTCCCGGAAGCGCCCCTCGGCGATGAAGGTCTCCAGATTACGGTGGGTGGCGGCAATCAGCCGCACATCGACCGGGATGGGCTGCGAGCTCCCCACCGGTTCAATCACCCGCTCCTGAAGCACCCGGAGAAGTTTGACCTGCGTCTCCAGGGGGACGTCGCCGATCTCATCGAGGAACAGCGTCCCACCGCTGGCGAGTTGGAACCGCCCGAGTTTGTCCTGCCGGGCGTCGGTAAAGGCGCCGCGGACATGACCGAACAGCTCGCTCTCCAGGACGCCGGGGGCCAGCGCCGCACAATGCAGCGTCACCAGCGGACCATTGCGACGGGGACTGTTGTCGTGAATGGCACGGGCCAGAAGTTCCTTGCCGGTGCCGCTCTCCCCCCGCACCAGCACCGAGGCTTCCGTGGGCGCCACTTTGCGGACGGTCTCCAGCACGCTGCGGATGGCGGGGCTGCGCCCCAGGATCGTTGGAGCGTCCAGCGGCGCCTCGGAGGGAGCCGGACGGTCCACCGGCGTGCCCTCCAGGCGCAGACTGAGCTGATGCTGCAACGACTCAATCTGCCGCTGCCGCTGGGCCAGTGCTTCGTCGCGCATCCGCAACTGGTCCCGGAGCTGCTCCATCTGCGTCGTGCGTTCCTCCAGTTCATGATTGAGTCGGCTGAACTCGGCATTCATGCGACTCAATTCCTCGTGGACCTTGCCGAAGTGCAGCGTCACTCCGGCGACGCGGCCGATCGCCGAGAGGAACGCGGCGTCCTCCGCGTTGTAGGTGGCGGCGTTCGGTTTTGACCCCAGTGCCACCAGACCTGCCAGTTCGCCGTCCACATCCAGCCCGTGCACCAATTCCGCGTCCAGCCCCCGCATCGTCTCCTGGATGGGGGAATTCCCCCCCGGCGTGCGCTGCAGCGACAACCCGGAGCGGAGCGTCTCGACGAACTCTCGCGGAGCGGAGAACTCGACCGGGAACTGCCCGCTCCCCACGTTCGCCAGCCGCAGAAACGTGCGGGATTGCTCGTTTCTCAGGTAGATGGCGCCGCGGTCCGTTTGCAACACGTCCTGACAGGAGGCCAGAATCCGTTCGGCCAGCGTCCGCCGGTCCATCAGCCCCATCACCGCCTGGTTGACCTTCTGCAGCGCCTTGTCGAGTCGGTACTTCTCCCGGAAGAACTCGCGATCAACCCCCCGCTGCACGCCGTCCCGCAACCACAGCAGCATGATCACCGCCACGACGGCGACCACGAAGACCAGCACCGGCTGGCCGAACACTTCCCCCCCCTGGCCCAACAGTGTGGTGGCCCCCACCGCCACGATCAGACTGAATACCACCGTCACCGTGAAACTGATGACGTAATACAGCAACCCGCG
>JBBIJW010000001.1:0-390224 GCA_037445755.1 Planctomycetaceae bacterium | reverse complement strand
CACAGACGACGGGAACGGGAGCGGAGTCTCTCTCAGAGAGGAACGGCTCGGGAGCTGGAATCTTCCCGACAATTATGCCCCGGTCGAGGGAGGCCGAGCAAGCGGCCGTGCGTGGAGAGGGGGTGTGTTCAGCCGGGTGGCAAAATGGCCCTGCGGATCGTTGACAGGGGGCACAGGGGTCGGTACGATCCCCAACTTCCTGCCGCCGGGGGAGTGTTCCCGGCGGCGGGCGATCTGTCACAAGTGGTTGGGAGAGGGTGTCTTTCGTGGCGAACGAACGTATTCGCATCCGAATGGAAGCGTATGATCACGCCATTCTCGATTCGTCGGCGACGGAGATTGTCGACACGGCGAAGCGAACGGGCGCGATTGTCCACGGGCCGATCCCTCTCCCCACGCGGATCGAGCGGTACACGGTTCTCCGGAGTCCGCACATCGACAAGAAGTCCCGCGAGCAGTTCGAGATTCGGACTCACAAGCGGGTCATCGACATCGTTCAGCCCACCGGCAAGACGATCGACGCTTTGAACAAGCTGTCGTTGCCGGCGGGGGTGGACATCAAGATCAAGGCGTCAACAACATAGTCTGCGGCCGCCAGGCCGTGGACGGGCGGACCCAGGCTGTTTCCGGGAAGTGGGCGGGAGCCTTGTTTCCGGTCTTGGCCTGTGAGCGCGGGGCGCCTGGAGGTGAGTCTCGCCAGAGTTGAAGTTCTGGCGGTGCTCAGTGGGCACGAAATGAGTCGCCGGCCGAGCGGCAGCGGCGGCTCCTTCCCGCCTCCCATCCCGGGGGACGTCGTCGGACGCGCCTGGGGGGATGAGAGAAGAATCGAGTGGTGAGGGTGTCGCGCTGTCGGTGGCCGCGCGGCGGAGAGTGAAGATTCCTGAAGGGAGACGGCAGCCATGCCGGTTGGCCTGCTCGGGCGAAAAGTCGGAATGACGCAGGTGTACGGTCCGGACGGGGAGATCATCCCCGTGACGGTGATCGAGACCGGTCCGTGCACCGTCCTGCAAGTCCGGACCCGGGAGCGCGACGGCTACGAGGCAGTGCAACTGGGGTTCGACGACAATCTGAGTGAAAAGGATCGCCAGCGGGCGCCGGAGGATCGGAACCGCCGCCGCGCCCCCCGGCCGGCCCGCGGGCACGTGGTGCTGCTCAGCAGCAAGCGGCAGAAGAGGCGGCAGGCGGCCGGCATCGCCCCGCTTCCCAAGGCCGGCTGCGAACCCAAGAAGTTCATCCGCGAATTCCGGACGGACGGAGAGGCGCACGGCTGCGAGGTCGGACAGGTGCTGACGGTGGAGCGGTTTGCGGAGGTCGCCGCGGTGGATGTCATCGGGACGACCAAGGGGCGCGGGTTCGCCGGGGCGATGAAGCGGCACGGCTTTGCCGGTCAGCCCGCCAGCCACGGGTGCAAGAAGGTGCACCGGCACATCGGCGGCACCGGCTCCCACGCGATGAATCGCGGGACGAGTTCGATGATCAAGAAGGGGAAGCGCATGCCCGGGCACTACGGGCATGACCGCCGCACCATCCGCAACCTGAAGGTCGTCAAGGTGGACGTGGACAACCATCTGCTGCTGGTCCGGGGGGCCGTCCCGGGACCCAACGGCGGGTACGTGATGGTGCGCCAGACGAACAAACTGGGCTAGTTTCACTCTGGGCGGTCTGCGGTCGTGTGCGGCTGCGGCAGACCGAAAGGGGATGACCGATGATTTCCGTTCCCGTGGTCAACATGGCAGGCCGTCAGGTCGGAACGTATGAGTTCGACCCGGCGGAGCTTGCGCCCCAGATCAACAAACAGCTTCTGCACGACGTGGTGGTCATGTACGAGGCCAACCGCCGGGTGGGGACGGTGCGGCAGAAAAGCCGCGGCGAGGTGGCCGGGAGCACCAAGAAGATCTATCGGCAGAAGGGGACCGGGCGGGCCCGGGCGGGAACCAAGCGGACCGGCAAGCGTGTGGGGGGCGGGCGGACGTTTCCCCGGCGACCCAAGGACTGGGGCTACCGCCTGCCGCGCAAGGCGGTGCGGTCCGCCACGCGAATGGCCCTGTTGAGCAAATTCACGGACAACGAAGCGGTGGTGGTGGACGCCCTCCAGCTTCCGGAGCCGAAGACGCGCGTCGTGGGCGCGATGCTCAAGGCCCTGGGGGTGGCGCAACAGTCGTGCCTGCTGGCCCTGGCGGAACCGGATCAGACCATCTGGCGGGCGGCGCGGAACATCGCCGGGCTGCAAGTCGCCCCCTGCCGGGAGCTCAACGCCTACGATCTGCTGCGGCAGAAGCGGCTGGTGGTGACGAAAGAGGCGCTCGACCGCCTGCGGGAACAGGCCCGCCCGCAGTCGGCCCGCATCGGGGGAGATCAATAATGCCTGCACGCGAACCGACCGGTCTGCAACTGGAACCGCACCAGATCGTGCTCCGCCCGCTCGTCACCGAGAAGGGGACGCATCAGTCGGAGCGGTACAACGTGTACCCGTTCGAGGTGCATCCGCAGGCAACCAAGCCCGACATCAAGCGGGCGGTGGAGAGCCTGTGGCACGTGCGGGTCACGAAGGTCCGCACCCAGACGCGGAAGGGAAAGCCCCGCCGTCACAAGATGCATGAAGGCCACACCGCCGACTGGAAGAAGGCGATCGTGGAATTGCACCCGGAGGATCGGATCGCATTCTTCTGAGGCGGCTGTTTTCTGTCGTCAGTCCTCTCAGTCCTCAAGGGGCCGGCGTGAAGACCGACGGCTGGCAACCGCGTGACGCGAACAGCGACTGACCACTGAAAACGGACCACTGAGCACTCCTGCCATGGGTATTCGATTCTACAAGCCGACGACTCCCGGCCGCCGCGGCGGTTCGGTCAGCGACTTTGCGGAGATCACCGACCGCAAGAAGAAGCGGGAGAAGTCGCTGACGGTGCGGCTGAAGAAGCACTCCGGCCGCAATAATCAGGGGAAGATCACGGCCGAACACCGCGGCGGCGGGCACAAGCGGCAGTACCGGATCATCGACTTCAAGCGGAACAAGGACGGCCAGAAGGCCACCGTCACGCACATCGAGTACGACCCCAACCGCAACTGCCGGATCGCGCTCGTGCAGTACGAGGATGGCGAAAAGCGGTACATCCTGGCACCCCAGGGACTCCAGGCGGGGGACGTGGTGCAGAGCGGGGAGGAGATCGAGCCGACCCTCGGCAACTGCCTGCCGCTGTTCAAAATTCCTCCCGGAACCACGATCCACAACATCGAGATGCAGCCGGGACGCGGCGGACAACTGGTTCGCACCGCCGGCGGCATGGCGACGATGAATGCCACGGAAAAGCAGTGGGCGCAGATCACGCTGCCGTCGGGGGAAGTCCGACGGCTGCCGGCCCTGTGCCGGGCGACGATCGGCCAGCTGGGCAACGCCGAGTTTCAGGCGATCAGCCTGGGGAAGGCGGGGCGGCGGCGGTGGATGGGGCGTCGGCCGCACGTCCGCGGCGTGGCCATGAACCCCGTCGCCCACCCGATGGGAGGGGGCGAAGGGCGGACCTCCGGCGGACGCCACCCGTGCAGCCGGACCGGCAAACTCGCCAAGGGGGGTAACACCCGCAAACGGCGGAAGAATTCCTCCAAGGCCATCATCCGCCGGCGCTGGACGCGCCGGCACGGACTGAAGAAGGTGTGATCCGTGTTCAGGAACCCGTGTGCAGTCAGGGCGTCTGCGGAACTGAGTGGGGGCGGTGAAGTCCCGAGGGTTCCGACGGCCCCCCACCGGACACGGACGACTGAAACCTGACGACTGAAGACGAGAACCAAGGCGCCGCCATGAGTCGTTCCCTCAAGAAAGGCCCGTACGTCGACGCGAAGCTGCTGAAGAAGATCAGCCGCCTCGACGCCGGCAATCGCAAGGAACCGATCAAGACCTGGTCGCGGCGGTCCACGATCTCTCCGGAGTTCATCGGGCACACGTTCCTGGTGCACAACGGGCGTCACTTCATGCAGGTGTACGTGACGGAGGACATGGTGGGCCACAAGCTGGGGGAGTTCGCCCCCACGCGGACGTTCAAAGGCCACGGATCGAAGGGGAATAAGTGAGTTATCCGCCAGGGGAGCTGACCGCCTTCAGCCGTCAGCAGCCAGCAGAGGGATAGCGATTCGAGCGTTCAATGGCTGATGGCTGAAAGGCGATCGCCGACAGCCCACGGAGCACAGACAATGGCCCTTGTTCGAGCGACACACCGATTCGCCCGCATTTCCGCGACGAAGGTCCGCCCATTCGCCGACCTGATCCGCGGGTTGACGGTGGAGGAGGGGCTGGCGGCCCTCAAGTACCATCCCAACCGCGGAGCCCGATTTTTGGAGAAGGTCCTCCTGAGCGCCCGTGCCAACGCCGAGGATCGTGGCGCCCGGAACGTGGATAACCTGGTCATCGAGATGGCGCAGGTGGACGGAGGTCCGATGTTCAAACGGATTCAGCCCCGTGCCCGCGGCATCGGGTTCATGATCCGCAAGCGGTTCTCGCACATCCACGTGGGGATCGACGCGCCGGAATTGGCCGAATAACCGCCGGTGAACCACGATCCCTGGGGTGAGACAGAGGCCGCTGAGTACGTTGTGAATGAGTGATCCATCGTTCCATCGGCTGAAAGCTGACGGCAAACCAGGAGCACGTTATGGGACAGAAAACGCGACCTACCGGCTTCCGTGTCGGCATCGTCGAAGACTGGCGCAGCCGGTGGTATGCGCCGAAGAAGGAGTTCGGCCAGCTCCTGGTCGAGGACAAGAAGATCCGGGACTTCATCCGGGACGAGTACAAGTCGGCTGCGATTGCCGAGGTGGTGATCGAGCGGACCCGCGACCAGGTGGTGGTGAACCTGCACTCGGCGCGGCCGGGAATCATCATCGGCCGCAAGGGTCAGGAGATCGACCGGTTGAAGGCGCGGCTGGAGGACCTGACCGGCCGGCGGATGGAGGTCAAGATTCACGAGATCAGCAATCCATTCCGCAATGCGAAGCTGGTGGCGGAGGACATCGCCCAGCAGCTCGTGAAGCGGGGGAGCTTCCGACGGGCGATCAAGCGGACCCTCGACCAGGTGATGGAGGCGGGGGTGCAGGGAGTCAAGGCGCAACTGACCGGCCGGCTCGGCGGGGCGGAGATGTCCCGGCAGGAGAAGGCCTCCAAAGGGTCGATTCCGCTGTCCACGCTGCAGCGGCACATCGATTACGGGTTCGCCATCGCCAAAACGGCGATGGGGACGATCGGCGTGAAAGTCTGGATCGACCTGGGAAACTATTCGGACGAGGAGACCAGCCATGGCCCTGATGCCCAAACGCGTCAAGCATCGAAAGGTCCAAAGAGGTCGCATAAGAGGTAATGCGACCCGGGGCAACACGGTGGCGTTCGGCGACTTCGGGCTGCAAGCGCTGGAGGCCGGACACATCAGTGCCACGACCATCGAAGCCTGCCGCGTCGCCGCCACGCAGTACATCCGCGGCGACGGCAAGTTCTACCGGCGGATTTTTCCGAGCAAGCCGGTGACGGCCCGCCCGCTCGAGACCCGCATGGGGACCGGCAAGGGGGAGCCCGATCACTGGGTGGCGGTGGTCAAGCCCGGCACGGTGTTGTTTGAGATCGGCGGCGCCACACGGGACGCCGCCCGCGACTGTTTCAACCGGGTGGCGCACAAGCTCCCCATCCGGGTGCGGTTGATCGAGCGCGAACAGACCCGCTAGCAGCACGTCAGCACGACCAGACGCACCAGACAGGACTTTCCCATGACCACTGCGGCAGAATATCGGGAGATGAGCGACGAGCAGCTCGCGGCCGAACTCGCCCAGACCCAGCAGGAACTGTTCAAGCTGCGGTTCCAGGCGGCGACGGAGAAACTCGACGCCCCCAGCAACCTCAAACGGTTGCGGCGGTCCATCGCCCGCATCAAAACCATACAGCGGGAGCGGCAGGGGAAGGGGCAGTGACGCGGATCGTGAACGCTCGCCCCCCCCACCGTGGACCCTTGACCCTGGACCTGATCCCATGCGGAAGACACTCATCGGCACCGTCGTCAGCGACAAGCGGAACAAGACGCGCCGCGTCGACGTCCAGCGTCTGTACCAGCACCCGAAATATGGGAAGATCGTCCGCGGCCGGACCATCTGCCACGTGCACGACGAACACAACCAGTCGCACACCGGCGACACCGTGGAGATCGTGGAATGCCCCCCCCGTTCCCGCACCAAGCGTTGGGAGCTGGTCCGGGTGATCAAGGCGGCTTCCGAAGAGGAGCGGCAGGCGCGGCAGATCTCTCTGGAAGCGGAGGGGGAAGTCCCGGCGGCCGGTCGAACGGCCGAGCCGGCGACTTGAGCCGATCGCCCCCTTCCACTCCCGGGAGCATGTCCACGCCATCCGTTGCGATGCTATCAGAGATCAGACCCATCAAGAGTTTTCGACCTGCAGGTCAGCCATGATTCAGATGCAGACATTGCTCGACGTCGCCGACAACAGCGGCGCCAAGGTCGTGCGGTGCATTCACGTTCTGGGAGGGACGAAGCGCCGCACCGCGGGCTTGGGCGACGTGGTGGTGGTCAGCGTGCAGAAGGCGATCGCCGGCGCTCCGGATCAGGTCAAGAAGGGGCGGGTGACGCGGGGAGTGATCGTCCGCTGCAAGAAACCGACACGCCGGCCGGACGGGAGTTACGTCAAGTTCGATCGTAACGCCATCGTGCTGGTGGACGGCGAAGGGAACCCTCGCGGCACCCGCATCTTCGGGGCCATCGCCCGCGAACTCCGCGACCGCAAGTACATGAAGATCATCAGCCTGGCGAGCGAGGTGGTGTGAGCCATGAGAATCCGCAAAGGGGACCTGGTGAAGATCATCTCCGGCCGTGTCGCGGCCGAGACCCCGCCCAAGGACCAGCCCGCGCGCCGCGTGCTGCAAGTCCTCGACGGCGGGCAGAAGGTGGTCGTCGAGGGCGTGAACCTCGTTTACAAGCACGTCAAACGGGGACATCCCAAGAGTCCGCAGGGGGGGCGGCTGCGTCTGGAGATGCCCATCCACAGCTCCAACGTGATGTTCGTCTGTCCTGCTTGCGGCGCCGCCACGCGGCTGGGGATGCGGTACACGCCTGAGGGCGCCAAGGAACGGTACTGCAAGAAGTGTCAGGCCTCGGCCGGGCAAATCAGCCCTCCCAAGGCCGCCTATGCCCGTAAGTCCTCCTGACGGAACCCTCCGCCGCACAACCCCGCGCCAAGCCGCCCCGGAAGACTCCACCGCCCCTGTGCCGCCCCATCGACAGACGGATCATCAACCGACAGACGGATAATCAAAGGCCGACCCATGAAGGCCCGATTGCAAACCATTTACGAGCAACGCATCGTCCCGAACCTGGCCCAGGTGTTGGGACGGACAAATCCCTTGTCGCTCCCCAAGCTGCAAAAGATCGTCGTCAGCATGGGGGTGGGCAAGGCGATTCAGGACCACAAGATGCTCGAAGAGGCGGTGGAGCACCTGCGGACCCTCACCGGCCAGCAGCCGGTCGTAGCCCGGTCGCGGCAGTCGATCTCCAATTTCAAGCTCCGGCAGGGAATGGAGATTGGGTGCTGCGTCACGTTGCGGCGGGCGCGGATGTACGAGTTCCTGGACCGACTGATCTCGCTGGTGCTGCCGCGCGTCCGCGATTTCCGCGGGCTGAATCCCAACGCCTTCGACGGCCGCGGGAACTACAGCCTGGGGCTGACCGAACAAGGAGTGTTCCCCGAGATTCATGCCGACAAGGTGAAGTACAAGCAGGGGATGAACATTGCGATCGTCACGACGGCCCGGACCGACGCGGAGGGGCGGCTGCTGCTCCAGGAGTTCGGCATGCCGTTCCGCCGCGGCTGAACCCTGACACGACCCTCCGACCCGGCTCATCCGAAGAGAGCACCGATGGCGAGCAAAGCCAAGATTGCGAAAGCCAATCGCAAACCGAAATTCAGCACCCGCCAGAAGCGGCGCTGCCAGTTGTGCGGCCGGCCGCGGGCCGTGTACCGCAAGTTCACGATCTGCCGCATCTGTTTTCGGGACATGGCTCTGGACGGCCTGATCCCCGGCGTCAAGAAGGCCAGTTGGTGAACGCGAGGACCGGAGACCCGAAGCGATGATGACCGATCCGCTTGCCGACATGCTGACCCGCATCCGCAACGCGCTGCTGATTGAGCGGTTGTTCGTGGATATTCCCGCCTCGAAGCTGAAGATCGGCGTGGCCGCCGCTCTCCAGCGCGAGGGGTACATCTGGGACTACGAGGTCGTCGAGCAGTCCCCCCACAACATCCTCCGCATCCATCTCAAGTACGGGCCGAACGGCGAGCGGGTGATCCAGCACATCTCGCGCGTCAGTACGCCGGGACGGCGGGTCTATTCCGGCGTCCGCAATACCCCGGAGGTGCTCAAGGGGCTGGGGGTAAGCATCCTCTCCACCAATCAGGGCATCCTGAGCAACCGGGAGGCCAAGGCCAAAAATGTGGGCGGAGAGATTCTCTGCCAGGTGTACTGACCCGGGCGTCCGGACTGCCGCCGCCCGTCGGCTGATGAGCGAGAAACCACCATGTCCCGTATCGGCAAACAACCTGTTCGCGTCCCGGCCGGATTGGAGGTCACGGTCAACGGCCGGCACGTCAAGGTCCAGGGGAAGCTGGGCGCACTGGAACTGACGGCTCCGGACCCCATCGATGTCACGTGGGACGCCGCGGCCCGGGAAATCCGGGTCACGCGCCCCAACGACGCCCGCCAGACCCGCGCCCTGCACGGTCTGACGCGGGCCCTGATCGCCAACATGGTGGCCGGCGTGCAGCAGCCCTTCCAGAAAGTCCTGGAGATCGTCGGCGTCGGTTATCAGGCCGCGCTGGCCGGCAAGCAACTCAAGCTGCAAGTCGGCTATGCGAACACCATCGTCCTGGACATCCCCCCCTTGGTGACTTGCGAGGTCCCCGCGCCGACGCAGATCATCGTCCGCAGCATCGACAAACATGCTTGCGGGCAGTTCGCGGCCAACATTCGCAAGTGCCGTCCGCCGGAACCGTACAAAGGGAAGGGGATTCGTTATCAGGGCGAACACATCCGCCGCAAGGTGGGCAAGGCGATGGCCGGCGGTTGATTGGTCAGAAGTCCGAGGTCAGAAATCAGCGTGGGTTCGGTGTCGTCAAGCCCGCTGGGAGCGGCAGCCGGAACCGATCCCCCTCAGCGTCGTTTCCTGTGGGATCATCGTCATGCGGATTCAGAAGAAAGTCGCTCTGCAACGGCGGCGCCGGCAGTTCCGGGTGCGCAACCGCGTGCGCGCCACCGGCCGGCCGCGGCTGACGGTCTTCCGGAGCAACAAGCATATCTACGCCCAGATCATCGACGATGCCGCGGGGCGCACCCTCGTGGCTGCCGGCAGCGTCGAGAAGGAGCTGGGCGGAGAGGGAGGGGGCAACACGGAGGCAGCCCGAAGAATTGGCGCCGCCATCGCCGCGCGGGCCCGCGAGCGGGGGATCACCCAGGTCGCCTTCGACCGCGGCTGCTACCGCTATCACGGGCGGGTGGCGGCGCTGGCGGAGGCGGCGCGGGAAGGGGGCCTGGAGTTTTGAACACAGGTCCCGCGGCCTGGAGTTTGATACAGTCTCACAGGAGCGGCTGACGTCCGGAGCCCGCGGAACGTCGTCCGCAACACATCGTCAAGAATCGCCCACCGGGAGCGAATCACCCGACAGGGGAGCCACAGCGTGTCGACCGCCGAAACTGTTTCCTCCGGTCCCAGTCCGGAAAAAGTCGTTCAGATCCGCCGCTGCGCCTGCGTGGTGAAGGGAGGGCGGCGCTTCAGCTTTGCCGCCGTCGTCGTCCTCGGCGATGAGGCCGGCCGCGTCGGCTATGGCTACGGAAAAGCGGGGGAGGTGCCGCAGGCGGTCGAAAAGGCCAAGCGGCAGGCCGAACGGAGCCAGAAGAAGGTCCAGCTCGAGGGGACCACGATTCCCCATCGGGTGGTGGGACGTTGCGGGGCCTCCCAGGTCCTGCTGCTACCGGCCCCGCCGGGAACGGGGATCATCGCCGGCGCCACGGTCCGGGCGGTGGTGGAATCGGCCGGCATCAAGGACATCCTCACCAAGAGTCGCGGCTCCAGCAATCCCGTCAACCTGGTCCGGGCCACGTTGGACGGGCTGATGAAGCTGCGTTCCAAGGAAGAGATCACCCGTCTGCGGGGAGTGGAGCTGTCATGATCATCGACGACGTTCATCGCGGAATCCAGAAGCGTCGGCCGCGCAAGCGCGTGGGACGCGGGATCGGGTCGGGGCACGGCAAGACCTGCGGCCGCGGTCACAAGGGGGACAGCTCGCACAACGGGTACTCGCGCCGCCGCGGGTTTACCGGTGGGCAGACACCGGTGTTTCGCCTGGTGGCCAAGCGGGGCTTCAATAACAACGCCTTCGCCCCCAAGGTGTTTGAGGTCAACGTGGCGCTGCTCGAGGAGCGGTTTGAGAGCGGCGAAACGGTCAGTCCCGAAACGCTCCGCGCCAAGGGGGCGGCCAAGGGCCGGTTCGACCTGCTCAAGATCCTCGGCCACGGCGAGTTGACCAAGCGACTCACCGTCCAGGCCCACCGGTTTTCCCGGGCGGCGGAAGAAAAGATCACGCAAGCCGGCGGGACGGTGGAGCGGATTCTCGACGCGGGCGCCTGATGGGGGGAACGGTGCCCTGCTGGCGACCGGGAGAAGTGGTCTTGCCGCCCGTCGCGACTTTGGCACAATCCCTGTGCGGCGAAAGGGAGTTCGATCCCGGCCGATGCGTCCGCCGCGTCGGCCGGTCCCACGACTAAGGACCACCACGCATGTTTTCGCGACTGATCGCCGTCTTCCGCGTCCCGGAACTCCGGCAGAAGATCCTGCTGACGCTGATCCTGCTGGCCGTCTATCGGATGGGGTACTGGATTCCGCTCCCCTTCATCGACCAGGAGCGGTGGTCGGAGCTGATGCATCGCATGCAGCAGGGGGGGGGGACGTTCGGGCAGGTGATGCAGGTGGTGGCGCTCTTCTCGGCGTCGCGGTTCGGCAACGCCACCATCTTCGGTCTGGGGATCATGCCGTACATCTCGGCCTCGATCATCTTCCAGCTCCTGGCCACGGTCTATCCGCCGCTGGAGCGGCTGCAAAAGGAAGGGGAGGCCGGCCGCAAAAAAATCAACGAATACACCCGCTACGCCACCGTCGCCATCTGTCTGCTGCAAAGCTACTTCTGGATCAAGATGATCCAGGGGCAGACGCGTGGATCGGAAGGCTTGATCATCGACGGTTACAACGACCTGTGGCATAACTTCATTGCCGTGGTGACGATGACGGCCGGCACGATCCTGCTGATGTGGATCGGCGAGCAGATCGACGAGTACGGGATCGGAAACGGCATCAGCCTGCTCATCATGGCGGGGATTCTGGCGCAGATGCCCTCGGCCCTGATGCAACTCGTGCAGCCGGCGTTTCAGGGGGGCGGGTTCAACATCGCCCTTGGATCGGCGGTGGGCATCGACAAGCTGCTGCTGCTGGTGTTCCTGTTCATCGCCGTCGTCGTGGCCGTGATCGCCATGACCCAGGCCCAGCGGCGGATTCCGATTCAAAGCGCCAAGCACGTCCGCGGCCGGTGGGTGATGGGCGGCACCCGCCAGTACCTCCCCCTGCGGGTGAATCAGGCCGGCGTGATGCCGATCATCTTCGCCTCCAGCCTGTTGATGATCCCGATGTTCCTGCTCAGCACCCTCACCAGCATCTGGCCGACGGCCCACTGGCTGAGTTTCCTGTCGTCGATGTTCGATCCCGGCGGCCGTGGCTTCATCTACAACGTCTCGTACATCGCGCTCATCTATTTCTTCTGCTACTTCTGGACGGCGATCACCTTCAATCCCAAGGACATGGCGGACAACCTCAAGGATTACGGGAGCTTCGTCCCCGGTTATCGCCCGGGTCAGCGGACGGCCGATTACCTCGAGGCCGTGATGATCCGCATCACCTACGTGGGGGCGGCGTTCCTGGCCATCGTCGCGGTGATTCCGACCATCATCTCGACCAGCATGCAGATCAACTGGATGGTGGCCAGCTTTTATGGCGGCACGGGGCTGCTCATCGTCGTCTCGGTCGCGCTCGATCTCGTGCAGAAGATCGACAGCCATCTCGTCATGCGGAACAAGCCCGGCCTGCTGGAAAGCGAAGAGGCCGCTTGACTCCTCCCGCCGCGCACGGAGTGTCGCCAACCTCTCCGGGGGGAGCGGCTCCCGGCACGAAGCTCCCCCCTCCTCCATTCATCCGCGCTGGGGGAGGCTTGCACTGCGTCGGCCAGGATCAGCCATCCCGGCTACTGTTCGCCCAGTGCGGGGCGCGGGAGCATCTCCGTCAGCTTTTCCAGCGGCGGCAGTCGTTCTCCCCGGTACAGGGAAGACCCGTAGCTGCTGCGGCGGTCCGGCTCCCGCACGTGGAGCTCGAACACGATTTCAGCAGGGTCGTTTCGGGTGACCTCCAGCAGCCGTCCCCATTGGACGTCTCCCGGCGGTTCTCCCAGCGGAGCTCCGGCGCGGGACTCCAGCCGCCCACCGTCGGTAATCAGGACGTTGCGGGTGAGGGGCAGTCCGTCGACGTCCCCCACAAAGGCGGAAAAAAACCGGTCCCTCCCGCGGCTGCCATACTGCTAGACCTGCCGCACCGTGCCGGCCGTCTGGTCTACCACGTATTCCACCGCCCGGCTGTAGCAGAGGGTTGCCGGTTGCGGGCGCTCCGGAGGAAGCCGCCGGCAGTTCCCGTTGTCGAACAGCAGCAGCGTCCCCTCGGGAGTGAACTTGGCGCCGTGGGCATGGAAGGGCCACTCAAGACGCCCTTGCGGCCGCAACAGCTTTGACGCCCACGGCTCGCGCCACCCGGCCGGATTCCCCAGAATCCACCGAAGCTGAGCGGAGTCGCGATCGATTTTCACGACGGCGTCCTGGTGCCGCAGGCAGACCACCAGGCCGTCATCCACCGGGTCGATGGCGAGGGAATTGGCGTGGCTCCAGTCCCGGGTTCCCCCCGCCACGAAGGGATAAGCCCGCAGGTCCCAGAAACTGTCGAGCGAACCGTAACCGATCCGAGTGGGATCGAGGATGTCGAGCAGGGGCCAGCGGCGGGCGATGCTGCCGTCCGGGCGGACTTCGACCACCACGTCCCCCACCACATGGGCCGGCCCGCGCAGCTCCGGGCGGAGCTCGCTTTGGGGATACTCGTCGATGCGGCGCACTTCCGTCGACAGCACCAGAATGTTCCCGTCGGGCAGCGGCAGGCAATCGTGGTGAAAGGTATCGATGGGGACGGCGATCTCCCCTGGCCGGGGGCGTACACCGGTCCCCACGGCGCGATACTGGCGCACCACGTTCCCCAGCAGATCGATCTCTTGCATTCCGGTGGGCTGCCCGCCATGCAGGAACAGGAGGTTCCCGTGGGGAAGCCGCCGAACCGCGCCGCCCGGCTCCGGCAACCGCAGATGCCACACCACCTCGCCCTGGGCATCAACCATCACCAACCAGTTCTCCGAGACGCTGGGGACGTCATCCACCCAGCGGAGCACGCTGAACAGCGTGACCCCCGGTTCCATCCGGGCCGGCTCGGAACGGATGAGCTGCGTCGCCGGAAAGTTGGCGGGGAGCGGCGGCGTCCGGACCGTCAGAGGAGCAGCCGTAACCTCCTCTTCCTCGGCAGTGAGCGTGACCGTGAGCTGGTGTGACCGCCCCGCCTTCAGACCGAGCACAACGATCGAATGCTCGACGGCTCTCTCCTGCGGCGGGGCGATGACCCTGGTTCGCGAGCCGTCGTCGACGGCGACCACTCCCCGACAGGGACGGGAGGCAGTGAACTCCACACGCCCTGCCACAGGGACATGGGGACTGGGAATCCATCGGGGAGCCGTCTGGAACCGGAGTCGTCGCGAGTCCTCGTCCTCCCCCGCTTCGACCGGCGCCGGTTCGGCGGCGATCGCGGAGCTCGCTACCCAGAAGGGGACGGTCCAGGCGATCCCCCACAGCATCACCGTCCGCCAGGGGCTCCGACCTGGCCGCTGGAACGGTGGGGGACACATCACCGCGACGGACATGGCATCGCTTCCCGATTCGACGCCTGGACTACTTTTCTCCCCGCGCGGCGACGGCCGTTGCGGAGCGGGGACGCGGCAACCGTCAAACTCCGGCCCCTGGGAGATGCTGCGGAAAGGACACCACCGATCGTAACACACCGTTTCCGCCGGGAACCAGATGTTTCGCCCCATTTCCGCCCGGCGGCTGCTCTTGACGGTCCTTGGGGAAGGCCCATAATCTGGGTCCCAGTGGGCGGGGAAACACCCCGCCCGGCGCATCTGTGCGGGTGTAGCTCAGTTGGCAGAGCACCACGTTGCCATCGTGGTTGTCGAGGGTTCGAATCCCTTCACCCGCTCTGAAAGAGGATGGTTCGGGTTTCCTGACAAGGCCCGGTGTCGCGTGGACGCCGGGCCATTTTGTTTGTGTTCTGGGGGAGGGGACGCCCGGTCACCCGGGGGTGCAGCCGCGGAATGGTGGTCCGGTCGGGGGCGCGTTGCAGTTCCACCTCCTCCGCTCGCCTGCTCCTGGGGAGAGGGCTCCCACCCAGCCCCGCCGACGGCGTCGGCGGGTGGCGGAGCCGAGGGACGGATCAGAGGTGCGGCGGGAGCGATTGCGTCCCGCGCGGGGCACATCGGTCCTGACGGGACGGTCCGGGGGCTGACGCCCCCGGCTCGCCGGGTGACGTTCGCAGAGGCGAGCCCGGGCCGTCAGGCCCGGGGCCGTTTGAGCGGCGATCGGGACTCAGCGATCGTGGTGATGCCGCGGCGGGTTTTCGGACGGTCCGGGGAATCAGCGGAGACCCGGGGGCTGACGCCCTCGGCTCTCCCCCGGCCTCCGACGACCTGGGGAATTTCGATCTGCCGCCAGCCTCCGCCGCCGGCCGCGATCGTCGACCACGCCCAGCCGCAGATGACACACGGTGAGCAACGACCTCCCGGGATGGCAAGAGAGAAGGAAAGTTCGCGGAGCGGCCCCGGCCACCCATCGACGGGTGCACTCGTCACCCGGGGGCAGGGTGTGTCTCCATCGCCGCAGCCTTGAACGTTCCCAACGTCTCGCCGTAACATCGCTGCCGGAACCGGCCGGCGCACCGCCAACGGTTGAAGTACATCGGGTCTGATCGGAAGGATGAGGAATCGTGGCAGAGAGTGCACAGGGTTCGCCCGGAGCTGAGGAATCGACCGCCCTGTTGGAAGGGGAGGCCGCCGAGACGGCGGAGAACCGGAAGCTCGAACTCCAAGTGGAGATTGAGGATGCGGGGCCGTGCCGCAAGCATGTCCGCATCACCATCCCCCGCGCGGAGATCGACCGGATTTTTGACATGCAGGTCGGCGAACTGGCCTCCACTGCGGAGGTGCCGGGCTTTCGCCCCGGTCATGTCCCCGAGTCGCTGATCCGCAAGCGGTTCCGCAAGGAGCTGAGCGAGAAGGTCAAGCATCAAGTGCTGATGCTCAGCCTGGAGCAACTCTCCACCAGCGACCGACTGGAGCCGATCAACGAGCCCGACCTGGACGTGGAGGGGATGGAACTCCCGGAGGAGGGGGACTTCAGCTACGAGTTCGACATCGAGGTCCGGCCGGAATTCGAGCTTCCTGACTACCACCGCCTGACGATCGAACGTCCCGTCCGTCAGATCACGGATGCCGACGTGGACGCCTACACGCAGGACTTCCTGGAGCAGTACGCACAGCTCGTCCCGGTGGATGAGCCGGCCCAGGCGGGGGACTCTGTCGTCGTCAACGTGCAGTTCACCCATCAGGGACAACCGCTGCGGGAGTTCCACGAACTCGTGCTGCGGGTTCGCCCCGTGCTCCGCTTCTACGACGCCGAACTGGCCGGATTCGATCAGCTCATGGCGGGGGCGTCGGCCAACGACATCCGCGAGGCCGACCTGACCATCTCCATGGAAGCGGACAACCTCGCCATGCGGGGGGAGCAGGTCCACGCGCGGTTCACCGTGCTGGACGTCAAGCGGCCCGAGTTGCCCGAACTCAATGAGGAGTTTCTGCGGCGGCTGGGAGTCGCAAGCGCGGAGGAGCTGCGGCAGCAGCTTCGCCGGGGGTTGGAGCGGCAGGTGGAGTACGAGCAGCGGCAGGCGACCCGCCAGCAGGTGCTCGACCACATCACCGCATCGGCCGACTGGGAACTCCCGGAGGAAATGCTCCGCAAACAGGTTGAAAACGCCATGCGGCGGGAGATTCTGGAACTCCAGCAGGCGGGGTTCACCACGGCTCAAATCCGGGCGCGGGAAGCCGACTTGCGGCAGAAGTCGCTCAGCACCACCGAACGCAATCTCAAGCAACACTTCATCCTGGACCGGATCGCGGAGCGCGAGAAGATCGAAGTGAGCGGCGCGGAGATCGACGCGCACATCGCCATGATGGCTCTCCAGTCGGGTGAGAACCCGCGGCGCGTCCGTTCCCGGCTGGTCAAGTCCGGGCTGATCGAGAACCTGGAGGCGCAGATTCGCGAACGGAAGGCGGTGGACGTGATCCTGTCGAGCGCCAAGTTCGTCGATCGCCCCCTCCCGCCCTTCACCGATCGCAACGTCGAAGGGGTCAACCGCTCCATCTGCGGCGTGCTCCCCGATACCGACGTGAGTGTCGACGAGGAGGCCGAGGCGTGATGAGGTCGGGACGGCCGCCGGAACCGCCGCCGGCAGCGCTCTGCTCCCGACAGCCTCCTCTCGTCGGCCGCCGCGCCCCTGCTGGCGGGCGCGGCTGAGGCGCGATCACGGAATGCCCCATGAGCCCACCGATCACTCTCCAGGACGCGATCCTCCGGCTGAGCGCCTTCTGGGCCGAGCAGGGCTGCCTCGTCTGGCAGCCCTGCAACACCGAAGTCGGCGCCGGCACGATGAACCCCGCCACGTTCCTGCGGGTGCTGGGACCGGAGCCGTGGCGGGTGGCCTACGTCGAGCCGAGCGTCCGCCCCGACGACAGCCGCTACGGGTTCAATCCCAACCGGCTGCAAATGCACACGCAGTATCAGGTCATCCTGAAGCCGGATCCGGGGAACCCGCAGGAGATCTACCTCCAGAGTCTGGAGGTACTCGGCGTCAATCCCCGCACTCATGACATTCGGTTCGTGGAGGACAACTGGGAGTCCCCGGCGCTGGGGGCGTGGGGGCTCGGCTGGGAGGTCTGGCTCGACGGGCTGGAGATCACGCAATTCACGTACTTTCAGCAGTCCGGCGGAGTGGTGCTCGATCCCGTCTCGGTGGAAATCACCTATGGACTGGAGCGGATCGTGATGGCCTTGCAGGGGGTCTCCCACTTCAAGCACATCCGCTACGCGCCCGGCGTCAGCTACGACGAAGTGCTGGGACGGAACGAGTACGAGATGAGCGTCTACAACCTCGACCGCGCCAACGTGGAGCGGATGCAGCAGCTCTTTGCGCTGTACGAGGCGGAGGCCCAGGACCTGCTGCGGCAGGAATTGGCCATTCCGGCCTATTTCTACGTCCTCAAGACGTCCCACATCTTCAACATTCTGGATTCACGCGGGTGCGTGGGCGTCACGGAACGGGCGCACTTCTTCGCCCGGATGAGGAACCTCGCCCGCCGGGTGGCGGAACTGTGGGTCGCCAGGCCGGTCGGTACCGAACCGGTGGCCGCGCGCCAGACGACACCGGCACCGGCGGCCGCTCCACCTCTCCCGACCCCGGGAGCAGGCCCCCCCGCCGACCGTCAGCGTCGCGAAACCCTGCTGCTGGAGATCGGCACGGAGGAACTCCCTCCGGGGGACTTGGATGAGGCCCTCGCGCAGCTCCAGCGGCTGGTCCCGGAATTGCTGGAACAACTCCGCCTCGCGCATGGGGAGATCACGATCGCCGGCACGCCGCGGCGGCTGGCCGTCCTGGTGCGGGAGCTCGCGGCCTGCCAGCCCGACGAGGAGCTCGAGGTCCGCGGCCCGCGGTATGACGCGGCCTTCGACGCCGCCGGGAATCCCACTCCCGCCGCGCAGGGGTTTGCCCGCTCGCAGGGGGTCGACGTCTCCCAACTGGAGAAGAAGGAACTCAAAGGGGGGGCGTACGTCGTCGCCCGCGTCCGCAAGGTGGGCCGGCCGGCCGTCGAAGTCCTCGCCAGCCCTCTCTCGGCTCTCCCGGGACAGATCACCTTCGGACGCGGCATGAGGTGGAACAGCCCGGAGGCGTTCAGCCGTCCCGTGCGGTGGCTGGTGGCGCTGTGGGGGGAGCAGATCATCCCCTGCACGTACTCCTGCGTGGCGGCGGGCCGCAGCAGCCGTGGTTTGAGGAACGCCCCTCAGCCGACGTTCGAGATTCCTCACGCGGATCAGTACGAGCGGCTGTTGGCCGAGCAGCAGATCGTGCTCCACCACGACCGCCGCCGCGAGTTGGTCCTGCAACAGGCCCGGCAACTGGCCGTGGAAGTGGGGGGACGAATCCCACCCCAGCTTGAAGCCGATCTGGCGGGCGAAGTGGCGAACCTCGTGGAATCCCCGCTGGCGCTGCGGGGGAGTTTTGAGGAGTCCTACCTCAGCCTGCCGCGGGACGTCCTGACCACCGTGATGCGCAAGCACCAGCGGTATTTTCCGATCGAGGACTCCCGCGGCGCGCTGCTGCCGCATTTTGTCGCGGTGGCCAATGGACGTGTGGACCTCGACGCCGTGCGGCAGGGGAACGAAGCCGTCCTCCGCGCCCGCTTCGCCGACGCTCGCTTCTTCTGGGAGGAGGACCTCAAGCAGCCGTTGGAGGCCTTTCGCGATCGCCTGGGGGGGCTGGCGTTTCATGAGCGGCTCGGTTCCATGCGGCTGAAGAACGACCGTCTGGAATCGCTCGTGGCCCCTTTCGCCGGGCATTTCCAGCTCTCGTCCGACGAGTGCCAGACGCTTGCGCGGGCGGCACGGTTGTGCAAGGCGGACCTCGCCACGGAGATGGTGGTGGAGTTCACGAGTCTGGCGGGCCTCATGGGGCGGGCCTACGCCCTTCAGTCCGGCGAGCCGCACGCCGTCGCCGAGGCGATCTACGAGCACGTACTGCCGCGCTTCAGCGGCGACGCTCTGCCGCAGTCTCGGCCGGGGATCGCTCTGGCAGTCGCCGACCGGCTTGACTCGCTGGTGGGATTGTTTGGTGTCGGCCTCGCTCCCAAATCCTCCGCCGATCCGTTCGGACTCCGCCGCGCCGCACTCGGAGTGATCCAGATTCTGCGCAGTACGCCGTGCGATATCGACGTGCGGCGGCTGGTGCGAGACGTCGCCGCGGTACAGACGGTCGAACTCGACCCCGCTGCGGAAAGTGAGGTGGTCGCCTTCCTGCTGCGGAGGTTCGAACAATTGCTGCTGGAGGAGGGACGGCGGATCGATCTGATCCGGGCGGTCCTGAGCCCTCGTGGTCCGCGAATTCGATTCGCCGATCAGACGCTCCACACACTCCACGAACTGGCCGATACGGAGCAGTTCCGCTGGGTGATGACGGCGTTTTCGCGACCGGTGCGGCTGGTCAGTAAACAGCGCGTCAGCGGCGACGTGAACCCCCAACTCTTTGAGGCGCCGGCGGAACAGGCCGTCTACGACGCCTGGCGCAGCGTGACGGGAGAGATTCATCCCGACATCCCCCTGGAGCGGTTCGTCGCACTGCTGGAGCGCTTGCAACGGCCGATTGATCAGTTCTTCACCGAAGTCTTTGTGATGGTGGATGATCTCCCCGTGCGGGAGAACCGGCTGCGGCTGATGCAGCACATTGCCGACCTGGCCCGGGGGGTGATCGATCTGCTGGAGATCGAAGGGTATTGAGTCCGCCGCAAGTCCTTCCCGGCAACATCCGCCGTCGGAACAGGGGACCGGGGAGGGGGTCGATTCGCCGGCCGGCTTGCCAGCCGTGCCTGATGGGATATCCCGGACGGCGCGCGCTCCAGTGAACACACCGAAGTCCCTGACCGCGGGATCCGACTGCGATTGACGCCCATGGTCGCAACCCTAGAATTGACCGTAATTCCTTCGTATTTATGGCAGTTGTGGCACTGCGCAAGCTGAGGAGGGGGTGATGCGGATCGTGGCCGTCGTCGGAGGAGTCACAGCGCTCATCGCGGCGATCATCGTCGTGGCGTGGCTGAGCAACATCGGGTTCAAGATGACCGGTCCCTCCACGGGACCCAAGAGCCGCTTTCACGTCCCGGTGAGCGAGAAAAACGCCGAGGGGGAGTATCTGACCAACCCCTTCTCCCGGCCCACGAAAGGGCCCTTCCCCAAGGTGGAGACGACCGAGCGGGTCTTTGACTTCGGCCTGATGAAGTTCGACCCCAACCCCGACTCGAAAGGAGACTCCCATGTCTTCGTGGTGCGGAACGTGGGGGAGGGGACGCTCTGGCTTGCCCGCGGGCCGAGCACCTGCCAGTGCACCATGAACAGCCTGGAAGACAAAGTGCAGGTTCCCCCCGGAGGATCGACGGAAATCACGGTCACCTGGAAACCGACCGGACCGGATGACAATTTCAGCAAAAGCGCCAGCATCTGGACCAACGACCCGACCCTGTTCGAGACCGACACCGAATCCGAACCGGGGGAAGGCAAGCTGCTCTTCACCGTCAAGGGGAAAGTCCTGCACGGCGTCGAGGTGGACCCGACCACCTTTTCCCTGGGGACGTTGAACGAAACTCAACCGACCATCATCACCGCCGCCATCTTCTCCCGGGTGGCGAGCGATCTGGGCGTCTCCGTCAAGGAGACCTCCTCCCGCTATGTCACGGCGGAACTGGCCCCCATGGACAAGGCTCAGCTCCAGCAGCGAAAAGCTCTCTCGGGATGGATTCTCACCGGGCGGATCGATCCCACCATCCCCGTCGGACGGATTCGCGAATCGATCACTCTCACGACCACGGACAACCTCCACCCGGAAGTGAGTCTGTCGATCTCCGCCCAGCGCCAAGGTCCGCTGAGTCTGGCGGGACGCTTCTGGAACAACGCCGACATGCTGGTGGATTTTCGCAAGTTCCGGGCGGCGGACGGCTGCGAAACCACGCTCAGCCTGTACGCCGCCAAAGGGGCGGAACCTCTGCAACTGACCCTCCTGGAACAGCGCCCCCCGGAACTGAAGCTCACCATCGCCCGGGATGAAGAGTTTCCCGATCCCGACCGCGAGCGGTTGACGATCCATCTCCAGGTCCCCCCCGGATTGCCTCCCGACCGGTTGATCGGTAAGGAGGCGGGCTATGTGCGGCTGGCAACCAACCGGCCGGACGTGCCGGAGCTGAAGTTTTACGTGATTTACGAAAGCACCGAATGAATGCGGCGCGATCGGGACGTCGCGGTCCACCCTGCGGCCGCTCCCGCTCGTGACACCTCGTTCCCGGAGGATGCCGGGAGACCGTTCTGGAGTTGAGCCGTGATGGAACCGCGCAGCCAATCATCGATGCGGTCGGCAATGCTCGTGCTCTCCCTCAGCCTGACGGTGCTGGCGGGGGTTGGCGGGTATCTGTTCTGGATGCAGCCGGCCGTGATGGTGGCTGATGAAGCCCTCCCTGCCGCGGGAGGGGAGACCGGAACCGGCGGCAGTGGTGGAAGCGAGCCACTCCTCCAAGGCTGGGAACGACCCGCCGTGGCCCTCATCCTCAGCGGCGAGATGCACGGGTACATTGAACCGTGCGGTTGCACAGCCGGACAGATCGGGGGGCTGGCCCGGCGAGCCACGCTCGTGCGGATGCTCCGCCAGCAGCGCGGCTGGCCGACGATCGGCCTCGATCTGGGCGGGACGATGATCGCCGACCGTGTCGGCCGCCGACAAACCCGCATCAAGTTCGACTTCGCCCGGGACGCTCTGAACTTCTGCGGCTTTGGATCGTTGGGGATCGGCTACGAGGAAGCCCTTCCCCGGCAGGATGACCTCCTGGAGATCAGCATCCGCGATCAGGGTCAGACCGATTTTGACCTGCGGTTGCTTTCGGCGAACGTTCGCCCCTATCCGGACAACCCCGAACTCGAGATCTGCCAGCCGTACCGCCTGTACACCGTCCCGGCCGTGAACCCCGGGGGGCGGCCGGTACGTGTCGCCGTCACCTCCATTCTCGGCGCCACGGTCTCGCAGGGAATTGCCAGCGACCTGTTCTTCAAGATTCTCCCGCCGGCGGACGCTCTCCAGCAGGTCCTCCCGCAGATGCAGGCCCAGCGCCCCGACCTGCTTGTGCTCCTCTCGCACGCCAAAACGGAGGAGTCCGAAGCGCTGGCGCGGCAATTCCCCGCCTTCCAGGTCGTGGTGTCGCTGGGGGGGCCCGAGGACGGCCTGCTTAAGCCCCGGCATGTCGGCTCGACGTGGTTCCTCCAGGTCGGACAGAAGGGGAAGCATGTCGCCGTTGTGGGGTTTTACCCTCAGCAGCCGCAGCCGTTCCGTTACGAACTGGTCAAGCTGGACGGCGGCCGGTTTCCCAACGCACCCGAGCTGGACGACATGATGCAGGCCTATCAGGATCGGTTGCGTGACGAACGCCCCGACCTGGCAGACAACGCCGATCCCCCCCTGCATCCCTCCGGACGCACCTACGTGGGTGCGGCCGTCTGCAAGGATTGCCACGAAGGTTCGTACAACAAGTGGAAGACCACCGGACACGCCCACGCTTTCAAGAGCCTGACCACCGGCCGACACGATCATGTCGGTCGCTGGATCGACCGCAAGTGGGACGCCGAATGCATCGCCTGTCACGCCGTCGGCTGGGAGCCGCAGCGGGCCTTCCGCTGGCGGACCGGCTTCGTGGATGAGGCCACGACCCCGCACCTGGTCGGCAACCAATGCGAGAACTGCCACGGACCCGGCAGCCGGCATGTGGAACTCGAAAACGGCGGTGAAGGGACGGAGGAACAGCGTCTGGCCGCCGTGGAGGAGATGCGCGTCTCGCTGGAGACGGCCAAGACCAAGCTCTGCCGCCAGTGCCACGACGGCGACAACGACCCGCATTTCGACTTCGACGCCTACTGGCCGAAGATCGAACACCACGACTGAGCACTTCGCTTTCGCCCTGTCGTCGCGGGAGAACGCCTTCCGGGAAAAGGTCCGGGACGATCCGCACCACTTCCGCGGCACGCAGTCCCAGCGTTCTCTCCGGAAGAGAGGCGTCGGGTTCCAGTCCACCCCCTCGTTGTCGCCATCCGTCGTTCCCGACGCTGCATCACCGCGGCAGGACCTCAGCAGCTTGCGGTCCTGGCATTTGTGGAAACGCCGACAGAGCCGCTCAAGTCGCCGCCCCGGCGGACCGATGCTGAACACGGAACCGCTCTCGGTCCGCGCCCGCCTTCCCGACGGCGAGGCGGGCGGTAGCGGTCCTGCCGAGTGTGACGGTGGCGTTGAGTTTCACTCGCAGTCTTCCGCGCTGATGCACGACTCCTCTCGATCCGAAGCGCTGCACATCGGCTTCCTCACCGTGCTGGAATTGCCGGGAGGGGCGTTTGTGGGCGGTCTGCTCGTGACCAACCGCCTCGGCCGCCCCCTCGAGTTCCAGTGCACCACCCCGGTGAAGCCCAACCGCACGCAGGAGATTCTCTACGGGCCGACGCTCCGCCCCTTTTTGTACTCGGAACTGATCGGCAAGACGCTGTGGGAGCGGCTGCAGGTACGGCCGCATCTGCTCGTCGTCGATCAAGCGGAACTGCTGGAACTGCGCCGCCACGCGGGGCGTCCCGTCGCGTGTCTGGTGGACCCTGCCCGCGACGCATCGGACCTGCCGGATCAGACGCACATCGCACTCGGCCAGCGGCGCGTCCGCTGCCACCCGGAGCATCCGGAGGACGTGGAGCAGGTGAAGGAGCAATCGCGGCTGGTCCCTTCGGACGCCGACCTGGCCGAACCGGTGGACCGCGTGCGGCAGGCACTCGCGGAGACGCTGCGCGGTGCGGCATGACTCCGCGGGGGGAGGCTCAGCACCATGAGGAACCTGCCCAGCCGAACGGCGCCAGAGAGGTCCTGAGCTGTTCCCGGCCGCAGCAAATCGCAGGCGTCTGCAAGTCGGGTGGCACCCGGCCGGGACCGGGAGGCGCCGGGAGGGTGACCCGACGCGGGATGTCCTGACTGAGGACCGGAAGGACGATCGGCCATGATCGAACCTCGCTCAACTCCGAGCATGGGGGCGTTGGCCTCGGGCGGGCTGGCGACGGCCTCGACCGTGCCCGGGGAGGGGCTTTCGCTGGGGGACGTCTCCGCCACGTCGCTCTCCTTGCAACCGCCGCCGCCCGAGGTTCCGGTGACGGGTGTGAACTCGGCTCTCCGTCGCTTTCCGCGGGTGGAGTGTGCCGCGGCGGGATTGCTGGGGCGTCCGGGCTTCGTCCCCCGCTGGAAGCCCTACTGGCCCAAGCTCAAAACGATCCAGGTCGCGTTTCCCGAGGGGCTGGAGTTCCTGCCGCCGAAACCCCAGCCCGACGACGGAGAACTGCGCCGGATCGCCCTCCCCCGACCGGCGGGAGAGGGGAACCGGTCGGCCCCGCGGCAACCAACCCGCATCCGCCCCCCGGCCGACGCCTTGTCGCTCGAGGATCGGCTGTTCTACATGCTCCAGCCCCCCTTGGAATCGTGGCTCAAGGGGCAGGAACTGATTATGCCCTTCGAGCCGTTCGGCTATCAGTACGAGGGGATCGCCTGGCTGTTCTCGCAGAAGGCCGCCCTGCTCGCGGATGAAATGGGGCTGGGGAAGACGATGCAGACGATTACGGCCCTGCGGCTGCTGTTGCGGTCCGGGCAAGTGCGGCGGGTGCTGCTGATCTGTCCCAAGCCCCTCATCCCCAACTGGCAGCGGGAGTTCAAGCTGTGGGCGGAGGAGTTGCCGGTGACGGTGGTGGAAGGGGACGGTCCCCGCCGCCGGATGCTCTGGCAGCTTCCCGGTTCGTTGATTCTGCTCGCCAACTACGAACTCGTGGTGCGGGATTTTCAGGAGCTGCTGGGGGAGTGCCGGGTCCAGTCTCCCGCATCCACAGCCGCGGGGCTCACGCATGACGGCCTGGGGCGTCCGCTGCCGACCGGACGGCAGCGCCGCCACGACGATCCTTCGTCCTCCTCTCCACTGGCGACGCTCAACTCTCCCCTCCCCTCGTTCGATTTGGTGGTGCTCGACGAGGCGCAACGGATCAAGAATCGCGAGTCGCTGACGGCGACCATCGCCCGCGCCATCCCTCGCAAGCGGAGCCTGTGCCTGACGGGGACCCCCATCGAAAACCGCCCGGAGGAGATGGCCAGCTTGTTCGAGTTCCTGGGAGTGATTCCCCCGGCGGGGTGTCCCGACGTCCGCCAGCTCACCCAACTCAGCCGCGAGTACGTCCTGCGGCGGACCAAGGATCTGGTGATGACCGACCTGCCGCCGCGGCTGGATCGCGACGAGGTGATCGAGCTGGCCCCCGCCCAGAAGCTCGCCTATGAACAGGCCGAGAAGGAAGGGGTCATGCACCTCAATGAGCTGGGGGAGCAGATCTCCATTCAGAACGTGTTCGAGCTGGTGCTGCGGCTGAAGCAGATCACCAACTTCGACCCGCTGACGGGAGAGTCGGCCAAGCTCGACCGTCTCGTCGCCGACATGGAGGAGATTGCCGCTTCGGGGGGGAAGGCGATCCTCTTCAGCCAGTGGACCCGGACGCTCGACTGGCTCGCGCCGCGGCTGAAGATGGCCAATCCCCTCATCTATCACGGCGGCATCCCCGCCCGGCAGCGCGAGCCGATCCTGCATCAGTTCAGGCACGATCCCCGAGCGCACCTGCTGCTGATGAGTTATGGCACAGGGGCGGTCGGGCTGAACCTGCAATTCGCCGGGTATGTCTTTCTGTACGACCGCTGGTGGAATCCCGCCGTCGAGGACCAGGCGATCAACCGCGCCCACCGCATCGGCTCCACCGCCTCGCAGATCATCGTCAGCAAGTTCCTCTGCAAGGACACGATCGAGGAGCGCATCGATCGGGTGCTGAAGCAGAAGCGGGAACTGTTCGCGAGTGTGCTGGGGGAAGGGGACCATGGCGACGGTCGGTTGAGCCTGACAGCCAGCGAAATCTTCGGGCTGTTCGACCTCAAGGCGCGGACAAAGAAGGGGGAGGCCCGGCCGATCGGCCCGAAACCGGCCGACGCCGCCTGACACACGTTGCCTCGACGGCACTCCCACCCGTCGCGGAGCTCGGCTCGTGCAGGTCGTCGCCACACCGGACCGTCGAACTGCGCCTGTTAGCAATCGCTCCGCTGCCGAGCCGGTCGTCGAGTCGTCGAGGTCGTCGAGTCCTGGCCGCACGACGCTTCTTGACTTCCCTGCGGCCCGCGGGGAAACTGGAGTCCTCGGGGGTCGTCAGCGGCGGCGGTTGCGCAGGCCGTGCCGGTTCCACCGGAACCGCCGGTTTCAGCAACCTTTCCGCAGAGCGGGGCTCGACCGGTCAGGTTTGCCTTTCCTGAGGGACGGAGGTCCCAACGGGGTGTGGACTCCCCCCGGAGAACGATCGAAATAGATTGAGCACAGGCCAGGAGGACGGTCCGCGAACGCCTCGTCGAGGTGGGCTTCGCGGCGGCGAAGGGAATTGCCTGGGAGCGTGTCGGCCCGCCGCGCGGGAGTGTTCCGCCCACCGGGAGGAGCAGGACTCCACCACGCAGCGACGGTGCCGCTCCCCACGGCCCATCACCAGCGGCGGCGGCGACAGCCGCCCCCGAGCGCGATTCCAGGGAGACTTCCGATGGCAGGTTCCGCTTCCAAGCCGACCGCAGTCCACTTCACGCTGATCGTGTTCGTGATGCTCACGCTGTTTTTGGGCGTGTTCGCGTACATGTTTTACACCGACTACCAGGAGGCGGTCGTCAAGCTCGCCGAGGCTCAGCGGCAGAACGACGTCGATAAGACCGCCATCACCAACGCCCTCCAGCAGGTGACCGACCTCAAGGCGACGATCGGCTACGAATTCGCGGACGTGGGGAACGAGGGGGATCAGAACCCCAATACCGTCATCGGGGCCTTGCTGGCCGACATTCGCAATGTGGCCGGACTGCTCGCCGCTCAGCCGCAGCGGCAAACCGTCCGCGAGGTCCTCAACGCCCTGGCGAGCCAGCTTCAGAACCGCACCGTCGTCGCCCAGCAGGCCCAGGATAACGAGCAGGCCTCCCGGACCAACTTCCAGAACCAGACCCAGCAGCAGATGGCCGCCGTCACCCAGGCGCAGGAAGCCCAGCGAACCGCCGAGGCCACACTGCGGGACGTTCAGGCCAAGCACGCCGAGGCCATCACCGCGCTCAACCAGCAAGTCCAGAATTGGCAGAAGGAGTACCGCGACGCCCTGGGAAAATTCGAGACCCTCCAACAAGAGTACGCCAACGCCCAGGAGGACTGGGCCAAGCAGCGCAGGACGATGCAGAACACCATCGACTTCCAGCGCGAGCAGATCGCCCAGCTTCAGAATATCAGCTTCGAGACCCCCGACGGAGAAGTCCAGTACGTGGACAACACCACCCGGCACGTCTGGATCAACCGTGGCGAGTTGGACTACCTGCGGCCGCAGGTGACCTTCAGCGTCTTTACCAAGGAGCACCGCGGCATCGCCCGCTCGACCGCCGACGTGAAGGCCAAGATTGAAGTCGTCAGCGTCGGCCTCCGCTCCGCCAAGTGCAAGATTCTCGATGAAGACCTGGAGCGCCCCATCGCTCCCGGTGATCCGATCTATTCCCCGCTCTGGCAGGCCGGCCTGGTGGAGAAGATCGCCTTCGTCGGCATCATCGACCTCGACGGCGACGGCGTGAGCGATCGCGAACTCCTCAAGGAGATCATGGAGGCGCATCATGCCCAGATCAAACTCCAGATTCTGGACGACGGCACGCGCGCCCCCGCCGAGGCCACCCTCGACGTCGATACCAAGTTCCTCGTCAAGGGAGACATCCCCGATCCGACGCAGTTCGCCGGACTGGATGAGAAGCAGCGCCACATCACGGCCATGATGGACGAACTCCATCTGCTGCAGGAAGAGGCCAAGAAGTTCGGTGTGGAAGTCATCGGCCTCAACGAATTCCTGACCTACGTCGGCTTCCGCAACCAGCAGCGCGTCTACCGGCCGGGACAGAGCCAGCCGTTCAACCTCAATGCCGGCTCGCGCAGCACCACGGTCGACGAGGTCTTCCGCGACCGCGCAACGACGAATCCCGTCTCCGGCAGGTACACCGGACGGGGCGAGGCGACGCAGCGGTTTGGTCCGCAGTAGTCCGCGGCGAGCGGCAGTCAGGGTCAGGATTCATCCCACCGGCAGAGTGGACACCAGAGGCACGGAGGCCGCGGTCATGCGGATGAGACTGGCGTTCGTCATCTGGAGCCTGTGGGCGGTGTGGGGGGGCCTGCTGCTCCCCGCCCAGGAACGGTTGCGGCTGGCGGAGCCGTGGACGGACCTGCGCGTCTTTCAGGTGATGACGCAGGTCCGGACGCAGGGCAAGCTGACGACCCCCGCAGGTTCCGGCCAGACACGCGATCTGGCACTCGACTCCACGGCGCAGTTTACGTTCCGGGAACGCCGGCTCCCCCCCGCCGGCCGTGACGCCGCCGCCTTCCGCGCCCTGCGGGAGTTTGACGTCGCGCGGATGCAGGCGACGGTCGAAAAAGAACCGACGCAACTGGCGCTGCCGGAGGCCTCGCGACTGGTGGTCGCTTCCGGTCAGCGCGAAGGAATCCTCAGTTACTCCCTCCGCACGCTGCTGACGCGCGATCTTGTCGATCTGCTGAATCTCCCCGCGGATCCCCTGGCCCTCTCGGCGCTGCTCCCCTCCACGCCGGTGGCCGTCGGCGAGGAATGGGCAGTTCCCGAATGGGCGGCCCAGATGTTCGCCGGGATTGAAGCGGTCGAGACCGCGCGGCTGACGGGGCGGCTCCTGGCCGTGGAGGAGGGGATCGCCCGCCTGGAACTGCATGGCACCGTCCAGGGACTTCAGGAAGGGACCCGGACGACGATCACCGTCGAGGCGGAAGCAACGTTCGATATTGCCGCTCAGCATCTCCGCGGCGCGCGGGTCGTCTCGCGGATTCAGTCCGAAATCGGCGCCGTCACTCCCGGGATTGACGCCGCCGTCACCGTGCAGGTGGAACGGCGGATCGCTCCCCAGGCCGGCAGTATTACGGATCCTCTCGTGGAGTCCATTCCCCTGGACCCGCCGCCGGAAGCCCTGCAGTTGACGTTCGACGCCGCTCCGTGGAAGGCGCGGCTGCGTCACGACCGCCACTGGTACGTCTTCCACGCCGTGTTCGATGCGCCCCCCAAAGTGGTGATCCTGCGCTTGGTGGAGCGGGGGAGCCTGATCTGCCAGTGCAACTTCTCTCCCATCCCCGACGCCCCCCCGGGCGAGCACACGCCGCTGGGAGAGTACGAGCGGGACATCCGCAATTCCCTCGGCAAGGCCCTGCGGGGAATCACCCGGCAGGAAGTGACGTCGCTGCCGGAAGGGAGAACCCTCGTCGAAGTGGTCGCCGAGGGGGAAGTCGAGGTCGCCGGCAAGGGACGCGACGGCGCCTCCACGGTCGTGGCCATTCCCATGGAATGGCACTATTACATCCTCGCCGATGCCCGGGGACGACAGATGTCGTTCGTCTTCGCCGTGGAGAAGGCTCTGGTGGAACAACTCGCCGGTCGCGACCGCGAACTGGTCGCCAGCCTGGAGTTCCTGGGTTCCCCCTGAACAGGCGCAGCCCCCCGTCGCAGACGAGCCGCGCAGGTCGAACGCCCGTGGCATCCGGGACGGTTGCCTGGCATCCAAGGGCTGCGCCACGGGTGGCGCTGCCCGACGGCCAGGCTGATCCGACCAGCTTCCTCGCCGATCTTCCGTCAGATCTGGACGACTGCGTGCCGGCTGCTCCGAAGGTGCGTGGGTTCCTCGCTCCGTCGCGGGGCGACGACCTCACCTCCGGGCTGGCAGAGTTCGCCACGGGCAATCTTGACGTGATGGGGGGCTTCCACGCCGAGACGCACTCGTCCCCCACTGACGCCGATCACCCGGACGGTGATCCCCAAGTCCGGAAACACAATCGATTCCTGCAGCTTGCGAGAGAGCACAAGCATGACACGACTCCTTTCGAGAGAACTCACATCCCTGTCGAGCCTCAGCCGGCTCGAACCCCCAAGGCTGTCACATCGACAGACCACCATTTCAACGACGGGGACTTTAGAAAATTTTGGGCCAAAATGAAATCCCTCAGAAAAAACTTCGGTTTATTGAGAATCTTCCCACCCAGATTCACCAGACCACCCAAATTCCATCGACCTCGATCAGAGACTGTGCAGATGGAAACAAAGTGTGACGCACGCGGTGTGCGAACTCTGGTCGCATGGAGCCCGACTGCCGCGAATCGCAGCAATCTCATGGCTGCATCCAACGACACAAGACCGTTGGGCGAACTCTCCCCGCTGAGAGGCAGCTCCCGGCTTGCCGAGAGAGGATCAAGCGGCAGTCAGGTTGCGCCGTCCTCCGGTGGTGACTGCCAAGAAGCTGGCTTCTCTGTCGGAAACTTTGCTCAGACCGGGTGGGGTGCCAGTTCCACCCCCAGATCGCGCAGATGCTGAGCGAGTCGCGCCTGACGCGAGGTGGACATTTGAAACAGCGGCTCTGCCAACCGAGCCTTGCACAGTCCGGCGAAGGACAAGGCGGTCTTCAGACCGGTCAGGTATCCCGTGGGCGAGTGACCGCCGTCATACAGTTTGCTGGAGAACCGGAGGACCTGCTGTTGGAGGCGATGCACCTCGCGCAGGTCTCCGGTGACGGCAGCTTCATACAAGTCGGTGTACAGTGCGGGGAGCAGGTTCGCGCCGCCGCAGACCCCGCCGTGGCCCCCCATCAGCACAGCCGGAGCCAGCAGCTCCTCCGGTCCCATCAGCACCGTGAACCCGGGACGTTCCTGCGCCAGGACCAGAAGCTGCTGGAAGTACAGCATCTGTCCCGAGCTGTCCTTGATGCCGACGACGTTGGGAGCCTCGTGGATCAACTGCCGCACGGACTCCAAGGTGAAGGCGGTCTTGGTGTGGCTGGGGAGGTTGTACAGCATGACCGGCAGGGGGGACTGTTCGGCAAACTCGCTGACGTAACGGACCAGATCGGCCTGGGACATTGGAAAGTAGTAGGGGGGCGAGAGGACGACGGCCTCCGCTCCCAGCTCACAGGCATCGCGGGCCAGCGCCAACGATTCCGCCGGCGACGTGTCCGACACGCCCACGAGGATCGGGGCCCGGCCGCGGACAATCCGCGTTGCCTGTCCCACCAGCTCACGCTTGACCTTATGCGAAAGACTCGGTCCCTCGCCGGTGGTCCCCAGCAGGAACAGACCCTGCACGCCCCCTGCCAGCACGTGTTCAATGAGCCGCTCCAGTCCAGCGACGTCGAGCAGGTCCTGGTCCGCCAGCGGCGTCACCAGCGGAGGAATGATCCCCTGGAATGGCAGGTTCGGCATAGTGAGTACGAGAGCAGGAGGAGGAATTCAGGAACCAGAGGCAGACACCGATGATCGAGGTCCGAGGTAGCAAGGGTGTTGGAGGGCGGCCATGATGCGGCCCCCATCGTAGCAAAAGCCCGCACGCTGCCGAGTTTCGGCGAGGACCGGAGTCGGTGCGACGAACGCACCGCGCAGGTTCGGGGGGGGGGGGACGTGTGCCGTGGTGCGCTCCTGGGGAGCCGCGGCCGCCGAACGGAGGTCTGGAGGAGCGTCGTGAGCGCGCCGCCAGAGCCAAACTCCATTGTCTGGGCGCAGCGCCTCAGCCGCCCCAGCGGTCGAAAAGCCAAACGTCCATCGAAGTGACGCCATCGCACCTTGCCTCCGGAAGGGGCAGGAACTAGGATGCTGATGTTGGAGTCCCTGATTTCAACACAAACCTCTGCGGTGCTCGAGTCTGGACTGTTCGTTGTGGACCCTACAAGCAACCCGTAGGGAACCATGTGCCTCCCCGGCCGCGTGTATATCCGGGTGATCGCTTGCGATCTCTGCCGGCTCACACAACCCGGGGCCGTGGATCCCACCTATTGATACGGGTCTGCATGACCACAGTCCACACGGCATGGCGCGGAGGTTTTGTTTTTTCGGGTCAGCGGGCGCCCCACTCGTGAACTCTTTGCACGAGTTCCTTCACGTGCTCCGGCGGCGTCTCGGGCAGCACGCCGTGCCCCAGGTTGAAGATATACCCCGGGGCGGGTCCGGCCGCGCACAGCAGCCGCTGCACCTGAGCGCGCCAGACCGCCGGCTCACACAACAGCACCGCCGGATCGAGATTCCCCTGCACGGCGCGGTCCGGAGCGGCCAGCCGCCGGGCTGCGGACAGGTCGACCCGCCAGTCGATCCCCAGGACCTGCCCCCCGGCCTCGCGCTGCAAGGCCAACAGCCCGGGATTCCCGGTGAGGAAGTGAATCACCGGCACGTCGGGTGGGAGGGCCTCGAGCAGTCGTCGTGTGTGCGGGAGCACACATGTCTGGTAATCGTCCGGAGCCAGGCACCCGGCCCAACTGTCGAACACCTGCACCGCCTGACAGCCGGCCTCGATCTGTCCCCGCAGGTAGGCGGCCGTGCTGTCGACCAACCGCTGCATGAGCGTTTCCCACGCCGGCGGGTCCCCCCACATCAGCCGCTTGGTGCGGAGGTAGTGCTTTGACCCGCCTCCTTCGATCGCATAGGAGGCCAACGTAAACGGCGCCCCGGCGAAGCCCAGGAGCGGAATGTCCGCCGGCAGATCGCGACGGATCAGACGGATCGCGTCGAACACGTATCCCAAGGCCTGCGGATTCTCCAGGACTCGCACGCGGTCCACGTCGGCGGCGGACTCGATCGGATTGTGAATCACCGGCCCTTCCCCGTGCTGGTACTCCAGGTGGAATCCAAGCGGCTCCAGGATCGGCAGCAGATCGGCGAACAGGATGGCGGCATCGACCCCCAGTGCTTCCCGCGCCGTGAGCGTCACTTCCGCAGCCAGCTCCGGTCGCTTGCACAGCTCCAGAAAGGTCACTCGCCGGCGGACCGCCATGTACTCGGGGAGATACCGCCCTGCCTGCCGCATGATCCACACCGGCGTGGTGTCGGTTGGTTCGCACCGGGCCGCGCGAAGAAAGCGGCTGTTGTAAAGTTCAGGGGCGAGCGCGCTCAACGGATCTCTCCCGCGTGACGCACATAGGCGTGCTGGGCCGAACCTATCACGGCGCACTCCTCTGCCCCGTGGAGCAGCCGCAGGGCTTCCTGGGGAGTGGCCACCGGAACCATGAACAGGTCCTCGACCAAGGTGTCGGGGAGGCGGCTGAGCAGATAGACGTTCGCCTGGTCGAGCGTCTGAGCGATCTGCAGGGCCTCACGGCGATCCGCCCGGGCTTTTTCACGGATCGGTTGCAGCGATTCGCGCGGCGAATGCGCGTCCCGGATCAGCTCGATTCCCTCGGTGGGGGGATCGGCCAGTTCGGTCAACAGGAGGATGCGGCCGTCGCGGGCCACCAGACGCCGCGCGGCATCGAGCGCGGCCGCCAATTGCGGCCACCCGTGTCCCCCGGCATCGACGTCGACCGTCGCCAGGACGAGTTCCGCCCGCCCGGCGGCGTCGAGCTGCCAGAGGTCGGCCAGCCGCTGCTTCCCTGCGGCGAACACGCGGTCAGCCGCGCCGGCCAGGATGGCGGCGACTCCGGCCCGGGCGGCCGGCACCACCTGCAGCACGAACTGGACCCCCAGCAGCCACCCGACTTCGTCGGCCAATTCCCGGAGCGACCGCGGGCTTTCCGGCGGGAGTTCGACATGCCCGCCGCCGCTGGCACGCCGCATGCATTCGGCGGTCGAGCACCCCGGATAGAGTGATGACACGGTCCCCCGAAAACCGAGTCGCTCGTCAAACCCGATCCCTCCCACGCACATCACTACGTCCGCATCGACCAGTTCCCGCGACAGGTAGACACGCTCGCCCCCGGCTGTCGAGGCGAGGTAAGCACACGCCGCCTCGTCCAGAGGATCGTGCAGGTCCCAGCCGACCCGGGAGCGAATCTCCGCGGGGAGTGCGCCCCGGGGATCGCTCGGGCGGGCGTGCCAGGGATCGGCCGGCTGCACGATCCGGACGGCCTCTGCCTCGACCCCTGCCTGCATCAAGACCTCACACAGGCCCCGCAGGAGTTGGTCGGCCTGCGGCGTTTCGCGGTCGAGGACGATGGCCACGCGGTCTCCCGGGACGACGCTCCGCGCTAACGGCGGAAAGCCGAGCGGGGAGGCAACCGCTTTGGCGACGACGGCCGCCACATCCCGGAGACCTTCCGGAGGACGCAGCGCCGCCACAAGCTGCTCTGCTTCCAAGGCGCATTCAAAGCAGCCCGACCGGCCGTACGGGAGCTGAAACCGCTGTAACGCCATGCCGTTGTGGAGAAGACGAACCGGCCGGGAACATCGCCTTGCCGCACCACGCGGCTCCAGAGAGGCGCGCGGTCTCCCACGTGCCGGCGACGTCCACGGACGACGGGTCCGGAACGAGCCATTGTAGCAGTCCTCAGAACTCCTCCCACCGCGGCGAGACGTGGAATCTCGGCCGGGGGCGTGGGTCTCGAGGTTGAGCGGATTCCGAGGAGTTTCCCTCCCCCCTCGGCTCCAGCGATGCGGAACGCCGAGGCGCAGGCCCGTGGAAGAGACGGGCAGGGCGGTCCTGTTCGAACCGCACACCCCCTCAGCCCGGCCATTTCTGCCTCTCCCCTCCGTTGCGGCCTTTCCGGAGGAGCGATATCTTCTCGCACCCCTCGACGCCGGAACGATCGCCACCGATCGATCCCGGCCGGACGTCCACCGGGATTCCGTCATGATTTACCGTCCACGGACCAAAGCGAAGATTGCCCTCAAAACCCGCCGTTGTCCCAAGTGCAATGCACTGATCGGGAAGCGCGTGCGCTGCAAACGCTGCGGTAAGCTGCAAAAGCACTGAGGCCCCCTCGTCCCCCCACCGGGGGGGAGAGGCAACCCCTTGGGTGCATCGCGCCAATAGCAGACGGTTCAGGCGGCCGCGGCGGAGCGTTCCCGCAGCAGCGACACAATCCGCTCAAACTCGGAATTGTCGCTGAAGGGGATGACGATGCTTCCTGCCTCCTTGGAGTGCAGCCGAATCTCGACCGGCGCGCCGAGCAGGTCACGGAGTTGATTCTCCAGGTCGCGGACGTGATTGGTCACGTGGGGGGCGACCGGAGTGAGGGGGAGGACGGCGGCGGGAGGTTCGCCTGCCGGGGCGTCCGCCGGTGGGGGGGCGGCACTCTCCGGAGCGGGGGCGAGCTTGCCGAGGAGCTTTTTGACCTCCCGCTCGGTCTGCCGGACGTTGAGGCCCTCTGCTTGGATGCGGCTGCAGAGGGCGAGCTGGTCCGCTTCTGGCAACGGCAGCAGAGCCCGCGCATGACCGGAAGTGATTTTCCCCTGTTGCAGCGCGGTCTTGACCGGTTCGGAGAGGTCGAGCAGCCGCAGGATGTTGCTCACGGCGGAGCGGCTCATGCTGAGCTGGCGGGCCAGTTCCTCGATCGTCCCCTCGAAGTGGTTCAGATAGTCGCGGAAGGCGATCGCCTTTTCCAGATCGGAGAGGTCCTGCCGCTTGAGATTCTCCTCCAGGGCGAATTCACAGGCCGTTTTGTCGATCACGTCGACGACGCAGCAGGGGACAGTCTCCAGACCGGCCCGCTGGGCGGCCAACCAGCGGCGCTCACCGGCGATGAGCTGATACCCGCCGTCGAACTCCCGCACCAGCAGCGGCTGGAGCACCCCGTGCTCGGCAATACTGGCAGCCAGTTCGGCGAGAGCTTCCTGATCGAACTCCTTGCGAGGCTGGTAGGGGTTGCGGGAGATGGCCGCCGTGGGAATCTGCCGCAGCTCGGAGTTATGAGCCGCCTCCGTACTTTCATACGCCGGTCCGCTGCCGCCGAGCAGGGCGGACAATCCACGGCCGAGCCGCCGCCGCGGCAGCTCCAGAGTCTGCTGTTCGCTCATGAGGTGAGTCTCCGTACTCGTCCATCCGAGAGCAGGTGGCCTTCAGCCCCCCTCTGTCCCGCGCCAGTCGACACGTCGGCGTCGCCTCCCTGCGAGCGCGCCGCGGCGGGTCCGGGGGTAGTGTCGTCACGGGGAGGGTCGGTTCTGGAGTGATTGGTCCTTCGTGATGGATTCGCCCGATTCCATCGATCAGGGCAGGACGGCAAACTGGGGGGGCTACAACAGCCCTGACCGACCAGCCCGGCGAGAGGGGTGGCGGCAGCACTCACCCCGCGCCCGCGGTTTCCGCCAGGGCGCTGCTGCGCGTCCGGCTGTGCCGCCGTTGATTCGCGGCGACGATCTGGTTCCGTCCCGACTGCTTTGCTTCGTACAGGGCCTCGTCGGCGGCGGCAATCAATCCGCGGGCGGAACGGGAGTGCAGGGGAGCGACGGCAACGCCGCCGCTCAGCGTCAGGCGAAACGCCTGGCCTTCACTGACGATTTCGGTCTGTTCGACCTGCTGCCGGAAGTCCTCGGCCAGCCGCAGCGCTCCCGAGAGTCCCACGCCGGGGAGGATGACGACGAGTTCTTCGCCGCCGTAGCGGGCGGCCAAAGGCCGGTCGGAGCCGCGCAGGTTGCGGAGGAGCTTCTCGCGCAGGAGGTGGGCCACCGTTCGCAGGGCCTCGTCGCCGGCGAGGTGTCCGTAACGATCGTTGACCGCCTTGAAGTGATCCAGGTCGAACAGGATCAGGCTGCATTCACGTCCGGTGCGGATGGTGCGGCGGAGGTCCTCTTCCAGGGACGCATCGAAGGTGTGCCGGTTGGCCAGCCCCGTCAGGGCATCGCGGCGGGCGCGGTCCTCTGTCAGGGCGCGATCCGCCGTTTTGAGGATCGTGTCGAACAGGAAGTCGGCGGCCCAACTGATCAACTCGATTTCCGAGGCGCCCAAGGATTGCACCGTCTGCCGCGCCAAGGACAACACCCCCAGGGTTCGACCCTGGCAATGCATGGGGACGGTGACGGCCTCGGCAAACGGGGGTGCCGGGACCACAGCCGTCAGCGACTCTCCGCTGAAGTGGTTCAGATGGGTGACGCCGGAGGAGACCTGGGTCAGGTCGTCATCGGCCGCGGCCCAGGCATCGGCCGCCCGGCCGATCTGGGACGACTGGTAACGGGCCAGGCAGGAGAGTTTGGCGTCCCGCGGGCGGAGCAGGTGCACGGAAGCCTGATGAAACCCGGCTACCGCTGCCAGCCGCTCCAGGAATTGCTCGGCCATCTCCTGAGGGGAACGGAATTCGGCGTCCACCACGGCGCGGAGTTCCAGAATCTCCCGCGTCACCCGCAGTTCCTGCGCCTGGGCGGTGTGACTGGCGGTGCGGCGAATGTGATGGCCGACGGCCGCCAGCACGCGCTCCGCGAACATCTGCTGTTCGGCCGGCGGACCGGGATGGACCGGCAGGGTGGTCGTCACCAGCAGGCCGTCGAGCAGCTCGCCGGGCGGAGAGGTGCGGATGACGAACAGACGCTCCACGCCCAGGCGATCGGAGGGGGGCACGGCTTGGAACAGGGCGGCTTCCGCCAGTTCCCGGCCTGTCAGGATCACCGTCTGAGCCTGTTCGAGCCGTTGCAGGATTGCGGCGTCCACCAGCAGTTCTCCGCTCCCCACGTTGGAGATTCCCACGGACTGCCTGATCGTCCAAGGGGGGCCGGAGAGCAGAAATGCGGCAAAGCCTGAGCCTCCCGGGGGGATGAACTGCCGCAGCAGCTTCCCCAGGGCCACATCGATGCTGGCTTCCGCCAGGAAGTCCCGCAGCAGATGGTTCTCCCGCTCACACTGGGCCTGCACGTGCTGGGCCTTGGCGATCTCCGTGGCCAGGTCGGCCAGTTGCTGCTGGAGCGTGGTGGTGTCGCGGCGGAACCGCGTGACGACCGTGAGGTGCCACAGGTACTGCACCAGGCAGACCAGGGCCAGGGCCGTGACGAATCCTCCTTCCACGGCAGTGGCTGCGAATCGTTCGATCCAGGGGCTGAGACTGAGGGGAATCATGCCCGGTTCTGTCACCATCACCAAGACCATTGGAGGCCGGGGGGCGAAGGCTCCGATTCATCACTGAAGCCCACAACCCGCAGCAGGCGTTGTCCCAACCGTAGCTCACGAACCGCGGGCGCTGGGCGGATTCTTGTCAAATGGCGCGGTCGGGTGTATGCGGGAAAGGTCGTCGCTAAGATGACGTTCCCACCGTTTGTTCCGGCCAGAAGGTTTCGGGGTGCGGCAACGGTTTTACCGATGGCAGCGGTCCCAGCAAACATGACGCGGTTGCCCTGGCCCATCGGGCTGGCGCTGTTGCTGGCGGGCAGCATCTTTGCCATCGACGTGTGGCTCAGGGCGGACGTGGCCGTCGCCAACCTGTACGTGGCGGTGATGTTGCTGACGTGGACGGCCCACCGCCGCCGCTGGACCATCGGCCTGGCGACCCTGCTGACCATCCTGGCCGAAGCGATCGTCGAAGGCCCTGCGGGTCTGGGGAGCGTGAGCGGTCTGAACCGCCTGCTGGTCATCGTCGCGGTCTGGGTGGTGTGGGTGCTGGCAGACCAGCGGCGGAAGGCGGAGCTGAACCTGCTGGCCATCAATTCGTCTCTGGATGCCAGCGTCATCGAACAGACCGAGGCCCTCAAGGCGACCGTGGCCAACCTGAACATGCAGGCGGCCGAACGGCAACGGGCGCAGGCCGACTTGCAGCGGCAGACCGAGCTGCTGGAAGGACTCATGGACGCGATCCCGGACAACATCTACTTCAAGGATCGGGAGGGGCGGTATCTGTTGATCAACCGCGCCAAAGCCCACCGCAGCGGGTTGAGTTCCCCCCAGGAAGCGATCGGCAAATCGGACTTCGACTTCTTTCCCCGCGACCATGCGGAGCGGGCCCTGGCCGCCGAACGGGAGATCATGGCCACCGGCCGGGCGCGGCCCGACGTGGAGGAGCGGCTGGTCTGGCCCGACGGCACGGTCACCTGGATGTCCTCCACCAAAGTCCCCCTCCGCAACTCGCGCGGCGAAGTGATCGGCACGCTGGGCATCTCCCGCGACATGACCAGCCATCACCAGATGCAGGAGGCGCTGGCCCGCGAGCGGGACCGCCTGCGAACGCTGATCGACAATCTCCCCGACCTGATCTTCATCAAGGACCACGAGTGCCGCTTCGTGGTCTGCAACCGGCTGCTGGTGCAGATGTACGGCTGCCAGAGCGAGTCGGAACTGATCGGCAAAACCGATTACGACTTCCGTCCCAAGCACCTGGCCGACTTCTACCACGAGGACGACCTGCGCGTGATCCGCACGGGGCAGGCCCTGGTCAACCGCGAGGAAAGCTTTCAGACCGACGATGGCGAGCAGCGGTGGGTCCTCACCACCAAGGTTCCGCTGCGTGATCGGGACGGCCGCATCACGGGACTGGTCGGCATCGCTCGCGACATCACCAGCCGCAAGCTGGCGGAACAGGAACTCCAGGCTGCCAAGGACGCCGCCGACGCCGCCAACCGCGCCAAAAGCGAGTTCCTGGCGAATATGAGCCACGAAATTCGCACCCCCATGAACGCCATCCTGGGGATGACGGAACTGGTCCTGGGGACGAATCTCACCCTCGAACAGCGCGACTATCTCGAAACGGCGCACAGCTCAGCCGAGTCGCTGATGGAGATCATCAACGACATCCTGGACTTCTCCAAGATCGAGGCCGGCAAGGTCGAGCTGGAAGAGGTCGGCTTCGAAATCCGGGAAGTTCTGGGCGACACGATGAAGGCGCTGGGGATGCGGGCCCACGCCAAGGGGCTGGAACTGGTGCTGCACATCCATCCGGAAGTGCCGGAGTGGCTCATCGGCGATCCCCACCGCTTCCGCCAGATCGTCGTCAACCTGGTGGGCAACGCCATCAAGTTCACCGAACGCGGAGAGATCGTCTTCGACGTCCGCCTTGCCCAGCAGGACGAGGAGTGCTGCCGGCTCCGCTGCGCCTGCCGCGACACCGGCATCGGCATCGCCCCCGAACAGCAGGCGCGCATCTTTCACGCCTTCGAGCAGGCGGACATGTCCACCACCCGCCGCTACGGCGGCACCGGGCTGGGGCTGGCGATCTCCTCGCGGTTGGTCGAGCTGATGGGAGGCCGCATCACCGTCGACAGCAAACTGGGGGTGGGGAGCACCTTCCAGTTTGAAGTCAACTTCCGCCCCGCCGCTCCCGAGGCCGTGGTCACGCCCCCCGAGGACGTCAGCCGTTTCACCGACCTCCCGGTCTTGATCGTCGACGACAACGAGACCAATCGCCGCATCCTGCTGGAGATCTGCCGTAACTGGGGGATGCGGCCCGTCGCCGTGTGCGGCGCGGCACAGGCCCTCCAGCAGCTTCAGGCCGCCTCCGCCGCAGGCGCCCCCTTCCAGCTCGTCCTCACCGACGCCGCCATGCCGGACGTCGACGGTTTCACCCTGGCCGAGAGCATTCAGCAGGACCCTTCCCTGGGGAGCACGGTCATCATGATGCTCACCTCGCGGGACGGCATGGGAGATGCCCGCCGGTGCGAGGAACTCGGGATCAGCGCGTATCTGCTCAAGCCGATCAAGCAGTCCGAGCTGTTCGACGCGATGGTGCTCGCCCTGGGAGTGGAAGACTCTCCCGCCGAGCAGGCCGCGGCCCAGACCCCGCCCATCACCCTCCCCCCGCTCAAGGTCCTGCTCGCCGAGGACAGCCTGGCCAACCAGAAACTCGCCTGCGGCCTGCTGGGGCGGTGGAACCATCAGGTGGTGATCGCCAACAATGGGCGGGAGGCCCTTTCGGCCGTCCTGGCGGAACGTTTCGACGTGGTGCTCATGGACGTGCAGATGCCCGAAATCGACGGCCTGGCGGCCACCGCCGCCATCCGCGAGTGGGAGGCCAAGCACGGCGGCCACCTCCCGATCATCGCCATGACCGCCCATGCCATGAAAGGGGACCGCGAGCGCTGCCTCGAAGCCGGCATGGACGATTATGTCTCCAAGCCGGTCCGCCCCAGTCATCTCCTGGCGGTCCTGGCGCGGCATTTTCCCCCGGTTTCTCCTGACCGGGTCGAGACCAAGACGTTCGCCGCCGCGAACGCAGAATCTCTGCCGGAGGCGGAGTCCTTGACCGACCCCGGTGCCGAGGCCGCAACGACTCTTCAGCCGCCGGTTGATGCCTCCACACCTCCCCACGCCGACAGGCCACCGTGCCTGGACTGGACGCACGCGCGAAAGGCGACCGGGCACGACGAGGAACTGCTGCGCGACGTCATCTCCGCCTATCTGGAGGAGTACCCCCGGCTGCTGGCGGAACTGGACGAAGTTCTCCGCAGTGACAATGCGGCCGTCGCCTGCCGACTGTTCCATACCCTCAAGGGAAGCCTGCGGACGCTCGGGGCCAGCCTGGCCCCCCGGGCGCGGCAACTCGAGGAGGCCGCCCGACAATCCCGGCTGGACGAAGTGCGTTCGCAGCTTCCCCACTTTCGGGAGGGTCTCCAGGCGGTCGACGCCGAACTGCGATCATTTCTCTCCGCGCGTCCTCCGGTGGACGCTACAACCGCTCTGACCCGCACGCCGTAGCCGTCGGCGGAGAGGACCTTTCTCCCTGCGGGCGGAATGTGCCGACGCCATCCCTTGGCGTGTGCTATCTGCTGAGGCAGTGGGAAATGCTGTGGTCCCGGTGCGCGTTCCGAACTCCGCCCGAGACCCCCGCCCGCTGGAGCCGTCCCATGTCCCGCCTGACGCAGCTTTCCGACACCGTCAGCGACTACCTCCGCTTCTACGGGGACTATGCCGCCCAGCGCTGGAACCACCTGACGCCGATGGAGTACGGGATCATTTTGATCTCGGTGGGGGTGCTCGGCTGGGTGCTGATGAAGAACGCCTCCCGCCGCTGACGGAGGGTGAATTCTCAGCAACTCGGGAATCCGCGGTTCGCTCACGGCTGGGCTGGCCTGTGGCCTGGTCATGCTGGCATTCGGGCGGGCGGAGATCGGCGCGACGGGAGATGAAGACTCCGATGGGGCTTGCTACGATACCTTCGATTGGGGAGGCTTGACCGACCCGACGGAGTGCAGTCAGGGAAACTGCGAGCAGGCGATGTGCAGTTGCCAGTACGCAGTGAATTTGAACCGCTGCCGCTGCAAACGGTACTCACTTTCCGCGTAGGACGATGCGCCGACGCTCCCCCTGCTGGTGGTGGTTGTGGTTGGCGGGGGGCCTCCTGCCGAGTGGGGCGTGGCATCTGTCCGCATCGCTCCCAGACGGGCTGGCCCCCGCCGTGGAAGCCTAGCGGCAGTTGACGGAGGACCTGACCCGCGTCCAGGGGCGCGCCCGGCTGATCGAGAGCGTGTGGAAGGAGGGGGAGGAGAGCGATCGCATCGAGCGGGTGTTGGAATTCGCCGCCTGGGGAATTGGCTGCGCGTCGAAGTCGAAGGGCAGCAGACCGGCGGTTGTGTCGCCGCGGCCGTGAATGCTCGGTATGGGTTTACGCTCTCCGCCGAACCGGGACGCGGGTACGCCATCACCAGCCTCACGCGCATCCCCCCCGCCTCCGGAGAGGCTCGGCGCAGGCCGGCGGAATACGAGTTTCTGCTCGACGACGTCCTTCGCGCATTCCTCCTCGCTCCCAGCCATGTGGAGGCGCGACCGCTCCACGAGGTGGTGGTGTCGCCGGGGTTCCGCCTGCTGGCCGAGCCGCAGCCCGTTCCGGACGACCCAGGCGTGCTCAGAATTCCCTTTGAGTATGAGCAACCCGGGAGCGAACAACTCCCCCCCGACGAGCGACCCTTGCCGTTCATCGACTCGTGGCTGGAAGTCGAGCCTCAGCACCAGTGGCGACTGAAGGCGTCCGACTGCGGCGTCGCGTGGGGGCGGATTCGGCGGGAGATCGAGTACTTTTCGGACCAGCCGCATCGTCCGCGGAGAGTCGTCCATCGGTTGTTGAATTAGCGCACAGGCCGCGAGCGCCGTACCGAGTTCGTGGTGGAAACGCTCACCAGCCTTCCGGCGGCGGATGAAACGCCGTTCACACTCAGTGAATTTGGTCTTCCCGAATCGGCCGCTCGCCGTGTGCTCACGGCCCCCCCGCCCCCCGCTCGCAAACATCACTCTCCTGGACCCTTCTCATCAAGGGGTTGGTGTTGGCCGTGATGGTGGCAGCGTACTTCTGGAAACGCCCGGGGAACCGTGAGTCCCCCTTGCTTCCAGTACATCTCCGTTGCCGTCGCGGCCGCGACCTTGGCGGCCAGCGTCGTGGTCTTGAGAGCTGTCCCTGACGGGCGTTCCGTCACCATCGACGTCGTCGCACAGTCCGCTCCTGCGGAGAAGCTTCCCGGCCGCCTCCGCGTCCGCGTCAAAAACCACTCCCCCCGCCCCCTCAGCCTCGTCGGCATGGAGACGACGTGCTCCTGCATGGTCGCCAGCGGTTTGCCCCTCAAGCTCATGTCAGGGGAACAGGGGGAGTTTGTGATCCGGTATCACGCCGCACCGGCAGCACCTCTGGGACGTGTCCTCCTCTGGACTGACTGGGACCACCTCCCCTGGCTGGAGGCGGATCTCGGACCACGACGCGCAGGCTCCCAGGCAGGTTGGCGTCCTCAGTGAGTGACGACGACCTGCCGCCTCCCTGGGCTCCCGTTCTCCCCAACGTTCCCCTTGCGCGGTCGACGGCGAATTACCGCGGTACGCCGGGGAGACGTCCGCACCTGGGTCCACACGGGAACAACGGAGGGTGGACGCTGGGCATCGCAGGACTGGTCTTTTACTCTCTTCTCGCTTCCTTCGCCCTTGGTCTGTCTCCCGCCGTGCTGCTCCTCTCCGCTCAGGAACTCTGCCGCCAGTTCGACGCCGATCCCGTCTTCCGGGACGTGACGTTCGAGGTCCGCGCCGGAGAGAAAATCGGCCTGGTCGGACCGAACGGCTGCGGGAAGACCACCCTGCTGGCCCTGCTGGCCGGCCGGGATGAACCGGACGTCGGTCGGGTCGAACGCCCCCCCTCGGTGCGGATCGGCTACCTGGCCCAGCACACCCTCCCTCCCGCCGACCGTACCCTCATCGTCGAAGCCCGTGAGGGACTTGCTCCGCTGTACGCCCTCCAGCGCACCGCCCACGAACTGGCGGACCGGATGGCCACCGTCCGCGACGAGGACGAGCTCCAGCGGCTCCACGACCGCTACGATCAGATTCACCTCGAGCTGGAGCGTCTCGACGCTTACCACGTCGAGCACCGCGTCGACGAAGTCCTCCAGGGCCTGGGGTTTTCACCGAGCGATTATGAGCGGCCGCTGCTCACCTTCAGCGGCGGGCAGCAGAATCGGGCCGCCCTCGCGCGGCTGCTGCTCGAAGCCCCGGACCTGCTGCTCCTCGACGAACCGACCAATCACCTCGATCTGGACGCCACCCAGTGGCTGGAGCGCTGGCTCAGCCGCTCCCCCCAGGCGATCCTCGTCGTCTCGCACGATCGGTATTTCCTCGACCAGGCAACCACCCGCACGCTGGAGCTGTGGCAGGGGGGCGTCGCCGACTACCCCGGCAACTTCTCCACGTACTGGAAGTTGCGGGACGAACGGCTGAAGGTGCTCCGGCGGACGGTGGAGAAGCAGCAGGAGTACATCGCCCGGCAGGAAGAGTTCATCCGCCGCAACTTCGCCGGACAGAAGGCAGCCCAGGCGAAGGATCGTGAGAAGAAACTCCAGCGGATCGAGCGCCTCACACTCCCCCCCGACTTCCACGACATCCCCATGGGCTTTCCCGAGCCTCCACGCAGTGGGGATTGGGTGCTCCGCGCCCAAGGGCTGACCAAGGGGTTCCCCACAGCCGGAGGCAACGGACCGGTGCAACCGCTCTTTGCCGACTTCACCGTGCAGATCGACCGCGGCGACCGGGTGGCGATCCTGGGACCGAACGGCTGCGGCAAGACCACACTCCTGCGGACCCTCATCGGCGAACTGCCGCCCGACGCCGGCTCGGTGCGATTTGGCACCGGCGTGCAGGTCGCCTACTTTGACCAGCAGCTCGCTTCGGTCGTTCCGGAGGAGACCGCCGTGGATGCCGTGCGTGCCCCCGAGCCGCGGACTGGTCAAACACCCTACGCCAAGGCGAACCCTTTCCTCACGCCGGGAGAGGTCCGCGGACTGCTGGCCCGGTTCGGCATCACGGGCGAGCTGGCCTTGCAGACGGTCGGCCGGATGAGCGGCGGCGAACGGACCAAGGTCGCTCTCGCCCGCCTGGCCGCCCTGCGCCCCAACCTGATGATCCTCGACGAACCGACCAACCACCTCGACTTCTGGGCCTGCGCCGCTTTGGAACGGTCGCTCCGCGACTGGCCCGGGACGGTCCTGCTGGTAAGCCACGACCGCTACTTCGTCGACCAGGTGGCTACGAAGGTGATTGTCTTTGAACGGGACGGCTGGCGGCTCCACGAGGGGAATTACAGCGACTACCAGCGCTTCCTGACGGCGACGCGCTTCGAGGCGACCACTCCCCCAGCGGCAGGAGCCAGCGAGTCTTCGTCGGCAGAGGCGGGCAATGGCGAATCCCGCCGCCCCCGGGATGCGAAGCCAGAACGCCGCAAACGGCGGTTCCCCTACCGACCGGTCGAAGCGATCGAGGCGGACATCACGCGGGTGGAGCGGGACATCGCCCGCCTGGAGGCCGACCTGGCCAATCCCGACGTCCATCGCCAGCCGGCGCGCATCCGACAGGTGCAGCAGGAATACCAGGCCGCTCAGGAGGAACTGGCCGTCTTGATGGAACACTGGGAAGAGGCGCTGGAACTGAACTGACGTGAAGCGGTTTCACCACCTCCCCCCACCCAAGCCCGCCGACGGCGTCCGGGTGATCTCCAGCCCAAGCCCGCCGACGGCGTCGGCGGGAGGCTTTTGAAACTTGCTCGGGGCAAGTCCGCTCCCGCCACCCTCCTCTCGGCAAGCCTCCCCGGCTGATCCGATCCGTCAGCGCAACTCCCCGCCACGAGTAATCTCACCGGTCCACAATCAGCGTCACGTGGATCGGGCCGATCAAGCTCGGCGAATCAGATCGAGAGACGTACACGTCCAGGTCGCGGCGGCCCGGAGGCAGGGGCGGAACGGTAGAGAGCGTCAGCCGCCAGTGGCGTCCCCCCTCATCGCCAGCCGGCTCGACTTCCGCCCGAAGCAGGGAGGGCACGGCCACATGGCCGATCTCCGCGAGGGGCGCCTCCGGATGCTGAGTGAGGATGACCGTTTCGGAAACGACCTCCCCTGTGCCAAGCCCTTGGAACACCACCGCTCGTGGCGACCAGGACCACTCCGCCTCCACGGTCCCCCTCAGCTTCAGCGTCAGTTGCAGCGGCGGCTCGCCGGCGAACTTCACCACCACCGGCTTCTCCGTCTCGCCGAGGGGAACGGCCGTCAGATCAAGCCGCACTGGCACGTCAAACTCTCCCTGCGGCGCCACCGTCATCCCCTCCAGCACCCGCCGGAGCGTGGTGCAGCCGCACGCCGCCGTCACGCGCTCAATGGTGATCGGCTTCCGGCCGAGGTTGACGACGTGGAACGTATGCTCGAGGACGCCCCCCTGGAACGCCCGGCCAAACTCATACACAGGTCGATCACAGCGGAGGGCCCGCAGCCGATTGTGGTACTCCCACGCCTGCCACCCGTTCCGCGCCACAACAATCACCAGCACCACCACCCCTAGCCAGATCAGCCAGCGCGACCAGCGTTCCCCGGGGGAGCGAACCGGGCGCTCCGCTCCGCTGCCGGTGGATGCCTCACGGGAACCGAGGGGGACCGGGGCGACCTCAGTCACGGGCTAGGTCCTCCATTTCCGGGGAGGAATCGACCAGACCGAGCACGGGAATCCGGACTTCGTGGTCGCCTGAGTGAACCACGACGTCGGTCTTGAGTCGATCCGGAACGATTCGCGGCTCCAACCGGATTGTAAGTCGGCCCAGTCTGATCCGCTGCCGGACCGATGCCCCGTCACCCAGACCGCGAACCTCAGCCGGAACCGATGGCAGGGATGGTTCCAACAGGACCGTGACCGCCGGGTCCTCGGCCATCAACCTCAGCGGGTCGGGCACCCGGAGTTCCGCCGGGGACCAGAGATCGACCGTCTCGGTGCGCGGGGGCGCATCGCGGCGAACGGCTCCAAACGTCACCAGCGGCGGATCGGCATTGAGCGCCTGGGCGAACTCCACCTCCGCCAGAGCCCCCGGAGCCACGCGCTCGTTTCCCACGCGGCCGATGACCCCGTACCGCAGTTCCACCCTCCCTCGTTCGCCGCGCGTGGACGTAATGGTGGCGTGGATGGGAACCGACCTTCCGGCGGCAAGTCGCCAGGGGAGACGCCTCGTCTCCCCGACTCGACCAGTCACACAGGGACACGAGAACCGCAGTTCCTCGATCACGGCCGGCTCACGACCGCGGTTGTGCAACAGGACGGTGAAGCTCCGGGATTGGCCGGGGAGAAGCCAGTGGTCGAGGAGACTGACCAGGGGAGGATCGAAGACCAGGGCTTCCGTCGCCGGGACGGCAGTCCCAGCCGAAAGCCAACCGAGGAGACCGGCCGCCAGCACGACGCAGGCGAGCAGCCCGGCCGCCAGCCCCTTCCAGTACGCAGCTCCCATCGCCTGGCCCTCCCGCGGTTACGAGGGGTCCTTCGCAGCGGGCGTCGCATCCGGAGCGGACGCGGTGACGCCCCTCTCCGAGGAGTTCGGCGCGGCTCCCGCGGCCGGCCGCGCCAGCCGCCGACGGAGAAAGGTCAACCCGACCAGCGCCGCCACCAGCCCCCCGTTGACCATCACAAACGCCCACAGGTTCGGCTCGGGCCGAAAGCCCGCCGAGGAGGCCGGCCGATTCCGCGCCTGATACTCCCGCGCGCGGGCGTAGATGTAATCTCGGAAAGCCTCGTGCGTGGTGAAAGTGGCCACCGGTCCAGCATCACCCCAGATATGAATTTTATCTCCAATTCGCTCATTGACGCGCGCCCCTGGAGGAAACCGAACCGTCAAGTCTTCTGCCGGGATGGGAACATTTATTTCGCAGATATCAACAGTCCATTCAGAGACTTCCCGGATCGGCATGTTCGTGAGTCTTCGCGACTGTTTAGCTTTTTTGGGAATCCAGACGCCGGGAAGGACTTCCTGAAAGCTCGTCGCTTCCCGGACGGTCCAGGAATACTCATCTTCGAATTCAATCCGGCAGACTTGATAGCCATACCGTTGATCCAGATCGATTGTGGCCCCGACATACTTTTGGAGGGAGGGATCACTCGCAGAGCGAACGCGGAGACGCACCTGCTCCGGCGAGTCCGCTGCAACCAGGTCCAAATCAGCAACGCGGGCCAATTCCGACAGCCCCTTTCCGGTTCCAGGAAAAATAGTCCACAGCAGGGAGAAGCCTTCGGTCCGCGTGTCGATTCCATTCGGGTTGGGCGGGGACAGGTACCCCTTCACTTTCTCAAACTGCGCAGCATCGCGGCCAAACTCCAGCGGCAAGGGAAACGGACGCTCGCGGTCCCACCCCTCAAGTGAGCGCGTTTGCCAAGGGTCTTCGCTATTATCACTGACCCATCCTCGTCCGTCGCTGCTGACTTTAGTTCCTTCAGGTGTCCACGTCTTCAGGGACCGCCGCCACTCGCGCCTCCGAAATCCGTCTTGCCAGATCTCAATGATCGACGTCGGCGTCAGCTCGCCCGCATCTTCGCCGGTACCAAACGTACCGCTTCGAGACGTGATGCGAAGGTGATAGGTCAAAATGGAATTCAGACCGGCGGCCTGGCGCGACAGAATCTCTTCAAGAGGAAGATCAGCCGCGCTGGTCGTCGTCGACAAAACCAGAATCGCAAGAGCGAACCACGGGATCATGACATGATGCAACTCCCCACCTCCCTCTCCTCTGCCTCAGAGGAGAGGGTTTGGGTGAGGGATACGCGAGGCTCAGGAATTTCACCCCTCACCCGGCCTGCGGCCACTCGCCCCCCCGCCCCCCCGGGGGGAGCGGGTTTAGAAGTATCCTCTCGAGTCCAGACGAGCTTTTGCTAACACCCCTGTGCGCATGAACATGTTTTTTGGGGATCAGACAGTATCTTCCCCCTGCATTTGTCTCCCATCGGACAACTACCACACCTGCCGTCACAGGCGCCGTACGACGTATCCACCTCAGTGGAATTGACTTCGCATTGGTCCGTCCCGAAAGATTTGGGACAGCGGCTTGGACAATACCCCCCGAATCCCATGCTGGGGTTCAGTCGGCAGGTTCCCCGGTCAGCGAATGCCAGCGAACCGCCGAAACCGGTCAGAACGTCGGTATTGATCACCAGCAAGAGCGCGAGTACTCCCGCTCTCAAAGCATCGCAGAATCCACAACAGGCATTTCGCATAGTTTCCCCCTGATCCAGAAGAGACTGGTTCAAGACAACACCAGGAATGGCTTAGCGGATTTCACCACGTCGGTCCCGATGAGGGGGCATCTCATTCGCAGTCGCAGACCCAGCAGCCGCACTCCTCGCAGCACTCGCAGTTTTCACAGGGGGGATCCCCCAGGCAGGACGAGCCGGTGGCGTGGGCCTGCGGCAGGAAGGGGTTGCAGGCGAAGTTCACTCCCGCCAGGGCGAACAGGCAAGCCGCCGTCGCCACGTTCAACAGCGTGCGCATCACAGGCTCCTTCTGAGAGAGGGGTCCAGAGCAAGTGGCGCGGCCGCGGAGAATCGCGGCCAGCCGACGTGTGGGTACAAGGTACACACACACACACACACACACACTTTCTGTCAAGCAACCGCCTGCCGGATTTTTGAACAACAACCCCCGTGGGGACGATCCCGGTTTCAGCCCCCTGGGAGAGGGGGGACCTGAGATGGGCCACTGTGCGTGCCCGGGGGAGGACCCTGGTCCGCGGGATGCTCAGCGGCAGAGCCTCTGACCGGTCTCCGCAGGACTGCCGCGGCCGGCCCTGCCGGCAGGAGAGACCAATTGATCGATGGTATGGAAGGAGGCAGGGCTCAGCCGTCTCGCCCCGTTACCGCCGTCCGCCCCGAGGAGGTCGTGAACCCGACCGCCGGCCCCCTCCGGGGCGGCGCTTCGGCTGGACCAGATACGAGATCGCCTCTTCCCAGGTGGGAATGTTGCGATAGCGGTCGGAGCGCTGCGCGGCGGCGGCCGCAGTTTCCTCGACCGCTTCCTCTTCTTCGTCGAACTCGGGCAATTCCGTGCGCGGCGGACGAATGTCTTTCGCCTCGGTTGCGGGAGGGGGAGTCCTGCGGCCGCGGTCTTCGCGGCGGGGACGCCGTGAAGGCTCCTCGGACCTGACGGGCGAGGGAGGAGGAGCGATCAACCCCGAGCCAAACTCCTCGTCGGAGTCGGTCGGCGAGGGCTCCGGTGCAACCTCCTCTTCAAACCCGACCGGTTCCTCCTCGAAGGCGAACTCTGCCTCGTCGCGCTCCAGTTCCGGTTCCGCGACATCCCGCTCTTCCTCGTCAAACAAGAAGTCCGCCTGGGACGGCTCGGCGGCGGTGGATTCCAACCGCGGTGTCTCATCCTGTCGGCGGCGTCCGCGGCGTCCACGGCGGCGGCGACGCTTGCGCGGGGCCGCTTCATCCTCCCCGGATGCAGCGGCTGGCGCAGCCCCGGCTGCAACTGGTGCCGCGGGCGCCGGCTCCTTCGCCGTCTGCGAACGGAGCTCCTCTTCCAGACCGGCGCCGAAATCGTCGTCGTCAAAGCTGGCGGAGGCGATCGGCGTCAACGGACGGGGCTGTGGACGGTCGCTGCGTTCCGAGCGGTGCGGCGACTCTCGGCGTTCGCGGTCGCCCCGCCTCCCTCCGCCGCGGGAGGAGCGATCCGACTCGCGGGCGGGCCTGCGGCCGCGCCCCCCACGGACCGCCGGAGGAGCTTGTTCCTCATGCTCTTCGGGGGTCAGGTCTGCCAGTGCATCCCAATAGTCGTCCTCAACCGCGGCGGTTTCCGGGGACGGCGTCTCCACCTCCGGTTCATCCTCGCCAATCGCGTCATCGGCATCGGAGAAGAGGACTTCCGGCGGTTCCTCGACATCGGCAGCGGCTGGCACGTCGGAGACGGCGGCCGCTGGCGGAGGGACCGTCTCCTCCGAGTCGAAGGTGACGTCGGCCGGAACGGGAGCGGGAGTGGGGGAGGCCGGTGCCGCGGGCGCCGGCTCCGGCGGCAGCATGTCCAGGTCCAGCCCCTCGAGATCGAGCGGTTCCTGCAGCGGCTGGATGGGCTCGTCGGGTTCTGGACCGAGGAGCTTATTGACCATGGACTTCCACAGCGAAGGCTGGGAACCGGAGGGGTTTGAAGGAGAGCTCATGCGTCCCTGTGTTGGATAAGGTGAATCAGCAATTCGGTGCTGTGGCGGCCGCTTCGGTGGCGACGACGCTGCGCGAGGGAAGCGGCGGGAGGGCTTCCTCGAGGACACCGCGGACGCGCGGCCACATCAGCACGGCCTCCAGCAGCATCCAGACTTCCAGTCCCAGCGTGACCAGGCCGACGAAGGTCAGCAGATGTTTCCCTTCCGACCACCAGCCCCCGGCGCCAAAGAGCTGGACCAGCAACGCCCAGGCGGGCATCACCAGCATAAACAGTGTCGGCAGGAGGATGAACCAGACGGGCTTTTGCCGCCGCCAGAGCCAGAAGGTCGTCACCAGAAAGGCCAGGCCGGCCAGCAACTGGTTCGTGGCCCCGAACAACGGCCAGAGAAGTTGTCCCCCCTTGCCGGTATACAGGTTCATCCACGCCTGCAAGCCGGTGAAGCCGCCCGTGCGCAGGTCCTCGATCAGGATCTGCCGCACCGCCGCATCCTGAGGCAATTCTTTACTCTGCACGGCAGCCTCGACGGCCCGTTCGGAGATTTCCCCCGACCAGGCCGCGGAGAGAGGAATTGTGTTGGACAGCGGCACCGTCGCCAGGAGGACTGCGGAGACCACGGCAAACAGAGTGGCGCCATGCGGATTACGGAGAGGCCGGACGAGCGGCGCCGCGGCCGGAACGCCCTCCCCGACTGCGCGGCTCAGTTCCTGGACGACGTACCGCTGCAACCGTGTGGCCGTATCGAGTGTCGTCCCTGCAAACGAGGCGACCAGTACGCCCATGATGGCCTTGGCCATGGTCCGGTCGATGCCGATCTGCTCCAGGAAATTGGCGCTGCCGACGACGAACGCCCCGATGGTCGTTTGCAGGCCGCCGGCGGCCCTCCAATCGGCATAGACACTGCTCCACAGCTCCGCCCCGCGCAGCTCGCCGAAACGGGCCGGCCACCCCAGGCCGATGCCGGCCGAAACCGCCAGGATCACCAGCACGGCCAGAAATCCTTCCGTGAGCATCGATCCGTAGCCGACAAATTGGGCGTCCGTTTCGCAGCGCAGTTGTTTGCTGGACGTGCCGCTGGAAACCAGGCAGTGAAAACCGCTCACAGCACCGCAGGCAATCGTGATGAACAGCAGCGGAAACATCGGCGGAGCATTGGGCGGGTGCCATTGCACCGCCGGAGCGACGATCTCCACCGGCTGGCCGTTCACCCCCACGAAGCCCACCACCGCCAGCGCCGCCACGATCAATCCCAGGCTCGAGATCAGTTGCAGGCTGTTGATGTAGTCCCGCGGCTGGAGCAGAATCCACACCGGCATGACACTGGCTGCGTAGCAATAGATCAGCAGCACCGCGGTCCATAGCCAGAGCGGCCACTCCTTGAGGATGCCGTTCACGTGACGCACCCACTCGCCCAGTATCCCCCCCTCCCAGACCGTGCCGGGACAGCCGGCCCCCAGCCAGACCGTCAAGTACATCAATGTCAGGGCGATCAGCGAGGGGACCAGCAGGTGAGCCCCCTTGCGGTGCAGCCACACGCCGATGGTCATGGCGATCGGCACTTGCAGCCACACGGGCAGGATTGACTCCGGAAACTCCTTGAAGACCGAGGCGATCACCAGCCCGAAGATGGCCAGCACCACCCACAGGCCAAACAGCAGGATCGACAGGAACAGCATTCGCACCCGGGGGTTGAGCACCCGTCCGGCGATGTCTCCCACCGTCTGGCCGCGGTTCCGCAGCGACACCACCAGCGCGCCAAAGTCGTGCACCGCCCCGATGAAAATCGACCCCAGCAGCACCCACAACAGGGCCGGTACCCAGCCCCACATAATCGCGATCGCCGGTCCGACGATCGGCCCTGTCCCCGCAATGCTGGTGAAATGGTGGCCGAACACCACCCCCCGCGACGTCGGGACGTAGTCCGTGTCGTCATTGAGTGCCACGCTCGGCACGACGGCCTGCGGATTGAGCTGGAAGATCTTCCGCGCCAGCCACTTCCCGTATGTGTGATAGGCGATCAGATAGCCGATCACGGAACCAACGGCGATCAGGAGGGTCTGCATGGGGAACGGGTTGAACGATCGCGAATCGAGAGCCAGGCGTGAGGAGTACCACCGGCCGGCCCCATTGTAGTCGTTCGCGGCGCGGCTGTCGCCGTCGGATGGGGGAGTGCTTTGACTCGTCGGAGCTGTCGCTGGCCTCCCAGGGCGGGGGGCGAGGAACGATCACTCCCGTGGGGGGGCCACAACCGCGGCAGGTCGCCGCACTCCAGGCTGATCCCGGGCGGCGGTCAACCGGCGGGCAACGGCTGGCTCGCAGACGCCCCCCAATCCGTTATAAGTCGCAGGGAGCGATGGCGAACACCTCCCTGTATGGTCTGCGCGTCTTTGAAGCGGTCCGCGACGGCCGGGAGCCCGCCGACTCCCCCCCCATTCCCTGTCCGGTGTGCGGTTCAACGGACTCGCGCGAACGCTTCCGTCTCGACTCTCTGCCCCATGCGATCCGCGAGTGTGCTGCGTGCGGACTGGGGTGGATGCACCCCCCTCCCACCGAAGAGGAGCTCTCCGCCTTCTACCCGCCGAACTACTACGGGGCTGAGGGGGTCAAGTTCCGCGGCCTGATCGAATGGGCGATTCGCCTGGTCGGCGTCCGACGTCTGCGGTTCATCACGTCGCACCTCCCGCCGGGAGCGGCGGTCCTGGACGTGGGTTGCGGGCGAGGAGTCCTGCTGCGGGAGCTGGCCGATCGCGGTTACCGCGTGTATGGCACGGAGCGCTCCCCGGAGGCTGTTTGCGGAGCCGATCCCCGCGCGGAGATCCGCTGCGTCCCCACTCTCCGCCACGCCGCCTTCAGCGACGGCATGTTCGATCTGGTGATCGTCTGGCATGTGCTGGAGCATCTGCCCGATCCGCGCGACACACTTCAGGAGATTCACCGCCTGCTCAAGCCCGGCGGTTCTGCCATCATCGCCGTCCCGAATTACTCCAGTTGGCAGTCCCGCTGGAGCGGTGCGGACTGGTTTCACCTCGATCCGCCGCGGCATCTGTTCCATTTTTCGATGACGGCCCTGGAACGGCTGTTGACCGAGACCGGCTTTCAGGTGCGCAGCCGGCATCACTTCTCACTGCGGCAGAATCCCTTCGGCTGGGTGCAGAGTGCGCTCAACCGCTGGAGTCCGGACGATCGCAACGGGCTGTATACGTGGCTGCTGCGGCACAAGTGGACGCCGAAGGAAGGCGCGCGGCGGGGGAGGCGGTGGTGGTATCTGACGGCCTTTCTGCTGGGCATGCCGCCGGCCGCGGCGATCGAGATCGCGGCCGCCCTCTGTCGTCGCGGCGCCACGGTTCACGTCGTGGCCGAGAAGGGCCCGGCCTTGCACTCCTGAGGGGTGAGCCGTCGCGACGCCGAAGGTCATCGAACCTTGAGTGTCGGCGGCCGGGCGGCCGGGACATAGTGCGGCTCGCTTGACCTCCCGCAGCCGACCTGTGAGAACTGGCAGCACGCCATTCCAGGCGTCCACGCGTCGATTCCCTGGTTCCCGCAGCGGTTCGCGGCTGAACCGATTCGCCCGCGCGGCGGCTCCGAAAGGTTCGCCGGAGGGTTGCTCGTGTTCGCGAATGCGGCGCTCCGGGCAGACCATGCGGTCGATCCTCGGCGCACCCGCCTCGATCGGCTGCCGATGAGGCCCCGTTCTCCAGTTCAACCCCTGCATTCCGACATGACGCTCACCCGCCGCGTGTGGCTGCTGATCGTTTCGTTCCTGGGCTGGTTGCGTCCCCGCGCGACGTCTGCTCAAGCAGTTCCCGCGGAGTCGCCGCAGCCTTTCGGGGAGGAATTCCCCAATCTCGATTCGCTGGCGGTCGGGCGCTGGTGGGAGAAGCCGCACCCGCGCGGCCCCAATGCCCCACCGCCGATGAACGTCCCCCGCGATCAGGTGGTCGCGTTTGCGCTGTACACGCACGACCACGGCGTGCTCAAGCTCACGGCGCAGCTCTATCCGCTGATGCCGGATGAGCCGCGCGAAGTCCGGCTCGAGTTGCAGCGCGATGGCGCATGGGAGGAGGTCGCGCGGCAGCCGGTCGTCTACCCCGGTTGGAGCGCCCATTTTCGCCTGGAGCACTGGGATTCCTCCCGCACGGTCAAGTATCGCGTGCGCCACGGTGAATCGGCACTGTTTGAGGGGACGATCCGTCGCGACCCCATCGACAAGGAGACGATCGTGGTCGCCAACATGTCCTGCAACTCCAGCCGCACCACCGGCGGCCGCGCGGAGATCGTCGACCAGCTCCTCGCCCACGACCCCGACCTGCTGTTCTTCGGCGGCGACCAGACCTACCGGCACACCGAGCATACGGCCGGATGGATCGAGTTCGGGTTGCAGTTCCGCGACGTGATCCGCGACCGCCCCACGATCACCATCCCGGATGATCACGACGTCGGCCACCCCAACCTGTGGGGGGAGAACGGCAAACGCTCCTACCGCAAAGACAACTCCGACGGCGGGTACTTCTACCCGGTCGAGTACGTCAACATGGTCCAGCGGCAGCAGACCTGGCATCTGCCGGACCCGGTCGATCCGGCCCCGGTCGAGCGCGGCATCACGGTGTACTTCACGCGGCTGCGTGTGGGCGGCATTGACTGCGCCATCCTCGAAGACCGCAAGTTCAAGTCGGGCCCCCAGGGGAAGATTCCGCCGCAGGGACCCCGACCCGACCATATCAACGACCCGCACTACGACCCCCAAACCGTCGACCTCCCCGGACTGGAACTGCTCGGTTCGCGGCAACTCAAGTTCCTGGCCGACTGGCGGGACGATTGGAGCGGCGCCACGATGAAAGCCGTCCTCTCGCAGACCGCCTTCTGCGGCGCAGTCCATTTGCATGGCCAGCCTTCCAACCGGCTGCTGGCCGACCTCGACTGCAACGGCTGGCCGCAGACGGGGCGACGCCTCGCCCTCGAGGCGATCCGCCGCGCCTGGGCGGTGCACTTGTGCGGCGACCAGCACCTCGCCGTCGTGGTCAAGCACGGACTGGATGAGTTCGGCGACGGCCCGTACGGCTTCACCAGCCCCGCTCTCGTCAACACCATCTACGGCCGCTGGTGGCATCCCGCCGACGAGCAGCCCGGGCCCAATCCCGTCCCCGGAAGTCCGCTCCCCTGGACCGGCGACTTCCTCGACGGCCTGGGGAACAAAATCTCCCTGCTGGCCTATGCCAATCCCCCGGACATTCAGGACGAACGGCAACGGGCCGACGGCTTTGGCATCGTGCGGTTCCAGAAGTCGACCCGGCAGATCACGTTCGAGTGCTGGCCGCGATTCCCGCAAGGACCGGAGGGGCAGCCTCAGCAATTCCCCGGCTGGCCGATCACGGTCGACATGGCGGCCAACGATGGCCGCCGGCCGGTTGCATGGCTGCCGGAGCTGCAGTTCGAGGGAGCCTCCGACCCCGTGGTGCAGGTGTCGTCTGACTCGACCGGCGAGGTCCTGTACACCGTGCGCGTGATGGGCCACCGTTTCCAGCCAGCGGTGTATGCAGCCGGGACGTACACTGTGCGGGCAGGCCGCGACCGGCCGGAGCAGAACGTCCTCAACGCGGACGCAGCTCCCTCACGCGACGCTGCCGGCGTGCGAACGGTGCGACTTACGTAAAAACCGTCTCCCGCCGTCCCCTCATGAGGAAGAGAAAGGGGCCTGACGAAGCTGTCAGATCCCTCCCGATCTTCCGAGCCGGTGCGGGTGTTTCTCTATTCAGCCTTCTCAGTCTTCAGCGGGGGCGTCGCGCAGCAATTGATGGCACCGCACGCAGGAACGGCTGAGGGCGATATACGCCTCCAGCGCCCCTTCGGAATCCCGGTCGGCCCCGTGACGGATCAGCTCCTTGACCGCGAACTCGAACGCATGGAGCTGCCCCTGATAGTCCGAGCTCCGCGCGAACTCCCGCTCCTGGAGCCACTGCTCCAGCAGGTTCAGCACCTGCATCCGCCGCGCATTGCGTTCCACGGCCATGAAGTCCCCGCTCGTCAGTCCCTCAAAGACGCGCTGGGACGAGATCAGCTTCAGACGCATCCAGCGGTCGTGCTCCTCGGGGGTCACGGTCCCGCGGGGGGGCTCCTCGGGAGGATCGTCCTCCGCTCGGGCAATGACGAGAGCGGCAACGCCGATCAGTCCCGTCAACGCCAATACCAATCGCCTGAGAACCGCTGGGGACATGGACCTCGCCTCCACGAGACAGGAACGGCTCCCTGTGACGCCATCACTGGCGGCAGGGATGAGTCCACCTCTCCAGCACGCGACGTGCCAACTCCCGTGGTACGGGCTCGAAGTGCAGCCACGTTCAAACGCGAGCGGCGACGGCGCTGCCAGCGAAGCTGTGACACATGGCAGGCAGCCCAGCCGCTGAACGTGCCACTTCGCTCCGCTGGAACAGACCGCAGAGGCTGCGGTGTCATCCCTTGGGGATCGTGTCCAGCGGGCGGAGTGCTTCCCACCGTCCCGCCCATCGCTCCCGCGACTCTCGGCACGACGCCGGAGGGGGCCCCCTGTGACGGGCCGGCACGCGACTGTGACCCCCTGTCGCACCTCACCGCCTCACCGGTCCACGTCGGTCCGAGAGCCGGAGGTTGGGAGCCGGGACTCTTCCCGCAGCGGCGCTGTTCCCCACCGGAACAACGGCACAGCTCTGGCCGGGGAAGCGGCCCCGCTTGTGAAGGCCGCTCCTGAGAGCCTACAACATCTCGTGCACCATCGAATCGTTCAGGAACTCCCTTTCCGCACGGAGCCTTGTCCCATGACTCCTCCTGCGCGGCGCGGCATCATTCTGGCGGGAGGCGCCGGCACGCGGCTGTATCCGGCCACACAGGTCGTCTCCAAGCAGTTACTCCCCGTCTACGACAAGCCGATGGTCTACTACCCGCTGGCGACACTGATGCTGGCGGGACTGCGCGAGATTCTGGTCATCAGCACGCCGCACGATCTGCCTCAGTACCGCCGACTGCTGGGGGACGGGACTCAGTGGGGGCTGGAATTCTCGTATGCGGAACAGCCTCAGCCGGGAGGCCTGGCCCAGGCATTCTTGATCGGCGAGACGTTCGTTCGCGGCCGCCCCTCCACGCTGATCCTGGGAGACAACATCTTCTATGGTCAGGGGATGTCCCGGCTGTTGCAACAGGTGAGTCAACGCACGACCGGTGCGACCGTCTTCGCCTACCAGGTGCGCGATCCGCAGCGGTACGGCGTCGTGGAGCTGGATGCCTCCGGCCGGCCCGTGAGCATTGAGGAGAAACCGCAGCATCCCCGCTCGCGGCTGGCGGTGACCGGACTGTACTTCTACGACGAGCAGGTTGTGGACGTCACCCGCTCTCTCCGCCCCTCCGCGCGGGGAGAACTGGAGATCACCGACGTCAATCGCATCTACCTGGAACGGCAACAGCTCACCGTCGAGGTCTTCAGCCGGGGAACGGCCTGGTTGGACACCGGGACTCACGATTCCTTGCTCGAGGCGAGCAACTTCGTCAGCGTGCTGGAACAGCGGCAGGGGCTGAAGGTCGCCTGTCCGGAAGAGGTCGCCTGGCGGATGGGCTTTATCGACGCCGAGCAGCTCCGGCGGCTGGCCGATCGGTACGGCCGCTGCGGGTACGGAGACTACCTCCGCTCGCTGCTGGAGTGACGGTCACCCCGCGAGCAGCGTCGCTCCGTTGGCGGGATCGTCCGGCGTGCCTGAGGTCCGGTCGCCCCTCCACGCCGGATTCCCCAGTGGTTGTTCCTGGTCACCGCATCCTGAAGACGCTCATGGTTCATTTCACCACCGAACGCCGCGTGCAGTTCTTCGAGACCGATCTGGCCGGCATCGTCCACTTCGCCAACTTCTACCGGTGGATGGAGGAGACCGAACACGAGTTCTTTCGCTCCCTGGGGCTGACTATCATGCAGCCGCAGGGAGACGGCCGGTATCTGGGCTGGCCGCGGGTTTCGGCCGGTTGCACTTTTGAGCGCCCGGCGTACTACGAGGATCGGATTGAGGCGCGGCTGACCGTGGAACGGATCGGGGCGAAGTCGCTGACGTATGTGGTGGAGTTCTGGAAAGAGGGGCAGCGGATCGCGCATGGCCGCATGAAGACGGCGTGCTGCCTGTGCGGGCACGGTATGCCGCTGGAATCGGTGCTGATTCCGGAGGAATACCTGGCGCGGTTGCCGCGTGTCGAGGGCGCCTCCTCGTGAGGTGGGGACGTTCTCCGCTTGGCCGGATCGGCCGTCGGACCAATAATCTTGCACGGGGGGAGACGGCCCCCTAGAGTAACCGCGCCGTTGCCGGCGGAACGGTGTTTGCCGACCGGAACCGCCCCCCACGGCAAGCCACATGGAGCTTCAGCAACGGAGTGTGTCGCGTGTTTATTTGTGCTTCCACTCGCTGCTTTCCCAGCCAGACGCTCGAGGACGCTTGCAGCCTGCTGGCCGATTTGGAATTCGACAAGTTCGAAATTTGGGTCGATGACAGTACCGGCGTCCCCGTGGCGACTGTGGCAAGCGACCCGGATGCTTTTGCGGCGCGCGTCCGGGAGATCACCCGGCTCTCTCCCATCGCGATCTGCCTGGGGTCGGAACACATTGGCGGAGAAGATGTTGCGCGCGTATCCAAGGCTGCGAAGCTATTACGGATCACGCAACTGACGGTCCCGGCATCGCCGCTGGGAACACCCTTCAACGCCGAAATCGATCGCCTGCGGGAACTGGTGCAGGCAGGCCGCATCGAAGGAGTACGCGTCTCCCTCAAAACGCAGACCGGCCGACTCACGGAGGACCCCCGCACTGCGGTGGAACTGTGCCAGGCGGTGAAGGGGCTCGGCCTCACGCTCGACCCCAGTTACTACCTGGCATCCCCCCTGGGAGAGCAGGCCCTGACGATGATGTACCCCTATACCTATCACGTCCATCTGCGGGACTCGACTCCTCAGCAGGTGCAGGTGCAGGTGGGCTTGGGGGCGGTCGATTACAGCCGCATCATCACCCAACTGGAGCGAGCACATTATGATCGCGGGCTGTCGATTGAGTTACTCCCCGAACTGGCCGACCCCGAGGCGATCCCGTTGGAACTGAGGAAACTCCGGATGCTGCTCACAACCCTGCTGTGAAGCGGCGGCGGGCGGGGTGGCCGGCCGGACCTGGCGCCGTGAGCAGTCCGATCGGCTGCCTGAGAGGCACGGTCTCCGCGGACCCACAAGTCGCGGGAGGGAGTACTCGGGGCGGCCACCTGCTCCGTCGCCCCGGAAGCATTCCCCACCACTCATTCCCGGCCCCACAACCATTCGCCGTTCCGACCCTTCTCGGGATTCCCCGTGTCTGCTCCTCCTCGCACCGCGAATGACGACTGGACCGTGCGACGCGTGCTGGAGTGGACGATCCGCCACCTCCAGGAGCGCGGCAGCGAGACTCCCCGGCTCGACGCGGAAGTGCTGCTGGCCCATGCCTGGGGGTGCCCGCGGATTCAGCTCTACACGCGGTATGACGAACCGCTGCCGCCCGAGGTGCGGGCCGCAATGCGGGAACTGGTCAAGCGACGGGCAGCGGCGGAACCGGTGGCCTACCTTGTCGGCCGTCGCGAGTTCTTCAGCCTGGACTTTGAGGTGCAGCCGGGCGTCTTCATCCCCCGCCCCTCCACCGAAACCCTGGTCGTGGAAGCCCTCAAGCTGATGGAACAGTGGGACGCGCCCCGGATTCTCGATCTGTGCACGGGGAGCGGCTGCATTGCGGTGACGCTCGCCCACGCCCACACCGGGGCGGCCGTCACGGCAGTGGACCTTCACCCGCTTGCCGTCGCCGTGGCACAACGCAATGCGGCGCGGCACGACGTCGCCCAGCGCGTCACCCTCCTCTTGGGCGACCTCTACGCTCCGCTGCCCCCGGGCGAGACCTTCGATCTCATCGTCAGCAACCCCCCCTATGTGCGGGAGGACGAACTGCCCAACCTTCCGCCGGACGTTCGCGAGCATGAGCCGCTGCTGGCGCTCTCCGCCGGCACCGACGGACTCGACGTCGTGCGGCGGATTGTCGCCGGCCTGTCGTCCCGCCTGCGCGCGCCGGGAAACCTGCTGATTGAACTCAGCCCGGAACATGCCCCCGAGGCGCACAGGCTGCTCACCGCCACCGGCCTGTTCCGGACGGTGGATTTGGTACGGGACCTCGACCGCGTGGAACGCGTGCTGCGCGGCGTCCGCTGAACGCGCAGCGGAAGAACCAGGACTTCGGTTCGGTTCCGGACGTGTGAAGTCCCCCTGATTTCCGGCGGGCTGCCGAGCCGCACCGGATTGATCCTCGGAGAGAACACGCTCCCACCCGTGTGAACAAAGCGACGGCCGTGACCAGTCGTGCGGGCAGCATTGAGCCGTCCCCGGTTGTGGCGTAATCTGAGAGTCACGCAGTGGGCGAGGCCTCCCTCCGGTTGGGACATCGAAAGGCGTCGTGATGGCAAAGCTGATTCTGTTGCAGCAGGGGCAGGCGATCCCGTTCGACCTCACCAAGGAGGAGATCGTCCTGGGACGTCTGCCGGAGTGCGACATCCAGCTCAACTCGAACATGGTGTCGCGGCGGCACGCGCTGGTGCGGCAACGGGAGGGGGACTTCTTCGTCGAGGACCTGGGGAGCGGCAATGGCACATACGTCAACGGTCAGAAGATCGAAGCCCCCACGAAACTGAAAACGGGCGACCGGGTGAAGTTCGGTCCGATCCTGTTCCGGTTCGAGGGCGAGGGAGAGGACACGGACGATTCCGGCCGCCGGGCCGTCGCCCAGGCCGCCGCGATGGGCGTGGAAGTGGACGACGGGGACGGCAGCTCCACCATCATGGGGGCCGCCGAAAACACCGGCGGGTTCGGCCTGCTGGACGTGCAGCCGGCCGCCAAGCTCAAGGCGATCCTCGAAATCAGCCGCGCTCTGGCCGGCACGCTCGACGTCGAAAAGCTCCTCCCGCGGATTCTCGACTCGCTGCTGGCGATCTTCCCCCAGGCAGATCGCGGCTGCATCCTGCTGCAGGGGGCGGATGGCAGGATGGTCCCGCGGGCCATGAAGCACCGCGTGGAAGGAGAAGACTCCTCCGTCCGTCTCAGCCGCACCATCCTGAACCAGGTATTGCAGGAGAAGAAGGCGATCCTCTCCGCGGACGCTGCCAGCGACGATCGCTTCAGCGCCAGCGAGTCCATCAGCGCCCTGACCATCCGGTCGATGATGTGCGCCCCCCTCCTGAGCCTGCAAGGCGAGCCGCTGGGGGTCATCAACATCGATACGCAAAATCCCCTCTCGCAGTTCAAGAAGGACGATCTGGAGATTCTGATCGCCGTCGCGGGACAGGCGGCGCTGTCCTACGAGTCGGCCCGACTGCTCCAGTCGTACGTGGAGAAGCAGAAGCAGGACAGCGAAATGCAGATCGCCCGCAACGTGCAGCGGGCCCTGCTGCCGGACGCTTTGCCGCAGGTGGACGGTTACCAGTTTTTCGCCACGTATGAGGCGGCCCAGGCCGTCGGCGGCGACTACTACGACGTGATCCTCTTGCCGGAAGGGAAGGTGGCCCTCGCCTTTGGCGACGTGGCGGGCAAGGGAGTCCCCGGCGCGCTGGTCATGTCCCGCATCTCCAGCGTGGTCCGCAGTACGGTGGAACTGGTCCCCGACGTCCTCGAGGCCGTGGAACGCATCAACGCGCAGATGTGCGCCAAATCGGTGGAGGGGCGATTCGTCACCTTCGTGCTCACGATCCTGGACACCGTCAACCATGTGATGCGGTGCGTCAATGCCGGGCACATGTCCCCCATGATCCGCCGTCCCGATGGAACGATCGAGGAGTTCCCCGAAGAGACGGTCGGCGTTCCCATCGGCGTGATGGAGGGTTTCCCCTTCGACGTGACCGAGCGGTCGCTGGCCCCCGGCGAACAGGTGGTGCTCTACACCGACGGCGTCAGCGAGGCGATGAACCCCGCCAGCGAGCTGTACGGCATGGACCGGCTGCGGAGCCTGGTCCAAAAGCCGCACGCCGATGCCGAGTCGCTGGGGAAGGCGATCCGCGAGGATGTGCGTCGACACGCCAGCGGCCGGCCGCAAAACGACGACATCACCCTCATGGTCTTCGGCCGCAATCCCGCTTGAGACGGAACGTGCGGGTGGGATCGCCTCGGGGGTGTGGCGACCTCGGGGGAGTACGCTCTCCGCCGGGGAGCTTCACCGTGTCGTCTTCCGCCGTCCGCCGACGAAGCTCTGCACCACCAGCCGCCCCATGTCCTGCGCACTGCAGGAGGCGCTGATGCCGCGGGTCACCCGCGCGAGGTCCTCCACGAAGTTGACCAGCCCGAAGTAGAAGTAATCCTCCACCAGGGCGAAGCTGGAGAGATGAATCCCCTCGTCTGCGCAGCGCTTGGCTTCGGCGAGCGTCAAGCGGGCGGTTTTTTCGTGGGGAGGATAGATCAGCACGAGCTGGCGGCCCTCGACGTGAGCGGTCGGCTCGCCATCGGTGATGAGAATGATCTGGCGGTTCTGGGCTGGTTGTCGCCGCAGCAGCCGCCGCGCAAATTGCAGCCCGGCGTGGATGTTCGTGAAGTGTTCCGGGACGAAGCGGGGCGGATGGTCCAGATCGATCCGCAGGTGCACCCGCGAGTCGTAGATGCTGACCGGCTTGGGGGCGGCGTAGAGGAGCTCGCGCTGCGACAGCGGCGCGGCATACGTGTAAAAGCCGACGCACTGCAACCAGTCCCCCTGATACCGGTCCCGGACCAGCGAGGTCAGCGCCAGGGCCACGCGCTTGGCGGCGCCAAACTTGCCGTACCGCATCATGCTGCCGGACATGTCCAGCAGCACTACCGTGGCACAGGAGGTGGAGTATTCGCTGTCGTGGACGACCAGGTCGTCTTCCTGGATGTGAACCGGTGTTCCGCCTCCCTGCCGCACCAACGCATTGCGAAGAGTCTCGTGGAGCTCGAGGTGGGCGAGCGGATCGCCGTACTCATACGGCCGGGTTTCCTCGTGCAGGGTCTGACCGGTCCCCCGCTGATCGGTCTCATGCCGGCCGAGCTTGTCCCTGGCACGGACGTCAAACAGCGCCTCGAGCGCCCGGTTCTCGATCCGCTTCAGTCCCTTGGGAGTAATGGAGAATCTCCCCCGCCGGTCTTTCTCCAGCAACCCGCGCTGAATCAGCTTCTCCAGCACGTCCGGGTGCTCCGCCTCGAGGTGCGGGAGGTTGTCGAGCAGCTCCTCGCCATAGTCCAGGAGGTCGTCGGCCAACTGATCGAAGACTGCGTCCGCTGACTGGGGGGAGAAGGACTGCGAACCATCCCAGCGAGAGTACTCGAAGGTGGGCATGGCTCACTCCCGCGGAGCTTGCGGGCCGCGCGGCCGCCCGCCGCGCCGCCGCTGGTCCCGAGGCCGCCGTCCGGCGCCTGCCGTCGAACGACCGGGGCCGTCGGAGGGGACATCCGGCCGTGCCGCTTCCCCGCGCTGCGGCCCGCGGGAGTCGGCGGTGCGTAGTCCCGGTGCGGCCAGCGTCTCGACGACCGGGGCCGCGGTGCGCGATTCCTCCACGGGGTCTTCCCGAAGCTGTGTCGGCGGCGCTGGGTCGGGGGTGGCCGCCGGGCCGGCGAGTCCCGCTGAGGTTCCCGCCCCAAACTCCTCCGCGGCCGCGTGAGCCGCGGCGGCCGGCGGTCCGGCCTCACCGTCGCTCCGCCCCAGCAGCTCCTCCGCCTCGAAGTAGAGGTTCAGCGGCTTGGGAGGTGGGCGGCGGAAGCGCGGTTCAGCCACGAGCTTCATGAACGGGCCTTCCGCACACCGGCACCGCACCGTTGTCTCCACCCCGGAGACGTGCCGCTCGTACCCGCACGCCGGACAGCGCCACGTGCGGCGAATCGGATTGACCCACTTGTGACGGGGACCGCGCATGGAACAATCGCCTCACAGGGCCGGGGAGACGCGGCTATCCCCGGCGGCTACCGCGGACAATCGCGCTCGCCTCCCATTGTAGCCAATGTTCGTCCGCCCGTCCCGCGGCTCGGTCGGCACGCGCCGCCCCTGTCCCCCCTGAAGACTGGCCGGCAACGTCGAACAACCGCCCGGCCGTGCCCCGGTTCCGACGGCATGGAATCAAGGCGTCGCTCGCGCATCATCGGCGATTCCTCGCTAGAATCCCCGGCACGGCCCCGCCGGTCTGTTTGCCGGGAGGATGTCCTCGGACTCCGGACAACCGGGATACCCGGTCATTCCGCCCGCCACTCGCGCTGGTTGAGCCGGCCGGAACCTGAATGCGGCCCCGGCGCTCCACCCGGGATGGTACTGCCGACTTTGTGAGAGCGAACTGACTCCGGATCGTCCGTGTCGTCCCTGATGGGTCACCCGGGGTCCCCGATTTGCGACTTGATTCGATGCCCGAACTTTCCAAGCAATACGACCCCCACGCCGCCCAGAAGAAGTGGTTCCCTTTCTGGGAGCACCGGGGCTACTTCAACGCCGATCCCCCCAAGCCGGGAACGACGGTCGTCAAGCCCCCGCACACCATCATGATCCCGCTCCCGAACGTCACGGGAGCGCTCCACATGGGGCACGCCCTCAACGGCACCCTCCAGGACCTCATCACCCGCTGGCGCAGGATGCAGGGCTACGAGGCCCTGTGGATGCCCGGCACCGACCACGCCGGCATCGCCACGCAGGCGGTCGTCGAACGGCGGATGATCGAGGAGGAAGGACTCACCCGCCATGACGTCGGCCGGGAGGCCCTCGTCAACCGCATCTGGAAGTGGAAGGAAACCTACGAAAAGCGGATCGTCGGCCAGCAGAAAATGCTCGGGGCGAGCTGCGACTGGCGGCGCATCCGCTTCACGCTCGATCCCGTCTGCACCAAGGCGGTGCGGCACACGTTCTTCAAGATGTTTCGCGACGGGCTGATTTACCGCGGCAAACGGCTCGTCAACTGGGACACCTTTCTCCAGACCGCCGTCGCCGACGACGAAGTCTTCGAGGAGGAAGTCGACGGCCACTTCTGGACGTTCCGCTACCCGGTCGTCGATGATGCCGGCCACGACACCGGCGAGTTCATCCGCTTCTCGACCACGCGGCCCGAGACGATGCTCGGCGATACCGCCGTCTGCGTCCATCCCCACGACGAGCGCTACGCGCACCTCGTGGGAAAGAAGGTCCGCATTCCGCTCAACGGCCGGCTGATCCCGATCATCGCCGACGCCCTGCTCGCGGATCAGGAACTCGGCACCGGCGCGGTCAAAGTCACACCCGCGCACGATCCCAACGACTACGCCTGCTTCCAGCGCCACCCCCACATCGGGATCATCAACATCCTCAACCCCGACGGGACGATCAACGAAGCGGCGGCGCAGGGAGACCCGTTCAGCCGCGACCCGCAAGGGAGCCCGCCGCTCGCCGCGAAATACGTCGGCAAGGACCGCTACGAGGTCCGTGAGCTGGTCATCGACGACATGGCGGAACTGGGATGCTTCGAGGCGGTCGAGGATCGCAAGATTCCCATCAAGCACAGCGACCGCTCCAAAACCCCCGTCGAGCCGTATCTCTCCGATCAGTGGTTCGTGAAGATGGGTCCGCACACGACCCCCGACGGCCGCGAAATCGACCTGGCACAATCAGCCATCGACGCGGTGGAGAGCGGCCGCGTGCGATTCTTCCCCGCCCGCTACGCCAATACCTACCTCGACTGGCTGCGGGAGAAGCGCGACTGGTGCATCAGCCGGCAACTCTGGTGGGGGCACCGGATACCGATCTGGTCCAAGCTCGTCAATGGTGAAGACTGGCCGGACGAGCTCGGGTGCCAGCTCACCGATCGCCAGCTTGCTCGTCTGATTGAGTTTACATCCCTTAACCCGGCATGGCGCGACAGGGTCGGCTGCGCGGTGAGCGAGGGAACAACTCCAGGCAGCAGGCTGCTCCTGGTCTGTGTCGACGACGGGCACCCCGAGATTGAGACTGCACTCGAGCAAGCCGGGTTCCTGCAGGATCCCGACGTTCTCGACACCTGGTTCTCCTCCGCCCTCTGGCCGCATGCCACGCTCGGCTGGCCGGACCTCGACCACAACCCGCCGCTCGACCTCAACGTCCTCGCCGATCAGGACGAGACCGACGCACATTTTGAGGATCCGGAGGCGGACTCGGGGACGCCCGCGCCCGGCTGGGGGAATCGTGTGCTGCCGTATTTCTATCCGCATGAAACCCCCGCCGACGGCAACAAGTCGGTCCTCATCACCTCGCGCGACATCATCACCCTGTGGGTCGCGCGGATGGTGCTGACGGGCCTGTACAACATGGGCGAAGTCCCCTTCTGGCACGTGCACGTCCACCCCAAGATCCTCGACGGCTTCGGGCAGACCATGTCCAAGTCGAAGGGGAACGGCGTCGATCCGGTCGACCTGATCGAGAAGTACGGGGCTGACGCCGTGCGGTTCACCATCGCCTCCTTCGCCGGAGAGACGCAGGACGTGCGGCTGCCGATCGCCTACGCCTGCCCGAGCTGCGACCACCTGATCCCCCAGACCCTGGAGCACCAAACCGCCAAGCCCGCCGTCGGCGACGGAGTGAAAAAGCCAACCCTCATCTGTCCCAAATGCCGGGCGGAGTTCCAGTACACCTCCCCCAACTACGATCCCGACCCCGGTGTCCCGGTGGCGCGGATGGTGAGCGAACGGTTCGAGTACGGCCGCAACTTCTGCAACAAATTCTGGAACGCCGCCCGCTTCGCGATCCTGAACCTGGAGGCGGGCCCCGGCGGTGCCGCGTACACTCCCGCCCCCGTCGCCGCCGACCAGCTCGCCCTGGAGGACCGCTGGATTCTCTCGCGCCTGGCGTCCGTCTCCCGGCAGGTGGATGAACATCTGAGCCGCTACCAGTTCGACGCCGCCACTCGCGCCCTGAGGGATTTCACCTGGAACGAGTTCTGCGACTGGTATCTGGAGATGATCAAGCCCCGCCTGCGGGGGGGGAGTCCCGAGACGGCGAACGACCGCTTAGCCGCGACCCGACAGGGGAGCGCGGCGCCCGGCAACAACGTCGCCGAAGTCCGCGCCGTCGCCCAGCGCGTGCTGCTCGCCGTCCTCGATTCCCTGGTGCGGATGCTCCAGCCCTTCACCCCCTTCTTGTGCGAAGAACTGTGGCAGCGGCTGAAGGAGCTCGCCCCCGTGCGGGCGCTGCCGGCGAACGCCTTCAGAGACTCGAGCAGCGACACCAGCACTCCCCCGAGCGGACGCTCCTCACAGGACTCCGCTGCCTCCGTGATGCTGGAGCCTCGGTCCGCGGAAGAGGCGTGCATCATCGCCCGGTGGCCGGAAATTCCCCAGTCGTGGCGCGATCCGGCGCTCGAGAAGAGGTTTGAGCGGCTGCAAGAGACGATCGTCGCGGTGAGGAACGTGCGGGCGATCTACAACCTTCCGCCCGGAACGCCGGTCAAGCTCCTGATGCGGGCCTCGCCGGAAGTCGCGGCCGACGTGCAATCAGTCGCCGCCCAGTTCGATACCCTCGCCAGGGCGGTGCTGGAGGCGGCCGGCGCGGAGGTGGAACGTCCCGCGGGTGCGGCCAGCTTCTCGCTGGGGGACGCCGACGGCTACATCCCCTTGGCCGACCTGATCAACACCGAGGCGGAGCTGGAACGGCACACCAAGGAGGCGGAAAAACTCCGCAAGCTCATCGCCGGACACGAGGCCAAGCTGGCCAACCCGAACTTCGTTTCCAAGGCCCCGCCACAGGTCGTCGCCCAGCACCGGGAGACGCTGGAAGCCATGCGCAAGCAGCTCGCCAGCGTGGAAGAGATCATCCGGGACCTGTCATAACTCCGTCCCTCTCTGGAGTGCGGCGCTTGGCGCCACTCTTGTGGGAACAGTAGAGGGGCCGGGTCGGACAGCGCAGGGGATTCACGTCCCGGACCGGGGCTCCCCACTGCTCCGCCCGAGGACTGCGTTCGCGCAGACAGTCCCCCGGCTGACGCCGATGGCTCGTCTGGAGCAGTAGCGGTGCGCCCGCGGGCCGCCGGGCGCTGGCACGCCCGGCGGCGCGGACGGGAGAGTCTTCGGGACTGAACGCCCTCGATGTCACGGCACGCGCACGGGGTTGCCGTCCGCCTTGGTGGCGAGTCGTGCGGCAACCGCCAGGTCGATGTTCTCACTCATGAACGTCACCTTGCCGTCGCCCAGCACGAACTGGGCGCCGCCGGGGTGATGCGAGGAGAAGCCCGCCATCGCCACGCCGTTGGTGGAGGTCGTCTGGGCTCCACAGGCGCCGGTCTTGGAGTTGATGGGGCAACGGCCGAGCGTCCCCGACACGTGCGTCAGGGCGCAGGTGTTCTCTCCGCCGCAGTCGAAGAGATTCCCTTGCCGGCCGCTTCCCACGAGGACGTTCGCCCCCCGGGCGGTGACGATGGCCCCGCCGATTCCCTGGTATGTATAGGCCCGTTCACCCACGAAGAGCTGGTTGCTCGTGCCATCGGTGATCTGGGCGATCTTGCACGCCTGATCGACAACGAACGGTCCGGTGCGCACGTCGAACAGCAACCGCCGCAACAGCACTTCCTCTCCGGCGTCTGTCGTGCCGGGGCGATGCCCGCGCTGCACCACGATGTAATTGCTGACGCTCACCGGGCGGCGCGTCCCGTCGGTAAAGCCACGGACGGTGCGGCCGGTGGTGTGGACGTCAGGCCCGTTGTCGGAGGGACAACGGAAGACCTCGATCGGCGTCTGGAACGCCTGCTGGATGGCGGGAGTAGCCCACTGATCAATCGCTTGCCCCGCCCGCTGACGGCCGACATTGAGCGTGTCGTACAGCGGCCCCTGCTCAATGTGCTTGAGGATCAGCGCCCCCCACGACCAGCCGGCCGCATTGTTGATGCCCCCGAAGTGCGCCTGACCGGGAGTGGCTTCCAGGTGGTCGCCGATCATGGCCGGGGGGAGCACCTTGTAGGAGCTCTCGTAGTTCATCAAGGCGATGCCCAGGTTATGCAGGTGGTCCTGACACTGACTCTTGCGGGCCGCCTCACGCACCTGCTGCACGGCCGGGAGCAGCAGGGCCACCAGGATGGCGATGATCGCGATCACCACCAGCAACTCAATCAACGTGAATCCGCGACGTCGCATGGAAAGTCTCCTCGATAAGGAACAAGGGTAATGGCGCACAGCGCGCCCAAGATACACGAAGTCCAGGAAAACGAGCCGAAGTGATCGGAAAACGAAACGCGCACGATGGGCGGAGCCCCCTCGGACCTCAGGGCCTCACCGGTTGGGCGTCGGCTTTTCGAGGGAGGACGAATCCATCTTGATCTCCAGCGGCTGGCCGGCCTTGATGTCCAGTTGCCCTTGCCATGTTCCCCGGATCACCGGTTCTCGTGATTCGTCCGAGGGGTCCGTTTCATAGACAATGACACTCACCTCGTTCATGCCGGCAGTCGTCCCCGGGGCGCCCGCTTCCTCCACGATCTTCCCATCGCGAACGGCGAAGCTGGCGAACGCCTGCTCCTGGGTCTGCTCGTTCTTCTCCCCCTTGAGCGTGATGCTCCCCCAGCGAATGGGCTGGCCGTCGAGCAAAACGGTTCCGGAGATGGAAACTCGGCTGAAGGGGTCTGTCGCCGCGCCCGAACACCCGGCGCACAAAAGCACAATTGCCGCCCACGGGCGGCAAACAGCGAGACCATTCATCGCACAGCTCCTCGACTCGCTGGAGGACGAAATGAATCGAACGACTTGTCGGAGAAGCGGTGGCGAGACTCCGGAACGGCCTCCAGACAGCCGCCGTTTCCGAAATCTCAGCTTAGTCGGTTTTGATCGGTTTGCAACTCGGAATTCACAGATTCTCCGGATTCCTCTGTTCCATGGATGCATCGAGCCTCCCCGCCGAAGTCCAGCCCCCCCCCGGATTCTCCCGAACACCGGCTCCGGGACGATCGGAGCAGTCAGCCCCTCCGGGGGCCATCCGCATCACACGCCCTGCCACAGAGATGCTCTCGCCACCGTGAGGGAGACGCCGACCCGCTGCAACGCTGTTCGCCCCGGTGCTGGACACTCATCCGCGCGGCACGACCACTCCCCACGCCCGCCACGGCCCGGGGCCTCACCGACTCAGCGCGCGGCGCGCTCCCCGCAGTGAAACGAACGGGGAAAGCGACCGCTCGCGGCCGCCCCACTCACTGAGGAAGACACGCACTCAGTGCAGCCCCTTCCCCCCCAGCCAGCGTTCGGCGTCGAGCGCGGCCATGCAGCCGGTCCCGGCGGCCGTGATCGCCTGCCGGTAATAATCGTCCGCCACGTCTCCCGCGGCGAAGACCCCCTCCACGCTGGTGTGGGTCCGGAACGGCTTCGTCCAGCGGATGTACCCTTTCTCGTTCATCTCCAGTTGTCCCTGGAGAAAATCGGTATTGGGGGTATGGCCGATCGCCGCGAAGTAGCCGGAGACTGCAAGCACCTCCGTGTGGTCGGGATTCTTCACGCTGCGGATGCGCACCCCGGTGACCCCTTCCTCGTCGTTGCCGAGGATTTCATCGATGATCGAGCTCCACTTGACCTCGATCTTGGGATTCTTGAGGGCCCGCTCCGCCATGATCTTGCTCGCCCGGAACTCGTCCCGCCGATGGACAATGTAGACCTTGGAGGCGAACTTGGAGAGATAGTCAGACTCCTCCATGGCACTGTCCCCCCCGCCGACGACGACGAGCGGCCGGTCTCGAAACCGCGGCAGCGCCCCGTCGCACACCGCGCAGGCAGAGACGCCGCGGTTCTTGAACCGCTTCTCGGACTCCAGTCCCAGATAGTTCGCCCGGGCGCCGGTGGCGACGATGACGGCCAAGGCTTCGATCTTCCCGCTGAAGGAGGTTTGCAACTGGAAGGGATGCCGGCTGAAATCCACCCCCTTGACGTCCTCTGGCAACGTGCGGGTTCCGAAATTGAGTGCCTGCTGGCGCATCAGCTCCATCAGTTCCGGGCCGCTGACACCTTCCTTGTGATGGGGGGCCATGTACTTGCGGCGGCTTTCGTCGATGGCGTCGTCGAGGTACGCCTCCAGATTGCCGGCCGGAAAGCCGGGATAGTTCTCGACCTCGGTCGTGATGGCGAGCTGCCCCAGGGGAGGACGCCCCAGGTCCCAGTTCTCCTGAGTCGCCTCTCCTTCCACCACCAGCGGGTGCAGGTTGGCCCGGGCGGCGTAGATGGCCGCGGCCCAACCCGCTGGACCGGAACCGATGATGACGACGGTCTCTGCCACGTTGCTCCTCCTGCAACCCACCTCCCGTGCGTAACCCTCCCGACGAGGGTCGTCGGACCGGAACGATAGTCAACCGGTGGGACCTCGGCAACGAGGGTGCGCCTCCGGAACCCTGGTCCGCAGGGGGTGGGTGGTGCCACGGAGACGGAGACGCAGCGCCGCCGGTTGCTGCCTCACGACGGGTACTGAATCCGGGCGGCGATCGGCATGCGCCGTCCGCTGCCGAATGCCCGCGGCGAAAGCTTGATCCCCGGCGGCATCTGGCGACGTTTGAATTCGTTGCGATCGAGGGCCCGCACCACCCACTGCACTGTCTCTCGCGGGAACCGGTCGTACAGGGATTCCGGGGACTCCTCGCGCTCGATCAGGGCCGCCAGGATTTCATCCAGCACCGGGTAGGGGGGGAGGGCGTCCTCATCGAACTGATGAGGGGCGAGCTCCGCGCTGGGGCGTTTGTCGAGGATGGCCTGGGGGATGATCTCCCGGCCGGCCTGGCGGTTGATCTCCTGCGAGACGGCGTACACGTCGCGCTTGAGGAGGTCGCTGAGAACGGCAAAGCCGCCGCACATATCGCCGTAGAGCGTGCAATATCCCACCGCCAGTTCGCTTTTGTTGCCGGTGGCGAGGGCGATCCAGCCGTAGCGGTTGCTGCGGGTCATCACAATCGCGCCGCGGATGCGGGCCTGGAGATTCTGGTCGGCGATGCCGGCAGGCTGACCGGTCAGTTCCGGTCCCACGACCGGCAGCGACTCGTAGGCGCGGTGCACCTCGTCAATCGGAATCACCTGCCAGTCGACCCCCAGCCGTTCGGCGAGGAGACGGGCGTCGGTGAGGCTGTGTGCGCTGCCGTAGCGGCTGGGCATCAGCAGGGCGTGGACGTGCTCCGGTCCGGCGGCGCGGGCGGCGATGCAACAGGCCAGCGCGCTGTCGATCCCCCCCGAGAGTCCCAGCACGCAGTCCCGGAAGCCGCATTTGGCCATGTAGTCCCCCAGCCCCAGCGTCAGAGCGTCCAGCAGCAAGGATTCGCGCGTGCGGGGGGCCTCCGGCAGCGCCCGTGGCAGCCGCGCGAGATCGATCACCTGGAGGTCCGGGCGAAAGCCGGCCAGTTCCAGGACCAGATCGCCGCGGCCGTCCATCACAAAGCTGTGTCCGTCGAACACCAGATCGTCGTTGCCGCCGATCTGGTTGACGAACACGAGCGGCAGGTTGTGCATCGCGGCGTGCCGCCGCATGATCCGCCGGCGCCGGTCGGGCTTGTTGATCTCGAAGGGGCTGGCGGAGAGGTTGATGAGCGCCCGCACGTCGCGGTCGGCCAGCTCCAGGACGGGGTTGGGAAAGTGCTCCGGCTCGTCGTGATAGAACGTGTTCGGCTCGCCCCACCAGGCATCCTCACAGATATGCACGCCGAGCCGCCAACCCTGGAACTCCACCGGCGCGATCGTCTCCGCCGGGCGGAAGTAGCGTTCCTCGTCGAAGACGTCGTAATTGGGGAGCAGCGCCTTGTGAACGGTCGCAACGACCCGTCCGCCGTAGAGCAGACTGGCGGCGTTGGCGATGCGGCCGGAGGGGACGTGCCAGTGGGTCGGATGGCCGACCAGCACCCCCATGCCGGGAGGGACGGCGGCCGCGAGCCCTTCCACGGCCCGATCGCACGCCGCCACGAACCCCGACCGAAGCAGCAGGTCCTTGGGAGGATAACCACTGATGACCAGTTCCGGCGCCACGAGGAGGTCGACCTGCGCGGCGGCGTGGTGCGCGGCGTCACGGACCAGGGCCGTGTTTCCGGCGAGGTCCCCGACGGTCGGGTTGAGTTGTGCCAACGCCAGTCGCATGGCCGGGTCGCAAAGCCCCGCGGGGCCGCGGGGGCCAACAGGCGCGGGTCAGTCCTCCTTGCCGCCCCCCCCCATGGTGAACAGGGGTCCGCTCGAATCGCCCATGCCCCCCTTGAGCGGCTCTTTGGCGGCAGGCGCCGACTCCCCGGCGGGATGTGCTTCGATCTCCCCCTCCAGCTTGCGGGACAGACCGATCTTGCGTTCCACCGGATCGACCCGCAGCACGCGGACCTCGATCTCCTCCCCCACCTTGACCACGTTCTCGGGGTTGTCCACCTTCTCGTCGGACAGCTCCGAAATGTGCAGCAGCCCTTCCAGTTGCTGTTCGAGCTGCACAAAGACGCCGAAGTTGGTGATCTTGGTGACGGTCCCTTTGACGATTGCGCCGGGATGGTACTTCTGGGGGATGGTCGTCTCCCACGGGTCCTCGTCAAGCTGCTTCAGACCCAGGGCGATCCGCTTGCGGTTTTCGTCCACGGAGATGACCACACACTCGATCTCGTCTCCCTTCTTGAGGAGTTCGGAGGCGTGGGAGATTTTGCGGGTCCAGCTCATGTCGCTGACGTGCAACAGGCCGTCCACCCCTTCCTCCAGCTCGATGAAGGCGCCGTAGTTGGTGAGGTTGCGGACCGTTCCCTTGACGCGTTTGCCCACCGGGTACTTGGTGGCGACGTCGTCCCAGGGATTGGGCTGGGTCTGCTTCATGCCCAGCGAAATCTCCTGCTTCTCGGTGTTGATGCCGAGCACGACGACCTCCACCTGGTCGCCGATGTTGACCATCTCGGAGGGGTGCTGCAGGCGGCGCGTCCAGGACATCTCGCTGATGTGCACCAGCCCCTCGATGCCGTCCTCCAGCTTCACGAACGCCCCATAGGACATGATGTTGACGACTTCCCCCTTGACCCGGCTGCCCACGGGGTACTTGACCTCGATGTTGTCCCACGGGCTGGCCTCCTTCTGCTTCAACCCCAGTGCGATCTTCTCCTTCTCGCGGTCGACGTGCAGGATCATCACTTCGATCTGATCGTCGATCTTAAGCATCTCGCTGGGATGGTTGATGCGGCCCCAGCTCATGTCGGTGATGTGCAGCAGGCCGTCGATGCCCCCCAGGTCCACGAACGCGCCGAAGTCGGCGATGTTCTTGACGACCCCCTTGCGGATCTGACCCTCCTGAATCTCGGCCATCAGCTTGCGCTTCATCTCGGCCCGCTGGTCCTCGATCAGCTTGCGGCGGGAGACGACGATGTTTTTGCGCGAGTCGTCGATCTTGAGGATCACGCACTGAATCTTCTTGCCGATGTACTCGCCGATGTCCTGGGGGCGGCGGATGTCGACCTGGCTGGCGGGCAGAAAGACGTTAACCCCTTCGGCATCGTCTCCGCCGCCATCGAGATTCACCAGCAGTCCTCCCTTGATCTTCCGCGTCACCACCCCCTCGACGATGCTCCCCTCCCCGGCGTCGTGCATCAGCTTGTCCCACGCCCGCTGGCGGATGGCCTTGCGGCGGGAAAGCAGAATCTGCCCCGACTCATCCTCGATGTCTTCCAGCAGCACCTCCACCTTGTCCCCCACTTGCGGGAGGGGCTCGTCGGGGGCCCATTCGCTCCGCGGCACCACCCCCTCGCTCTTGTAGCCGATGTCCAGCAGGATGTCGTTGTCCGTAATCCGGATCACCCGCCCCTCGACGATCTGGTTGACGTCGAATGTCGAGGCGGTTTGATCGTAAATGTGGTCCATCTCCCCGTCCGTCTCGGGGATTTGACCGAGGGCTTCGGTGAGGACGGCATCCAGTGAGGACTCGTCAATCTGAAATTCGCGAATGAGGTTACGGTCGACCATGATGACTAGGGGTTCCTGAAGTTGACCCCGCGGACGGACCCAGCGGAAGCGTCATCGGCTGCCGGAAACCGGAGACGGCAGAGGAGAGGGAGGAGGACGCCAGTGCCGTCCCGGGACCGGTGACACGGCCGCGCGGCGAACCGCCACGCCCAGCGCGGGCGCCGTCCCCCGACAACTCCCTCTCCCCAAACTCCTGACGACCAGCCGCGACCACTCGGTCAATGCGCGACGCAAGCCGTAAAAAGGGGATTCTCTCCGGGCGCGGAGCGGCCCACTGCGGCCTCTCCTCCCGACGTCCGGAGATGAAACAGGCGGTAAGTGCAAGAGTGTAGCAGACCTGCGACCAGCATCGCCACTCCACACCTTCCCGCCGAGCGGGAGACGTCACTCTCCCGGCCGGGCACGTCCAGGACCCATCGGGCCCTCGGGGGGACGGATCACCCTCCTCGGCGAGCAGCGGGGCATCTCACTTGAGATGCCGCCGAGCCAGGCCGGCCAAAACTGCCGGAAGTTCCTCTTTTCTCCCCCCCGGCGATTGTGTTATCACTCGCCCCCCTCAAATCCCGGAGGCGGCCGGAAGTGCGGCTTCGGCGGACGGCACAGCGCCGGCTCCGCCTTGCGATCGGAAAGGACTCCGTCCCATGCAGAACCCGTTGTTCAAGCTGACGGCGCTGGTGGGTGTGATCGGCGCCGGGGCTGTGGTGGTCCTCCAGGCGCAAAAGCACCTTGCACTTCCACAAGCCGCAGTCGAGGCGGAACAGTTCACGCCCCTGGCGACGGGAGAACCAGGTCCGGAGGCGACGTCCCAATCGTCCCCTACCCCTGCCGGACAGGCCCCGACCGCCGCATCATCGCCCGGGGAACCTCCGGGAATCGTCAAGGTTCCGACTCCCCCAGCCGACCCCTTCGCGGTGCTCGTGCAGAACCGGACTCCGGAGCAGAACAGGACGGAAACACCTCCGTCGGCAGGAGAGCATCGCGGCCCTTCCTCTCCGTCCGACGAGAACTTGCCTCCGGCGCAATCCGAGCCGGAGGAACCGACCACCGGTCTGATTGAGCAGGTCTCCTCGGAGGAGCCGGTAGACCCGGCGTTCGCCGCGTCGCCGCTGCCGCTCAAGAAGTTTCCCGATTCACTCCAGGCCCCCACTCTGTTGACGCCGCCGAGCGCCGAACCGCTCCTCCCGGAAACCAACGCTGGTGAGGTACGGACGGCAGCGGGGGAACGCACGCCGACGCCGGCAGGCGAGGAGGCTGAATCCGAATCGATCCTGCTCACTCAGGCTGCCGGTACACCACCGGCTCGGGAGCGAACTCGCCCCACGCCCCCGCCTGCTCCGGGAACCGACGCCGGTGATCCATTCGTTCCCGGCCCCACCCCGGGGGGACCTCCGGCGCGCGAGGACTCCTCGGAGCTGTTCCTCCCGTATGGACCGACGGAGCCACCGACCACCCCCCCCTTGCCGAATACGACGCCTGAACCTGACCTTCTGCCGCCGCCGATTCCGGGTACAGAGCCGCAGGACCCCTTCAACCCCCCCGCTGCCGCCACCACTCCTGCGGGCGGAGAGCCGGTGCCATCCTCAGCCACGCCTCCGGCGCGCGATCGGAACCGCGGCGCCGACCCCCTGCCGCCGCCGGCGACGAATGAAGAGCCGCTCTTTCTCCCGGACGCTCCCGCACAATCCGAAGGGAGCGCGAACCCTCCGCCGTCCAACGATCCAGGGGGGGTGCCGGACCTGTTCCTGCCACAGACGGAGCCTTCAGGAACATCTCCGCCGAACGGTGCTGGTGCTGCTGAGGAACAAATGGTCCTTCCTCCGGGACCGCTGGAATTCCCCTCGATCGAGACGACTCCGCCTCCCTTGACACCCGCAGCGGGGACGACCGCTCCGCCGCTCCGAACCCGCGAGGCCCCGTCCCGCACACCGGCCCCAGCCGCGGAGACTCCGCCCTTCCCAGCGGACCTGGTCCCGCTGCCGGAGTCGGAACGAACGCCTCCTCCGTTGACGACTCCCGCGCCGACGCCCACGTTTTCACCGGAACCGGACTTCGGTCCGTCGGGTGGGTCGTCGATTCCGCCGGGGGCGGTCCCTCCGCCGCGAGACCGTGCGCCGACCCTCGCGCCGGAACCGAATTTTGCACCGGAACCGAAGTCGGTGCCCATCCCGGAGGGGCTGCCGACTGGTCGAGAGCCGTCACGCAGCTTCATCCCTGACGAACCGGCCCCGTTTCAGCCGGAGACTCCTCCCACTTCGCCGCGCGCCCCCACGCTCCCGGCGTTTCCTTCCGCCGGAGAATTGAACGGGCCGTCGAACCAATCCCCCCCGGTCCAAACGGCTCCCGCCGGCACGGCGCATCTGCTGGGAACCGGGACGGTGGAGGGGCTGACGCTGGCAGGACGGCAACAGCCCGAACTGCAAATCGAGAAGGATGCCCCGCCGCGGGCCGTGCTCAATCAGCCGTTGGTCTACAACATCCGGGTCCGCAACGTGGGACGGACCGCCGCGCATCAGGTGATCGTGGAGGACAGCATTCCGCGCGGCACCAGGCTGGTGGGGACGAATCCCGGCGCCACGCAGGACCCCCGCGACCAGCATCTCACGTGGGAACTCGGCACGCTGGAACCTGGCGCGGAGCGGTTGATCCGCGTGCAGATCATTCCGATCGAGCCGGGGGAGATCGGCAGCGTGGCGACGGTCCGTTTCGTGGGCCGCATCGCCGCCAAGACGGTCATTACCGCCCCGAAGCTCCAGCTCGAGATGACCGGTCCGGTCGAAACGGCCGTCGGTGATACTCCTGTCTATCGGTATCGCATCACCAACGTGGGAGACGGCGACGCCGCCCACGTCATCGTGCAGTGCTCCCTCCCCAATCTGTTCCAGCATCCGGCCGGCTCGGAACTGGAAAACGATCTGGGAACGCTGCGGGCCGGGGAATCGCGGGAGATCGACCTCACCGTCGCCGCCGTCCGTCCCGGACGCGGAGTCAACACCGCGGCCGTGGTCGTGGACGGTCAGGAACAGGCTCGCGACTCGGCGGACGTGCTGGTGCTGGCGTCGCGGCTGAGCCTGGAGCGGACCGGACCGGAGCGGCGGTTTGTCAATCGTCCCGCACAATACACCACGCAGGTCACCAACCAGTCGAGTCAGACGCTGCGCAACGTAACGGTGGTCGAGCAGCTTCCGGTGGGGATGGAGCTGGCCGCTGTGCCGGAGCAGGGGCGGTACGACGCCGCCCGCCGCCTGATCATCTGGACCCTCCCGCAACTCGGCCCGCAGGAGAGCCGGCAGTTCCGTTCCGCGCTGGTGACAGCCGATCCGGGGACCTACGCCTCGACGGTCAAGGTCTGGGACGCCGCCGGGAATCGGGCCGAGGCGACCTCGCAACTTCAGGTGGCCGGGTTCTCCTCGCTGAAGATCGACGTGGCCCAGACGACGCAGGGGGGGGGCGAAGTCGCCGTCGGCGAGCAGGTGGCGCTGCGGATGACGGTGGTCAACCGCGGCTCCGCGCCCGCCAGCGAGATCGTCACCGAGTTTGACATTCCCCCTGAGCTGGAGTTCGTCGCCGCGCGCCCCAACCGCTTCACTCTCGACCCCCAGGGACGCAAGGTCCGCTTCGAGGCCATTCCCTCGCTGGAGGTGAACGCCGAGCATGTGATCGACATCGTCTGCGTGGCCAGGAGTCCCGGCATCCCGCGGATCGCCGCCAGTCTGTGGAGCAAGGACCAGCAGCCGATCCGCCAGGAAGAAGCCGTCGTCGTCTTCCGTGACGATCCGTAGCCTCGGTCACGGAGACGGAACCGGAGTCGGCCGCAGCCAGGCGCCCAGCGCGGCCCGGAACTTCGACCAGCCCGAGAGTTCCACGCGGCGGCTGAAGACGTCGAAGTTGCGGCGTTCGATCTCGTCCAGTAACCCGCCGTAGATGCGGAACATCGCGGCGAGGATGGTCCGGCCGGAGCGGTCCAGACAGGGGAACAGTTCGGCGCCGCGACGGTAGTACTCCCGTGCCCGCGCCGTCTCGAATTCCATCAGACGCCGGAAGCCGGTCCCCGCCCCCTGCTCCAGTTCTCCCCGCGTACAGCCAAAACGATCGAGGTCCTCCTGAGGGAGATACAGGCGTCCCCGGCGGGCGTCCTCCCCCAGGTCCCGCAGAATGTTGGTGAGCTGAAAGGCGGTCCCGCAATCGACCGCATGCGCCGGCGCTGCTTCCCCCCGGAAGCCCCACAAGCGGATGCAGCACAGCCCCACCGCCCCCGCCACCTGATAGCAGTAGTGTTCCAATTGGGCGAAGGTGTCGAACCGACGGGGCGTCAGATCGGAGGCGACGCCGTCAATGACGTCGAGCAGCAATTCCGTCGGGAGATGCCGTCGCAGATGCAGGTCGCGCACTGCCCGCAGCACCAGCGTCTGCTCCCGCGGCAGAGTCTTCTCACACTCCCCCTCCCCTCCCGTTCCGCCCTCCAGCATCCGCCTCAGCCCGTGCCGCCAGGCGGCAAGGTTCTCCAGCCGCTCCTCGACTGACCGCCTCTCGTCATCGCCGAGGTCGTCCGTCACGCGCATGAAGGCGTACAGGACGCACATCTCGCGGTACAGCGGTCGCGGAAGGGTCAGAAACGACCAGTAGAAATTCTGTCCCGCCCGGCGCGCCAGAGACCGGCAGTGGCGGATCGATTCTGCCAGAAGGTCCGATGTCATCAGGCCTGGTCCGAGGTTCCACCGCTCGGCGGTCGGGGTTACAGGACGCCGCACGGAGTCGCACGACTGGTCTGCGTGCGGCAGGCGGGCGGGCGGCGCGACTTCACCCCCTTCCGCGCACCAGACGCCGGCCGATCGCCCGCACCAGCAGTCCCAGGAGCTGCCGCTTCGTCAGGACCGGCCGCCGCTCCCAGACACGATACCCGATCCGTTCGATCTCGCGGAGGATGGCCAGTCCCCCATGAGCAAAGCACTCGATCTCCAACCCCACTCGCCCCCGCAAGACGTTCGCCAAGGGCAAGCCGTTGCACAGAAACGCCCGCGCCCGATCCACCTCAAACCGCATCAGTTCCAGAAAAGCGGCATTGGTGGCGCGCGCCTCCAGCGCCCGTGGATCGTAGCCGAATCGTTCCCGATCCTCACGCGGCAGGTAGACGCGCCCTAGGTCGTAGTCCCGTGCGACGTCCTGCCAGAAGTTCGCCAGTTGCAGTCCGGTGCAGATCGCATCCGACCAGGCCGCGTTCCGCTCCGAAACGGCTTCACAGAGATGGAGCACGATCCGCCCCACAGGATCAGCACTCCGGCGGCAGTAATCTCGGAGCTGCTCAAACGTCTCATACTCTTTCACCCGCTGGTCCTGCTCAAACGCCGACAGCAGATCCTCAAACGGTTGGAGAGGAATCCGGAACTGCTGGAGAGTCGGCTGGAGAGCGACAAAGACCGGGTGCCGCGGCTCCCCGCGGCCGCACAGCGCCAGTTCCTCGCGCCACCAGGCCAACAACCGCAGCGTTTCACTGCCGCCGCCGGTTTCATCACCGAGGTCGTCCGCCCAGCGGCAGAAGGCGTAGACATTGTAAAAGTGCTGCCGCAGGCGCTGCGGCAACAGCCACGTCGCCACGGGAAAGTTCTCGTAGTGCGAACGGGCGAGGCGCCGGGTATAGGCCTGCGCCGCCTGCAACGGCAGGGGGGGGGCGGACGACCCCGGCCCCCACCCCGTCAGCGCCTCGCGGACCGTCGGAGGAATGGACATGCGGGCGCAGATATCGACTGTCGCCCCGTCGGGCAAGTCGTCACGTCTGTTCCGCGGCTGCGTGCCGGAATCATCGCTTCCCCTGTCGAGCCGGCGGCGATCCAAAGACTGGCGCGGCTGGCGTCCAGAAAACGCCCGCCGGGCGAGGGGACGTCCCGCCCCCTCAACTCGGGACGCGCCACTCCCCTCTTCTCCGGAAAAGGCCGGAATAGGGGGGGCAGGAGGTGCGGAGACCACCTCGTGACAGAGGCCGTTCCCAGTGTGCCGGATTCGTGAATGACGGGGGCGTTCCCCGGCGCGCGCCTTCGCACCCGAGTCGCGAGAGCGACCCGGGTGCAGAAGGGACTCGGAGGACGTGGGGAGCCCCGGCGGACCCCGCTCGCATGGTGTGAGACCGCTTACGGCCGCAGGACGACGCGACCACAACCGTGAGGTTCACAGGGGAACGCATACCGATCGTGGAAGAACTGGTGCGGGCAGATGTACATCGTCCCGCGACGGACCACCTGCTCGCCGTCCCGGATGAACCGCACGCTCGTCTCCAAGACGTGCCGCTCGAGCTCCCACGTATCCCTCACGGGCAGGCCGTCCAGCCGGGTAATGACGTCCCCTTCGCTCAGGCCGAGTTGCAGGAGGGGGGAACCCGGCTCCGGCAGGGAGACCAGTCGTGCCCCAAAGAACTGCCCGAACTGCGGCAGGAACATCGGCTGGATGAGAAACCGCGCGCCGAGCCGCGGCGAAAAGTACGCCAACTGATTCGGCTGCGTGGGATCAATCACGAGTTGCTGAGTCGGAGTTCCCGGAGCGCCCCCGGAGAGGGCCTGCGGCGCGGGCTGGGTCGCGGGCGCTGGCGCGGTCGCTTCGGCGGGAGTACTCAACAGTGCCGCCGCAGGGGCGCCGTCGCCGGGGGGCATCGGTTCGGAGGGGGTGAGTGCCGGGGTTTCCTGGGGAGGAAGCTGCAAGGCTCCCCCCTCCTGGGCGCGGGCGCCCGCAGCGAATGCCAAACTGCACAAACTTACGGCGATGGTGAGTGAAACGCGGGTCATGGCGATGCTCCAAAATCGGAAAGTGGTGGGAAGGAAGGGACTGGGCGGTCCCTGGCCCACACAGCGAAGCCGCCCCCCGCGCGGGGACAAAGCATCGGCCCGATTTCTCCCGGCGGTCCCTCATCCCGCAGCCACGGTGCGCACGTACTGGACGCCGCGGGCGACGTCGGCCGCCGGGTCTGCGCCGCCGGTGTGCCGCACCGTCAACCAGCCGTGATAGTCCGCTTCCGCCAGAGCGGCCAGCAGTTCGTCCCAGGGAACTTCGCCGGCGCCGACGGCCGTTTCCACGCCCCCTCCCTCGGGAGTGCGCAGGCCGTCGCGAATCTGCACGTGAGCCACCAGATCGTGCAGGGCGGCGAGCGCGCGGGAAGGAGACTCCGCAGCGAAGACGAACCCCGCCGGATCAAAGTCCACGCGGAACGGGCCGGCGTCGATGCGGGAGGCCGCTTCCCGGATCGCCGTCGCCGAGTTCCCCAGCGTGGATGCTGCCAACTGCACTCCCACGCGGTTGCCGGCGGCAGCTAGGTCGTTCAGGACATCCAGCAGGCGGTCGCGAGCTGCGGGATCGTCCGCCGGGGGAATCGGGCCCAGCCGCACGGTCAATACGTCAGTTCCGAGCTGTCGAGTGAACTCCAGGCAGCGTCTGATGGCCGCCACGCGGGCATCGAGGCGGTCAGGGTCGACGAGGGTTCCCTGCGTGGTGAGCGTGCAGGCGCCCACGCCCAGGTTCAGCTCCTCCAGATAATGCCGCAGTTGCTGACAGGCCGTCTCGCCGAATTCCGCGGGAGTCACTTCGGAACGGAGGTCGAACTGCACGCCGTCGGCGCCATCGGCCGCGGCCCGCTGAATCGCCCTGCGGAGCGGCAGCCGATAGACCGCCGTCGGAACGGCCACACGAATCCAGGACATACTCGTCAACGCTCAGCTTCTTCTTCGTGGGAACAAGGAATCTCATTTCCTCCGCTGGCGGAGGAGGGAGTCTGATGCGGGCGGCTCAGGGCAGCGCCGCCAGGCAGCGGGCCTCCGCGGCGATGTCGGGCATCGCTCCGGGACGTGCGGCCACCAGCCCTCCCACACCGTTGGCGAAGCGGGCCGTCCGCTCGAGCGGCCAGCCTCTCAACAGGCCGATGAGGAAGGCGGCCGTGAAGGCGTCGCCGGCCCCCACGGTATCGACGACCTCGACCGGCGTCCCGGGAACGTCCACCACTTCACCCTCTCCCCAGACCAGGCAGCCGTCGGCCCCCCGGGTGAGCACAACCCAGCGGACGGGGAAGCGCCGCCGCAGGGCTTCCGCAAACTGCACCGGATCACGCACGCCGGGCGTGAACAGGGGGGCAAGAATCGACAGTTCGTCACGATTCAGTTTGACGACGTGGGCCGACTCCAGTGAGGCGGCAATCGTGTCGGCGTCGTACCAGTGCTGCCGAAGATTGACGTCGAAGACGACCAACCCCTGCGCGACGCGCAGGCATGTTTGGATCGTGGCGCGGGACGTTGGCGAGCGCTGCGCCAAGCTGCCAAAGCAGAGGGCCTGGGCATGGGCGGCCGCAGACAGGAGGTCGTCGGTCGCCGCCAGATAGTCCCAGGCGACCTCTTCGTGAATCCGGAAGGAAGGCTGGCCGTTCGACACGGTGACGGTGACGCGGCCCGTCGGATACCGGTCGTCCCGCTGGATCAGGTCCGTGCCGAGACTACGGCTGGCGAGGAAGCGGACCAGTTCGTCCCCCTCAGCGTCCCGACCAACGCGGGAGGCGATGCGACCGATCCCCCCCAGTTGTGCCGCATGAAAGGCAACGTTCGCAGGCGCTCCACCAGGACGGTGGGAGTCCGGGAAGACGTCCCACAGCAGTTCTCCCAGTCCCAGAACAATCGGCGCGGTCATGAAGACTCCTGACAGGCGACGTCCGTGCGGGGGGAGTGCGAGTCGGGCGAGATGCTCGGTGCGGAACCCGGCAACCGCGCGCAAAAAACACCGGGCCATTGCATCCCGGTGCTGTCAGGCTCTCACATGGACTGGAGGCGCGCACACCCTCACTTTCCGCGAATCCCGCGGCCGGTCGAACCCCACCGCATGCTGTGGGGCTTCAGACCGACTGCTCACGATCCTTCCGGCGCATCTCATCCAGAACCACCGGATGCCAGCTCGAATCGCGCTGCTCGGACGGCGTGTAGTGCCGCCGCGCCCAGGCCCGCAACCGCATCTCCTCAATCGGATCGATCTCGATCCCGGCTTCCAGGAAATCCGTCGAGTTCATGGAACAGTTCCTCTCCGGGTGGGGAGTTGGTTGAACACGCGCCTCGGCGTGTTGAAGGGCGGCGGGATGGGAAAGACCGGGCCGGAGATTTCCGGTGGAACAACTGCGCTCGCCACGCTAGCAGAGGTGGTTCGTGGAATCAAGTATCGAGTCTTTTTCCACGCCGGATTTCTTTCAAACCCCGGATTTCCCTCGATTGAGAGGGAGGCTGGGGGAGGGGGCGAATGTTGAGAACCTGTGGGAAGCACGCCACCGGGGAAGGCCAGCCAAAGCTGCCGCTCCCCCGCCGGAGGGGGGCCACATGAGGGGCTCAGCGCTGCCCCGAGGCGGTCGGAATGGCGATGTCGATGGCCCCCCCGCCGGGAGGGACTTCATGACTGCGCCGGCGGAAATGTCCGTACTCGGCATCGAGGGGGACCACATCTTGTCCCTGCGGCCCGATCAGGACCACCTCCACACGGTACTTTCCCGGGGGGGCGCCTGCATAGCCATCGCAGAACCGCAACCGGTAGCGTCCCTCGTCGTCCGTCACCGCCTCCGGACTGCGAAAGGACCTCCCCTCTGGATGAAAGATCACCCTCGCTCCGGCGAGCGGCCGGCCGTTCATCGTCACGCGCCCCTCCACCGGAACGAGCGCGAGCTTTTCATTCCGACCGATGACCTGGAAGCTCACATGGCGCGGACCGACCACCCCCCACGACGCACCAAACAGGACCAGGGCGGTGACGGTCGTCACTGCCATGAGCCGCAACCGCCGGCGAATCGCCGCGGCCATGGCTCGCACGTCGATCAGCGGACCGCGCGGCTGCTCCGCTTGCAGGGCGGGGTTGTCCGCCGAGACCGTTGCGGTTGTTTGTGCCACCGCCTCTGCCGCGGCGCGCGCAGCGGCGCTGGCATCGGGGGCAACGGCGCCGGGGGCGTTGGCGGGAGCGGCCTCTTCGCCCGGCAGCGGTTTGGCCCACGCCGGGCGCTTGGGGCGAGGATGTTCCGGTTCGGCCGGCGGCTCATCCAGCCAGTCGGGCTTTTCTGCAGGGGGAGGCGGCTTGGCCCAGGAGGGACGTTTCGGCTGCGGACGTTGCAGTTCCGCCGGGGGCTGATCGGTCTCCTCGGGCCGTTCCTCCGGAGGAGGTGGTTTGGCCCAGGCTGGACGCTTGGGCTGCGGCGGAGTGGGTGCGCCGGGGGGAGAGGAGGCTGGCGTTCCGGCGGCGGGCGGCCGAGCCGGCTGTGATCCCGGACTCGCCGGGGGCGTAGGGGAGGCGCCGCCACCCAGGACGCTCAAGGGATCGAAGTCGTCGCTCGGTTCTGCCGACGGGGGCGGAGAGGCGGCCGGGGGGCGCGGTCCGGAGGCGGGAGACTTTCCCTTGGGGGCGGAGGAGGACTGGCCACCGCCGCCGCCTGTGAGGACTTCCAATGGATCGAAATCGTTCCCAGGCGTCTTGGGGGGAGAGGGGCGATCGCTCCGACCGGGCGGCACGGGAGGCTTCTCCTTCGTCGGCGGCGTCTTGGTCTGACCGGTGAGAAACGCGACCGGGTCAAAGTCATCTGCGGTGGAGTCAGGTCTCGAAGCTGGTCCGTCCCCCGCGGACGGCGTCCCTCCCCCCGCTGGAACGGTGAACTTCCCCTGACATTTCGGACAACGTCGCTCGGTGCCGGCGTATTCCTCGCGCACGCTCATCACCGAGCCGCACTGACCGCACTGAACACGGATCGCCACGGGAGTTGCCGATCAGGGAGTCAGGAGTGGGGAGAGAGAATCGGGTGACGGGAACCGGTATCACCACCGGCGCGCCGGGCGCGTCAGCCCCCCCGTCCCGGGGGACTTGCTTCCGCCGCCGGCCGGTGATGAACCACGCTCCGGGGAGGAGAGGCGTCTGGTCATTGATTGTAGTTTGCCGTGGGGGAAGGAAGTCATCAACGCGCGTTGTGAGGGGTTGCAGTGACCACGGGAGCAGCGAGGGTGGGACCATTCCGGAGGATGTCGCCGAGGCGTGCGAGACTGGCTCACGCGGCGCGGTGCGCCGCGAGGCGCCCTGCTCCGCAGTGGTATCCTTCCGCCGTCTCTAAGGATTCTTCTCCAGCCGGGAGGAATGCAGTTGCACCTGCACTCCCTGGTTGCTCGCCAGGCGAAGGGCGTTGAACAGTCGCTGGGCCTTCGGTTCGAGCTGACCGTTCTGGAGCTGCACCACGATGGCGATGCGACTCTCCGACCCGCCGGTGCGGCGCTTTCCTTCCCAGACTTCCTGGGGTTCGCGGCGCCCGCCGAGGGACATCACCCGGAACGGACCGATGATTTCCGAGAGGGTTCCGGGAGGGGGTGATCCGCTGCCAGTCGGAGTTCCCGCCGGCGTCGGCACCGCCCCGCCCATGCGGGGGACATCAAAGGAGACCCAGTCGCCCGGGTTGATGTGCTCCGGCACGACCGCCCCGGCGTCAATCGGCACCCACCGCACAACTTCGTCTTCCTGCAGTTCGCTCGCCAGCGAGCGGAGGACCGGTCCGGTAATATCCTGCTTGAGGAGGATTTCCCCCCCCCGCATCGGCCGGTTCACGCTCACCCCTTTCACGGCCTCCACCGCCGACCACTGCGGCGCAACGGTATCCAGATAGTCCACGCCGCTCCGGGGAATGCCGACGCGCTGCAGATGCTCCCCCTTGAGGACGTCTCCCGCGTTGAGCGTCACTCCGTCCTTGATCGCAATGAACCAGACCTTCTCTTCGTTCTTGGCCAGCCGCTGCAAGTAGAACCAATTGCTGACCGCTCCGACGATGCCAAGGCCGGCGGCGAGTGCCAGTCCGAGAGCGCCTTTCATGGTTGATCCTGGGACGAGAGGGGGGAGAAGCTCACCACGCCGGCCCACCCCTTCTCCCCGCGGGTGAGTTGGACGTCAATGCGCCGCGGCTCTCCCCCGCCGGGAGCGATCCAGACGGCACTGCGACCGGAACTCCTCTCCGACCAGCGGCGAACTGGTTTCCAGCCGAGTCTCTCCGCGACGTTGTCGAAGTGCACCTGCCACGTCTCCGCCGGTCCCGGTCCGGAGAAGGTCGTCAGTCCCCCTCCCACTGCGTCCGAGAGGCTCAGTTCCAGTCGGCAACCCGGTGGGAGCGGGAGCGCCGCCGAAGCCGGGGCGCCGGTCGATTCCGCACGTGGCGTCACCATCAACAACCGCCAGGTCCCCGCGTCGACCGGCAGAGCCACACCCCAGCATACCACGCGGGCTTCTTCCGCGTCAGGCTGGTCGGGGGCGACCGCAACGACCATCTCCAGCGGTCCCTCGATACGGTACAGCGACCACCTCCCGTCCGGATCGCGTTCCACAGGCTCAACGGCGGTGAGTTGTGTGAGCAATTGCATCTCGCGCATCTCGCGCGGTCCGAGGGCTTCAGACAGGCGAGGCCCGGGCTGGGAGACCCAGTCCCTGGCCGTTTCCCGGGCGATGGTCTGCAACTGCTCCTGGGCCTCCGCGAGAGTCCCCTGCAGGACGACCCGCCTCAGGCTCAGTCCGGCTGTCCCGACTTCCAAGCGCGCCCCTCCGGGTCCGATCCCCCAGGGGGCCAGCGCGTCGCCGGCGAACGCGGCCTGATGGTCGGCCACGAGGTCGCCCGGCTCGGTCTTCCACCACACCAGGACGCGCCGCGCCACCGTCAGCCCCGCCAGCAGCACCAGCCCGATGGCGATCAGGTCGAGCGTTCGGCGCAGCATCCACCGCGACAGCTCCGACCAGTCGCCGGGCCGCGAAGGTACGACCCTCTCCGGCCGGACTTCCGTCGGCGGCGGTGTCACGGCAGGAGGATCGGTCGTCACGGGGTTTCTCCCGGCATGTCGGGGTTACACGCGGAGTTCGTCGGCTTCGCCCGCCAGATCGGCGGCATATCGGCGGCGGATCGGTTCGACGACCTGCGCGAGAAACTCGTCCACCTGTTCCGGCGCCCGACCGATGAAGCGGCGGGGATCCAGCGTGCCGGAGAGATCAATCCGGGCGAACGCCGGATCGCGCGCCAGCCGCTCCAGCAGATCGTTGGGCGCTCCCTCTTCCTTGACGCGCCGCCCCGCTTCCACACTGTGGACGCGAATCCGCTCGTGGAGCTCCTGACGGTCGCCACCGGCCCGGACACCGGCCATGAGAATCTCCTCGGTCGCCAGAAAGGGGAGTTCTTCGGCCAGATGCCGGGCCATCACCTGAGGGTAGACCATCAGACCTTCGGCGATGTTGCGGTACAGGATCAGGACGGCGTCCACGGCCAGAAACGCCTGCGGCAGAGACAGCCGGCGATTGGCGCTGTCGTCGAGCGTCCGTTCCATCCACTGCGTGGCGGCCGTCTGATCCGCATTGGCGGCCAGCGACATGGCGAACCGGGCCAGCGCGCACATCCGTTCGGCGCGCATCGGATTGCGCTTGTAGGCCATCGCGGACGAGCCGATCTGTTTCTGCTCGAAAGGTTCCTCAAGCTCCTTGCGGCTCTGGAGAATCCGCAGGTCGGTCCCCGCCTTATGGGCGGAGGCTCCGATTCCGGCCAGCGTGGCCAGCACCTGGGCGTCCACCTTGCGGGAGTAGGTCTGACCGGTGACGGGATAGACCGCCTCGAAGCCCATCTTGCGGGCGACGCGGCGTTCCAGTTCCAGGACTTTGGCGTGATCACCGCCCAAGAGGGTCAGGAACGTCGCCTGCGTCCCGGTGGTCCCTTTCACCCCGCGAAACTTCAGCGTCGACAAGCGATGCTCGACTTCTTCCAGGTCGAGCACCAGGTCGTGGCACCACAGGGTAGCGCGCTTGCCGACCGTGGTGGGCTGCGCGGGCTGCAAGTGCGTCAGTCCCAGGCAGGGGAGCGCGCGGTGCTCGGCGGCGAAACGCCCGAGCCGGTCGATCACCTGCACCAGCCGGCGGCGGAGAATCTGCAGGCCCTCGCGAATCTGAATCAGTTCGGTGTTGTCGGTGACGTAGCAGGAGGTCGCCCCGAGGTGAATGATTCCGCCGGCGGTGGGGCAGAGATCACGATAGGCGTGGACGTGGGCCATCACGTCGTGCCGCAGTTCCCGCTCGTAGCGGGCCGCGCGGTCAAAGTCGATGTCGTCCACATGGGCGCGGAGCTCGGCGAGCTGGGCGGGGGAAATGTCCAGTCCCAATTCGTGCTGGGCCTCGGCCAGAGCCACCCATAGCCGCCGCCAGGTGGAGTGCTTGCGCTGCTCGGACCAGAGCGCGCTCATCTCGCGTGAGGCGTAGCGGGTCTCGAGCGGATTCTGATAGACGTCGTGTCTCACGCGGTGGGTCTTTCGGGTCAGTGTTGCCCCTGGGGACGGAGGTGTTCGAGGCCTCCACCGGGAGGGGCTGCTGGCGCGGCCGGCGGAGGACTGCTTCAGTGTACGCCCCGTTGCCCAGGGGTGGTAGCAGGGTCGGTGGCGATGAGGGCGTTGGCTTGGCCGCCACTGGTGGAACAATGCCCTCGCCGAGAATCCATCGCACACGGCTGGCAAGCCAGCCGGCGAACAGGGGGCGATCGCCAAACTTGTACGACGCGAAAGCCCCGTGGGGCTGACGCCTCCAGCTCGCCGGATGACGTTCACAGAGGCGAGCCCGGGCCGTGAGGCCCGGGGCCGTTTGAGCGGCGATCGGGTTGCGGCGATCATGAATCTGTCGCGGCGGGTTTTCTGAAGGTCCGGGCAATAAGCGAAGCGAAGGTCCGGGGGCCGAGCAGCACTTTCACATTGTTCAGACTGGAGCCAGTTTCATCACCGGGACATGACCGATGCGAGTCCACCGGGATGCGGGTGATCGGGGGGCTCACGCCCCCCCCGCTCGCCAGTTGTGAAACTGGTTCGAGAGAGAGCGCTGTCTGTGAGGACCGATCAGGCACGGCTGGCCAGCCAGCCGGCGAACAGGGGGCGATCGCCAAACTTGTACAACGCGAAAGCCCTGTGAGGGGGAGCACGGTTGCTACCGAATCCCGCCGTGCCCCGGTATGCTGAGAACGGCCTCGTCATCTTCCCCGGTTGTTCCGTATTCATTCTGGTGGTGTTTGGATCGATGGCGCCTGGATGGACTCGACGTCAGGCGATGCGAGCGCTGCTCGTGGCGGCGGTGTCTCCCCGCGGACTGCCGGCGGCGGAATCCCCCTCGATCGACAGCCGCGACCTGGTCACTCCCCGGACGGACCAGGCGATCCAGGCAGGTCTGGAGTGGCTGGCCGGGCGCCAGCAGGCGGATGGCGCCTTCGGGCCGGAACAGGGTTTCAGCCGCTATCGCCGAAATCCCGCCGTGATCGCCCTGTGCGGGTTGGCGCTATTGTCGTCGGGAAGCACTCCGGGTCGCGGCCCCTATGGAGCGCACCTCGACCGCTGCATCGAGCTGCTGTTGCGGTTTGTCACGCCGAGCGGATTCATCGCCGAACCGAACGCCGAGTACGACGAACAGCCGATGTACGGTCACGGTTTCGCCACGATGTTCCTGGCGGAGGTGTACGGGATGACGCCCCGCCACGAGGTGCGGACCGCGCTGCATCGGGCGGTCGAGCTCATCATCGACACCCAGAACCGCGAAGGGGGCTGGCGGTACGCTCCCGAGCCGCGGGACGCCGACATCTCCGTGACCGTGTGCGAGATGATGGCCCTGCGGGCGGCGCACAACGTCGGTCTCTCCGTCCCGCGGGAAACGATCGACCGCGCCGTCGCCTACGTGATGCGGTGCCAGAATCCCGATGGCGGGTTCAAGTACCAGGCCCTGGCGGGGGGGGAGAGTCTGTTCCCGCGATCGGCGGCGGCGCTGGTCGCCCTGTACACCAGCGGCGTCCACGAGGGACCGGTGATCGAGGCCGGCCTCCGCTATCTGATGCTGCACCGCCCCGGCGAAGCCTCCTTCTTTGACCGCGGTTATTTCTACTACGCCCACTACTATGCCGTGCAGGCCGCCTGGCACGCCGGCGGCGACATCTGGCGCGCCTGGTATCCCGCCATGCGCGAGGTGCTGTTGACCCTGCAACTGCCCGGCGGGAATTGGACCGACCCCGGGATCGGCAACGAGTACGCTACCGCCATGGCGCTCATCGCCTTACAGGTCCCCAACAACTACCTGCCGATCTTCCAGCGGTGAGGGACGAACACTCGTCATGCCAGCGGTGAACTCCCGGAGCGATGGGGGGAGCCGGTGCGGGCCGGCGACCGCTACCGTAGCAGCCTGCCTGGCCGTCGCCGTTGCAGCGGCGGGGGGCGAGCGGCGGGTGATGATCCGCGGCGTCGACCACCCGGCCGCAGCGACCGGTGAGCTGGTGTCCCTCGATGACTCACAAGCGCAGTGGCGGCTTGCGGAGGGGACCCAGCGGGTCCTCTCCCGCCGAGACCTGTGGTTCCTCGTGCCGCTGCGGCAGCCCGCCACGGAGGCCGCCGCCTCCGGATCCTCGGCGGAGGACGTCGGGCACGAAAGGGGGGGAGAACTCGCCCTCGTGCTGCTGACGAACAACGACTGGTGGTGGGCAGAGGATGTCGCCATTGCCGATGAACGACTGCGGCTCCGCCTGGCATTGCCGCGAAACCCCGCCGTGGAGCGGGACACCGTTCCCACTCGCCCCCCGTCGTCAGAGGCCCCCAGTTGCGACCTTCCGCTGGAGTTTGTCCGCGGGATCGTCTGGCCGTTCCGCGCACGCCCGCCGACGCCGCATGAACTTGCAGCCGCAGGCGTCTGGCAAAGCCGCCCGATGCGGCGCGGGTGGCTGACGCTGCAACGCGCCTCCTTCCCTCAGGATGCACTGTTGCTGGAAAACGGCGACCGCGTGGAAGGGGAGCTCCAGGCGTGTGACGGCGCGCTCTGCCGCATCCAGACCGCAGTCGGGGAGGTCCAACTTCCCCGGGAGCGCGTGGCAACCCTGGCGCTGGCCTCGGACCTGCTCCTCCCGCCTCCTGATCCTGAGCGAGCTGAATGGGCGTTGGTCCTGCTGCGGAACGGGACGCGAATCACCGCGCACCGCGTGATCGAGGAGGGGGAGGAGTGGGTGGTGCGGCCGGCCGTCGGTGGCGTGGTTCGTCTCCCCTGGTGGGCGGTCGAGCGGATCGACTTCTTCGGCGAGCGGGTGGAACCGCTCTCGGCCCGCACGCCGCAGCAAGTCGAGTTCCGTCCCTATCTCGATCGCGACGCCCGGTGGGAACGGGACCGGAATCTCACGGGCGGGCCGCTGCTGCTGCGCGGCGTCCCGCAGGGGTGGGGACTGGGCGTGGCGAGCGGACACCGGCTGACGTGGGAGGTGGCCGAGGACGGGCGGTTCGCCGTGACGGTCGGCATTGACGATGCCGCGGAGGGGGGAGGCAGCGTCGAGTTCGTTCTCCGTGGAGACGACCGGGAGCTGGCCCGCAGCGGACGCCTTACGGGGGCCGACCCTCCGCTCGATCTGGGCCCGGTGTCGCTGACAGGCATCCGTCGGCTGACCCTGGAGGTGGAGTACTCGGATCGCGGCGATATTCAGGACCTGGCGGACTGGTGCCGGCCGACGCTCCTGAAGGGAGAGTGAGGTGAGAGGGTGCCGCTTCCGGGCGTAGTCATGCTCAGTCCGGTTGGGGAGAGTGACGCTCCCTGTTCGGCCGGGCCATCCGTGGCCGCTGCTGCACCGTCCCTCGGACTCCATTGACTCCGGCCGGACCGGCCTTCATCATAATCGAGCCGAATTCGTCGGCCGTTTGGCGTGAAGGGGATTATCCACTCTGACTCCCTCCTGCCCATGTCGCGCATGCTCGCTGCCCCAGTTCCGGCCGCATACCGTGGAACCTGTGTTCGGGGACTGCTGCTGGCGTGGTTGAGTTGGATGACGGTCCTGCCGGGTCACAGCGTGGCGGATGACGCCGTGTGGCCGCGGTTTCGCGGGGAGAATGGGGAAGGCCGCAGCACCCTCAAGGGGGTGCCCACGGTCTGGACCGAGCGCGACTACGAATGGACCCGCACCCTTCCGGGCAAGGGGCACTCCTCGCCGGTGGTCTGGAAGGAACGGTTGTTCGTGACCTGCGGCCACGAAGACGGCCAGCGGACGCTGTTGTGCCTGAACGCGCTGACGGGGGAGGAACTCTGGTCCCAGACGATGACGCTCGGAGCAAACCATCTGCACTTGAAGAACAGCTACGCTTCGGGGACGCCGGCGGTTGATGGCGAGCGGGTGTACGCGGCCTTCGCAGACGATCTGCATTACGTCGTCAACGCCTTCACGCTGGAGGGGGAGCCGGTGTGGTCGAAGGATCTGGGGAGCTATGCCAGCCAGCATGGCCAGGGGGTTTCCCCGATCGTGTATCAGGACCTGGTGATAGTTCCCAACGATCAGAACGCACCCAGCTCCGTAGTGGCGCTGCACCGCCGCACGGGGGAGGTGGTGTGGAGTACGACCGACCGGCCCTACCGGGAAGCGAGCTATTCCACGCCGATGATCCTCACTCGCCCGGGCCGCACGCCGGAATTGGTTTGTCTGAGCGGTGCCGCGGGCCTGACCGGAATTGACCTGGAGACCGGAAGGCAATTGTGGTCCAGCGGCGAAATGCCGCTGCGGACGGTGGCCTCGCCGGTCTCAGGTCAAGGAGTGGTGATCGGGCTGTGCGGGCAGGGAGGGAATGGGAAATACATGGCGGCGGTCGAACCGGGAGCCGTGGAGGGGGGGACCGCCCGCATCCGCTATGAGCGCGATCGGGAGTTGCCCTACGTCCCGACGCCGATCGTCGACGGCGAACACCTGTTTTTGTGGATGGACAACGGGGTGGTGGCGTGCGCCCGGATGGCGACAGGGGAGACGCTGAACACCGTCCGCGTGGGGGGGAAGTACAGCGGCTCGCCGGTGCTGATCGATGGTAAACTGTATTGCCTTTCGGAATCCGGCGAGATCGTCGTTGTGGCGGCGACGCCGGAGTTGACGGTCCTGGGACGCAACCCGCTGGGCGACGAATCCTATTCCACGCCGGCGGTGGCCAACGGACGGGTCTACTTCCGCGGCTTCCACACGCTGGCGTGCCTGAAGGCCCGCGGAGAGTGAGCCTTCGCAGCGGGCGGGCCGACCAGATAGGAAACGGGTTGCGACGATGGCCGCCTGGCCCGGAGGTCCGTGTCCAGAGTGTGGCGACACGATGCCGCCCCGCGTGCTCCGCTGCCGGACCTGCGGAGCGATCCTCAATCCTGAAATTCAAGTCCGACCCCTCCTCCCCCCGGAACCGGTGGTCCTCCCGGAGGCGCCGTCCGTGTTGCCTGTGACTCCGCGCGGCTCGTACGTCGGTTGCCCGAACTGTGAACGGGAGCTGCGCATCGCCAACCACTATGAAGGGCGCCAGGTGCAGTGCAAGTTCTGCTCGGCTCCCTTTCTGTATCAGCGCGACAATGCCGCCATTCGCCGGATTGGGCGGTATCTGGAATGCCCGCACTGCCACAAAGAGCTGCGGATGGCGGAGAAGTACGTCGGCTGCCGTGTCGCCTGCAAATACTGCGATGGCCAGATGGAGATCGTGGCGCCGCCTGCGGCCGGGCGATAAGACCGGGGGAGGAGCGGGCTCATTCTCCCGCGGGGGGCGGCTGGAACTCCAGCGTCAGCACTTGTTCTTCCCGCAGCAAGCGCGATTTGATGGTGATCGTGTCGCGGATGCCGACCCGTCCCGCTCCCTGAACCTTGAAGACAATTTCCGCCACGCCGTGGCGCACGGTGGCATGGCGTCGCCCGACGGCTGTGACGAGTTTTCCCGTCTCGTCCAGAATCCAGGCCCGATCCGGAATGAGCTGCCGATACCCGTCGGTCCCGATGATCTCGCCGCTGAGGTCGTCGAGCCGGAATACGGAACGGTCGTCCGGGACGCGAATCTGCACGTGAATATGATAGGGTTGCTCGGCGCGCGGGAGCTGTCCCGGTTCCACGGTCTCTCCGTACCGTCGGGCCACCGGAATCCACCAGGCCGTGAAGCTCCCCGCCCGCACTGCATGTTTGGGCAGCGTGGGGTCGTTCGCCACGGCCCGCGCCGGCCGGCTGCCGGAGGGCTGTCCCGCACCCCCCTCCGTCCCCCCCGCGGCCAGGAGACGTTCGATCTCCGCCGCATGGTCGAACCTCGGCAGCGATGCGACCGGGAGGGGCGCCGGCATCTCCCGGAGCGGCTGCGCCGGCTCCAGTTCCATCTCCAGCGGGAGCTCAGTCAGGACAGTGGTGATCGGAACAACAGTTGAGATCGTGATGGCGAGGGGGGCTCCGGAACGCACCTCCCGCCACATCCAGAGCGCCAACAGCAGCAAGACGCCGCCATGCATCAAGAAGGACATGGCAAAGCCGGTCCCCTCCGCGCCGGTGCAACGCCGCAGAAACCGCTCCAGAAGACTCCGCGGCTCCGGGGCATCCGCACGGACGTGTTCGGAGGCAGTGGCCATGCACACCTTCCACGGCCGCTCCGCCCCACCGGGCAAGAGACTCCAGGAGAGGGGAAGGTTCGTCAGACCGCTCAGGAATCGAGCGGCGGATCGACGCGGAGCGGACAGGGAGAGACATTACCCGACGGGCTCCGACTCCGCTACGCAGAACGGCCCCCGCACCCACGGCGACGAGGGCTTGCGATTTGTTCAAACTGGAGGGAGAACGCTGCTCCGCAGGGCCAATCCGGCACGGCTGGTAAGCCAGCCGGCGCACAGGAACCCTTCGCCCATCTTGTACCAAGTGAAAGCCCTCCTGCGGCGAAGCCGTGTGCGGCGACGGGCGGATCCTTTCCCCTCGCCGGGGAGTCTGCTAAGTTCTTGGGTTGCCCCGGCAACCGACTCGAGACTGTCGGCGCGCCGCCGGGGAGGGTGCATTCCAGAACCCGGCCAGCGGGACGGGAACCGCAGCCGGCTTGTCGACCGGCCTCATTCCAGTCCGTGAAAGGTGGATGACGAATGGCTGAACCGACACAGAATGGAGCCATGATCCAGGCCGACGGCCTGAGCAAGTATTACGGGAATTTTGCCGCTTCGCAGGATGTGACGTTTTCGGTGCCGCGCGGTCAGGTGGCGGCGTTTCTTGGTCCCAACGGGGCCGGCAAGTCCACCACCATGAAACTGCTGACGGGGTATCTGGCTCCCAGCCGCGGCCGCGCCCGCATCGGTGGGCACGACGTCTTCACCAACCGCATCGAGGCGAGCCGGCTGATCGGCTACCTGCCGGAGAACGGGCCGTTGTACAACGAAATGACCCCTGCCAGCCTGCTGCGGTACCTGGGGCGGGCGCGGGGGATGTCGTCGGCGCAACTGGCCGACCGGATGGAATACGTCGCCGAAAAGTGCGCCCTTGCCGATGTGTGGGGGAAGACGATCGGCAAGCTGTCGCGGGGGTATCGGCAGCGGGTCGGCATGGCGCATGCCCTGTTGCATGATCCGGACGTGCTGATTCTGGACGAGCCGACGAGCGGCCTCGATCCCAACCAGACGTTCCACGTCCGGAACCTGATCCGTTCGCTGGGACAGACCAAGACCATCCTGCTCTCCACCCACATCCTGGCGGAGGTCAAGGCGGTCTGCACGCGCATCTTGCTGATCAATCTCGGGCGGCTGATTTTCGACGGGACGGTCGAAGAGATGGCCGCCGGGAATACGGACCTCGAGGAGCGATTCCGGCAGTTGACGGGCGGTCCGGCCGCCACCGACCGCGCCGGGGCGCCTCCGCCCCGGTAGCGTCGAGTCTTGCACGCCTGTGATGTCGCAGCTTTCGCCCTCTGATCCTTCCCGCGAACCCCATGCCTCGCACCTACGTCATCGCCGCCGTCTTTTCCCGCAACGTGCTGGCCTTCTTTTCCAGCATGTTGGGCTACCTGTTCATCATCGCCTTCGTGCTGGCCGGGGCCTTTGCCGCCTTTGACGACGAGTTCTTCGCCCAGAACGAGGCGAGTCTCGATCAACTCACGCAGTGGTTTCCGCAGCTTTTGATCTTCATCATCCCCGCCATCACGATGTCCATCTGGGCGGACGAGCGGAAGCTGGGGACCGACGAGCTTCTGTTCACCCTGCCGGGGAGCGACTGGGAGATCCTGCTCGGGAAGTACCTCGCCGGGCTGTTCACCTACACGGTGGTGCTGGTGTTTTCGCTGTCGCATGCATTGGTGCTGGCGTGGATCGGCTCGCCGGACTGGGGCGTAATTGCGTCGACGTTCATCGGCTACTGGGTGGCGGGAGCGGCGATGGTGGCCATCGGCATGTTTGCCTCGGTCCTCACCAGCAGCGCCACGATCGCGTTCGTGCTGGGGGCGCTGTTCTGCGCGGTCCCGGTGTACATCGACCATGTGCCGGGCATCGATGCGCTCAAGAACTGGACCAACTTCCGCGAGCCGCTCAGCGTCGGCGGCAACCTGAGCTACTTTGCGCTGGGGATGGTGCCGGTCAACGGCATCATCTACTTTGCGCTGCTCACGGCGTTCTTTTTGTACCTCAACGCCGTGATGATCGCTCGCCGCCATTGGGGCGGCAGCCCCTGGGGAATCAGTTACGGCTGGCAGTACGCCGTCCGCGTCGCCTCGCTGGGGGTGATCGTGGTCAGCCTCAGCTTCATCGGCTCCAAGGCGGCGGGGATGCGGTTGGACCTGACGGAGGAGCGGCTGTTCACCCTCACCCCCACCACGCTGGGCATCCTCGACCGCATCGACGCCAAGAACCCCATCAAGATCGACGCCTACATCTCCCCCCGCGTCCCGGAGCAGTACCTCCAGGTGCAGAAGAACCTCTACGGGGTGCTGCGTCAGCTCGACCGCATCGCCGGCGCCCGTGTGCAGGTCCGCATCGTCGATACCGAGCCGGCCACCCGCGAGGCCGAAGAGGCCCGCACCTGGGGGATTGAACCGGTCACTCGCGACGTGGAGGAGCGCGGCCGGTTGACCACCGTCACCATCTTCATGGGGGCCGTCGTCCGCAGCGGCTACGATCAGGTCGTGATCCCCTTCTTCGACAAGGGGACGCCGGTGGAGTACGAGCTGGCCCGGTCGATCGGCACGGCTCTGCGGGACAAGCGACTGGTGCTGGGGATTCTCGCCACCCGGGCCGATCTGATCGGTGCGGAGGACTTTGGACCGGAAGGCCGCCGTGAACGTCCTGAGTGGAAGATCGTCAAGGAGCTGCGCAAGCAGTACATCGTCAAAAGCGTTCCCGTCGGCCAGCCGATCGAAGAGGCTTTTGACGTGTTGCTGGCCGTGGCACCCTCGTCGATGGAGAACGAACAGATTCAGCACCTCCACGACTACGTCAAGTCCGGCCGACCGGTGCTCATCGTGGAGGACTCCTACCCCTTCTCTCTGCGGTATCTCGATTTCTTCCCCGGATACCGCGGCGGACGATTCGGGATGGGACCGACTCCCAAACCCGCCTACGACGAGCTCCTCAAGACGCTGGGGGTGACCTGGAACAAGGCCGAGGTCGTGTTCGACACCTTCAACCCCCATCCGGTCTATCAGGATCGGTTCCCGCCGGAGTACATGTTCCTGACCAGCGACCGGCTCAACTTCGAGGAACCGTGCCTCAACCAGGAACACCCCATCACCCGCCCGTTCCGGGAAGTACTGGTGCTCTACTCCGGACACATCCAGAGAAGCACCAGTTCCAATCTCGACTTCACGCCGCTGCTGCGGACCCGCCAGCGGACCACCGGCGTCCTGGACGTCAACGACATGTTCACCACCACCTTCACCGGCCAGGTGGTGCAGCGCGACCGTGAACTGGACCACCTCCCCGACCGGCAACGGGACTACATCATTGGTGCCCGCATCTCCTCCCGGGACAAGGGAGGTGTGAATGCCATCTTCCTGACTGACATCGAACTCATCAGCGACATGCTGTTCGACGTCTGGGAGCAGCAGTACATCGACTTCTCGATCGACAACGTGCTGTTTCTGCTCAACTGCGTCGACAACCTGGCGGGGAACGACGCCTTCCTGGAACTCCGCGGCCGGTATCGACGACAGCGCAAGCTCGACGAGGTCGAACGCCGCCGCGAAGTCTTTCAGCGCAACCTCACCCGCACCATCCAACAGGCCCGTGACGATGCCAAGGCCAAGGTGGCCCGCTTCCAGGCGCGACTGGATGAGGAGGTCAAACGCATCCGCGAGCGGCAGGACCTGCCCGAGGAAGAGAAATCTGCCCAGATTCGTCTGTTGCAGGAATCGCTGGGTCGACTGGTGCAGCAGGACATTGAGAAGACCAACCGTGAGACCGACGCCGCCATCCGCCGGGAACGGATTCTGGCCAACGAGCAGATCAAGGCGGTGGAGAACCTGGTGCGGCTGCGGGCGCTGTTCGTGCCCCCCTTGCTGCCGCTGGCCGTGGGGTTGATGGTTTTGGGCCTGCGGCTGCTGGGCGAGCAGCGGGGGATTGCCAAGGAACGGATGGTCCGTCCCCCCAAAGCAGGCAAGTGAGATGGAACAGGCCGACCGGTACCGCCGGGGGGGCAAGTCATCCCGCTGCGCTCCTGCGGGACGATCGCAAGACGCCGGCGGCCGCGTGAGATTGTCCAACACTGACTTCTGACGACTGCAAACAACCATGAACCAGATGACCCGCACTCTGGCCTTTGTGATCGCCGCGTCCGCGTCCGTCATCGGGGCGGTCGTCGCCCATGTCGTGACGCGCCCCCCGGCGGTGGAGGGCTACAGCGACATCGGACAACCCTTCTACCCCGATTTCACCGACCCGACCAAGGCCACCGCCATCCGCGTGGCGGCCTGGAATCCGCGCACCAGCCGCGTCGAGGAGTTTGAAGTCCGCCAGGAGAACGGCCAGTGGCGGATTCCCTCGCATTACAACTATCCCGCCGACGCCCAGGAGCAACTGGCCAAGGCGGCAGCGTCGGCCGTCGGCATCCTCCGCGGCTCCCTCGTGAGCGAGTCGAGCGACACCCATGAGCGCTTCGGCGTCGTCGATCCCCTGGACAGCAACGCGCTGCAGGGGGCCGGCCAGACCGGTACGCGGATCACCCTGTTTCAGGGGGATCAGGTGCTGGCCGACTTCATCATCGGCAAGCGGCAGGGGCAGGCCGACGAATCGCCGGAGGAAACCGCTTCCGCCAACGAGGACGGTTCCGGCAAGCAGCAGAAGTCCGGGCATTTTTACGTCCGCCGCCCGGATGAATCCCGCGTCTATCTCGCCGACGTCAAGATCGACGTCTCCACCCGCTTCCGCGACTGGATCAAAAAGGACCTGCTGGAACTCACGCAGTTCGACCTGCGCAAGATCGTCGTGAACCAGTATTCGATTGAGATTCGCGGCCAGGACCTCGTGCAGGTGCCGGGGGACGTCAGCGAACTGACCCGCGAGTCCTCCAGTGACCCCTGGAAGCTCAAGGGCTTGGACGAAAGCAAGGAAAAACTCAAGACCGGCGTGGTCAGCGCCATGGCCCGGGCCTTGGATGAACTGCAAATCGTCGGCATCCGCAAAAAGCCCGAACCCCTCGTCCGCTTCTTCCGCGACGGCGTCCTGACGGACACCCTCCAGATCATCCAGGTCGTTCAGGACCTGCAACGCAACGGCTTCTACTTCGACGGCCAGCACCTCTATTCGAGCCAGGGGGAAGTCCACGCCGGAACCAAGGACGGCGTGGTCTACACGCTTCGCTTCGGGGAAGTCTTCACCGGTTCAGACCTGGAGGTGGAGGTGGGACAACAGGAAGCCCAGGCCGAAGCCGCCGAAAAAGAGAAAGCGAAGGACAACACCGACGCCGGCACCTCCGACTCCGCCACCACCACTCCCCCCGCCGGCGAGTCCGACGGAGCCTCGCAGCAGTCTTCCAGCTCCGGTGGCGGACAGGAATCCTCAGGAGGCCAGGAGACTGGGAGCGAGCCGAACAAAGAAAAAGAATCTGTAGGGGAGAAGGAGAAGGCCGGCAAACGCAGCCGGTACGTGATCGTCGAGGCGACGTTCGATCCCAGCCTGCTCGGACCTCCGCCGACCGAGCCGGTTCGACCCACGCCCCCCGAAGGGGTCCAGCCGGCGCCCCAGCCTCCCGCCGAAGGCAAGGAGGCTCCCGCAGATCCGAACGCCCCCAAGCAACCGGGCAACTCGTCCACACCCCCGGGGGAAACCAAAGCAACCCCACCGGCGGGGACGGACGGCTCACCCGAGGCTCCCCCCCCTGCCGACAACCCCTGCGACGATACCCCGCAGACCCCGACGGAGTCGCCTTCCACCTCGGCGGACACTCCGCCTGCTCCCGCGGCACAATCGCACGCGGATGCCAAGCCGACCCCCCCGCCGGCGGGAGCCAACGACCCCGCTGCGCCTCCGGCGACGACTGCACCCCCTGCCGCGAATCCTGATCCCGCTCCCGCAGCCGATGCCGAGGCCACGCCCCGGCAGAAGACGCCTCAGGAACTCTACGAGGAAGCCCTCAAGAAATACGAGGCCGACCTCGAGACGTATAAAACGAAGAAGGAGGACTATGACAAGCGGTTGAAGGAGGGGCAGAAACGCGTCGAGGAACTCAACAAGCGGTTCGCCGAGTGGTACTACGTCATCTCCGCCGACCTGTTCGAAGACCTGCGCGTCAGCCGCGCACAACTCGTCGAGCCGGTGACTCCCCCCGCAGAGTCCCAGCAGACGACGCCCGCGGCCACGCCGGACGGAAGCACTCCCCCCTCCACCACTCCGTCCACGGAAGGACAGGAGACCAAACAGCCTCCGGAGAGGAAGGAGAGTCCGGAGACCAAGGAGACTCCCCCTCCGTCGAAAGAGTCGCCTGCCGAATCGAAAGAGTCGCCTGCCGAGTCCAAGGACGCCCCGGCCGACACGAAGGGGAATCCCACCGAGACCGACTCGACATCCCCGACTACGCCGCAGGCTCCCGCGGAAAAGGATTCGCCGCCAGACTCCCCGGCGACGTCCGGAGACGGTCCAGACACCCCCTCCTCCCCCTGACCGCCGCTGCCCCTCCGCCGTCGCTAAGAGGGTGGCAGGTCGGCAGGGGGGACGTGTGGCTCGTTCCGGACGCCGTCCCCCGGACAATTCCGATTTCCCTGCGTATCATCGTCAGGCGTCAAGGCATTCCTCAGAGCCAGGAGGGTCAGGACTGTCTTTGCTGCGGATTGGCAAGCGAGGTCTGCCAGTGATCCGCGAGGACGAGGGTCCGTGGAAATCCGGAGATCGGCAGACCTTGTTCTCCCCCTTCGCAGGCACGGAGACCGTCGTCTCGACTCCACTTCGTTCTTCGTTCAGATAATGCGATGCTCATGGGTCTGGATTCCGGGACCGACCTGCCGACGCCGGTGACTTGTTGAACGAGACCACGTAGCATTTGCCCGCAGCGATGCAGTCCCCACCGTCCCTTCCCAGGGATGGCCCGTTGAGGCAGAGTATCTGCTGGATTCCCGGAAATCCCTACGGCGAGGTCCCCCGCTCGGGTTTGACGTTTGCCCATGCCCATCATGCCCACGCAGCGTGATTACTATGAAATCCTTGGCGTGAGCAAATCCGCCTCGGCCGATGAGATCAAGCGGGCCTACAAGAAGCTCGCTCTCAAGTACCACCCCGACCGCAATCCGGGCGACGAGGATGCCGTCGCCCGGTTCAAGGAGGCGGCGGAGGCGTACGAAGTTCTCAGCGATCCGGAGAAACGCTCCCGGTACGACCGGTTCGGCCATGCCGGAGTGAAAGGCCCCGGCGGTCGCGGTCCCGAATTCCAGGACCTCGGGGACATCTTCGAACACTTCAGCGACATCTTCGAGAGCTTCGGGTTTTTCGGCGGCGGGCGAGGGGGACGACGCAGCCGCGGCGGACCGCAGCGCGGCGCCCATCTCCGCGCGGAACTCTCCATCTCCCTGGCGGAAGCGGCCAAAGGGGTCGAGAAGGACTTGCACATCCGCCGCCGCAAGACCTGTCACGTCTGCCAGGGATCAGGTGCGGAACCGGGACATGCTCCCGAGCGCTGCGGCTACTGCGGCGGTCAGGGACAGGTGGTGCAGGCACAGGGCTTCTTTCGTGTGCAGACGACCTGCCCCGCCTGCCGCGGCGCCGGGCGGGTGATCCGTCACAAATGCCCCACCTGCCAGGGTTCGGGGTTTGAAGACGAATCGGTGACGCTGGAGGTGAAGATTCCCGCCGGCATCGACACCGGGATGCAACTCTGCCTGCGGGGAGAAGGAGAACCCGGCCCGGGGGGCGGACCCCGCGGCGACCTGTTCGTCGACATCCACGTCCGCGAGGACAAACGGTTCAAGCGAGAAGGGCCGCACCTGATCTGCGAAATCCCCATTACCTATACACAGGCGGCGTTGGGTGCAGAAATCGAAGTCCCCCTGGTGGAGGGAACGCACACCCTTCGGGTTCCGGCCGGAACTCAACCGGGCGACGTGATCCGCCTCCGTGGGGAGGGGATGCCGGATCCGCGCGGCGGCCCGCCGGGAGACCTGCACGTCGTCATGCGTCTGGTCGTTCCCAGGAAACTGGATCCCGAACATGAAGCCGCGCTGCGGCGGCTGGCCGAAGTGGAACGGACGCGCGTCCGACCGCATGAGAAAGGATGGTTCGACAAAGTAAAGGACCTGTTCACCGGCGGAGAGGAATGAAGCGGCAACGTCCCCCTCGTCCGGTCGCGGAGAGGCAGGTGCTGGCGCTGACACCGCCGTTGCTCGCCACGCCGCCCCGAGGGGACTACGATCCTCTCAGGAGCCAATGAACAAGGAGCACGGCAGCGATGGGCGAGGCGATTCAGGTGGCGGTCAACGGTGCGGCCGGTCGCATGGGACAGCGGATTGTGGCCCTCACTCAGGCCGATCCGGAATTGCGGCTGGTGGCCGCGGTCGAGTCTCCGACCTCGCCGCGTCTGGGTCAGGATGCCGGTGAAGTCGCCGGCATCGGTCCGATCGGCGTGACGATTTCCGCCAGTCTCGAGGTGCGCCCCGACGTGGTGATCGACTTTTCAACCCCCGAGGGTCTGGTGCACGTGGCGGCGGTGTGCGGGGAACGGCGGATTCCCCTGGTCGGCGCCACCACGGGCCTGAACCCAAGTCAGCGTGCAGCGGTCGTGGCAGCCTCTCAACAGACCCCTGTTCTGCTGGCGCCCAGCATGAGTCTGGCCGTCAACCTCGCAATGAAGCTCGTCCGCGAGGCGGCGCGGGCCCTGAAGGACCTCCCCTCCGGAGTCGACGTCGAGATCGTGGAGCGGCACCACCGCTTCAAGGAGGACGCTCCGAGCGGAACCGCCCTCCGTTTTGGAGAAATCGTTGCCGCGGAGATGGGGCAGACGGAGCATCGTCACGGCCGGCACGGACAGGTCGGCCGACGACCGCGCGGAGAGATCGGCTATCACGCGGTCCGCACGGGAGACAATGTGGGCGAACATCAAATCATCTTCGGCATGATGGGCGAGACGCTGGAGGTGTACGTGCGCGGACACACCCGCGACAGCTACGCGTATGGAGCTCTCGCCGCGGCAAAATTCCTGGCGACCCGTCCTCCCGGCCTGTACTCCATGGCGGACGTGCTGGGACTGTGAGATCAGCGGGCGGGCCCGGTCGCTTCCCTGAATCGTCCCACATCCCTGCGATGCTCCCGCCTCTGGTTTTTACTCCGTACCTGCGCCAGCGCATCTGGGGGGGGACCCGCCTCCGCGACCGGTTGGGCCGCACGCTGCCCGACGATCACCCCTATGGCGAGTCGTGGGAACTGAGCGCCCTTCCGGAGCACGACAGCATCGTCGCCGACGGACCGCTGGCCGGGACCCCCCTCAGCCGGCTCTGGCGCACGCACCGCGACGAACTGATCGGCGACCAGCCGCCCCCCTATGGCGGCGCGAGGTTCCCCCTGCTCATCAAATGGCTGGATTGCACGGCCTTGCTCTCGGTCCAGGTCCATCCGGACGACGCCGGTGCACAGCGGTTGATCGGCGAACCGTGCGGCAAGGAGGAGGCGTGGGTCTTTCTCGAGGCGACCCCCGGCTGCCGGGCCTACTTCGGCGTGAAGGCCGGGACCACGCCGGAAGAGTTTGCCCGGCGGATGGAGAACGGAACGGTGGAACAGTGTTTGAACACGATTCATCCCCGCCCCGGCGACGTCATCCACGTGCCTCCGGGGAGCGTGCACGCCCTCGGCTCCGGCCAGCTCCTGTTGGAGATCGAGCAGCCCAGCGACGCCACGTTTCGCGTCTTTGACTGGAACCGTCCCGGTCCGGACGGCCGGCCGCGTCCCCTCCACCGCTCCGAGGCGCTGGCCTGCATCGACTGGCGCCGTCAGGCCCCGCCGTCGCTCTCCCCGGAAACGTGGACCTCACTGCCGGCCTGCGTCCAGGGAGCGACGCTCGTCCGGACGGAGTCGTTCTGCGTTCATCGCGTGCGAGCCGAGACGCCGTTTGAGGCACCGTTCCCGGGACGGATGGCGGCGTGGGTCGTCTTCGACGGTGCGGGTGCGCTCGAGTGGGAAGGGGGCGCCGCGCAGCGGACATTTCATCTCGGCGATACGGTGCTCGTTCCGGCAGGCTGTCCGGGGGTACGGTGGCGCCCGGAACCGGGAGGTCTGACCCTGATCGCCGCCACGCTCCCTCTTGACACATCCGTCCACAACGGAGTCTAAATCGCCGTCCAGTCCAGAATCACCTTGCCGCACTGGCCGCTCTTCATCGCCGCAAAGCCCGCTTCAAACTCCGTGGCGGGAAGCCGGTGCGTGATCACCGGAGTGATGTCCAGACCTCCCTGGATCATGACGGTCATCTTATACCACGTCTCGTACATCTCGCGTCCGTAGATGCCCTTGATCGTCAGCATGTTGAAGATGACCGTGTTCCAGTCGATGGCCAGTTCGTGCTCGGGGATGCCGAGCAGGGCGATCTTGCCGCCGTGACACATGTTGGCCAGCATCTCCCGGAAGGCGGAGGGATTTCCGGACATCTCCAGTCCCACGTCGAAGCCCTCCTTCATGCCGAGTTCTTTCTGCACGTCGGCGATCCGTTCGCGGCGGACGTCGACGACCCGCGTGGCGCCCATTCGCTGCACCAGGTCGAGCCGCCACGGGTTGACGTCCGTCACCACCACGTACCGCGCCCCCGCATACTGGGCGATGGCGGCAGCCATGCAGCCGATCGGTCCTGCCCCCGTGATGAGCACATCCTCGCCCAGCAGGTCGAACGACAGGGCCGTATGCACGGCGTTGCCCAAGGGATCGAAGATCGCCGCCACGTCGCGGTCGATCCCCTCGGCATGGTGCCAGACGTTCGTCTGCGGAATGGCGATGAACTCCGCGAAGGCCCCCGGCCGGTTGACGCCGATGCCAACGGTCCGTGCACACAGGTGCCTCCGACCCGCCAGGCAGTTGCGGCAATGGCCGCAGACGACATGCCCTTCGCCGCTGACGATCTCGCCGGGATAGAAGTCCTGCACATAACTCCCCACGGAGACCACTTCGCCGACGAACTCATGCCCCACCACCATCGGAACAGGAATGGTCTTGGCCGCCCAGGCATCCCAGTTGTAAATGTGCAGGTCCGTGCCGCAGATGCCGGTCTTGAGGACGCGGATCAGGACGTCGGTGGGGCCGACGGTCGGTTCCGGAACGTCTTCCAGCCACAGTCCCGGTCGGGCATGCCGCTTGACGAGTGCCTTCATGGAGGGTGCTCACCTCGGGTCCGCAGGGGGAGCCTACTGCCGCCAGGGGTTCGGTGGAAGGGAGAGGGCGAGCTGCCGCGTCCTCTGGGGGATGGCGACTTGTCGCCTGGGAGGATCGAGCCGGGTGCCGCGGCTACTTGCATCCCTCGCGCTCCACTCGCTCCCCCTATCGCAGGGAACGTGCTGAAATGCGATCCTGAGCGCCACCGTTCCGTGAGGCCGCCACGATCGTGCCTTCCCTGACTCCGCTGCCGATCGACGACGTTCTTCCACAGGTGCTGCGCGGACTCAAGCGCAGCGGTCAGGTGGTTCTGCGCGCGCCGACGGGAGCCGGCAAGACGACGCGCCTTCCGCCGGCCATCCTGGATGCCGGACTGGCGGGACAGGGGCGCGTGATCGTCCTGGAGCCGCGACGGATCGCCGCCCGCACCGCCGCCCGCCGGGTGACCGAGGAACGAGGGGGGCGACTCGGCGAAGAGGTCGGCTATGCCGTCCGCTTCGAGGAACGGGCCGGTCCCGAGACGCGGCTGCTGTTCGTCACCGAGGGGATTCTGCTCCGGCGGTTGCAAACGGACCCGTTCCTGGAAGGGATCGGCGTCGTCGTGCTGGACGAGTTTCACGAACGGAACGTGCTGAGCGATCTCGTGCTTGGCATGGTGCGACGGGTGCGGGAGACGGTGCGGCCCGATCTGCGGATCGTCGTGATGTCGGCCACGCTCGATCCGGAGCCGGCGGCCAGGTATCTCGGCACGGAGGAAGTAGTCGAGAGCCAGGGACGGGCCTGGCCGGTCGAGATCGAGTACGCCGCTCCGCGCGACCGTCGTCCCCCGGCGGAGCTGGCGGTATGGGGGGTCGAGCGCGCCGTCCCCCCCACCACAGGAGACGTGCTTGTGTTTTTGCCCGGAGTGGCCGAGATTCGCCGGGCCGAGCGGGAGCTGACCGACTTCGCTCGCCGGCATGAGTTGGTGCTGCTGCCGCTGTATGGCGATCTTCCTCCAGAGGAGCAGGACCGTGTGCTGGCGCCGTGCGAGCGGCGCAAGGTGATCCTCTCCACAAACGTCGCCGAAACATCGCTGACGATTGAGGGGGTCCGGGTGGTCGTGGATACCGGCACGGCCCGCGTGCTGCGGTACGATCCCGCAACGGGCCTGGATCGGCTGGAACTGGAACCAATCTCCCAGGCGAGCGCCGATCAACGGGCCGGCCGCGCGGGACGGACGGGACCGGGCTACTGCCTGCGGCTGTGGGACGCCGTCAGCCACCGGGTTCGCCCCCTCTTGGAGACTCCGGAGGTACGCCGCGTCGACCTTGCGGGACCGGTGCTCCAGCTCAAGGCCTGGGGCGAACGCGACCTGAACGATTTTCCCTGGTTTGAGGCCCCGCGTCCGGAGGCGATTGCGCAGGCCGAATTGCTTCTGCGGCGGCTCGGGGCCTGCGACACTGCCGACCAGATCACCCCGGAGGGGCGAAGGATGGCACTGCTCCCCGCTCACCCGCGGCTGGCAAAACTCCTGCTGGAGGGATGCCGCCGGGGTCAGTTGCGAAATGCGGCGTGGCTGGCGGCACTCCTGTCGGAACGTGACCCGTTCTTCCGTCCTCCTTCGACGTCGCCGGCTGCCTCGCGGGAACGCGGCCCGGCGTCGCGCCCCCCCACCCGGTTCCACCATTCACACTCGGACGTTCTCGATCGGCTGGCGGCGCTCGAAGCCGCCGATCGCGGGGCGGGGACCGAGTTCCCCTGGGGCGTGCTTCAGCGAGGCGCGGCCCGTCACATCGCCCGGGTGCGCGATCAGTTGCAGCGACTGACGGAAACACTCGCTGCGACTGACGAGTCCCCCCCGGGATCGACGGCGCCCGGTGTGGTCGCTGCTGCCGTGGCCGCGCCCGCCGAGCCGGAAGAAGCGTTGCTGCGGGCGCTCGCAGCCGCCTTTCCAGACCGCGTGGCGCGCCGCCGGCACTCCGGCAGCGACCGCGGGGTGATGGTCGGCGGACGCGGCGTCAAACTCGCACCGCAATCGGCCGTGCGGGAAGGGGAATTGTTTCTGTGTGTGGAGGTCGACGCCGCCGCAACCGAGGCCCTGGTACGTCAGGCGTCGCTGGTGCGGGAGGACTGGCTCCCGCTCCACGCTCAACGGAGCACGACCGAAGTCTTTTTTCATCCCACGCACAAGGGAGTGGTCGCCCGAAGACGAGTCTACTATGAGGACCTCCTGCTGAGCGAAAGTCCCGCGCCTCTCCCCGACACGGACGAGCCGAGCGAACTCCTGTTCCGTGAGGCCGTCAAACAGTGGGAGCAAGTCTTCCCGGCGGACGATCCCCGCGTGGCGGGCTGGGTGGCCCGCGTGCAGTCGCTGGCTCAGTGGACGCCGGAACTTGACCTGCCGCACTGGGAAGCCGAAGACCTGCATGCGGTCCTGCGCGACTTGTGCCGCGGATGCCGCTCCTTCGCCGAACTGCGGCAGGCGGATTGGCTGACCGCCCTGCGCACGCGCCTCACGTGGGCTCAGCAACAGGCGCTCGACCGGGAGGCGCCGGAGACATGGACGGTTCCCAGCGGCAGTCGCATCCGACTTCAGTACGAGCCTCCCCTGCGGATGCCTGACGGCCAACTCCATCCGCGCCCGCCGGTGCTGGCCGTCCGGATTCAGGAACTGTTCGGACTGTCCCACACCCCCCGCATCGCCGGCGGACGCGTCAAGGTGCTGCTGCATCTCCTGGCCCCCAACATGCGTCCCCAGCAGGTGACCGACGACCTGGAGAGCTTTTGGAGCACAACCTATCACACCATCCGCAAGGAACTCGCCCGCCGGTATCCCAAGCACGCCTGGCCGGAAGACCCGACGACCGCCCCGCCCACCACCCGGACCAGGCGCTCCGCGCCGCGCGGTTGAGTGCGCGGCTTGTTACTCGCGATGTGGCAGATGGCCGCGCGGGGGAACGACGACGGCGGAAACCGTGGACAGCCAGTCGGCGGCCCGACCCTCCACGGAGTGGACGGTGAATCGCGAGGCGGCCAGCCACGGAGACCAGTAGTCCGGAGGAAGTCCGGCCTTCATCTTCAGCCGCCGCACGAAATCGCGCGGGTCCTCAAGCTGCTCCCATACTGACGGAAGGAACACGCCCTGCGCGCGGAGGTCGTGGTCTTTGAGGATCACACCGTCGATATGCGGTCGAAGCTGCGCCACCAGGTCCGCTTCCGTCAGAAAAGCCAGCGGCTCCGCCGGGTTGAGGATCGAGATGTGCAGGTCGAGGTCGGAAAGTTCATCGACGGCGACCGGTGGAAAGCGGCGGTCGGAGAATGCGGCCGTGATCGCGCTGCGCACGACGTTGCGGCCGAGTGGCTCAAAGGCCCGCAGCGACCCGCAGCAGCCCCGCAGCGCTTGCTCGCGGCGCAAGGTGACAAATGTCGCCCGCTCGGTGTGTAAGGGAGGAGGCCACTCCTCCGGAGGAACAGGGGGCTCCACTTCCCCGTTGGAGGCGTCCCTCCCATCCCCTCTGAGCCGCCGCTCGATCGATTGCACCGCCAGGCGCAAGAGCAGCGCCTCGTCCAGCGGAGAAAACACGGGAGTGGAATCTTCGGACGACATGCGGACGGGGGGATGCGGACGGAACGGCTGAGTCAACCCTTCTATTCTACCCCACTCCGAACGGCAATTCCTGCCGCGGTCGGTCGATGGCGATGGAGCCGCCGCCTCTCCTCTGCCGATGTCACTGGCAGCAGCTTTGTTCGCAGCCCCTCGCCACACGCCACTCTCATGCCTCCTCGCAAGCGACCGGTGCTCCGCGGCGATGCGGCTCTGCTCAGCCGGTGGCACCCGCAGCAGCACGTGCAGCCGTTTCTGCACTACCTGCGGGCCGAGTGTGGGATGTCCCCCAACACCATCGCCGCCTACCACACCGATCTCAAGCAGTTCGTCGCCTGGCTCGCCCTGCAGGAGATCGATTCCGTGCTGGACGTCGACCTCCGGGTCCTGGGGAGCTTTTTGCAGGAACTGCATGGCCGGGAGCTCGCGCCGACGACCATCGCTCGACGCCTGGTGGCGATCAAGATGTTCTTCCGCTTCCTGGTCCTGGAAGGGGTGCTGGAGGACAGCCGTGTCGAACTCTTGAATTCCCCCAAGCTGTGGCGGTACCTGCCGACGGTCCTCAGTCCGGAGATGGTCGACCGTCTGCTGGCGGCTCCGGGCGAAGGAGACAGCTATCCCTTGCGCGATCGGGCCTTGTTGGCGGTGCTGTACGCCACCGGCTGCCGGGCGTCCGAGGCGGCAGGTCTGCGGCGGCAGGACGTCCATCTCGAGGAGAACTTCTGCCGCTGCCTCGGGAAGGGGAACAAGGAACGGATCGTCTCCCTCAACCCGGTGGCGCGCGCAGCGATCGAGGCGTATCTGGCACACGAACGGCCGCGGCTGGTGAGGCAGCGTGAGGTAAACGCCCTGTTCGTCACCCGCGGCGGGAGGCCCTTGTCGCGGATCATGGTGTGGTACCTCGTCAAGAAGTATGCCCGGCGGATCGGGTGCAGTCAGCAGATCAGTCCGCACACGCTGCGGCACAGTTTTGCCACACACATGCTGGCGGGAGGGGCGGAGATTCGGGCGTTGCAGGAACTCCTCGGGCACGCCAGCATTCGCACCACGCAGATTTACACGCAGGTGGAGCACAGCCGCCTGAAGGCGCTCCACGCCCGCTGCCACCCGCGGGGATAACCCCCTGTTGCAGGAAGCAGTTTCACCACGTCCCTCTCCTGCTGGGGAGTCGACCAGAATCGCGGCGGGGGACGGCTTCGGGGCTGAGCGTGTTCCCCGGCGGGCTTGCCGCCATGTGCCACTGGCAAATGGGTGCCACTGGCTGCTTGTCAGCCAGTGCGCTGGGACGAAACAGCCGGGGGGCTGACGCCCCCCGCTCGCCGATGGAGAAACAGGCGAAGATCGCACCGCAGGGGAGGTGGTTGCGCTCCGACTCCGCCACCCCGACGCGGACCCGCGCGCTGGATGAATTCGGAGTTGCGGGGAATGGCGGGAGCGCTCCCCTTCGGGTCGCGGCTAAACTTTTCCAGCGCTCCCCTGCGGGTCGCGGTGAAACTTGGCGGCAGGTCACGGCGACATGTGCCATGCAGAGGAATGGAGGAGTGGTGACGGGGCCTTATTGGGGCAACCCATACAGGGGTCGGAAGCGCGTCTGGAGGTGATGCAGCAGCGGTTCCGCCGACAGAGGTCGGCCGGTGACGACCTCGACCAGCCGCGCGGCCCGGTACGTCTGACCGCGGCTGTGGATCTCCCTTCGCAACCACCCCAGCAGCGGGGCGAACTCTCCTCGGGCGAACATTTCGTCCAAGTCGCCGAGTTCCCGGCGGGCCACTTCAAAGAACTGGGCGGCATACATGTTGCCGAGAGCATAGGTCGGAAAGTAGCCGATCAAACCTGCGCTCCAGTGGACGTCCTGGAGGCAGCCGAGCGCGTCATCGGGGGGCGTCAATCCGAAGTACCGTTGGAACGCCTCGTTCCAGACCCCCGGGACATCTGCGGGACGGAGGTCCCCGGCGATGAGCGGCTGCTCCAGGTCAAACCGCAGCATGATGTGCAGGTTGTAGGTGACTTCGTCCGCCTCGACGCGAATCCACGAGGGGCGGACGGCATTGATCGCCCGGTGAAAGTCGTCCAGCGACACGTCGCCGAGGGCCTGGGGGAAGGTCGTCTGAGCGCGGGGATAGAAGCCTTCCCAAAAGGACCGGCTGCGGCCGACGAAGTTCTCCCACAGCCGCGACTGAGATTCATGGATGCCGAGGGAGGCCGTCTCCCCCGCGGCCGTGCCGAAGTGTTCGGGAGGAAGCCCCTGTTCATACAGGCCGTGCCCGGCCTCGTGCAGTGTGCCGAAGAAGGCCCCGGGGAAGTGATGCTCGTCATAACGGGTGGTGAGGCGGCAGTCGCCCGGACCGATCCCGCTGCAAAAGGGGTGGGCGGCGACGTCGAGCCGGCCGGCGTCGAGGTCGAAGCCGATCGCCGCGGCAGCCGCCAGGCTCAACTCCCGTTGGCGGTCGATCGGGTAGTGGCGCGAGAGGATCGAGACATCCGGCTGGTGGGGGGAGTCGCGGAGTTCGGCCGCAAGAGAGACAAGCTGCTCGCGCAAGGGATTGAAGACGGCTGCCACCTGAGCCGCGGTCATCCCCGGTTCAAAGTCATCGAGGAGGGCGTCATAGGGAATGCCCTGCCCATACCCCACCGCTTCGGCTTCCTCGCGCTTGAGGGCGACCACCTGTTCCAGCCAAGGGCGAAAGGCGGCAAAGTTCCTGGCCTTGCGGGCCTGCACCCACGCCTGTTGCGCGAGGGTGGTGACGCGCGAGAGTTCTTCCACGAGTCGCCGGGGAAGGCGAGTGGCGCGGTGATAATGGCGACGGCCCTCGCGGATGTTGGCCGCCGCCGGGGATTCCGGTCCGCCCGGGACGTTTTCATCGGTGAGTTCTGCCAGCCATTCTCCCACGCGGGGATCGGTCGCCTGGGCGTGTACCATTCCCGCCAGCAGGGCGAGCTGCTCGGCCCGGAACTCCCCGCCCTTGGGGGGGAGATAGGTCTGCTCATCCCAGCTCAGGACGTTGGCGCAGGACCTGAGCAGCGCCGTCTGCCGCAGGTGGCGAATGAGTTGCTGATAGACCGCATCGAGCTGAGACATGCGTGGGCCTCGTATCAAGGAGTCGGAACCAGAGCCATGCGGTGGGCGGCTGCGCGTCCGTCGGGGGGAGTCATCCGGAGCGGAACCCTCCCGGATCGTCCTGGAGGGAATTGGTTCTGGTCCGGTCGTTGGTCTGGGACCGCACGATAGGGGTGGGACGACGGTGGAGACAAGCCTCCCCTGCGCCACCTTGGCGAAGGGGGCCGGACCATTTGCCGGGCGTGGCGGCCGTGGTTATCTTGCACCTCTCTCCTGGTGGCCGGGGGAGGCTCCGTCGGCGCGTCCCCCGGGAGGGGCCGTCAGCCGCTGAGCATGTCAGACGACTGTTCGGATAGCTGCGTCCCCGGGACCGCAGCGAAAGAGACAGGTGCCGGAATGCCAGAATTCGTGACGTTGGAAGTTCAGCCTCGGACAGGACTTGGGACGCGGGCAGCACGTCGGTTGCGGCGTCAGGGGATCGTGCCGGGGAATATTTACGGGCACAAGCAGGAGCCGCAGGCGATCCAGGTTTCGGCCGACGCCATGCGCGGCGTGCTGCACAAAGGGGCGCGGGTCGTCGACCTGAAGATCGCGGGGAAAGTGGAGAAGGCGCTGCTCAGCGAGGTGCAGTGGGACACCTTTTCCCAGCACCTGATCCACGTCGACTTCATGCGGGTGGACCCGAACGAGCGGGTGCGGGTGAAGGTACCGGTGCATACGCGCGGGACCGCCCCGGGGGTGCTGGCGGGGGGCATTCTCGAGATGCCGCACCACGAAGTGACCGTCGAATGCCTTGCGGTTGACATTCCCGGCGAGATCGTGGTGAAGGTGGGAGACTTGCAGATCGGTCAGTTCGTGCACGTGAAGGAACTGACGGACATTCCGCCGGGGGTGACGATTCTCGACGCGCCGGACACCGTGCTGGTGCATATCGTGCAGGCGCGGGCGGAAGCCGCACCGGCACCGGTGGAAGCCGCACCCTCCGAGCCGGAGCTGATCGGACGCAAGCCCAAGGAAGAGGCAGAGGCGGCTGGGTGACGAGGCCGTTCCGGATCGCCCCGGGGGGAGACCTGCCGGGGCCGGGCAGGCGGATTCATGAAACTCGTCGTGGGACTGGGGAACCCCGGTCGGAAATACGAGGGGACGCGGCATAACCTCGGCTTTGAGGTGTTGCGGTTGTTGCGCGAGCGACACGCGGCCCCTCTGCCGCGGCTCAAATTCGACGCCGAATTGACCGAAATCGAGCTCGCGGGCGAACGCGTCCTCTTGGCCGCCCCCCAGACGTACATGAACCTCAGCGGTCATGCCGTCCGCCAGGTATTGAGCTTTTACAAGCTCACTCCCGCCGACCTGCTGGTGGTGTCGGACGACCTCAATCTCCCGTGCGGTCGACTGCGGATGCGGGCGCAAGGGACCGCCGGCGGGCAGAAGGGACTTCAGAACGTCATCGACCAGCTCGGAACCAATCAGTTTGCCCGATTGCGGATCGGCATCGATCGCCCGCCGGCCGGTCGGGATTCCACGGACTACGTGCTCCAACGGTTCACGGCGGCGGAGCGGGAACGGATCGAGCCGGCTCTGGCAGCGGCGGCCGACGGCGTGGAGCTGTGGGTCCGGGAGGGGATCGCGGCCGCCATGAACGCCATCAACGGCCCGCGTCCGGAGGCCGAGTGACACCGGTGGTTCCCACGTTTCTCCCCTTGCGATCCCCTTCGCGGAGGGCCAGGGTGAACATCGCCGATCGTCTGCGTGCCGCTGCCGCTGCCTGGCCCGACCAGGCCGCCGTCGTCATCCCCCGGCGCCGGAGGAGCGGCCGCGGCTACACCTACCGCCAACGGACGTTTCGAGAACTGGACGAAGAGAGCGACCGGCTGGCAGCGGGACTGGCAGCGAGGGGGGTACACCCCGGCGCCAGACTGGTGTTGTTCGTCCCGTTTGGCTGGGAGTTCATCGCCCTGACGTTTGCCCTCTTCAAGGCAGGGGCGGTCGTGGTGCTGATCGACCCCGGCATGGGGCGGGCGAACATCTTCGAATGTCTCCGCGAGGTCCAGCCGGATGGCTTCGTGGCCGTCCCGCTGGTGCACCTGATTCGGCTGTGGAAACGGCGCGACTTCCCTCGCGCCCGGCTCAACGTCACCGTGGGCCGGCGGTGGTGCTGGGGGGGAGCGACGTATCAGCAGCTCCTGACTGACGGCGGTTCCGCGCCCCCGCTCGCCAACACGGTCGGCGGGACCGATCCCGCGGCGATCATCTTCACCTCCGGCAGCACCGGTCCTCCCAAGGGAGTGCTCTACGAGCACAGCATGTTCGACGCCCAGGTCGACATGATCCGGGACTTCTACGGCATTGAGCCCGGGGAGATCGACCTGCCGGGCTTTCCCCTGTTCGGGCTGTTCAACGCGGCGATGGGCGTCACCACGGTCATCCCGGACATGGACCCGACCCGGCCGGCCCAGGTCGATCCGGAGAAGATTCTCACGATCATGCGGGAGCGCCAGGTGACGCAGGCGTTCGGATCGCCGGCCTTCTGGAACCGGATCGGTCGTTATTGTGAGCAACACAGGGTAACGCTGCCGACGCTGCGCCGCGGCCTCTCCGCCGGAGGTCCCGTGCCGTTGCATGTCCTCCGCCGGATGCGCCAGGTGCTGACCGGACCGGGAGCCGATCTGCACACCCCCTACGGCGCTACCGAGAGCCTGCCGGTCGCTTCCATCGGAGCGCGGGAAGTGCTGGAACAAACGGCCCATCAGACGGTGCAGGGGGCGGGAACATGCGTGGGACGCCCCTTTCCCGGCGTGGAGGTGCGGATCATCGCCGTGACCGAGGGTCCCGTGACCTCGCTGGAAGTGGCGCCGCCCCTGCCGGTCGGAGAGATCGGGGAGATCATCGTCCGCAGCCCGGCAGTGACGCGCGAGTATTTCCAGCGACCCGAGTCGACTCGACTGGCGAAAATTCCTGTCACTCCGGACTGTTCCCGAGCAGGAGAGCAGCCTTCCTCCCCCTCCCCCTGTTACCACCGCATCGGTGATGTGGGGTACTGGGATTCCGCAGGTCGGCTCTGGTTCTGCGGGCGCAAGAACCACATCGTGCACACCGCCGAGGGACCGCTGTACTCCGTCTGTTGCGAAGCGATTTTTGATGAGCACCCGGAGGTGTATCGCTCGGCACTCGTGGGGATGGGGCCGGCGCCTCGTCAGCGGCCGGTGATCGTCATCGAGCCGGAGGAGGGGTGCTTCCCCGCCTCGCGCGCCGCCGAGGATCGCCTGCGCTCAAAGCTGCTGACGCTTGCACAATCGCATCCCGTGACCGCTGGCATCCGCACGGTGCTGTTTCACCCCGCGCTGCCGGTGGACACGCGTCACAACGTGAAGATCAACCGCGAAGCCCTGGCCGCATGGGCGGCGGAGCGTCTGGAGGGGGATGCCGCAGCCCCGCCCGACTGAGCAGAACCTCGCACCCCTCGCAGCGCCTGAGCCGCCGTGGTCCCGGAACATGCAGGGGTTCGCGGGGTTCACGCGTTCGGGCCGGCGGGAGGTTTTTTTGAGCCAGTTTCACAACCGGCGAGCGGGGGGCGTGAGCCCCCCCGATCACCCGCATTCCGGTGGACTCGCATCGGTCATGTCCCGGTTATGAAACTGGCTCTTGAGAGCGAACGGGCCTCAACTGGTGCGGACTTCGATCTTCCGGGGCTTGGCCCGTTCGGCCCGCGGCAAGGTCAGTTCCAGCACGCCGTCGTTGAAGCGGGCCGTGATCCGATCGTGATCGACGTCGTCGCTGAGGATGAACGACCGCAGAAAATCCCCCACCTGATACTCCTGATGCACCAGCCGGTCTTCGGGAGGCAGGTCGGCCTCGACGCGGCCGAACAGCGTGAGCTTGTTCTCCTGCACTTGCAGCTCGAGCGATTCGGCGGTGACGCCGGGCAGGTCGGCGCGCAGCACCAGCCCCTCCTCAGTCTCGAAGATGTCGATGGGGGGGGTGCGGAGCCACCGTGGCGGAGGACCGGCGCTCGTCCCTTGCGGATCGGCGGGACGCGGCAGATCGGATTCGGACGGGTGCTCGGTGGATACGGGGATGTCAGGCATCGTTGACCCGGATATGTCGTGGTTGAGCGGCGGGAGCTTTGGGGAGGTGCAGGCGGAGAATCCCGTTCCGGAGCTCCGCATGAATCTCATCCTCCCGCACGCGTTCGGGGAGCGTGAAGGAGCGCTCCCATTCGTCGCGGGGCCGTTCGCTGCGACGGTAGCGGTCCTCGGGGATGCCGGCATCGGCCGTGCGCCTCCCGCGGATCGTCAGCACGCCATCGGCCACCGTCAATTCAAAATCGTCCGCTCGGGTTCCCGGGAGTTCCGCGGTCAGCAGAAACTCATGGTCCAGGTCGTAGATGTTGATCGGCGGGTAGGGGCGGCCAAACCGCAGGCCGTCGAACGTTCGGCCGACCGTGTACAACAGACGATCGAACTCCCGCTCCAGATCGCGGAAAGCGTCGAACGCGTTTCCCCAGTGAAATGTCGCCATGAAGTGTCAATGCTCCTGACTGCCGAACTCCCGAGACAGTTTCAACACCCTCACCCCCTTCCCCGTGGGGAAGAGAGTGGCCGCAGACCGGACGTGGGGACGAATGCCCGGTGCATCGCGAACCCCTCACCCTGCCTCTCCCCCTGAAGCAAGGGAAAAAGGGAGGTGGTGAAACCGCTGCTGGGGACTCTCCCGCGGTCCACCCCGACGATTATCTTTGAACGGACGGGGCCACGAATCAACCCCGCGACGGCGGGGTCCGGGGGGCCGGTCGAATGGGGGGTGGCGGCCGCCGCTGTGTCGCCGTGTCCCCGGGGGCGGCCGATGGACCTTGCAGGGGGCCACAAACGGACGGAGGAGCTTCGTGCCTCCGACGTCCCCTGCAGCGACGAAGCACCAGCCCCTGGCGGACAGACCCGTCTACAGGCGGTCATCCTTTGATCGTGTCAGGCGGAAGCCTGATCGAATGAACTGTACATGCAGTTGGCCCGCCCTTCATGGCCACCCAACGACCTGCGCTTCACACCCACCGCGAAGTGCAGCAGAACGTCAGGTGCATAGGCGAGTTAGGCAGATGTCATTCTATGTGATCGCGCTTCTGGATGTTGTGTCGCGCGCAAAGTAGCTGAACATTTGCAGCCACCAGAGATGTACCTCCTTTTGAGAAGGGAACGACATGATCGAAGTGGAGCTCATCTGTGGCGCCGCAAACCACGCACCGGCCACCGTCTCGTCTCCACACCTCGAGTTTGACGCGTGTGGGAATAACACGACGCCGAGTCGCATCTAGACGAACAGGAACGCCAAGATCTTCCTCACCCTCCACCGCAACAAGCTTGAACTTGAACACTTGACGTCCATTACTCTCCTGTCTCCATGCGTCAACAAGATGGAAGACCCCGTTGTAGGACCAGATGCCCTGTCGCAGTTTCTCGTACACTCGAACGCGTTCTGGTGAGCGCAAGCCAAGCTTGGCCTCATGCGCAGCTTGGTAGAAGAGACCATTCTGAGTCAGTGCACCAGCAGGCGTACGGTCCGGTTGGTCAACCCGCTTTGGATCAGGCACAGAGGCACTGCGAGGCACGTCGTGGCCCTCGTAAATCAACACTGTGCCGCCATCCTGGAGCTCATCCTCGTAGGGAGCGTTGGGTCGAACGGACATGAGGATGACCGAGTGATTGCCACCAAGTCCGTAATTCATGCCGCGCTGGAGACTTACACCCTCCCGTCGGCACATCTCGAAGTATGGAATGATCTCATTCACCATGTCACTGGCTCTTCTGCCTCACGGTTCCACGGCTCATCTCCAGCCGCGCACACCACATTACCACCGACGGGAGGATGGCCGAGAGGCGACCGCCGCACTGGCCGCACGACGTCTGACCGACCGTCGCACCTCCGACCGCGGCTGTCAGGAACTACCCTCGCCGGGCGGAGGTTACTCACTCCCCTTGATATGCCGACTCAGGAACTCGATGACCGATTGCGCCCCCGAGGGAGGCGGTGTGCGGTCCTGGGTGTAGCCGGTGCTCTGTGAGCCGAAAATGCAGGCAGCAACTTGGACAAGGATGACCTCGCGATGCGTGGTATCGCCTGGAGCAGGGGCGAGGGGCTGCTACGGACCTCCCACGAATCGAACGGCTGCGGGTGAACCGTCCGGAATGACGGCCTCCACCCGGAGGGGCCTCTGGCGGACCTCACGCTCGATGCAGAACGTGAGGCGGTAGCGCCCCGCCGGCAGCGACAGGGGGGTTTCAGACGCCAGTTCCAGGGGCTGCTCCCCCAACCAGGTCTGGAGACCCTCCACGTCCCCCACCACCAGTCGGAGTGCGCCCGGAGACGTCACCTCCAACTCGCAACGGGCAAAGCTCACCCCGCGACTCCCCTCCGCCACCCGATTGCGGACGCTCACCTCGGGCAGTTCCGCGAGCGGGACCTCACCGCTCACCGTGCTGTAGAGCGTCCGCCACTGGAAGGCGGGGTCGTCGCCGGCCGCCTGGGCGTAACTCGTGCGGCGGAGTTGATGGGCCGCCTGCGGCGTCGCCTCCAGAACTTGCCAGCGGCGGGCGATGGGCCGCTGAGTGACGGTGAATTCCGGCAGCCGTCCCAGCGCGGAGAGAAAGGCCGTCAGGTCCAGCAGTTCTGCCTGCGTCAGTTTCTCGGTCAAACCGGCCGGCATGAGCGAAACGCCGGCGGCTTCCACGTCGATGGTGGCCAAGGGGACGGCGTGTTCCTGCCCTTCGGCGTCGCGGAGGATGACAGCCGTGTCGGTCTGCCGCAGCTTGATCCCTGCCCACTGTCTGCCGTCCTGATCGACCAGCACAACGGTGTGATATCCCTCCTTGACCTTGGCATTGGGATCGAGGAGCGATTCGAGGAGGTAGTCGAGCTGGGCCGTCGTGCCGAGGCTGACGAGGTTGGGACCGACCAGTCCGCCGGTCTCTCCGATGGCGTGGCACTTCTGGCAGGCGAGTTCCTGGCGGCGGTAGACGAGTTCGCCTCGCCGGGGGTCTCCCTGCGTGGCGACTTTGGCTGTCAGTTCGGCCATCTCCTTGGGTGAGAGTCGGACCGGTTCGCTGCTGATGCCGCCGGCCTTGGCGAGCGCTTCTTCCAGCGGCGGCGAGCGGCGTCCGGAGGCCCGAATGGTCCGCAGGGCGAGGACGGCGACGTCGGGGGGGATGCTGCGGCCCGCGTCGGCCTCCGCCGCCAGCGCGGCAGCCAGAGTCTCCGCCGCACCTTGCCGCTGCTGGAAGGCCTCCATCAGAGGCGTCGCCGCGGCAGGGTCCGTCAACTCGCGCAGGAAGGCTGCCGCCAAGCGTGCGGCCTCCTGCGGACGGAGCGTCAACAGGCCGATCAGGGAGGCGCGGCGGATGTCGGGAGCGGGATCGGCGGCGGCCATGCGGGCCAGTTGTCTGGCGGCGGCGTCCCCCCCCATGTCCGCCAGACCGGCGATGGCCGCCAGACGCACCTCCGCCGGAGACTCCGGACGGCTCGCCTGCCGCTCGAGCCAGTCCTGTCCTGCGGGCCACTGCCAGGCGCCGATCAATCGGGCGATGGTCGCTCCGACGGCGGGGGCGGCCCCCTCGCTGCGGGCGATCAAACCGTCCCAGGGACCGGCGGCCCGGACCCTCCGGCGGCGGTGCGCCTCCAGGAGGGCGTGCAGATACCGGTGCGCCGTGGGATCATCTCGGCCGTCCATCGCCAGTCGCAGCAACCGCTGCAAGTCCTCCGGCCGACCGAACGAGGCAACGACCTCCAGCACAGCGTCCAAATCCTCGGCGGGGACCCGGCCGCCGGCCAGCAGGTCGATGACGACCGGCACGGTGGCCGGCGAGCCGGCCGACTTGAGCACGAACGTCAGATGCCGGAGGTTGCCGCCAAAGTCGATCTCTCCGCGGAGGAGAGCCGGCTCCCAGACCGGTTGCAGGTCCCGCGCCGTCAGCCACAGGGCGTAGTCGAGCCATTGGTCAAAGACGAACTCATCCGGCGGGAGGGGGCGGTTCTTGCTGATCTCCTCCGTGGCATAGGCCCGTTCGGTGGGGGGATCGAGGGCCAGAACGGCCGTTTCGATGGCCCTGGGATCGGACAACCGTGCCAAGGCCCGCACCGCTTCCAGACGCACGCGGGGATGGTCGTCCACGACGCGGCGGCGCAGCCAGTTGAGCGTCTGCGGGAGTCGGTCGTGCCATTCTCCCAGCACGCGCGTGGCGGCGGCGCGGACGCCCGGATCGCGGCAGCGCAACAGCGATTCCAGCAGTTCCGGTTCGACTGCGTTGAAGGCGAGGTATAGCCACAGCGCTTCCAACCGCAGGCGATGGTAGTCGGACCGCGAGTTATCGAGTGCTCGCGACCAGCGCTTGACGTCGGCGAGCACTTCCGGTCCGCGCTCCTTCAGCACCCGCTTGGCCTGTTGCCGGGTCCAGACGTTGGGAGATTCCAGATGCCGGACCAGTTCGTCGGTGGGGGCGTCGCGGAGGAGCGGCCGGGAGACCAGCGGTTTGTGACGATAGGTGACGCGCCAGATGCGTCCGTGGGTGTGGTCGCGGCGCGGATCGCGGAAATCGACCTCGCCGTGCTGGATGATGGGGTTGTACCAGTCGGCGATGTACAGCGCGCCGTCGGGGCCGATCTTCACATCCACCGGACGGAACGCCCCGTGGTTCGACTTGATGACCTCCTGCTGCTCCTGCGAAACAAATCCGGCCCCGTCCTCGCGGAGCACAAACCGGCAGACCCGGTGGCCGCGAAAATCGCTGGTGATGAAGCTCCCCTGCCAGTCGTTCGGCAGATGTTGGGAGGCAACGATCTCCAGACCACAGTGCTTGGGGCTGCCGGGATTGAGTCCCGGGAGAATCCGTGCCGCGCCGTGGGCGGTGGCGTAGGACGCACCGGGGACGATGTAGTTGATCCCCTCGCCGCCGGCGCCATCGGTGGCGAAGGTCGCCCCCCGGGCGTCGAAATCGAGTCCCCAGGGATTGATCAGCCCGCGGGCCAACACTTCCAGGTGCAACGTATCGGGGCGGAACTGCCAGATGCCTCCGGCGTTCAGCCGCCGCACCCCCCACGGAGTCTCGATGTGGGAGTGGATGTAAATCGACTGGTTGAAGTACAGCCGCTGTTCCGGTCCCCAACGGAAGGTATGCAGGATATGGTGCGTATCCTCGGTGCCGAAGCCGGAGAGGACGACTCGCACGCGATCGGCACGGAGGTCGCCATCATCATCGGCGAAGTGCAACAGCTCCGTGCTGGCGCCGACGTAAGCGCCGCCATCGCCTGGAGCCACTCCGGTGGGGATCAGCAGTCCGTCGGCGAAGACGTGCGTCCGGTCGCTGACGCCGTCGCCGTCGACATCCTCCAGGACGAGGATTTTGTCCGTTGCGGCTGCTCCCGGCTTGATCTGCGGGTAGACCTCGCTGCTGGCGATCCACAGCCGTCCCTGGGGGTCGAAGTTGATCTGGATCGGCTTGGCGATGGCCGGATCCGCGGCAAACAGGTTGACCTCGAATCCCTCCGGCAGCACAAACGTCTGTCGTTCCAGTTCGGGGTCAGGAATAGGAATCTCGGCCGCATTCTGCGCCGCAGCGGTGGCGGTCAGAAGCACTCCGCAGGCTGCGAGGACTGCACGGCCAAGGGAACGGAAGTGACTCCAGGAACCGGGGGCGATGCAGGACATGACGGACGTGGGAGGAACAAGGACAAGGAATGAGGCTGCCAACGGATGCCGGAAGGCCGCGTCGCGCCAGGACGAGCGTCCTGCCGAACGGGAGTCCGTCGCGTCATTGGACCGAACTGTGTTGGGCTTGGCAATTGCGTCATCGGTGGGTTTGCCCGCCGCGCGTCGTGACGGGACGGCCGGGGGGCTGAGGCCCCCCTCTCGCCAGAGCAAACGTGAGGTGGATGGCCCCCCTCGCCGACGGTGCGCACGCCGGCGCGGTACGGAGTGAAGGTCACACTGACCTCCGGTGAGCCGACCCGCGCTGTGTCGGTTGGCTGCAGGAGCATCGACGCCCGGGGACTCGCCAGGAGAAGCTGCCGTCACATTCGCCGCGATGGCCAAATGGGTCATCGTCCGCAGATACTTCCGACGACTCGATTCACCGGACGAAACCGCGGCACGCCCTCAGCCCGTCGCTGCCAGCTTCGGGGACGGGGAAAATGGACGGGGGGAGTTCCGGCCCGGTATGCTGGGCAGCCGCGGGCAACGACCGAGCAAGCTCCATCGGAGACTGTCGCCATGAGGATGCGATTGTGCTGCTGGCTCAGCCTGGCGTTGGTAAGTCTGAGCCTGTCCGGGGTGAACGCGGCGGAGCTGGCCGAGCGGATTCGTCCCCTGATCGAGGCTCACGAAGGAGAGGTCTCGGTCGCGATCAAGAATCTCTCCACGGGAGAGACGTTTCTGCACGCGGCCGACCGACCGATGCCGACCGCCAGCCTCATCAAGTTTCCGCTGATGGTGGCGGCGTACCAGGCGATCGAAGAGGGCCGACTCTCGCCGGAGACGATGCTCACCCTCCGCGAGGAGGACCAGGTTCCCGGTTCGGGCATCCTGACGCCGCACTTTTCCGCCGGGGCTCAATTCACCCTGCGGGATGCGATCCGGCTGATGATCGTCTACTCCGACAACACCGCCACGAATCTGGTAATTGACCAGGTGGGGCTGCCCGCGACGGCGGAGCTGATGGAGCATCTCGGGCTGCCGCAGACCAAACTGCATTCGAAGGTGTACCGGCGAGAGAGTTCGATCTTCCCCGAGCGGAGCCAGGAGTTCGGACTCGGGAGTACCACCGCGGCGGAGATGCTGACGCTGCTGGAGAAACTCCACCGGCGGGAGCTGGTCTCGCCCGCTGCCTGCGAGGCCATGCTCGACCATCTCTCCGCGTGCGACGACAAGCTGAAGTTCCGGAGGTTTCTCCCGAAAGCGAAGATCGCCCACAAGACCGGCTCGCTCAACGCCATCCGGACGGACGCGGGTCTGATCGACAGTCCGGCAGGGCCATTGGCCGTGTGCGTCCTGACGCGGGGGAACAAGGATCAGAGCTGGGGAGAGGAGAACGCCGCGGAAATCCTGTGCGGCCGGATCGCCCAGGAGGCGTACCGGCACTTCAATCCCGACGGCGAGCCGCAGACGTCCGAGAGCGCCGGTCCCCTGAAACTCGGAGCGACCGGCCCGCTGGTGGAGGGGTTGCAACGGACGCTCAACGCGCAGATGAACCCTTCTCCCCAACTGAGCGTGGATGGCGACTTTGGGCCGGCAACCGAGGCGGCAGTGAGGGCGTTCCAGCGGTCACGAGGTCTGGAGGCCAGTGGAATCGTCGGACCGGAGACGTGGGCGGCGCTGGGGCCGATCGTCGAACCTGCGGCGGAATCGGGTGGTGACTCCGCGGATGTCGTCGTCCGGGCGCCTCCGGAGGCCCTGGACGGCCCACCGATCGTCACCTGCAAGGCGTGGGCGATCGCCGACGGACGGACGGGAGCAGTGTTGTGGGAGCAGAACGGCGCCCAGCCTCTCGACAACGCCAGTACCACCAAGATCATGACGGCGTTTCTGGTGCTGCGGTACGCGGCGGAACATCCCGAGGTGCTGGAGGAGATGATCGAGTTCTCCCGGCGGGCCGACGAAACGATCGGCTCCTCCGCTGAGATTCGTGCGGGCGAACGGGTGGTGGTGCGGGACTTGATGTACGGACTGCTGCTGCCATCGGGCAACGACGCTTCCGTGGCCCTGGCCGAGCATTTCGGCTTGCGCGTGGCCTCCGGCGGCGATGTTTCCGACGGCGGCGAGCCGTACGGCCGGTTTGTGTGGGCGATGAATGCCGAGGCGCGGCGGCTGGGTTTGGCTGCCACGCACTACGACAACCCGCACGGGCTGACGACCAGTACCCACAAGTCGAGCGCCCGGGACCTGCTGGTCCTGGCCTGGGAGGCCATGCAGCTCCCTCTGTTCCGGGAGATCGTCAATACCCCGCGGTATGAATGCGTCGTGGAGGGACCGGGCGGCTACCGCCGCAAGCTCGTGTGGCGGAACACCAATCGGCTGCTGGGGATGGAAGGCTATCTGGGGGTCAAGACCGGCACAACGACCGCAGCGGGTGCGTGCCTCGTTTCGCACGGGGTGCGCAACGATCTGCCATTGTTCGTCGCCGTGCTGGGTTCCGCCTCCAGCGAATCGCGCTATGCGGACACCCGCAATTTGTTCCGCTGGGCATGGGCGCAGCTCAACCAGACGCCGGCCGCTGCGCGCTGAGCCGGGATTTCACGGCTGCTGGTTATCGTTCTCCAGGACGGCGGCTGCGCCGCGGCGAATCGTGTCGGTGCCGCCGCTCAGGTAGAAATCGTGCAACTGCACGATCGCCGGTCCCAGCAGGAACAGGAACACGGCGGGCATCAGGCACAGCACGGTGGGGAACAGGAGTTTGAAGGCGGCGGAGTTGGCCTTGCGATCGGCCCGCTGGCGAAGACTTTCGCGGATGTTCTCCGAGTAATCCGCCAGCGCCCGCGAGACGCTCGTCCCCATGCGTTCCGTCTGGATCAACAGCGAGGTGAAGGTTTGCACCTCGGGGGTGTCGACGCGGTTGGCAAAGCTGGCCAGGGCTGCGGGAAGTCCGGCGATGCGCCCCTGGTCGCTCACGATCGAGAGTTCCTTGGCCAGGTCGGGATAGACCCCCCGCAATTCCTGGCCGACGCGCTCCAGCGACTGCGGCAGGGTCATGCCCTGGCTGACGCACATATTGAGCATGTCCAGCATGTCGGGCATGGCCTGCTCGATCTCCCGCAGCCGCGCCGTGGCCTGGTTCTGCACCATCAGCGCCGGGAGTGAGTAACCGAGGATCGGAAAGACGACCAGCGCACCCAGGACCAGCGCTTCCAGCCGCGGGGGGACGATCACCAGCAGAGCGCCGAAGACGAGGATCGGGATGACGATCCCCAGATAGCGCACGGCGGCGAGGTTGTGCCAGGCATGCGGCGTGTAGTAACCGGCGTTGGCCAGCGTCCGCTGCATCCGCCGCTTCTTGTCCGGAGACTCCGGCAGCATGGCTGCCAGCAGGGGGGTCAACCTGCCGAAGGCATAGTCGCTCGTGTCGGCGAACGGGAGGTCGTCGGCGCGAAGGGGATCGGCGGGGCCGGTCTCGCGGGGCGGACCCACCGGACCGAACAGCGGTGCGGGGACACTCGCAGCCGCGGTGCTCCCGACCGAAGGAGCGGCGTCCACGGCGATCCCGGGCGGGGCGGTCGCGGCGGCAGTGGTCGGTCGAGCCGTATCCTCGAAACTGGCCGGTGCTGCGGCGGACGTTCCCACCGGTTCCACCGCGGAGGGGGTCTGCGGAGGAACACGATACGGCGTCCGGCTGGCAGCAGCCAGCGCCCGCCGGTCGCGAAGCCACCGCACGACCATCCGCACCAGCAGCACCACGATCAGGATCGCCATCAGGCCCAGCGACAACAGCTTCAGAGTGGGAGACATGGCAGAGCGAAGAAGTCGGGGGTCGTGGGACTGTGCGGGGATCGGTTGGCGATGTCACGCGGCGGAGTGAGGGGCGGGATCGTCAGGCTCGTTGGCTGGAGGCGAGAACCCGCAGAACCCACACCGACCCGACCGCCATCAACGCAACGGCAGCCGCCGTGGTGGCCCGTCCCCAGCTCGAGGCCATCAGGTTGTCAAAGTAGGCCGGATCGCGGAACAGGAAGAAACCGAGAATGAACGGTGGCAGGGCGATCATCAGCAGGGCCGTGAGACGGCTGGCGGTCGTGGCGGCATTCAACTGCCCCAGGAACTGTGTCCGTTCCCGCAGCGTGATCGACAACCGGTCCAGGACCGAGATCAGATCGCCGCCCGTCTGCCGGTGCACCGACAGGGCGGTGTTCAAAATGCTGGTGCTGATCACGCCGGTCCGCTCCGGCAACTGGGCCATGGCCAAGTGGAGCGGGAGTCCCAGGTCGATCTTGCGGACGCACTGCATCAGTTCGGCGCCCAGCGGGGGAGGTGTGTCTCGGGCGACCATCCGCAGGCAGTGTTCCAGGCTGCGCCCGGTGCGGGCTGCCCGGGAGAGTTCGTCGATCATGCCGGGGAGTTGTTCGTTGATCCGTTTCTGCCGCGCGGCCCGGGCGAGGACGGCGGCGGCGACCGGCGCCAGGCCCCCCACCAGCGCGGCAACAGCCGTGGGAAGGGGGTTCTCCAGCCAGACAAAGACGGCGCCACCGGCGGCGACGGCCAGGATCACCGTCAGCATCAACAGGATGGTGGGCGGCAGTCCCCAGCCGGTCTGCACCATCAACCGATCGAACCAGCCGTTGAGGCGGTTCCCGAGCGACGCGTCGCCGGGGGTGGCGAAGGTCTCCTGCTGCCGCAGAATCCCGGCGAATTCGGGGCGCGGCTCCAGGCGCGGCGGAAGGACGTGGGTTGCCATGGGAAGCGTCAGCGGTGAGGCGATCCGAGTGTGGAATGCGGGTTAAGGAAGGAGCTCTGGCAATCAGGTCTCGGGAATCGAGGTAGTCGGCATCGGCAGAGGGGGGAGGTGGTGGGGGTGATGCTGTCGTGGTTGAGACGGCTCAGACTTTGGGCGTGTAGTCGCCGCCGCTTTTCAGTTCGCGGGCGGCGAACATCCGCGGGTTCAGGTCGATCCCCTTGGCAGCCATCCGGCGGACGCACTGCGGTTCGTAACCGGTGGCATAGAACGAACCGAGAACCTTTCCCGAAGCATCCACTCCCGCCATCCGGAACACGAACACGTCCTGGAGGTCGAACTCGCCGTCAGTCACGCCGACCAGCTCGGAGATACGGGTCACTTTGCGTTCGCCGCTGCTGAGGCGGGCGATGTGCACGGAGATCTGAATCGCGGAGGCGATGTACTGCCGTGCCACGCGGGTGGGGAGTTCCGCCCCGGAGAGGGCGATCATCAGTTCCAGGCGGCTGAGGGCGTCGCGGGTGTCGTTGGCATGGACGGTGCTCATCGAGCCGTCGTGGCCGGTGTTCATCGCCTGAAGCATGTCCAGGACTTCGCCGCCGCGGGCTTCGCCGACGATGATCCGGTCGGGCCGCATCCGCAGCGAGTTGCGGAGCAGATCGCGGAGGGTGACCTGCCCCTTCCCTTCGACGTTGGCCGCGCGGGTCTCCAGTCCCACGACGTCGGGCTGCTGCAACTGCAGTTCGGCCGTCTCCTCGATGGTGACGACGCGCTCGGAGGTGGGGATGAACCGGCTGAGGTTGTTGAGCATGGTCGTCTTGCCGGCGCCGGTACCTCCAGAGAGGAGCAGGTTCAGGCGGCTCTTGACGCAGGCGATCAGGAAGTCCGCCATCTCCGGCGCGAGCGTGTTCATCCGCACCATGTCCTCAAACAGGAGCATTTTGGTCCGAAAACGCCGGATCGAGAGGGTCGGACCGCGGAGCGCCAGCGGCGGAATGACCGCATGCAGACGAGAGCCGTCGGGCAGCTTGGCGTCCACCATCGGCGACACCTCGTCGATCCGCCGCCCGGCATGACCGACCAGCCGCTGAATGAACTGCAACAGGTGCTCGTCGTCGGCAAAGCGAACAGTCGTCCGCTCCAACAGACCGTTGCGTTCCACGAACACCGCGTCGGCGCCGTTGACGAGGATGTCGCTCACCTCGGGGTCGTTCATCAGTCCCTGGAGCGGGCCGAAGCCGTAGATTTCGTCCATCAGCTCGCGGACCATCGCCTCCCGCGCGGGCCCTTGCAGACCGACGTCCCGCTGGCTGCACAGGTGCTGGGCCAGCGCCTGCACCTGCCGCTGGAACTCCTGATCCCCCAGCTCTCCGGCCTTCGACAGGTCGATGGCGTCGACCATCTGCCGGTGCAGACGGTTCTTGAGCACCTGGAACTGGCGTTTGGCTTCGAGTTCAGTCGGAGTGATTGCGACCATGGAACCTTCCTCGTGGATCGGCCGGCCTGCACGCCGGTCACTGCGTCAAGGACATCTTGTAGAGATAGGGGTTGCCGGCTTCGTGGTCTCCGAAGGCGGGAGGTCCGCCGTCGGCCAGCAGGGCGGTGCGCGTGGCCAGTACGGCAGGCTGCATCACGAGCGTCACGGCGCCGCTGGGCGTCGTCTGGACGGCCATGATCCGTCCGACCGCCAGACGGGAGATGACGGCTTCGCCCAGGGAACCCTTCCGCGGTGTATGGGCGCTGTACAACAGCACCACCCGCTTCTGTCCGATCATCTCCGCCAAGGCTCCGGCCGTCGGAGAATCAATCTCGGCCGTGCACTCCAGGGAGAGACTTCCGACATCGACGCGCAGCTCGCCCCCCAGTTCACTCAGGTCGGACACGGACCAGCCGTACTGAATCTGCCGGACAAGCTGGTCGGACGCCCATCCGCTGCCGACGTTGATGATCCGCACGTTGGCGTCCTCCGGTTGGTCTCCGGGAGCGCGGAAATGCAGAGTGATCTCGGGGAGGCCGTCTCCTCCCTGATGAACGCTGTTCGTGTCGCGATCGAAGGCGTACCGATCGGGTCCCTGCCCGTATTCGATGGCAGCTTCCCAGGTGTCGCGGCGCTCGCCGGCGGGGTCCCGCTCGTAGACCGCCAGCGGCCAGGCAGGGACGGGCACCCCCTCCCAGGGACGCAGACCGACGATCGTGTTGCTCAGCACAACCGTGGCGGAGGCGAACGCCTCCCCACCGTCCGGACCGCTGAGCGTGGAGAAGAGCCGCGCGACGGGGTTGCCCACCGCCCGGGAACGAGCCGCCTCCACGCGCACCGCCGTCGGGAGGTATTCCGTCTCCAGAAAGCGGTACAGACCGCTCTCGGCATGGAGCACGTAACGGCCGAGGTGAACGTGGCCGCCCGGAGCAGGATCGAGCAGAACCGGTTGACCGGCGACGAGGTTACCGGCGGCCGCCTCTACCGCGGCCTGCCGCGCCGCCTCCGCCAACCACTCCGGTTCGACCGCCGTGTTGATGCGTTCGTCTTCGGCCAGCCGACCGGCGGCCGCCAGCGCCGCAGCCTCCACGGCGGTGCGGAGTTCGCCGCGGGCGGCGTCGAGCCAGAGCCGATCCAGCACCAGCGCCAGACAGCATCCCACAGTCAGAATCGCCGCGGCGATCGCCGGGAGCAGCGTCCCGCGTCGTGGCGAAGGAGCGAATCGTGGTTGGGAAGGAAACACGGACGTCGCGGTCAGATGGCTGTCTGGGAAACGTTTCAGACTCCGTCAAATCCCGGAGAGATGCGTCCCTCGGTGGCCCCCGCACCGTTGTTGGAGCTGTTGGAATTCGGGCTGGGGATCAGGCGGGGCGTGCCGTTGGGCGCGGAGTTGGGAAGCGAGCTCGCCCCGGGCGAAGGACTCTGGACGTCAATCCCCCGATAGTAGCCGCCTCCCCCGAAGCCTCCGGTAGGTTCATGGCCGCCGACCTGGCGTGGGGCAGGCCGCGTGCCGGTGCCGTAACCTCCATACCCGTAGCTGTCGCCTCCGAAATCGCCCCCCCAGAGTGTGCCGTCGTCGTTGAAGGCCATCACGCCGCGGCCGGCGCCGCGATAATGTTCGGTGACGAACGGCTTTTTCGGCTCCGGCGGGGGGGCCAGACCGAGAATCTCCTCCAGAAAGGCGCGGTCGTCGTCCGCCAGGGCCACGCCGCCGTTGCCCGGACCGTCCGGCGTGTAGGTCAGGTTGAGTTCGCCCTTCTCCTTGGCGAGCAGCAGGATGTTGGACTGCTCGGGGGAGAGTTCGAGGGTGACGGTGTTGATCCCGCCGACCCGCGCGGCGCCCACGGCGGAGCGGCCGCGGTTCACCGTCAGCACCTTGACCCCCTTGAACAGGGTCATCGTCAGGCCTCCGCGGAAGCGGTCGTCGTTGTAGCCGCTCGGCGTGAAGTGGACATCCACGTATTCTCCCGCCCGCACCAGGCCGTCCACGATCGCCGCTCCGCTGCCGACCTCGAGCGACACCGCCCGCATCCCCACGGCCACTTCCACGGGCGGGAACTCGCCCGGCGGATACAGCTTGGTCGTGTCAATGGGAGTGGCGGCGACGATCTTCTCGCGGACCACCCGCCCGATCAGGATGCTGTCCGCCCGCGCGAACGTCTTCTGCGGCGGACCGGCGTACGGCCCTTGCGCCAGGTGGGCCGCGGTGATCACCGTGCCCGGTTCGAGGTCGGCGACAGCCATCGGATAGTTACGCGGCGCCGGCGCCGCCACCGGCTCCGTGGCAAACAGGTTCTTGACCACATAGGCCACGACCAATCCCGCGACGACAAGCAGCAGGATGACTGTCAACATGGCAGGGGTGAGGAATCTCACGGCAAAGCTCCAGTTCAAAGATGATTCGCATGTCGGGGGCTACCGGTTCACCATCCGCAGCCAGTCGTGGGGTGGATTCCAACGTCCGAGTTTTGTTGTCAGGGGCCGCCCCTCTTCGAGGCTCACTCTTTCGCCATCCGGGTTTCACACAGCAGGTCATGACCGTGGAGGCTGAAACCGATCGGCCACAGGAGATCGGGAGCAGCGGCGGCCATCGGCACGCGCACGGCGACGATCACCGGGTCGCCGCTGTAGGTTCCGGGTGCAATCTCGACCTCCGCGGCCTGCCGCAGTCGCGGGGGCAAGCTCGCCAGGACTTCGGCTTCAACGTCCGTCGCCGCGACGCCGGACAGCGCCGCCTTTCGCGCGCCGCTGCGGCTGGCCTCCACCACTTCTCCGCGGGCGAAGAACAGCAGCGAGAACTCAAACAGCCCCAGCAGCAGCACCAGCAGGATCGGCAGCACGAAGATCAGCTCCAACGTGAGCGATCCGCGGCGGCGACGGGTAATGGTCTGAGTCGTCATGCCGATGATTCCTGTCCTTCCCAGGTCTCCCTGCACTCCGGCAGGTCCGATGGACCAAGTCACGCTCCCTCCGCCGGCGTCGACCGAACCTCCGCCGCCGCCGGTGCGGCTTGACCGCGAACCGGGTTGTCGAGCGTGGACCACTTCCACCCCAGGACCAACCACGTCGCCAGCGCCACCGGGACGGCAAACGGCAACACCCGTCGGGATTGTTTCTGGGCCGCCGTTTCCTCGATCCGTTTTCCCCGGCGAATCTCGCCGGAGGTCAGTTTCCCTGTGGCGAGATGCCGTCGCTGGAACCGCCGGACACCACCCGTGGCGACGTTCCAGCCCACGACCACCCCTGTGATGGCCAGGACCAGCGCCGTGCTGGCGATCAGCACCAGCAAGGTCAGCCGAAAGCCCAACCAGACGCTGAGCGCTCCCATCAACTTGACATCGCCGCCCCCCCCGCCGCCGATCAGCCACAGCAGGAACAGGATGCCGAAGCCGACGAGAAAGCCGAGCGCAGCATCGCCCAGGCCCGCCCATCCACGGTCCACCCCCTGATACAGCCACCCGACGGCAAAGACCGGCAACGTCAGGACGTTGGGAATCCGCCGTGTCCGCAAATCCCACCCCGCCGCAACCGCTGTGAAGACAGCCGCCACCACGACGAGCAACGTCGATCCGAGCGAAAGTCCGAACATGGGCCAGTGGAGGTTGGGGCACCGAGGGGGGGAACAGGCTGCTGCGGTGAAACCGGGAAGGAGGGTGGAGGTTCTTCCACCGACTGACTCCCGGGGTTGAGTCGCTTGGCCATTCGGGGCGGTGCTCTCTCGTCGCGAAGCGCCCCCCGTTGGAAAGGACTCTCCACGATCCGGAGATACCGCCGGCCGGATTGTTGAAACCCTACCACGTGTTTCCGGAATCAGCCGCGCACGTTGCCGAACCGTTACACTTTCTCGTGAGGAATTCTCAGTGGTGACGGTTAGGCGAGAAACCGCTTTTGCCGCTTTTCAGCAACATTCCCCCGCGGCAGCCGTCAGGATCGGTACGATCGTCAGAATCGGCGCTCCTCCAGCGGGTCTGGCGAACGGACCGGAGGAGCGGCGGACCCCGGTGGGCGGGTCAACCACGGCGATGGGTTCAGCGCCGAAACGTTGCTCTCACCCCACGGAACACAGGACTGCAACCAGCGGCGAGCCCGGACCGGTCAGCTCGCCTGCCGCGACAGCAGGTACTCGGTGAGCGTGTATTCCTGGAGTTTTTCGCTGGAGGCGAAGTCGTACTCGAGCACAGGCCCGCGCGTCAGATACTTGCGTGTCGCCGGGGGGAGGAAGGCGTGCGGGGCCCGGATGGACAGTTCGGCGATCAGCCGTTCGAAGTTGGCGGTGCCGGAGGTCGTCTTCTCCGCTCCCAGGTACTCGTAATTGAGGTGCTCGCTGTCGATGCGGAGGACGCGCAGCGGCGGCTCGAACAGCAGCCACCCCTCATAACCGTGCAGGGCCCCCCCGGGAAGGTAGGGATCCGGCGGGACGGGGTTCGCGTGCAACACCGTATCCGTCACGTAGTGCCGGAGAGTCTCCAGCGGAACCCGTCCCACGGAGATGAGCTTCAGTTGCTCCCATGGCCAGCAGCGGTCCACTGCTCCGGCCAGATTGCACAGTTCCAGTCCGGACTCGCCGCAGCGGAGGTGGTGGACCCGCTCAGCAGCATCGAGGTCCGGGAGACTCTCCGCAGGTACAGCGATGGCCCGCAACCCAATGCGGCCGATCGCTTGCACCACGCGCTCGGCCACGTCGGCCGGCAACGCCTGAGGAAGCAGTCCGGGCGCATGACTGGCCGCGACGGCGGCATCGACCTTGTTCAGTCCCAGTTCCTCCTGCAACACTTCCCGCAGGTCCACAGGATCGTCCGGGCGAGCGAAGATCGCCACGCGTGCCAGGGCTGGAGAGGATGTGGTCATACCGGGATGAGTGGGCCGGGCGGGGTGTGTACTCACCCCCGCACCCGCGCAGAGTTTACCACAGCGTGCCTCAGGCACAGAGCGATGAGGGGCTTGAGGATGTGCGGAGGGTGCAGCCGTCGATCGGTGGCCGGGGCCGCTCCACGAACTTTCCTTCTCTCTTGCCATCCCGGGAGGTCGTTGCTCACCGTGTGTCATCTGCGGCTGGGCGTGGTCGACGATCGCGGCCGGCGGCGGAGGCTGGCGGCAGATCGAAATTCCCCAGGTCGTCGGAGGCCGGGGGAGAGCCGAGGGCGTCAGCCCCCGGGTCTCCGCTGATTCCCCGGACCGTCCGAAAACCCGCCGCGGCATCACCACGATCGCTGAGTCCCGATCGCCGCTCAAACGGCCCCGGGCCTGACGGCCCGGGCTCGCCTCTGCGAACGTCACTCGGCGAGCCGGGGGCGTCAGCCCCCGGACCGTCCCGTCAGGACCGACGTCCCCCCCGCGCGCGACGCAATCGCTCCCGCCGCACCGCTGATCCGTCCCTCTGCTCCGCCACCCGCCGATGCCGTCGGCGGGGCTGGGTGGGAGCCCTCTCCCCTAGAGCAGGCAAGCGGAGGATGTGGAACTGCAACGCGCCCGTGACCGGACCACCATTCCGCGGCTGCACCCATGTGCGGAGGTTCTCTGCTCTGAGTTCGGGTGTTCGCTCTGTTCACGAGGGGCGAAGGACCGCTCGTTCGCCGGCTGGCCTGCCAGCCGAAGCGGCGGAGGCCTGGGGAACGGCGCACTCCCTCCCGGGTGAACAAATCGAGAGCCCTGTGCTCGGACTTCCCGACGCAGGCATTCGCCGGACGGATTGAGTAGACTGCCAGCGATTGTGGCTGTGCCGGTTGCAGCCGCGAGTATCCTCTGCCGCCTGAGGTTTCGTCATGTCCCGCAAGGGAGAACAGTTCGCCGGTCTCTCCGTCGCCCTGATTACGCCGTTTCGCAGCGGCGGGGTCGATGAAACCGCGCTCAAGATGCTCGTCGACTTCCACGTCGAGGCGGGGACCGAGTGCCTCTGCCCGTGCGGCACGACGGGAGAAAGCCCCACCCTCTCCCATGAGGAGCACGAGCGGGTGGTGGACGTCGTCTGCCAGCACGCGGCCGGACGGATCAAGGTGATGGCCGGCACCGGTTCCAACAGCACGGCAGAGGCGATCCGCCTGACGCGCCGCGCCCGGGCCTCCGGGGCCGACGGCGCCTTGATGGTCGCCCCCTACTACAACAAGCCGATGCAGGAGGGCTTTTACGAGCATTATCGGGCCGTCGCGGAGGCGGTGGACATCCCCATCGTTCTCTACAACATCCCCGGGCGCACCGGAAAAAACATGGAGCCGGAGACAATCTGCCGGCTGGGGGAGATTCCCAACATCGTGGCAGTGAAAGAGGCGACGGGCTCGATGGACCAGGCGTCGCAGATTCTGTCGGGGAGCCGGCTGACGGTCCTCTCCGGCGATGATTCGCTCACTTTGCCGCTGTTGTCGATCGGCGGAAGCGGCGTGATTTCCGTGGTGGGGAACATCGTCCCGCGGGACATGCGCGCGTTGCTGGCGGCGTGGCGGGCGGGGAACATCGCCGAGGCCCAGCGCTGGCACCACAAGCTGTTCCCGCTCTGCCGCGACATGCTCTCGCTGGCGACCAACCCCATCCCCGTCAAGGCGGCGATGCAGCTTTTGGGGCGCGACACCGGTGAACTCCGTCTCCCCCTCACGCCGCTCTCACCGCGGGATCGCGACCGCCTCCGCGGCACACTCGCCGCCTACGGCCTGCTCTGAGGTTCTCCGGCGACCCTCGCGCGGGGAGCGTCCCGGCAAGGGGGGGGCGAGGGTTCAACCGCGTTCGCCGGCGGGCTTGCCTGTCGTGCGTCGCGCCGGGACGTCTACACCCCTCTGTGCCCCTGTCTCGTTCGCAGCATGGACCGCAGCATGGACTCACCGGACGACTCCCGCCACAATTCGTCTGCGGCCAGTCCCCAGGAACCTCGGCACCCCCCACCGCGTGAGTCGTCATGTCCGGTCCCGATTTCGACAAGCATCCGCTGATCCCCGCGATTGCGCAGGACTCGACCACCGGTCAGGTCCTGATGCTCGCCTACATGAACCGCGAAGCTTATGAGGAGACGTTGCGGACGGGGCGCGTCTGCTACTTCAGCCGCAGTCGCAACAAGCTCTGGCGGAAGGGGGAGGAGAGCGGCAACGTGCAGGAGCTGCACGCGATCTATTTTGACTGCGACGCCGACACGCTGCTGGTGAAGGTGCGGCAGATCGGCGGGGCGGCCTGTCACGAAGGGTACGCGAGCTGCTTCTTTCGTCGCATCGACCCGGCCACCGGGGCGGTCTCCCTGGAAGGGGAACGCGTCTTCGATCCTCAGGAGGTGTACGGAAAGCGGTGAGCCGTTCTGAGCGGGCAATCGGCACGTGACGATCGACACTCGAGAGGATGAAGCGGCGCGCCGGGGATGAACAATCGCAGTGAATCGGGAACAGACAGGAGCGGCACAGGTGTCGGAACTTTCGCGCAAGACGGCCGTGGTGACAGGGGGCGGAACGGGGATCGGGGCGGCGATCGCGCTGGCCCTGGCCCGGGAGGGGTGTCGCGTCGCCATCTGCGGACGGCGGCTGGACAAGCTGGAGGAGACGGCTGCCCGTTTTCCCGGCGAGCCTCGGATTCTGACGCGGGCCGCCGACGTCTCCGTTCGGGAGGAGGCCCAGCAGCTCATCGACTGGGCGACCCGGCAGTTGGGGCAGATCGATATTCTGGTGAACGCCGCGGGGGTCAACGTCGTCCACCGCACCATGGCGGCGCTCGACCCGGCCGATTGGGACAAGCTCCTCCGCATCAACGCCACCGGCGCGTACAATACCATGCATTACACGCTCCCCCAGATGCGGCAGCGGCGGGACGGGCTGATTGTCAACATCGTTTCGATTGCGGGGTTGCGGGCCAGCCCGCTGGGGGGGGTGGCCTATAGCGCATCCAAGTTCGCGCTCACGGCCCTGGGGACGTGCGTGGCGCTGGAGGAGAAGGACCACGGCATCCGCGTCACGAACATCCACCCTGGCGAAGTGGAGACGCCGATTCTGGACGCCCGTCCGACGCCCGTCACGGCCGAGCATCGGGCCCGCATTCTCCAGCCGGAGGACGTGGCCGCCGCGGTGCTGATGGTGTGCCGGCTTCCCCCCCGAGCCCACGTGTCGGACCTGGTCATCAAACCAACGACGCAGGCTTTTGCCTGAGCAGGGACCGATGTCTGCGGACGCACACTGGTCAACGTGGGACGCCGCCATCGACGCCGCCGTTGCGGTGTTGGAGCCGCGGCTGGTGGAAGTCCGACGCTATCTCCATGCCCATCCCGAACCGAGTCGTGAGGAACGCGAAACATCCCGGTTTCTGTACGAGCAATTGATCTCCGTCGGCATCGCGGCACGACTGGGACGAAACGGGCTGGGGGTGCTGGCGGACCTCGACATCGGTTCGCCGCCGCCGGAGACGCCCCGCATTGCGCTGCGGGCAGACATCGATGCCTTGCGCATTCCGGATGCGAAGCAGACCTCCTACGCTTCGCAGCATCCGGGGTTGTGTCACGCCTGCGGGCATGACGCGCACTCCGCGATCATCGTGGGGGCGGCGCTCGCGGCCGCGGCCGTGGGACGGGACGCCGCCGCCGAACCGGTCTCGCTCCGCCCGTTGCGGTTGCGGTTCATCTTCCAGCCGGCGGAAGAGACCGGCGAAGGGGGGGTGTGGATGGTGGAGCAAGGGGCGGTCGACGGCTGCGCCGCCATTCTCGGTTGTCACGTCGATCCGGACCGCAAGCTCGGCACGGTGGGCGTCCGGTACGGCGTCTTGACCGCCAACTGCGACGAGGTGGAAGTGATCGTGGAAGGTCGGGGAGGTCATGCGGCCCGTCCCCATCAGACGCAGGACCCCATCGCTGCCGCGGCCCAACTGGTGACCGCGCTGTTCCAGTTCCTCCCCCGCTCCGTGGACGCCCGGTCCCCCCACGTCTTCAGCGTGGGACGCATCTGCGGCGGTACGCTCCCCAACGTCATTCCCCATCGCGTCGAAATCCTCGGTTCCCTGCGGACTCTGGATCGCGAGGTTCGGCAGAAGCTCAAAGACCGCATCGAGGCCATCGTGCACGGCGTCAAGGAGGCAAGCGGCACGTCGATGCACCTGCGGTTTTTTGAATCGATCGACAGCGTGATCAACGATTCTCACGTGACGTCGATGCTCGAAGCCGCGGCTCAATCCGTCCTCGGAGCCGAGGGGATCGACCTCATTCCCCACCCCAGCATGGGGGGAGAAGACTTCTCGGCGTATCTCACGCGCGTGCCGGGGGCCATGCTGCGGCTGGGAGTGTCTCCTCCCGGCTTCGTCTCTCCCCTCCTGCATTCCACGGACTTCGACATCGACGAGCGGGCGTTGCCGCTGGGGGTGCGGATTCTGCTCCGGGCGGCGGTCCGCCTGACCACGTATCCTCCCCCGGTGGAACCCGCAGCGGCGATTTGACCCCCCGTAAGACTCCCGGCCTGTGGGAGGAACCTCGTCCGGATGAGTTCGCGATCCCGGTCAGCGGCTGGGAGTCAGCGGCTTGGGGGCGGAGGAATCCAGACGGACCGTTCCGGCAGAGAGAGTGCTGGTCCGGCGAGGGTGTTGTCGGGACGGGTGGAGGCGCCTTGAGCGGAGACGGTGTGGGATGCAGAGGATGTCGGCGGGGTCTGCTGAGGCGGGGGGGACCATGCTCGGGAGCGGCCCTGCGAGGGACGCCCGTCCGTAGAGAGTCCGCTCGGGTTCCGCTCGATTTCGGCCGGCGGCAGGCGGGGGGGAGGCGACAGACGGGCAAGTTCAGTCGCCGGGTCATTCGGCGTTGCCCGGCGCGGCGTCAGCAGAATGAGCACTTCCGTCGTTTCCTCATCCCCCAGGCTGGCGTCTGCGCGGCGCCCCAGCCGCCGCCACCAGGGGGCGATCGGAGCCGCGGAGAGGGCCTGTTCGCTCTGACGCCGCACCAGCCCCCCCAGAATGATGGTCTCCCCCAAGGGGACCACGACGTCGGTTTCGATTTCCGCCGTCTCCTGCCGCGGCAGGTGCGTGAGGGGATCGAACCGTGCGTGCGTCACCCGCGGATGGACTTGGAGCCGGACCGTCTCGTTCCCCTGGATTGCCGCGCGGACGGTCAAGGCGGTGACGCTGGGGAGGAAGTCGATCTCCTCGGCGGCCGGCGTCCACCGATGCAGGACGGGGGAACGCTTGCGATAACCGATCTGCGAGCCGATTTCCAGATGCGCCTGCTGGCGATTGAGGACCCGCAGGGTGGGCGTCGCCTCCACGTGGACGTCGGTCAGTTCGCGGAGGCAGGAGAGGAACTCCTCCGGAGAACCGCGGTAGCACGCACATCCCTCCCAGGGAGCCGCGCAATCTCCGCCTGCAGAGGCGGGTTGGCAGACGCCCCGCGCGCGGAGCGCGGCGACAAGACTCTCCCCCGTGCGGGAGAGGGAACGCACGGTCGTCAGCACCACCTCCAGCTCGAGTTGTTCGGGCGGCGTGTCGATGTCCGCGACGAGCGCCTCCACCTGCTCCACGACCTCCGGGAAGTCCACCACCAGCAGAGCCGTCTGATGCAGGGACGGCGTCCCGGCTGCTCCCTCCGGTGCTGCCGCGGCCGTCAGGGCGACCGACCCCAGCCCGGGCGTCAGCAGCGGCTGAATGCAGCCCAATAGATCGGCCGCCTCGATCCAGCGCGGTTGGATGAACTTGGCCACGGAACGTTCGTGCGCAATGCGGTAGTCCGAGGCACGGCGGCGCGGCAGGAGCAGCCGCAGCGCGCCGTCGTCCATCACCACGCAGTCGAGTGCCGCCGCGACGCCGTGCAGGATTTCTTCCGCCGAGGCGTCGGACAGCGTGAGCGTGACCACTCCGGAGACTTCGGGACTGACGATCAGATTCCACCGACCGAGCGCCGACAATTCTCGCACCACGTCCGCAGGTTCCGCCCGGAGGAACCGGGCCGTCCACCGGTCGCCGCGTTCGGGGACGGGTGTGAATTCGATGGTTCCCGACGATCTCGCCGCGGGAGGGTCCGCGGGAGCAGCGCCCCCGCCGGCGGCCTCCGCGAGCCAGTGCCGCTGTTCCTCTCCTTGGGAGACGTGCCGCGGGACCTGCGATCGGAGCACCTGTTCGAGATCGATCTGCCGCTCAGCAATCCGTCGCACGTCGGCATGGAGCGATTCCAGTCGCTGCCATTCGTCCCGGTCCGCCGTATTCACGGTAGAGGGGGAACGTTCGGAGGAGTGCCGCGCCTCGCTGGCCAGTCCTTGCAAGTCTTGCCGCAGCAGCGACAGCTCTGCCACCAGTTCGCGCAGGACGCTGCTGATCGGGAAGGGACCCCCTTCGGCCGGCGTCAGGGGGATGAATTCGATGTGGTCCGGGGGGGCGTCGAGTGAGTGGGAATGGTCGGAAACCGGAGTGGGGCGGAGAGCGAGGGACTCGGACGCGTCGCTCTCGGGGGGTGGAGGAAGTTCCTCATAACCCCGGCGTCGGGGTCGGTCGGTTCCCCCGGGGGCGTTGCTCAGTCCGCGGTTCTTCACCGGCTGCACGTCGAGCCGGCCGCTCGCTGGTCCATCCGCCACGAGTTCCGAAGGAAGTGGAAGGGCATGGCCGGGGGGAGAGGCCGTCTGGTCCGATTCGGCAGAGGGGGGGATGGCCGATCCGGAGCCGTCAGTCTCAGCGGACGTCAGCGACCAGTCTGACGAGGGTCTCTCCTCAAGCCCCCGGAACGCCAGCGTCCGGCGCACTCCCGGGACGGAGAGCGACATCACCGTCGTCAGCAGCAGCGCTGCGGCGAGCAGCCGTCCGGCATTCTGAAGTGGACTGAGCGCCATTCCGGCGGCGGGCGATCGGGGGACGACGAGGCCGGGGCCGCTTTGAGAAGCACGGGACGAACCCGAGCGGACTCCGGCCGGCGACCGGGTGACTCATTTCCAGTATCGACCGGCGCGTGTCCCCACTGGCGTCAAAATCGGCATGACTGGTCAAGCTTCCCTCTCTTACCCAATCCTCCTGAGGTTGCGCGCAGAAAAAAAGCGCGGCAAGGTCCCCTCAAAGCTCCCAGCTTTCCTTGCCGCGCTCCCGGATGTCTCGGACTGCACCGCTCGGACTCCCACAGGAGTCTGGCCACGGAGGCACGCGAGCCCATCACCGTTTGAGCACGTCACCCGTTGAAATCGTCCGGCCGGAAACGGACGAATGCCCGCGATCTCGCTCCAGCCGGACGCTGAAACATAGGTTGGGAGAGAGCGGAGTCAAATCGGAAGTCGTCCGAGTGGGAACAGAACAGGAAGAGTGGTGAGGAGGGCATGTCCAGTCCCGGTTGCGGCCGGGATCTCCCTGACGCTGGGTCATCGCAGCTCGTCTACCCACCGAGACGCCAATGAAGGAACTTCAATTGTTGCCTACAGTTACGCTTCAGGCTGGGGTGCGCTCAGGAATCATCCCGGGTGAGGGAGGCGAGGGTGTCCCCGGTCGCTTCCTTTCCCCCACCCGCGTCAGAATTCCAGCCGAGAGGTGGCCGCCGAAGCCGAGCGACAGCTTGAGGAGAGACTCTACGGGCCGGCTCTGGGCCGCCGTCCCGGTCACCGGAAAGGGGCAATCCTCCGCCGGACGCTCACAGTTGATGGTCGGCGGCAGCACCTGGTCGCGGAGCGCCAGCACGCTGAAGACCGTCTCCACACTACCGGCCGCCCCCAGCAGATGACCAATCCCCCCCTTGACGCTGAAACCGCGCAGGGACTCCCCCCGGTCGCCCACCACGGACCGCAGCGCCTGCGCCTCGTAGCGGTCGTTCATCACGGTTCCGGTCCCGTGCAGAGAGACGGCATCGATTTCGGCCGGCGTGCTCCCGGTCCGATTGAACAGATCCTCCAACAGCCGCACGAGGCACACGGGGTCCTCCGGCAGGAGAGTGATGCCGGTCGGGTCCCCCCGTTCGAGACCATCGATCCATTCGGCGTGGAGGGGGGCTCCGCGGGCCAGCGCGTGCTCCCAGCGCTCCAGCAACAGGCATCCCGCCCCTTCACCGACGACAAACCCGCTGCGGTGCTGATCGAAGGGGCGGCAAGCCTCGGCCGGAGGACGGGAGCGGTCCGCCAAGACCCCCAGCCTCCGGAAGGAAGCGACGACCGGCCACGTCAGTGACGCATCGCTGCTCCCTGCCAGGACCGCGTCGCAGATACCCTCGCGCACCAGCCGCGCCCCCCGCAGGATCGCCACCAGTCCCGTCGCACAGGCGGCAATCGGGGCCAGGCAGGGGCCGCGCAGATTGAAGTGGCGACTGAGGGCCGCCGCGGGGATCGAGGGGGGCACACTCTCCCAGAAATTGACCTGCGGCTCTCCGGCGTTGGAACCGCCACTGCCGCCGCGAGCGGCCCGCAGCCATTGCCCGCAGATCCGCAGCCCTCCCTTGCTGGTTCCGAACACGCACCCGATCCGCTCCGGATCAACGGCCCCGAGAATCCCGGACTGATGCAGGGCCTCGGCACTGCACTCCCACGCTAGAGCGACAAGCGGATCCACGACCGTGGAGTGCACCGGGGAAGTCGGAGGCTCCGGCAGAGCCGCCGGCGCGCCGGCCCAAGGGCTTCCCCACGGCTGTTGGTCGTGGTCCGAAGTCTCGTGCGGGCGGGGGCCAAGCTCCTCCGGAGTCAGCCAGCGAACCGCCGAACGCCCCTCCAGCAGCCGCCGCCAGCTCGCCTCGGCGGTCCGCGCATAGGGGGTGACGGCCCCGAAACCGGTGATGGCGATCCGCGGCCCAGACCTGCCAACTGAGGACATGACGACGTCCTGGGCGCATCAATTCCGGCGGCTCGAACGGCAGACGGCGAAGGTGGCGACGCCGACGCCGATGGCCACGAGGACCCACTCCAAATAATGGCCGGAAACGTCCTCTTGCAGGACGACTCCTCCCCCCCCCGCGGGAGGGGGTTCCTCCTGGCCGGAAAGCACCCCCACCCCGAATGCAACCAGCAGAACGGTCAGACTCCAGCGAGCCATCCGGCCGGAGAAGTTACGCCGTGGCGACTTGAGAGACATCGGTTCACGCCGAGTGGGAGATGCGGGACGGAGTGGGAGTTCCCAGCAGTTCCTCCAGAGGATGCCGCAAACGGCGGTAGGCGCCGGCCGGCAACGACACCGTTTCCCAGCGGGGGGACCGCCGGGCCATCGCCGGCGCAAACTCATCGATCCAAACCCCGTAGAAGGCGTACCGCCGCTGGCGGAACTCCCACACCCAGGGGTGCTCGGCCAACCGCCGCTCCTCCGTCAGATCGTAGGCAAACACCAGCACGCCGCGAAACTGCCCGCCAAACACCCGCTGCCATTGGAGCAGGCCCTCCACGTCGTCGCGGGTGGCCCAGCTCTCCCAGCGGCGACCGGTCCGCTGCGGACCGGTCGTTCCCGACGGAAACCGACGCCCCTTGACGTCCACCAGCAGGTTCCAGCGGGACTGCGAGTAGACGATGAAGTCGAACGACTTGAGGGAGGTCTCGGCCAGGAGCGCCCGCCGCGTCTCATCGATGGCGACGTACGGGATCCGGCAGCTCCGCAGGTACGCTTCGAAGGCGGCGTCGTAATGATTGCGGCGAATGGCCATGCGACCAGTCCTTCCAGCAGGAGCAGGGCTGGGGACCATTATGACCCATTCCCCCGCAGCTCCTCAACCGCCCTCCTCCGGCAGGTGGGGGAATCTGGGAACGGCGCTGCGCAGGGGCGCGAACCGGCCTGTGGAATCCGTGGCGATCCGGGAAGCTCCGGGCATGCGGGACGGCTCTCGACAATCGACCGGCGGCCGTTGAGCCCTCCACCGCATTGACAGGTCCTGCAGGGGCCGTATCATCATGGCGGGTGTGAATTCCGCTCCTCGATCGACGAGTGAGACCTCGCCATGCCCGCCAAGTCTCTCTGGCTCTGCGTCCTCCTCGTGCTGTCCGGGGGCGGGGCCTCCTCTCAGGCCCAGGAGTCCGGGCCATGGGCCGAGGAGGTGATGTCACAGCCCTTTGACAGGGTGCCGTTTCGGGCGGTCCGCATCCCCGCCTGGGTGGAAGAGACCATCGGTTGCGGATACACGCTGTCGGGGATGAACACGGCGGAGCGCCAGGCGGCGGTCAGCCACGGCGTCGCCCTGAGTGAGCTCGGCTTCGTCGACCCCTTCTCTCCTTATTATGACAGCCGGCTGCTGCACCGCCGCAGTCCGCATGTGCCGCTGGGGCGGCTGGAACGGGAGATCGCCGAATACCAGCGGCTGGGAATCCGGATTCTGGCGGTGTGTCCCCCCTGCCTCCAGGGGGAGGTTTACGAACGGCATCCGGAGTGGCGCAGGATCGGCACTAATACCACGGAGATTCCATCCCTCGATCTGGAGCAATCCCCGCACGGGGGGATGCTGTGCCTGCTGGGGCCATACGGGGATTTCTTCATCGACCTGCTGGAGGAAATCCTCACGCGCTATCCCCAGGTGGACGCCTTCAGTTTCGACGGCCTGCATTACGGCGGCGTCTGCTACTGCCGGCACTGCCGGGAGAACTATCGCCGAGAGACGGGGCGTGAGATCCCCGAGCCGGACATGAACTCTCCGGAGTTCCGCCGCTACCAGCATTGGGCAGACCGGCGCATGGAGGCTCTGGTCCGACGCATGCAGCAACGGCTGAAAGGGATCAAGCCGGAAGTGGCGCTCGTCACCTGGACGACGAACGCCGGCCGGTTCGGCCACTTCCTGAGCATTCCCCGCAACATGCCCGCCCGGATGAACCTGCTGTTCGACGCCCCCGACCAGGAACTGTGGCTGGATGAAACCAATCGGGGAGCGACCATCGTGCCGGCCTTCGGCAATGCCTACCTCTGGGCGACGACGAACCACCGCGTCGCCTTCAGCGAACCGTATCTCCTCTCGCACGGCAATCCCTACGGCAAGGACAGTTTTCCTCCCGCGGAAATCCTTCGCCGGATGATGCTGACCCTGACGTACGGCGCCGCCCCCAGCATCGCCGTCGGTCAGCCAGGACACCTGCAACCAGCACTCTACCGCTGCCTGGATGAAGTGCAGCAGCGGAGACCCTGGTTGACGCACAAACGGCCGGAGCCGTGGGGTGCGCTCGTGATGAGCGACAACACCCGGAATTTCTACGGACGCTCGGCGGGACTCGTGGAGGAACGTTATCTCGCCTCCGTGTTCGGAGCATTCCGCGCGGCCGTGGAAATGCACCTCCCCGTGGCGGTCATCAACGACTGGAACCTGAATCCTCAGGACCTCGCCCCCTACCAGGTGCTGATCCTGCCGAACACTGCCTGCCTGGATGAGGCCCAGTGCGCGGCGATCCGGCAGTTCGTGGAACGCGGCGGAGGACTCGTCGCCAGTCTCGACGCCTCGCTGTTCAACGAGTTCGGCGATCCCCGGGACAACTTCGCTCTGGCGGATCTCTTCGGCGTCGACTTCCGCGGCTGGCCCGAATCCCGCCGTTCCACCGGCAGCAGTGAAATCGACGTGAACTTCGCCACATCACTTCCGGCCGACTACTGGGAGAAACGGAAGCAGGTCTTCGACTTCCGGCTGACCGCGCAGTCGGTCCTGAACCAGGGCTTGATGACCACCTACGTCAACGATCAACCGGTCACCTTCAAGGGTCCGGCAGTGCAGACAGCCGTCCGAGACGCAAGCGACCTCTCTCTCGAAGCAACCCTGCAAGCGAAAGGAGTCCCCGATGCGCCGCTCCTCCCGGGCGCGGTGATGCGCCGCTGTGGGGCAGGCCGGGTCGTTTACCTGCCGGCCGGCTACGACGCCGCGTACTACCTGTACCCCTATCCTTACCAGCGGCTCATCCTGCACCAGGCCATCGTCTGGGCGGCCGCTCAACCCCCGCCGGTCGTCGTCGACGCCCCCATGTGCGTCCACGCCACCTTGATGAGGCAGACGACCCGCGACGGCCAGCGGTTGATCCTGCACCTCTTCAATGACCTGAATTCGACCGCCTTTCACGCCCTGCCGAACGAGGACGTTCCGCTGCGGGAAGAGACCGTTCCCATCCACAACCTCCGCGTGACCTTCCGGTCCGACTATCGCTTTGACCGCATCCATCTGGAACCGGAAGGCATCGACCTCGTCCTGGAAGCGCATCCGGCCGGTGCTACGGTGACGGTCCCCAAGCTGGAAGTCCACGCCATGGTCGTGGGAGAACTGACTCCGACCCCGACCCCCGCGGACGGCTCACCGTGATCGGAGTCGCTCAGTTGTTTTGCCGCGGGCGCCGCCGCGGCGTGCTTTCGGCCTCCGCCTGGGCGCCCCACTCCATCCGCGGCAGCTCGGGGGCATTCACCGCCGGAAGGAACCTGGCGAACTCCGTCTTGATGGCAGCGTAGTTCGGATCGGCGGCCACGTTCGTCCACTCAGAGGGATCGTTATCGTGGTTGTACAGTTCCTCGCTGCCGTCGGCATAACGGATGTACCGCCACTGTTCGCTGCGGAGGCTGTGATTGTCGCGGTGGTACGTGGTCAGGGCCGGGCGGTCCCAGGCGGCCTTGGGATCCGCCAGCAAGGGGCGAATGCTCACCCCTTCCACGTGCTCCGGGATCGGCAGGCCGCACAGCTCGCATAAAGTCGGATAGAGGCACATGTGATCGACCGGACGTTCGCAGACCCCCTCCGGGGACGTGACGCCCGGCACCTTCCAGATCAGGACCGTCCGCGCGGCCTCCTCCCACAGCGCGAACTTGCGCCAATGCTCCTTCTCTCCCAGATGCCAGCCATGATCGCTCCACAGGACGACGATGGTATTGTCGCGATACCGCGACCACTCCAGGGCGTCGAGCAGGCGACCCACCTGCGCATCGCAGAAGGCGATGGCGGCCAGATATGCCCGCACCGCCTCCTGCCACCGACCGGAGGCGAGCATCCGCGCATGGTCTCCGTCCGGCTTGGCCATCCGGACGCCGGCCGGGGGAACGTCGTCGAGATCCCCCGCGCGGTGCGGCGGCAGCTCGATCGCGTCGAGGGGAAACTGATCGTAATACTTCTTCGGCACGCTCCAGGGCATGTGCGGCTTCACCAGGCCGATGGCCAGGAAGAACGGCCGCTCCTGCTCCGCCTGCAAGTGTGCGATGCCGTAGCTGACGACCTTGTAGTCGGGCATATCCTCATCCGGATTGGCGAGCGGATAGAACTTGATCCCTCCCACGCCGTCGTTCGGGGCCGAGGGATGCATCGCCAACGGCGTCCCTCCCCGCGGAGTCAAGTAATCGGTCCATTCCCCTTCGCGATGCGCGCTGCCGTGGTAGATCTTCCCCGCGCCGTAGACGTTGTACCCCGCTTGCAGGAACTGCCAGGTGAGCGTCTGCTCGCGGGTGATGACCGGCTTCCAATCCTGGCCGTTGTCGTACACGCCGGTGGTGCTCGGGCGCAGACCGGACATCAGCGCCGCCCGCGACGGGTTGCAGGCCGGCGCGGCGCAATTGGCCCGCGTGAACGTCACCCCTTGCCGGGCCAGCCGGTCGATGTGCGGCGTCCGGGTTTGCGGATGCCGCCCCAGATGCCCCACCCAGTGGTTGAGGTCGTCGATGGCGATGAACAGCACGTTCGGCCGCTCCGCCGCGGACGCGAAAGAGACCAGCCACACCACAAACAGCGGGAGCACGGCGATCAGACGGCGCATGGCGGAGACTCCAGAGAGAAGTGGAGCGGCGATCACCCGGAGGCGACAGTTTAGGCGACGAGAGTCCCGGGTGCACGCGCAGCCAGGCCGCGACCGCGGCGAATCCCCCGGGGTCCTGGTCAGGGCTGAGGCCGCTGGGCCCGTTCCCATGACCCGCGTTGTGGCTCGTCAGGTTGTGCGCCTTGGAATCTCGTGGGGAGTCGTCCCGGGCCGCCGGTCACTTCCCCCTCCCCCGGCGGACGACGCGGTGGAAGTGCAGTTCCACCTCGCGATCGACGACCCGCCGCAGTCCTTCGCACAGGCACCGCGGCTCGTGGTCCGTCTCCCCCCGGCGGATGATCTCTTCCAGCGGCGTCCCCGGCAGGACCGTGAAGGTGCTCTGGTGGATGATCTGGTTGCCGGCATCCAGCTCCGGAACGATGAAGTGGACCGTCGCCCCGTAGGTCAGCATGTGATGGCTGTAGGCGTCGTGATAGGGGCGGAAGCCGGGGAACGACGGCAGCAACCCATGATGGAGATTGATGATCCGCCCTCCGGCGAATTCCCAGCAGATGCGCGGAGGGAGAATGCGCATATAACGGGCCAGCACGATGTAATCGACTTCATACTGGTCGAACAGGGCCGCCATGCGCAAATTGTCGGGGTTCCCCTCGTGGTCTCCCACGTTCTCGAAGGGGACGCCGAACTGCTCGGCAATGCCGCGGCAGGCCGGACGGTTGCCGATCATCACCGCCGCCTGAGCCTGAATGCGGCCGTCGCGAATGTCCCGCAGCACGGCCAGCGCCGGTTCGGGACGATAGGTGGTGCAGATCGCCAGCCGCGGCGGACGGGCATGTTCCTCCCGCGACCAGACCCGCAGGGTCAGACCCGTGCGGCGGCCGATCTCGGCCATCTCCGCCCGCAACTCGGGCACGGAGACCCTCTCCGCCGGCCATTCCACGCGGACCAGCATCGCGAACAACCGTTCCAGATCGTGGTCGTACATCTGGATCTCGTGAATGTTCGCGCCGGAGGTCGTCACGTAGTGGACGATCGGGTCCGCAAGACCCCGGTTGTCCGGTCCGACGGCGGTGATGGTGACATGCATGACGGGGTGGTCCGTCGGTCGTGGGTCCTGGAGGAGAAATGAGGGTTTCAATCCCTGGTGCAAGTTTCAACACGCTCTCCCCGTGAGGGAGAGAGTGCCCGCAGGCCGGGGGAAGGGGCGAGTTCCCGCAGCATCGCGCACCGCGGGAGGGGTGGAGCAGGAGGTTGTGACACTGCTTCTAATCCTCTTCCTCCACCTCAAACACAAACTCAATCTCCACGGCGGCGTTGAGCGGCAACGCATTGACGCCAACCGCGGCCCGGGCGTGACGGCCGGCGGGACCGAGCAGCCGTTCCAGCAGTTCCGACGCCCCGTTCGCCACTACCGATTGCTGCGAGAAGTCATCCATCGACTGCACGAACACTCCCAGCCGCACCACGCGCTTGAGCTTGGAGAGATCCCCTTTCAGTTCTCCCCTCAGGACTGACAGTCCGTTGAGCACGCACTGGACCGCCGCCGCCTGCGCCTGATCGACGGGGACGTCGCGAGGGACCTTCCCCTGCGCCAGCAGCGTTTGCCCGGTGAGGGGCAACTGACCGCTGACAATGACAAGATTCCCCGTGCGAACGGCGGGGACGTAAGCCGCAATCGGCTTCGGAGCTTCGTGCAAGGCCAGTCCCAATTCCGCGAGCTTCGATTCCAGCGTCATGGCGCACCCTCCCCGAGCCGACGACCCCTCCGGGGGCCGCACCAGCCTTGGCACCATTCTAACCGCACTCATGAAAGAAGGCATCGCCGCCACCGGTGCTCCGCCCATGCCAGGGTGCAGCAGCCCTGGGTGGCGGGGCGCATCCACGAACTCCCCGCTCCCCGCTGATGGCGAAGCGACTCTGTTCGATCAGCGGGGGGAGGCGAAGATCAGGGTGAGGGGGGGCGAGATGCTTCGGGATTTCACCTCCGCCCCCGTTCTGCGGCCACCCTCACCCTCCTCACCCTGCCGCTCTGCGACGGACAGAGGCAGAGTGTGGCCGGCGCGGAACCGCCGCACTTGTCGCTCGTCCTCCACCGGGACAAGCATCTCGATTTGACTCGATCGACTCGGTCAAGCAGCCGCTCGACCCCCACCGACTCTGCTGCTCCAGAGTTGGGGGCGATGTCTTCAGCGCGAGCCTGTCTAGCGCGACTGTGCCCGCAGCACGTTCGACCGTGCCGCCGCGCGTTCCTCGGCCAGCAAGCGGTCGGTCAACGGCCAGAATTGATCGAGATTCTTCAGGGGGAGGCGGCGGCAGTGGGTGTCATCCCATCGGATCGTGCGGCCGACGTGCGCCGACACCACGGCCATCATCCGTTCGTCCGACAACTCATCCGGCGCAACGTGCAGCACTGTCAGGCGGCGCGTCGGGGGAGCTCTGGACCCCAGCGGGCCGTAGGGCGGTTCCGGGGGGAGATAGATCGCCCCGGTGGCGAAATCGACGGCGAAGGCAATCACGCCCGGCACAAAGAACAGGAGCAGGCACAGGCCGTCCAGGGCTACCACCCCCCAGTCGAGACGCCCCGTGGGTTGCCCGCGGCGTTCGGGATAGAGGATCGTCCCGCAGCCGGCGGTCATGAACCCCACAACCGAGGAACAGACAGCGAGCGCACAGCGTCGTCGTGAGCGGCGCAGCATGGAGGGGGAGGGTCTGTTGCGCCCTCAACAGTCGGGCCTGGCGAGATGACCAGCCGGCCCTCGGGAAGGGAAGGAGGGGCGGTGTACTTTCTGAAGGCAGAGGCGTCAAGACAAACCCGTCGCACCCACGCCGGTTGATGTCCTCCGCGCGAGACTCGGCCTCCTGAAATCATCCCGAACCGTGGCCCCCCGGGGGTCTGGCCGCGGACACACTCGACCACGGGTGGGGAGCAGTGGTACCCTCGTGAGGTCCTCACGAGCCCCTGGGGTGGAAGGAGACCCCCATGTCGGAACGTCCCTCGGAGCCGCGCCCGATTCCGAAACCTCCTTCGTGGAGGCTGCCGCGCGAACTGCAACTCCTCTTCGTGGGCGCCAAGGAGCCTTCGTGGACGCTGCTGACGCTCGAACTCGACCGCTACGGCTGCACCCAGCCTCGCTTTCGCTGGTGCAGCACGCTGGCGGAAGGGGCGCAGCACATGGGCCGCGAACGCTTCGATTGCATCGTCATCGACGACGCCGGCACTCCCGCCGCGGCCGCGCGGCCGCTGGAACTGGCTGAGCAACTCTCGGCCATTCGGGCCGCCGGTTGCGAGGACCCCATCCTGGTCCTCTCGGATCGGGTGGACGATCCGTGGCTCATCGCCGCGGCGGCGGGAGAGTTCGAACTGCTGGTCGTCCGGAATGGATGGCGTTCCTCCGCCCTGGCGCCGTGGATTCACACCGCCATGCATCGGCAAACCGTGGCTCGCGAGCGCGCCGAGATCGGTGCGGAGGGACGGCAGCGCCTGCAACGGGAAGCCGGAGAGTCCTGGCAGCTTCTGGAACAGAGACGGCAGACGGCGGAGCGGCTGCGACGCTCTCTCGGCAGTCTCCGCGGACCGGCCGCGGAGGGCGCAGCCGCCCTGGCCGACGAGTACCGCGATCTGCTCCGGGCGGCGGTGGTGGCCGGCGCTCACGCCCTGGAAGCGGAAACGCTCCGTTTCACGCGGGGGATCGTTGAACGCGGGATCACGGCGGCCGATCTGCTCCAGATGCACGTCGCGGCGGTGGAATCCCTGCTGCGCGGACTGGGAAGCCGCAGCTCGCGGCACGTCGTTCAGCAGACCGACCTGCTGGTGCTGGAGGTGTTGTGCCGCCTGGCCGATGGGACGTGGACCGCCGGGGGGAGGGGCGTGGTGGACGATCGCGGCATCGACCTGCTCGATGAGAGCATGGGGCCGTCCGGCCGTCCACGCGAGCAGGAATGAAGCGGCCGGGAAGCCCGCCGGACGAGCACCTTGATACCGCGGGCGACAGATTGTGGTTTGTGGTACCAAGGAACCCCTTCGGTGCGGGCTGACCGGTCAATCGGCAAATAGTGAGGGACCGATGACAACGACGTTCAGGGATTTGCGGGACGAGGCGGCGCGGGGCACGGGAAGACTGCCGGTCCTGCTGGCGCTGGTTGGCTTGTCCGCGGCAAGGGTGGTGGCGGCGGCCGACCTGCTGCAAGGCGTCACACTCGGGGATGTCGCCGAAGGACGCGTGCGGCTGGTGGACCTCGGTTATCCACTCAACGAGCGGACCAATTACTGGCCGGGCGAGCAATACGAGCCGTTCCGGCTCCGGACGATCGCCACGCTGGAACGGGACGGCGTCCTCTCCAAGGCGGTGTCATTTCCGGAGCACATCGGCACGCACGTTGATGCTCCGAACCACTTCGAGGCGAATCAACCGGACGTGGCTTCACTCGCTGCGGAGCAGTTGATTGGCCGGGGAGTCGTCCTGGACATCAGCGGCCGCGCCGAGAGGGACGCCGACGCCGTACTGACGGTGGCGGACGTCCGCGCCTGGGAGGAGCGTCATGGCCGCATTCCGGCGGGAGCGATTGTGCTGTTGCACACGGGCTGGGGAAGGTACTGGGACCGCCCGCCGTTGTATCACGGTCGGGATACGCTCGGCCGGCTGCATTTTCCGTCCTATTCTCCGGAGGCGGCGCGGCTGCTGATTCACGAGCGGGACGTGAAGGCCCTGGGGGTTGATACGCTGAGTATCGATCCCGGCGTTTCGCAGAAGTTTGAGGTGCACCACATCGTCAACGGCGCGGGGCGGTATGGGATCGAGAATCTCACCGGACTGGAGCAGTTGCCTCCGGGAGGTTTTGTGGTGATGGTCGCTCCTCTCAAGGTGGAAGGGGGAACGGGTGGTCCGGCCCGAGTGCTGGCGATTGTGCCGCGGTAAGTGTTGAGCTCCGTTCGGCGGGAGGAGCGCAACAGGAGGAAGGTGGAGCGGGAGCATCACGTTGCGCAAGCAAAAACCGCCGCGCGGAACCCGCTCCGCGCGACGGTCCACGACCCAGGCTCACATCGGGTCCCGGGGCCGGTTGGGGGGGAGTCAACCGGCCGCCGCTGTGATGGCCGGCGGCGCCTGTCGGGATGCACAGGTTCCGGGCCGGCCCGTCTCATTCACGTCCGCGGGGGGGAAGCGGACGTGAATGGCCACTGTCACCGCCGTCGACCGCGGTCGACGGTGACGTTCCTCCGTGTCCCTTATGAGGAGGGGGGGATGCCCAGGAGTTCCTCCTCTTCCTCCCCGATGATGATCCGGGGGGTGACCATGAGCATCAGGCTGTCGGTTTCCCGGCCGACGCCGGTGTTCTTGAAGAGCCGGCTGACATAGGGGATTTTGTTGAGGATCGGGACGCCGGCCATGAGCCGCTGCTCCCGCAGCCGCTTGACGCCCCCCAGCAGCACGGTGCCGCCGTCGGGGACGGTGACGACCGTGTCGACCGTCACTTGATCGACGACGGGTTGCTGCACGGTGATGGCGGCGGTTCCGGCCCCTTGCTGGCCTTGCTGCTGTTGCTGGCCGCCGACGCCTCCGATGCCGCCGACGCCGCCTCCCAGTCCGCCGCCCACGCCGCCGCCGACGCCGATGGCGCCCAGTCCGCCGCCGACGCCGATGGCGCCCAGTCCGCCGCCGACGCCGCCACCGGCGGCTCCAGCGCCGATGAAGCTGAAGGTGAAGACGTCAGTGACGTTGTTGAAGACGGGTAAGACGGCGAGTCGGACATAGCGTCGATCGGCGGAGATGACCGCCCGCACCCTCATCTGCACGCCGTCAAAGATCGGCTGGATGATCGGCTGGAAGCCGACCACCAGGCCGGTGGCCACCGGGATCACGCTCACGACGAACGGTCGGATCAAGGCACTGCGGATCGTCCCGACCTGACCGTTGAAGAGCGTGATCTTGGGAGCGAACATGATGTTGGACCGGGTATCTCCCTGTGCGGCGTTGACGAACAGGAACGCTTCGATGTCCGAGAGGATGGCCAGGCCGAAGCTGATCCCCGCATCCGCCTGGAAGCCGCCGAAGGAGGGGGCGCTCAGCCCGAACGATCCCTGACGGAAGGGGATGTCCAGATCGGGGCTGAAGGTGTTTTCCCCGATCAGGCCGACGACCGTGCGACCCGGCCAACTGTCCCGTCCCTGGAGGTTGATCAGCGGCGTGGGACCGAAGGGGGCGTTGGGTTGAGAGCCACCCTGGGCCTGCTGACCCCCCTGGCCCTGGCCTTGCTGTTGCGTGGTCGTTGCACCAGTGGAGCCGAAGTTGCTGTCCGGGACACCGAACGCCGGCAGCGGACTGAAGTCGTTGTTGGCGATCGGCCCGCCCACCGTGTCCTGCACGTTGAAGTCGAAGTCGATGCCGATCCGTTCGAAGAACCGGTCGCTGACGGTGATGAACCGGACTTCAATCGAGACCTGCAGGTCTTGCAGCCGGCGGAGCTGCGTCAACAGGTCGGCGATCTCCTGATGCACGCGCTGCGTCTGGCGGATGACCAGGCTGAGCGTGTTCTCGTGCTGGGTGATGGTGGCCTGTCCGCCGAACTCGGCCCAGCTATCCGGCTCGACCACGGACTGGATGAGATCCGCCAGCGATTGGAAGTCGTAGTTCAGAATCCCTTTCGATCCGGGCAGTCCATCCTTTTGTCCTCCTCCGAGCAAGTCGGGGAATTGAGCGGCCATCGGGTCCGGAACTTGTCCAAACCCGCCGCCGTTGGGCATGTTGCCGGCGGTCGGCAGGTTATTGTAATTGAATCCGAAACCGGTCCCCGGCTGGAACTGCGTGACGGGGGAGGCCACCGGAATCGGTACCACCAGGTCGGCCACGGGGTAGACCTTGGCTTTGAGGTCTCCCTGCTGGCGGAGCCGGCTGGTGATCGTCAACGTCTCGTTGTCCACGATGTAACTGAGATCGAGCGGCGTGAGAATCAGATTCAAGGCACTTTTGAGCCGGATGCCGTCGACGTTGATCGTGATGGGGGTGCTGGAGGTGATGCCGGACTCCAGTAACCCCTTTTCATCGATGGTGACGTTGATCAGGAAGGTGTCGGCGATGTGCCGCATGATCGCTCCCAGCGGCTCCTCGTCGAAGTGGAGCGAAACCGATTTGTTGAGCGACTCGCGAACGCGGAGTTCCTCCTCCGTGTGCTCGTCGAGGTCGGTGGGCTGCGCCTGGCGGCGCTCGATGATCGACTTCCAATCCTTGGGATAGTCGACGGGGTGGTTGTCGCGGATGTTGTGGACGGGCGCCCACTCGACGTCGCGCAGCACGCCGATGAACGTTTCCTCCTTACGGTTCTTGAGGTCTTCGTTGTCGGCGTTGCGGGCGGCGAAGGTGGACTGCCAGTACATCTGCACGACCACGGGATTCTTGGGGTCGAGTTCCTGCGCCTGGCGGGCGACGTGGTTGGCGGCCGCAAATTGCCGCTGTTCCATCAGTTCGTTGTACTTCTCGACGAGTGCGGCCAGTTCCTGCTCGATCCGCAGCTTCGTCTCGCGTTCGACGCGAATCTGGTTGCGGACCTCGGCATTGCGGCGTTCTAGCTCGATGAGGGGCTTGCGCTGCTGGAGGTAGGTCTCGAGGGAGGCGGTGGTGCTCTCCAGCGACGCCAACAGCCGCGATTTCTCCTGCTCATTGATCTCAGCCGCGTTCACCTCGGCGCTGGTCCTGGTGAGGAGTTCCAGCGCCTGCTCGGGCTGCTTCTCCCGAATTTTTTCCGCCTGATAGATGGCTTCGAGGACCTGCGTCCGGAGGCGGTCGGAGCGAATTTCCTGACGCTGCGAAGTCGTGGTGAGGAAGGGGTCCTGAGCCCCCGCATTCAGGTCCAGGGACTGCTGGCTCCCCGCCGTGCGGACGCTGCTGGGAGCGGCCAGTTCGGCCAGGTAGTCCTGCAACTTCCGGCGGCGAACGGGATCCAGGGGTTGCCCGGAGTGGTGGGCGGCCAGGAAGGCGTCGCGCGCCCCTTCGCGATTGCCGCTCCGCAGGGCCGAGAGGCCAAGCTGATACAGTTCCTCGGCGGTGGCGCCGGGGGGGATGACCAGAGAGTCACGGCGGGGTGCGGCCGCCACGGGAGCTCCGCCGGCGGCGATTCGTTCGATCTCCGCCAGGAGGGCGTCCGGACGCACCTCCAGCAGGTCATAGGCGACATCGAGCTGATCGGCTTCCAGGGCCAGTCGACGGGCGGTGTTCAGGTCCCCCTGCGTGAGGGCCTGTTCCGCGCGGGCGAGCAGTTCTTGCGCCCGTTCCTTCTCGGAACCGGGTTGCGCAGGCGTCCGCACGGGAAGCGCTCCCCCTGCCTGATGTACCCCCTGCTCCATGAGCCGGGTGATGTCGGCCAGCACGCGGTCGGGCCGGTCCTCCAGCAATCCATAGGTCACGTCGAACTCCGCGGCGGCCTGGGCGTATTCGACGGCCAGGTCCCATTGACTCTCCTGCATCGCCTGGCGGGCGGCCTGGAGAAGGGCCGTGGCCTGAGCCTTGGCATCGGCGTTGACACCGGGGGCGGAATCGAGAGCGCCGCCCGTTTGCTGAATGGTGCCGTTGGACGAACCGCCCGGCTGCCGGCTCATCGCGATGCGGTGGTGGTGAATGTCCTGCAGGACGACTTCCGGCCGCGGATCAGTGACGTCAAAGGTGCCCCCCATCTGCTGCGCCTGACGGGCCAGATGCTCGGCGATGTCCAGCCGGCCGGCCTGGAGATGGGCCTCGGCTTCGCGGAGCATCGTGACGGCCTGTTGCCGACGAGTGTCGTTGGGATCGACCCCTCGGCCGGGAGGCGACGCCGCGAGGATGGTGGTTTGAGTGCTGCGCTCGATGTCGGCCAGGACGTGGTCCGGACGGTCGTCAAAGATGCTGTAGGCGACCATGCCGTCGTACTTGCGGGCCTCCAGCGCCAGGCTCCGCGCCTCCGCGAAGTTCTGCTGCTGGAGTTCATGTCTGGCGGCCGCGAGGAGCTCCTGAACGTGCTGTTTGAGGGCCGCGGGGTTCTGAGCCGGCGCGCCCGGCTGAGACGGCGTGGGTGTCGTTTGAGCGAGGGCCACCTGGGGCGGCGCCTGGGTGCTCGGAGCCTGTGAAGGGACGGCGGCGGGGGCTGCGGCCGCCGCGGGGTTCTGGCGACGCACCAGCGAGGCGATGTGTTCCGGGCGGAGGTCCACCGGACCGAACTTCACGCCGTTGCGGGCGGCGTACAACTCAGCGCGGTGGGCCTTGTCGAGGGCCTCGTCAAAGCGGCCGGCCCGCAGGTCCGACTCGGCGGACTGCAGCAGGTTCTGGACGTGACGGTGATGCTGGCCGGGGTCCGTCCCTTGGCCGGCAGGATTGGCCGGGGGGACCGCTGCGGCACGGGGGTTGGCCGGCACCAGACCCTGAATCTCCGCCAGCAAGGCGCCGGGGCTGAGTTCATTGGGGCCGAAAGTCAGACCGGCTTCGCGAGCCAGTTGATCGGCGGTCAGTGCCAGCCGCGTCGCCTGATCGCGATTCCCGGCACGCCAGGCCTGTTGGGCCTGACTCAAATAGTCCTGGACCCGACGGCGGTCGACGTCCGGGGCGGGGGCGGCCCGGGTGGCGGAACCATCCGCCGGGGGGAACGGCTCCTGAGCGAAGGCGCGGTCCGACAACCACAGGCTGCCGGCCACCAGTCCGCCGCACATCACTAAACCGATACTCCTGAACAAGGTGGGACCCTCCTTCATGCCCGGGAAGTCGACAAGGCGAAGTCGTGTACGCGCCATGATTGCGGAACCCATGGAAGGCCGAACGGCAAAGGAGGTGAGATGCACCGGGGACGCGCGACGAGGCCGTCGCAATCCCCGGAACGCTCGCGCCATCCCTGGCGCTGCCGGCCGTGACTGGACTGATGGGAACGGGAGTGAACTCGACGTGGGGAGGGAGACTCGCAGAGGTCGCCTAGTAGGTCAGGCTCACTCTCCGGGTCAAGGGGAGGAATGGTCGGTCGGGCGCGAGCGGCGAATCCTGCCCCTGGCGGGACTCGCCTCCGGCCGCGACTGCCGAACGATCGTCAGGAGCGGGGCTTCTGACGGTCGAACATGGTCTCGATGTGCGCCTCCGCCCGGAGTTTCTGGATCAGCTCCTTGGCGGCGGCTTCACGTTTCTGCTGGAGCAGGGACTCCCGCAGTTCCTGTTGGACTTCTTCAAACGGTTTGACGCTGGCTGGACGCCGGCCCGTCAGTTTGACCAGTTGGAACCCGCGCTCATCCTCGATCACCGGACCGACCTGATTCACTTGCAGTTCCTGCAGCGTCTGGCACAGGCGGTCGTTGGCGAGGCTGTCCGGACTGGCCCAATCCCAGTGTCCTCCGGACTTGGCCAGGGGGCCGTCGGAGTGTTTCCGCACCACGTCGTCGAAGCTCATGCCGTTTTTGAGGTCTTCAACGGCCTGTTGCATGCGGGCCCGCGCTCCCTCGCGACCGCCGCTGGCGACGTTCGAAATCCAGCACTGCTGCCAGCGAATCTGTTCCGGCTCGCGGTACTGGTCGATCCGCTGTTGATAGGCGGCGAGCAGTTCCTGTCGCGACACGCTGGCCGTGGGGAGCTGCTCGCGCACCCACTGAGCGGCGAGCTGCCGGTCCCCCCACGCCCGGCGATAGGCCGAGAGCGTGGTACCATGCTTTTGCAGAGTGGCTTCCACTTCCTGAAGGCTTTTGGCCTCCAACCGCTCCTGGAGATCGGGGAGCTCGGATTCGTAGAAGAACTCATCCAGCCGCTGTTGGAGTTCTTCCCACTGCTCCGTCTTGAACTTCTTGCGGATGGCGTCGAGGACCAGCGCCTGCTCGATGTGCCCTTCCAGCTCCTTCTCGATCAACTGCCGCCGCAACTGGTGGTAGGCCTGCGGAGACATGCGCGACCGCTGCTCCTCCAGAGCGGGGCGGTAGCGCTCCAGCACCTCCGAGACAAAGATGGGCTTGCCATTGACCCGCGCCGCCACATCCTCGTCGCGGATCACCTCCTGCGTGGCAGCAACTTGGAGAATCTGCTGTTCCTTCGAGGCGGCCTCCGCGCCGCTGGTCGTCTCGCTCGACTCCGGGGACCGGCCGTCCGCGGCCTCGAGCTGCGCGAGAATCTCCTCCGCCATCCGGGGGGGCTTGGGACCGACCACCGGATTGTCCACAGCGTTGCCGGAGGATCGGCAACCGCACATCCCCAGCAGCGCCGCCCACAGCACCAGCCGCGCAGCCGCGCACCGCATTCCCCCGGACGGCAGGCAGAACCGAGCGGCGGGAATCAGCGGTGGTCGGAGCTGTCGAACGACGGCCGGCATGGGCAAGTGACGTTGGAGGTCTCGAACCGGCGGCTCACCACCCCGCGGGGGAGAGAACCACCAGCCGGTTCCCACGGTGCTCGAATCGGAATCCCTCCGATGCTGAAGGCCGGCGGCTTATAGGGGGCGATGGCCGACACAGACAACGGCGGCTGCAACTCCCTCCCGAGAAGCCCGCCGCCAGCGGCAGAATGTGCTTCCGCCGGCCGAAATGCCCGGCATTTTCGGCCGCTGGGGTGGGTCGGAGACCGCCGCGAAACAGGCGGCCGGTCATGGGATGTCTCGTCGTTCACCCGCTACGCCGCCTTGAGCGTTCGCGCCTGTTGCGCCCAGGTGATCCACCGGGCAACCTCCTCCAGATCGGGGCTTTTGGCCGAGCGGAGCAGCCGTTGCCCCTCCCGCGTTGCCACAAACGGGCCCACAATGGCGAACAGCGCCTGGGACGACAACCGCGCAATCGCCTCGGGATCGGTCAACCCGCAGGCGACCAGCACCTGGGCGTCATGACCACGGAGTTCGGGGATGCAGCACATCAGCCGCGCCTGGTCCTGCCACTGACGGATCGCATCCGCAGTGACGCGGCGGTGCTGCAAACGGTCGGCGATCTGCTGTGCATCGCGGTTGAGGAGGTCGGCGACGGTCAGAATGCCGATCTTCTCCAGCCGCCGCGCGGTGGTGGGACCGATCGAGGGAGCTTCGACGATCCGGCTGGACAGGTCGAGGAAGAACCGCAATCGCTCCGGGGGTGCGTCCGCCGGCGAGCTGGTGGAGAGCGGGGCCGCTTGTGGAGTGGGCGTCGCCGGGACGGGTACCTCGTCCCCCACGGTCCGTTCGCGCTCCGAGGAGGTCAAGATGCGGCCCGCGCGGCCGCGATGACCGAAGCGGCGGCGGTGCAGGGGTCCGCGAAACGACGACGGTTGATCGATCCGCAGCCGGCGGCGCTGTTCACCGCTCCCTTCCTCCGGCTGGGAAGAAGGCGTCTCAGACTGGCCGACCGCCATCCCCGCGGCTCGCGCGTGACGGCGGACTCCTTCGCACGCCTCGCGCCAGCTACGGGCCTGTCGCCCCCAGGCGATCCAGCGGGCCACCGTGCGGCGATCAGGCCAGACGAAGCCGGCAACCGTCCACCCGCTGCGGCCGTCGCCGCGGAGACGATCGATCTTTCGCACCAATTCGTCCGCATCCTCCTGGGCGAGTTCCTGCGGGACAAGAATGCCCACGGCGACGAGCAGTTGCGCGTCGCGGCCGGTGAGGTGCGGAACGCAGCAGAGCAACCGCCCTTCCGCCTGCCAGATGCGCCACTGCGCGGGGGTGATTTGCAGACTCTGCAAGGGGTGCTGGGCTTCTTCGGAGTCCAGCTCCACGAGGTCGCGGACCGAGCGAACCCCCGCCGCCGCCAGCCGCCGGGCCATCTGCTCTCCCACCGAGGGAATCACACTCACGGGGCTGGTGACGCGCAGCCAGTGCGGCTCGGAGGGATGAATGGACCCCGCCGCCCCGCCCGCCAGCAGGGCGAGATCGACGCCCGTCTCCGAAGCAGCGCCCGAGAGGTCCCCTTCCACGGCCGGAGGCTCCGTCGGCGCCGGAGGATGGCCGGAAAGCGGGGGGGCTTCCGTCGCAGCCACCTCATGCGGCCGAAGTAGAACTCCGCTCGGCTCGTGTGCGGCTGCTGCCGGACGATGGACCGTGACGCTCCGGGTCGTGCGGCGAGTCCCGGGAAAACTCCGCACGGGTGTTCCCGCCGCCTCAAACCGCGCCGCCAGATGTTCCTGGCACGTCAGATAGAGAATCTGCCGCCTCTGCGCCACGCGCTGCAGCAACCGAATGGCGACGTCGATCCGGTCCGGGTCGCTGTCGGCCAGCACCTCGTCTATCACCAGCGGCAGCGACACTCCCCGCCGCGCATACTCCTCGGCCAGGGCGATCCGCAGGCTGAGTCCCACCTGGTCCAGAGTTCCGCGGCTGAGGGCCGAAAGGGGCGCCGCCGCACCGCTGTCATTCAGGGCCGAGAGTTCCAGCGTCTCCCCCGTCACCTGCAGCGCCTGATAACGGCCGGCGGTCAATTCCCGCAGGTACGCGGAGGCCTCGGCGATCACCGGGGCCGGTTCGTCCTCCTGCAGCGTGGACTGCATCTTGAGCAACCCGGCCTCGACAACGAGCAACGCCTGTCCTTCGACCAGCCGCGCCGCCAGTTGCCGTTCGCGATGTTCGACTTCGATCTGTTGCTCGGCGATCCGCCGCTCGAGCACGACGAGTCGGGACCGCTCGATCTCCCATTCGGCCTGCAGCGAGAGCGCCTCGCGCCATGCCTGACGGGCCTGCTCCCATTGGGCCGTCAGGACCTGGAGCCGCTCCCGCCAGGCAGCCAACGGCGGGACGGTCGCCGCCGCGGGAGTGCTTCTCACCTCGACGGCGCTCCCCGGGGGCGTGGTGAAGCGATGATGTTCACGGCAGTGGCAGGCCAGGCGTTCCTGCCGCGTCGGATGTTCCAGGGCCGCCCATTCCGGTGCCGCGGCCAACAGCCGCGACCGCTCGCGTTGTAACCGCGCGAGATGTTCCGCCACTTCCGCCTCGCACCGGTCCAGCCGCGACCGCTCTGCCACGCAGACCCATTGTTGATGGACCTGCTCCAACCGGGCCATTCGCTGACAGAGCTGATACAGGTGCTGCTGGATCTCGCGGACCGCGTGGCGCGCCTGAGCGGCGAACTCGACCCCCTGTGACGGGGCGTCGGGGAAGACGCCCTCGGCAGTCTCCCGGAGGCTCAGCACGCACTGTTCCAGTGCGGCGAGCAATTGCCGCTGCTGCTGCAACGTTTCGCCAACGTCGGCCAGCGTCAGGCCGGCCGACTCCGCCTGCCGCACGCTGACCTGCATCCGATCCTGGGCCACGTCCGCCAGCACACTGCGGGCCTGGGCGATGCGTCGATCGAGATCAGCCGCCTGCTGGGAGAGCTCCTCGTGGGCTGAGGAAGCCACAACCACCACTTCGCGCGGCGTCGTGCCAACCGTCGCTGCCGCTTCTGCCTCCGCCAGATCGGTCTCCACGGCCTGACGTTCCAAGTCGAGCCACTCGACACGTTCGGCCAGTCGGTCGATCTGGGCGAGAAGCTCCCCGAACCGCGAGGCCAGTTCCTCCCGCAGCCGATCCGCCTCTTGTTGCAGTGCGGCCAGTTCCCGCGCCGATTCCCGGCAGGCGTCACGAAGCCGCTGGGTTTCGCCGACGGCGCCATCGCCTCCCAGCAGGATCGTTCGCCGGCGGCGAACGTCGCTCAGCCGTTCCTCCAGTCGGCTCGATGGTTTCCGCCGCCCGCGGAGCGGGATGCCGTCGCGGGCAGACGCCTGGAGCAGTCGTTCCAGCGACGGTGCATCCGGCGCCGTGGCCGTGTACAGCAGCTCGACCAGTTCGGGACTGAGGGCTTCCAGGACGGCCCACAGCACCGAGCCGTCGTCGGCGCCGCCGCGACGGACGGCGATGGCCAGGTGGTCGGTGTTGTTGGGGAGGGCCTGCCGCGTGATGCGAAAACTCCGCTCCCCGCCGGTCAGACCGATCGATCCCCCCGGCGTCCCTCCGGCGAGCGGGGGGAGAAAGCGACGGCAGCGAGCTTCGTCAAATCCCTTCCACACACCGCGCAGGAACTGCAACAGCGTGGTCTTGCCACAGCCGTTCGGGCCGTGCACCACGTTCAGTCCCGGGGCGAGCTCCTCAAACTGCACGCCCGCCAGCACGCCGAATCCGTCGATCTGAATGTCCGTCAGTCGCATGGGAATGCCGGTTGTCGTAAGCGGGAGAGATGCGGGGAGATTCCCCCCTCTCTGGATGGATGCCGTCTGTCTCGTCCGGCCTAACGCGGGAAGTCCCTCAGGATGTCCGCTGCGTGCCGCCGCGCCGCTGACTTCACCACGGTCTGAAAGTGTGGTCCCGACACTTTCTGGTCCGCCGACTGCGGCGCTGGCCCTGCTGCCGCGGGGGACTGCGGATCGACGAGAGCTGCGAAATCCCTTTCGGCCGCTGCCAGCGGCAGGGCCTCGAGGGTGCGGACAAACGTCCCGAACGGCGTCGCTTCCCGCTGCCAGCGCGCCTCCAGCACGGCGTCCGGAGAAACCTCGAACTCGGTGACCCAGGCCGTCGGCCGGCGACGTCCGTACATTTCCTGCAACTCCCGCTCCAGTTCTCGGGCGGCCTCCGGCCGGATCAGCCGATCCAGCACCGGTCCGTGCCCTGCCACCTGCCAGTGAAACGCGACGGCGTCGGCGGCGGCATGTTGCAACACGTCGTCTGTCCGCGCATGCACGAGACGGCGGAACCCCTCCCAGTTGAGGGAATCGTTCACCACCAGAGACTCGTTGTGATAGCGGAGGGAATTGGTCTCGACGAACCGCGTCCCCAGCGCATATTTCCGTCCCACTTCCACCACCAGGCAACCGCCGACGCTCCCCTCGTGGCGATTCCGCGGCTGTACAGCACCGGCGCTGCGGGCCATGCCTTGCGCAGCCGCAAACGTCGTCGCCGGACCGGTCCCTTGCACCGCCCGGTAGTCGACGTCGCTGCCGCCGATAGTCTCTTCCGGAACGGAACCTCTCTCCGAACGACGGAGTTGAATACCGATGGCGAACGGCGGCAGCACGTCCGACGCACACAGCGGCAGCGTCGACCGCCGCAGTTCCACCGGATCGTCATGACAGATCAGCTCCACCGGCACGAGTCCGGTCGTGACGAGCGCAGACCGGCGGCGGGTGTGGGGGTCTCCCAGTATCAGGTTCCGAGGCAGGGGGACGAACCGCGGCCAGGCGTTGTGCCGCTCCGGCGAACCCTCCGCCCAATAAATGGTGATTCCTTCCCGCCCCACGCGCTCGCACTGACGGGCCAGAAAGCTCGCTCCCCATGTGCTCGGCCGGACGCCGGCAAACACCCCCCCCGCCAGGAGGATCAACTCCGCCTTTTCACGCAGAGCGGTCTCGAACACCCGCTCCGCCGCACGGAAGGGGGCGTCCACCAGCATCCGCAACTGGTCGGAGCTGAGTTCCCCCTCCACGGCGCAACAGCGGTCCAGTTCCAGATTGGACGCATGGATGAAGCGAAACAGCGGTCGTGACGACATGCCGCAGCCTCCCTGCCGCGATTCCGGCCCCGCCTCCGGCGGACGGCCGCGATCCCCCCCTGACTACCGGGCGGGGGGCTGGCCGCGCAGCCGTCGTCTGGCCACGGCCGCGCAGCAGGCACCGCTCCGCCGGCGACGTCTCCGTCGTGCAGGGGACATTCCGTTCGGGGCGGGACCCTACCCGAATTCGTCGGATGCTGCAATCGGAATCCCTCTCCACCCGATCGCGCGATCGCGCAACCGCGGACCGTCCACGGGAGGCGGCTTGGCGACTCCTCGACAGGGTCGCCAGTCCCAGCCCGCGAGGGGAAGGTCCGACGTCACAGGCCCAGGCGACACCGACAGCCACGTCCGTCGAAGCTCAGGCACCACGGCTTGGAGCCACCGGACAAAACCCGGGCTGCACTCGAAAAATGAAGCGTTTTTGGCCCAGACAGACGGTATTGTCCGGTGGCTCTTATACGTGGACTTGCGTCCGTTCCTGGCGGTGAGTGATGGCCGCCTCGACAAATCCCGTGAAGAGGGGATGCGGCGCCAGCGGTTTGGATTTGAATTCCGGATGGTATTGCACTGCCAGGAACCACGGATGGTGAGCCAGCTCGATCACCTCCACAAGCTGGCCGTTGGGACTGACTCCCGTCGCGTGCAGGCCGGCCGCCTCAAACTGCTGGCGGAACTCCGGATTGAATTCATACCGGTGTCGGTGCCGCTCGGTGACCTGGAGCGTCGAGCGGTCCCCGCCGGCCGCGTGTCCAAAGTAGCAGCGGGCAGCCAGGGAGCCGGGCTGGAGGAGGCAGGGCTGCGCCCCCAGACGCATCGTCCCCCCCTTGTCGATGATCCGTTTCTGGTCCTCCAGAAGACAGATCACCGGATAAGGCGTCTCTTCCGCGAACTCGGTGCTGTTGGCCCGCTCCAGTCCCAGCACGTGCCGCGCGAATTCGATCACCGCGCACTGCATCCCCAGGCAGATGCCGAAGAACGGCAGTTCGCTCTCCCGGGCGAACTGGATGGCCCGGATTTTCCCCTCGATCCCCCGGTAACCGAAGCCCCCCGGCACCAGCAGGCCGTCCACCCCCGCCAGCAGTTCCTCCGGGTCCTTGACGGTCAGTTCCTCGGCCTCGATGAGCTTGAAGATCACCCGTGCCGAATGAGCAAACCCGGCGTGCGCCAGCGATTCGTAAATCGACTTGTAGGCGTCGCGATGGTCGATGTACTTGCCAACCACCGCAATCGTCACTTCCTGCTGCGGGTTGCGGATGCGGTGCAGCAGGTCTTTCCAGTCGTCCAGGTCGAGCTCCCCCGCTGCGATCCCGAGCTTGTCGATGATCAGCTTGTCGAGCTTGTGCTCGGCCAGTCCGATGGGAACTTCGTAGATGGACAGCTCCTTGTCCTGTTCCTCGATCACCGCACGTTTCTCGACGTTGCAGAACAGGGCGATCTTCTCGCACTGCTCGCGGCCCAGGGGGCGTTCCGTGCGGACGATGAGGATGTCCGGCTGGATGCCGATCTGCCGCATCAGCCCCACGCTGTGCTGCGTCGGCTTGGTCTTCATCTCCTTGGCCGCCTTGAGGTACGGCACCAGCGTGAGATGGATGAACAGGCAGTTCTCGCGGCCAATGTCGAGCGGAATCTGGCGGAAGGCTTCCAGGAACGGCAGCCCCTCGATGTCCCCCACGGTCCCCCCCAGCTCGGTGATGACGACGTCGACGTCCGGTCCCGCCAGATCGAGCACCGCCTGCTTGATCTCGTCGGTGACGTGCGGCACCACCTGCACCGTGCCGCCGAGGTACTCTCCGCGGCGTTCCTTCTCGATGATGCTGCGATAAATCCACCCCGTGGTGTAGTTCGACTGCCGCGAGAGGGGGCTGTTGGTGAAGCGCTCGTAGTGGCCGAGGTCGAGGTCGGTCTCGCTGCCGTCGTCGAGGACGTAGACCTCCCCGTGCTGGTAGGGACTCATCGTCCCCGGATCGACGTTGAGATAGGGGTCGAGCTTCTGCATCCGCACCCGCAGCCCCCGGCGTTCGAGCAGCAGGCCGATCGAGGCCGAGGTCAGCCCCTTGCCGAGAGAACTGACGACGCCGCCGGTGACGAAGATGTGTTTGGTCATGGAGGAGGGATCCAGGAGACGAAACCCGGCTGCACCCACCATTGCCAACGCACCATTGCCAACGGGAAGACCCGGCGTTGCCAACAGGGGGGCCCGGCGTTGCCAACGCCGGGCTTTGGACGCGTCGGTGAATCGGGGCTGGGGGAGTCTCAACAAAAAAACCATGGACCGGACAGCCGATCCATGGGGCTGTAGTGTAACGCCTGTGTCAATGGAGGAACGGAAGCGGAAAAAGCGGCCGGAAATGGCTGCTGCCGGCTGCCACCCGCCCCCCGGACGCGCCTCCATCAGCCGCGTCTCTCCGCGGGATTTATTCCTCCCCCAGGTTGATCGTCACGGTCTTGATCTCGGTGTAGTGTTCGAGGACCGCCTCGCCGTTCTCCCGACCCTGGCCGCTCATCTTGTAGCCGCCAAAGGGGGTCTGCGGGGTGACGACGTGGTAACAATTGATCCACACCGTCCCCGCCTGCACTTCGCGGGCATAGGTGTGGGCCTTGGTGAGGTCGCGGGTCCAGATGCCGGCGGCCAAGCCGTAGTAGGTGTCGTTGGCCCGCTGGAGCATCTCGTCGAAGTTCTTGAACGGCAGCACGCTCACCACCGGGCCGAAGATTTCGTCCCGCGCGATGTCCATGTTGTCCTTGACGTTGTTGAAGATCGTCGGCTCGACGAAGAAACCTTTCTCGCCGTGCCGCTTGCCGCCGCAGACCAGTTCTGCCCCCTGCTTCTGTCCTTTCTCGCAGTAACCGAGGATTTTGTCCATCTGCTCCTGCGATACCTGCGGCCCCTGTTCGGTGGACTCGTCGAGCGGATCGCCGAGCTTGCGCTGCCGGGCCTTGGCGGCGAGGCGCTCGACGAATTCCTTGCGGATCGGCTCCTCCACGAACAATCGGCTGCCGGCGGTGCAGCACTGGCCGGCGTGGAAGTAGATGGCGTGATAGGCCCCCTGCACAGCCTGGTCGAGATCGGCGTCGGCAAAGATGACGTTGGGGCTTTTGCCGCCGAGTTCAAACGTGCACCGCTTGAGGGTTTTGGCGGCAGCCGCCTGGATGATCTTGGCCGTATCGACGTGCCCGGTGAAGGCGATCTTGTCCACGCCGGGATGCTCGACGATCGCCGCGCCGGTCGTCTCGCCGAAACCGTTGAGGACGTTGATGACCCCTTCCGGGAAACCGGCTTCCAGGGCCAGTTCACACATCTTCATGCCGGTCAGCGGCGTCTGCTCGGCAAGCTTCATCACGATGGTGTTGCCGCAGGCCAGGGCCGGCCCCCACTTCCACGCCAGCATCAGCAGGGGGAAGTTCCAGGGGATGATCTGGCCCACGACACCCACGGGCTGCCGCAGCGTATAGGACAGGTAATTCCCTTCCACGGGGACGGTGTGGCCCTCGATCTTGTCGGCGAAGCCGGCGTAGTACCGCAGACCCGACACAACCCCTTGCAGGTCACCGCGGGAATCCTTGATCGTCTTGCCGCAGTTGAGCGATTCGAGCACCGCCAGCTCCTCGGCGTGCTGCTCCACCAGATCGGCCAGCTTGTACAGCAGCCGGCCGCGCTGCGTGGCGGACATCCTCTTCCACGGGCCGGAGAGGGCCTGCCGCGCGGCCTTCACCGCCAGATCGACGTCCCGCGCGTCCGCCTCCGCCACCTGGCAGAGGACTTCGCCCGTCGCCGGATTGATGGCGTCGAACGTCTTGCCGGAAGAGCTGTCGACGAAACGGCCGTTGATGAACAACGGCTGGTCCTTGACGACGGGAACCTTCACAGACTTCTTCGGTTTGGCGGGGGCGCCGGCGGACATGACGGAACTCCTGAAGCGCAAGGTTCGCTGACGGACGGGAGCGGAACGCTCCCCCTCCCGCGGACAAGGCGGGAGCGGGGGACTTCCTCCCTCGCCAGTATGCGGAGCAACGGCGGCTGTTGCAAACGTCCCCTTGGATGCCGCTCGAGGCGCGGGGGACCGTTGCGGGGCGGCACTCGGAGTGGGGGAGACCTCCGCAGCATCGGTTGCCAACCGCGCCGAGAGTCCGTTCAATCCGCAACGTGACGGCCGATTCCCCCCTCTCACCACCGACGAAACCCTCTCCCGTGCACATCATCGGCGGCGGGCTGGCGGGACTGGCCGCCGCAGTCGGCCTGTGCCGGCACGGAGTCCCGGTGGTGCTTCTGGAAGCACGCGACCGTCTGGGGGGACGCGCCAGCTCGTTTGTGGATCCGGAGTCGGGAGCCACGGTCGACAACTGCCAGCACGTCGGCCTGGGATGTTGCACCAACTGGCTGCACTTCTGCCGGACCATCGGCGTCGCCGGGGCGCTCCGTGTGGAACGCCGGCTGACGTTCCTCGATCCGGAAGGGAGAGCCTCGCACCTGGAGGCCGCGCTCCTCCCCGCTCCCTTGCACCTTGCGCCGGCCTTCGCGCGGCTGAAGTTCCTGACATGGAAGGAAAAGCGACGGCTGGCGTGGGGACTCTGGCGGCTCGCGCGGCTCAGGCCCGAAGAGATCGCCGCCGCCGAGAGCTTTGCCGACTGGCTCCGTCGCCACGGTCAGACCGAACGACTCATGTCGCGCTTCTGGGAGGTCGTGCTCGTCAGCGCCCTGAGCGAATCACTCGACCGCATGGACGTCGGCCACGCCCGGAAGGTGTTCGTGGACGGCTTTCTGCGACACCGCCGGGGATGGGAGATGCACGTACCGACCGTGCCGCTCGACGAACTCTATGGAACAGCGATGCAGAACTGGTTGCGGGATCACGGCGGCGAAGTTCGGTTCAAGACCGCGGTCCGTCGGCTGGAGGGGGACCTCCAGCGAATCACTGCCCTCGAACTGCGGAGCGGCGAACGCCTGAGCAGCAATGAGGTGATTCTGGCCGTTCCCCAGCATCGTCTGCTCGATCTGCTCCCTCCCGACGTGGCCGCGCATCCCTTGCTGCGCGGCGTGAGCCGAATGGAATCGGCGCCGATCACCAGCCTGCACCTGTGGTTCGACCGCCCGCTCATGCCGCTCCGTCAGGCGGTGCTGATCGGCCGGTTGAGTCAATGGATCTTTGCACGGCCTGCTGCGGGTGGTGCCCCGTCAGAGGAGACGGCCGTTCGCTCCCGCGTCGATCCGCCCGCGAGGTACGGATATCAGGTGGTCATCAGCGCAAGTCGCTCCCTGCGGGGAGTGTCGCAGGAAGAGGTCCGAGACCGGGTCCTCGACGAGTTAGCGGCGATCTGGCCGACGGCGCGCCAGGCCCGGGTGTGTCATTGGCGGATGGTGACTGAGCAACGGGCGGTGTTTTCGGTGACTCCCGGGATCGATGCCCTGCGCCCGTCGCAACAGTCGCCGACGCCGAATCTGCAACTGGCGGGGGACTGGACGGCGACCGGCTGGCCGGCCACGATGGAGAGTGCCGTCCGCAGCGGCTATCTGGCAGCCCAGAACGTGCTCCGCCGTCGCGGTCTTGAGGCGTCTCTCCTGCAACCCGATCTGCCGTCGAACTGGTGGACGCGCCTGTGGCTGGGTCTCAGGAGGATTTGAGGGGGCACCGGTGTCTGATCGGAGGTGCGGCGCGCTTCCAGGGAATCGGCCGCTGGAGTGGAGTCCGCCGGCCACCGCCGTTGCGACCGGCCAAGGAGCGGCAGATTCCGCCGCTGGTCCACACTGCGAGAACGGAAGCACGGATTGTTCGGGGGGATTCAACTGTCGGGGAAGTTCCTGTGCTGCCGATTTCAGCAACATGACCAGCCGTGGCGCCACACGGTGGAAGTGCGCCCGCAGGGAACGTCACCGCGGCAGAGCGGCGGCGGAACGACCGACGAGGTCCGGAAATGACACGACTGCAGCGCGACGTGTCGCTTCTGATTCTGGGATGCGCCTTGGCGGCCGTGACCGCGGCCTGGGGTCAGTCTGTCTCTCCACCGGCGGAAATGACGCCGCGCGAGCCGGTCCGACCCGTTCCCCCGCCGACCCCGCCGGAGGCCGAGCGCACAGCCTCAATCCATGTGGCGCTGGTAGGGGCGGTGAATGCACCCGCGACGTACCGCCTGTCCCGCCCGCTGACTTACAGTGAACTGATCGATGCCTCTGGCGGCCCGACCGTGGACGCTTCGCCCTCGGTGCTGCTGATCCGACAGGGTCGGCTCCATCCCCTCTTGTACCAGCCGGGGGGCGTTGCGGCAGCCGATGAATTCGGACGCTTGCGGGAGGGGGACGTCGTCGTGCTCCGCCCGCAACCAGGCGTGCGCCGCGCCCACTACGAGACGATGGCCGAGGTGAATGGATATCCCCGCTCACCGCAGGGCGTGCGGAACGCTCACCGCGATATCTTTGTGCACGTGGCCTGCATCGGTCTGGCCCCCTACCCCGTGGTACTGCCGCTCAACCCTCATCAAGCCTCGCAGCACATTCTGCTGCGCGAGATGCTGGGTATGAGCGACGACGCCATCCGCGAGGGGACGCGCATCCTCACGGACGGAGGGCGTTTCCTCAACGACGGCTCGCTTCAGGATGGCGCGGTGATCCTGTTTGATCGCCGCCGGCTGCCGCCCCAGGCCATCCGGCCGGTGGAGCGTTTCCCTGAGCCGCGGGAACTCCCCGCCGCATCTCCCTCCACTCCGTCCGAACCGCCGGGAACGGGAACGAGTGGAGTCCGGCCGATCACGCAGCCGCCGCAACTCACGGCGGTCGAACAGACGGCCGCACCGTTCACGCTCGCACCGGGAGCGGGTTCCACGGCTCCGGCGCGCCAGACTGCTCAGGCCGTCCCCTCGCCGGGGCACCTCCTGAACCAACCGCTGCGGATTCCGGGCGTCCCTTTCGAGTATGACGCACCTGCCTCGACCGCCGGAGGTGGGGAAACCCCGACATCCCCAGGGGGCCTGTGGAATCCCACGCCCGCCGGCACGGGTGATGACCTGCGTCCGAGGGGAGCGGGCACCGAGACGACCACGCCGATCGACCTGACCCTGCGGCGCAGGGAAGCGACGGAGATGCTGGATTCGACCGCAGTGACCACCCCCACCACGGGTAATCGCCTCGCACCACTCGGGGAGGACCGTCGCGGGATTCGGTCGGCGGCGACCGCCCCGCCGCTCACCAAGGGAGCGGGCGCGCTGCCGACCATCGGCGATGATGAAACTTCTGAAGAGACCGAGTCCGTTGCGGCGGAAACCGCACCAGGAGGATTCCGCGCCATCGGTATGATCCTGCTGGGGACGCTCGTGACGACGGCGCTGTGTCTCACCGCAACCTGGCTGTGGGCTCGGGAACGCCGGCGGCAGGGTCTGGCTGCCGCGGCTCCCGCGGTCTCTGGCGGTGCTCCTCTCCCCCCCCCGCCGCGGTTCCACAGCGGTTTGCAGGACCTGGTGGCCCAGCGATTGCCGCTGGTCGAGGAGCCGACGCTCCCGGAACCGGGAGTGCGTCTGTATGGGCCCCTTGTGGGTCATCGCCGGGTGTATTTGGACCCTCCCCACGCCAGCGGAGCAGCAGGTCCGCACTTTGCGACGGCCGCCGGGGGCGCAAGGCCCCCCAGCGCCGAACGGATCGCGAAACACATTCGAGCGGCCCGCCGCGGCCGGGAGAGCGTGGGGGTTGCACCAGCCACTCCGGTGGCAGCCGCCGCAACCCTCCGCACCCCACTCTACGACGTGGTGCTGCCGGACTCACCGCCTTCGCCGCCGACGGCGGAAAGCCCGACCTCCCGGAGGAGCGGACCGGTGGGGGAGGGTGAAGACCGCCTGGCTCGCGCGCTGCGTTCGCTGAGGGAGGGGCGGGGATGAGTCTGGGACTGGACTGCGGAACCAGCCGGTTCCGTGCCCTCGAGCGCAAGGACAGCGAACTCTGCGGACGTCACCTCCCGACGGCCTATACCGCCGTCCCGGACCGGGACGCCCAGCGACGACTCCTCAGCCAGGCCCGGATTCCCTGCTGTTTCAGTGATGACGCCCTGCTGGTCCACGGTCCCGAGGCTCCGCACGTCGCCGAAGCTCTGCACCGACCACTCATTCCGCTGTTGCCCGAGGCGCGGCTGCCTGAGGAGGACCCCATCGGCCGGCAGGTGGCGGCGCGGCTGGTGGAGATGATTCTCCCGACGCCGTCTCGCGGCGGCAGGGCTACACTCGTCCTGCCGCGCGACGCCGCACCCGGCGACCCGACGTATGAATTCTTCACGCGTCTGCTGCGATTGCACGGTTACGAAACACATGCGATTCCGGCGGTTCTGGCCCTCGTCCTGGCGGAACTGGAAGCGGACCAGTACACCGGCGTGGCGGTCAGCTTTGGAGCCGGGACGGTCGCGATGGGATTGGCCCATCGCGGGGAGCTTGTGGCTCACGCCGTCATCGACCGGGGGGGCGACTGGATCGACCAGCGGCTGTGCGAGCGTTTTCGGCGGACCTTGTTTGATCCGGCCGGTCGGCAGTTTCTCGACCTCGCCGGCGTGGCGCGGTGGAAGACGTCGCCGGAGCGGTCTCTCGCGGCGGCCGTCGCCCCCGACGAGGAACTGCTCCGCGAGTTGTATCGGGAGTCGATGCGAGCACTGCTGGAAGCATTTCGCGCGGTACTCACCCGGGAGGCGCGGCGGGGGATGGACCGCCGGCCCTTGCCCATCGTGCTGCACGGCGGCGGGGCCGCCATCATCGGTTTCACGCACCTGTGGGAAGAGTGCTGGCGCGCCGCGGCGATCGACCTGCCGGTGCGGCGGCCGCAACTGACCCGCGACGGCAACTGGACCGTGGCCCGCGGCTGTCTGATCCACGCGGAGTTGATGGCTTCGTCCGCCCTCCGACGCCGCAGCGCCTGAATCTCCGTCGGCCGCTCATCCGGCACGGAGCATGCCCACTGCGCACAGCTCCTCACGGCACAGAGTTCCCAAGCCGCGCTCGGCGATGAGGATCACGGCCGGAGCATGGACGCGCCGCGACTGACGGAGCAGTTCCTCTTGCAGCCGCGTCAGACGGGCCTTGTACGCGGCGATGGCCTGGCGATTGATCAACAGGTCGGCCGCGGCGCCGGTCTCCACGTCGATCAGCTTGCGGCCTCCCAGCTTCGTCGGATCGGCTTCCCACGCAGAGAGGAGTTGAATGATCCACAGCACGCCCGCGCCGGCGGCAAGCTGCCGGATCACCGGCTCCGGATCATGAGGAAACAGAAAGTCGCTGATGACGATCCGCACGCTCTGGGGTCGGAGGGGGAGCAGGCCCGCCGCCAGCAGTTCCGGAACGGACGTGACGCCCGTGAGCGGGAGCTGGGGGAGCGCGTCCAGGATTTCCAGCGAGCCGCCGCGGAGGGGGCGCTCGTCGTTGAGGAGAAAGAGCTGAGGTCGCGCCCCCAGGCGCGCCGCCAGTTGCAGAAACAGCGCCGCCAGTTGCCGCGCAACCTGCGCCTTCGCTCCGTCGCCGAGGGCCATGGAGCGCGAGGCATCCAGATAGATTTCGGTGCGGGGACTGATCTCCTCGCGGTACAGCCGCACCATCAGGGCGTCGGTCCGGGCGTAGGCCGCCCAGTCGAGCTGCCGGATGTCGTCCCCCGGCAGGTACTCGCGATACTCCTGGAATTCGAGCGAGCTCCCCGTCCCGCGGCCCATCCACTCTCCCGCGCGCCCCACGACTGGAATCCGCGGCAACCCCAGTTGGTAGCGGTGCAGGGCCTGCCAGACTTCCGGGTCGTTGCGCATGGAATGGGCAGCCTCCCTCCTCAGGGCGCTCCGCGCCATTCGCGGACAAGCTGGCCGTCTTCCAGGTTCCACAGGCGGATCATGCCGTCGCCAGAGCCGGTGGCGAGCCGCTGCGACTCCGGATGCACGGCCACGGCGTAGACCCATTCGACATGGCCGGAGAGGGTGTGCAGGAGCTTGCCGTCGCCGGACTGATACAGGCGTCCCTGCCGGTCGCCGCTGACGCTGACGAGCCGGCCGTCCGCCAGCACGCGCAGCTCAAACACGTCGCCGCTGGCGCCGTCCAGTTTGCGGACCTCCTTGAAATCGTCCACTTTCCAGAGGCGGACGAGCTTGTCGGCGCCGCAGGTGGCGACGAGTTTGCCATCGGGAAGGAACGCCACGCCGTACACGATGTCGCCATGACCGTTGAACGTTCCGAGAGCGTCGCCGGTCTGGGCGTTGAAGTATTTGGCCGTTTTGTCGCGGCTGGCCGAGGCGAGCCGTTCACCGTCCGGCGACCAGGCAACGTCCAGCACCCAGTCGGCGTGGTCCTCGATCGTCACCGTCGCGGCGCCGCTGCTGACGTCGAAGAGGCGGATCGAGCGGTCGGCGCCGCAGGTTGCCAATCGGCCGCCGTCAGGACTGAACGCCACTCCGAACACCGAGTCCTCGACGCGCACCAGGTCCGCCAGCAGTTCGCCGCTGGGGAGCGCGAACACCTTGGCCTCTCCGTATTGGCCCGGCGTCCCGGCGGCCACGGCCAGGCGCGTCCCATCGGGATGGAACGCCAGGTCCTCCACGGACTGGGCGACGTTGGTCAACCGTTGTCGCAACGTCCCTTCGGCCACGTCCCACAACAGGACCTCGTGATAGCCGGAGGCGGCCAGCAAGGCGCCGTCCGGACTGAAGGCGAGCGCCGTGATCGCCACCGGGACGGGATAGTGCTCGGGCGGCGTCGGTTGTGGGGGCCGGGCCATCACCTCGATCAGTCGGGCATGGGGATCGACCCCCGGATCGAGCCGCGCCCCCGCCGCCACCCAGCGGACGATCGTCTGCTGCTGCTGGGGCGTCAGCGGATCGGCATCCTGCGGCATGGAGCCGTCTTCAATCACGATGCACAGCAGCGAGTCCGCTGCGTTGCCGGGCACGAACGCCGCGCCAGACTCTCCCCCCCTGGCCAGCGTGGCATATGTCTCCAGATTGAGACGTCCCTTGGAAGAGCGGGCGTTGTGACAGGCCAGACACCGCTGATGGATGATCGGAGCGACCTCGTTGACGAAGGAGACCCAGCGGCCGGCAGCCACCAACGCCGCCTGGACGTCTCGCTCGCACTGCAAGCGATGCTGTTCCGCCGCTGTCGCCTGTTCCTGGAGCATGGCGAGCGTCGCCTGGGCGGCCTCGACCTCCTGCGTCAGACGCTCCATGTCCCGGGCCGCGGTCTCCAGCGTTTGTTTCGTCGCGGCGATGGACGCTTCGAGTTTCTTCAGTTCCTCTTCAGGACCGGCGAGGGCCTTGTCGGCCGCTTCCAGGGCCTCTTTCGCCTTGGCGACCTGTTGCTCCGCCGCCTGTTTCTCCTCTGGGGGAGCGTCGGCCCGGTCCTGCACGGTCTGGAGGGCTTTTTCCGCTTCGGCGAGTTTTTTCTGGGCGTCGTCCCGCGCGGCACGGGGCTTCGTCACGGCCTCCTCGCGGGCCGGGCGTTGCTTCTCCAGTTCCGGAAGCTGCTTTTCCGCCGTCTCGCGTTGCCGCTGGACCCGTCGCTTCTGCTGCTCGAGGTTCTGGAGGAGATTCTGTTGCGCGGCGAGCCGCTCCCGCGCCTGCTGCTCCGCCTCGCGCGCCGCGGCGACCGCCTGATCGAGCACGGCCACGGGATCGTCGCCGGATGCCGCCGGTGCTTGCTCGTCGGCGCGAGCCGCCGCCGCGATCCCCGCCGCCACCAGACTCCCCACGATCCACCAACGCATGGGCCAATACTCCTGAACCAAAGGACAACTCATCAATGCACTTTGATGACCGTGCCGGGAAAGTCAACCGTGAGGCGCGTCAGAGTCCCGTCGAGCCCCTCGGCCGCTCACAGCACCCGGATCGTCATACCACCGTCGATCTTGAGGACCTGCCCGGTGGCGTAGGGGAGGTCCCCCCGGACGAGCATCGCGGCCGCCGCTCCGATGTCCTCCGGTTCTCCCCAGCGGCGTTCGAGGGTCAAGCCCGCGGCGATCAAGCGGTCGTACTTTTCGGTGACGGCGGCGGTCATGTCGCTGCGGATGACGCCCGGTTGAATCTCATAAACGTCGATGCCGAACTCCGCCAGCCGCGCCGCCCAGAGCTTCGTCGCCATCCGCAGCGCCGCCTTGGTGAGGCAGTAGTCTCCGCGGTTGAGGGAGACGAATTCTCCCGAAATCGAAGAGACATTGATGATGCAGCGGCGGAGGGGGCGGCCGTCGCGGCGGCCGGGGAGCAGCGGCGTCTCGATCATCCACCGCGCCGCAAGCTGGGTGAGAAAAAATGGTCCCTTGAGATTCACCCCGATCACGCGGTCAAACGCCGCTTCATCCGCTTCCAAAATATCCTTGCGTCCCGGGGACGTGATGCCGGCGTTGTTGACGAGGACATCCAGTCGGCCGAACTCCCGGCGGGCGACTTCCAGAATCCGCTCCCGGTCTGCGGCGAGGCTCACGTCCCCCTGCGCATAGCAGACGGGGACGCCGAGTTGCCGGACCTCGTTCAAAACGCCGGCGACATCCGCTTCCGCGCGCAGGCCGTTGAGCACCAGTGCATGTCCTTCCCGGGCAAGGGCCCGGGCGATCCCCCAGCCGATCCCCCGGCAGCCGCCGGTGATGAGCACGACGCGACGATCCACTTCCGACATGGGAGGTTGGCTCTCCGACGGTCCAACGTGGGGGACGAGCGCGAGCTGTTGAACGATTCGTCCGGTACTGTAACACTCCGGAACTCGAATTCCGAATCCCGCCCCTGCACCCCCCGACGGTCGTGAACCCTCCCCGCACAGCCAGCCTGGCCATCGTGTTTCTGGTCGTGTTCATCGACCTGTTGGGGTTCGGGATCGTGCTCCCGTTGCTGCCGCGCTACGGGGACCATTTTCACGCCGACCGTTGGACTCTTGGCGCCTTGATGGCAGCCTTTTCGGCGATGCAATTCCTGTTTGCCCCGGTGTGGGGGCGGTTCTCCGATCATGTGGGGCGGCGGCCGATCCTGATGCTGGGTCTGGCCGGCTCGGTGTTGTGCTACGCCCTGTTTGGCTTTGTGTCGTCTCTGCCGGCCGAGGCAGTCTGGCTTGGCTGGGGGCCGGTCGCCTGGATGCTGCTCAGCCGCATCGGCGCGGGGATTGCCGGTGCGACGATCCCCACCGCGCAAGCCTACATCGCCGACTGCACGGGGATCACCGAACGGGGGCGGGGGATGGCCCTGATCGGGGCCGCTTTTGGGATGGGATTCACCTTTGGACCGCTGTTGGCGACGGCGTTTGTCTCCAGCGATCCCCAGGCCCCTCCCAGCGCTGCGCCGGGATACCTCGCCGCCGGTCTGTCCTCAGCGGCGCTCCTGGCCGCCGTATTCTGGCTCCCGGAATCGCTCCGCCCCGACTCGGCCCCCGCCGCGCGCCGCTGGCTGGAACTCGGCACGCTGCGGCGGTCGCTCAGTCGGCCCACCATCGGTCCGCTCCTGGCAACGATGTTCCTCACCACCTTCGCCTTCGCCCAGTTTGAGAGCACGCTGTCCCTGCTGACCAAGAGTCTGGGGCTCTCGGACCAGAAGAACTTTTACGTCTTCGCCTATCTCGGTTTCCTGCTGACGCTGGCCCAGGGGCTGCTGGTGAGGCGGCTGTTGCCGCGCATCGGGGAGCGGTGGATGGCCCTCACGGGGTCGATGCTGCTGACCGTGGGACTCTTGCTGGTGGGGATGCTGGCGCGGCCGTCGGCCAGCCCCGACGAGAATCGCTCGGAACTCGCGGCACTGTTTGCCGTCCTGCCGGTGAGCATCGTCGGCTTTGCGGCACTCACCCCGTCGCTCCAGTCGCTCCTCTCCCTGCGCAGCGATCCTGGCGAACAGGGGGGAGTGCTGGGGCTGGGGCAGAGCATGTCGGCCCTGGCGCGAATTCTCGGCCCGGTGGCCGGTATCGCCCTCATCAAGAGCGACCCTCGTTATCCCTACTGGTCGGCGGCGGTGACGATGCTGGTGGGGACAGCCTTGGTGGCGACGTGTGCCTCGTCCCCACCGCACCGGCCGGCCGCCGGTGAATGAAGCAGGAATGCACACTCGTTGCTGTGCCGCCGGGCAAGCGACGAACGCAGGAATGTGAGTCCTTGTGGGTGTGCCTGAGCCCCGGGGAAGGGAGGAATCCTCACCGGGCCGTCAGTTCCACCAGCCGCAGGTTGCGGAACGACAGATCGGTGGTGGGGTCATGTCCTTGCAGGGCGATGTGTCCCGCGGCGGTGAACAGGCCGTTGCGGGGGGAATCGGCCGGGGGGCGGTCATCCTCCCAGTCCACGACCTGATAACCGTCGACCCACACGCTGATGCGCGGACCGAATGCGGCGATGGTCGTGGTGAACCACTCGCCGTCGTTGGGGACGACGTACCGTGCCTTCACGCGGCGATAGATCGCCCCGGTGCCGAAGTCCCGGGGCTGGCGACGGTCGCCGTCGATGAGGGCGTTGTTGATCTGTGCCTCGTACCCGTTGCAGTTCCCCCCCGGCTCGATGGGAGGAGCGCGGAAGAAGAACCCGCTGTTGAGTTCCGGGGCGTTGGTGCGGGCTTCGCCCTGAAACAAGAAGTCCGCCCAGGCTGCTTCGGTCTCCAGGAAGCCGCGGCCGTTCTTCACCTGAATGGCGCCGTCGGCCACGGTGAACTCACTGGCTCCACCGGGAGCCACCCGCCAACCGGTCAGGTCCTGCCCGTTGAACAGTGGCTTCAGTCCCAGCGGCCGCAGGAAGATGTTCCGGAATTCGATCTTGCCGGCGTTCTTCTGCAAACCGAGGAGGCCGCTGCGGCGGGGAACGGCGGTTTCGTCCGTGTAGTCGAGCACCAGCTCGCCATCGAGGTGGACGGTGAAGTGGGGCCCCACGGCGGTGACGCGGAATGTCTTCCAGCCTCCCGAGCCGAGGATCGGCGCGGCAGTGGCCTTGCGACCCACGAAGGCCCCGGTGGTGAAACCCTGCGGATGAGTATCGGCGATGTTGAGTTCAAAGCAGTCGACATCGGCCTTGCCGGGCCGGTCGTCGGTGCGGAGGAATACACCGCTGTTCCCTCCCGGTTCCATGCGGAAGTCGATCTCCAGTTCAAAGTCGGAACAGGGGATGGAGGTGCACAGCAGGTCGATGGGACCGGCGTCGGCCGTGATGACGCCGTCCTGGACCGACCAGTTCGCCCCGTCGGCATGCCGCCGCCAGCCCATCAGCGAATAACCGTCAAACAGGCTGATCCACCCTTCCGCCGCGCGGTCTTTGTTGATCGGGTTGACGTAGGGGACGGCATAGGGATCCGGGAGTTCCGGCAGGGGGACGGCGGCGGCGTCCGGGGCGGGAGCGGCTGCGACGCTCCCGGGCGCAGGCGCGGCGGCATTGGCCGAGGGGGTGGCTGGAGAGGGAGGAGGGGTCTCACGGGGGGTTGCCGTCCCGGCCGGCGGAGGATGCTCCGCAGACGGCAGAGTGCTTTCCGAGGAGGCGACGCCGTCAGTTGAGCCTCTCGACCCCGGTGACGGTGTGGAGGAGGAGGCAGGGCACCCCGCCAAGGCCATGACGGCGATCAGAAGTCCTCCCGTCGCCAGACCGGAACGGAGCAACCGAACACAAGCGATCAGAGGCATGGTGTCCCTCACGGTGGCGGATCGGCGGGGGGGTGAAGCAGGGATAGGTTTACGAACCGGCGCGACGGAGACTCACGGCCGCCGCGGCCCGCGCCAGGCGCTCCGCACGACGCTCCGCCACCCGCTGACGGATGCGATCGAGCGAGGCGCTGGGGATGGCCTCGATCAGCTTCCGCGTATATTCCTCGCGCGGAGCGGCGTAAATCGCCTCCGACGGGCCGAACTCCACGAACCGGCCGGCGTTCATCACGGCCATCATGTCGGCCATGAACTTGACGACGCTCAGATCGTGGCTGATGAAGATGTACGTCAGCCTGCGCCGCTCCTGCAAGTCTTTGAGCAGATTGAGCACCTGCGCCTGGACGGAGACATCCAGGGCGGAGACCGATTCATCGCAGATGAGGAACTCCGGTTCCACCGCCAGCGCCCGGGCGATGGAGAGTCGCTGCCGCTGACCGCCGGAGAACTCATGCGGATACCGCCGCAGATGGGCGGTCTCCAGGCCCACCTCCTTCAGCAGGGCGGCGGCGCGCTCGCGGCGGTCCTGCCGCGACGTCCCCAGCTCATGCACCGTCATCGGCTCCACCAGCATCGCCTCAATCGTCAGCCGCGGATTGAGCGAGTTATAGGGGTCCTGGAAGATGAACTGCATCCGCGAGCGCCAGCGTTTCAGGTCGGAACCGGTGATGTGGGTGATATCGACGCCGTCGAAGAGGACGCGGCCGGCGGTGATCGGCGTCAGGCGGACCAGGGCCCGGCCGGTGGTGGTCTTGCCGCATCCGGATTCCCCCACCAGCCCCAGCGTCTGACCGCGATAGATGTTGAAGGAGACGTCGTTGACGGCCTCGATGTATCCGGTGGTCCGGCGGAAGAATCCGGACTTGATGGGGTAAAAGACTTTCAGGTTCTGCACGCTGAGGATCGGCGGGGTTCCCTCAGGAATGACGGCGTCGTCGGGACCGCGGGGCGTCTCGTCCCAGGGGTGCCCCAGGGCTTGCAGTTCGGATTTGGGATGGAGCAGCCGCCCGCGGCCGAGCGTCTCCAGACTCTTCAGCCGCTCAGGGTCCATCGGCTTTTCGACAATCTTAAACTCCCCGCCGGTCTCCTCCGTGACGGTCATGAAGTCGGCCACGGTGGGGAGGCGGCGGAACCGCGTCTGGAGCTGCGGCCGGCAGGCCAGCAGCCCCTTGGTGTACGGATGCCGCGGAGGACCGAAGATCTCCTCCACCGCGCCGGATTCCACAATGCGGCCGCGGAACATCACTGCCACTTCGTCGGCGATCTCGGCGATGACCCCCAGGTCGTGGGTGATGAACAGGATCGCCATCCCCCGCTGGTCCCGCAGATGCTGCAACAGGTCGAGAATCTGCTTCTGGATCGTCACGTCCAGGGCGGTCGTCGGTTCGTCAGCGATCAGCAGCTTGGGGTTGCACGCCAGCGCCATGGCGATCATCACCCGCTGCTTCTGGCCGCCCGAGAGCTCGTGCGGATAACTCTCCAGCCGGCGCTCCGGGTCGGGGATGCCCACCTCGCGAAAGAGTTGCACGGTGCGGGCACGGGCCTCCGCGCGGGTCACCGGTTCGTGCAGCCGGATCGTCTCCATCACCTGCGGCCCTACCTGGAACACCGGATTGAGCGACGTCCCCGGCTCCTGAAAGATCATGCTGATGTCGCGCCCCCGCAGCCGATACATCTCCCGCGCCGGGAGCTTGACCAGGTCGCGTCCCAGCCAGGCGATGGACCCGCCAGCGATGCGGGCGGCGGCCTCGGGAAGCAGTCGCATCACGGTCAGCGAGGTGACCGACTTCCCCGAACCCGATTCTCCCACCAGACCCAGGGTGTGTCCCGCTTCGATCTGGAGGTCGATCCCATCGACCGCGCGGATCCGACCATCATCTGTCTCGAAATACGTCCGCAGTCCATCGATCTTCAGGAGCGGCACGGCAGTGGACATTCCCTGGGTCCCTCCTCGGCGTGTCAGCGGTTTTCCCGGCCCAGCGTAGCGGATCGGAAGGCGTTCCGCCCCCCCACGGACGTGATCCCGTTCCGACCGGGTGAAACATTCCCACGGTGGCGGCACTGTCGCCGCGCGTCTGCGCCTCAGGCCGCGCGGGTGGCCGGAGCCTGCTTGGGGACTCGCAGACGGAACGTGCTCCCCTGTCCGGGACCGGGACTCGACGCCTCCAGCGAACCGCCATGATCCTCGACGATGCGGTGGCTGATCGACAAACCCAGCCCCGTCCCCTGCCCCGTCTGCCGCTTGGTGAAAAACGGCTCGAAGATGTGCTCCAGCACTTCCGGCGTCATTCCCACGCCGTCGTCCGTCACCGTCACTTCCACGTGTTGCGGGCACTCCCGGATGCCGATCGTGACGCGCCCTCCGGGGGAGGTCGACTCCAGTGCGTTCGCCACCAGGTTGAGCACCACCTGCTTGATCTCCGAACCGTTGATCCAGGCGTAGCAGGGGGTCTGGCGATCGACCGTCACCTGCCGATCGCGGAACCTGCCCAGGTGATGGGTCATGGCCACCACCTCCCGCACGATGGCCGTCACGTCGTAGAGGTTGCGTTCGCTGTTCGTTCCGCGGGCGAAATCAAGCAGCCGCTCCGTGATGGAGCGGCAGCGCTGGGCCTCGGTCTGCATCATGTGCAGGTATTCGCGGATCACCTGGGTGTCTTCGGGAGAGAACTTGTCGAGGTGTTCGCCAAGCCGCCACTCCAGCGAATCGGCCGCTCCCACGATGGCGGACAAGGGGTTGTTGATCTCATGGGCCACACCGGCGGAGAGAAACCCGACCCCCGCCAACCGCTCCGATTGCACAAGCTGCCGGCTGCGCTGCTGGACCTGCGCATCCAGGTCCGCCCGCACCTGCTGGAAACGGGCGGTCATCTGATTGAACGCCTCCGCCAGTTCCGAGAGTTCACAGCAGGTGGAGGTCTCCAGACGAAAGTCAAAGTCGTCCCCCTTGGCGACGCGCATGGCCCCCTGATGCAACCGATGCAGCGGATCGAGCACCCAGCGGCGTCCACACACGATCAAGCCAATAAACAACACCCCCGCCAGCACCGTGGTGGTCCCCACCACGGTCAGCCGCCAGTGGTATTCCGCCTGGGCCAGCTCCAGACGATCCGAGAGCTGCAACGCCGGATCAGGCATCGCATCGATCGTGTCCACCAGATCGCCGATCAAGGCGAGGATGTATTCCAGGTGCCGCTCGCGGTCCGGCTGCGTCAGGCACTGGACTTCCCCCCGCAGGTTGGCGAAGTATTGCTGAATGCCGTCGAACAACGGGCGGTAGTCGGCCGCTCGCAGCCCCGGACTCGAGGAGCGCAGGTTCTGGAGCCGGTCCCGGAACTCCTGGAACCGTTGCTGCGATTCGGCCAGCGCCTGCTCGAATTCCGCTTGCTGGCGGCGGGCCGCCGCCTGCCGTGCCTCCCCCTCCGCTGTCGGCACCCGGATCGCGCAGGGCCGAATGAGCAGACTGATCGCTGTCGCAAGGTCCGCACTCCGCGGCGCCTCGCGAATGCTCAACTCGAGATCCTTCACCGTCTGACGATAAGAGGTCAATCCCGAAATGCTGCTGTAGGCCTGCGTGACCAGCAGCAACACCAGGATCACCAGCCAGAACAGCAGCTTGCGGCGGATCGTCTGCGTCATCAGCACCAGGAACCTCCCTGATCTCCATTCCTCCAGCGGAATGGGGGGTATATCCGCAATCCCCGACCGGGGACAAGAGGACCACTCCCGCGCACTGCCAGGGGATGACACTCCCTCGGGACGTTGCTCCGCTCCCACCGACGCGGAATCCGACGCACTCGCCGGCGAGAGGAATAGTCCGTCCGGACCCTCCGTGCGCCGCGAGACACCAGAACACACGGAACCTCCGGGGCGGTGGTGTTGACGGCCGGGAGGCAAACGCCGGACATCAAGTGGACCGGAACGGTCAGAAGGCTGACGTCCGACCACCATGCATCACGAGGCCGCAGACCGGCGCAATCACGCGGCCGACCGGCGCGCAACGAACCGCTGGTAGTCCTCCGGCGTGTCGATGCCGGCGGCGGAGTGAGAGACCACCTCGACCTGAATGGGGATGCCGTGCTCCAGTGCCCGCAACTGCTCCAGGCATTCCAGCCGTTCAAGCGGAGAGGGGGGAAGCTGCGTCAATTCGGTCAGGACCCGCGCCCGATAAGCGTACATGCCGATGTGCAGCAACCACGGGGATGAGTCCCACGTCCGGAGTAGAGCGTCACCTGCCGGAGCCTCCTGGCTGGCGATCCTGCGAAGTCGTTCCGCCGGGTCTTCGTCGCGGCAGGCGGGGATCGGGAGGCGGCTGAAGTAGAGCGCCCGTCCATTCACGGCGCGAACGACCTTCACGCGGGCTGGGTGGAGCAGGACCTCCAGCGTCGTGATGGGAGTGCCCAGCGTCGCCATCCCAAGCTCGGGATCGCCCTGCATCGCGCTCACCAGCCGGTCGATGTGCTCCGGCGCAAGGTCCGGTTCGTCCGCCTGCACGTTGACGATCACGTCGGAGGGGTGACACCGGCGGCGGACCACTTCGCCGATGCGGTCCGTACCGCTGGGATGCTCGCCGGTCATTTCCACGGTCGCGCCGAAACCGGCGGCCACCTCTGCAATCTCTGCGCTGTCGGTGGCGATGACCACGGCATCGAGGGTCCGGGCCCGGCAGGCCGCCTCCCACGCGTACTGCAGGAGCGGCCGCCCGGTCTGATTCAACAGCAACTTGCGCGGCAATCGGCTCGATGCCAACCGAGCCGGGATGATTCCCACGGCACCCATGTCACCGCTCCCTCCCTGGAAACCGGAACTCAGCAGCGGCCGGATTTTACCGAGCGACGCGGCATCCGGGATAGATCGAATGAGCGTCCTGGCACGGCTTCGTTTCCGTCGGAGGACAGGCTGCTCGACATCCCGCACAGGCGACAGACGGCCGCACAACAAACACAAAACGAGTAAGCGCGTCGTGAGCCAGTTTCACAACCGGCGAGCGGGGGGCGTGAGCCCCCCGATCACCCGCATCATGTCCCGGTTTTGAAACTGGCTCGTCTCTGGGAGTCGCCCGTCCGGTGAGCGGAGACGCCTCACGCAGCGCCCATCGCTGCCACGGAGGTTTCCCGCACCACGCCCTCGTCGATGCGCAGCACGCGAGGGGCAGCCGCGGCGATCGCCTGATCGTGCGTCACCAGCACGATGGTTTTTCTCTCGCGTTGAAGGGTGTGCAGGGCTTCCAGCACCACCCGCCGCGACTCCGGGTCCAGGTTGCCGGTCGGTTCATCCGCGAGGATCAGTGTCGGGTCCGTGACCAGCGTCCGGGCGAGGGCGACGCGCTGCTGCTGGCCGGCGCTCAGTTCGCATGGCCGATGGTCCGCCCGGTCGGCAAGCCCGAACTGCGCCAGCAGCTCCGCTGCCCGCGACCGCTGGATGTGGGCTTCGGCACCGTACAGACACAGGGGGAGTTGCACGTTTTCCAGGGCTGTCAGCCACGGCACGAGATTGAAGTGCTGAAAGACGAACCCCATCCGTTCGTTGCGGAGCCGCGCCCGTTCGCGCACCGGCAAGTCGTAGAGAGACCGCCCCTCGAAGAGGACCTTTCCGGAGGTCGGAGTGAGCATTCCGCCGAGCAGGCAGAGCAAGGTGGTTTTGCCGCTGCCGCTCGGTCCCACCACGGCGACAAACTCTCCCGACTGAATGGTCAAGGTCGTCGGACGGAGCGCGTCGACGCGCGAGCGGCGTCGTTGATACTGCTTGGCAGCAGAGATGAGCTGGAGCATCGGCGGATTCATTCGTGAGTGTCTCGCCCTGGAGCAGGTGGGAAGAGAACAGCTCCAGCGGCCGTGATGAACAGTGGCCTTGCGACGTTGAGTTCAGCTTTCCTGGAAACAGACACACGGGTCGAGCGTCGCCGCCCGGCGGGCCGGCCAGTAGCTGGCCACCAGCGTCACGCCGATCGCCCCGGCCAGACCCAGAATCGCAGCCGACAGGGAGGGGCGGGTGACGACGTCCATCGCCCACGGGCCGATGACCGCGGCGGCGACGACCCCCAGCAGCAGTCCGCCGGCCCCCCCCGCGCTCCCAAGCAGCGCGGCCTTCCACAGGATCAACCGGCTGAGGATGCCGGGGGTGGCTCCCAGGGCCATCAGGGTCCCCAGCTCGCGACGCCGCTCCGCCACATTCGCGAACATCACCCCTGCGATGCTTGCCCCGCCCGCCAACATCAGGATGCCGAACAAGGCATAAGAGAGCTTCCCCAGAAGCCGGTTGACCGAGACCTGCGTTGCGACGATCTGAGAGATCGTCACCACCCGCGAGCCGGGGAGAAGCTGCCCAAGTTCCGAGATCAATCCCGAGGCGGCGTCCTCGCAGCAGGCCATCACTTCAATGACGTTCACCACGGGCCCCGTGCCGGCCACGCGCTGCACGGTGTGCAGGTGGGCGAAGACCCGGCCGTCCTCAAGTGTCCCGGTCGGAGGGAGGACGGCGGCGACGCGGAAGGTCTCTCCCAGCAGCGTCACTTCGGCCCCTTCGACGAATCCTTCCCGGGCCGCGATCTCCGCACCGACCAGCAGGGCATCCGGCGGAAGCTCGTGCACCACGCGCGTCTGGGCGTAGGAGTGGAGATCGGCGGCGTCGGCCGGCGGCAACTGGCATGTCCGTCCCGTGCAGCCGGCATGTTTCTTCCCGAGCGCGTGTTCCTCCAGTCCCGCCAGCATCAGATCGACACTCCCCCAGGCAGACTTCTGGAAGAACTCGTTGCGGGGGAGGATGCCGGTGAGGACGATCGGCCGCCCCTGGTGCTCGGCCGTCACACACAGTTTGGGTGCCAGTTCCTCCACGCCGACCTTCTGGGCGAGAGCGATCCGCGTGACGTACTCCTCCGGCAGCGTGCGGCCGTGCAGATCGGCAGCGTAGTAGTCGTGCAGACCGACCCCTGCGGGCAGGATCAGGACATTCGCCCCAAGCTGCTGTAACTGGTGGGCGATCTTGGCTTCCGATGAAGTCGCCAGGCTCTGCACGGAGACTAAGGCCGCCACACCCAGCGCCACGGCCAGCAGGGCCGTGATCGTCGGCGCCGGCCGCTGCGAGAGTTCCTTCCACACCAGAGACCTGAGGGTCATGCGTCGCTCCGTAGCCTGGCGTTGAATGGGGTGGGTGCTCTGGACGGCTCCGCCAGCCGTCGCTCCACCCGGCGCTCAGTTACTTCCGTTGCCGTTGGCAATGTTCGCAGTTGCAGCGGCCGGACTCGTGCAGCTTCTGGGCGATGACGGCGCCGCTGGCGGCCGCCTCAAACTTGCCGATGAACGCTCCCGGCGGAGCAAACACGATCGTCACCGGCGAGGTCAGACTGGTCGGAACGTGCATCCGCTCGAAGAAGCGGGCCTCCGCGGGGTCATCGGCACAAGCGATCACTCGCCGCGTCCGCCCGCGGAAGGCGGCGTCCGCCTCCAGCTCCGCGACCCCCTGCGGGACGGCTCCCCCCTGAGCCGGGAGCAGGCACAGCAGCACGATCTTCTGCTCCTGAAGGGCCTTGACCATTTCCGCGTAGCGCGGCGTGAGGATCGCCCGCTCCAACTGCTCCGGCTGCACCGTCAGGGGATACGTTCCCGTGACGGCGCCATTGGGAGCAATCCCCATCACACACGGCAGAGGGAGACGTGTGGCGTCATACCGGCGAACCAGGGAGGCCTCCGCCGGGTCCTCCACCCGCACAAAGACGGCCGACGTCTGTTGCGGAGAGCGTCCCACCTGTGCGGAGACCTGTTCCTGCATGGCGCGGGTCGCCGCATCCATCTGCCGATAAAAGAGCAAATAGGTGTACTTCTGTTCCTTGGCCGCGGCGGCCAATTGCTCCTCCGCAGGTCCGCTCCAGGCCGGAGCGGACCAGAGAGAGACCACGGCGAACAAGGCCCACGGCATCCCACTCCAGCGCATGATCGGACTCCTTTCCACCACAGAGGGCGGGCTCCTTCTCCAGGCAGCTATGGGACGACCGGGGCCAACTTTGGTCCGACTTCAACGCCCCCGCCCGGCTGTCGTCCACCTCCTGATGGGATGACCCCCCAGACCGGCAACTCTTGCAGGACCAGGGGATCGCAGGGGGCTGTTCATAGCATCATAGCGGGATCCGCTCCCCTTGGCAAGCGGGTTGGCGGCGTCAGCCTCCAGTGGTCCTATCGGATTTATCGGGGACGGAAGGCCGGGTCCCGCAATGCATTCCGGAAATAATCGCCCCCGTGACGATCGGCACCAGCCCCAGCAGAGCCAAGCCACCCGCCCACCGGAGGCTCGCCTGGAGCATGTACCCACAGGCCAGCACAAACAGGGTCGGAACGAGCGGAGACCCCACGGCCCGAAACGGCCGCGGTCGATCCGGTTCACGCCACCGCAGCACGAACAACGAGACCCCCGTCAGCAGACAGAACCACCAGTACAGCGGGGCCGTCGCCGCCACCAGCGTTTCAAAACCCCCCGAGTCCGTCGGGGAGCCTCCGGAGTAAAAGCTCCACGGAACCGACGGCAGATGTAGCCACGCCACGGTCTGATCGATCGCCTGCCTCCCCGTTTCCGTGCCGACCGCCAGCACCAGCAGGGAAGCGATCGCCCCCTCGGCCAGCAGCGCCCGCACCGGCGTTCCAGCCGCGGGACTGCGGCGAAGCCACGACAGCCGAGGGTAGTCCTCCGCCAGCACCGCGAAGACCCGCGCCCCCGTGAGCAACGTCCCGTTAATGGCCCCCAGAGCCGAAAGCATCACCAGCACGGTCACGATCCGACTCCCCCACGGTCCCGTCGCGACTTCCATCGCCGCGGCTGCCGGCGCCGCTGCGGCCCGCACTCCGCTGAACCCGAGCGCCAGCAGGTACCCCAGATTCACCAGCAGGTACAACACCGTTACTCCCCCCACCCCCACCAGCAACGCCCGGGGGAGATTGCGCTGGGGGTCGCGGACCTCGGCCGCGACATAGGCGGCGTGCGACCACCCCGCGTAGGCATACAGAATGAACACGAGTGCCAGGCCAATGTCCCGAGTCTGTTCCGGGTGGTGCGCGTGCCATGCGGCTGGGTCGCCGGTGAACAGTCCGCACGCAATGATCGCCCCCAGACCGGCGAGCTTGGCGATCGTCAATACGTTCTGAGCCCGTTTGCCGACCACCAACCCGCCCAGATTGACCAGCGTCAAGGCGGCAATTGCTCCCAGCGCCCACCGGGTGCCACCGACCGATCCCGCCGGCCACAGCTCGCGGGCGTAGTCCGCAAAGGCGCAGGCCATCGAACCAACGCTCCCGGTCAACACGACCAGCAGTTGTGCCCAGGCGAACTGAAGTCCCACCCAGCGGCCATAAGCCCGTCCGAGGTACTCATAATCGCCCCCCGAGCGCGGATACGCCGCCGCCAGCTCTGCGTAACAGAGGGCTCCTCCCAGCGACAGCAGTCCTCCCAACAGCCACAGCCCAAACGCCTCCCAAGGGGCCGCCACGCATCGAAACACCATCGCCGGCGACTTGAAGATCGCCGTCCCGACCACGATGCCGATCAGCAGGCTGACGACGTCCCACAGGTTCAGGGCGGCTCGCGGGAGAGGAGGGGGGGAGGCGGTCATGCGGACCGGGATCAGGTCTTGATCAGCGGAGCCAGCCACACGCTCGCGCCGGCGGAACCGAACAGCGGCAGCCACGTGGCCAGTTCCGGCGAGAGCAGGCCCGCCTGGCTGATGAACTTCAGCGCCTGGGTCAGGCCGAAGAAGGTCGCCATCACCAGCGTACACATCCCGATGTCTGTGACCAGACTCCGCGACTCCCGACGCACCAGAATCGGGAACACCAGAAACAACGCGGAGATCATCAGCGCCGGACGCATCAACCGCCCATGCAGATGCAGCAGTTGCGCCCGAGCATTCCCCGTCGAGACGACCGGCCGCCGCGTCCGCGACAACAGTTGCTTCGTAGACAGCAGCTTGAAGCTCGCACTCCGATTGTACAGCTCCTCGAACGTCACCTCGCACACGATGAACAAATCCCGCGATCCTCCCTGGGGGAGGATGGTCCGCCGTCCCAGGTCGGTCAATGGCAGTTCCTCCAGCCGCGGCCGCGCATCCCGCAACAGCCATCCCGCCGGACGCATCTGCCCCGTGGGACCGCGCAGCGCCGGCAAGTACACTGCCTCCCGCGACACAATCGAGATGTGGTCCGGCGTCAGCGGACCGGGCGAAAGCCGGAAGTCCGCCATCACCAGCCGCCGGTCCTTCAGGTACAGTTCCGCCCCCGAAATGAAGATGCCCGCCGCGCTGAGGCAGGGCTCCACGTTCCGGGCATCCTCCGCGCGGCTGCCATGCGCCCCCTGGATGTGTACCGCGATGCGCGGAATCACCAGTTCCTGATTGGCGATCAGCAGGGCGTTGATCAGCACCAGTCCGACGAGGAACGGCACGCACAAGCGGTACGTCGGAACTCCGGCCGCCAGCAGCGGATGCAGCTCTCCGTGCTTGGACAGGAGCGCCAGGGTCGTCGTAACCCCCATGATCGCCGCGGTCGGACCGAACATCTCCAGCAGCAGGCTCGACTGGCACGCATAGTAGAAGCCCATGTGCCTCAGCAACCCCCGCAATCCCGTCTCGCCCGCTGACTCCTGAAAGGCGTCCAGGTTGATGAACCCGTCGACGACGACGTACAGCCCCAGTCCGGCCACGAGATAGACCAGGACCGCGTGCAGGAACCGCATCAGCAGGTGGCGATCCAGCGTGGTCACGACAGGCTCCGCAAGGTCTCCGTTCCGGCGATGCGTCAGCCTTCCCGCTTCCATTCTCCGAAGGGAGGCTCCGTCGGTCGGAGGCGCTCCGAACTCCGGAGACAATTCCTGTGGCCGGCGCTCGGGACCAAGGCGGGTGATTGGCTCAACCGGGGGGACGCGGAGCGGATTACAGGGGAATTCCCCCGGACAGGTCAAGACCGGGGACTGAATCCCCGGTCGCCCCGTCTCCCCGATGGACCCATCGCCATTGGCCAGTGGGATGGTCGCAGCGACATAACGGCGGCGAACCTGGCGTTCCTGCCCTGGGGAATCACGATCGGGCGTCTCGACCACCGTACCGCCACACTTTCAAGTTCGCTAAACTGGTGACACTGCTCTCTTCTCTGAACGCCTTGCAGGCCCATGCCTCCCTCCGACCTCCCCCCGCCGCTGGTGCGCATTCGGCTCCAGAAATATCTGGCGTCTTGCGGTCTTGGTTCGCGCCGGGCCTGCGAGCAGTTCATCGTCGATGGTCGCGTGACAGTGGACGGCCAGGTGGTGAATCAACTGGGCGCGACGGTGGATCCTTCCCGCGAACAGGTGGCCTTGGACGGCGAGCCGCTGCGCATGGAGCGCAAGCAGTATTTTGCCGTGAACAAGCCCCGCGGAGTCGTCTGCACGCATCGCGATCCCGCCGGCCGGCCGCGGGTGATCGACCTCCTGCCGGCGGGCGGGCCGCGACTGTTCCCCGTGGGGCGGCTCGATGCCGAGAGCGAGGGGCTGATCCTCGTCACCAACGATGGCGATCTGGCGCAGAAGCTGGCGCATCCCAAGTACCGCATCTATCGCAAATATCAGGTGCACGTGGCGGGCGTGCCGAACCGCCCGGCGCTCGATCGCCTGCGGCAGGGGGAGCACTTTGCCGAAGGACGGTTCCGCGTGCACTCCGCCCGGATTCTCAAAAAACAGGGGCAGAGCAGCCACCTCGAAGTGGTCCTGACCGAAGGCCAGAACCGGGAAGTGCGACGACTCTTTGCGCGGATCGGACATAAGGTGATGCGACTGAAACGCGTCGCGTTCGGACCGATTACGCTCGGCAAACTTCGCCGGGGAGAGTTCCGCCCGCTCACATTCGCCGAACTGACGGAACTGCACGCCATTCTGGAACGGAACACGGCGGCGGGATTGGGGCGGAGGCCGCGCCGGACCTCTCCTCCCTCGGAACCGCCGCGGACACCGCACCCGAACGCTCGGCAGCGCGGCACCGGGCAGGGCAGGAGCGGCAAACGCTCTCCCGCCTCGCCGGGGTAATGCCGCCCCGAGTCGACAGAAAGGAGCCCACGGCGCCCAGCTCGCACACACCGCGAACCACCTCGTCATCCCACGTCGCCCCGCCGGGGCTGCGCGGGGAACGTTCACACCCCTTATCTTCACCCTCGCAACAGGAGCTACGGAGACATGAGTACCACCCAACCCTTGGTCGGTATTGTGATGGGGAGCAAGTCGGACTGGGACGTGATGCGTCACTGCCGCGACACGCTGGAGGAGTTCGGGATTGCGGCCGATTGCCGGGTGCTCTCCGCGCACCGGACCCCCCATCAGGCGGCGGAGTGGGCGTCCACGGCGGAGGAGCGCGGACTGGAAGTGATCATTGCGGCGGCGGGTGGGGCAGCCCACCTGGCCGGCGTGATGGCCGCGCACACCGTCCTGCCCGTCCTGGGAGTGCCGATGGTGGGCTGGTCGCTCGACGGGCTGGATTCGCTGCTCTCGACCGCCCAGATGCCGCGCGGCATCCCCGTGGGGACGCTGGCGATCGGTAAAGCGGGAGCGGTGAATGCGGGGCTGTTGGCGGCGGCGATTCTGGCGGGTTCGCGTCCCGAGCTGCGGGAGCAGCTCAAAGCCTATCGCCGCAAGCAGACGGCCAAGATTCTGGAGGAGACGCTGGAGTAGCCGGGGCGTCCGGCGGGGAGGCCTCCTTGATCCTGAAGCCTCCTCCGGCGCGGATTGCCGTCGGCGAGCCCCCCACTAGAATCGGGTTTCTGGGAAGTTCGTTCCCGGTCTGATCGGGTGTGGGGAGCGGAGTGTGTTCCTCCTGGCATTCGGCGGGAGGCGGACTCTCGTGTCGCATGTGATCGCGCCCCGACTCGATATTCAGAGAGCCTCATGACCTCCGCGGATCGTCCCGACTCCACGCCTCCCCCCTCCCCCCCCGACCGGACCCGCCCGCGTCCGTCGGGGGAGGAGGAACCGTCTGAACAGCGGACCCGGGGGCCGAACTGGCTGTTGCTGTTCGCCCTGGTGCTCCTGGTCTTCGCGGTCGTCAGCTATCTCCGCTCGCCGGAGAAGCACGGGACGCAGGTGGCTTACAGCTTTTTCCTCCGGCAGTTGGCCGCCGGAAACGTGAAGTCGGTGCACCTGGCCTACCCGGTGATTACAGGGGAATGGAAGGCGGTCCCCGCTCAGGAATCCAAGGAGGCTCCCGAGCTGACCAAGCTGTTCAACACCATCATGCCGCCGATCGAGGATCGCAAGCTCCTCGACCAGCTGAAGGAACAGGACGTGGAAGTGACGTCCGAGAACCAGTCGACGGGGCTGTTGGAACATTTCCTGCTGTTTGGGCTGCTGCCCCTGCTGCTGCTGATCGGCTTTCTGTTCTGGATCATGCGGCGGTCGGCCGATCCGTTCAGTTCCGGGATGTTCGGGAGCTTCATTCGCAGCGGGGCCAAGCGGTTCAAGCCGAGCGAGCAGCGGACGACGTACAACGACGTGGCGGGCATGGAACACGCCAAGCGGGAGTTGCAGGAAGTGGTGGAGTTTCTGCGGGACCCGGACCGGTTCCAGCGCCTGGGGGCGAGAATCCCCAAGGGGGTGTTGCTGATGGGGCCGCCGGGGACCGGCAAGACGCTGCTGGCGCGGGCGACGGCGGGAGAGGCGGGGGTGCCGTTCTTCTCGATCAATGGGTCGGAGTTTATTCAGATGTTCGTGGGGGTAGGGGCCAGCCGCGTCCGCGACCTGTTTCGCACCGCCAAGGAAGCCGCCCCCTGCATCGTGTTCATCGACGAGATCGACGCCGTGGGGCGCGTCCGCGGCGCCGGCGTGGGGGGAGGACATGACGAGCGGGAACAGACGCTCAATCAGATTCTCAGCGAGATGGATGGCTTTCAGGAGAACGATTCCGTGATTGTGCTGGCGGCCACGAATCGTCCGGACGTGCTGGACCCCGCCCTGCTGCGGCCGGGACGGTTCGATCGGCACGTCACCGTTGAAAAGCCGACCAAGCAGGGGCGGCTGGGAATCCTCAAGGTGCATACCCGCAAGGTCCCGCTGGCAGACAACGTGCAGTTAGAGGAGATTGCGGCCGGGACCATCGGCTTTTCCGGCGCGGACCTGCGGAACCTCGTGAACGAAGCCGCCCTCCATGCCACCCGCGAGGGGAAATCGGCCGTCGATAAGGATGATTTTGAATGGGCCCGCGACCGCATCCTGATGGGAGCCAAGCGGGAGGAACTCCTCAGCGATCAGGAACGGGCCATGACTGCCTATCACGAGGCGGGTCATGCTCTGGTCGCCTGGCTGACCCCGGAAATTGATCTGGTGCACAAGGTGACGATCGTCCCGCGGGGCCGGGCCCTGGGGGTGACGCAGCTTCTGCCGGCAGAGGAGCGACTGAGCATCGGCGAGAAACGGTTGTATGCGATGCTGGCGTTCATGCTGGGAGGCCGCGCCGCCGAGAAGCTCCAGTTCGACGAGTACACCGCCGGTGCGGAGGACGATCTCCGCCGCGCCACCGACCTCGCCCGCCGCATGGTCGCCCACTGGGGGATGAGTGAAAAGATCGGCCCGGTTGCCTTCCGCCAGACCGAAGAGCATCCTTTTCTGGGGAAGGAAATCCACGAGATGCGGCAGTTCAGCGACGAGACGGCGCGGCTGATTGACGAGGAGATTCAGCGCATCCTCAATGAATCCCAGGCCAGGGCGACTCACATCCTCAGCCAGAACCGCGATAAACTTCAAAAGCTCGCGGAGGGCTTGCTCCACGACGAAATCCTCGATCGCGACGAGATGACGGCCCTCATCGGCCCGCCCGCCGAACGGCAGTTCAAGCCGATGCAACCGGTGTAAACCCTGGCCGCCGGGCCGGAGGTTCGGTGGTCGGGAGATGTCTGCATCGCCCAGCGCGCGGGAAGATCGCCGCCGAGCACAGGCCTGTGGGTACATCGTCCTCGCAGTTCCCCAACCCGGTGCTCCATGGTCGTCACCCTGATCGGTTTTCGTGGCGCGGGGAAAAGCAGCGTGGCGCCGCGGCTGGCGGCGCGGCTGGGATGGGATTGGATCGATGCCGACGCCGAGCTGACGCGCCGCCTCGGTCGGTCCATCCCGGACATCTTTGCCCGGGAAGGGGAGGCTGCCTTTCGCCGCTACGAAGCAGACCTGCTGGCGGAACTCTGCTCTCGCGACCGGCTGGTCATCGCTGCGGGGGGGGGCGCCGTCCTCAACGCCGAGACCCGGCGACGAGCTCAGGCCGCCGGACCGGTGGTGTGGCTGCGGGCATCGATCGAAACCATCTGGTCGCGCATCGGCCATGATCTTGGAGTCGGAGGGGGTCGGCCGGCCCTGACGTCGCTGGACCCCCGCGCGGAAGTGGAACTGCTCCTGACCCAACGTGAACCACTTTACGCCGAAGCGGCCTCAATCGTGGTCGAAACCGACGATCGCAGTGTGGACGATCTCGTGCGGACGATCGCCGATCAACTCCCAATTCCGCCGGAGATGACCGCGTGACCGCAACCGTGCTCAATCTGGCTCAAACGGCGCCGGAGGCAGTGTGGCTGTCGATCGACCTGCCGACCTGGCTGATGCGCGGGTTGGTCTTCGTGCTGGGGACGATCTGCGGGAGCTTTGTGAACGTCTGCGTGCACCGTCTCCCGCGGTATCCGCATGGGGAATTCTGGCCGGCGTTGCAGGGGCTGTGGACGCCCCCCTCGAGCTGTCCCCGTTGCCGTTCTCCCATCCCCTGGCACGACAACATTCCCGTGCTGGGCTGGTTGCTGCTGCGCGGACGTTGCCGCAAGTGCAAGATGGCCATCTCTCCGCAGTATCCGCTGGTGGAGCTGGGGAACGGCCTGCTGCTGCTGCTGCTGTACTGGCTGGAGGTGCCGCTCGGGCGCCATGCCGCCCTGACCGGGAGTTGTCTCTACTCCGAGTTGGGGCCGCAGAACCTGCCGGGCCTGGGTCCCCTGACGCCAGAGGTATGGATTCACCTGCGGTTCCTCTATCACGTCGTTCTGATGGAAGCGCTGCTGGCGGCCAGCCTGATCGACCTGCGGCTGATGATCATTCCCGACCCCGTGACGCTGCCGGCCCTGGCGGTGGGAGTGGCGGGGGGCGCGATCGTCGGCCGGCTGAACATCGTTCCCGTCTGGTTTCAGGAGCCACGACTGGCGCGCGAGCTGCGGCTGCTCCTTCCCGAGTGGTTGACAGGCCCGCTGAAAGACGGTGCGGGCGTTCCAGACTGGATTGCGGGGCATCCACATCTGCACGGGCTGGCGGTGAGCCTGGCAGGATTGATGGTCGGCGCCGGAATGGTGTGGATGGTGCGCATGGTCGGAACGTGGATCCTGCAACGGGAAGCCATGGGAGACGGCGACGTCGTGCTGATGGGGATGGTGGGGAGCTTTGTCGGCTGGCAGCCGGTCCTGGTCGCTTTTTTCCTGGCGCCGGTAGCGGTGTTTGTGGTGTATGTCGTCCGGCTGCTGTTGCGGGCGGTGCTGCTAATCACCCGGACCCCTCCCCAAATCCGTGAGGAAATCCCCTACGGTCCCTATCTGGCCCTGGGAACGCTCGCCACCTTGCTGAGCTGGGATCGCCTCGGTCCCTGGGCCGAACAGCGCGTCTTTGGACTCGGGCCGGTGCTGCTGCTGCTGGGGGCAAGCGGTGTGGTCCTGTTCGCCGCGCTGCTGGCGAGTCTGCAACTTCTCAAGCGGGCGTTGGGCTGGCCGGTTGGTCCGCCAACCGTCGAGGGGGTCTGGACGGCGGCCGACCAGACGCACTTTTTCGCCGGTGAGCAGGTCGATCGTTTCACCAACCGCTGGCGCCGGCCCGATGACTGGCCCGGCATCGCCTCCGGTCGCGGAACCCTGCATGAGGAGCGCTGGCGGTTGCGCGGTCCTTGACAGGGAGAGGCGTGGTCCGTCCCGCGATGCGGCGGGAGAGTACGACTCATCGGGGGCGGTCGCGCTGCCGCCGGATCTCGTACAGCAGCACTCCTGCAGCCACGGCCACGTTCAGCGAGCCGATCCGTCCCGTCTGGGGAATCCGCACAGTCGTGCGACAGAGGCTCAGCAGCCACGGGTCGATGCCGCTCCCTTCATTCCCCAACAGGAGGGCTGTCGGCCGACGGAAATCGTACTCGGCGGCAAGCCGCGCGCCGTCCGCCGTGGCCGCCACGACTTCGAGACCGGACAGGGACGATAAGTGCCGGAGGGCCGTCGCCAGATCGTCGGCACGGCAGATCGAGAGGTAATGCACTCCGCCGGCCGAGCTGCGGGCGACGTGCGGCGTCACTTCGCATTGCTCCCGAACCCCGACCACCACGCCGTCCACGCCGAATACCTCGGCCGATCTCAGGATCGCGCCGTAGTTGTGAGGATCCTGGATGCGGTCCAGGACGAGCACCAGCGCCGGTGGGCGTGCCGCGGCCATCACCTGGTCCAGATCGGCATAGGGATAGGGGGGCATCAGCGCCAGGAGCCCCTGATGCTCGGTCGTCCCGCACCAGTCCGTCAGCTTCTCAAAGGGATGGTCCGAGCAGGGGACGTCCAGGGTTCGCGCCCGGGAGACGACTTGCTCTCGGAGCGCCGGTTCGAGCCGCTCCGCCAGACGGAGCTCTAGCGGCCGCCATCGGCCGGCCTCCAGCAGTTCCACGACGGCGTGCCGCCCCCACAGCCACGACCGCTGGTGGCTGGCCGCCAGTCGCCGCCGATGACTCCGTCGCCGTCCCACCATGTGGATGCTGCTCTCCCGATTCCTGAACAGGCACCGTAGGGTGCCAGGGCGGCCTCGTAAAGCGTGGCTGGTGCAAAGCCCCACGTGCGCTGGTGTTGATCCAGACAGGTTCCGGACAGGCGAACGTCCCCTTCGCCGGGCGGCTTGCCCGCCGTACGCGGTCGGTCTCCGGCGACGGCGATCCGCCCTCCACCTGCTTGAACAAAGTCCACGTCCTGACGGCGAGGCACGGTTCGCCTGCCGTGGACGGTCTCGCCGCCCCCGCCTACCATGCCGCCGCATGCACTGTCATTCGTCAGGCGGCCCACACCCCATGTCCTCGCCAACGCCCCTGAAATCCTGCGGGATCCTGCTTGTCCGCACGGCACCGGACAACCCCCGCGAGATCCGTGAGTTCCTGCTGATGAAGCATCCCGACCGCTGGGACCTCCCCAAGGGGCATGTCGATCCCGGCGAGTTCGACGAGACGACGACCGCGCTGCGGGAACTGGCGGAGGAGACCGGCATCCCCCCCGATGCCGTGGAACTGGACCCAACCTTTCGCTTCACCACCCAGTACCCCGTTGTTTCCCCCCGGACGGGAGGGGAACCGCGGTTGAAGACGCTGGTGGTCTTTCTGGGACGATTGTTGCGCGACGTCCCCATTCGCACCAGCGAACATGAAGACTACCGGTGGTTCCCCTGGCGCCCCCCACACGCCATTCAGTCCCGCACGATTGATCCGCTGCTGGCCGCCGTTGCCGCCTACGTGCAACCATCGGGCTGAGGGCCCCCCGTGCGAGCGGAGCGGAGGAACTCGCGGGAACCGTCTGCCGCGGCGGCTGAAAGCCGCCGGCGTTCAGGAGTCGTCGCCGATGACGAGTTCCGGGTCGGAATTGCTCCCGACACCGGCATCGGACAGGAAGCAGACGCCGTCGTACAGAGTCACACCGGCGACGTATACAGCCTGGTGAACGTCCTGTTCAACCAGCCTGACGACCGCCTCATCACTCTCCGTCTCCAGGACGCTCGCTTTGAACGCACCGGGGCCGTGAACTTCCCACCCCCGCCGCTCCATCGCGGCGCACAGCACCCGTTGCTGTTAGGCATCCGCCTCGGGCGTTTCCAGCAGGATGAGGACGTCCACCCACATCGGTCTTGCGAATCTGGTTTCAGGCCGGCTTGTGGTCGCAACTGCACATGCAGTGCCATTTCGTCATGCCGACCGGATCGGGAAGGGGAGTACGCCGCACGCCGCTGGTGCGCATGGCATCATTCCTACAATCGCTGCACTTGGGGAGCGCTCCAGTCCCGCAGGTGCGATGCCCCCGTTCCTCCCGGGGAGGGGATGGAATGTTCGCAGTCCCCTGCTCCCTTGCTATGGGGAGGGGAAGAGAATCCGCCCCATGTTCTGCTTGTAGGCCTCGACCCCCGGTTGTCCGTAGGGATTGATGCCGATCAGTCGCCCTTCCACCGCTGTCGCCAGCATGAGCATCTGGAACAGTTCCCCGAGGGCATAGGCGTCGAGCCGCGGGAGCACGATGTCGGCCGTGGGGCGGTCTGCATCGGCATAGGCCTGATTGGTCCCTGCGATCGCCGCCGCCAGCAGGCCTGGATAATCCCGCCGTGAGAGACGATTGAGTCCGTCCAGGTCCTCTTCGGGGGGGACGAGGGGGACTTCCACCTCACCGGGCGGGGGAGGATCGACCACGATGTTGGTGATGAGGCGGTCGCGTTTCCCTTCCTGATGCTGCTGGCCGCGGCTGTGCAGGTCGCGGGTGTTGACGATCGTCAGCGGGGTAGGCCCTCGTTCCTCCTTCCCCAGGCTCTCGGCCAGCAACTGATCGTACCACCAGCCAAACGCCTCCAGCCGATTGCCCCACGTCGAGAGGACGCGGATCGACAACCCGCGATCGCGCTCCAGCAGATGGCAAGTGGCCACGTAGTCCAGGACGGGGTTTTCTCCCAGCGGTGCGGAACGGAACCTGTGCGTCATGTCGGATGCTCCTTGCAGCAGAGCGCGGATGTCGATCCCCAGCACGGCCGCCGGATAGAGTCCCACGGCCGTCAGCACCGAGAACCGCCCGCCGACCCCCTCCGGGATCGGAAACACCTCCGGATAACCGAGCTTCCGCGCCAGGTCGCGGAGTTTGCCCCTCTCGCCCGTGATCGGGATGACGAGCTGCCGCGCCTCCTCGGAATTCGCCCCGTAGAACTGTTCCAGCGCCTGGCGAAACACGCGAAAGGCGACGGCGGTCTCCAACGTCCCCCCCGACTTGCTGATGACCACGATCCCCCAGCGGTCGGCGGCGTTGGCGGGGGAACGGTCGGGGCCGGTCAGCAGCGATCGCAAGGAGGCTGCGCAATCATCATCCAGGTTGTTCCCCTCGAAATACAGCCGGGGCATCCCCTGCCGCTCCGCACGGGAGCGTTCGTTGTGGTAGGGATCGCACAGGGCTTGAAACAACGCCCGCAACCCCATGGACGACCCGCCGATCCCCAGGACCACCAGCCGGTCGATGCGTTCCCGCAAGCGGGCGGCCGAGGCCTCCAGGCGCCCCAGCAGGTCCCCCTCCTCCCTCGCCAGCAGCCGTTCCGGAAGCCGGATGAATCCGGCGTCCAGCGGCTGCCGATGCGGCGGAACTCGCCCCCCCGCTTCCAGCAGGGCAACGTCGGCAAGAACCTCGGCGCGGGCGGCTTCGATCGCCGGTTCCAGTCCGGTCCAGGCCGAGAGCTCGATGTACTTGTCACAGGCGGAGGGGTCGTAGCGCAGCGGCGTCGTCATGGGAGCGTCTCCAGCCAGATGCGGGGGAGCGGCGCGCCTCCCCGCTAGGTGCGAGTATCGTCTCCCGCGCGGGAATGTGAAGCGAACCCGTTTCGTAACCGGGACATGACGGATGTGAGTCCGCCGGTCCGGGGGTGAGCGGGGGACTCACGCCCCTTCCTCGCCAGTCGTGAAACTGGCTTGCGCGACGGCCCCGGAGCCCCCCCTCAACCTCCCGGGGAGTCGCGGTGCAGCTCCTCCCGGAGAAATGCCACCAGTTCGCGGGCGATGAACGGTTTTGTTCCCTCCCAGGTGGCCACGGTTCGCTCGCCGGCGTCGATCAACTCCACCGCGTTCGTCTCCGCACCGATCGCCGCCGGGCTGTTGAGTACGATCCAGTCGCAGTTCTTGCAGCGGAGTTTCTGCAAGGCGTTCTCACGCGGGTTCTGGGCCTCCAGGGCGAATCCGACGACCCAGCGCGAACCTTTCATGCGCCCCAATTCGGCCAGCACGTCGTCGGTCTCGATCATCTCGATCATGATCGGCCCCCCCTGCTTGGAGATTTTTCCCGCCACGCGCGTCGCCGGTTTGTAGTCGCACACCGCCGCCGCGGCGATGACGCCGTCGCACCCCGGAAACAGGGCCACGCATGCCGCGCGCATCTGCGCAGTCGTCACCACCGAATGAAACTCGCACCCCGGAGGGGGGGGGAGTTCGACCGGACCGCTGACCAGCACCGCCTCCCAGCCCGCGTCGCGCACCGCCTCCGCGATCGCGTACCCCATCCGCCCGCTGCTGGCGTTCGACAGGTAGCGAACGTCATCGAGGTATTCGCGAGTCGGTCCGGCAGTCACCAGGACGCGCATGGGCGCAGCAGGCTGGAACAGGGGGGATCGTCAGCCCGCAATCATGACCGATCCAGGGCCGCTTGTCTCCCAAACGCACTGACGCGCCGCCAAATGTACTGACGCGCCGCCGCGAACGATTTGACAATGCCGACGCCGAACGTGATCCTCCGTCGCTCGTGGCCGAGATGCAAGGACTGTTGCAGGAGGCGCGACAGCAGGGGCAGTCAGCTCCCGGGGCGGCTCGCTAGAAGTGCGGTTCCCCAAGCCGGGAGAAAACGTCCGGATGACGGAGCGCAACAGTCTCGCCGGATTCAGTGCCGGGACGGGGCGCGTGGGGGGCAATCGCCAGGCCGGCCCAAGGCAAGCCCCCGCTCGCCTCCTGGCGGCTGCGCTCCGGAAGGCTGGACTGTCTACAATGACACCGCCGATGTCCCCGCTCCCCCTCCTGACCGATCTGTCCCGCACCGCCCTCGCCGAGTGGTTCCGCGAGCGGGGTGAAGGCCCCTTCCGCGCCCATCAGGTCCGTCGCTGGATTTTCGGCAAGCGGGTCACTTCACTGGAGGAGATGCACGACCTCCCCAAGCCGGTTCGGGCCGCACTGGCGGAGGAGTTTCGCCTGTTTGCCTCGACAGTGGTGCGGCATCAGAAATCGTCCGACGGCACGGAGAAGCTCCTGCTGGAACTGGCGGACGGCGAGCAGGTCGAGTGCGTCCTGATGCGCGAGGAGGATCGCCGCACCGTCTGCATCTCCACACAGGTCGGCTGCGCGATGGGTTGCGTCTTTTGCGCCAGCGGACTGTTCGGCGTCAAACGCAACCTCACCACCGGCGAGATTCTGGAGCAGATTCTGCGGCTCGACCGCCTCCTCCCCCCGGCGGAACGCATCACCAACGTCGTCGTGATGGGGTTGGGGGAGCCGCTCGCGAACCTCAAGTACCTCCTCCCGGCCCTCGACACACTGGGCGAGACAGGAGGGTTGGGACTGGGTGCGCGACGGATCACCGTTTCGACCGTCGGTCTCCCGGACCGCATGAGGGAATTGGCGGCTCACGGCGCTCCCTACAATCTGGCCGTTTCGCTCCACGCTCCCAACGACGAACTCCGCACGCAGATTGTCCCGGTGAACCGGAACATCGGTCTGGCGGCGATTCTGGCGGCGGCGGACGAGTATTTCGCGCGGACCGGCCGCCGCATCACGTACGAATACGTCCTCCTCGCCGAGGTGAACGACTCCCCGCAACACGCCCGCGAGCTGGCAGCGCTCTTGCGCGATCGCACTGCCCATGTGAACGTCATTCCGATGAATCCGGTGGCGGCGGTGCCCCTCCACGCGCCGCCGCAGCCACGCACGGCCACTTTCGTGGAGACGCTCCGCCAGGGAGGAGTGAACGTCACGGTACGCAAGCGGAAGGGGGCCGACATCGACGCCGCCTGCGGCCAACTGCGGCTGGCGGAACTCGCCCGGCAATGACCGGAGCTTCTCGACGGCAGCTTCCCTGCTTCCCCCGCATCGATCGGCGGCGTTCAGGCGTCGATGGAACCGATGAGGCGGCAGCCAAGGCCGGCGGCCTGCACTGTCTGCTGTACGGCGGCGGCCTGCTCCGACCGCACAATCAGCACCAGGCCAATCCCCATGTTGAACACGCGGTACATCTCCTCGGTGTCGATGTCCCCCAGGCCCTGCAGCCAGGGGAAGAGGGCCGGGGGCTGCCAGGCAGTGCGGTCAATCCTCAGACGGCAGCCGGCCGGCAGCAGGCGCTCGATGTTGTCCGCCAGTCCCCCGCCGGTGATATGAGCGATGCCGGTGAGGCCGTCCTGCGCGGCGGCCCGAGCGGTCGTCACCACGTCGGTGTAGAGGTGCGTCGGCGCAAGCAGGGCCTCACCCACGGTCATGCGCAGTTCGGGAACAAGATCATCGACCTCCAGGCGGGCGATCTCGAAGACGACTTTCCGCACCAGGCTGTAGCCGTTGGAATGCAGGCCGCTGGAATCGACGCCCAGGAGCAGGTTCCCCGGGCGGATGGCCGAGCCGTCGATCAGTTGGGAGCGTTCCACGACGCCCACGCAGAAGCCGGCCATGTCGAACTCGCCGGGGGGATAGAGGTCGGGCATGATGGCGGTTTCGCCGCCGATGAGGGCGACGCGGCCGCGGAGGCAGCCTTCGCTGACGCCGGCCACCAGTTGCTCGATGAGGTCGGGATCGTCCTGCGGGAGGGCGAGATAGTCGAGGAAGAAGAGGGGCTCCGCTCCGCAGCAGAGGCAGTCATTGACGCACATCGCCACCAGGTCGATGCCCACGGTGTCGAACCGTCGGGCGCGGGTGGCGACCTTGAGCTTGGTGCCGACGCCGTCGGTCCCGGAGACGAGCACAGGGTCCTGGTAGCGGCGGCCGTCTCCGAACAGCCGGAACAGGCCGGCAAAGCCCCCCTCCAGCGGCAGGACCCGCGGGGTGTGGGTGCGGCGCATCAGCGCCGGCAGCCGCGCCATCGCGTCCTCGTACTGCTGAAGGTCCACGCCTGCCGACTTGTAGGTCGCTCCTGCCATGCGTCTGGTCCTGAAAGAAAGCTTGTCAGTAGGGGAGGCGCAGTCCGTCATACGCCAGTTCCACTCCGGCCGGCAGACGGGCGTTGGTCTCCTCGTAGTCGACCCGATGGGAGACGTGCGTGAGGTAGGCCTGTTGCGGACGGACGCGGGCAATGACCTCCAGCGCCTGCTGTACGTTGAAGTGCGTGGGATGCACCTCGTCCCACCAGAGGGCGTCGAGCACCAGTGTGTCGAGTTCTTCCAGCAGCGGCCAGCTCTCCGGGGGGATGCGGTTGCAATCGGTGCAGAAGGCGGCTCGGCCGATGCGAAATCCCAGCACCGGGAGTTTGCCGTGCATCAGTCGGATGGGCCGGACCTCGACGCCCAGCAGTGAGATCGGTTGCGTCCCGATGCGGTGGAACGCCAGATCAGGACGAGAGTGGTCGCTGTCGCCGTGCGCGAAGGCATAGGCGAACGTCTGCCGGATGGCGGCCTCGACCGGTTCCTCGCAGTAGAGCTCGACCGGCCGGCGCCGCTTGAATCCGAAGATGCGCAGGTCATCCAGTCCCAGCAGATGATCGGCATGGGCATGAGTGTAGAGGACGGCCTCGACCATCCCGATCTGCTCCCGCACCAGTTGCAGCCGCAGTTCGGGAGGAGTATCGATGAGGAACGTCCCCTGCGGGGCGTGGACGGCCACGCCGGTGCGGGTGCGGCGGTTGCGGGGATCCGTCGACGTGCAGACGGCGCAGGTGCAGCCGATCATCGGCACCCCCATGCTCGTGCCGGTCCCCAGCAGGACAAGCGTACCGATCTGTGGGGGGGGGAGACTCATGCGAGGCGACGCAACTGCGAGCGGTCGTGCAGGCGGTGGACGGCGGCAACAGCCAGAGCGATCAAGGCGTCCACGTCGCGGAGGTCCACCAGTTCGCAGGCGGAGTGAGAGTACCGCCGGGCGAGTCCCAGGACCATGGCAGCCGTGTCGGCAGAGCCCTGCTGGGCGGACGTGGCATCCGTGATGCCGGCGGTATCGACGATGAGCTGATAGGGAATGTGGGCTTCCTCCGCCGCGTCACGGACAATTTGCCGCAAGGGACCGTGCGTCGCCAGGCCCCGCGTCTCGCGGACTTTGAGGAGCGGACCGCCGCCGATCTCCCAGGGGAGCTCGTCCGGCCGCAGCTCGGGCGTCCCCCCGGCGGGGACAGTGTCGATCGCCAGGACGACGTCCGGCTGCAACCGGCGGGCGGCCACTTCGGCCCCCCGCAGTCCGATCTCTTCCTCGACCGTGATGACGAACTGCACCGTGCAGGTGGGGCGACCGGCGGCCAGAATCCGGGCGGCCTCCAGCACGCACAACACCCCGGCCCGATTGTCGATCGCCTTGCCGAACCAGCGGTGCTCGTTCCAGGTGGGAGTGAGTGGGCCCACGAAGACGGCCGGCGTCCCCGGCTCGATCCCCCACGCCGCCGCCTGTTCCCGCGAGGAGGCTCCGACATCCAGGTACATCTGCTCCAGAGGGGGAACCGTGCGGGCAGCCTCGGGACCGAGAATGTGGCCCGGTTTGACGCCGATCACCCCTTCCAGCGGCCCGGCCTTCCCCAGCACGCGCACGTGCTGTCCCGGCAGCACCATCACCGTCGGCTGGCCGATCCGGCAGCACCGCAGAAACCCTCCGGGCAACAGCTCGGTGACCATCAGTCCGATCTCATCCGCGTGCGCGGTGAGCATCACCCGCAGCGGGGTCTCGCCCGGTCCCTGGAGGAGGCCGTAGACATTCCCCCGCACGTCCATCTCCACAACGTCGCAACAGCTTGTCAGCCGCTCCCGCACGAAGGCCAACACCGGCTCCTCAAAGCCGGAGGGGGCGTCGAGGGCGGTGAGTTCCGCGAGTTTTTCAGCCAGCGGATGCAAACGGGGCATCGGGCGACTCAGCGGTTCCAGTCGGGGAGGTAGGGGTCGCTGAACAGCAGTTGCAGCCGCTCCGCGCGATCGGTCCCCGAGCTGGAGAGGATCGCCAGTCCCTCCCGAATCTGCTCCATGCGGGGGTCGCGGAGGGCCGCCGCGGACTGGGGGTGACGTTCAATCCGATCGAGCGTGGCCGCCAGGTTCAGCAGCTCGCAGCGGATTTCCAGATAGTGCCGGTCGAGGACGGTCAGAGCTGTCTGTGTCGCCATGGGCAGGCTCCCGAAAGGCCGTGACCTCCAGTGTCGGCCGAGGTCGGAGACATTTCAAGCCGTCCGCGGATTACGGCGGCCGGGCGGCCGGGAAGACCCTGTGAACGAGCAACTGCTGTTCCTCAGGCGCGCGCCGTGGGACCAAAAAAGGAGTACTCCGGCTGGCCGGCGGCTGTCCTCTGGACGTACAGGGCGGCTTCGCGGAGGTGGTAGTCTCCCCACAGGCACGATTCTCCACAGGGGACGCGGCGTCCCGGGGGGACGTAGTCCCAGCCGTTGGGCCGATGATACACGGCGTGCAGGAGAAGTCCCTGGTGGCGGGGATTGTCATTCAGATAGGGGGGTGCGAGCAGCGTGCGCAGCACGGTCAGTCCCGCTTGCCAGTAGCGTGCCGCGTCGCTGTCGCCACGGCGTTCGAGACACCGTCCCAGTCGCAGCAGTCCCTGAGCGGCGATGGCGGCCGCCGAACTGTCGACCGGTTCGTGCGGGTTGAAGGGATCGGCGGGACGATCGCGGTGGTCCGGCATCGCCGCCAGGCCGGGGGCTCCCGTGTCCCAATAGGGGACGCCGTCGCGGGGTGTGGTCTCAAGGTAATAGTCACCAGCGGCCCGCGCCGCCCGCAGCAGCAGCGCTTCGATGCTTGCACGGCCACCCAGCGGATCGAGTTCATCATCGCGCACCGTCTGCACGAATTCCCACTCTTCCGGGTAGCCGAGCATGACCCAGGCCAGCCCGCGCGTCCAGGTACTGAACGGACTGTACCCCTGCTGGGTGGAGGGACAGCGATAGCAGCCGTCGTGGGGATTGAACAAACTCTCGTGGGCCACGCGGCCGCGCACGTCGTAGTGATCGCGTCCCTCCCCGTAATAGACGTTGTACCGCGCCGTGGTGCGGGCGTGCTGGATGAGCCGTTCCAGCAGTGAGATCGGTCGATCGTTCTCCCCCATCAACCGATGGCCGAGATGATGGGCGAGGGCCAGCGACCGCAGCGAGCGGATGGTGTCGCAGAAGAGGGAGTGCGGTCCGTTGAAGGAATAGATGTATCCTTCGCCGTCGGCCGTCCGGGACCAGCGGGCGGCCTGCACGGCCCCGCTCACTTTGAGCGCCAGCTCATAGAACTCGAGTTCCGCGGGGTTGTGCGGGAGACGCCCCTCCAGCATCAGCCGCCTCAGAGCCCCGTAGGTGCTGACGTTGTTGAATCCGTGATCGTGCACCCCCACGTGCGAGACGTGCGGTGCCATGCGCTGTACCGTCCCCTGCCGTCCGATCCGGAGGAACTCCTCTTCTCCGGTGGCATCGAACTGGAGCAGTGCCGAACCGTACTGGAACCCCTGCGTCCATTCGGTCCAACCACGGGCCGTGTAACGTCCCTGCACGGTGAAGACCGGCGAGCCATCCTCCGGCCGCCAAGACGACTCCAGCGATCGGATGCACCGCGCGGATTGCTCCCACATCTGCCGGATGGCGGGAAGAAGCTGCTGGGGACTGATTTGCAGATCAATCTGAATCATGGGCGTGGCGGATCAACGAGTGCCGTCTGCACGCCCTCCAGCTTGACGACCCGTGCGGGGGATGGCAAACCGGACCAGCAGTGGAACCACCCGTCCCCGTGGCACGGTCGCCGCGCCCGGACTGATTCGCGACATGGGCGGAGCCGCGCCTCGGAGCGGAGCGCGTCCCCCGCCCTGTCAAACCTGACCGAGGCGCGGTTGCATTTGACGGAACCAGCCGTCACGATGCCGCCGGACCTCCGGCAGTCGCATTTCCCAGGAGCTTCCCATGTCCAGCGATCCGATCCAGGTTGATCCGCAGCACTACAGCGTCCACCTGGAGAACGAGCACGTGCGCGTGCTGCGCGTCCGCTATCAGCCCGGCCATCAGTCCGTGATGCACTATCACCCCAACAGCATCGCCGTCGTGCTGACGGATGGGCGCGTGCGGTTCACGTTTCCCGACGGCCGGGTGCGCGAGCGGGACGTGAAGGCGGGGGACGTGCATTGGCACCCCGCCGGCGAGCACTGTCCGGAGAACATCGGCTCCACGCCGCTCGAAGTCGTGCTGATCGAACTCAAACGCGGATAGCCGTCGGGGCCGGCTAGACCAGCTCCGGCATCGCCGAGTACTGGCTGTTGTCGACGAGGTATTGGGGGCGGCCCCGCAGGTCCGGCAGCGTAAAGCGTTCGGGATCGAGACCCAGCGCCTTGTACAGTGTGGCAAAGACCTCCTGGAAGTGCACCGGTCTCTGGACCGGATGCTCGCCCAGGCGATTCGTCTCGCCGATCACCTGACCATGCCGCAATCCGCCCCCGGCCAACAGGGCGCAGGAGACCTGCGGCCAGTGGTCGCGGCCGGCGCTGCCATTGATCTTGGGCGTACGGCCGAATTCGCCCCAGCAGACGACCGAGATGTCGTCCAGCAGGCCGCGGTGCTCCAGGTCTTCGATGAGGGCACTGAGCGCCTGATCGAGCATCGGGAAATCGCGGCGGCCCTGACCGAAGTTATCGCCGTGCCAGTCCCAGCGGCTGAAGGAGACGGTCACGCAGCGGACTCCCGCCTCGATGAGTCGCCGGGCGAGGAGGAAGTTCGTCAACAGCCGCGTACTCCCGTCGTCCTGCATCTTGTCCTCGCCGTATCCGTAACGATCGCGGATCGCCCGGTCTTCCTGTTCCAGGTTGAAGGCGTCCGCCAGTCGGCTGGAGGTGAGGATGCCGAATGCCTCGCGACTGAAGGCGTCCAGACCTTCCATCATCCCGCTGCGGTCCAGATCGGAGCGGAACCGGTCAAAGGCCTGCAGTGTGCTGCGGCGATCCTGCAACCGTTCCAGGGTGATGCCATTGAGCGTCATGTCCTCGCGGGACTCGCCATGCGGCGTGAAGGGGGCATGCGCCCGGCCGAGGAACCCCGGCTGGCCGTTGTCCCCCCAGGGAGCATGGCCGCACTTGGGCGAGAGGCCGACAAACGCCGGCATCCCGGCCTGGCGGGGACCATAGACCTTCGAGAGGACCGAGCCGATAGCCGGCCAGCCTCCCGGAGGCATGTTGCGGTCGTGATGCCCTGTCAGGCACTGGAAGGCGTAATGGTTGCCGTTGGCGCCGACGATCGTCCGGATGAACGTCAGCCGGTCGGCAATCGAGGCCAGCCGTGGAAAGTGCTCGCAGATTTCGATGCCGGAAACTTTGGTCTGAATCGGCCGGAACTCCCCGCGGATCTCCTGCGGGGCATCCATCTTCAGGTCCCACATGTCCTGATGGGGCGGTCCGCCCGGGAGGAAGACCATGATGATCCCCTTCCCACTCCCGCGGATCCCCGCCGCCTGTTCCGCCCGCAGGATGTCCGGCAGCGCCAAGCCCCCCAAAGCCAAGCCCCCGATTCGCAGGAAAGCACGGCGAGAAACGCCATCGCACATCGACAGCCGTCGACCTTGGAGCGTGAGCATGGGTGGGACTCCTCCTGGGGGCGGGACGCCCCGCGGCAAAAGCGGCGGGAACGCGACAATCTCAGGTGGGACCGTGCGGGGGGCTGCTAGCGCCATCGGCCAGCCGCCCCCGCAGACATCAATCATTTCAGATGCATTGTTCCGAATCCCCCGCCCGGTTGTCAATGACGATCGAGGAGTTTGGCCCCGCCGGCCCCCGAAGGGAGTTCGCGAACCACCTCCCGGCACGTAAGATGGGCCGGTGGGACAGGCAGACCTGACGCACCGATCCATCCCAGTCCATGGCCCCCGAAACCTGGACCGCCGTCGACCGCTACCTCGCTGAGCACTGCGCGGCCAGTGACCCCACCCTGGAGGCTGCACTCGCCGACAGCGCCGCCGCCGGGCTGCCTCCCATTCAGGTGACCCCGAACCTCGGGAAGCTGCTGCACCTGCTGGCGCGCCTGATCGGCGCGCGGAGAATCCTGGAGATCGGCACCCTGGGAGGGTACAGCACGATCTGGCTGGCCCGGGCGCTCCCCCCCGACGGATGCCTGATCACTCTGGAGATTGACCCGCTTCATGTCCGGATCGCCCGCACCAATCTCGATCGGGCGGGGCTGAGTGGGCAGGTGGAGCTGCGACTCGGTCCGGCCCTGGAGACCTTGGCGGCTCTGGCACAGGAGGGGGTCCCCCCGTTCGACCTGATTTTCATCGACGCCGACAAGGAACGGACCGCGGACTATTTCGACTGGGGAGTCCGCCTCGCCCGTCCCGGCGGCGCGATCGTCGTGGACAATGTGGTCCGCCGGGGAGCCGTCATCGATCCCCAGGCGACGGAACCGTCCCTACGTGGCATCCAGCGGTTCTTTCAACAGGTTCAACAGGACCGCCGCGTGAGCGTGACGGCCGTGCAAACCGTGGGGGCCAAGGGGTATGACGGTTTCGCGCTCGCCCTCGTGGCCCCTCCGGAAGCAACTCCCTGAACCAGCGGTTCTCCCGTCGTCATGCCCTCGGCCGAGCAGTACCTCAAGCCGGAAGTCATCCGCCACGTGGCCCGGCTCGATCTGCGCGCCAAGTTCATCGTCGAGGGGTTCCTGAGCGGCCTCCATGCCTCCCCCTTTCACGGCTTCAGCGTCGAGTTCAGTGAGCACCGCCGCTATGCCCAGGGAGACGACCCCAAGGACATCGACTGGCTCGTCTACGCCAAAACCGACCGCTACTACGTCAAGAAGTACCAGGCCGAGACCAACCTCACCGGCTACCTGCTGATGGACCTCTCCGAAAGCATGGGCTACACCCACCGGCAGGAGCTGACCAAATTCGACTACTCCATCTGCCTCGCCGCCGCGCTCGCCTACCTGATGATCCATCAGCAGGACCCGATCGGACTGGTGACGTTTGACCAGCAGATCCGGGCCAGCCTGCCGCCCAAGAGCAAGCGCTCGCAGCTCGCCAACATTCTGGCGGTGCTGGCGAAGGCGCGGCCGACCGGACCGACGGACATTGCCGGCAGTCTGCGGCGGTTCGCCTCCATGGTGCGGCACAAGAGCCTGGTGATCCTGTTCTCGGACCTGCTGGCGGAGCCGGGACCGATCATCGACGCCATCCGGCTCGTCCGCTTTGCCGGACACGACCTGATCGTGTTCCACGTCCTGGACGAAGCAGAGGTGCACTTCCCCTTTGACGGCCTGTGCGACCTGGAGGAACCCGAGACGCAAGAGCGGCAGGTGGTGGATGCAGCCGCCATCCGCGCCGACTACCTCGACGCCCTGCGTGAGCTCCGCGAGCAGTACGCCCGCGAATGCCGATCGACCGGCGCCGACTACGTGCCGCTCGACACGAGCATGAGATTCGACACAGCGCTACTGGAATACCTGGCACAGCGGCAGGCGCGGTTCTGAATCGGGAAGCCGCGAGCCCCTCCCGCCCGCACAAATAAGGTGGAAGGGGGGGAAGCCTGTGAGGGAGACCTTCCCGTGGCGGCGGCCGGGGACCTCTCCTCAACCGGTTCTCAACCGGCGCTGCGCTTGGCGTCGTACGCCTGCAAATCCTTGAGGAACACCGCCAGTGTCGCCTGCAACGTCTCGCGTTTGATCTCCCAGTGCGGGGCGTCTTCCGTGTACTTGCTGCAATGATCGACCAGCAGCCGGTACAGGAACTTGAACAGGTGCCGCGGCGCCCGCAACCGGTCGAACGTCGCAATCAATTCCATCGGCGTGACTGAAGCCTCGAACAGGTCCTGGATGGTCGGCCGTTTTCCTTCGGCCAGTTGGGCGCAGGCGCGGATGCGGTCGTTGGCAATGTCGTAGAGTTGCTGCCCGGTCCAGCTCAGCGAGGGGACGAGGTTCTGTTTGTCGAGCCGGCTCCGCTCATAAAACTCCTTCTCTTCCCGCTGCAAAAAGCCGGAGACCGCCTCCGGCAAGAGCAGCTTGAAGGTGATCCCCGGGTGCTTGAGGAACTTGTTGTCGAACAGAGGCCACAACAGGTCGCGCATCCGCTCCGGGGAGCCGTTGATGAGATGAGGCTCATCGACCCGGTCGACCAGCACCGCCACGCTGCTGAATCCAAGCACTCCCAGCACCGATTGCAGCTTCAGCAGCAGCTCGTAGCGGTCATCGCCGCGCGGCTTGGTCGGCAGCGGCTGGCCCAGCAGCTCGTTCCGTTCGAAGCGGCCCAGAATTCTCCGCAGCGCTGAGAGCTGATGATCGATGACCCGAATCTGCTGCCGGACCCGCCAGGCGTACAGCGTGCGGTGCGCGAAATGCCACAGAAACGGCCACCACCCGGCGATCACCACCGCGGCCACCCACCATTGCAGCAGGTCCTGCCAGGACTCTCCCAGCCACAGCACCAGGGCGATGGTCCCTGCCGTCACCGCGATCCCCAGCGCCCGGTCCCACAGGCTCCGCCAGGTGGAAAAACGGAGCTTGCGGCGAAGGGCGGACCAGCGGCGGACCGGGGCGTACTCCCGGTTGTAGTCGTAGCAAGCCGCCAGCAGCAGGATGTCGCGGCGCTGCAACCGGTTGAGGTTGGCCAGGTCTTCCGCCTGGATGCGCTGGGACTCGTCCGTTCGCTCCGGTCCGTGGCGGATGGCGTCGGCCAGCCGTGTGACCGCCAGCGTGAGGATCGCATCCATGTGATCCCACAGCCGCCAGTTCTTGAGCGCCTTGTCCGGTTTCCGCTGCCGGCTGCTGAGACGTTCCCGAAAACAGTCCAGGAACGGGTTGAAGTCGTCGTAATCAACGATGAAGGCCCGCTGCCGGGGATGCTCGCGATTGAACGCCAGCAGTTCGTTGCGGATTTGCAGCCGCAAGGCGGTCTTGCCGCTCCCCTGTTCACCGAACACCACCGCGGTCGCAGGAGCCCGGGGGTCGCCGTAGACCTTGTCCCAGGCGGCGTGATGCGTCCCCGACAGGCAGTGTTCCAGAAACACCCGATCCGATCCGGCATCCTCCTGCGCGAATGGATTCTCGGTGATGCCGTAGTGATCGAGGAGTTGATGAACTTTCATGGGGGAGGCAGTCCAGGGGGGCTGCAGTCCGCAGGGAAGCGGAGCGGAGACTGTACGGATTGTCGAAGGTGGGAGATAGCGGAGACAAGAGGGATCGGCAACCGCGGGTGCAACCGCTGCTGACTTGCCGCCGCCCCCCGGTTTATAATTCCGTCCCTGAGAGTCTGCTCCCGCCGTCCCCGAGGTGCGGCATGCCGCTCAAAGTCGACGCCCCCGAAGAACCGTCGATGAACATGACGCCGATGATCGACGTCGTGCTCCTGCTGGTGATCTTCTTCATGGTCGGAACCCAGTTCGCCGAGAGCGAAAGCGAGTACGACATTGAACTGCCAACCGTCTCCACCGCCCAGCCCCTCACCGGAGGTCCGGACGCCCTCACCATCCATGTCCATCGGGAGGGGACGCTGCGTCTGGGCGAGCGGGTGATCTCCGCACGGGACCTGGAGCGGGAGCTGCGCGCAGCCCGGGAGCGTTACCCCCAGCAGACGGTCATTGTCCGCGGCGACGCTCAGGGTCCCTATCAGCACGTGATGACCGTCCTCGATCTCTGCCGCCGCGCCCGCATCGTCAACGTGCAGTTGGCCAACCGCATCGACGAGGCCGCCCCACGATGACCTGCGCCCTGTTGGACATGTCGGAGCAGTACCGGCACGTGCTAGAACTGATGCTGGCGATCTGGCAGCCGGCGTTCTGGCTCTTGTTGTGCGCGGGATTCGTGCTTGCCTCGGCCCATCTGCTGACGATGCTCGGCACTCGCTGGGGCGACCGCCGCGTCTCCCCCAAGGCGCTGCTCTTCTCCCTCGCCGTGCACCTCTCGCTGCTCATTGCGGTGGTGGCGATGATCCCCGAATACCGCCAGCATATGCTCAGTCTCGGCCGCGACGATCCCCCCATCACCATCGAGCTGGAGACCTCCTTCGATGAACCCCGTGCGGGGCCGACGGCCGGCGGCAGTCCCCCCGTGTGGGATCGGCTGCCGGACCCTCTGCACCGGACCATCAGCCGCAGCCTGACCTTCGACGCCCCCCCGCCGCCGGAACCTCAGCCGGACCGCCCCACACCCATCCAGTTGGCGGACCTGCGCCCCGTGGAACGGGTCGAGCTTCCTGAGTCTCCGTCCGAACTGCCTCAGCCGACTCCCCGCGCAGCAGAGCCGTCGCCTCCGCAGGCGCCCTCCGTCGCCTCTTGGGCGGTGGACCTGCTCCCCCCTCAGGCCCGCCCCGACGTGGCGCCGCCGCGATCTGCCCCCGAGCGCACTCCTCCTCCGCGGCCGAGTGAATCCAATCGGGAAGAAGTCACCGGCCGTCCTCCGGCGCTGACGGCGCTGGACCAACGCCCCCCCGCGCGCTCGTCTGAACCGGTCCCGGCGGCGCTGGCCCCGTCGACTTCGACGGAAACGCCGGTGCTGGCGGCCGCTCCGCGGCCCCCCCAACCGACGATCGACCGTCCGGCGCCCCTCCCGCTGCCGATGATCGCCCCGAACACCAATGCAGCCGCGAGCGAACCTTCGGCTCCCGGAACAGAGGCGGATTCACCACGCCTCCGCCGCGCCCGCACGCACGTCCCGCTGCCGCGCGAGGAACCGCTGACCCTCAACGATCGTCCGGGTCTCGTGCCGCAGGCGAGCGACTTCCGCGCGCGAGACCCGGACCGCCCCTTGCTCCCGTCCCGCGAGGACCCGCCCCTCCCCGAGCTCTATCGACCGGGCGCGGATCCCGATCGAGCCGTTGGGCCCGAGAGTCTCGCCCGGATTCCCGCGACCTTCGGTCTGCGGACGGATCAGGAGCGCAAGGACGAAGCGATTCGCAAGTACGGGGGAACGGAGGATTCGCAGAGAGCGGTCGAGCGGGCGCTCCGCTGGCTTGTCAGCGTGCAGGAGCCGGACGGTCGCTGGAAGCCCAGCCGCTTCGACGCCGGCAACGGTCCCGCCGACCCCCAGTACGAGGATCGGCCGCAGGCCGGCCGTCGCGCCGACACGGGCATCACCGCGCTGGTCGTCCTGGCACTGTTGGGGAATGGCAACTCCCTCCACACGGGGCCGTACTCCGTCCCCGTGGAACGGGGGGTTCACTGGCTGATTCAGCAACAGCACAGCGACGGGTCGCTCGCCGGCGACGCCTTGCGGTTTGAAGCGATGTACTGCCACGGAATGGCCACCCTGGCCCTGGCCGAAGCCTATGCCATGGAGACCGATGCCGCGACCCGAGCCCTGCTGCGGTCGCCCCTCGAACGGGCGTTGCAGTATTCGGCCGCAGCCCAGCTCAGCGACGGCGGCTGGCGATATCTCCCCCATCAACTCGGCGGGGGGGATATGAGCATGTTCGGCTGGCAGCTCATGGCCTTCCGCAGCGCCCAGGACGCCGGCCTTCCCATGCCGGAACAGACCCGCGCCGCCATGCTCCGCTTCCTCCGCGATCGCTCCCTGGGGCCAAGCGGCGCCCTGGCCGGATATCGAGCCGGCGACCCTCCCACCCCCGCCATGACCGCCGAGGCCCTCTTCTGCAAGCAGATGCTCGGGCTGAATCGCAACGACCCGGCCGCTGCCGATGCCGTCCGGTATCTTCTCCAGCACCGCCCCCGCCTGGCGGACCTGAACCTCTATTACTGGTACTACGGCACGCTGGCAATGTTTCAGCACGGCGGAACTGAATGGGAGCAGTGGAACAACGCTCTGCGAGACCTGCTGGTGAGCGAACAGGTGGCGGAAGGCCCCTTCGCCGGTTCCTGGGAGCCGCGGGACCTGCATGCGCGTTACGGCGGCCGGTTGTACTCGACCGCGCTGGCAACCCTCTGCCTGGAGGTGTACTACCGCCGCCTGCCGATGTACCAGTGGGGGGTTCCCCCCTCCCGGTGACGCCCACGCTTCCCGCCAGCAGCCGAACGCTCCCCATCTGCCACACCGTCGTGTGGTCCACCGACCCGACTTTCCTCTGGGAGGACCTGCCGGCGGTGCAGAGAAACGTTGTTCAGCAACCCGAGCGCAGCACCCTGCCCGCGGTACCGAAATCGCCTCAGCGGGCGGTCCAGCCCCCATCGACGGTGACGAGGCTCCCGGTCATGTAGCTGGAGGCGTCGCTCGCCAGAAAAATCGCCGCCCCCTGAATCTCCTCCAACCGTCCCCAGCGGCCCAGGGCCACCGCCCCGATGATGAACTTCTTCGCCTCCTCCGTATCGGCGATGGGAACGTTCATCGGCGTCAGGAACGGCCCCGGGCAGATGGCGTTGCAGGTGATGTTGTGCGGCGCCAGCTCCAGCGCCAGGGCGCGGGTCATCTGGACGACCGCCCCCTTGCTCGCCGTGTAGGGAGTGCGGTTGGCCAGCCCCACCACCCCGAGCGTGCTGGCCATGTTGATGATCCGTCCCGACCCGGCCCGCTGCATCACCGGCACTACCGCCTTGCAGCACAGCCAGGTTCCGTCCACGTTGACCTGCTGCACCTGTCGGAACTGCTCATAGGTCAGCTCGCCGATCGGCCCGCGGATGTTGATGCCGGCGGAATTGATGAGGACGTCCAGACGTCCGAACTCGGCCAGCGTACGGTCGACCAGCGATTGCACGTCGGCGGGACGGGTGACATCTGCTGCCAGCCCCACCACACGGCGGCCATACTCCCGCGCGATCCGCTCGGCCGTGGCCTGCGCTCCGGCGCCGTGACGACTCGCCAGCACCAGATCCGCCCCCGCCGAGGCCAGCCCCGCGGCCATCGCTTCCCCCAATCCCTTGGAGCCTCCGGTGACGATCGCAACCCGTCCGGTGAGATCGAACAACTTGATGCCGGGAAGCATGGGCAGCTCCTAAAAAGGGGAAACGCGGGGGGGAGTCCGTCATGCGTCCTGGCGCCGACGTCGCCCGTTCCGTTCTCCCCGTGGGAGGGGGCAGGGTTCAGTGGTGTGAGTGTTCGTCGTCGGGATAAAGGCCGTCCTGAACCTCCTGGATGTACCTCCGGGCGGCCTTGGTCGCTATCCCGTGGAGATCGGCATACTTCTTGAGATACCGCGGCTCAAAGCCGGTGGTGAGACCGAGCATGTCGGGACCGACGAGGACCTGTCCGTCGCAGTCGGGCCCGGCCCCGATGCCGATGGTGGGGATCGAGAGTTCTGTCGTAATCCGCCGCGCGGCTTCGCGGGGGATCAATTCGAGCACGATGGAAAAGGCTCCTGCTTCCTGCGCGGCGCGGGCGTCGGCCAGCAGCGCCTCGACATCCCGCTGAATGGCGGACATCTGTCCGAACTTGTGCACGGACTGTGGCCGCATCCCCACGTGGGCCATCACCGGGAGGTCGGCGGCGGCGAGCGCCTCGATGGTGCGGGCCTGCTGCCGTCCCCCTTCCAGCTTGACCGCCTGAGCCCCGGTCTCCTTGAGAACCCGGCCGGCGTTCCGCACCGCCTGCCGCGGACTGATCTGATAGGACAGGAACGGCAGGTCGACGATCACCAGGGCGCGGCGGGCGGCACGGGCGACGATCTCCGCGTGGTAGATCATCTCGCGGAGCGTGACGGGGAGCGTGGTGGCTTTCCCCTGGATCACCATCCCCAGCGAATCCCCGACGAGCAGGGCGTCGACGCCGGCGTCGTCAAACAGCCGTGCCAGCAGCCAGTCGTACGCCGTCAACACGGCGAGCTTGCGTCCCTCCGCCTTGGCCGCCTGAAAGCGGGGGACGGTCATGGGCGTCGGTGTGGCAGGGGATTTGGCCATGCTGCCGAAACGGAGGTGGGACAATCCGGGCGGCCTGGGGGACTCCATCGACGGGTTTGCTGGAGCACATGCTCCGGCCCGAGCAGCAGTTCCCGTCGGTTCCCAAACACCGCGGCCGGGAACGCGGGCCAGTCTACGTCCCCGCGTCGGGCCTACTCAATCCAACCCTGGGCGCGGAAGGTGAGCGGCTGGCTGCGGCCGACGATGGTGACGGTGAATTGCTCCGTGAACTTCCCCTGTTCGTCGGGAGGAATCACCGTCAGCGGCAGCACATGCACCGATCTGGGGTCCTTGGGGAGCTTGACCTTGAAGCACTCCCGCTCCGACTCGCACTCGATCTTTTCGATGACAAAGGGACGCCGGCCGCGGATCACCGCCGTGACGGTCTTGGGAACGCCGGGCTTCAAGTTCCCCAGCGGGACCTCGGGAGTTCCCATCACAATGTCCGGCTCGACGGTGGCGCTGACCGCCAGGGGAATGAAGGGGTTTCCGGCGTCGTCGGTGATGAGCAGCAGTTGATCGCGGAACGTCCCCTCCGGGGCGGCGGCGTCCAGATGCACCACCAGGTCGTAGTCCACACGCCCGCCGCCCCGATGCTTCTCCTGCACGGCGGCTTTGACATACTCCCGATTGCAGCGGACTTCGCGAATCTGCCAGTCGTCCCGACCGGCGTAGGCGATGCTCAGCCGCTGTGTCGCCCCCGCGCCGAGGTCGACGGACCCGAACTCCACCGCCCCGGGCTGAATGACGACGTCCGAGCGGATGTAAACATGGATCGGAATCCGCACGGTCTTGAAGTTGATCCCGTCGAACGTCAGTTTGACGTCGATGTTCGGGTCCTTTTGCTTCATGTGGTTCTTGGTATCGAGCACCAGCTCGATGTAAGCGGTTTCCCCGCTGGGAATGACCGTCTGCGAGGCGCGGGCACTGGTGCAGCCGCAGGAACTGGCGACGTCGGCGATCGTCACCGTCTCCTGGTAGAGGTTCTTGAGAAAGATGCGGTGGCGGACGTCGGCCCCGCGGGCCACCACGCCGAAATCGTGCTCCAGCTCGGAGAACATCCGCTGGGCCCAGTCGAGCTCTTGCGCCTGGGCGGACGCCGCCCACGCCGCCAGCAGGGTCAGCCATCCCCATCGCCAAACGCGCCGTCGCATAGCAAACCTCGTCGTCAATCCGTTGCACAATCGCGGTGCTGAGGCAACCCCCGTCCTGGCGGCCATTCCCGACCGCGCGGCGCAAAACATCCTGTGGACCCTCAGTTTACTCGCCTGAAGCCACCGACGTCCAGACAGCCGGTTCCTTCGTCAGAGCTTCAGAGCTTCCTGTTGGCCCGGCGGAGATGGCGCCGCCCCCACAACGCCGGAACCCACAGCAGAGCAAGTCGCCTCCTTCCCTCTGCCCGGCTGCCCATCTCCCCACAGGGCCGCCAGTCCTGGACCCACCGGTCCTGCAGCGAAGTGGCGCGGGAGAGTCGGAAGCCGCTCGCCAGTCCTCGATGACTCCGCTATCTTGGAGAGGTCCGATCTCGTCCCGGCCGCGGTCCTCGTCAGCGGCAGCAGCCCTTCCTCTCAGGATGTCTCCCATGAGCACAGCCGCCGCCGGTTCCCCGCTCGAGTTCCGCTGGCCACAATCGTTTCCCGTGCGACTGTACGTCCCGGACGGCGGTATGTCGCTGGGAGGGGCGATGCAACTCGTGGGGACGCTGGGGCTGGCCGGCATCATCCTGGGAGGGATCGCCAGTTTCATCTCCCGCTTTTTCTATCTGGTGCTGTTGTTCCCGATCGGGATCGGGTTGTTGCTGGGGTGGGTTGGCAGCCGGTGCATCCGCGCCTTCAAGATTCGTCGCCCGCTCACCTGCGGAGTGGCGGGCTTTGTCGCCGGCTGTCTGGCGATGCTGTCGATGCACTACTTCGACTACCGTCACTTTGAGGTGACGCTGGCTGCGGAAGCCGGAGAGGACCTGGAGCTCCTGCAGTCCATTGCCCGCGACGCCGAGCGCATCAAAGCCAATCCGTCGGACATTCCGGAAGAGCAGCGCGCGGACGTGCTGGCGTTCATTGGCGAGTTGGAGAAAGATCCGCAACTGCGGCGTGCCTTGCTCGTCGATTCGTTGTGGAGTTATCTCGACTTCTCCGCTCATCAGGGAGTGGAATTGAAGCGCGGCGCGGGGAACGGGATCAATCTGGGTTATTGGGGTTCGTACATCTATTGGGGAATCGAGGCATTGATCGTCGCGGGGATCGCTTTTGGCGTGATGAAGGGAGCGGCGGCGGAACCATTCTGCGGTGAGTGCATCGCCTGGAAAGCTGCCGAAACGTGGGGGCCGCTGAGCCATCCGGAGGCCGTCGAACAGTCGCTCCGTGAAGGACGCGTCGAACCATTCGAGTCCGACATCGCCGGGAAGGGGGAGCAGGTCGCGGTGACGGCTTTCCGCTGTCCCACTTGTGCAGACGCGGGTGAGATCGACGTCCGCGTGGAACGCCTGACGGTCAATTCCAAAGGCGAGGTGCAGCGCAAGCGAACGGTGCAGGTGACCTATCCGGCGGAGGCGTATCGGGCTCTGGCCGCCGCGTGCACACCGCGAACTGCGGATCTCTCTGCGACCTCCCCCGCCGACTCCCTGGAAGCAGACGCGGACGCTTCTCCCGAGGCCACCTGAGGAAGCTGATGCGGGCGACCGGGAATGGAGCCTACAGCAGCTCGCGAATCACCTCGCCATGATCCACGGCGGGGATCGGCCGGCCGGCGTGATCGTGGAACGTCACGTGCGGATCGAGACCGAGCACATGGAAAATCGTGTGGTGCAGGTCGCCCGGGCGCAGGGGGCGTTCGCTGGGGTACTCGCCGAGACGGTTCGTCGCGCCGACGACCATTCCGCCGCGCAGGCCGCCGCCGGCGATCAGCACCGACATCGCATTACCCCAGTGGTCGCGGCCGGGAGTCCCCTGGCTGAGCGGCGGGCCGCCGTTGCCGCCGTCGTTCATCCGCGGAGTGCGTCCAAACTCTCCGCACACCACCACCAGCACGCGGTCGAGCAGGCCGCGGTCGTACAGATCGGTCAGCAGGCCGTGCACGGCGCGGTCCACCCGCGGGAGATGATTCTCCATCGTTCGCTGGTGGTCCCAGTGCGAGTCCCAGCCGCCGAAGTGGCAGGTGACGATGGTGGAGCCCGCCTCCACCAGCCGCCGCGCCAAGAGGACGCTCTGCCCCCACGTATTGCGGCCGTAACGTTCACGCATCTCCGGCGGTTCCGACTGGATGTCGAACGCCTTGCGGACGGCGGAGCCGGAGACGAACTCGAACGCCTCCTGGTCAAAGCGGTCCATCGCTTCCATCATGCCGGACTGATCCGCCTCGCGGCGAACGCGGTCGAACGCCGCGGCCAGTGCGCGACGATCCTGGAGACGCTCGGCCGACAACTCGGAGATGAGATCGAGGTTGCGGACCTGGAACTTCTCGGCGTTAGGATCCCCTTCGGTCTCAAAGGGATTGCGGTCCGCGCCCAGATGGTGTCCACCAAAGTAGCCCGGCCGCAGCCCGATGCTCATGGCGTAGGGGATGGCGACGTTGGCGGGCATTCCCGGCCGTCGCGGCCCCAGCACCCGCGCCGCGTACGCGCCGAAGAAGGGGGACTTCTGAGCAGTCATGGCGCCGCTGACGCCGCCGCGGCCCGTCAGCATCCAGTGGCCGCCGGTGAAGTGATCCCCCGAATCGTGATGCATCGACCGGAGGATCGAGAAGTGGTGGGCAATCTGCGCCTGGAGGGGAAACATCTCCGTGATGTCGATCCCCGGCACATTGGTGCTGATGTGCCGCCAGATACCCCGATACTCCTCCGGCGCTTCGGGCTTGGGATCGTAGGTGTCCATGTGGCTGGGGCCGCCGTCCAGCCAGATGAGGATGAGGGAAGTCTCCTTGTTTCCGCCACCACTCGTCGTGGCTGCCTGGGCACGGGCCCGGAGGATGTCCCCCAGTCCCCAGCTTCCCATCCCCGCCAGACCGAGTTTCAGAAACGACCGTCGCGACCGGCCGTCACAGTACCGGGCCGACGATTCCAGAGCGACGCGCCACATCACACAGCTCCCCTCATGGGATCACAGGAGTTCTATCAACGATTGCCGATGAGTTTACTTATCGGCGCGAGCGGGGTCAATCCTGCTGGTAGCGCGGCTGGCCGGCCCAGCCGAGCTTGCGGTGCAGGGTGCCATAGAAACTGTGCCCCGGAATGCGGGCGAGCTGAAACTCAACCTCGGCGCGGCGGATGGTGACGGAATCCCCTGCTTGGAAAGGGGTTTTGATCTGTCCGTCGATGACGAGCGTGACCCCCGGCGGGGCAGTGGGGGCGGTGAGGCGGTAGACGCACTCGGCCCCGTCCACCAAGGGACGAACCGTCAGAGTGTGCGGGCAGATGGGTGTGACCACGAAGGCTTGCAAATCCTGCCGGAGAATTGGCCCTCCCGCGGAGAGGCTGTGGGCCGTCGATCCGACCGGCGTGCTGATGATCAGTCCGTCGCCGCTGTAAGTGGTCACTTCAGCGTCGTCAATTTCGAGGCGGATTTCGACCATCCGCAGGGCCCCGGCGGCAAGGAGGGCGGCCTCATTGAGCCCCAGGTGACGCTCCACGCGCTGACGGCCGCGACGGTGTTCACACTCGAACATCAAATGCCGGGCAACGCGATAGCCCCGCGTTTCGATGACCTGAATGTGTTCTCGGAACTCGCGCGGCGAGAGCTCGGCCAGGAACCCGAGCCGTCCCACGTTGACCCCCAGGATCGGAATCTGCCTCCGGTCCAACAGGCGGCAGGCCCGCAGGATCGCCCCATCGCCCCCGATGACGACGGCGAGTTCGGCATCCGGAGGGAGTTCAAAGTCGGCATCGTCGGCCCGCGCCACGCCGACGAGTTCGATCTTCCGCCGTCGCCGGAGAATCCCCCGCAATTCGTTCCAGGCTTCCTGGACGCGGGGGGATGAGTCGCGGGCCAGGACGAGCATCCGCAGGGGGTCGGACATGGGGGGATTCTAACGGGTCCCGGTTCGGCGAGCATCATTCCCCTTCCGGAGAAGATCAGCCAGTGCCTGTGGCCTCCGGGGGGCGGCTCTGGGAGGGGAGGACAACGGCTCGCTTTCTTTGTTTTGGCGGACCTCCCGGCCGGAGGGAGGGACGGCCGCTGGCTGACGCCACACCGCCGGCGTAGAATGACCCAGCGTGGTCGTCCCTCACGATCAAAGGAGGTCGCGATGCCCCCCCGCTTTCTGACGGCCTTGCCCGTCTACAACGAACAGGATCATCTCGTCTCCGTGCTGCCTGAGGTGCGGCGGTTCAGCCAGGATGTGCTGGTGGTGGACGATGGCTCGACCGACCGGACGGCCCATCTGCTGGCGGAGATGGACGGCATCCGGGTGATCCGTCACCCGCGCAATCAAGGTTACGGGGCGGCCCTGCGGACCGCCTTTGAATATACCCTTGTTCATGGGTACGACGCCCTGGTGACCATCGACTGCGACGGACAGCATCAACCGCGGTTGATCCCTGAACTGGCCGCCGCCCTGTTTCCACCGGAGCTGCCGCCGTATGACATCGTCTCCGGCAGCCGCTATCTGGCGGAATTCGTCGGCGATGACGCAGCGCCCGAGGATCGTCGCCGCATCAATCACCTCATCACCCAGCAGCTCAACCACTGCTTTGGCCTGGGACTGACGGATGCCTTCTGCGGGTTCAAGGCTTACCGGGCCGAGGCGCTGCGGAAGTTCGAGATCACGGAACTGGGCTATGCCATGCCGCTGCAAGTCTGGGTACAGGCGGTGCGGCACGGGATGCGGATCGTGGAGTTCCCCGTCCCCCGCATCTATCTCGATGAGAAACGCTCCTTCGGGGGATCACTCGACGACGCTCAGCGGCGACTGGCGTATTACCGCGAGGTGCTGCGGCGGGAGATGGCCGCCCAATCGGTCGACTGCGGCGCGGGAGCGGTGCGGTAGCTTGGCCCTCCGGGGGAGTCGCTCGTGGGGGGGCGGTTCGGTTTCTGGCCGCAAGCCCCCTTGCGCCTTACACTGACTCCCCTTGCGACTGATGCGTTCGGGAGATTCCGCCATGCAGTTTGAGACTCGCTGCGTCCATACGGGCGTCTACAAGGACGGCGCCTTCAACAGCGTCACCACTCCCATCTACCCGTCGTCCACCTTCGCCTGGGACGACCTGAAGACCAACCGCGGGTACGACTACACCCGCAGCGGCAACCCCACCCGCAAGGCGCTGGAGGAGAACATTGCCGAGCTCGAGGGGGGGATCGACTGCAAAGCGACCTGCACCGGCATGGCGGCCATCGTCGCCGCCATGCAGCTCTTCACGCCGGGGGACCACCTCATTGCCGGACACGACATCTACGGGGGGACGTACCGGCTGTTTGCCGATTACCTCCGCCCGCAGGGATACCAGTTCTCCTTCGTCGACATGCGCGAGCCGGAGAACGTCCGCCGGGCAATCACTCCGGCGACCAAGGGGGTCTGGATTGAAACCCCCAGCAATCCGCTGCTGAACATCGTGGACATCGCCGCAGTGACGGCCATCGCCCGCGAGGCCCACTGCCTGACGATCGCCGACAACACTTTCCTCTCCCCCTATCTGCAGCGCCCCTTCGAGTTCGGCGTGGACGTCGTCGTCCACTCCATGACCAAGTACCTCAACGGGCATTCGGACGTTGTGGCGGGGTGCGTGGTGACCCGGCATGAAGCCCATCGGGAGCGGATTTCGCACGTCGTCAATGCCTATGGTCTGGCGTGCTCTCCCTTTGACGCCTGGCTCGTCCTGCGGGGAATCAAGACGCTGGGTCCGCGCATGGAAGCCCACCAGCGCAGCGCCCTGGCGGTGGCCCGCTTCCTGGACCAGCATCCCCTCGTCGAGCACGTGTACTATCCGGGGCTGGAAAGCCATCCGCAGCATGAGCTGGCCCGCCGTCAGCAGCACGGTTTCGGAGCGATGCTCAGCTTCGACCTCCGGGGGGGACGCCCGGCCGTCGAGCGCTTCCTGGCGGGACTCTCCCTCTTCTCACTGGCCGAGTCGCTGGGAGGCGTCGAGTCGCTCATCGAATACCCGGAGACGATGTCTCACGCCTCGATGACCCCCGAGGCGCGGCGGCACGCCGGCATCACCGAGAAGACGCTCCGCGTCTCGGTCGGCATCGAACACCCCGACGACCTCGTGGCCGACCTGAAGCAAGCACTCGCACGGGTGTGAGCAGCCGCGACCGACAGACGGCCTGATGCAACGTCGCTCACTGTGGTGCGGCGGACCTACCCGACGGCAGGGGAGAGGAGCCTCACCCGGCCACACAGACTTCGCGAGGATGCCCCGCCACGGATGTCGCGGCCTGGGGGGCGCGGCGTTTCACGAGCGTCACCTGGTTTCCCCTGGCGTTGTAAATCACCTCGTCCATGAAGGCCCGCATCATCAACATGCCGCGGCCGCTGGCGATGCCGATGCGGTCCTCGTTGCACGGGTCGGGCACCGCAGCGGGATTGAATCCGGGGCCTTCATCGGTGATCTGGTACCGCACCTCATGAGGGGTGACCTCACAGACCACCTCCACTTCCCGGCGGCCGTAGTACGGATGTGCTTCGCGTTCGGCCACCAGCTCGTCAAAGGCACTGCCATCGACTTCCTTGAGCCGCGAGCTGACTTCCAGGTTGCCGTGGATGACCGCGTTCAACAGCGCCTCCTCGAGAGCGACGGCCACGCGGACCTCATCGTGATCCGAGATCGCCCCTAACCGCTTCCCCAGTCGGCACAACGTCTCCACGAGCGGACAGACCTGTCGACGGTCGCTCGCCAGGCGGAACATCGTTCGCTGAGCGACGATCCAGGCAGGGGATTCCTGCCAGCGGCGTTCCTCTTCCCGCTCGTCGAAGACCCGGCGGAGCACCCGCGGCAACTGTTCGAACCGCTCCTGCTTGCGGAGATAGTCTTTGGCGCCGGAGCGGAAGGCCTCGAGCACGAGGTCTTCACTGCTTTGGCCGGTCAACACCACAACGGGAACGGCCGGCTCCCGCGAAGCGAGGCGTCGCAGCAAATCCAGCCCGTCCATCTCCGGCAGGTTGATCTCGGTGAGCACCAAGTCGATGGGATGCAGGTCAACCCGGGCGAGCGCCTCCAGGCCGTTGCTGGCCGCGGCGACTTCATACCCTGCCCGGTGCAGGCACTCTTCAGTGAGTTGCCGCTCGGCGCGCACATCATCCACGACGAGAACACTGGCCCCCATGAAATGCACCTCTCCGGCCCGTCGCCTGCACCGAATGGGCAGGTCTCAAGGACACCGTAGGATACGCTTCGGCTGGGAGACAGCGAACAACCTTCCGCCGGGGAATTTCCCTCAGAACAGGACCGGATGTAGGGATCGTGCGGAGGAGAATCAGCCCGCCAAGTCCGGCATCCGTTTTCTCGCCGGCAGGACCGTCATTCTCCACCAGAGGTCGTCGCCAACGGCTTTCGCGGCAGGGGAACGGGGTGGGTGGGGGCATCTGCCGCCGGTTGACGCCGCAGCAGCTCGCTGAGCTGGAAGGCATGGTAGGGCTGTTCGGCGGCGGGACGGCGATCGTGAGTGGCGTTGGCCACCCAGAACCGCGTGCTCGCCGGCTCGAACAGCACGTTGTGCAGGTTGGACTTCATCGCCACCCCCAGGTCCATCAGCCGCAATGCGGATTCCGCCGTGAAGGTCCCATACCCGGCGCGCACGCGGCGGACCAGCTCCTCATAGCGGTCCCCTGCCGAGAGGAGCGCACAGTCCGGCACCGCATGAGGCAGCAGGGCGTGCGATTCGCCCGCCGCAATCACTTCCATCACATCCCATGAAGCCTCCATCCCCACCGCGCGGTTGGTCTTGCCGTCCGCCACGACGTAGTAGTATTCGCAGGTCCGCGGCGTCTCGCGAAAGATCGTCAGCACTTCCTCCAGCGTCCGGCCGCGCTGCAAAGCCTCGCGGACCAGCAGCGCCATCGGCATCCCGTTCCAGTGCCCCAGTCCCCGGCCCCCCATCTCGCCGATGGAGACGTGCTCGGCGTTCATCCCCGTCACGCAGCCGATGAACCCCGCATAACTGACGTTGACGAACGGAATCTCTCCGTCCGGCTCGCAGACGATGAGGACCGCGTGATCCTGGAGACCCCAGTGGATGGCGTAGTCCAGGACCCGCCCGTGGTAGAGCGTGCCGTCCTGCGTCGCCCCCCCGCAGATGGCAAACCCGCTGCAATGGAACAACTCCGGCAGGAAATTCGCGATCCGCACTTCCTGGAGCGGCAGTTCGGCGCCGTCGGCCAGCCCCTGCAACTCCTCGAAATACTTCTCCGGGACGAACGGTTTCTGGATCGTGATGATCGTCTGGATGGCGTGCGACGGCTTGACCTGGATGCCCAGCACCTCCACGAGCGGATGCCCTTCCTCCTGTGCGAGAATCCCCCGCAGGTTCGACTGCACCCGCTCCTTCATCAACACCCCGTGTTGATAGCCAATCTCGTAGGGACTCCCCTTCAGGTGCAGCACCGGATAGCCGTGGAGCTCCTCCAGCCAGCCCGCACCACAACGGGCAATGGTCCGGGAGTCGGCCCATCCCACGGCCGCGAACCAGAGCAGACTTCCAATCACCAGCAGTCGATAGGGCACGGGGCGCATGGGGAAACGGCTCCTGCGGACGAAAGGTGGAGTGGAATGGGATGGAGACGAGGATACCGGTGTTCGGGGTTGGGCGGAAGCTCCCGTTTCGCCGGCGGGCTTGCCAGCCGTGTGAAGGGCTCACCTGCTCAAGGGCAATCCTCCCCTGTGGGAACAACGTCAACCCCTGGGGGCCGATTCCTCCAGAGTGACCCCCGCGCCTGGGGGCCGGTTTCGTCGTCTCTCCGAAGTTGGCATCGACCAGACTTTTCCGCTAGAACAAAAGAAAGACAATCGACACCGGCAGGACCCTCCTCCCATGGACCAGGACGACATTCTCCTCGACGCTGAAGACCGCATGGAGAAGGCGGTCGAGCATTTCAAGCACCAGTTGGCCGGGATTCGCACCGGCCGCGCCAATCCCGGCCTGGTCGATTCGATCAAGGTCAACTACTACGGCTCTCCCACTCCCCTCAAGCAGATCGCGCAGATCAGTTGCCCGGAGCCGCAGCAGATCGTCATCCGGCCGTTCGATGCCAGTCTGGTCAACGAGATCAGCAAGGCAATTGTGGCCAGCGACGCGGGGATGGCCCCCAACAGCGATGGGCGGTTGATCCGACTCAATGTCCCTCCCCTCTCCACCGAGCGCCGCCGCGAGATGGCCCAGCGGATCAACAAGGCGGCCGAAGAGGCCCGCGTGGCGGTCCGCAACATCCGCCGCGACGCCAACAAGCACGCCGACCAGGGGGAGAAGGAAAAACTCTTCAGCGAGGACGACTGCAAGGACCTCAAGGAACAAATCCAGGAGTTGACCAAGACCTACGAGGGGAAGATCAACGATTTGGCCAAAGCCAAGGAGCAGGAGATCATGGAGGCGTGAGGAGGTCCCCTCAGCGTCAGGAGACTCCTCCCCAACGCAGCCAGTGCAGGCAGATGCCGGCGGCCAGCGTGACGTTCAGCGAATCGACCCCGGTGCTCATCGGGATGGTCACTTCCCGGTCGCACAGAGACCGCCACCGGGAATCCAGGCCGTGCGCCTCGTTCCCCAGCAGCAAGACGTCGCGGGGTACTCGTCGGACCTGATGCAGCGGCTGCGATTCCGGGTCCACCACGGTCGCCGTCACCGTAAAGCCATGCTCCCGCCGCAAGCAGAGCAAATCGCCGGCGAGGTCGCGCGATTCCACGATCGGCAGCTCGAAGGCGTTCCCCATTGAGACCCGCAGCGTCCGTCGGGAGAAGGGGTCGCAGCAGCCGTGCCCCAGCAGCATCCCTCCCACCCCCAAGGCCCGCGCGACGCGGATCAGACTTCCCAGATTGTCCGGGTCGGTCATGTGCGGACAGGCGACCAGCAGGTGCGGCTCTGCCGCGGGAAGGAGGGGGAGCAGGTCCTGCACCGTCGGTCGCGGCCCACGCAAGCCGCAGGCCAGCACCCCGGCATGGAAGTGAAACCCCAGCAGTTGGCAAGCCGTCTCCTCCGAAACGACGTAAACGGGTGGATCGCCGGACCGTGGGAGTTGTTCCCACAGCGGCAGGCGGTGCTCGCTGAGGAGGACGGAATCGACCGCATAGCGGCTCGCCAGCAGCCGTTCGACGACGAGCTTCCCTTCCGCGATGAACCGCCCCGAGTCTCGCGTGAGGTTGGTCTGCTTGAGGCTGCGGTAGGGGTCCAGACGGGGATCGGACAGCGAAGTGATGCGAACCAGCGGCATCAGTCAGAAGCGGTGCGGCGGGGCAGGCGGAGAGGGCCGGTCGTCCTCACCGCAGGCGGAGGGCGAAGTCTCCCCGCATGTCGCGCCACAGGCAGTGGATGTGGTTGGCGGGATTGCCGGCAGCGTCCGGTTGCGTGTTGACGAACTCAATCACGAAGGTCTCCCCCTGAATACGGTAGTAGTGGCCGATCCCTGGTTCCTCGGCCCCGGCCCAGGCGAAGTGGACGTTGCCGAAGCCGGACGCTTCAATCTCCTCCCAGCGCTGCTGAGCGACGGCCGGCGGCATGACCTGGGCATAGGTATCGATCAGCCGGCGGAGGAGAGCCTGCTGCTCGGAGGTCAACTGGCGGGCGGGGATGCCAGCCGGCGGGTCCTGGGGAGGCTGGGGTTCGCCCGCCGCACGGACCTCGCGGGGCGCAACGGAGTCGATGATCGCCTTGCTTTTCTGCTCCGCGTTGAGGGCACGCAACAGCTCAAAGGCCAGCAGTTCCTCCTGGGCGAGGATGCGCGTCCCGACCTCGATGCCGACGTTGTTGGGGCTCTTGACGACAGCAGGGTTGGAGGCCAGCACCTGCGGCGTCGTGGCGATCACTTTCCCCTGCTCGACCACGAAATTCAGGGAGAGGTGGTGGCCCTCGACGCTCAGGCCCCAGCGTTCGTTCCCCGCCGGATCGCCAAAGATGGTGAAGTAGTACATCTGCCAGTCGCGCGGCCAGCGGCGCTGCTCGCCTTCCAGGGCCTGGAGCAGTTTTTCCAGGGACATGATCCGCGTCGCCTTGTCGTAGCCGACCTGCGAGAGGGCGGCCTGGAGCAGGGCATGGGCGGCCTGCCGCTGCGGTTCGGTCATCTCCTTGATTTGCAGCCCTTTGCGCCAGTCCTTGGGAATGAAGTGCCAGTCGACGCGCTGCGGGTCGGCATAGGCCATCACGGCCTTGGCCCGCTGGGCGTCGTCGAGTCCGGAGAGGAAGGCGAGCGCGGCTTGGGACATCGATTCGCCGACCGAGGCCTCGCGGTAGTAGGTCCAACCTCCGGTGAGGGCGGTGGCAAGCGCCAGCAGGGCGATCAGCAGGCTGCGGGTCGGCATGGTCAGGTCCCTTTCGGTTGAACCAGAATCTCGCTCGCAAGCGGGATTCTAAGCGCGGCTGGAAGCCGGTCACAACTCAACAGGGACGGCTATCCCTTGAAGATGCCTTCGCCGGCAATCAAGCCGTCTTTCATATAGACCTGCCGGCGCGTCTGCTCGGCAACGTTGTTTTCATGGGTCACCATGATGATCGTCCGCCCCTCCGAGTTGAGCTGTTTGAGGAGCCGCAGAATCTCCTCTCCGGTTTTGGAGTCGAGGTTGCCGGTCGGCTCGTCGGCCATGATGATGGCCGGGTCGTTGACGAGGGCCCGGGCGATGGCCACTCGCTGCTGCTGGCCGCCGGAGAGCTGAAACGGCTTGTGATCGAGCCGGTCCCCCAGTCCCACCCGTTCGGCCAGATCGATGCAGCGGTTCCGGTCCTGCGCGGTGATCGGCGGATAACCGGGCCGGTACAGCAGCGGCACCTCGATATTCTCGATGACAGTGTACTGCGGAATGAGGTTGAAGGACTGGAAGATGAAGCCGATGAGCTGGTTGCGGATTTCGGAGAGGGCGTCGTCGCTGAGGAGCGAGACGTCGTAACCCCGCAGGAGGTACTGGCCGTACGTGGGCCGATCCAGCCCGCCGAGGATGTTCAGCAGCGTGCTCTTGCCGCTTCCGGACGAACCCATGATGGCGATGAAATCCCCTTCGGGGATATCCAAAGAGACCCCGCGCAGGGCCTTCACCACGACTTCGCCAAGATCGTAGTACTTGTGCAGATCGATGACTTGGGCGGCGTACGACACGCGAGCAACTGTTCGGGTTCAATCGAGGGAAGGAATCACGTCTGGTGGGGAATCCCGGGCGACCGCCCGGCGCCGCCGGGATGGAGTGACCGGGGGGGCAACGGCTCCGGCTTGCCGGAGGCCGAGGGAGTTTATCGGCCGCAGGGGGGGATGTCTGCCTCGGTGGACTTCGCTCCCAGGGCCATTGGACACCTCTCCGAACCCTCCAATACTATAGGGAATACAACCGGAGGGGCGGATGGAGATGTGGCGTTACCAGTCGCTGGGGGAGGAGTTCGGGCCGGTTCCAACTGACGTCCTGGAGGACTTGCTGCGCTCTGGAACCTTGAGCCCCGCCGATCTGGTCTGCCGGGAGGGGGAGCCTTGGCGGCCGGCGAAAGAGTGCCCCGAACTTCAAGCGGCGCTCCGCTCGCACGCCCCCCTTCCGGACGAAGACCAGGACCTGCTTCGGCTGTTGAATCAGGTCGGCGGCGAGAGGTCATCAGTTCCGACGGCGACGGGCGATACGACGGTTCGCCAGTCGCCATCGGCTCAGCAGTGGTTTACCGAGATTCTCGGACAGGAACTCGGACCGCTGGATTGGGAGGAACTGACGGCCATGGTCGCCCGCGGAGAGCTTTCTCCCACGGATCGCGTTCGCCGCGGTCCCTCGGGCGAGTGGTACCGAGCGGACGACATTGTGGGTCTTTTTCCGGAGTCGGTCGCGTCGCCGCTGCCGTTGGCGACCCCGGGAGGAACGGAATCCACGGCGGCAGAGGCGACGTGGTTTGTCGAGGAGCAGGGACGTCCTCGCGGACCGCTCACGTACCAGATGCTGCGGTCCCTGGCTGCCTCCGGGAGGCTGGGTCCGCGCGACCGCGTCCGCGAGGGAGCCTCCGGTCCCTGGTTGCGAGCTGCGACGCTTCCGGGCCTGTTTTCCGAACTGACAGTGACGCGAACAGTCTCCGCACAGTCGGGACAAACGGTCCGATCAAGCGACGCGAAACCGGCCGACCTCCCGGAGAGTCCGACGCGTGTCGAGGGAGTTGCGAAGACGCCCGCGGCGGTCCCTGCAGGGGACCCCGTTTCCTCTCCGAAGGAAGCAGGCCACGATGAGTGGACGGAGTTCTTTGAGACGGTGGAAGCCCGCGAACGTCGCAAGTGGCGGCGCGAGTCCACTCCCGTCACGCGCCCGCCAGCGGGCTGGACATCCTCTGCCTCGCCGGCAGCGGCGCTGCCATCGCCGGCGGCGACTTCCTCAGTGCCGTCCCCTCCCGCGCCATCCGAGCCTCGGTCGTTTCCTCCGGTGGGGGCGCCCTCCCCGCAGACGCCCCCCCCATCGCCGATGGCAACAGCTCCGCCCCCCTCGCCGCCGGCGTTCGTCGCACCGCCGCGTCCGAAACGGTCGCTGAGTCTGCCAGCGCTCAATCTCTCCGGGTTCTTCGCGAACCTCAAGGGGGCGTCGGGGGGGGGATGGGGAGTAAAGCTGCTGATTCCACTGGCGATCGTTCTGGGTCTGGCAGCGTGGCAGTTCTTGCCGGGACTGTTGGGAGGGACGCCCGGCAGGGAGTTCTATGAACCGATCAACCAGATTTGGCAGCAGGTCATCCAACTGCATACCCGTCAGGCTTCTCCCGAGGACTGGAAAGCCCTGGCCGCCAAGAGCCTCCCTGTACTGGACGAAGCTCAGCAGAAACTCGCACCGATCGTCGCCAGTCAGGGGATCAAGGCTCCGCTGGCGCAGCGCCTGTTGTGGATGGTGGACCAGGAAGACGGTCCCACTCGGGCGAAAGGGTATCTCCGGAAGGTTTTGGATTCTGGCGGCCAGATGGAGGGGGGAGACATCATGACCGGCAACGCGTTGATGTCGGAAGCGGCGTCCTTCCTCCCCCGATGATGAGGCCGCACGTGCTCCGCGCGGAGGCAGCGCAGCGAGACCGGGACAGGCCGGTTGTCCCCCAGCGCGTGATTGTGACGGTGATGCCAATTGCTCCGGATGCCGGGAAAGCGCGCCGGCTACCGCTGGCAACGATGGTGCCGTTTGCGGAGGCCAGGGATGCCGGTTGGCAACGGCCGGCGTTGCGGGGAATCCGCAAGAGGCGCTGCATTTCATCCGCATCCGCCGCCCCCTCGTGGTAGGTTCTTGCAAACTCCGGTGCTGTTGGTCCGGGGAGCGTTGAGGGGCGGCCAAGGTTGCCGGACGCCCGCACGTCCCCGTTCGCCGGCAGGCGGCCGACGGCGAGAGGCGATCTCTTCTGTCTGAACGAGGTTTCGCGTGACTCCGGTCTCGTCTCCCGACAGTGACTTTGGACCTCCGGGGACGATCCCCCCCTCCAGCGGGCGGACGATCGACATCGTGCAATTCGCCCTGTCGATCTGGAAGCCGCTGGCCATCGGACTGGGAGCGGGCCTGCTGCTGGGAATTCTGGCCTACCTGTATGTCGGCCCGGCGTACGAGGCCCAGACGCGGATTCTGGTTCGGGCGAAGTCGGGCGTCTCGACTCGCCCCGGCCAGGGGAGCCTCGTCGGCGACCGCGCCGAGCACGTCGCCCTGATCCGCAGCGATTCGATCGTGCACTTGGCGCTCACGCAGCATGGTCTGGCGGAGTTGCCGGCCTTTGCCGGTGTCCCGGACCCGATCGATGAGATCATCGAAGTGCTGAAAGTGACTCGCAGCGCCGGACGCGACACTTCCAAGGACAACGTCTTCGACATCACGTTCACGCACCGCGACCCGGAGACTGCCCGCCGGGTCGTGGCTGCCATCGTCGAGGCCTACCGCACTTTCCTGGCCGAAACCCTGCAGCGGGAACTCGCGCACTCCACGCAGAGCAGCCAGCAGCGCGAGGCGGCCCTGCGGAAAGAGATTCAGGATCTGGAACTCGATCACGCCCGTTGGCGCGAGCAGGTGCCACACATCTTCCGCTCGGCCCCGGTCGTCAACGCCCAGGGATCGTCGCTGGCGCAGCAGAATCGCTGGGAACAGGAGCTCGACGCTGTGGCCAAGCTCCTGCAGGACAACTTCCTGGCCCGCCGGGAGGTCGAAGCGAAACTGAACACGCTCCGCAGCATGATCGCCGGTGGGCAGCCGCGCGACATCATCGAATTCTGGATCATGAACTCACTGGCGCCGCCGGCGGGAGGGGGAGGGAGCGGAACCGCTGCCGCCAGTGGCCCGGGCCTGTTCACCACTCCTCCGGCCAAGGCCACACTCGACGCCGACCTGATGAGGGTTCGCATGCAGGAGGCCGTGCTGCTGCATCTGGTCGGGCCGGATCACGAGGACGTCAAGAAAGTCCGCCGGCAGATCGAAACGATTCTGGGGTTCTACCGGCAGCAGGGGTTGAGTCCCCCGCATCTGGAGCCGCTCCCCAACGACCCCCGCAGCCGCGGGCTGGCCGTCGCCGCCGGCGTCAACCTCCCGCAGATGTACGAGCAGATGCTCCAGAACCAACTGGAATACTTCGATCACCAGGCGGCGGCGTTGCGCGAGCAACTGGCGGACAGCGAACGGAAGGCCAAGGAGGCGGCGATTCTGGAGCTGGAGGACCAGCGCCGCAAGGAGGAGATCGCGGCGAAAAAGAAGGAGCTGGAACGACTGGTAGCCGACATCGCCGCCTTCAAGGCCAGTCTGGACAGCGAGGGTTATCTGGTGACGCCGGTGGCGCAGATTCGCGTCGAGCGGTCGCTCAAGCAACTGCTCAAGCTGCTGGGCGTGTTTGGGTTGCTGGGCATGGGTACCGTGTTCGGACTTGCCTATCTCCGCGAGTGGTATGATTCGACGATCCGTTCACCGGACGAAGTCCGCCGGGCCATCGGAGTGACGGTGCTGGGTGCGGTGCCGCACTTTGAGGGGCGGCCGAACGACCGGGCACTCGCAGCCGCCACGGGCGTCTCGGCGGCGCTGCACTACTATCACCGTCCCGGCTCGCGGGAAGCGGAAGCCTTCCGCAGCATCCGCACCACCCTGTTTTCCGCTGCCAAGGAAGCGGGACACAAGGTCATCCAGCTCAGCAGTCCTGAGCCGGGCGACGGCAAAACCACCTCCGCCTGCAATCTGGCCGTGGCGATCGCCCAATCCGGAAAGCGGGTGCTGCTGATCGATGCAGACCTGCGGCGTCCAACCGTGCATACCGTGCTGGGACTGCGCAATCAGGTGGGACTTGCCGACGTGCTCCGTCGGGAGATCGATTGGGAGCACGCGGTGCAGCCGACGCGGATCGACGGTCTGGTCGTTCTGCCAAGCGGGCCGTCGCTCGAGAATCCCGCTGAACTGCTGTCCCAGGCGACGCTGGGACAGGTACTGCAGCAGGCGCGGGCGGAATACGACTACATCCTGGTGGATACCCCACCGATCCTGGCTGTGAGCGATCCTTGCATCGTCTCGCCGCACGTGGACGGGCTGGTGCTCGTCGTCCGGATGTTCAAGAACAAGCGTGCCGCGCTGGTTCGCGCGCGCGAATCGCTGGAGACGCACGGCGTGACGATCTACGGCGTGCTGGCCAACGATCTGGACGAGAAGGCCGCCGGGTATGGTTATGGTACCGGTGCATACGCGGAATATTACCAGTCCGGACAGGAGGAAGGTTCCCTTGCGGGGCCGGCGCCGCTCTCCGGAGCTCGGGCCGCGAGATGACGCTCGCCGGCTGTGGGGGGAGTTGCGTCGAGGCAGACTGGACCATCCGCCGAGGACGGCCATCCCGGCAGCCGGGGTGCACGCCCCCTGTGGACGTCAGTTGAACGTCCACTGGTACTTGTTGAGTTCCAGCACCAGAAAGATGCAGCCGGTGATGATCGCGGCGACCGCCACAAACAGCAGCCCGACATAGATGTCCGGCTGGGGCGTGCCGTCAGAGCTTGGTCGTGACATTGTCTCCCACCTCGATGTCGCCGATGTCGCCGGCCTTGATCACCTCGCAGACCGCCCGGTCGGGCTGCACATCGATCACTTTGATCTGACCGAGGTACAAGGACTTCTGCGGAGTGGCCCGGAGGACCTCCAGCACGTTGCCGACGCGGAGTCCGTCATCCTCACCAATCGTGATGACGACATACTGGGTCCGGTTCGTCTTTCCTTTTTGCACCTTCTCCACCAGCCCTTCCACCAGGGGGGGAGGAGTCTCCAATCCCTCGACGACCGCGGGATCGGTGGGCAGATTGAACTTGGTCACGACTTTTTCCAGGAACGCCTTGACGACCTGCAACTTGTCAAAGCGTTCCTGAAGCTGCTGCAACTGGACGTTCAGGTTGAAGGCGGCGTCGCGGGTGGTGTTGAGTTCGGCGTTGGTCTCGTCAAGCCGCTTCTGGAGGTCGGCATTCTGCTTGCGCAAGACCTCGCTTTCCTTTTCGCGGTTGTCGGCCTCGATCCCCTTGGCGACAGCCAGGGCGGTCTGACGCTCCAGGTTGGTGTTGAGGTTGTTCAGCCGGCTGGTGAGGTCCTGAACCTGCCGTTCGGTGTCGATGAACTGGGTGCGCCAGTTGTCGCGATCGGCGGTGAGTTGCCGCTCCTTGGCGGCCGCCTCGTCGCGGGCGCGTGCCAGCACGACGTCGGCATCCGACTTCTCCTTCTCCAGCAGGGCGATCCGGCTCTGGGCATCCTCGAATTTCGTCCGCCAGTTCTCATGCGTGACGTACACGGCCCCGGCGAACGCCATGAAGAACAGGCTCATGGCCACCTGGACGACGATCAGGATCTTGCCGACGAACGACATGATGCGCTCCTCTCACAGACCCGTGCTGTCCGCGACTTGGGGGGAACCGGGGCGGCCGGCGGCCGACGTCTCCACCGGCTGCGGGAGGGACCGCAGGATGATCCCCAGCCGGGCCCGCAGCGCTTCGCTCTCGGCCGGCGAGAGGGGCGGCAGGCCGCGGGCGTCGAACTCACGCTGCCGCCGCTCCACCTTTTCCAATTCGTCTTCGATCAGACGAATCTGCTGCGTGACGGCTTCCACGTTCTGTTCGATGCGTCCCAGGTCCGCCAGCAACAGCCGGTATTCCAGTTCCAGCCGGAAGACATCCTGGCGGCGCGAGTCCAATTGATCCTCCAGTTTGCGGATGTCGTCAGCGAGGGCCTCCTGCTGTTTGCTGGTGGCTTCGATTTGCATCCCGAACGCGGCCAGGCGCTGGCGTTCCACCTCGTAGGCCCGTTCCAGCGCTTCCAGGTCCTGCGCCTGCATCCGCTCCAGGATTTGCGCCTGTTGTTCGAGCTGAGGAACGGCCTGCGCCAGGCGATCGTGCTCCTCCTGCGCTCGCCGCGTGCGATCCTGGATGGCGGCGGTCAACACCGCGGGCAACAGCGGCGAACGGGTCGACAGCTCCTCCCGTCCCTCGGCGCGCGTCGCCGACCAGATGGGAGCCTCGCCTTCCGAGCGGCTGAAGGTATATCCCTCCAGTCGTCGGGCTTCCGCCTCCCAGTTCGGTCCGCCGAACCACACCACCCCCGCAAACCCCATGAACGCCAGTGCGGCGACGGTGACGACGACAGTCAGAATCCGGCTCAGCTTCTCCATAATATTCGTTTATACGGCTGCCGTCCCTGACAAGTCAACGAGCGCTCGGCCGGGACACCCGACTTTGCCCGGCTTGCCTGACCGGTTCCCGGCGCACCCTCCTCCGTGGGCGGACGGCCGACACGCACCCGTGTCCTCTCGTAGTCGGCACGGGAACAGACTCCTCCTGAGACGGCCTGCCAACGTCCTGGGGGGAACGGCCGGAACACGCGGACTGTGGCGGCTGTGAGGGTCGTAGTGCACCGGCGGCGCGATAGGCTGAACACCGATCGATGTGTTACGATCGGGCCGACGGGATCGGTTTTCCGCCTGATGCGGGGGGAGCTTCGGGCGGCGGTGGTGACCTCCCCCAAGGGTCCGGGCGCAAGCTCGGCCGGAATGTGCGGAGGCGGCAGCATGAACAGAGAGTCCTCGGCGGGGGTGGCCATCGACCGCCAGGAGGGGGTCTGGAGGGTACGTCTCACCGCCCCTCTGGGGACGCTCGACTGGCAGGAACTGGAAGCGGTGGGGAATAGGCTCTGGGAGGCGCTCTGCTCCTCCCATCGACCCCGGTGCGTGGTCGATCTCTCCGACCTGCCGGCCCTGGGGAGCGCTCAAATGGCACTCCTCGTGCAAACCTGGAAACGGGTTGGCGAACGCGGCGGGAAGTGCATTTTCGCCGCTCCGCAGGATGGGGTGCGGGAGGTCATTTCCATCGCGGGACTGGACCGCGTCTGGGAGATCGCTCCGACGCCGGAAGCAGCTTTCGAGCTCCTGCGGCCAGCGGCGCGGGACAGAGCAGTGCGATGGTTCGGCTGGACTCTGGCCCTCGTGGGAACGACGACGGCGGCGGGACGCCTCCTGAATTGGAGTGGTCTGGAACTGACGTTTGTCCCGCAATGGTGGGTCTTTTCCGGCGCGGCGCTGGGCATCCTCGGCGGAGTGATGGTCACCCTCCGGGAGCGTTCGCGGTGTCGCTACCTGGGACTTGCGGCCGCAATTGCATGCAGCGGGCTGGCGGCCGCGGAATGGTGGTTGGTCCCCAAACTGCCGCTGCCGGGGCACGGTCGCAGCGGGCGGCCGTCGGGGGTTGCCGTTGCCCTCGTGATGGTTCCCCCGATTCCCTCTCCGGAGCAGGACGGTCGTCCGACGCCTTGACCAGTTCAGGGCGATCCCAAGTCTGGATCTTCTCCACCTCGGCAAACGATGTCCACCTCCCCTTCCGATGCGGCGGCTGCGGGCGATGAGCGTTCGGCCGCTGATCTGACCGCGGTTCCCAAGATTCCTATTCCTCCCCATCGCTCCGCCCTGTTGGGCGCCGAATTGGCCAGCCTGGTGGACGTGGTGGGACCGGTCCCGCTCGTCGATTTGCTGCTGGAGCGGGCGTTTGAGTTGGGGGCAACCGATGTGCACCTCGATCCCCGCGAGGACGGCCTGCACGTTCGCATCCGCCTGGATGGCCTGCTGCACGATATCCTCACCCTGGAACCGGACCTGGCGCCGCAGGTCGTTTCGCGGCTCAAGCTGATGGCCAAAATGGACATCACCGAGCGGCGGCTGGCTCAGGACGGACACATCGCCAGTTCCCAACTCCGCCGACAGCGCGACATCCGCGTGGGAAGCTGTCCCACGATCCACGGGGAACGACTGGTGCTCCGCCTGATGCCGGACGCCACGCGCCTCACTCGACTGGAGGAACTGGGTTTGACCGGCCCGCAGCGCGAACTGGTGGAATCGGCCGCGCATCTGGCTCACGGGATGACGCTCTGTGTGGGGCCGGTCGGCTGCGGCAAGAGCACCACGACCTACGCGTGCCTCAACCTTGTCAACGATCCCGTGTTGAGCGTGACGACGATTGAGGACCCGGTGGAACGGCGGATTCCCGGTGTCAATCAGGTGCAGATTGACCCCAAGATCGGGTTTGGGTTTCCCCAGGCGCTGCGGGGTGTGCTGAGGCAGGATCCGAACGTGATGATGGTCGGAGAGATTCGGGACTCCGAGACCGCCCACATCGCGGTGCGGGCCGGCCTCACCGGCATCCGCGTCTTCAGCACCATGCACGCCAGCAGTTGTGCCTCGGCGATCGATGTCTTCCGGGAATTCGAGATTCCGCCCATGTTCATCGCCGACGCCGTCAACTGCATCATCGCTCAACGGCTGGTCCGCAAGGTTTGTCCGCAATCTCGTGAATCTTACTCCCCCGACGAGGCCGCGCTGCAAATACTGGGAGTCCCCCCGGAACAGGCAGAATCGGTCCGGCTCGTGCGGGGCATCCCCGCCGAGTGCAACTACTTCACCGGCTATGCGGGACGAACAGGCGTCTTTGAAGTCATGCGCATGGACGCGGAACTGCGGCGGGCTATCCTCGCCGGTGATTCCGCCGTCGACCTCCATTCCCTCGCCGCCCGCCGGGGGATGATCACGCTCGAACAAGCCGCCATCCAGCTCGTCCTCCACGGAGTCACCAGCATCGAGGAGATGCACCGGGTGCTGATGCTGTAGGTCACCGCGTGACGATGAGCTGGAAACAACGAGCACCAGCGCGACAGCTCAGCGGGGGCGGGTGGGGATCGGCGGTGCCAGCCGCGGCGTCGCGACAGCGGACTCCAGCGCATCCAGAATCGCCGGTGCCGCCTCCGGTTCGGACGGCACGCAGCGACGGACCTGATACTCTCCCTCCCGCGCCTCCCGCACAAATGCTTCGATTCTGCGGGACATCGCCGCGAGGAAGGCGGCCTGGTCCTCTGGCGAAAGGTCAGTCCGTTTCAGCACGGTTTCCGTAGGCGTTCGCTCGCGCACCAGGCGCGCCAGCGTCGTTCCCTGGGTACGGTAGAGTGCTCCGTCAACCCAGGCCCGCCGCAAACGTCCCGCACCGTCGAAGCGGTAGACCGGGTCGCCGCCGAAGTAGATCGCCACCGTCCCATCACCCCGCAGTCCTCCGGTGACGACCGCCTCTCCCTCCAGACGTTGCCATTCGACCCGGAGAGGAAAGGTTCGCAGTTCAGCGAACAGGTCTTCGCGGTCGGCTTCCGTTCGGGCCATGAGAAGCATCGGGAAGAGGCGTCCCCCGCCGAACGCGGGGACGATTAGCGTGTTCCGCCGGAAGGCAACGTCGAGCGCTCGCTGCCCTCGGCGGCCGGACAGTCGCGACAGGTCAGGTAGGGACGTATTTTGGCCAGGGTCTTGGGACCAATTCCCGGCACGCGGGCGACCTCCTCAATCGACCGGAACGGTCCGCGTTGCTCGCGGTCGGCGACGATCTTGCGGGCCGTCGTCTCGCCGATGTTCTCGAGCTGCATCCATTCCACCCAGGTCGCCCGATTGACGTCGACCTGAAAGTCAAACTGCCGCTCCGGGAGACGGTGAATCTCCACTTCCTGCAAGCCGAAGCCGCTCAGCAGCGCCCAGTGCGCCGCGGAGAGGACCAGCAGCAACGCTCCCGTGACCAGGAGGAACCGGCGGTCCCCCCGCGTCAGTCCGACGGTCCGATCGGCTCCAGCGAGGTCCGTCTCCGGACAGGAGGGATGGGGCGGTTCGGTCTCGAGAGACGGGCCGTGCCCTGACGGTGCCTCCCGGGGCACCGCCGTCGCGGCAGCAGGGGCGGTCTGCGGCTCAGGAGTTTCGGTAAGCGAGGTGGCAGCACTCATGACGCAGGCCGCGACGGAGTTCATTCCCGGGTGAAAAACTCATCCAGGTTGAGGACGATACGGGCCACGACGACCCACGCGGCCGCTTCCGCGGCCGGGACCTCGCCCGGGGACCGATTTTCGATGAGGGCGGCGGCGCTGGCCGGATGCTCAGCAAACGCGTGCCGGGCGTCGGCCAGCAAGGAGGCCAGTGGGCTCAATTCGGACGGCTCGGGCGTCCGGGCGAGGCAGAGGCGGAACATCCGCGTCAGTCGGGCCTCGTCGTCGCCGGCCGCTTCCGTCCACACCCGGGCGGCCAGCGTGCGAGAAGCGTCCACAAACACCTCGTTGTTCAACGTCTGGAGGGCTTGTAGGGGGGTATTCGAGGTCGACCGCGCGATGCAGGTGGTGTTGGCGTCGGGACAGTCGAAATTGGTGAGGTTGGGATGCGCGGCCGTGCGTTTGAAGAAGGTGTACATCCCCCGGCGATAGATGTCTTTCTGCGGGGGAATGCCGTGCGGATTGTCGGGGCGTTTGTTCCACTCGCTCTCTCCCCAGCGGAAGTTGTTGGCATAGCTGAGTTCGGCAATGCCGGGGGGAAGCGGGGGAAAGACGCTGGGACCGCCGATTCGCGGGTCGAGCAGCCCGGAGGCGGCCAGGGACAGGTCCCGCACGATTTCCCCCTCCACGCGGAGACGATTCTGCCGGGCGAGCAGACGGTTCTCCGAATCGATCTCCACCAGTTCCGGACGGGGGACGGAGGACTGCCGATAGGTGTGCGAGAGGAGGATCGTCCGGAGGAGGGCCTTGCGGCTCCAGTTCAGACGGAGAAACTCCGTCGCCAGCCAGTCGAGCAGTTCCGGGTGCGAGGGAGGCTCCCCCCGCACACCGAAGTCGCCGGGGGTCTTGACCAGCCCCTGCCCGAACAGATGCAGCCACATCTGATTGACGACGACCCGCGGCGTGAGCGGGTTCTCCGGAGAGACGAGCCACTCGGCGAGGTCCAACCGCGTCAACTCCCGGTCGGCGGGACGCGGGAGCGGCGGAAGAATCTCCAAGGTGCCGGGCGCCACCGTCCCCAGCGGTTCCAGAAAGCTCCCGCGCCGAAAGACGTGCGTGCTGCGGCGGTCTTTGGTCCGTTCCTGAATCACCGCCACCGGAATGACCGGACGGAACGGTTCCGTTTTACGGTGTGCTTCGACCGCCTCCCGGCGCCGGGCGTACTCTGCATCCCGTCGGGCGAAGTACTCGAACAGGGCGTCACGCTGCTTCTCAGTCCGCTGATCGGGAGGGAGAGCCAGGATCAGTTCGACCTCCTCCGGCAGTGCTTCTCCCCCCGTCGCTCCGCCGCGGATCGCCGTGAGGCGGAACCGACCAATCAGGTGCGGCGTCTGTCCGGACCGTTCGTACTGCTGCGAGAGACGGACTCGCAGGAGCTGCTCCGTCGCCGCCGCGGGCAGCGGCTCGGAGAACGTGAACTCCGCCCAGTGGGACTTGCCGATCTGGGGAGAGATCGCCCATCCCACGCTCGATTCCTCCCCATCAATCGCCAGGGCGACTTCGTAGCCCTTCTGGGAGAAGTCCGCGCGGGCGCGGGAGAAACGGAGCCGTCCGCCGGACCCGTTTGCTGCACTCGTCTTGGCCTGTCCCACCACGTCGACCGTGATTTCACTCAGCACGAAGTTGCCGTTGTCCGCGCGGCCGGGACCGCGGCGGGGGAGCGTCTCATCCGTCAACACCTCCAGCCGCAGACCGGTGATCGGCAGAAGCTCCTCCTCCGCAGCGGGAGGAAGGCGGAGCGAGAGGGTATAGACGTCCGTTGGGGCGCGTCTGCCGGACACGAGCTGGGAGCCGTCCGTTTGCGTGGTCAACGTGGCGCCGGATTCCGCCTCGATGGTGATGATGTCCAGCGGGGCCTGTCGAGCAGCTTGGGCAGCCTGCACCTGCTCGGTCGCGGCGGCCGCCCATGACTCGAACTCCGGCGTCAATCGCCGAGCCTGCTCCGCCAGCGCCGTTTCCAGTTCCGTCAGCCGGGTCTTCCATCGGGCGGAGTCGGTTTCGTAGCGTGCCAACGCCTCGGCGTTTGTGGGCATGGAGACGGTCGCCTCATCGCCGTTATTGAAGAAGGCGAAGAACTGGTAGTACTCGCGCTGGGAAATCTGGTCGTACTTGTGCGAATGGCAGCGGGCGCAACCGAGGGTCAATCCCAACCAGGCGGCGCCGAGCGTCTCCACCCGATCGAAGATCGCCTCGCAGCGGAACTCCTCCTGGTCCACGCCCCCTTCGGTGTTGGTGAGCGTTTGCCGGTTGAAGGCGGTGGCCTGAAGCTGATCGAGCGTGGGGTTCGGCAGCAGGTCGCCGGCAAGCTGCTCGATGGTGAAGCGGTCAAACGGGAGGTCTTCGTTGATCGCCCGAATCACCCAGTCGCGGTAGGTCCAGGCATGGTCGCGGGGGCGATCCTTCTCGTACCCGTCGGAATCGGCGTAGCGGGCAATGTCCAGCCAGTGGCGGCCCCACCGCTCGCCGAAATGCGGGGACTGCAACAGCTCATCCACCAGACGTTCATAGGCCGTCGGCGCAGGGTCCTGCACGAACCGGTCGACCGCCTCGGGAGTGGGTGGCAGACCCAGCAGGTCGTAATACAACCGCTTGATGAGGGTGGGGCGGTCCGCTTCCGGGGAGGGGCTGATCCCCTCGGCCGCCAGCCGCGCTTGCACAAACGCGTCGATGGGGTTGTGGAGGAAGGGCGAATCCACCTCGGGAGGGGGGACGCGGCGAAGTGGCTGATAGGCCCAGTGGGTCGGTCGCTCCTCCGGACCGTCCACACCATCCGGCCACGGCGCTCCGGCGGCGATCCAGCGTACGAGGACGTCAATCTGCTCCGGGGTCAGCGTCTCGCCAGTGGGGGGCATGACCCGATCGGGGTCCTCGCCGCGGACGAGTTCGATCAGCAGACTCTCCTCGACTTGTCCGGGGACGATCACCTGTCCGCCGTCGCCTCCGGCCAGCGCCGGTCCCTTCCGGTCGAGTCGCAACCCCGCTTCGCGTGTCTCCGGTCCGTGACATTCATAGCAATGGGCCTGGAGGATCGGACGGACGTCGCGGACGTAATCCACCGTCGCAGGAGCAGCTTCCGCGGCAGCGACGGTAGCACTCACCCCCGCCAGCAGACCTCCGACTGCTCCCCACACGGACGACCAGATTCTCCCAGCGCCGACCGCGCCGTCGTTCCGCCTCGGCATACAGACATTCCCCCCAAGTCCCGAAGGTTCAGGAGGACCGTGCGGAAGTGGAGTCCGCCGGTTCCTCGATCTGGATGTGGTGGGGATCCCCCGCGTCCAGTTCCGCCAATCGACCCAACTCGTCCGCCGAAACGTCCAGTCGCGACTGGGCGATCTCATGCAGATGGCTGCGCCGGAACCAGCGGTCACTGCGGACAAACCAGACGAGCACTCCCCCCACCAGCACGGCCATTCCGCCGACAAAAACCAAAGCCCCCCAGTTCATCTCACGCCGCATCTCTTCGCGGTTGGGGAGCAAGGAGGGACGACGGTTCAACGTCGGAGCGATGAGCAGACTCGTCACTGCTTCTCCCCGAGCCGTGGCGTATCCCACCCGCCGCACGAAATACGCATTCAGTTGGACCGGCTCCTGGAGATCATCGCCGCGCGGCATGTTGGGCGGCACCTCGTTGAAGAAGACCAGGTAAGGGGTGTTTCGCGAGTCCGGTGCCACGACGTATCCTTCCCACACGGCCACGGGTCCCTGCTCCGAACGGAGCTGGCCGGGCAACAGCCTCCGCAGCGTCCCCTCAATCGCCACCGGCCGGCCGCGATAATACTCCGGATCGTTCAGCAGCACGTCGAAGGTCACCGTCCGATCGACCCGCGCCTCCAGCCACGCGGGATCCACCGTGCGCAGAAAATCAGAGATGCGCACAAGCGCCGGTTGTTCGGCACGCGTCAGGCCGAACCAGTCATTCTGCACGCCGGTGAAGAACGAGTCCGGCAAGCGTCCCGATGCGTCCGGCTGATCGGACGGGGAACGCTCCGCCTCAGCGCCTCTCGGCGGAGTCTGGGTCGTGGTTTCGGGCAGGCTCTGGGACCCGGCCGCCGCCTCCGTCGAGGGCGATGACTCCGCCGGTCTCTCTCCCCCCGGCTCCTGCTCCACCCGCGCGTAGACCGTGTCCATCGGCAGGGAAGGCTCCGTCCCCGGGCGGTGGAGAGGGATGGCCGGCCGCCCATCGGCGGGAACCGCATCGACGGCCGCCGGCTCGGGAGGCTGGGTCACGGCGGTCCACCACTCCCATGACTCCGGGCGGGCCGCCAACCGGATCAACACCAGCACCAGCACCAGCATCCCCACCAGCCGCACGATCCGCGTCTGATCCTGGCGATTCCAGGCCGGGGAACGACGGGAGTGGCGGTCGAAACGCATGACAAACCCACCGTGGAGACTGGTCCGCAGACGCTTCTCATCATATGGTGAACGTAATTCGGGAACCATAGTTCGCCCGGAAACTCACCCGGCAGGGGCCTGGTTGCAGATTCACGCGGGACCGGTGTTCGCCGGCTGGCTTGCCAGCCGTGCCGAAGCGACCTTCTCGGACAGCGGTCTCCCGTCCGTTTGAACTCAGCGCATGCCCCGCGCAAACTCGGGGGACACGGGTTTCTCCCGAATCGGTGCGGCGGGAGGCCGCCCGGCGGAGAGGAGCTGTTTGGTCCCCCCACATTGGCTGGCTTGGGAGGCTTCTCCATGCGGAGGACGGCACGACTCCCCTCGCTCCGGATACCCAGCATCACCCTCTGGGCCGCGGGAATGCTGCTGCTGCCAGGCGCTGCCCGAGGTGCCGAGATTGACGAGGCTCAGCGGCTCTTTCTGACGGGGGAGTACGACGCCTGCCTGGAACGCTGCACCCAAGCCATCCAAGGCGGCGCCTATGGCGAAGGGTGGCACGTCCTCAAGGCCGACGTGGAACTCCTCACCGGCCGCTATGCAGAAGCTCGCCAGACCCTGGAGGCTGCTCTCGGTACTTACTCCTGGAGCGTGCGGCTCCGCTGCCGCCTTCGCGAGGCGCTCCGCTACACCGGTGCCGCCGACCAGGTGGAACGGCTGGATGCGGAAATCTCACGCCTCGTCGAAGCGACCCCCTGGCGCTACACCGACGCCGAAAGCCTCGTCCTGCTCGGACAACTGGCCCTCGATCTGGGAGCGGATGCCAAGGAGGTGCAGGATGCCTTCTTTCAGCGGGCGCGGCGCAACAACGCCGTGCATCGACTGCCGAGATTGGCTCTGGGGCGGCTGGCGCTCGACAAGCGGGACTTCCCACTGGCCGCCGACATCTTTCAGGAAGCCGTCCAGACGTTCCCGGACGATCCTGAGATGCTGTTCGGTCTGGCCGAGGCGATCGAGACCAGCGATCCGGAACGGGCCGCACAGCTCTACGAAAAAATCGGTCAGCTCAATCCGCGGTACATCCCGCTGCTGCTCAAGACCGCCGATCGGCTCATCAGCACGGAGGCTTACATGGAGGCGGTGCTGGAACTCAACAAGGTGCTGGGCGTCAACCACCAGCATCCCGCGGCGCTGGCCTACGGGGCGGCGATTGCGCACCTGCAAGGAGACGACGCCCGGGAGCAGTCGCTGCGCGAGCAGGCCCTCGCCGCCTGGGCCTTCAACCCGGAGGTCGATCACATCATCGGCCGGGAACTCTCGCAGAAGTACCGATTTGCCGAAGGAGCCGCGTATCAGCGTCGGGCTTTGGCAATGGACGGCGATTATCTCCCCGCCCGCAAGCAACTCGCCTCCGATCTGTTGCGGCTGGGGCGGGAGGAGGAGGGTTGGCAACTCGCCGATCGCGCCCACCAGGACGATCCCTACGACATCAACCTGTACAACCTGGTGACGCTGCGGGACGCCCTCCGGCAGTTCACCACCCTGGAGGCCGACGGACTGGTGGTCCGCATGGAGGCGCGCGAGGCAGCGATCTACGGAGAGCGCGTGCTGGAACTGCTCCGCGAAGCCCGCGCGGTCCTCCCAGCCAGGTACGGCCTGGAACTGGACCAGCCGGTCCTCGTCGAAATCTTCCCCAAGCCGAGCGACTTCGCCGTGCGGACCTTTGGTCTCCCCGGCGTCTCCGGCTATCTGGGCGTCTGCTTCGGCAACGTCATCACCGCCAACAGCCCCGCCTCACAGGACCTGAATCCCGCCAACTGGGAGTCGGTGCTGTGGCATGAGTTCACGCACGTCGTCACTCTCAACTTGACCCGCAACCGCATGCCCCGCTGGTTGAGCGAGGGCATCTCCGTGTACGAGGAACGGCAACGCGACCCCGCCTGGGGTGAACAACTCAATCCCGTCTATCGGCAGTTCATCCTCGGGGGGGAACTGACCCCCGTCAGCAAGTTGAGCGGCGCGTTCATCAATCCCCAGAGTCCTCAACACGTCGCCTTCGCCTACTACGAGTCGAGTCTGGTGGTCGAATATCTGATCGACCGCTTCGGTTTCGAGGCTCTGACGGCCATTCTCCGGGACCTGGGGGCCGGCCTCGCCATCAACGAGGCCCTGGAACGGCGAACCATCGAGCTGGCGGAACTGGACGAGGCCTTCGCCGCTTTTGCGCGGCAGCGGGCCGAGCAGTTCGCCCCCGGCGTGGACTGGTCGCCTCCCGTCCTCGATGGCGCGGAGGAAGCGACGCCGGAAGAACGCCTGAGAGACTTCCTCCACCAGCACCCCCACAATTACACCGCCCTCAAACTCTATGCGGAACTGCTGCTGCGGCTGGACAAGCGGCCGCAGGCGGAGCCGATCCTGCGGAAGCTCATGCAGCTTCATCCCACGGCCACAGGCGCGGACAGTCCGGCCCTGCTCCTGGCGGACCTGCTTCGCCGCGACGGCCGCGTCGAGGAAGAGCGCGCGCTCCTCAGCCAGATTGTCGAGATCGACGATGCGGCGCCCACGGCGCTCTTGCGGCTGCTTGAGCTCGATGGCCAGCGGGGCGACTGGGAGAGCGTGCGGCGCAACGCCCAGCGCCTCAGGGCGATCAATCCCCTCACGTCCCATCCGCACCGGTGGCTCGCCGAAGCCGCCGAACGGCTGGACCGTCCCGCCGAGGCCCTGATGGCCCTGCGGTCTCTGCTGGCGGTCAGTGCCGACGATCCGGCGGCAGTGCGCTACCGCATGGCCCGGTTGCTGGCGCGGCAGGGAGAAATCGCCCAGGCCCGGCGAGAGGTCGTCCAGGCCCTGGAAGAGGCTCCCCGCTACCGGGACGCCCAACGGCTGCTCCTCGAACTTGTCGACCGCGCAGGAGGAGATGGTGTGCCGCCGCTGAGTCCGGCTCCCGCTCCTGCGGTCCTCCCCTAGCATTCAGGCGGCGCGCCGCTGACCGGAGCTCTCCCTCTCGGACGATGGCCACTCTGGAAACCGAGCAGGGTCGGCGGCCGCCGCGGGGCTGTCGAGTCGGCGGCAGGTGATGTCGAAGATCGGCAGTCCCAGCCGCCGGCTGTCAGACACGTCCCAGGGGAGGCAGGCGAGGCCGAGTGTTCGTCGAGAGGCCCTTCGCGCCGCCTCGATCCGCACCCTCAGGCGGCAAACCTCTGGTTCGTACGTCAGGGCATGACTCGGAACCGTCTGACCATCCAGCGACCACTGGAGGGAGCCGGGCCAGGGACGGATGCCGCCGCAGTCGATCGTGATTTCGTACTCTCCCGCGGACAACGGCAGATCGATCCCTGCGACGGGATACGACCAGCGGAAAGTCCGCCCCGCGTCGCTCTCGGCAGGATGAAAGCCGATCAACCATTCTCTCGGAACCTGAGTGATCGGCCGGTGCGGGTTGTAGCATTAAGGGAATCTGGGCAACCTGCCAGCTCCACCGGCAATTCTCGCCGTTGCTTGCGAGGGAGTGTGGACCTCTTCATGCTCTCCGTCGGTCCACCGGTCGGCGGAGATGCTTTGGAGAAGCGCGCGCATGCGGCTCTTCCTCTCTGAATTCATCTGCAGCGGGGCGGTCGCCGAGGAGTCTCTCCCTCCGTCCCTAGCGCGGGAGGGACGCGCCATGCGCAACGCCGTGGCGGCCGATTTCGCCGCTCTCCCCGGCGTCGAAGTGGTGACGACCTGCGACCCGCGGGTGCCGCTCCCGCCGGGCGCCACCGGCGTGGTCGTCTCCTCGGCGGATGAGGAACGGCGCTGCTTTGAGCAGTTTTGCCGTGAGTGCGACGCCGTGTACGTCATTGCTCCGGAACTGGAGGGCGTCCTGACCGCGCGGTGCCACATCGCCGCAGCGCTCAATCCTCGACCCCTCAACGTCAGCGCTGCGGCCGCGGAATTGTGCGGCGACAAGTTCGCCCTGGCGGAACGACTGCTGGAGGCGGACGTCCCGACAATCCCCACGCAGCTGGTCGAGGGAGAGGACCTCTGGGAGAACCGGGAGGTCACGGGGGGATGCGTTCCAGAGGGATACGTCGTCAAGCCCCGTTACGGAGCCGGATCCCAATCAACCTGGCTGTGCCGCACGCGGGCGGAGGTCGAGGAGCGACTGGCGCAATTCGATCCGCACCGGCCCACCCGGCAGGCGATTCTCCAGCCGTATCTCTCCGGGCGGGCTTTGTCCGTGGCGGCGCTGTTCGGCTCGGACGGCGTCCTCCGGCAGCTCTTTCCCCCCGCCGAGCAGAGGCTCACCGACGACGGGACGTTTCAGTACCGCGGCGGGAGGCTGCCGGTGGCCGTCGCGAACGCGCGGCAGGTGGAGTCACTCATCCGCCGGACCGCCGCCTGCGTGTCGGGACTGCGCGGTTACGTCGGCTTCGATCTTCTGGAACGGGACGCCGGGGGGTATCTCGTCGTTGAGATCAACCCGCGACTGACCACCAGCTACATCGGCTATCGACGGTTGACGGACGAGAATCTCGCGCGGGGCCTGCTCCATCCCGATGACGTGCAGTCGATTCTGTGGCACTCACGAACCATCGAGTTCACGAGTGCCGGCGACGTTCAACTGCGGGACGGCGGAGTTGAGAGCTGAGCGTTGGGAGCGGCGGGTTACTCCAGGACGATCAGGCCGGCGTCGATGTACTGGCCGCCGAGTGTCTGCCGGCAGTGGATGGCCAGGACGTTGCGGCCGACGACCCAGTGGGGATTCTCGAGCGGAATCTCGACATAGCGGGTGACATACCCCGAGAGTTTCGCCACCGAGCGGCCATTGAGGTACACCTCCGCATCTTCATCGTGGTAGAGGCGCAGCCGCGGCGTCTTGCCGGCCGAGGTCAGCCAGGCGTGCTGTTCCGGCGTGAGTTCAAACTCGCGGCGGACCCAGATGTCCGGGGTGTTCCATTCCGTGCGGACAAAGGTGTTGGGGGTGATGCGGGTGCCGAAGCCGGCCGGTCCGCTCGCCCAAGAGGCGGAGTCGAAGTCCGGGTGGAACCAGTCCTCCCCGGAGGGAGCAGTGACGGTGTAGCGCCATGCCTGCCCCGTCGACTCCGACGTCGGCAGGAGCACGGTGCGCTTGGGGGGTGGAGCGTATAACGGCTGGTGGAGTTCGCGCAACCGCTGGGGATCAAACTTCAGGATTTGCCGGTCATAGGTCATCAGGCCATTGACTTCGACCTCGACATCGGTGGTCTGGGTGTAGACGGCGGCCGCTAAACCGTGGGCGATCAGTTCGGGGAGCTGCGCGATGAGCCGCTCATAGTTCTGGTTCAGCTCCTCGCGGCTGGAGTAGGTGCGGTAGCCCCAGTTGTTGCGATCAACCCAGGTATGACCGGCGATGGGGAGTCCCAGACCGCCGAATTCCCCCAGCACGCTGACGCGATCATCCCTGGCGGGGAACATGTCGGGACCGGGATAGCGGTGCAGGTCCTTGAGGTCGCCGTAACCGCGATCTTCCCAGCCGCTGGGGCCATCCACAAGCCGCGTCGGATCGTACTCGCGGACCCATTTCAGAATCTCGTTGGTCTGGTGCTGGCCCCAGCCTTCGTTGAAGGGGCACCAGACGACGATGCAGGGGGCGTTGCGATGGTTGTCGATGAGCGCCTGAAGTTCTCTGCGGAATTGGGCCTGTTCGTCCTCGGAGAAGACGGCGTCGGTCGCCTGCCCCGGACGAACGTGCTGTTCGCGTCCCTGGGCCATGCCGCTGGGCATGTCCTGCCAGACGAGCAGTCCCAGCCGATCGCACCAGTAGTACCAGCGCGCCGGTTCGACCTTGACGTGCTTGCGGGCCATGTTGAAGCCGAACTGCCGGGTGACTTCGATGTCGAACTTGAGCGCCGCGTCGGTGGGGGCGGTGTAAAGACCGTCCGGCCACCAGCCCTGATCGAGCGGACCGAATTGAAACAGCGGCTGGCCGTTGAGCAGCATCCGCAGATGGCCATCCGGTCCGCGGCCGACGGAAATGGTCCTCATGCCGAAGTAGGAGCGGACACGGTCCCCCCCCTCGCGGTCCACGCTCAGTTCCAGGTCATACAGGAAGGGGTCGTCCGGCGACCATAACCGCGGGTTCTCGAGGGGGAGGTCGAACGTGAGGCGCCCTTCGTTCGTCGTCCCCGTGGCTTCTCCGACGACCTTCTCTTCGGCCAGTACGCGAACGCGGAGCGGCACGGCGCGCGGCTCTGGCTGTTCGGTCCCGGCGATGATCTCCAGCCGCACCCGCCGGCCTTCCACGTCGGGAGTGATGGTCAGACGCGAGATCGCGGGGGAAGGAACCTGTTCCAGCCAGACGCTCTGCCAGATGCCGGTGACCGGCGTGTACCAGATGCCGTGCGGATCCTGAACCTGCTTGCCGCGCGGCTGCGCCCAGGCATCCGTGGGATCCCAGACGCGGACGAGGATTTCGTTCTCGCCGGCATGAAGCAGCGGACCGATGCGGAAGGAGAAGGGATCATAGCCCCCGCGGTGAGGAGCATCCGCCACGGCCTTCCCGTTCACCCACACGAAGGCCTCCCAGTCGACCGCGCCGAAATTGAGTTCCACGGCGGAGGAATCCCAGTCGGCGGGCAATTGGAATCGTTTGCGATACCACAGCACTTCCTGATCGCCGACGCGCCGCCGGACTCCGGAGAGCAGCGACTCAATGCAGAAGGGGACGACGATGCGGCCGTCCCACTTCTGGGGGGCGAGCATGGCTGCGTCCCGCACGTCCACTTCCGTGAGAATGCTCCGTCCCGGCGTGACGGCGTAGTCCCAGTAGCCGTTGAGACTGAGCCACTGTTCGCGGGCGAACTGCGGGCGGGGATACTCGGGGAGGGGGTTCGCCGGATCGACGTCGGCGGCAAAACGTGTGACCAGCGTGGGCGGCGGACCGGCCGGCAGAGCCTGACCCACTTCGACGACCACTCCCTGGATCGTTCCGCTCCAGGCGAAGGGGGGAGAGTAATTCCCGACGGGAGATTTGAGGTCGCGTCCCACTTCGAGACCGTCTCCCGGCACGACGGGGACCAGTCCCGGGGCCATCACCACCTGCGGGAAGTCCTGACCGAGACGGATGCGCATGGCGCCGTCCGCCATCAGCCTCGCCCCGATGGTCACCAACTTCCCGACCGGCGGAGGGTCTGTTTCAAACGTACTCTCCTGGCCGCGGACGCGGACGGTGAACTTGAGGCGTCCGTTTTGAAGATAGAGCGCGTATCCGGACTGAGCGCCCCCTTGGGCGACGATCACGCCGTCGGAACCGTCGGAAATGACTTCCGCCGTGAGGGCAAAGGGGGCATTGGCGATGGCGGGAGCCGCGGCCGGAGGAACCGTCTGACCGCTGGTATAACGATAGACGACGCTGTTGGCGGAATGCCCCAGGCGCGGGTCGGTCAGTTCCTCCCGGGGGTTGAGGGCCGGCAGGCATCGCCGCCAGGTGAGCAGCCGCTCCTTGAGCCGCGCAGCCACTTCCGGATGCTGCCCCGCCACGTTGTCGAATTCAGACACGGAGCGGCTGAAGTCGTACAGTTCCAGGCGGCTGCCGTCGGCGTTGACGAGCAGCTTCCACTGTCCGTCGCGGAGCGCGAGATTGGGACTGCGGTCGAGCGGCCGCGCCGGCTGGAGGTAGGTCTCGTCGCGCCCATATTCCCAGAACAGCGGCCGCGTCCGACGCGGCTTGTGACCGAGCAACGCCTCGCTCATGTCCAGACCATCGAAGTAAGCGGAGGGGGTCGAGGGGACTCCCTGCCGGTCGAGGGCCTTGGTCAGGTCGATCCCCGCCAGGCTGCCGAACGTCGGGAACAGGTCGAGGCTGCTGACGACCGTGGCGTCGTTGATGGTTCCCGGCGGGATGCGGCCGGTCCAGCGGGCAATCAGCGGGACGCGGAGGCCCCCTTCATACAGGCTCCACTTGCGCCCGCGGAAGCCGGCGGTCGATCCCGGCGGGTCCACCCCTTCCCGCTCGTATCGTCGCCAGGCGGTGGGACCGTTGTCGCTCGTCAGCACGATCAGCGTCCGCTCACCCAGTTTCAGCTCGTCGATCCGATCGACCAGTCGTCCGATCTGCCGGTCCATGTCCGTCAACACGGCAAAGAAGTTCTGCTCCGCCGGGTTGGTGGTGAGGGAGGCGAACTTCTCGGCCTCGCCCGGCGCGGGGACGTGCGGATCGTGCACATCGTCCAGCCACAGGTGCAGGTAAAAGGGCTGCTCGCGATGACGGGTGATGAAGTCGATTGCCCGGTCGACAGAGATGCTCGTCTGTTGATGCTTTTCGACCCAGGTGATCTCGCCGTGACCGAGCTGCGCGCTTTGGCGGGAGAGTTCGCCGGGCGGGAGGATGCGGTCCCCCAGACCTTCAAAGGAGGTGAGCGCCTCGTCGAAGCCGTAGGCTTGCGGAAGCGGGGCGTCGTCCACGTCGCGGCCGCCGCCCAGGTGCCACTTGCCCAAGTGGGCCGTGGCATAGCCCGCCTGCTGAAACGTCCGCGCAACGGTCGGTACGCCCGGATCGAGATAGTCTCGCATCCCTTTGGCGCGGTTGCTCTGCCGGTCGCTGAGATAGGTGTTGATGAGGTGCCGCGCCGGATACTGTCCCGTCATCACTCCGACGCGGGCGGGAGAACAGACGGGGGCCGCCGTGTAGAACTGGCTGAGTCGAATTCCCTGCGCGGCGAGCTGATCGATCCGCGGAGTGGAGGGGTAGTGGGCGTCCTCACGCGCGGGGCGGACTTCGTGCGGCAGCCCCAGGGACCGGAAACAGCTCAGGTCTCCGTATCCCAGGTCGTCCACCAGGATGAAGACGATATTGGGGCGTGGTCGGTCGGCGGCTGTTGCGCGGCTCGTCCACCAGCCGCACCACTCCACCCCCCCAATCCCCATCAGGACCAACAGACCGCGCAGCACCACACGTGCGAGAAGAGGGACAACCATGATGATGGCCAGACGTGAGAGGACCGGCGAAGATGGGACGATCGACGGAACTGCGCGACCGGGCGTCGTCGGCCACGAGTCCGGCGCCGGCAGGCGACGAGTCAGCGGGCTTTCAGAGCAGCGGCGACGACCCGGAGCCGCCGCCACAGTCTCCCGCGCGGGTCGCCTGGTTGCGGCTTCCCATAGCGTACACGAATGTACTCTTCGTACCAATCCGCCAACGTGGATGGGGGGCCCGGAGCCGCGGGGGAGAGCTCCCGCAGCCGTCGGGCGAAGGTGGAGAGCGTCTCGCCCGGGACGCGGGGACAGCCGATCCGCCGGGCCAGTCGATCGCCGCGGCTGAGGATCCGCGCAAGCTCGGGATCTTCAACGACGACCGTCGGCCGGGAAGCCACGGTGCCGCCGGGACGGTGTTTCCACAGCAGAATCAACGCGACGGAACTGAGAATGACTGCCAGACCGGGGACGGAGGCGAACAGGGTGACCAGATCCGCAACCCCGCCGTGCAGGAAGCGATGGCCCCATTCCACCAGGGCGTGTTGCTGGGCGTCCCACCAATCCGCCCAGCCGCCGGTCCCCTGCGCCTGCGGGATTCCCTCGGGGGGGGTGCATTCCACGATCACCCACTGCCGGCGCTCGTCGTCATACGCTTCCACCCAGGCGTGGGCATGTTTCCGCCGTGCGACCCAATAACCTCCCGTCTGGTTGCGTTCGGTCGCCACATAGCCCGTCACATATCGAGTGGGGACCCCCGCCGTTCGCAGCAGCACGGCGGCGGAGGTGGCGAACAGTTCACAATGCCCCGCCCGGCGATTGTCGAGGAAGTCCACGACCAGCTCCCGCCACCGCCGCGGTTGAGGTCGCAGGTCGTAACGGAACCCCTGGCGAAAGAACCTGACGACCCGCTCCAACTTGTCCGCAGTGGTGCGGCACTCCGCGAACACCTCCTGCGTCCAGGGAAGCAGTTCCTCCGCCAGCTCTGGCCGCACGCGCAGATACATCTCGCGGCGCAGCGGCGGCAGGTCGGCCGGGACTGCTTGTTCCGCCAGAAACAGCGTGAAGGGTGCGGCGAGGGCCTTCTCCGGCTGGAGCGGGAGATCGTGGCTGTTCACGGCGATCGGCGCCCCCACCGTGGCCAGATAGACGGCCTCCAGCGGCGCAAACAGACGCGAACCGGTCCGCTCGTCCGGCCACACGTCCAATGTTCGCCCGGCCAGCGGAGCCGCAGGGGGATCGGTCAGCGCATATAATTCCTCGCCGGATCGCAGCGGTTGCAGCCACGACGATCCCACCGTCCCCAACGCGCGCTGCTCCGCCGTGGCCGACCAGTAGTTCTCCGCGTGAAATTCGTCGAACACCATGCCGCGCAGGTATCCGGGAGGCGTGGCGGCATGGATGCGCAAGGCGACGTGCTCGGCGGCGTGTTGTTTCCAGGCGGTGATATCGCCGATTGCTCCACGGCCGCTGAACCCCCGCGATATTTCCCGCTCCGCCAGCGTGTCTCCCTCCCCGGCCAGAAACGCGGCCACGTCGTCCTCGAAGTGGCGGAGCAGTCCCGCAACGGCGACTCCGGCCAGCGCGGCGGCGACCGCCACCGCCGTCAGCAGCCCCCGCGTTAACAACCGCCCGCCCCCCAGAGCAGCCGTGCGGTTTGTGTGCGCGAAGCACCCCAGCAGGATCACGAACGTCAGGCACAGACTCTGAGAGATCCCTTGCGTGGACGGGGTCATGCGGACGTTCGACGCCAGCACCAGACTCAGGCAGGCGAGGCCCGCCACCCCTGTCGGCAACTGCCCCGAAGGTCGCCGCACATAGAGCGGGATCACCTGCAGCACGATCAAATACCGCGCCGCCTCATATCCCAACGACGTATTGAAGAAAGTGACCTGCTCGGGCAGTTCCTCCGGCGCCAGCCGATACTTGAGCGCCACCATCAAACCGAGCAACACCGACCACAACCAGTGGGGAGCGTTCTCCGGAGAGAGCTGACAGCGTTTCACCAGCGACAGCAGCGCCAACATCCCAGCGGCCGCCGCAAACAGATGCCCCTCCGACAGCACCGACAGGGCCGTACATTGTACCAGCACCAGACCGACGGCCGCCAGCCGCGGACGCCCCGCCCGATCCTCGCCGGAACTGCTCACGTGGGGTGCTCGCGCGTTTGCAGGAACAGGGCCTTCTTTTCGCCCGGCAGCGTGAAGTCAAACCCGCAGCGGCGAAAGAACTCCTCGGCCGAGGTGATCGTCATCACCTCAAAAATCCGCCGCTCGCGCGCCAGCCGCACGCACGCCTCCACCAGTTTTGTGCCGATCCCTCGCCCTTGCCAGTCCTCGGCCACCGCCAGGCTCCGCAGCTCCGCCAGCTTGCGGGAGTAGATTTCCACCGCGGCAAAACCAACGATCCGCCCCCCCGCCTCCGCCACGAAGGCCGTCGGCAGCAGACCCGCCAGTTCCTCGGTCGTTCGCGGCAGGATGCGCCGCGCCTCGACAAACGGCAGAATGAAGGCTTCCACCGCCTCCAGGTCGCACGGTTCCGCCGGACGGATCACGACCGCCTCGGAGGCTGCATCCGGCATGGGAGTCTCAGGGGCTGGCAAGGCGGCTTCCTGCATCGCAACCGGCATCTTCGCGACGCCTCTTCGGCGGGGGACGAACCTCATCCGCCGCTCCGGCCGGGACGTCACTCGGCGGTTGTGTCCCAGGAATCGCGCACGTCGTCCACCGGTTCCTGGTCCGGAACCTCCTCCGGACCAGGTTCCCCGCCAACTGTCTTGGGTGCCCGGCGGAACACGGCCACGACATCCTCCACAGGCACCACGTACAGCAGATTGTCCGGCTCAAAATCGACCGGAATCGCATGTTTCGGATGAAACAGCACCTTATCGTACTTCCGCACCGGAAACTCCGGATCGTGGGCTACTTCCGCGCTGATCTCGACCACACGACCGGTGATCGTGGGAATTTCCGAGCGATCCGGCAGCACGATCCCACCCCGCGTCTCGTGGCGGGCCTCGTCTTTGCGCACAAGAATCCGCGGTCCGAGCGGCTCAACGTATTCCTGCACCACGGCGTTGACTCCTCGATTCAGTTCTGTTTCCCGATCCTCACGGACGCACCACCAGGCCGCATCGTGAAGATCCCAGGACCCCAGAAACGATCCCTATCTTGTCATTATAGTCCGCCCCCCCTCCCGTGGTCGACGGGAAGAGGATCCGTCACCGCGGTTCCGACGTTCCGCGGGCTGCGTTCCGGCGGGGAGACCCTTATACTCGGCATTCCCCGAATTCTCCGCCGCCGGCACGGCAGGTTTGCCGACGCCTCCCGGAGAGCAGGGGAGCCACGCCGCCGGACCGACCGATGCTTTCCCTCCTGAGAACATCCCCTTGCGGAGAGGACCTGCATCGGCCCCCGGCAACCTCTCCCTCCGGGGAGGAGTTCCCTCCTGACCATACCGGCGGCAGACTCGGGAGTGAAGACGGGCGGGACAGGAGGAACGGCAGCATCGAGAACAGGCCCGGAGGGGTGACGCACCCGCGAGGTACGCAGACATGAAAGTGGTCATCATCGGCGGCGGTGGACTGGTCGGATCGTGCGCGGCCTCGGCGCTGCAGTTCGGACGCATCGTCCGCGAGATCGCGCTGGTGGACGTCAACCAGGAGCTGGTCCAGGGGCAGGCGCTGGACCTGTTGCACGGGGCGGCGTTGACAGCCGATCAGAAAATCTACGCCGCCCCCACCAGCACTTGCGCGGATGCCGACGTCCTGTGCATCACCGCCGGTCTCCGCCGCAAGCCGGACGAAAGCCGCCTGGACCTCATCAACCGCAACGTGGCCTTGTTCCGCGGCATTCTGGCCGACGTGAAACAGACCGGCCTGAAGGCGGGAGCGATCGTGTTCGTCGTCTCCAATCCGGTCGATGTCCTGACGTATCTGGCGACCCGGGAACTGGAGCTCCCGCCGCAGCAGGTGATCGGCCTGGGCACGGTGCTGGACACCACGCGGCTGCGGAGCCTGCTGGCCGAGCGGATTGACGCCCCTCCCAGCCAGGTGCAGGTGACGATCTTCGGCGAGCACGGTGACAGCATGGTGCCGATCTGGTCGCACGCGCAGGTCGCCGGGCTCCCCTTGGAGAAGTACCCGGGGGTCACGCCTGCGTTGATCGCCGAGGTGGAGAAACGGACGCGCGGCTCAGGAGCGGAGGTGATCCAGAAGAAAGGGGGGGCGGGCTTTGCCGTGGGAGTCTCCATTGCCGAGGTCATCCACGACATCGCCCTCGACCGCCGGCGAGTGCAGCCGGTCTCGTCGCTCCAGAACGGCGCCTATGGGCTGTCCGATGTCTGCCTGAGCGTGCCGACGGTCGTCGGCCGCGGCGGCGCACTCCAGCACATCGAAGTGGAGCTGTGGCCGAAGGAGCTGACGGCCCTCCAGAAGTCGGGGCAGGTGCTGCGCGAGACGATCGCCAAGGTGCTGGGGTAGCTGCCGAAACGGCGATGCGGAGGGAGGACGGGTCGAAAACCGCCCGCTCCCCTCTTCCCGTCGGTCTGGCACGCCGCCAGAATGCAGAAGTCGGTTTTGAAGCCAGTTTCACAACGGGCGGCCAGGGGGCGTGCCCCCCCGATCATCTCTGGACCGGCGAAATCCCAACCGTCGTTTCCCGGTGAATGAACCTGGCTTTTTGACCCTCCTCCCGGATCGACTCCCATGCCCAAACTCTCTCGGTTTGCGATATTCGGCATTGCCCTGCTGCTGGGACTGTTCGCGGAGGCGCCGGGTGGAGCCGCTGCGGAGTCCCCCCTCAGCGGCATCTGGCGGGGACGGTTCGAGTATCCGGAGGAGAGCCGCCAGCCGCCGGTCGAGTTGCGCCTGGTGCTCCTCCAGCAGGGGGAGCGCCTCCTCGGGGTCATGCAGGAAGAGAACACGTTTGGGACGACCGATGCCCCCCGGCTGCACGCCTCGGTGATCGGCACTTACGCTCCGACCAATCCCGCCGGCGGAGCGCTGGTCCTCCGCAAGACGTACGACGGCACGTCGGGAGCCGCGCATACCGTCGCCTACATCGGCACTTATTATGAAGGGACCGACTCGATCGTCGGCCTGTGGACGATCCCCGGAGACTGGTCCGGACTGTTCCAGATGCAGCGTGAGCCGCACACCGGCGAGGGACCGTTGGCCGGCGTGTGGTCGGGAAAGTATCGCTATCCCGAAGAGGCGGCCGAATCGCCGGTCCCCTTTCTGGCGGTCCTGGTGCACCAGGGAGAAGACGGGGTGCGCGGCTGGATTCGCGAGCCGAACATCTTTGGCGCGCCGGGCGAACCGTTTCTGCAAGCGGAAGCCACCGGCACGTTCGATCCCCACAAGCAAGTCCTGCGTCTGACCAAAACGTATGACGGCACCGCCGGTCAATCCCACGAGGTGCATTACATCGGCCGGCTGGGGGAGAATCGCCAGCTTGAGGGGACGTGGCAGATTCCGAACTCGTGGGGGGCGGGGTTCCGCATGGCTCCGGTGCGCGGAAAACTGGCCCGACACCTGTTGGAGGAACGCCTGGAAGCACCGCCGGCGGCGGCTCTGAGGACTCCCGGCAGCCGCGAGTTCTTCTTCGAGGGACTGCCCCTGTCGCCGGCGCGGTGAGGCATCTTCCGCCGCCCCTCACCGCGGGGGATTAACGCCGTAAAAGAGCAGGTGCAGGATCAGCCACCGCTCCCCCTGCTTGATCAGGGTGAAGTGGTCGTAACCGACTTCGACGCGCTCTCCCTGCGTCAGCTTCCAGTAGACCTCCGCGCGGGCCACTTCCTGCTCGAACTGGATGCGGATGGTGACGGGGACTTCGGTCATCGGCGGGCCGCTGCGGCGCTGGAGTTGCCGCTGCCAGTCGACGAATGGTCCCTTGGCGAACGAGCGTACCTTGCCGCTCTCATCGAGCAGGTGAATGGTCGCCTCGGGATGAAAGCAGCGGCCGTAAGCATCGAGGTCCCGGTTCGACCAGGACTCAAAGTACTGCCGGATCAGCCGTTCGACCGCAACCTGACGAGGACTCTGTGCGGGACTGGCCGGAGGAGCCGACGGGGAGAGCGATGGCGTCTCGCGCGTCTCGGCCGCCGGCGCCGCAGCGGCTGCCTCCGCAGGACTCGGCGCTTGCCAGCAGGCCAGCACGTCCAGGACGAACTGCTGCACGTACTGAGGCGTCACCCGCTCGCGCCGGTCGGGGAGCACGGACCCCAGCGGAGGGACGTGGCAGAACAGCACGCTCCCCGGAATCTCCCCCTGGGATTTGAGATACTCCAGCGTGTACAACAGCTCCTCGCACAGATAGGCACCGGCATCGGTCGAGAGATGGATCGGGTAGCCGCGCTGGTTCAGCGCGCGGAGCAGCCCCCGGGTGTCGAAGCTGGCCTCGAACCGTTCCGGCCCGCCGGCGACGATCTCCGGCGCGGGGGCGATGGCCGCATTGTTGTCGCGTCCGGAGCCGCGACGATTGTGCGCCACGTCCTCGATGGCAAACGTCCCCGGCCGCCCCTGTCCGAAGGAGAACACCGCCGCGGGACGGTGCTCACGGAGCCACGCTTCCAGAATCCGCCGCGGCGCGCCCCACTCCACGGGGAGTTCCAGACAGCGGAGTTCGTAGCCGCCCCATTCCCGTCCCTGGAGGTCCTTGATCGCCTCCCAGGAGATGTTGGGGATTCTCGGTTCTCCGAAGGGCTGAAACCCCGTGAGCAGAATGACCGGCCGCCCGGGGGCGTCGTCGGCAACAGCGGCGATTGCGGCCCAGGCCAGCAGTCCCGCTCCGACGAGTAGACTCCAACACCATTGGCGGCGCGAGCAGGCGCCTGTGCGCGCGCCAGGGACAGCCGTCTCGCGAAGACTCGGAGCGACAGGCGAAAACGTTGTGTGGGTGGACATGGAAACACACACCCGGGAAGGGAGGAGGCCGGAGATCGCTGCCGGGGAGGGACTCTGGCCCGCAGACCTCCGGGGTTCAAAACGACATTGTCTCCAAGGGGGCGTAGTCGTCCGTCAGCAGCGGGGCGCGGCTCATGTCGGGCAGGGTCTCCACCAGATCGCCGACGATGCGCCGCATCCGTTCAGCCGGAACAGTGGAAGGCGACTCATAGGCGCGTCCCCGCGCCTGCCACTCCTGAGGGGAAAGGGGGAGGTCCTCCACCGTCGCGACCAGGATGATGTTGGTGGACTCCGTCGGCTCCACCAGCCTGCGGTTGACGGCGAACGTATGCACACGGGGAAAGACCGACGCGACGGTGCGATGAAGGGAGTGGTAGATTTCTGCCCGCGGGCCGTCGAGGGCGCTGATGAGGTTCATCACCAGCACCCCCCCCGGTCGCAGCCGGTCCCGGCAGAGTTGAAACGCCTCCCGAGTCACGAGGTGAAAGGGAATCCGCCCCCCGATGGAGAAGGCGTCGAGCACGAGGCAGTCGTACTGCTCCCGGGTCGTTCGCAGGAAGATGCGGCCGTCCGCCGACAGCAGACGCATCCGCTCCCCCGGTTCGACGTAGAACAGGTCCCGGGCAATGTCCAGGACCCGTGCATCGATGTCCACGACGTCGATCTCCAGTTCCGGTCGATGGCTGAGAAACATCCGCGGACCGACCCCGCCGCCCGCTCCGATGAACAGCGCCCGCTGCGGACGCGGCTGCACCAGAAACGCAAGCTGGAAGTAATCGGTATAGGCGCACTGGCTGGGGTAGGGAGGAGCATTGCGGATCGCGCTCTCGACGTAGCGGTCGAACCGGAGTTGCCGCGACCCCGTCAGCCGATTGTCGATCACCGTGATGTGGTGGTAGGGAGTTTCCTCGGCGAGGATGACGCGGTCCCCGGCGGCGAGGGTGGTATTGAGCGGCGGTTCCCACAACAGACTGAGGATCGCCAGGAGCGTGAACACCAGCAGCCGCGCCGCCGTGCTCAACCCGCGCGTACGGGGAGCGGTCAGCAGCGCTGTGAGCAGCATGGTCCCGGCCAGCCCCTTGATGATCGACCCCATGCCGATCCAGGGGATGAGGACGAACGTCGTCAGCAGCGTCCCGGCGATGCTGCCGATGGTGGAGAGCGCGTACAGCGTCCCTGCCGCGGTCCCCACCGATTCCACCGAGCGCGTCGCCAGCCGCACTGCAAACGGGGAGACCATCCCCATCCCCACCGACGCCGGCAGGAACAGCACCACAGAGGCCAGCAGGGGGCCGGTCTGCTCTCCCGCCCCCGCCGCAATCAGTCCATTGCAGACCGGTTGCGCCAGCACCGCCACACTGAAGATCAACAGCGAGACCCCCCCGCAAATGGCATTGAGCAGCCGCTGGGAAGGATGGCGATCGGCCACCCACCCCCCCACGTAATAACCGATGCTCAACGCACTCAGAAAGATCGAGATCAGACTCCCCCACACGAAGACGGAGTTGCCGAAATGGGGCGCCAGCACGCGGCTGCCAACGATCTCCAGACCCATCAGCACGCCCCCGGCCACAAACACCAGCACCATCAGCGGCCACCGGGAGGGCGTCGCCTGACCGCTCGTTCCATCCGGCCCGGCGGAGGGGGCGCGCTCGGGGGCCGGCCGCGCAGCCGCCTCCCCCCGTTTCCGTCGCTCCGTCACGTCGCCCGATCGCGCCATGTCCGCTCCCCGTTCAGACCGCCGAGTCCCCTCTGCTCCTCCCGCACACCGCGCGACGCCGGACGGCCGGTCCCCCTTCGGATCGGCACACGCGACCGCTCACCTCATGCGGGTCCGGATCAAGCCGCGAAACGAAAACGAGGCCCCAAAGCGGCGGTCGAGTTCCGCCGCGGCCGCCGACAGCTCCCGCGCCGAAGGCAACCGCTCCCCCTGCGTCCCGATCGCCACAAACCCTTCACCCGGATCGAGACGATACACATCGCTCTGCGGGAAGACCTCCCGAATGGCGGCAATGTCCTCCCGGACCGCCGGATGCGGATTGAGGTTGAACACCATCACCCCCGCAGGGGTGAGCTTCTCCCGCACTCGCCGGTAAAACTCCGTCGTCTTCAGTTTGAGCGGCACGCCGGTACTGTCCGTTTCCGCGGACGGCTTCAAAAACGCGTCCATATAAATGACGTCGTACGACTCCGTGGTCTGCGCCAGGTACACAAACGCGTCCTGCGTGATGATGCGCAGCCGCTCGTCAGCGCGGATGGCGAAGTAACGCTCGGCCGCCTGCACCACCACGGGGTCGATTTCCACGACGTCAACGTGCAGTTCCGGATCGTGCCGCCGGAGGAAGTGCACCATCGCGCCCCCCCCCAGCCCCACGATCAGCACCCGCTGCGGGCGAGGGTGGTACAAATAGCTGAGGAACATCGTCCGCGTGTAGGGGACCAGCAACTGCTCCGGACGCCGGAGATCCACCTGCGATTCGATCACCTCTTCCCCCGAATCGCGAACGAAGGAGAGGGTCCGGATGCCCCCGCGCTCCCGTACCCGGATATGCGAATAATCCGAGCGCGTCTCGAACAGCACGGGACCGAGCTCCACCAGGTCCCGCGCGAAACCAACCGTCAGCATCCCGGCCGCGGCCAGCGCGCCGACGACCGGCAGCCACCCACGGACGACGCGCTCCGTCTGCATCAGCGACTCGGTCGGTAAATGCCGCGAAAGCTCCCCCGTTGCGGCGATAGTACCGGCGGTCCGGCGGTCTCACAACCCCGATTGAGACCCGCCGCCCCGTCGCCGGCTTCGTCAGGCGAGCAGCAACGACTCCACCACCACCCAGCGGACGGTCAGCACGGTCAGCAGCAGGCAAATCCACCAGCTCGCCATCTGGGCGCCGCGGAAACGGCGCAGTCGCCACAGAATCAGCACCGCGCCCAGCGTCATGACCCCCTTGAAACCGGCCAGCACCAGCGGAGAGGCCAGCAAGGAATCAGCCAGCGGATTCACCTCCAGGAACCGCCCGGTTTGACCGGCCAGCAGCGTGCAGACCAGATCGAACCCGCTGAGGGTGACGATCAGCATCACCGCCCGCCACACGAAAGCGCTCGCCGATTCGGAACTGTCCTCTTCACGCCAGTTCGTCCCCGCGGGGGGACGAGTATTCAGGATCGTTCCCAGAGCGAGGACGACCAGCACCATCCCCGCCACCGTCAGACCATACAGGGGACCGCGGGGACAGCCGTCGTACACCAACGTCAACCCCGCCGATTCCTGCTGCAAGCGTTGATCCAGCTCGTTCAGACGCAGACGCAGCTCCGTCGTCGGCTGGAACCGGTCGAGCACCTCGCCCCATTGTCGGGAGTCCAGGCCGTGCTCATCCCTCCGCAGCAGGGCCAGGAGTTTTTCGCCGCGGCTCTGTGTCGAGCAGAGCAGGGTGAGGACCTCAAAGGCCGCCTGATGCTCGAAGGTCACACAAACGCCGTCTTCGGCCTGAACCAGCAGCATCCCATTTGCCAGGCGACGCTCCAAACGCCCCCGCATCCGGCTGGCCGTTCTGGAAGCGGACGACTCTCCTCCCGCCGCCCCTGCGTATGCCGCATCCGACCTGCTCAGAACTCCCTGTTCATACCTTAGTTCCTCTTCCTCATCAGGCCGCAACCGGAGACCAACGAGTTGGCGACCGTTCAGAAAGATCGCTTTCCCTTGACTGCCGACCACGTAGGGAGGGGGGATGTAACGCCCGTCCCGGATCAAGAAGCCCCCCAGGATCGGTTCTCCCTCCACCAGCGCGGCTGCGCGGCTGGAGTCTCCCCCAGCGGGGGCGTTCGCCTCGGAGGCGGCAGCGGAGCGAAAGCCAACGGCGGCGGCAAGCACAGCCGCGATCGTCAACGGGTGCAGCCCAGGCAGCGCAGAGGGAGAGGACATTGATCGTGTCAGCGGAACCATGAGGCGGGGAGATTGCCGCGATTCCACCCCGCAGGAGGGCCTGTTGCGGAGGGGGATGACGGCCAGGTAGGTCAGTCGCATCGCCACCGTGAGCGGTGGCCACAACCATACTTTTAATGCTCCAGGCGCCCATTCTGTGCTGCGCAAATCGGAACTTTTTCCTGCGACGGGAAATACCCCACGTCCCAAGCCGTCCAACGGTCCTTGGTGGGTAGTCGTACCACTTGGGAAATCGGTTGCGGGGAGAGAGCAATTCCCTGTAGATGCCGGGAAGGACTGTGCGTTCTCTTATCCCAGAAGCAGAGCGCTCGAACTCGGGGATGGCCAAGGCGGTCTCGTCTTCCCATCGAGGGAAGCGCGACTGTCGGTATTGGCTTGTAGGTTCAAACGGGAGCGGAACATGAAGCGGCAGTTGGTGTTCGGTGTTGTGGCCCTCCTCAGCGGCACGCTGGCAATGGCCCAGGAGGGAGGACGGGGACCTGGTGGACGGGGGGGATTCGGCAACTTCCCCAATCCCCTCTTCGAGGCCCTCGACTCCAATAGCGACGGGGTGATCTCGGCAGAGGAACAGCAAAACGCCGCCGCCACCCTCAAGAAGCTCGATCGCGACGGAGACGGCAAGCTCACCCGTGAGGAAGTCCGTCCGCAGTTCGGACAGTTCGGCGGGCGTCCCGGTGAGAATCCCCCGGGTGGCTTCGGTCGTGGTGGTGAAGGGGGGCCTCCCACCTTCAATGTCGAAAGCTTTGTCGCCCGACTGATGGAACGCGATGCCAACAAAGACGGCAAGCTGAACGCCGAAGAACTCGGCGAACGCAATGCCCGATTGCTCGAGACCGGCGACAAGAACAGCGATGGCTCCCTCGATGCTGAGGAACTCAAGGCGGTTGCCGAGAGCATGGCCGCCCGCTTCCGCGAGGGGGGTGGCGGACGTTTCGGAGGACGTCCCGGCGAAGGGGGATCCCGTGGCGGCGAAGGGGGCAATCGCCCGCAGCGTCCGCAGCCGGAAGGAACCAGCAACAACGATCGGATCTGACCCTCGCCCTGTTCCCGGAGCGGCCTCACCTCGCGCACCCGCTTGAGCGACAAGCCCGAGGACCAGCCACACCCAGTTCATTGGACTGAGTTCGCCGGTCGCCACAGGTCACCCTGCGCCTCCTCGACCGCAGACCTGCTGGCGACCGGTTTCTTTCCGCCGGGCGGAGAAATTCACGGCGCGGACGGACCGATTCCTCTTCCAGTCATCTGGTAGTCCGCACTTCTGGACCTCTTCTCGGTTCCTCCGCTCACGCATCCCAGTCTGTTCACCCCACCGGACACAGGCGAGAGAATCCTCAGACCCAGCCGCGGTTGACCCCTCTCGCTGATCCGGGAGAATTCCCGGTGCGATCCTCCATCCGCGGCCGCACCACCCCTCGGTACAAAGGTTCCCCATGTCTCACTCTCCTCTCGCGTCGACCCGTCGCTGGTTCCTCCGTCAGACCGCCTTCGGGGCCGCCCTCTGGACGACCCCCGGCCTGTTTGCCGAAATGCTCTCGCTCACGCCGCGGCAGACCGAAGGCCCGTTCTACCCCGACAAGTTTCCCCTCGACACCGACAACGATCTGTTGATCGTCAACGACCGGCTAACTCCGGCCGTCGGCATCGTCACCCATCTGACGGGACGGGTGCTGAGTCCGTCCGGCGAACCGATCCGCAACGCCGTCGTTGAGATCTGGCAGGCCGACGCCAACGGCGCCTATCTCCATTCCGGGACGAGCAACGCTGACCGGCGGGACGGGAATTTCCAGGGCTTCGGCCGGTTCCTGACCGGTTCGAGCGGCGAATATTACTTCCGTACGATCAAGCCGGTGCCGTACCCCGGCCGCACGCCGCACATCCATTTCGCCGTCAACCGCGGGAACCAGCGGATGCTCACCACGCAGTGTTACGTGCAGGGGGAGCCGCTGAACGAGCGGGACGGCATCTACCGCTCGCTGGGGGAAAGTCGGGACCTGGTGACGGTGGCGTTTGCGCCCCTGCCCGGGTCGATGACGGGAGAGCTGCTGGCGAAGTTCGATCTGGTGATCGGGACGACGCCGGAGGATCGCGAGGAACGGGGCGGTCCCCCCGGCGGCCGCCGTCCCGGCGGACCTCCTCCCGCCCGCGGAACCCCGTCGGCTCGTTAGTGCGTCCCTCAGGCGCCATGGATGTCCGGGGAGGACGTCAGACCCCTCCCCTGTCGGCCAGTCGGTCCCCGGTGTGGTTGATTGCTGGAGTGGGGGGATTATCCTCCCCCAGCAACAATCCTCGCTCGACCTCCGGAGACTCCGCCGATGGCTGCCCCCCCTCCCGCCCACGCTCAGTTGGTCGTCCTTGGCGGGGGGCCGGGAGGATATCCCGCCGCCTTTGAAGCCGCCGACCACGGCATGCAGGTCGTGCTCATCGATCAGGACCCCCAGCCGGGCGGGGTCTGCGCCAACCGCGGCTGCATCCCTTCCAAGGCCCTGCTGCATATCGCCAAGTTGATTCATGAAGCCCGCGAGGCGGCCGCGTGGGGTGTGACTTTCTCCTCGCCGCAAATCGATCTCGCCCAGCTCCGGGCGTTCAAAAACAGCGTTGTCGGGCGGCTCACCGGCGGCATCCGGCAGCTCTGCGAGGCCCGCAAAGTGACCCTCGTGCAGGCCCGCGGCGAGTTCGAAAGCTCTCAATCCCTCAAGCTCGCCTATCCCGACGGCTCCACCGGCCGCATCACCTTCGAGCATTGCATCGTGGCGGTCGGCTCGCGGCCGGCCATGCCCAAAGTTTTCGACATCGGCGACGACCGTGTGATGGACTCGACCGGGGCCCTGGAACTCCCGGATGTCCCTGGCCGACTGCTGGTTATCGGCGGCGGATACATCGGACTGGAGATGGGGTGCGTGTACGCCGCTCTCGGCTCGCGGGTGACGGTGGTCGAGATGCTCCCGACCATCCTGGCCGGGGCCGATCGCGATCTGGTCCAGCCGCTGCAGAAGCGTCTGGCGGCCGAGTTCGCCGCCATTCATACCAGCACCAAGGTCCATAGCCTGCGGGCCACACCGGAGGGAATCGTCGCCGAACTTGAGGGGGCGGGCGTGGAGTCCCCCCAGACCTTCGACCGCGTGCTCGTCTCCGTCGGCCGGATGCCCAACGGGAAGGGGATCGGTCTGGAGAACACGCAGGTGAACGTCACGGACCGCGGGTTTATCGAGGTCGATCGGACGATGCGGACCTCCGATCCACGCATCCTGGCCATTGGCGACGTGGCCGGTGAACCGATGCTCGCTCACAAAGCGACGCGGGAGGCCAAGGTGGCAGTGGAGGTGCTGCTCGGCGAGCCGGCCCGGTTCGACAACGTCGCCATCCCGGCGGTGGTGTTCACCGATCCGGAACTTGCCTGGTGTGGACTGACCGAAACGCAGGCCAAAGAACAGGGGATCGACGTGCAGGTGGTCCGCTTCCCCTGGGGAGCCTCCGGCCGGGCCCAGACACTTGGCCGCACCGAGGGGCTGACCAAGCTGATCGTCGATCCCAAGACGCAGCGCATCCTGGGGGTGGGAATCGTCGGCGCGGGGGCGGGGGAACTGATCGCCGAGGGGGTGCTGGCCGTGGAGACTGCCGCCGTGGCGCGGGACCTGGCCGAGTCCATCCACGCCCACCCCACCCTTTCGGAGACGCTGATGGAGTCGGCGGAGGCGGTCTATGCACAGGCCACCCACGTCTTCCGCCCCAGGCGAAAATAGCTCGACCGGCAGAATCGGCCGAATTGCTCTTGGCCTGAGAGAGGAGCCGCTCCTATACTCCGCCCCCCGTTGGCGCAGCGGCCGCGAAGCTGCTCCCCAGGGAGGAGTTTCCCGCAGGTCTGCCACTGGCGGCAAACACCCGCTGGAGCCGCGACGGCCGCAGGGGACCAAGGACGAGTACGCCACATCATCACGCCCAGGCAAGGAGGCTCAGCGTGGAGAATTACCTCGTCGTCGGTGTTGAGACGGTTGTCGGGGCGAATCTGGCGGCCTATTTCGCGGAGCAGGCGCAGGACGCCCGTGTCACGGGCCTCTCCACCGGCGAGCCGGTCGCGATCGCCGGCTGTTCCATCGTCGACGCCGGTCCGTCGGGGCTGGAGGAGTCCCGCCGCTGGTGCCGGGAGACGGCCGCCACGCACGTCATTTTGTGCGGCGCAGCAGCCCGGTCGAGCTGGGAACCGGAGGCCGCCCGCATCGATCGCTCACTTGTGGACTGGACCAGCGCCTGGGCTCAAGCGGCCCGCGAGGCAAACGCCCGATTCACCGTCATCTCTTCCGATGCCGTCTTCACCGGGCCATGGCTGTTCCATGAGGAGGAGGGGAGCGGCTTGTGCGACAGTCCCGAAGCACAGTTGATCCGCGAAGCGGAACATCAAGCCCTCACCCTTCATCCTCAGCCGCTCGTGGTGCGGACCAACGTCTTCGGCTGGTCGCCGCGAGGCGAACAGGGCTGGGTGGAACAACGACTCCACGAGTTGCGGACCCGGCGGCTGGCCGACCAGGACTTCATTCGCCATGCCACCCCCATTCTCGCCACCGACCTTGCGGGAATCCTGGTCCGGGCGTGGAGCGAGGGACTCCACGGTCTGTATCACATCGCCGGCGCGGAGCGGGTCAGCCCCCTCAAATTCGTGCAGCGGCTGGCGGAGCACTACCACCTCCCGTGGCTGACGATCCGCCGGGCGGAGTCGCTCCAGCAGCGGGCGATCGGCTTTGGCCAGGGGGAGTGCAGCCTGCAAACCAAACGGCTGCGCAAAGCTCTGTGCGTGGCGATGCCGATGCTTTCGGAAGGGCTGTCGCGGCTGGTGGCTCAAGACCTGTCCGGTTACCGCCAGCGTTTGTGCCCGCAGAAATCTCGAGGCGTCGACCGGGCGGCGTGAGCCTCCTGCGGCCAGTGCAACCATTGGCCAGTTCGGCAGTTCCGGCAGGAGGGAAGAACCGGCATTCCGGCTTGAGACCGAACTTGGGAATGCCGATGTGTTGGTTGACTTTTCTCGGCGCGACCGATCAAATGCACGCTCGTCAATGGACGGTGGCGTGTGTAGGGACTGCTCCTCGTCCTATTGATCCCGTGTTGTGCGGCCGTTGCTGCCGGGAGATAGACACCGTCGCATCCTCAACATTCGGAATCGGGAGGTTGACTTCATGCGGAAGCTGGTGACCTGTGTGGCCGCTCTGGCGGTCGTGGGTGTTTTGACCACCTCAGCGCCGAAGCGTGCCGACGCGCGGCCGGAATACCAGAAGGCCTTCCTGGAGAAGTACAGCAAACTCTCCGATGAGGACAAGGAGAAGAAGTGCCTCATCTGCCACGGCAAGGAAAAGAAGATGCGCAGCGACTACGCCAAGGCCCTCGAAAAGGCCCTCGGCGCGAAGAACGTCAAGGACGTTGACAAGATCAACGCTGCCCTGACCGAAGTCGAGGGGAAGGAGTACGAGGACGGGAAGACCTACGGTTCGCTGCTCAACAGCGGCAAGCTGCCGGCCCCCTATCACGAGTAACTCTGGACCTGCCGCCGCGGCTCTCTCCGCAGCGTCAACCACTCTGGTGAACACCACAGGCCGCTTCCCTTTGCGGGCAGCGGCCTGTTCTTCTTGCCCCCGCAGGTTTCCCCGGACTGCCGCCACCGCCGCACGTCGGCAATTGAGTCCCCCTGCCGGCTACCGCAGCGGAAGATTCAACTGGAGGTTGTTCCCCTGTGGTGCCACGTCCACCACCAGACCGGAATCGATCGTCACCAGCGGGCGACTGTTCTCGATCGTCGGCAGCGGTTGAACGTCCCCCAGGGTCACTACCTGCACCCGGCAGCGGCCCACCACCGCCCCCCGCCAGGCCGGGATGCTGAACTTTCCCCGCGAGACCATGCTGAAGGCCACCGGGAGTGTGGCCTCCTGCTGCACATTCCCGCCGCGATCGGGGTAGAGTGCGATCATCCCCCACCGCAGCGGCTGACCCCCCCACAGCACTTCTCCCGTCACCTCCGCGCGCCGGGCCGCCGTCAGCCACCCGTTGGTCCGCAGCCAGTCGTGCAGCCGCTCCTTCCACGTGAACAGCACCGGGTCGCCAGGCGCCAGCCCGACGCCGTGCGGCCCGTTCTGGTAGACGTGCAGTTCCGCACGAACGCCGTGCTTCACCAGGGCCTCATAGTACACGAGGCTGTTCATCACCGGCACGCCGGGGTCCTCGGCCGTATGGAACAGGAAGGTCGGCGGCGTCTGAGGGGTCACCTGGGTTTCATTGGAGAGATTCTGTAGCAACTCCGGGTCAGGATTCTCCCCCAGCAGGTTCCGCACGGACCCCCGGTGGCCGAATTCGGACCGCAAGCTGATGACCGGGTAGGCCAGGATCGAAAAATCGGGGCGGCAGCTTTGGCGGTCGATCGGGTCGGCAGCGTCCGGTTGACCGGCGTCAAAGTGCGTCGAGAGCGTCGAGGCCAGATGCCCCCCCGCGGAAAACCCCATCACCCCAATGCGCTGCGGGTCCAGCCCCCATTCGGCCGCATGCACGCGGACGTACCGCACCGCCCGCTGGGCGTCGGAGAGAGGAGCCGGGTGGTGGTAACGCGGCCCCAGACGGTATTTCAGCACCACGCCCGTCACGCCGATGGTATTGAACCACCGCGCCACCTGATGCCCTTCATGATCGAATGCCAATGCACCGTATCCTCCCCCCGGACAGATGACGACGGCCGCACCCGTCGCCGACTCCGCCGGCGCAGGATAAACCCGGATCGACGGCCGGTCGGCCTCCTCGTCCCCCACGGCACCGGGAGCGCCCGCTGGCCAGAGGAGCACGGGCGCCGGACCAACCTCCCCCCACGCCGACGTCGGAACCAGAGAGGCGATGGTCAAGAGCAAAACGGTCGGCCGCATGGTGGAATCTCCCGGAGAGGAACAGGGATCGACACGGACGTTGTACAATGCCGGCGTGGGGATTCACAATGACGACGATGACCTCTCCCATGATCCGGTGCCGTCGTTCGCTTGCCACCGTTCTGGTTGGATGCCTGCTGGGGATGCCGGGGGGAATCCTTGGTTCCGACGCGCTCCTGGCCGACGATTCCTCTCCCGCCGCCGCCGTTCGCCCACCGGAGCCGGTCCTTCCCGGCGAGGCAGGTTCAGCGACGCCGCATCGCCTCTCCCCTCATCTTCCTCGTGGTGAATTCCCGTTCGACTTCATTCGCGACCGCAGTCGCCTGGAGGGGACCGCCGACACGACCGCCTATTTCGGAATCCTCAATTACGTCCGACAGGTGGAGCCGGCGGAGCTGCAACAGGCGGCCGAGGAGTTCCTCACCGAACGGTGGCAAAACAGCCGGTATCGCAACTGGCCGCGGGAGGACTTCCCGCTCTTTGCCGACATCATCCACCATCCGGAAGTCTATCGCGGCATGCCGGTCGTGCTCCGGGGACACATTCAACTGCACCGGGTCTTTCACGAGCAGAATGAGTACGGACTCGACCCGCTGCACGAAATCTACCTGTTTACCCCAGACTCGGAGGGACATCCCGCCGCCGTTGTCTTCACCGAGAATCCGGATGGCATCCCTGTCGGCGAGGACCGTATCAGCGGCATCACCGCCACGGGCTACTTTCTCAAGCTGATGACGTACCCCTCGCGTGACGGCAAGCTGCGGTACGCCCCGCTGATTCTGGCGCGGGAAGTCCGCTGGCGGCCAGTGGTTCCCGCCCGACTGTCGCCGGCCGCGCAACTCGCCATCGCCGCCGGAATCCTGGTGGCGGTATTGTTGATCGCTCTGGCAGTCCGACGCACCCAACAGCGTGACGCGGCCGCGCGGGAGCGCGACCGGCAACTCCTCGGCGAGGGTGAGACTCCCGATTTCACGGCTCTGCCATAGTCATCCGCCCCGCCGTCCCGTGGCCTCTCCGTCTGGTTCCGTCCCCGTGGGATCGATGTCCTCCGCTGCTTCGCCCCTGCCGATCGCCGTCCTCCTCTCCGGAGGGGGAACGACGCTGATGAATCTGCTGCGGGAGATCGCGGGGGGCCGACTGGAGGCAGAAGTGCGTCTGGTGATCGCCAGCCGTCCGTGTCCCGGCCTGGAGAAGGCCCGCGGGGCGGGATTGAGCACGGTGGAACTTCGCCCTCGCGACTTCCCCTCCGTGGCGGACTATAGTGCGGTCCTCTTCGACCGCATCCGCTCGGCTGAGTGCTCGCTGGTCGTGCTGGGAGGGTTTCTCTCGCGGCTGGCGATCCCCCCTGACTTTGAAGGGCGGGTGATGAACATCCATCCCGCCCTGATCCCGTCCTTCTGCGGTCAGGGAATGTACGGCCATCGCGTCCACGAGGCAGTGCTGGCGCGGGGCGTGAGAGTGAGCGGTTGCACGGTCCACTTCTGCGACAACGAGTACGACCACGGGCCGATCATCTTGCAACGGTGCGTCCCGGTCCGGGAGGACGATACCGTCGACACGCTGGCGGCGCGGGTCTTCCAGGCCGAGTGTGAGGCCTATCCGGAGGCGATCCGGCTGTTCGCCGCTGGGAGGTTGCAGGTGGTGGGGCGGCGGGTGAGCATCCTCCCCCCGTCAACTTGAGCCAGACTCGCCAGTCGGTGCGCTCGTCGTCACTCTCCGCCGGAGAGACCGCTGAGGCAGACGAAGCTGAACGTCCTGCGACGATTGCCCGAAAACAATTCTGGGGCCGCTGGACTCCTCACAACCTCTGGATTTGCCGGATGTTCCGAACATTCCGGAGGAAGTGGGGATGATGGCGGGGACCGCGTGTCGACGGGAGAGAAGGCTGGCGGCTGACGACAGATTGCGACTTTTTTTGAAACGATTGATTGAATTCTGTCGCTTGAAATGTCACAATCAAAGTCGCAGTGACGCTTTCTTCCCCCAATCCGATCCCCATGCTGCCTGATCAGAGACGAGACACAATACTGGAAATCGTTCGTTCAAAAGGTTTTGTGTCATTATTTGAGTTGTCAGAACGGGTGGGGGCGAGCGAGTCAACCGTCCGGAGAGATTTGGAATATCTTGACGGAATTGGCCAGATTCGGAGGACCCGCGGCGGAGCCGCCTACGTCGGCGAGGCACTCATGGCCTTGGAGGAACGCCGACAGCGGGCGGCCGAGGAGAAACAACGGATCGGCCGGCGGGCCGCCGCACTCATCGAATCGGGAGAAACGATCCTGCTCGATGGCGGTTCCACCACCCTGGAGGTGGCCCGGCACCTGACCGGCAAGACGTTGCAGGTGGTCACCAACTCCTTGCCCATCGTCAATCACCTCGTCGGGGCGACGAGCATCGAGCTCATCTTCCTCGGCGGTTACCTGTATCCCAAAACCGGCGTCGCCCTCGGCAACCTGACCGTGGCGGCGCTGAAACAACTCCACGCCCGGCGGCTCGTGATGAGCACCGGGGGGATCACGGCCGCCGGGCTCTTCAACAGCAATTCTCTGCTGGTGGAGGCGGAACGGCAGATGATCGACGCAGTGGACGAAGTGATCGTCGTCGCCGACAGCGGCAAGCTGGGCCACTCCGAACTGGTTCACCTGGCCCCGCTCGACGTCGTGGATTGCCTCGTCACCGACGCGGGAATCACGGAGGAGTGGCGGCGGATTCTCACGGAGCACGGTATCGAACTGATTGTTGCGGAGTAGCCCCCAGCGATCAGCCTGCCGCAGTCCGCTCCTGCGGGGCGGCTGCCGATCGCTGCTGACGGACCGCTGAAACCTGACAGTCCCTCATGACCGCCACTCTCACCCGCAGCGATGTCGAACGCGTCGTCCGCGACGTGTTGTCGCGGCATTTCCGCAGTGCGGCGTCCCGGCCGGCCGGACCTCCCAACCCCCTCGTGGTCAATATCTCGGCGCGGCACTGCCACCTCACCGAGGAGCACGTGGAAATCCTGTTCGGGAAGGGGCGCAAGCTCACTCCCCAGAAGTGGCTCTATCAGGAGGGATACTTTGCGGCCGAGGAGACAGTGGCCATCGTCGGTCCCCGCCGACGGATGCTGCCGGAGGTCCGCGTCCTGGGCCCCTGCCGCGGCGATTCCCAGGTGGAACTGGCCTTCACGGATGCCATCTCTCTGGGACTCGACATCCCGGTCCGCATCAGCGGCGACATCGCCGGGACGCCGGGCTGTCTGCTCGTCGGTCCCGCGGGGAGCCTGGAACTCAAGCAGGGGGTGATCCGGGCCATGCGCCACGTCCACATGAACCCCGCTGAAATGGCCTACTACGGCGTACGGGACAAGGATCTGATGCACCTGCGGGTCGAATCTCCCGGCTGTACTACAGTCCTGGAGAACATCTCCGTCCGCGGCGGAGACGACAAGATCAAACTGGAAGTCCACCTCGATACCGACGAAGGGAATGCGATCAACCTCACGCACGCGACCAAGGTCGAGCTGCTGAAGCCCGCCCCGTGTGCGTGTAAGCACCCATGAGCACCACGGAGACACCAAGACACCGAGGGGAAGCCGGTTCGGCTTTTTGCCCGGGATCGACCGGTCCGAGAAGGCGATGTTCTCGCTGCCGGACGGGGAGTTCGCTGGCGTCCTTCCGTGCCTTCGTGTCTCCGTGGTGACCCACCAACCCTGACCCTGGAGTGAGTGCAATGGCCAAAGCGATGGAAGCCCTGGGGATGATCGAGACGAAAGGTCTCATCGCCCTGATTGAAGCGTCCGATGCCGCGCTCAAGGCGGCGAACGTGCAGTTCGTCGGCTGGGAGAAGATCGGCAGCGGACTGGTGACCGTGTTTCTCGTGGGGGACGTCGCGGCCGTGAAGGCCGCGGTCGATGCCGGGGCGGCGGCCGCCGGAAAGATCGGCGAGGTTGTCAGTGTGCAGGTGATCCCCCGCCCCCACGAGGAACTCGCCTCCGTGATGCCCAAACCCAAGGGGACCGCCAAGGGAAATGTGAACTGAGCGGTCCGGCCCGGTCCCGCCGACGCCGTCGGCGGGCTTTGGAAATCGATCCCCGACACCGTCGGAGAATCCCGGTTCCCCCGCCCCTGTCCCATCCACTCCTGACCTTCTTCTCGCCATGAACCCAGCCATTGGACTCGTTGAAACCCGCGGACTGATCGCCCAGATCGAAGCCGCGGACGCCATGCTCAAGGCCGCCAACGTGACGCTCGTCAAGCAGATTCAGATCGGCGGCGCCTACATCACGACCATCATCCAGGGGGATGTCGGCTCGGTGCGGGCCGCCGTGGACGCCGGCGCGGCCGCCGCCAGCAAGGTCGGCGAACTGATCTCCGCGCACGTGATCCCCCGCCCGCAACCGGGATTGATGGAAAACTTCTGACGGGAGTCTTTCCGGAGTCTCCGGTGGGAAGCCCCCGATGTACGTCCTCGTTGCCAATCTCGGTTCCACCAGCTTCAAGTACCGGCTGTATGACATGCCGGCCGAGGTGCAGCTTGCGCGCGGAGGGATTGACCGGATCGGGCAGCCGGTGGACTCAAGCTGCCTGGTCGAGATCGCCGGGCGGAGGTTCGAACTCCGGCAACGGGTACCCGATCACGCTGCCGCGGTGCGCATCTGCCTGGACCAACTGACCGCCCCGCAGACCGGTTGCCTGAAGTCTGCGGGGGAGGTGGCGGCCATCGGGTTCAAGGCGGTGTTCGCCGGGAGACTCAGCGGCGTGCGGATTGTGGATGAGGAGCTGCTGAGCACGATGGAGGCGCTGGCGGACGTCGCCCCCGCCCACAATCCCCCCTATGCCCGGGCGATGCGGCAACTGCGGCAGGCCTTTCCGGAGATTCCCCTGGTTGCGGCGCTGGAGACCGCGTTTCACGACACGATTCCGCCGGAATACCGGGCCTATGCCGTCCCCTTCGAGTGGCAGGAGCGGTATGAAATCCGCCGCTGGGGATTCCACGGTGCGAGTCATCGCTACATCGGCACGCGGATGGCGCAGCTCCTCGGCCGGGACGACCTCAAAGTGATCTCCTGCCATCTTGGCGGGAGCAGTTCCCTGTGTGCGATGCGGGGAGGACGGTCCCAGGCGACCACCATGGGCATGACCCCGCAGAGCGGCCTCCCTCAGAACAACCGCGTCGGCGATTTCGACCCGTTTGCCCTGCGGCTCCTCCGGCGGCTGACCGGCAAGGATTACGACACGCTGCTGGATGAGCTCTCGTCGCAGGCCGGATTACTCGGAATGAGCGGCGTTTCCAACGATCTGCGCGACATCGAGGCAGCGGCGGCCCAGGGGAATGCACGCGCGGCGCTGGCCCTGCGGGTGTTTGCGGCGGACGTGAAGCGATACCTCGGCCAGTCGCTGGCGGTGCTCAACGGCGCGGATGCGATCGTTTTCACCGGAGGTATTGGAGAGAACAGCCCGCGCATCCGCGAACTGGCGTGCGCCGAGATGGACTATGCAGGGATCGGACTCGACCCGGAACTGAACCGGACGGCGAAGGGTGAGATGAGGATCTCGCCCCCCGCCAGCCGCATCCAGGTCTGGACGGTGCCGACGAACGAGGAAATTGTCGTCGCGCGGCAATCAGTGGAAGCAATCAGCAGTTGACCACGGAGACGCGGAGGCACAAAGACGTGACCTCATGCTCTCCGTGCCTGCTTGTCTCCGTGGTGAAACATATCCCATGTTCCTCGCCCGAGTCACCGGCAACGTCACCGCCACTCAGAAGGTTGGCGAAATGGTCGGCCAGAAGCTGCTGATCGTGGAGCCGCTGCGGGTCCACGAGAAGACCAAGGCCGAACTGGTGGGGACGGGACGGACGTTCATCGCCGTCGATACGGTCGGAGCGGGTGAAGGGGAGACGGTGTTGATCGTGCAGGGGTCCAGCGCGCGGTTTACCGAAGAGACGAAGACCCTGCCGGTGGACTGCGCCATCATCGGCATCGTCGACCAGGTGCGGGTGGGCGCCAAAACAGTCTTCCAAGGCGGAGGCTCCGTTTAGCCGCGACGTACCCAATGTTTAGCCGCGACCCGCAGGGGAGCGCGGCGCGGATGTTCTCACTGATGCAGACACACGCGATGGACGAACGGTCCGCCAGCTACGAGCAGCATCTGCGGGTGATGCAGGTCATCGCCGGTGCGCTGTCGTTCGGCGCGGTGGTGTTCGTCGTCGTAGCTATCGTCCTGCGGATGAATTCACCGGCGCCTCCGATCGCGGGGGAGGGAATCAGCCTGTTCCTGGCCGGGTTCGCGGGCGTGTTACTGGTGATCCATCTGATTGTGCCGGTCGCGATCGTCCGTCCATTGACGGCTGGCGACGGGCGACTCACGGAGGGGGATTGGCTGCGTCTCCTGCACTCGATCACAGTCACCCGACTGGCGATTCTCGAAGGGGCCACCTTCCTGAATGTCGTCGCCTTCATCCTGCAACACAACTGGTGGTCGCTGGCGATCACCGGCGGTTTGCTGCTCTGGATGCTGCCCCTGTTCCCTACCCGTACCCGCGTCGAACACTGGATCGAGACCCAGCAACTCGAGCAGCGCTGAAACACCGTGGATGCGGCCGGGCGTTCCTGCTGCGGAGCGTTCCCCTGCGGGTCGCGGCCTAAACGAATCCGTTTTCAACCATTGTCCAACGACCACTGACCAGCCATGAACGAAACCGTCATTCGCGCCGTGGTGGAAGAGGTGCTCAGCGAACTCGGTCGGAGCGTCCGACCGCGCGCCGCCGCGGCGAACGGTCAGGGCATTCCCGTCAAGTCAGCGGCTGCCGCCTCCACCCTTCGTCAGAAACCTTCCGCTGGTTCCGGGAACTGGGGCGTGTTCACGTCAGTGGACGAGGCGGTGGCCGCGGCCGGGGAGGCGTTTGTGCAGCTCTCGAAGAAGACGCTCGCCGACCGCGCCCGCGTGGTGCAGATCGTCAAGGACCTGTGCCAGCAGAACGCCGCCGAGTGGGGGCGGCTGGAACTGGAGGAGACCAAAATCGGACGGCTCGACCACAAGATCGAGAAACTCCAGATCATCAGGCTGGTCCCCGGGACCGAGTGGCTGCAAGCGGACTGCTACAGCGGGGACCACGGTTTGACCGTGGAGGAATACGCCCCCTTCGGGGTGATCGGGGCGGTGACGCCCGCCACGCACTCCCTGCCGACGCTGGCGGGCAACATCGTCAACATGGTCGCAGCCGGAAACACCATCGTGTTCAACCCGCATCCGTCGGCGGCGCGGATCGCCTGCCTGGGAGTGCAGGTGTTCAACCGGGCATTCGCCGAGGCGATCGGGATTGAGAATCTGGTCACAATCATCGGCCAGCCGACGATCGAGTCGGCCCATCAGATCTTCTCGCACCGCGGCGTACGAATGCTGTGTGTGACGGGGGGGCCGGCGGTCGCACGGGCGGCGCTGGAGGCCAAGAAGAAGGCGGTGGTGGCCGGGCCGGGCAACCCCCCGGTGGTCGTCGACGAAACGGCCGACATCGACCGTGCCGCAAGGTCGATCGTGCAAGGGGCGGCCTACGACAACAACCTCCTGTGCATCGGCGAAAAGGAAGTGTTCGCCGTCGAATCCATTTTCAACTCCCTGATGGAGGCGGTGGGGCAGCATGGGGGGTATCGACTGAATGCCCAGCAAATCGAAGCCCTGACGAAACTGGCCTTTGCGCCCCCCCGGGAACCGGGGGGACACGCGGTGTTGAATCGCGAACTCGTGGGCAAAGATGCCGCCGTGCTGGCGGACCGCATCGGGATCAAGGTTCCCGCCGGCACACAGCTTCTGTATGGCGAAACCGACACGTCGAATCCGTTCGTCGCCGAGGAGCAGATGATGCCCTTCGTTCCCTTCGTGCGCGCCAGGAACGCCGAACACGCCATTCAACTGGCGTATGAGTTCGAGCACGGCTACGGGCATACGGCGATCATTCACAGCCGCAACGTTCACAACATGACGGTGATGGGGCGGCTGATGAACACGACCTTGTTCGTCAAGAATGGCCCCTGCATGGCGGGACTGGGGCTGGGGGGCGAGGGATATCTGTCCTACTCGGTGGCGACTCCAACCGGAGAAGGGGTGACGAACCCGCTGACGTTCACCCGCAAGCGGCGGTGTGTGATGGTGGATGAGCTGCGGATCATTTAGAGCTGCCAGACAAAACCCGGGCCGCACTCGAAAAACGAGGCGTTTTTGATCCAGACAGACAGTATTGTCCGGTGGCTCTTTGAATCCCTAGACCCTGATTCCCTAGACCCTCATTCCCACGCTCCAGACCAACATGCAGCTTGCCCGCGTCATCGGTCGCGCGACCGCCACGATCAAGCATCCCACCCTGAACGGGTGGCGGCTGCTGGTCGTGCAACCTCTCCTGCATTCGGGGGGGCCGGACGGAGAACCACAGGTGGCGATCGATCATCTGGGGAGCGGCGTGGGAAGCATCGTGGTCGCCGCAGCCGACGGTTCAGCGGCGCGGGAAGTGATGGGGGTCAAGAACACACCGGTCCGCTGGGTGGTGATCGGACAATGCGATCAGCCACACGCCCCTGAACAATCAGCGGCACAGTGAGAGTCCCTCCACACCGGAGAAGATTGAACCCCGTGTCCCTCCCTTCCACCCTCATCGACCGGATCGTCGCCGGGGTGCTCGCGCAGCTTGGCGAAACGGGGGTGCGCACGGAAGGAGGAGTCGGCGGACCGGCGCCCGGCCGACGGGAAGAGGAGGGAAAAGGGACCGAACGCCCGGAGTCCGGCGCCGTCGAGTTGACTGACAGGGTTGTGACCGCGGAAGTGCTGCAGACGCTCCCCCCGGGCGTTCGGGCCGTGGTGGTTCCGCCCCAGGCGATCGTCACCCCCGCAGCGCGGGACGTCGCCGGACTGCGCGGCCTCCGGATCGAGCGGACCGCACCAACGGCGGGAGCGCCTTCGGCGGGAAACTCAACCCTCCGCTCCCTCCTCATTCAGGTCCACCACACTGCTGCGGTGGCGCGGCTGTGGGACGACCTGCAGGCGACGTGGCGGCGGGAACTCCTCGGTTGCCCGGACGACGCCGCGCGGCTGGCCATTGCCGAGGTGGCCCGGGGAGCGGCCGCGACCGTGGTGATCCTGGCCGAGCCGGCGCATCGCGCAGCCTGCCTGGCCAACCGACACGAGCGGGTGAAGGCGGTCGCCATCCACGACGCCGCGGATGTCGCCGTGGTGCGGCGGCAGTTGCGGGCCAACGTCTGGTGCCTGAACCCCCTCGATAAACCGTGGTTCGAACTGCGCCGCATCTTTCAATCCCTCGACCGTCATTCCTAGGCCTTCACCCCCGGACCTCTCCGCCATGCGACTGTGTGAAGTGATCGGCAGCGTGACGCTCTCGAAGGGGCATCCGTCGGTGAGAGGGGCGAGCTGGAAGCTGGTGGTCCCGCTGGAGGAGGCCGGACTGCGCGACCGGCGTCAGGGACGGGGGGAGCCGTTCATCGTGTTCGACGAATTCGGGGCGGGGGCAGGGGCGCTGATCGCGGTCAGCGAGGGGGCGGAGGCTGCGGCCCCCTTCCATCCGGAGGTGAAACCGATTGACGGATATAACGCGGCGATCCTGGATCGAGTGGATCTGGAGTAACCGGAACCGTTGGCCGATGGGGGCTGACAATGCAGACAGCAAGAGCATTCCCATCCCGTTCCTCGATCGCCCAAGCGCCGAGAACAAGCGCCGAGAAGAAAACGTCTCAGCAGGTTCACAACCTCCCTCGCTCCTGAGCGAGGGGAGAGGGTGTTGAAACTTCCATCACTCGTTCCCGCAGAGCTCCTCACACACCACGTTTGATCTGCCCATGAACCCGTATCACCCCCTCTTCAATACCGCCGAAGCGAAGTCGATCAAGGAATGGATCTGCGAGATCGGCCGACGGGTCTACAACCGCGGGTTTGCCGCCGCCAACGACGGCAACATTTCGTACCGCATCGGCGAGAACGAGGTCCTGTGCAGTCCGACGATGATCTGCAAGGGGTTCATGACCCCGGACGACATCTGCATGGTCGATCTGGACGGGAACCAACTGGCGGGGAAGAAGAAACGCACCAGCGAGATTCTGCTGCACCTGACCATCATGAAGGAGCGGCCGGACGTGAAGGCGGTGGTGCACTGCCATCCCCCCCATGCCACCGCCTTTGCGGTGGCGCGGGAGGCGGTTCCCCAATGCGTGCTGCCGGAGATTGAGGTCTTCATGGGGGAGGTGCCGCTGGCCCCCTACGAGACGCCCGGGGGGCAGAGCTTCGCTGACACAGTCAAGCCATTCCTGACGGCGACGAACACAATCATCCTCACCAATCACGGGACGGTGAGCTTTGGCAAAACCCTGGAGGAGGCGTACTGGAAAACGGAGATTCTGGATGCCTACTGCCGGATCCTGATCCTCTCCAAGCAACTGGGGGGAATCACCTATCTGGACGAGCAGAAGTCGCGGGAGTTGCTGGACCTGAAGAAACGGTTGGGATTCGACGATCCGCGGTTCCACTTCGAGAACTGCGACCTGTGCGGGAATACGGCCTTCCGCGAGGGATACAAGGAGGGGCAGGCCCCCCGCGTGGCGGCGTTCGCCCCCCCGCCGTCCTATCCCGGCTATTTGCAGCCCCCCTCAGCAGCCGGGGGAGTGAACGTCGAAGCCCTGGTGCAGGCGATCACCGACCAGGTGCTGGCGGCGTTGAAGTAAGTTCCGGCCGCTCGAAATGCCGGGGGGGACCTGCGTCCCACCGTGAGAAAGCCCGGTTCTGCGGGTGTGGGCTGCCGGCCGGTCCGCAACCGTCCCGGATGCGCGCGCCCGGTCCCGGGCGGTCATGGTGGGGGGGCGGAGGGAGACTGCCGGAAAATCTGGAAAGATTTTCCCCCCTGCGGCTGTTGACAACGCCAAAAAGCTGCGCGTAATGCGTGCGCGTTTCCGGCCTGCGCGGGAGAAGACGACCGATGGTTCGGCACCGCGACGGGCGGGACGTTATCTGAATGACTCGGAAGGAGCCTCCGCATGGACCGTGGCGACAGCGAGTTGTGCGTCGGACCGTCCCCCACTGAAGACCCTCCCAGTTTCGCGGAAGAAGAGCCTCCCAGTCCCGATGATCCTCCCTTGACGATTGCCGGTTGGCCGGCAGTACCGCCCCGGGAGGAAACGACGGCCGCCACCACGGTCGTCAGGAATGGCCGGCGTTTCTCCGGATTTTTCCCGGTTGCGGACGCCGCCAATGTCACGGCGACGCTGCCGCTTCCCTCAGTGCTGCGAACCCGGCGGAGCTCCGCCACCGCCGGCGCCCTCTCCGAGCAGGCCCGTCTGTTTCGGCAGCGGTTCTTCCCGGCGGCCAAGCTGAGCGAGTGGAACGACTGGCGCTGGCAGTCGCGGCATCGCATCCGCACGCTGGAACAGTTCGAGCGGATCGTGACCCTCTCGCCAACGGAGCGGGAGGCGCTCCGACAGGGAGGGACGATGCTGCCCGTGGGGGTGACCCCCTACTACATGAGTCTGATTGATCCCGAAAACCCTCAGCAACCGCTGCGCAAAACCGTCATCCCGACCACCGCCGAGTTCACGCGGAGCATCGGCGAGGCGGATGACCCGCTGGGGGAGGATGGTCACAGTCCGGTGCCGGGACTGGTGCACCGCTATCCCGACCGGGTGCTGTTCCTGCCGCTGGACTTCTGTTCCACTTACTGCCGCTACTGCACCCGCTCGCGGGTGGTGGGACACGGGGAGATCGTCCCCAACGAGGCGCGGCTGGAGGCGATGTATGCCTACCTGGAGCGTTCGCCCCAGGTGCGGGACGTGCTCATCTCCGGGGGCGATCCGCTCGCCCTCAGCGACGACAAGCTGGATTCCATTCTGACCCGCTTGCGGTCAATCCGGCATATCGAGTTCGTCCGCATCGGGACCAAGATGCCGGCCGTGCTCCCGCAGCGGATCACGCCGCAGCTCGTCAAGATGCTCCGCAAGCACCATCCGCTGTGGATGAGCGTGCACTTCCTCCATCCGGATGAGTGTACCGTGGAAGCCCGGCGGGCCTGCGAACGACTGGCCGACGCAGGCATCCCCATCGGCTCGCAGACCGTGCTCCTCAAGGGGGTCAACGATTCCGTGGAGACGATGAAACAGCTCGTCCACAAGCTGCTGCTGATGCGGGTCCGCCCGTACTATCTGTATCAGTGCGACCCCATCAGCGGGTCGTCGCACTTCCGCACCCCCGTGGCCAAGGGATTGGAGATCATTCAGGGGCTGCGCGGGCATACGACGGGTTACGCCGTTCCGACCTACGTGATTGACGCTCCCGGCGGCGGCGGAAAGATTCCGCTCCAGCCCGATTTCGTCGCCGGACGCGAGGGGGACTGGATCATCCTGCGGAACTTTGAGGGCAAGACGTTCCGATATCATGATCCGGTGGCTGCCGGGGAGCCGACGTGATGTCGAGTGAAGAATGTCTCTGCGTGCGTTGCTCGCGGCAGACGCGAACCTGCTGCCAGCGGTCGGAGGTGTATGTCACTCCGGGCGACGTCGAGCGGATCGCCGCTCACACCGGGCGCACGGAGTTCTTCGAGTTCCGCGCCCCGGACAGTGCCGAATACCTTCCGCAGGAGAATGATCCGGCCTGGCGCGACCGGGTCTTCCGCCCGGACGGGACACGGCGCGTCCTGAAACGCGAGCCTAACGGTGATTGCACTTTCCTGGGCCCGGCGGGCTGTACCTTGCCGCTGGAGGTGCGCCCCCTCGTGTGTCGCTTGTACCCCTTTGATTACACCGAGGCGGGGCTGGCGGAGGAGCTGGCCCGCGGGTGTCCCTTGGAGTTGCTCCGCCCGGGAGAACACCTGCTCACGGCGCTCGACATGCGCCGCAGCGACGGCGAACGCTGGCATCAGCAGCTCTACGCCGAACTGCGGCGTGAGCCCGAGGGAGGGGGGACGCCATGCTCGTCGGTCTGACGTATGATCTGCGGGAGGATTACCTCGCGGCTGGCTACTCCGAACTCGAAACCGCCGAGTTCGACCGGCCCGACACCATCGACGCTCTGGAGGACGCGCTGCGGATGCTCGGTCACACGACTGATCGCATCGGGCGCGGACGGCAACTCGTCTTGCGACTGGCCGCCGGCGACCGCTGGGACCTGGTGTTCAACATCTGCGAAGGGCTGCGCGGCCCGGGACGAGAAGCGCAAGTGCCGGCGATTCTGGATCTCTACGACATCCCTTATACCTTCGCCGACCCCTGCGTGATGTCGGTCTGCCTCCACAAGGGACTAACAAAAGCAGTCATTCGCGATGCCGGCCTCCCCACCCCTCGGTCGTGTGTAATCTCCTCACCGGCGGAGCTGCGGGAACTCCCGCTGCGTTATCCCCTCTTCACCAAACCGGTCGCGGAAGGAACGGGGAAAGGGATCACGCCCGCTTCCAAGGTGACCTCTCCAGAACAACTGCACCACGAATGCCTGCGGCTGTTGCAAGAGTACCAGCAGCCCGTACTGGTGGAGGAATACCTCCCCGGCCGCGAATTCACCGTCGGCCTGCTGGGGACCGGCGGCCGCGCCCGTGTGCTGGGAACGCTGGAAATCGTCTTGCGGGCCGGGGCAGAACCGGAGGTGTATTCCTACGTCAACAAGGAACGCTGCGAGGAATTGGTCGAATATCGGCTGGTCGACGGTCGCCAGGATGACGAAGTCCGCGAGGCGGAGCGCATTGCCCTGGCGGCCTGGCGGGCGCTGGGGGGGCGCGATGCCGGACGCATCGACCTCCGCTCCGACGCACACGGCCAACCGCAGTTCCTGGAGGCCAATCCCCTGGCCGGCCTGCATCCCTTCCACTCCGATCTCCCCATGCTCGCCACGGCGGTCGGCCTGTCATATGTGGAATTGATCGGGGCGATGGTCGAATCCGCGGCGGAGCGACGGAGTGAAAGCCCGGGCGATCTCCGAGTGAACTGTCGACGAGAGCAGCACGTCCGTCCGTTGGCGACATGAACCCGTTTCCCATCCGGGGAGGTGGCAGGACCGTCGCTGGATTCCTCCGGGATCATCCGATGTACACCGCCGCCGGGGATCAACCGTGCTCGCGCAAGGAACCGAGAGGATGAACGAGCGGCTGCGGATTGTGGTGCTGCACAATTCCGTGGAGCCTGACGCCGCTGCGGCCGACCGCGATGTGCTGGTGCAGGCGGAGGCAGTCCGGGCCGCGCTGACGGAGCGCGGACATGAGGCGAGCCTGCTCCCGTGCACGCTGAATCTGCAAGCCGTGGCCGAGCAGCTTCACCGGCTCCGTCCGGAGGTGGTCTTCAACCTGGTGGAGTCGCTGGGAGGGACCGACCGCTTGATGCCGCTGGCGACCATGCTCCTCGAAGCCCTCGCCATCCCCTTCACGGGAGCCGATACGACGGCGATTCTTCGCACGTCGAACAAGGTGGCCGCCAAGCAACGGCTGCGGCAGGCGGGACTCCCTACACCGGACTGGTGGACCGCCGACACGAGCGGGGAACTCTCCTCCGCCACCCGCACGAGCAGCGAAAACCCGCGCGTGATCCTCAAGCCGGTGTGGGAACATGCCTCGCTGGGGATGGGAGACGACGCCGTCCTCGTGGCGACCGGCGAGGACGCTCCGGAGCAGCTCCTCCACCGATTGCGGGAGTGCGAGGCGCGGACGGGACGCCCTCATTTTCTGGAGACTTTCGTTGACGGTCGGGAGTTCAACCTGTCGCTCCTGGCCGATGAAGGCCGGGAGCCGCGCGTTCTCCCTCCGGCCGAAATCGACTTCTCGGCGTTCCCGCCCCACAAGCCGCGGATCGTCGGGTACAATGCCAAGTGGCTTGCGGAATCGTTCGAATACAGGCAGACCCCGCGGCGGTTCGAGTTCCCTCCTTCCGACGCGCCGCTGCTGGCGCGGCTGTCGGAGTGGGCGCGGCGGTGCTGGCATCTGTTCGCCCTGCGCGGATATGCGCGGGTGGACTTTCGAGTCGATGCGGAGGGCCGCCCGTGGATTCTGGAGATCAACGTAAATCCCTGTCTGGCGCCGGATGCCGGGTTTGCAGCGGCGGTCGAGCAGTCAGGAGGGGATTACGGGGAGGCTGTCGAGCGAATCGTAAGAGCCGCTCCCATTCGTGGTCATCAAGCCTGGGCATGAGTCAACAACCTCTCGACCGCTCCCCGCTCGAGCCGCACGGACTGCTCGTGTTTCGGACGTCCGCGGAGCCGGCGGACATGGAACGAGTACGCCGACTCGCGGACTCCACCGGCGTCTTTCGTGCGGATGAAATCGAGGTCGCCGTCGAACTCGTCCAGGAGCGGCTCCAACGCGGTGATGCGTCGGGATATCACTTCCTCTTCGCCGAGGCGGGGGGCGCGACGCTTGGCTATGCCTGTTACGGCCCCATCGCCTGTACGCTGGGGAGTTACGACCTGTACTGGATCGTCGTGGCGGCGGAGCATCACAGACGCGGGATCGGGCGGAGACTGCTGGCCGAAGTGGAACGGCGCGTCGTCGCCTTGGGCGGCCGACACCTCTACATCGAAACCTCCCGCCGACCCGCCTACCGCCCCACGCGGGAGTTCTACCACCGCTGCGGCTATCGCATCGACGCCATCTTGCCCGACTTCTACGCCGAGGGGGACGACAAGGTGATCCTCCGGAAGGTGCTGACGCCTCCTCCCAGCGGTCCCGGGACGGTCCGGCCGCAGGAACGGATCCCCTGAGATCAAGGACGCTGGCCGCCGGGGGCCACCGGGCGATTCGGGGGGTGAAAGCGGCTCCCGTCGCACCTTCTTCGGCGAGGGATGTGCGGCCACTACTGTGGCAGCAACCGCGGCGTCGGCGCGGCGACCCAACCGGCCGGACGCTGCCCCGGTCCGTCTGCGTCGCCGTCTCCCAGATCGGCCCGAATGATCTCCGCCAGCCCCAGGAGACGTTGCACGATCTCGGGATGCTTCGCCGCGAGGTTGTGAGTCTCGCCGATGTCCTCGCCCAGATGGTACAGTTCGGCCTCCGCTGGCCCCCCCCGCGCGCCACCCCCCTGTTTCTGTTCCCTGGGAAGGTACAGTTTCCACGGGCCGCTGCGGACCGCCTGCAACTGACCGCCAAAGTAGAAGTAGAAGGCTTCGTGCGGCGAAGCGGCGCCGGCTTGTCCGGAGAGGAGCGGCCAGATGTCGCGGCCGTCGATCCGCCGCTCATCGGGGAGAAGGGCACCGGCCAACTTCGCCAGCGTGGGGTAGAGGTCCATCGTCGTACACAGCTCGCGGCAGACGGTGCCGGCGGGGACCACGTCGGGCCAGCGGACCAGGCAGGGGACCCGCATGGCCCCTTCACTGATGTCGTAACCCCACCCCTTGAGTGGAGCATTGCTCCCCTGGGGGGGATTGCGCCGCGGCGCTCCATTGTCCGACGTCCAGATCACCAGCGTCCGCTGGTCGAGGTCCTGCTCCTGCAAGGCGCGCAGAATCTCTCCCATCGACCAGTCGAGCTCCTCCACCGAGTCGCCATAGGGGCCGTTGGCCGACCGCCCCTGGAACTCCGGACTGGCGAAGGGACGGGGGGTGCTGCCGGGCATGGCATGAGCGAGGTACAGAAAGAACGGCTGCTCCCGATGGGCGGCGATGAACCGCACCGCTTCCTCCGTGTATCTCCGCGTCAATGTGTCGCGATCGGCTGGCGCTTCCACGACGACCTCGTGGCGCATCAGCGGTAGGGGAGGCCAGGACTTCCCTGCCCGCGGCGTCATGTCGTCGCTGTAGGGAATACCGAAGTAGGTGTCGAAACCCTGCCGCGTCGGCAGGAACTCCGGCTGATCCCCCAGATGCCACTTCCCGATGATCGTGGTCGCATAACCGCGCGACTGGAGGAGTTCCGCGATCGTGACTTCATCGGGGTGCAAGCCCTTGGCAGCGACGGGTTGCAGCACGCGGCCGGGATTGTCCGGGACGTGCAGATTGACCCGCCGGGGATAGCAGCCGGTCAGGAGGGCTGCACGCGAGGGAGTGCAGACCCCGCTGGCGACATAGAAATCCGTCAACCGCATCCCTTCGGCGGCGAGACGATCGACGTGGGGCGTGCGATGGACCACGGAGCCGTAACATCCGACGTCTCCATAACCGAGATTGTCGCACAGGATGAGGATGACGTTGGGCCGCTCCGGCAACGGAGTCGCGGACAGCGGCGTGGCAGCCATCCCCGCGAGGGTCCCCGAGATGCAGACCAGCCGGCAGAAGAGGTCAGGACGTTTCATCGCGGAAGGTGTCCTTGGGAACGAAGCCGGACGTGCCAGGCCCTGCGATGAGGGTTCCTAAGCAAAAGGGTCTCCCAAGCCGCCGCCGGTCGTCGAAGCGTGCGTCCGCCAGACGGCCGCCGAGGCGCTGAATTGAAGTCTCCCCCGGGGAGAGTCGGGAGTCCAGCCCGGTCCTCCGGGGCAAGGGATTCGTGTCATGCTCACTGCAGGGGGTTCTGTCCATGAGAACCAATCCGGCGCGGATGGCCAGTGATGGAGTGATGTAGGGTGAGCTGTGCCCACCAGCCGCCATCGAGTGACGTAGATCAGGCACCTGCCTGACCAAATCCAATGAGCAGCTTCCGCGACGATGTGTCAGGCGGGAGCCTGACCTACGAGACTACGACACTGTCCCGGCGTGCCGTTCCGGGGAGTGTCCGGGCCGCTGGCCGACGATCTCCCCCCACCCTCCCCCTCCTTCAGCAAAGCCAGAGGCAGCAAGGCCGTGATCGGCTTGTGCACCGCAGGAGAGCTGCGGTGGTCCGCTCAGGTTCCCTCCACTCCCTCAGCAATCCGAATCCGGACGTCGTCCCCCGGAGACCCCGAGACGGCGAGAGGAAAGCTCTGCCGCGGAGCGTCAACGGACCAGGTGATGGTCCACTGCTCCGGCCGGCGGTGCATCAGATGAATCTCCAGACGGTCATAGTCCTCCAGCTTCACCGTGCGGCGGGCGATGTCCACGAGGGCGTTGGCCATGTTGCGGGCGTCCGCCTCGTGATCACGGGGGTCCCACTCGATGCGGACGATGATGCGGAGGATGGCGGGAGAATCGGGGCGGTGGCTCTTGGGCCGGCCGCCGATCGCCCGCGGACTGGAGCCTTTGAACTTGGCTGCAATCGCCGCCTGCAACGGTCGGAAGGGACGCGTATAGAGCTCCCAGTAGGTGAACATGGCGGCCACCATGACGAGCGCAAAGGCCACCATGCCGAGAACGACGCTGCGTCCCGACAGCACACGGTTTCCCGCCAGGGCGTCCCATTCGTCCGCCGGCGTTACGTCTGAGGGGGATGGCTGCGATTCGGACATTCAAGGCTCATGGGGAAGAGAACCGGCCGCACGGTTGGTCTGTCGTTCGTGGTACTTCTCCAGTGCTGCACGGACGCCGGGAATCAGCCGCGCCGCATTCTCATGATAGACCTTTCGCAGCACGTCGTCCGGCAAACCAATGCCGTAGATGTTCCACAATCCCTGGGGCGGGAAAGGGTTGTCCTCATAGGGGAAGTACTCATCCCAGGTTTCGAGGAACTGAAAGTGCGGCACGAGTTCGGACAGAGGCGGGACGCCGTCGGTGCCGAACAGGATGCGGTCGGCGTACTGGAGGAAGAACTTGCGGGCGGTGTACGGCTGCCGTCCAAGCTCGGCCACGCGGGCCGCCAGCTCCACGTACATGTTGGGATACCGGTCGAGGTAACCGCCGAGTTTGGCCAGATCCTCGGGGATATCGGCCATGTGGGCGCAGAGAAACGTCGTCTGTGGATGTCGCGCGATGACCCGGTTGCGAGCGTCAATCAACTCCTGGTGGGCGGGAAAGTCCCCGCCGTGGAAGCTCCACTCCGGATGACGGTAGAGCTCCTCCCAGCGCTCATTGGTCTCATCCACGGGACGGAAGAAGGCGACGGGGTCGGCACAGTGCCAGAGGACGGGAATCTGCAGCTCCCCCGCCCGCTGCCAGACGGGGTCGAACCGCGGGTCGTCGGGGGGGATCAGCCGGCCGTCAAGGTCACGGAGCGTCAGCCCCAGGTCCTTGAGGAGTTTCAGCCCGCTCGCCCCCTGGCGGACGGCCAGCGTCAGGCGGTCGGCCATGCGGAGGCCGAAATCGGGGCGGTGGACCTCCCATGTCTGGGGGTCGTCGGGGTTCCCTTCGCCGATGTAGTCCATGCGCACAAAGACGAGGAACCGGTCCGGGTGAGCGGTCGTCAGCCGTTGGTAGTGCTCGGCAAAGCGCGGACCGACCCGTCCATCGAGGCTGATGCTGACGGCGATGTTCGCCGCGTCCATCGTCGCCACCATCTCCGCCAACTCCGCCTCGGTCAGCCGCGCGGGATGCGTGTGCACGTTGACGCACGGATACTTCGCCCGCGGGAGCGGATGCAGCGGCGTCTTCAGCTCCGAACGGGGGCGAAACTCGTCGAGGTAGAGGCGTCGCGGCCGCGCTGGAGAGGGGTCGTCGGCCGTCGCCGTGGGTCGAGCTCCCCATCCGGTCCCCAAGAGGACCAGGAACAACAGTCGAGGAAAGGAGCAGCGCACGGGGCACCTCATCGGCAGTCGTTCAGAGTGTTTCCCCGGGCCACAAGCCAGAGAACCGGTGAGAGAGGTCCGGGGACGACAGTGTACCGAAGGCCGGGGGCGTCGTAGATGCAGCCGTGGCGACGGAACGCTTTTTCTCCGAACGCCCTGCTGGAGATGATCCGCTGCATCAGCCGGAGCCGGCTGTTGAAGCGCGGGGCGATGAGACCGCAGCGACAATGGCGGCGGTCGACGAGCGTCTGCAACGCCCTCCGGAACTCCGATCCCTGCTGAGCGGAGGAGCGTTGCTGAGAGAGGGAGCGTGGACCTGAATCATCCTTGACCCCGACCGGGGAGGGACGTGCCTGGCGCGGCGCAGATTGTCTGGAGCCACACGCAGCGCAAGCTGCCGGAGCACAGCACTTCGACGTGACAAGCGCACGAACCGGACGGCACGGAGTCTCAAAAGCAGGAGACTCTGCGCATGAGAAACCCCCGGTGTTGCCGGACATATCCGCGCCTCGCGGTTCCGTGCACAACCGGGGGATGGAGGCGAAGGGATTCGAACCCTCGACCTTCGCATTGCGAACGCGACGCTCTCCCAACTGAGCTACGCCCCCAAGAGGTGCCGGATTTTAGGCGAATTGTTCCGCCTGGGAAAGGGACCCCCGTCGCGGCCGCGCCGTTCGGGCGCCGTACAGAAAAAGCTGGGGGCAATGCCGACCGCCGGGGGGAGTCCGCCCCCCGCCGAGAGTCTTGCCGAGCAGCGATCCGCGATCACACGCCTGAAACTCGCGTGCGGGCGGACGGCCACCCGAGAGCGTCCAGAATCCGTTCTGTCGCTTCGCTGCGATTGAGGACGTAGAAGTGCATGCCGGCGACCCCCTCGGCCAGCAGTTGGCGGCACTGGGCGACCGCATACTCGACGCCGATGTCGAGCTGCTGAGCCTTGTCGTCCTGGGCGGCTTCCAGTCGTGCGGCCAGCTCGTGGGGAATGATCGCGCCGCACAGCGAGGTGATCCGCTTGATGCGGACAAATTCGGTGATCGGCATGATGCCCGGGATGATGGGGACCCTGATGCCAACCGCTTCACAGCGATCACGGAACTCCAGGAAGTGCTGATTGACGAAAAAAAGCTGAGTGAAGACGGCGTCCGCGCCGGCGTCGACTTTGCGTTTGAGGTGCTGGAGGTCGGTCTCCAGGTCCGGCGCTTCGGGGTGTTTCTCCGGATAGCCGGCGACGCCGATGCCGATCTCGGGATGCGCTCCGCGGATCAACGCGACCAGCTCATTGGCATGGGTGAGGCCCCCGGGGGGAGGGCGGAATTCGGTCGTTCCCTGCGGGGGATCGCCGCGGAGGGCCATGATGTTCCGGATGCCGGCCTGAATGGCAAAAACGAGCCAGTCGAGCAGTTCCTGCCGCGTGGAGCCAACGCAGGTGAAGTGGGCGGTGGCGGTCAGCCCGAAGCGCTCCTGGATCGTTCGGCAGATCTCCACGGTGCGGGTGCGGGTGCTGCCCCCGGCGCCGTAGGTGCAGGAGACGAACTGCGGGGAGAATCGCCGCAGGCGGTCGATCGTCTCCCACAGGGCGGCATCCCCCCCGTCGGTCTTGGGAGGAAAGACCTCGATGGAGAGTCCGCACCGGCCGGGCTGGTAGATGTCTCGCATCCGCATGGGCGGAACTGTACCGCCTGAAGGGAGCGGGGTCGATGGGAGCAGCCGGGGTTATTCCACCGGACGGACCCGCAGCACGAGGAGGGAGCGGGCGGCCACGGACGCAACTCCTCTCACCGCGGCCGCGCGGGCTTCGCCCTCCGGGGCGCAGTCACTTCAGTCACTTCTTGTCCGCGTGGAGCTGCGCCCCCTCCTTGATCGCGAACAGGGTGTCCTTGTTGGCAATGTACAGGATGTCGTTGGCGACGATCGGCGTGGAGTAGACGGAGTTCTCCATGTTGATTTCGGCGATCGGCTGGCCGTCGCGGCTGCCGTGGTTGAAGATGGCGATATCGCCATCCTCGTCGCCGATGTAGACCTTGCCGTCGACGATCAGCGGGGATCCCCAGGCGGCGGCGAACATATCGTAGGTCCAGTAGACCTGAGGGCAGGGGAGGTCGAACTCGTCCTTCTGATCGGAGAGTTTCCGGGCGTCCAGGCAATGGAACAGGCCGCTGAAGTCGGCGATGTAGAGGACGTCATCCTTGATGGCGACGGTGCCGATGGTGCGGTGCATCGTCTCCTCGAATTCGATCTTGCCGTTGCCGTTGAGGTCAAAGGCGGCGTAATGCCAGACGGCGGCCGAGTTGGGATTGGGGATGGCTTTTTCCCCCTGTTCGGGGTCGATCGCCTGGAGGCGACGGACCGGCAGCAGCTTGCCGTCCTTATCGACCGCGAGGGAGGGGCTGACGTCTCCCCCCTGCTTGGTGGCCCGGGTGGGGTCGATGCACCACAGATGGCCGATCCCTTCGCCGTGCTCCGGGTCCTGGCCGACGCCGACGAACACCAGCCCGTCATAGATCACCGGCGTGGCGATGATTTCGTTGCGGGTGCCGCGGCCGCCCAGAATGTATTTCGACTCCTTGGGGTTGCAGTCGAACTTCCACAGCAGCCGGGAATTGCCCTGGCCGTCCCCCTCAGCAGCGAAGCTGTACAGCCAGGCGTCGCCGCCGGCGAAGATCACTTGCGGCTGATCGGCGAAGACGCCATAGGCCGGGGAGGACCATTGACCGTGCAGGATGTTGAGGCCGGGGGACTTGTCGGTCCACAGCAATTCGCCGGTGTTCTTGTGCATGGCCATGAATGAGGGCGCGTTGGGCGCCGGGATGTTGATGTGCGACTCATCCACGCCGTTGGAGGTGCAGACGAACAACACGTCTCCCGCGATGGTGCAGGAGCAACTGCACATGTTGTGCTGGGAGACTCCCAGCACCCCCATCATGTCGAACTTCCAGAGGATGTCGGCTTCGTCCTTGTTCTCGTTATCCTCGGACTTGAAGGGGCCGTCGTTCTCGCCGTCGTAGAACCCGTTGGCGTCGAGGCAGAGGACTTCGCCGCGGCTGGAGACAAACCAGACACGTTCTCCCTCGCACACGGGGGCGCAGCAGATGCCCTGTTCGGGCCAGTCATGGACGCGCCCGGTAGGGAGTTTGGGGCTGGAGTGCTGCCACAGGAACTTGCCGGTGTCGGCCTCGAAACAGAGGAAGCAGCCCAGGTCAACCTCCTTGGGATAGCGCTTGATGTAACCGAACTGGTTGTTGGTGCCGACGTAAATCCTGCCGTTGGCGACGGTGGGGTTGCCGTAGGTTTGAGAGCCGAGTTGAGCCTTCCAGAGGATGTTCCGACCGGTTTTGACATCCCAGTCGCTGGGGATGTTCTTCCCCTCGGGGGTGTTGTTGCGGGCCGGGCTCCCCCCCCACTGCGGCCAGTCATAGCGGCCGACGTTCATGGTGGCGATCCACTTCAACGCTTCGGCGGTGGGATCGAACTTGGGGGCGTCCTCGCCGCGCACCGGAGTGGTGAAGGCTGCGGCGATCGCCAGGCCGAACAGAATCATTCGAGGCATGTAGTTTCTCCCGATCGGGCGGATTCTCAAATGGAAGTCATCATCGACAGGCTGGGTGGAACTCACAACGTCTCCCCGGCGCGATCGGTGATGGTGCATCTCCAGATTCTTCTTGTTTCTCCCCTGAAAATGGGGACAAGGCGGGATCCAGGGCTCGAGATTCTGGTTTCAGCTCCCCTCACCCGGCCTGCGGCTGCTCTCTCCCCCCGGGGAGAGGGTCATCAAATCACCTCGCGTCATTGCGCACCCGCACCCTGAGTGTGAGTGGACGAACCGGAACCGGCGGGCTGATTGAACGTCACCGTGACGTTGTCGTAGAAGATTTCCGCATCCTTGGCGCTGCCATAAAAGCCGGGGCTCCCTTCCAGGTTGCCGATGGGATCGGAAACGGTGACGATCCAGTTGTCCGGTTCCGGCTCCCCTTTCTTCCAGACTTTGCCTTGCAGGATTGCCGTCGCGCCGTCGACGTTGGTGCGGAATTTCATCGTGTACCAGGTATTGGCCTCCCAGGCGAAGTCAACCGTCTGGGAGTGATAGAGCTGGGCGGCCCAGCTACGGATTTGCAGCTTCTGGCTCGCGCCCTGAAGATCGAGGGTGTACCGCTGGCCGATGAGGCCGATGTCCGGCAACCGCCCCTGCTTCCCGGGGGTGAATACGTCCGCCTGCACGGTGTAATCGTGGAACAGCGGACGACCAATCCAGCCCTGGCTGCGGGTTCCCTTGGGGATGGTGGTGATCTTGCACATTACGCCGTTCCCCTCGACCTTCCGCTCCCCCTGGACCACGGCCAGGCGAGGTTCCGGGACGACCTGCCCCTCGCGGTCGGTCCGGTCCCAGGTGCTCCAGGTGAAGGATTTGAGGACCTGTCGGTCGACGAGCTTTTGCAGCGAGGCATCGAGGAGGGCCTGAGCCGCTGCGACCGTCTTGGGGCGTTTCCCCTCATCCAACAGGAACAGGAACCGCAACAACTCGGTCCACCGCATGGCGGCGGTGGTGTCGTCGAAGGTGCGCTCCGGGCCGAAGTTGGTGAACTCGCTGGCGAAGTAGATGTAGAGCTGTCCAGCCTGGGGGTCTTCGGCGGTGAGGGACTGGAAGAGATCGTAATCCAGCGGCACATGGCGATAGCGCATGCCGACCCACGTGATGGGGACCTCTCCGTTGTCGAAATCGAACGACCAGGGGAGGTTGGGGACGACGCGGATGCGAGCCGTGCCGGTCACTTCGCCCACCTTGGCCGTGATGATCGCCGCATTATGTTCGCGGAGAGCGGCGTCGGTCCCGAAGATCGCCTGAGCGTCGACGCTGCCGACACCCTCCACATGGAACGTCACCTCGCCCGGCTCCGCATTGCGGATCCACTGCCCCTTGGCGTTGTACAGCCGCACGCCCAGCGGTTGCCGGTCGCCGGGGAACAGCAGCGACTCCACCGGCACGACCTGCACGAGCGCCGGGGTGAGGTCCTGGTCGCGCGGAGCTTCGGCCGGCAGCGGGGGGAGCTGGCCCCCCTGCGGGGTTCCCTCGGCCTTGCCGATACAATACAAGGCCCCGGTGGTGGGGATGTACAGCCGGCCGCGGGCTGCGATGGGAGAACCGTGCCCTTCCTCGCCGTTCAACCGCAGGCTGTGGACCTGCTCCAGCGTCACTTTCCGCTGGTCTCCTGTTCCTTCGGAGACGATCTTGAAGACCCACCAGCGTCCGTTGGCGGTCAAGAGATAGAGCTTGCCGTCGGCGTACAACGGGCTGGCCCGCATCATGGTATCGACCTTGCGGCTGTACAGCTCCTGGCCGGTGTGGGGATCGAGGATGAGGAGTTTGCCGCCGTCCTCGATGGCGACGAGCAGGTCGCCGGCCACGATGGGGGGACTCTTGCCGACGAAACGTTGCGTGTGCTTCCAGACTTCGGTCCCGTCCTTGCCGTTCAGGCACACCAGTCCGCCCATCTGCGTGGTGCCGATATTCTCCTCGCTGTGGCCGCAGATGACGTAGTCCTGATAGATCACGGGGGAGGTGTTGATCCCCCGCTCGGAGAGCTGGTACCCCCAGAGTTTCTTGCCCGTGCGGGGCTGAAAGGCGTACACGCCGCCGTCGCCCGCCCCAAAGACGAGCGTCGCCTGGCCGTCAAACACGCCCAGCACAGGGGCGCTGTAGGTGGTGTCCTCGGGAAAGGGCTTCGTCCCTTCAAACCAGACGGGTTGCCCGTTGTACTTGTCGAAGGCGATGTAACGGTGGGTCGGTTTGGCCTGTTCCCCCCAGCCGATGATGACCGCGCTGACGATCACATTGTCCTCGAAGACGATGGGGAAGTTGGTCCGCCCCCCGTAGGTGCTCAGCAGCCCATATTCCTCGTGCATCGAGTGCGACCAGAGGAGTTCCCCGGTATCTCCCTTGAAGGCCGAGAACAGTCCGCACACTCCCAGCGCGTAGACGTTGCCGGTTTCGGGATCTCCCACCACGGCCGACCAGGCCACGCGGGTGTCTGGAACGTCGCTGAGGTAAACGTTCCAGCGGTGCTCCCAAATCGTCTGACCGGTGGCGGCATCGACGCAGACGATCTTTTCTCCTTCGTCCTCGGTATACGGTTTGTCGCGACAGAGGACGTACAGACGCCCGTTCATCACGATCGGCGTCGACCGCGTGCCGAGGTCGGCCCGCTTCCACAGGAGGTTGCTCCCCTCACCCCCCTCCGGATTCCAGGTCTCGACGAGCCCCGTCTCCGTGGAGTTTCCGTTCATCAGCGGCCCGCGCCAGTAGGGCCAGTCGCTGCCCGCCGCGGGGGGCGTGGCGGCCGTTTCTGCTGCGGGGGCGGGGGCGGCCGCGGGAGCCGTCGCATCGTCTCCTCCAGCGGGAACCACGAACAACCACGGGAGGACCAGCACCAGACGCAACCGGGTCATGACGGGAAGGCTCTCAGCAGGAGGACGTTCCATCCTTGAGGGGCTGACGCTCCAGGCCGCTCGTGTTCCTTCACGAACAGGCCGGCCGGGACTGCATTCCCTGACCGCGCGGTCCTCGCTCCGGAGAACCGCGCCAGCGATCCAGCATGGCGTTTCACAACGCAGGAAACCATACTCAACACCCCCCACCGCGGCAAGCAGCCGACCGCCGGAGTTCCGTTCCACGTCCGCCCTGTGAAAATCGGTCGAAAGAACTCGCACGCCCCATGTCCACCAGCGATCGCAACTGGGATGAGCGTTACTTCCGCGGCGATACGCCGTGGGACTCCGGACGCCCCTCTGCCGAACTCGTCCGCATCCTGTCCGAATTCCACCTCCCCCGCGGTCGTGCCCTGGAACTCGGCTGCGGGACCGGTACCAACGCCATCTACCTCGCCCAAAAGGGCTTTGAGGTGACCGCCGTCGACTGTGCAGCACCAGCTCTGGCGCAGGCCCGCGCGAAGGGGGCCGCCGCCGGCGTCACCGTCGAGTGGATTCAAGGCGACGTCCTCCGCTTCCGTCCGACGTCCGCCCCTTACGACTTTGTGTTCGACCGCGGCTGCTATCACTGCTGCCGGGAGGTCGATCTGGCCGGTTACCTCGAGACCCATCGCCACACCACGCGCCCCGGCAGTTGGTGCCTCGTGCTGGCGGGGAACCCCAACGACGGAGAAGCAGGGGGGCCGCCGCGCGTGCAGGGGTCTCAACTCGTGGCGGAGTTTGAACCGTTGTACCGTCTGCTGGTGTTGCGGGAGTTTCACTTCGAGGATGCCGGAGGCGCCCGCGGCCCGTTGGGCTGGTCCTGCCTGATGCAACGGCGCTGACCGCGGGAAGCTTGACGAGCGATCGCATGGGTCCGCACGATCCGGGCCAACCACCGTCCCGAACGGATGGCTCTCTTCCTCCCTGCCTGCCTGTCCGAGGGTCTGCCATGTCCGCCGATGCGTCGTCTCGTGAGATCAGCCACCGGCCGCTGCGAACGCTGTACGGGGCGGCGGCGTTCGTGATTGTGACGGCGGGAGTTCAGGCCGCCGCCGGTATTGTCACGCCGGTGCTGCTGGCCGGCTTTTTGGCGATCATCTTCGCCCCGGCCCTGTTCGCCTTGAGAGGCCGCGGCATTCCCAACCTGCTGGCGATTCCGCTGCTGGCGGCGCCGGTCGTCCTCGCCGCTGTGATGCTCAGCCTGTTGCTCGACTCCTCCTTTGCCACGTTGCAGAGGAATCTGGGGACGTACCAGCGGCGGCTGGAAGACCGCAAGCAGGAGATTCTCGGCAGCCTGAGAAAACTCGGTGCGGAGATTCCGGCCGACATTTCGTTCGGCGAGCTCGATCCCTCCCAGATCGGCCGCTGGACGACGCAAGCCATGCCGGTGCTGCGGAATATCGTCACCGTCACGGTCCTGGTGATGGTCCTGCTGCTGATTACGCTGCTGGAAGCAGCGGGATTGGGACACAAGCTGAAGGCTCTGGGGGTGGAGTCGACCGGCGGCGTCGGCCGGGCGCGCGAGATTCTCACCAACGTGCGGTATTATCTGATGCTCAAGACCTTCACCAGCGCTCTGACCGGCGTGCTGCTGTTTGTGATGCTGTGGCTGTTGGGCATCGATTTTCCCCTGTTGTGGGGCTGTTTCGCCTTCGCGCTCAACTACGTGCCGACGATCGGGTCGATCGTGGCGGCGATTCCCCCGGTGACGCTGGCCTGGATCATGAACGGCGGACCGACCGCCCTGGTGGTGGCAGCCGGTTACACCATCATCAACGTGGTGATCGGCAACGCGCTGGAGCCGATCTGGATGGGGAAAGGAGTGGGGCTTTCGCCGCTGGTGGTGCTGCTGTCGCTGCTGTTCTGGGGATTTGTGCTGGGCCCGATCGGGATGCTGCTCTCCGTCCCGCTGACGATGACCTGCAAGATCATTCTGGAGGCGGACTCCTCGACGCGCTGGCTGGCAATCCTGCTGGGGCCGAATTCCAGCGGGGACGCACGGAATTGACACCGACGTCAGGTCCCTGGTGAAGCCACCGCCTTGACAGACTCCCGCGGGAGCACGAGGGGGGCGCGAGCCAGGGCTGCCGTCGCAGGACGCAGCACCGGCCACCTCAGTGCTGCACCACCGTCGTGACCCTGCCGGCGGACGTCCGCATCACGCGCGGAGGAGCGCCAGCGCCGATTCCGGTAGTTCCTTGCCGGTGAGGGCCTTGAACTGTGCCCGGCACTGTTCCTCAAAGATCGTTCGGGGGGAGATCAGTTTCATCCCCCGCTCCCGCGCCTCCACGAACAGGGAGTTCTCCTGCGGAGGATCGGAGGCGTCGACGATCGTCTGCGACGGCTTGAACAGCGAGGGATTGATGTTCCCCTGCTTCATGCCGGCCTCCAGCCTGGGATCGGCGATGATCACCACGTCGGTCAGAGTGTCGTACAGGTTCTGATAGGGAACGAATCGACAGTTGAGGTGCCGCGCGATCTCCTGCGCCTCCTTGTCACCGGGTCCGCAGACGCTGACCAGCCCCTTCCGCTGCCCGACGGCATACGCCAGCGAGCGGGCGATGCCGCCATTTCCCAGCACCAGGACGTTGCGGCGTTCCAAGGGGCGGGAGCCGGCATCGCCCCCCAGCGACGCCTCCAATGTCTTCAGGGCCGCCCGCCAGAGGGTGTTGTAACCGTGCCAGCCGTCGTCTTTGCGGATGAGCAGGTCCAGATACTGGCTGTCCTGGTCGTGCTTGTCGATCTGATCGGCGAGCGGGACGAGGGCGGTCCCCAGCCCCCCCTTGACGAGGATTGCCCGAATCTTGAGCGCCTCCAGCATCTTCTTGAGGTTCTTGACCTCCCCGGGTTGCACCGGCAGACACCGGACCCCCATCTGCAGCGTCTTGAAGCCGGCGTTGAAGACCCGCACCGTCGCGGTCTGGGCTGGTCCAAAACCCGTAATTGCAATGAAGGCCGTTTTCTTGTCGATCTCTCGCCAGTGGTACACCTCGTCCAGCTCGTGGACCGTTGCCTGGCCGGGATGCGTCTCCATCCCCTGTTCCAGGGCGGCGTAAATCCACGGCGAGCCGAATTTGCGTCCCAGAAGCGAGAACGTCAATTCGGGGCGCCCCAGCCCCATGCCGACGATCGGCAGGCGGCGCTTCTGGCTGACGGCCGCCAGCAGCGGCCAGGCATCGTCGAGCGTGGGGGTCGGCCAGGTGAACTTCACCACATCGGCGTTGAGTTGCGCGGCTTCGTCAAAGATGGCATCGATGTCAGATTCCGGGCGGTCCATGCGCGTGAAGGCGATCAGCCGCTGCACCTGGCCGAACCGCGGAATCTTCCGGGCAATGTCGAGGTCCAGCTCGACGTACGCCGGACCGGCGACGATCGCCTGCCGCAGCAGCATCAGCCGCGCCTCCTCGGTGCCCTCCCAGGCGCCGCCGTCCTCCTTGCGGCGACAGGAGACGATGATCGGTTTGTCGACGGTGGAGAGGAGGTCCTTGACGTCCGGTTCCTTGGCGAGGTGATCCAGGCAGAGTTCGATGATGTCTCCCTGCCGGGCGGCGTTGAGCAGATCGACCTTGGCCAGCGTGCGGGACGTGGGGGTGACGGCGATGCAGATCATGAGTGTGGACCGCGCAGAAACGGAAGGCGCCTGCGTCAGGGAGGGAACGGCAGCGCACGCTCATTATGATGGGGGGGGAAACCGTCGTCCAAGTCTGCCCGGCCTCCGTGCCCTCTCCTCCTTTGCGACCCGTGATCCCTGAATCGTCCCGTCGCCAGTTCCTCACCGGTCGCGTCACGGCCCGGCCCCTCCCCCCCGGCCGGCCTCTCCCCCGTGAAGAGGCCACCGTGCGGCTGGAGACCGAAGCGATGGCCTGCTCCTGGGCTGTGATCCTCAATCCCGGGCCGGCGGACCAGGTGATGGCCGCCGCCAACGCTCTCGAAGAGGTTCGTCGGGTGGAGCGGCTGCTGACCGTCTTCCGGGACGAGAGCGAGGTCTCCCGGCTCAACCGCGAGGCGGCCAGCACCCCTGCCGCGGTCACCCCCGAGCTGTTTGCGCTCCTGCTGGAATGTCGGGAACTGTACGAACAGACGGAGGGAGCCTTCGACCCAGCCTCTCAGGCCCTGATCGAACTGTGGCGCACCTGCCGCCGGTCCGATCGCATCCCCACGCAGGAAGAGATCGACGCCGCGCTGAACTGCTCGGGCTTTGCTCACGTCCGGTTGAGCGATGCGGTTGAATTCCCCGCGGACTCATCTCCCCATATGGCTTTCGACGCCCGGGGCGTGGGACTCAACTTTGGCGCCATCGGCAAGGGCTATGCGATCGACCGGGCGGCAGCGGTGCTGGGGGCCAGGGGCCTCGGGGACTTCCTCGTCCACGGGGGGCGCAGCAGCCTGTATGCCTCCGGAGGGCACGCGGGACAGGCGGGGTGGCCGATCGGTCTCAAGAACCCCCTGTTCACCGAGGCGAGCTATCTCACCCTCCTGCTCAGCGACCAGGCGCTCGGGACGAGCGGCTCGAACATCCAATACTTCCGCTACGGCGGGCGGCGTTACGGGCATATCCTCGATCCGCGGACCGGCTGGCCGGCGGAGTCGCTGCTGTCGGTCAGCGTGGTCGCTCCCACGGCGACTCAGGCCGACGCCCTCTCCACCGCCTTTTACGTCCTCGGACTCGAAAAAACGCAACAGTATTGCGATACTCACAGGTCCGTCGGTGCGATCCTCACCCCTCCGCCGGAACGGGGCAAACGGCTCTCTCCGCTGGTGTGCAACCTCCCGCAGGAGCAGGTCTTCCCTGTCTCGGACGACATCGAGGTCCTGTTTGCCGAGCCCACGGAGCCGGCTCCCGCGCCGGAGCCCGCCGAGCCCGCCCGCCCGACCGATTCGTCTCCCCCCCGACTCTGATCTGCCCGCATCGAACGCCTGAGTTGTTCTAGGATTATCCGTGACCGACCTGAAACGCATCTCCTGGCTGGCCGTCCTGCTCCTGGTTCTGCTGCGGCTGTCGATCGGCTGGCAGTTCCTCTATGAGGGGTTGTGGAAGTACGAGACCCTCTCCACTCCCAACCCGTGGACCGCCCGCGGCTACCTGGTGAACGCCGAAGGACCGTTCCGCGACTACTTCCGCAGCCTGGTGGGAGACTTTCCCCAGGGGAATGACCCTGACGACCTGTTGTGGCTCGACTATGACACCGTGAGCGCTGCCTGGGATCGTTGGGCCGAGCGGTTCGCGCAGCATTACCGGTTGAACGACGAGCAGCGCGGGCGTTTGCAGCGGCTGCTGGACGGCCCCCCCCAGTGGAGTTACCCCCTCCGCCAACTCCCGGAGGCGGTCCGCCCCAAACTCGAGACGCTGCGCAAGTTCTGGGAGCAGATGGAACGCAACCCGGAGGCGGCCCGCGGCGTCGATCTGGCCGACCTCCGCTACGAAGGAGGACAGCTCATCCTCAGCGGCAAAACCCCCCTCAAGCCGGACGAGGTCCAGCAGATGTTCAAATGGGTCGGCGCCGCGCTGACCCAACGGGTCGAGGGGGGCCAGCTCAAGCAGACCCTCGCCAAGGCCGATCCTGACGGCAACCCCCTGTTTGACGAGAACGGTGAACCGATCCGCATGGAACCCGGTCCCGAACGTGACTTCGCCACCGCCGTCGTGGCGCTCGATACGCTCAGCCGCACCGGACTCAGCTTCCGGGCCAGGCTCCGGGCCTCGCTGCGGGGGGACCCCAATCGCGTGGGGGTCCACAAACTGGCGGGACAACCGGGGACGGTGATGGGCCCCCCTCCCTCACGGCCCGGCACGCATGTGGAACTGCTCCGCTACGGCGAGATCTCCGAGTACAAGGATGAGTTGGCTGCCTATGAGAAGCTGCGGGCCCGCGCCACCATGCCGTATGAATTCGAACACCTCTCCCGGCTGCGGACCAAACTCGACGGCCTGCGGGCCAAAGTGGTCGGACCGGTCAAGGCCCTCGACCTCGATTTCAAGACCGTGGCTCGTGCCATCCTCACGCCGGAGCAGGTCGCGATCGGCCCCCTCCCGCCAGAGTCCACCCCCTTGCTCCGCGCCAGCGCCCAGGCCCTGTGGGGACTGTTGATTTTGGGCGGGTTGCTGATGATCGGGTTTTGCACGCGTCTGGCGGCCGTCGGGGGCGCGGCGATGTTGACCATGTTCTATCTGGTGGTCCCCCCCTGGCCGGGGGTCCCGGAACCGCCGGGGACAACCGAACACGCCCTGTTCATCAACAAGAACCTGATCGAAGCGATCGCTCTGTTGGCGATCGCAGCTCTCCCCACCGGTTCGTGGTTCGGACTGGACGGAGTCCTTCGTTGGCTGTTCCGCCGCTCGTGAGGACCGGCGTGGTTCACTGGTTCGCGTCTCTCCTCGCCGCCGTCGTCCGGTTTTCTGCGGCATGATCCCCCAGTTCACCCTTCGCCTCGTCGTCGGTTTGAGCCTGACGTGGTCTCTGTTGCCGCGGAGGCTGATCACCTCCGGGTACTTCCGCATTCAGATGCTGCTGGTGCTCGGGCTGAGCGTCTTGGGGGCGCTCACCGCCGCACAGTGGTCCGAAGTGGCGGAGGGAGCGACGCGGCTGAGCGTGGGCCTGCTGCAAGGGGCGCTGGTGCTGATCGCCGGGGTGAGTTTCCTTGGCTCGGTGCTGTGGACGCTGGAGCGGCGTCGCGGCGGAACCGTGGCCGCGGCGATGGTCCTGACCATCGCCACCCTCACGCTTCTGGCGGGAGTGCCCGCGAACGGCTCCTCCGCGCCGCCGTGGCCGCTGACCGTTCTGGATCGGCTCTCGTCCGCAGGACTGCTGGGGGGGATAACGGCGACGATGCTCCTGGGCCATTGGTATCTGACGGCGACGGGGATGTCGCTGGTCCCCTTGGCTCGCGGCACTCTGCTGGTGCAGGGGGGGGCAGTGGTGCGGTTGCTCTCAGTCCTGGCCGCAACCCTGCTGGCCCCTCCGGAACTCCGGGAAAGGTTGCTCCAATCGCATCTGGTCTGGACACTGTTACGCTGGGGCGCCGGTCTGGTGGGACCGCTGGTGCTGGCTCTGCTCGTGCCCGGCGCCCTGCGGTATCGCAACACTCAGTCCGCCACGGGAATCCTGTTTGCGGCCGTGATTTTGACGTTCATTGGGGAGGCGTCGGCGCTGCTGCTGTGGAGGGAGCTCGGATGGCCGCTGTAAGCCGCCGGTCAACCGCCGCAACTCCGTTTCGCCGCGACCCGCATGTTTAGCCGCGACCCGCAGGGGAGCGCGCCACTCCGCCATCGTCGGCAGCGCATCCTGATCGGGAGGTCCCCATGACCCGCGACGATCACCTCGCCCTCGTCCGCGAATTCACTCGCAGCGAGAGTCTGATCCGCCACATGCTGGCGGTGGAAGCCGCCCTGCGCGCCTACGCCCGCAAGTTCGGAGCGGATGAAGAATTGTGGGGAGCGACAGGGCTGCTGCATGACTTCGACTATGAACGCTGGCCCCATCCCCCCGATCACCCCCTCCAGGGGGCGGCCATCCTGGAGCAGCGCGGCTATCCGGCCGAGCTGATCTATGCCATCAAGTCCCATGCGGACTATCTCCAGCACGAGTGCCCTCGCGTCTCGCTGCTCGACAAGACACTCTATGCCTGCGATGAGCTGTGCGGATTCCTCACCGCCTGCGCCCTCGTTCGTCCTGAGCGGCTGGAGGGGCTGACCCCCAGGAGTGTCCGCAAAAAGATGAAGCAACCGTCGTTTGCGGCGGGGGTCAACCGGGATGACCTGCTGCGGGGGGCCGCCGATCTGGGAGTCGACTTCGACGAGCACGTCGCCTTCTGCATCGCAGCGCTACAGCCGATTGCCGCGGAGTTGGGGTTGGCCCCCAGCCCGCCGGGCACGTCTGAAGTCTCCCCTCCGTAGATTTGCAAATCGACAGGGGGCGCGCCCGGCACGAGGCTGGGGCCATCCCGCATCGCCCTCGGCGATGGTCATGCTCCCCGCACGACGATCCTCGTCGGCTGGGCCTCGGGCGCCTTCGGGATCTGCACGGTCAGCACGCCGTGACGCATCGAAGCCTCGATCTTGCTCCGATCCACCTCCTCGGGCAGACGGAAGGAGCGCTCATAACGACGCGCGCGGAACTCGCCGTACTGCCGATCGAAGCCTTCCGGCTCGGTGAACTCCGCCGTGCCGGCGATCGTGAGGATGTGCTTGTCCACGGAGACCTCGGCGTGCTTCTCGTCGACCCCGGGCATCTCCGCCCTCAGCATCCAGGCATCCGGCGATTCCAGCAGATCGATGCGGGGACGGAGAACCACCAGGCTGACGTCGCTCCGCGACGCGGTCTGCACGTGATTGGATTGAGTTTTCTGAAGTTCTGCGGTCTGTGACATGGTCAACCCTCCACCAGAAATGTCCCGGAAAACCGAATGCTTTCAGCGCCGAGTGCCGGCGCTCCCGGACGCGAGATCAGCTCGCCTTGACCTCGATCCGCGCAGGACGATCGCTCTCCGGTTGATACAAGGTCACCCGCAGAACGCCGTTGACGTAGCTGGCCTCCGTCCGCTGCGGATCGACGGCGAAGGGGAGCCGGACCTCGTGCTTCAACTGAGGCACCCGCTCGCGCAGGTGATACTCAGCCCCCTCCGGAAGCTGGGGCTCCTCGGACGTGACGTCGACGGTCAGCACGTCCCGGAGGACCGACACGTGGATGCCGTCGGGAGAGCACCCCGGCAGGTCGAACTCGACAATGGCCGTCCCCTCCCGCGTCCAGAGGCGGAAGGCCCCTGGGGCGAAGAATTGCGACGCCGTGTCGAGCCATTCGCCGAGACTCTCATTCCACTGCTGTTCAATGGCGCGCATCACACGCCATGGGTCGAATGTGGCAGGAAGTCGATTGGTCAACAACATCGCAACCCTCCTTTCGTGTCACTATTGGGCCTGATCCCAAGACTGAGTCGATACCTCAGTGTCGCCCAAATGGGTGACGACAGACGTGGCAAGCACAGTCCGTGCCAGTCCAGATTCCACACCAACACATTGTTCACAAGTCATTGAAAATAAATTATTTGTGGACAATAATCTGGCCAGGATAGAAGCCGCTCCCAGCATGAAAGTGCCAATTTGACGCAATCGAACCTCTGGAGAAGTATGCCAAGATGGCCAAACAACCGACAGGAACAGCGGTGGTGCCATTTTGGCATCGACCGGAATCCAGTCCCGAGAACTTAGGCAACTCCGGCTGACTGTAGATGTCAGTCCGTGGGCAAAGCCGGTACCGATGGCGACGACGTGCAGCACAGGAGTCTGAGATTCCCCCTGTGGGTGTCCGCTCCCGGGAGGCATCCCCACCCCCCCTGCGCCGATCTTTACTGCGCACGCCGCCGCGGAATGCCCGCACGCCAGCGAGGGCGCACAGCGTCAGGGACGATGGAAGCACGACCTCGCCCGGACGAGTGGAAGCGGTGCGGCAGCCTCGCCCGGATGGGGAGGGCGTTCGCCCGTTCCTCCCGGGGAGAGTATTCGGCCTGTTCATGTCCATTCGGTTTGCTGGTTCCCGCTCGGTCGACGAACGGAGGCGTCGGCGTCTCGCCACAGAGACGGACTCGCTTCCCGCGCCGGAGCCGCGGCGCGCCGGCCCTGGGCTGCCTCTCCCCGCAGCCTCCGAAGATCACCGCCTCCCCCGGGGATCATCCCCGGCCGACACGCTCATTTCCCCCCGCCTGTGGAAACATGCCCTCGTGGCCGTCGCCAGCTTCCTGGCGTGGCTCGGCGTGTTGTGGCTGGGCGACTGGGCGGATCAGACGGCGCGCCCCTGGGCGAACATCATCGGCTTGCAGGTCGGCCATCTCCCGCGGTTCTTCAGCACCGTCATGCTGCTGGCCGCCGGGCAATTGGCGTTCATCAACCTCTGGTATCGCTCCCGCAGCCGGAAGGATTTCAACGGCAGCTACAAGGTCTGGTTCCATACGGCCGTGGGATGGCTGACGGTGTGCGCCTTCACCGCGACCGGCTCGCATTGGACTCTGGCCGACGTCCTGCTCGGCGGGCGACCGATCGCCGTCTGGAACGGTCGCCTGATGCTGTGGCTGATCCCCGGGGCGATTGTCGTGACGGCACTGTATCGCCTGCTGTTGAGGGAAATGCGCGACTGCCGGCTGAGCTTGTGGTTGTTGCGGCTCTCCGCAGGAGCGTCGGCCGCGGACGCGGCTGTCTTGCTGCTGGGACCGTTTGCGTTCTCCGCCCGTTGGCAGCTCCTGCTGGAAGTCGGCGGCTCGACGGCGTGGCATCTCCTGCTGGCCTTGTCGATGCTCCTCCACGCCCGGCATGTGATTCATGTCTCCAACGAACCGCCGCAGTCTCCGCTGCCAAGCTGGAAGTGGCGCCTCCCGAAGCTCGGCTGGATGTTGCAGGTCTTCCGTGTTCGCCGTGCGAAGAGTCTCACCTCTCCAGACGGCCCCGCGACCGGCAAGGCCAAGAGAAGCTCCTCCTCCGCCCGCGACCGATCGACCTCGAAGGAAAGGTCAGCCGCGCGCCTGCGTCCTGTGGCGAAGGCTGTCCAGTCCCAGGAGGAAGCAGAGGAGACGTCGGCGGTCGGTGACGAGGGGGAGGAACGCCCCGTTCACTCGCAGTCCGGCGGTTCTCAAGGCATTCACCAGACACCGACGACCGGAGGGGCGAAATCGTCGCTGCCCAGCGGCGCGACGGCGGCGGGCGTTACCCAGCGGGTCGATCCTCCGCAATCAGCCTCCCCCCGGCCGCATCTGACCCCTTCCCCCCCGCGCCGCTCGACCGACCCCGCGGAAGATGACGCGGATGAGGATGACGAGACGTTCGAGCACCGACCGCTGAGCAAGCAGGAACGTCGCCGCCTGCGCAAGCTGCAACAGCATTCTTCCCCGCGCTCGACCGCGCGTTAGCACGGATGTGCAGAGGGGACCGGCCCGCTCGTGGGGGAGAAGTGACGGTCGTAGCGGTCCTGACGCAATGCCGTCGGCAGAGACGCTGCAATTCTGAAAGTTTGACAGGCTTTCTCCTCCCGCGCGAACTACGGTTGTCATGTCCCGTATCGCGCGGCAGCGACTCCGGGACGCCGCCGCCGCGCAACCTGAGATTCCTGTGGAGGGATGGCCGACGGAGGTCCGGGAGTCAGCGGAGGTCGTCCGGTGCACGGCGTTTCGTTCGGAAGCCTCCGGCGGACCGAACATCGGCTGCGGGCCTCGCACGATCGCAGGTGAACCCGCCGTCGGGGCGGTTGCGACCGTGTCAGGGGCTGAGTTCACGAACTGGCAAACCCGTCGCGAGGCGGGGACGCAAAGCCACGGGTCTCGGACCGGGGGCACGGCCGGCCGAGACAGCCGGGTTGCCGAATGACCTTCACCCGCGAGTTGACACCATGATCACGTTCACTTTGACGTCGCGGCCGGGGCCGAAGGCTCGGGCCGCTGTGCTGTTGCTGGTTGCCCTGTGTGTCGCTCCTGGATACGGACAGGAGACGACGACCGAGGAGTACGACGGAACCGACAACGGGATGAACTCCGGCTCCGTCAGCGCCCCGCTGGAAGGGAAGACGATCGTCCGCGTGGAGGAGGACTGGCTCGTCGATATCGCCTTCACTAACGATGCCTCAACGGCTCCGGAAATCGTGACCGTCTTCGGCCCGGATGATCCCGACACGGGTCTGCACGCGGTGTTTGAACTCAACCACGGCACCTATCCGACATTCACCAAGGGGGGGATGCAGGTTCAGTCCTGGCAGGGGGGCTGGTTCATTGCCGCCAAGTTGCACCCGAACCTCTCGGAGCTGTCCACCACGGTGGAACGGATTCGCTACACCTGCGTGACGCGGGTCACTCCCGGACAGATCGTGATGGAAGTCGTCAATGGCGACTCCGTGACCTTCGGCCAGTTCGGCAACGATCGCTCCCTGCGCATTCGCTTGCAGTCGCATCGTCCCAACCTCAACACCTACAGCGCCAACTACTCGGTTCGCCATTCCCGAGTGACGTTTGGGACGAATCGGGTCAACCAGTTCGTGCGGACCGAAGTCCGTTACCTCACCGACATGGGCGAGGTGATCGTCGACCCCACGGATGTGTACGTGCATCGCCTGGTGGAAGCCGACGAGGGGCCGCTGCCGGTCAACGAGGATGCCACCACCGGAGGGTAATGCAGAGGGTCATGCTCGGAGAGCGCGGGGATACGGCCGGCTGACGGCTCCCCGCGCCTTGTCCCGTCGTCCACGGTCTCTTCTGGCGCTTCCCGGGAACAGGTGTGCCATGCAAGCATTCGCAAGGTTTTGCCGCCGACAGACGCCAACGGCTGCCGCGCGGCGCGGATCGATCCTGGTGCTTTCCACGTTCCTGTTGATCGTGGCGTTCGCGCTGGCGGCCTTCGCCATCGATCTGGGATTCATCACAGCCAGCCGTGCCGAACTGCAAAAGACCGCCGATGCCGCCGCCCTCGCCGCCTTGATTGAACTGGGGGAGGGTTATGGCGTCGGTTCTTCGTTGACGCCGGCCCAGGTGGATGCGGCGGCGCGACAGGCTGTCGTGGATGTCGCCGCCGTCAATCGAGCCGCCGGACGAACCTCCGTCTATGCCGACGGTGCGCGCGACGTCCGGCTGGGACAATACGTCTGGAACCCGGACTCCGGAAGCTGGGAGAAGGTCTGGGGGCAAGCCCCGTATACGCTGGTGGAGGTGACGCTGCACCGCGATCAGGCCGGGAGCACCAATGGCGACTCCCCCTTGTCGTTGTACTTCGCCCCGGTGATCGGTTCGCGGCAGGCGAATCTCGTCACGCAGTCCACGACGGCGCTGATTCCGGGTGCCGGCGTGCGCGTCGCCCCCGGCAGCGGCCGGGCCGCCGACGTCCTCCCCATCGCCCTCGATCTGGAGAGCTGGGAGTCGTTGATGGCGGGAAATGGACCGGATCAGTACCGGTTCGACCACGACACGGGAGCCGTCAGCAGCGGCACCGACGGCATCCGGGAGATCAACATTTATCCCACCGGCAACCAGAATCTCCCCCCCGGCAACCGCGGCACGGTCGACTTCGGCTCCTCCAACAACAGCACCGCGGACCTCTCGCGGCAGATTCGCTATGGATTGAATGAGGATGATCTGTCGCACTTCGGCGGCAAGCTCTCCTTCGAGGACGGCCCCTTGATCATCAATGGCGACACGGGGATCAGCGCCGGGATCAAGGACGACCTCGAAGCGATCAAAGGAAAGCCGCGGCTGATGCCCCTGTTTACCAACGTCTCCGGACCGGGCAACAACGCCATGTACACGATCGTGAAGTTCGTCGGCGTCCGGATTATGTACGTCAAGCTGACCGGCAAGCCGAGCAGCAAGGCAGTGATCGTCCAGCCGGCGCCGTTCGTCTCCGACGTCGTCATCCCCGGCACAATGACGATCGAAGAGGACACTTACTTCTATCCCGGGGGACTCGTGAAGTGATGGATGAAGCTTGAGCAGGCCGGACCTACCCCTGGCGGGACTCGTTTATGCAGATATTTCGACGCACGGACCATCATCCGCACGACGCCGAACGGCGCGGGGCAGCCACGGTTGAAACTGCACTGGTTCTGCCGGTGTTCTTCATGGTCATGCTCGGCATTGTGGAGATCGGCCGGTACTTCATGGTCTCGCAGCTCATGACGAACGCCGCCCGCGAAGGCGCCCGCATCGCCATCATGACCGGCAGCACCAACAACGACGTGACAGCGACCGTGAAGCAGGTCGCCCAGGCGACGGTCGGCGTCGACCCGGCCGCTGTGCAGGTGACGATCCAGGTGACCGAATATTCCGGAAATCCTCCCGCCAATAATGACGTCTCCAAGGCCAATAAGCGCGACCTCTGCCAGGTCACCGCCACCGTCAATTACGATCAGATCAACCTGGTCCCCATCAAGTGGCTGACCGGCGTCGCTGTGCTGGGCCAGGCCGCCATGCGTCACGAGTGACGCTCGCCACCGGCCTGCTGGACGCGGCCGTCACAGCACGATGGTGTATTTTCCCGTCCACCACTGCCACAGCCGCCGCAGCAGGTAGTACTCGTTGTAGGGACGGTCGTCCGTGATCTCCACCCGCAAATCCCGGTGGAGCACCTCTTGCGGATCGAACCGCGTGGCGAGGACCAGATTCAACAGCGACTCCGCAGACTCGCCCGGGCTCCATTCGAGCAGGTCCCGCCGCGCGGCCTCCGGCAGCCGCACCGCCAAATCCGCGCTCGTCCACGGCGGAAAGGGGACTCGCGACGCCAGGATGTGATACCCCCAGCCATCGAAGCCCCGCATCACCTGCACGTGAGGGAACTCCTCCACGACCGACCGCAACACCGCCTGGAACGTCTGCAGCTCTCCGCCGGGAAACCACTGGTGCAGAATCCCCCCGGCCGTCAGGCGGAGTTGCACCAGTCGATAGAACTCCCGCGAGTACAGCAGACTGGAGCCTGCGGCCTCCGGCGGCGGCGGGGGGTCGAGCGTGATGACGTCGTACCGCTCGGCGGTGCGAATCAGGAACCGGCGACCGTCGTCAATCACGATCCGGCCCCGCGGATGCCGCCGAATCCGGTCCGCATCCTCAAAGAAGAATCCAAACGCCTCACGCACGCTCGGCACCAGTTCGACAGCCGTTACATCCACGTCCCAGCTCAGCAGGGAGCGGTACGTCGTCCCCATCCCAAAGCAGATCACCAGCGCCGACCGTGGTTTCTCCGACAGCAGCGCCAGCGGCAAGTGGGCCATCAGCTTGGTCGTCGGCGTGATGCTGGTGATCGGCTTGCCGTTGACCAGGAGCAGTTTTCCCCCGTCTTGGGTGGTGGTGGCAATGACCGTGGCCGTGTGATCCCGATAGACCCGCGCTCCACGGGCGGCGTAGAGCTCTTCGTAGCTGGTGCCCCATCCGGCCGCCGCCAGTCCACAAACCGTCGCCGCCCCCCACGCCCAGCGCCCCTTCCCGGTGCTCCTCGGGAATCCTTCCCCGGGACCATCGTCCTCTGCGGACTCGGGAGTTCCGCGCGGGGCGGCCTCCGCCGCGCTCTTCCAGCGACCGCGGATCGCCAGACCCGCCAGCACCCACAGCGGCGCCGCCAGCACCAACCCCGAGGCATGGACTCCCAACCGCGGCAGCAGCACGTACGATGCCGCCAGCGGCCCGACGATGCACCCCAGCACATTGATCGCATAGGCGCGGCCCGCCGGACCCGGCCGCCCCTGAGACGTCTCGTCGATCAGCTTCGGCGTCAAATAACCGAGCAGGCCGCAGTACGGAACAATCCCCACCAGCAGCCAGCCGGCCTGCAGCCATTCCTGCGGCAAGGTGATCCGCGGGTCCCCCAGCAGCAACTGCCCGCAGGCCGCCAGCGACAACAGTCCCAGCAGGCGGTCATTCGAGACGGCCCCCCCTCGGGCCAAGTGGCGACGATACACCGCTGAGCCGCACCCCGTCGCCAGCAGGTAGGTGAACAACAGACCCGCAAACGAGTACACCTGCGTCTTCAAGACCGGCATAAACGCCCGCGTCCACACGATCTCCATCCCCATCGAGGTCATCCCGGTCGTGAAGAGCGTCCACCACGCCAACCGCGGTGCGCGGCCCCGGGACGACTCCGATGCCGAGACCTCCGGCGTCTCCGGACCGGCCTGTGTCGCCGGTGAGAGGAACGAAGCGGCGACACTCATCCGCAGGCTGATCAGTCCCGCCAGCCAGTTCGCTGCGACGGCCATCGCCAGCGTCCCCCGCAGCCCGAACAGCTCCACCAGCGCCAGCGGCGTCAGCAGCGTCCCGCATAACGCCCCCAGCACATTCGCCAGATACAGAAAGCTGAAACTCTCGCGCTCCTGCCGTTCGGCGCGGATCGCCTGGAGCATGAACGGGAAGGTCGTCCCCATGCACAGGCAGAAGGGGGCCAAGGCCAGGGCCATGATCCCGGCGGAGGAGACGAGATAACGCACCGAATCGCTCTCTCCCGCCGTCAGCAGCTCCGCCGCCCCCTGCTGGAAGATCAGCGGCACGAGCACGCCTCCCACCCCAATCAGGAATTCCGCCAGGCTGTACACTCGCAGGGCCGTTCCGCGCTGCCACGGCCAGCGGCGGACCACCGCCCCCGAGAGCCACGAACCGATCCCCAGCCCGAACATGAAGACCGACAGCACCACCGAAATCACCGGCGTCACGACGCCGAAGGCTGCAAAGGCTAAACGCAGCCACACGATCTGGTAGACCAGCCCGCTGAAGCCGGACAGGAAGAACAGGACGAACGGCCAGCGCGGGAAAGAGCGGGACATCATCATCCCAGCGTAGGCGAGTGGGCAGGACGGGGCAATTCCGGCTCACCTCCTCCCACCCCAGCCCGCCGACGCCGTCGGCGGGACCCGTTCCACTGCTCCGGGAAAGAGGGCCCAGGTGAAGGGGTGCGCGATGCTCCGGGAGTTCGCTCCCTCACCCGGCCGAGGACCCGTTACTGAAAACGCGCCCAGTCGATTCAATCAACCGACCGTCATGCCCCCGGACTGCGGGGGGAGTTTCGAGTCGTGGCTGCGGCCGCGTCGCTCCCTCACTTCCCCTTTCCGAGAAACGTCTTGATGGAATCGTAGATGCCTTCCTTGTTGTCGATTTCGCTCAGAATCAGGTTCTCGAACTTGTCTCCCAGCCGCCGCAGCTCCTTGAGGTAGTCTCCCGACCCGTACGGACTGTGCACCTGCCCGTAGCAGAAGAGGTTGCTGATGGGGAGCAGGTGTTCGACCAGCGTCTTGAGGCAGTCGCGGTTGTCCTCCCCCCAGTTGTCGCCGTCGGAAAACTGGAAGCAGTAGATGTTCCAGTCGCTGGGGGGGAAATCCCGCTCGATGATCGCCTTGGCCTTTTTGTAGGCGGAGGAGATGCGAGTCCCTCCCGACTCCCGCACGCGATAGAACGTCTCCTCGTCGACTTCGTGGGCGACGGCGTCATGCACGATGTACCGCCGCTCGATGCCGTCGTACTGGCTTTTGAGCCAGGTGTCGATCCAGAACGCCTCGATCCGCACGATCTCCTTCTGCTCGTCGGTCATCGAGCCGGAGACATCCATGATGTAGAGGATGGCGGCGTTGGCCTGCGGTTCGTAGACGGTCTTCCAGCTTCGGAAGCGTTCATCCTCGGGGGTGGGGATGATGACCGGCTTTTGGGGATCGTATTGGCCGCTGGCGATCTGCCGTTTGAGGGCTTCCTTGTACGTCCGCTTGAAGTGCCGGAGCGAATCGGGTCCGGTGCGACCGATGGTCGAGTAGCGGTCCTTGCGGGAACGGATCGAATCCTTTCCTTTGGGGACGATGTGGGGGAGTTCCAGTTGTTCGCCGAGCATCTGGGCCAGTTCCTCGAGTGTCACCTCGACCTCGCGGATGTGCGCGCCCGGCTCGCTGCCGGCCTCGCCGGTTCCGTCGCCTTCGTCCTGTCCGCGGCCGATCGGCTGGCCGATCTCCCCCTCCCCCTGGCCGGTGCCGCCGGACCCTTTCTGCCCGTGGCGGAAGTGCGGAATCTCGATGTTCGGCACCGGGATGGAGACGGTTTCGCGCCCCTTGCGACCGATGAGCTCGCCGTGGTTGATGTACTTTTTGAGGTCCTTGCGGATGCGTCCGCGGACGATCTCGTTGAAGCGTTTCAGGTCTCGGTCGATGGAGCGGGTCATGTTTCCATTCTACCCGTAAGTCCGAGTGGCGGATGAGGGGAATCCCCTCCGGGGGCACGACATACCCGAAACCACCCGCCGCGGGAAGGGCAACTCCCGCTCGGCACGAATTCGTCCCCCGGGGCATGAGCAGAGAGACCGGCCTGTTGCCGGCTGCCGCTGGTCAGTCTCCTTCCACGACCTCACCGCGAGCGACCCGCTTCAGGCGGTCGAACGGTCGCGCAGTGCCGAGAGGGATGCGGCCGGCTGTTCCTCGTCAGTCTGCCTGCCACCCCGGAAGAGCTGGGAGAGGCGGCTGCACGGCCTGCGGCCGCGACGGCCGCACCCACCGCTCACCGCTCCGCGCGGGAGCGATCCTCGATGCGGTACAGGTGCGTCGTCGTGCGGATCAGCAGGGAACGCCCGGCGACGGCCGGCGAGGCGACGATCCCGTCGTCGAGCTGGTTCTCCGCCAGGACCTGAAATTCCGGTCCCGCGGCGATCACCGTCACCTTCCCTTCTTCGCTCAGGAAGTAGATGCACCCTTCGGCAGAGAGGGGAGATGCGGAATAGTTGCCCCCCACGCGATCCTGCCAGACCTTTGCTCCCGTCTTCGCCTCCAAACAGGTGGCAACCCCTTTATCCTCGATCGTGTACAGACGCCCGTCGACGTACAGCGGAGACGGTTTGGAGGGCATGGCCTTGGTCTCAATCCAGCGGATGTGGGTATCGGTGACGTCGCCGGTTCCCGTGGGATCGACGGCCACGAGTTCCGACTTGCTGAAACCGGTGCTGATGAAGACCAGCCCCTCGGCAAACAGCGGCCGAGCCGCCGTGGAGAATCCGTTGTATCGCACCCGCCAGAGCTCCGCGCCGGAGAGCGGGTCGTAGGCGAAGGCCCCTTTCGAGGTGGGGACGATGAGCTGTTTACGTCCGGCGACGTCGATCACCTGGGCCGTGGCGTAGGCCTTCTTGGTGTCGCCGTTCTCGGTCCCGAAGTTGTGGGGCCGATCGACCTTCCAGACCGTCTCACCGGTCGCCTTGTCGAGAGCCACAACGTACTGATAGTCGTAGCCGTCGTAGGGCAGAATCAGCAGATGCTCATACAGGATGGGGGAGGACCCCGCCCCGCGGAAGTGGTTGCATTCCAGATCGCGGCGAACCCACAGGACTTCGGCGGTGGCGGTGTCGAGGCAGGCCAGCCCGGCACTCCCCCAGGAGAGGTAGACCCGCCCCGCCTCGATGGCCGGCGTGGGGGAGGCGTAGGTGTTCGTTTTGTGGATCGGCTGGGGCTCCGCCACGGAGAAGACCTTCACCTCATGCACCAGGCGACCTGAGGAGAGGTCCACACAGAGGGCGGAGAGTTCGCGGCCGTCCTCCGTGGCGGTCGTGAGCCAGACCTGCTCCCCCCAGACCACCGGCGAGGACCAGGCCCGCCCCGGGAGCGGCGTCTTCCAGACGATGTTGGTCGCTTCGCTCCAGTGGACCGGGAGACCACTCACGCGCGCATGTCCATCCCCCGTCGGCCCACGAAATTCGGGCCACTGGTCCATCCCGCCGGCGGCGTTCGCCAGCCCGATCCACAGCCCCATCCACCACCGCATGTCGCATCTCCTGAATTGCCGGAAATCTCAGCGCTCTCATGGTAGTCCCTCCCGTGCTGGCTTCCCAGCGGCGAAGATTGCCGAAGTTTTTTCACGGTCCCCCCGGCGAGGGACGTATTCGCCTCAACCGTGGAAGTGTCAATCGGTTGCAGTTGTTTGACCAGTTGATCTCTGCTCTGGAAGTCGGCTCTCAGGACCGGAGGGTGAGGGGGCGTCCCGCTGCCGACGACAGCGAGTGGAAAACGATCTTGTTGCCCCCCCGGCAGGGCTGATAGTGTCCCGCCCCCTCATCCTCCGCAGGGGATGCGGCCGGAGCGCTTCTCGCCACCGGCCCCAAGACCCCTGTCCCCTCGTCACCCTCCTCTCCGCGGATCGCCTCCATGCGCCCCGATCTCCGCCGCTCTATCGCCCCTCGCGCGGCTCTGGCCCTCCTGGCGGTGACGTTGATTCAGAGCGGCTGCAACATGAGCAGTGGCTGGATGCGCAACCGCATCGGCCATCACTACTATCGCACCGGCGATTACACCGCCGCGCGCCGCACCTTCGAACAGGCGCTGATGAATGATCCCTGGAACGCCGACTATGCGTTCAACGTGGCGGCTTCGATGCAGCGGCAGGGGGACCTGATCGGGGCCGAGCGGATGTACGACCACGCGCTGGCCCTCAATCCCAGCCATCAGCCGACCTACCATGCCCTGGCCGGCCTCCTGCATGAGCAGGGTCGGACGGCCGAGGCTCAGGAACTCCTGACCGCCTGGGTGGCGACGCAGCCGCATATGCCCGAGGCCCATCTGGAGATGGCCTCCCTGCAACAGAAGCTCGGCGATTACGCGGGGGCTGAAGCGTCGTTGCAGTTGGCGCTCCGTCAGAACCCACGCCACCCGCGTGTGCTGGCCCAACTGGGACAGGTGTATGAGCGGACTGGCCGCACCGCCGAAGCTGCTGCCCTCTACCAACGCTCCCTGGCCTATCAACACTATCAACCCCAGGTGGCGTCACGTCTGGGAGCGATCGCCACCGCGGGATACCCCTCCCCTTCGTTGCAGTTGGCTCAGCAGATGCCGCAGTACGACCCGCTGCTGAGTCCCTTCCCGCGGACGGCTCGTCCCGCCGATCCGCTGATGTTTTCCGGCGTCCCTCACACCGCCTACTCACCCTCCGGGACCATGAGCATGGCCCCTTTCGGTCCGGTCTTCTTCGCGCCCGGAGAAATGGCCTCGGGAACGACGGCGGGGATGCCGCTGGCCGGACCATCGGCGATCACCGTCCCGGCTGGAACAGGCCCCGGCGGCCGAGTCCCGCTGTCGGCGACGACGCAGATCATCTCACCCGCGGCCGCCGGCCCGGGGGGATGGAATGCCGCCGCCGCGCCGCAGCCGGTGATGGTGCAGACGGCCCCCCTGACCGGCGTACATCCGACCACGATCATTCCCGGCGGCTCGCGCCCCGTTCTGATGGCCCCGGCTCAAAACACGGGTTTCCCCTCCGGAGGCTTCACGCAGCCGGTGGAGCTTGGCGCTCCGGTGCCGATCACGCAGGGATCAGCAGTGTCTGACCCGGTGGTGACGTCCGTGACGCCGATCGTCCCGGCGTTCTAAGCAGCGGGGAGGCGCCGCCGGTTGCGGCCATGCTTGCGTGATGCCGCGTCACTTGTTCATCGCTGGACGAAGCGGTCGTGCAAGGCGGCGTAGACGCCGCGACGGGCCAGCAGGTCTTCATGCCGTCCGCGTTCCACGATCCGACCGTGGTCGAGCACCAGCACCAGGTCGGCGCCCCGGATCGTGCTGAGGCGATGCGCCACCACGAAGCTGGTCCGCCCGTCCAGGAGCACCCGCAGGGCCTGCTGTAAGCGGGCTTCCGTCGCGCTGTCGATGCTGCTGGTGGCTTCGTCGAGGATCAGAATTCGCGGGTCGGCGATGAGGGCGCGGGCGAAGCAAATGAGCTGCCGCTGACCGGCCGAGAGCGTCGCCCCCCGTTCGCCCACCGCGGTCGCCAGGCCGTCGGGCAATGCCTCCAGCAGGTCGCCGCACCCCAGACGCTCCAGCACGGAGGCAATTTCGTCATCGGTGGCGTCCGGTTTGCCATAGCGGATGTTCTCCGCCACGCTGCCGTGGAACAGAAAGTTGTGCTGGAGCACGATGCCGAGGTGGTGATGGAGCGAGTCGCTGGCAAGGCAGCGGAGGTCATAGCCGTCGATGCGGATGACTCCCTCCTGGGGGAGGTAAAACTTGGCGACGAGGTTGATGATCGACGTTTTGCCGCTGCCGGTGTGCCCCACCAGAGCGACCGTCTGACTCGGCTGGACGGTGAAGCACAGGTCGTGCAGCACCGGTCGTGCCGGGTCGTAACCGAATGTCACATGGTCAAACTCGACCCGTCCTTCGAGGTGTTCCAGGGAAAGTGCATCGGGAGGATCGGTCCACTCCGGCTGGAGATCGAGCAGGGCGAACAGCCGTTCGGCTCCCGCCATGGCGGTCATCGCCTGGTTGTACTGGTTGCCGAGGATCAGGATGGGGGAAAAGAAGAGGTTCGCCATGAAGAAGAACCCCACCAGGTCCCCCAGACGCATGGCGCCGTCCGGCTGGAGCACCCGCCATCCCCCCACTGCCAGCAGCACGACAATAAAGACCTGGCTGTTGAGGTCCAGCAGCGGCAGGAACAACCCGTGCGTGCGGAGCACCTGCGTGTTGTAGCGGGAGTGGTCGGCGGCCAATTCCTCGAACATGCGCGCGTTCTCCTCATGACGGACGAACGCTTGCGTGACACGAATTCCCACCACCGACTCCGCCAGCGTGGCGGTGACGCGGCTGAAGGACTCCCGCATATTCCGCAGTGCGGTGCTCAGCCGACGATGAAAATGCCGGTTGATCAGCCACAACACCGGGGCCAGGCCCAACACGATCAGAAACAGCGTCCAGTCGTACCAGATCATCGCCGCCATCGCGACCAGCATCTGCCCCAGTTGCACCAGACTGACAAACAGCACTTCCTGCACGCCGATGCGGACGTCCTCGATATCGGAGGTCATGCGGCTGATGACCCGCCCGACCTTCGTCTGGTGGAACCACTTCATCCGGAGCGACTGGAGATGGGCGAACAGGGCGTTGCGGACGTCGGCGACGACTGCTTCTCCCAGCTCCAGCGCCAGCCGCTGGCGAAAGTGCATCACCACCTGCGTCGAGATCGCCAGCAGCGCAAATCCCGCGGCCCCCCAGGCGACCCCGGCCACGTCCCGGCGCTCGATCGGCCCGTTGATCACCGCCGCGATGCACCACGTCAGCGCCGGCAACTGCACTGACCGAAGCAGGACTGTGACGAACAGCCAGTTCCGCTTGGCGGCGTACGGCCGCGTGTAACCGAGCAGCCGGGCGATGAGCCGGAAGTCGAGCGGTCGTTGGCGGTGTTCCTCCCGCTCCACGTGGCGGGTGAGCGTTCGCGGCAGAGTGGAAACGTGGCTCACAGATCGATCCCGGGACGCTGGCGCCGCGTTCCCGGCGGCAGGAGAAACCGGCGCCTGAATGGGAGTGTACGCGTCCTCCGGTTGCACGGCCAGAATTGCGGGAATTGTGGGGGGGGGGCTGCCAGCGGCGATCGGGGGAAACTCTTCCCTGGAAGCGGGGAGGAAGAAGCGGAGAGACGGCGCGAACCGGGGACGGAAGTTCCCGCACGGAGCTGTTCAGTGGGGCCGCCGGAGGGGTCAATGATTCCCTCGTTCTCTCCCTCCCTCCGGGGTCTCGCGATCGACGGCTTCATCCCTCCTTCCGCTCCGGAGAGCGGATCCGGCCCCCCTTCCGGAGAAGGGGGCGGAATCCGGAGGGCGAACCACGGACCACTCAGCCGCTGATCGGTCAAATTCCGCCGTTGACCCTGTCTCTTCAGCGGCCGTAAACTGCTCGTATGCCGCGTCTTGTTTCCCAGCCGACGCTTCCGGACTGGCTCCAACCGCATCTCCGCTGGGTGACGATCCCAAGCTGGGTGATGTCGCTGGGGTTCCACGGCGTGCTGGTGGCAGTGCTACTGGTCGTGGCGCGGTTGCCGGGGTGTCAGCCGGACATCGCCGGGGAAGAGGGGGAGGCCTTCCGCGAGGTGGGACTCTACTTGCGTCCCACGGCAGTGATGGAGCCTGCACTTGCTGAAGATGAACCCCGCGAGCCCACGGCGGAGGAGACGGCGGCGGCTCTTCCCGCCGCGGCGCCTGCCCCGGTGCCGACACAACCTCCCATCCCCCTGCAATTGCCGACGCTCAGTTCGACGCCGGTGATCGGAGCGGGAGGGCTGCCGCGAACAGCCACGGGAGTGGAACGCCTGCTCGCCTCTCAGGGGAGCGGTTCCGGAGCGCCGCCGGCCGCGTCCGGGGGCAGCACGGGAGGCACGAGCTTCCTGGGCGTGGAGGACCAGGGGCGGCGGTTCGTGTATCTGATCGATTCCTCCTCCAGCATGGCCGACTACGGTGCGTTCCGAGTCGCCAAGATGGAACTCCTCGCCAGCCTCGAACGCCTGAATGAAACCCAGCAGTTCCAGGTCATCTTTTGCAACTCCGAAACGGCTCTGAAGCTCGATGCCGGCCGCTTCGGAATGTTCTTCGGCACCGATTCCCAGCGGCTGGAGGTGCGGCTGCAAATCGCCGGGATCAATACCGATGCCGGCACCAACCACGAGAAAGGGCTGCTGGCGGCGCTGGACCTCAACCCGGATGTGATCTTCTTTCTGTCCGATGCCGGCGAGCCGTACCTGACTGCCAAGCAACTCGACGCCATCAAGCGCCGCAACCGCGGAGGCGCGCGGATTCACTGTATCGAGTTCGGCCGCGGCCCGCTGCTGCTCACGAACGGTCAGCCCCCGCCAAACTTTCTGACGAAACTCGCCGCCCAGAACGATGGCCGCTATGTCTACCAGGACGTCACGCAGTTCGCCGCCCGCTGAGGGCGTTCCGGCGTCCGATGCTCCCTCCCGGTGCGCAGCGGCGTGCGGATCGTCAGCGGCCCTGCTGGCCTGCCCCCTGTCGCGGACCCTGGTGCTGACGACCTGCGTGGTCGCCCTGCTGGCCATCGACCAGGCCACGAAAGTCTACGCGCGGCAGCACTGGAGAGAGACCGCCAACGCCCCGCGCCTCTATGCCGGGGGGCTGTTGCGCATTCAGTACGCCGAGAACCCCGGCGCCTTCTTGAGCTTTCTGGGGGACAGCCACCCCCAGGCGCGGTTCTGGCTGCTGACGGTGGCGAACGGCGTGATTCTGGCGGCGGTGAGCGGTTGCCTGCTGGCCGGTCGCCCCCGCGACGCCGGAAGTTGGGGGGCGCTCGCCCTCATCGTCGCCGGCGGAGCGGGCAATCTGATCGACCGCCTCCGGTTCGACAACCATGTCATCGACTTTCTGATCTTGACCACGGGACCGCTGGAACTGCCGGGTTATGGTCCGATCCGGACCGGCATCTTCAACGTCGCCGACATGGCGATCACCGCGGGGTTCGTGATGCTCCTGCCGGTCGTGTTTCGCCCCGCCCCAAGCAGCTCAACCGCCGGCGGCGGCCAGGGAGGCCCGTGATGCGCCCGCTGCTCCGGACCGCCCCGTGGGCCGCCGCGCTCGGCTGGTGCCTGTCGGTCGCGATGCCTGCGGCTGATCTGCCGGCGGCTGACCGCGTGACCATCCGCCCGGAAGGTTCCGTCGGACTGATGACGATCGTCGGCGACGTTGCCGATTACACCGCCGACGCCCTCACGATCCGGGTCAGCGGGGGTGGGCCGCCGCGGAGCGTTCCCTCCGGGGAAGTGGTCGCCGTCGAGGTTTACCGCACCCCCGACCATCAACGAGGGTTAGAGCACTATCGCCAGGGGGAAATCGAGCCGGCCGTCGCCGCCTTCCAGCGCGCCCTGGAGACCGAGGGTCGCGAATGGATCCGCCGCGAGCTGTATGCCGAACTGGTCCGCTGTCACAGCCGGCAAGGGGAGTTGGGACTAGCGGTGACGCGGTTCGTGCAGCTCGTGGAGAGCGACCCGCATCACCGCCACTGGGGCGTGGCGCCCCTGTTGTGGACGCCGGAACCGATCCCTCCCCTCCTGCAGGCGACCGCGCGCCGCTGGCTCGTCTCCCCCAACAGTGCCGTGCGACTCGTGGGCGCGAGCCTCCTTCTGGGAGAAACGACCAGCCGGGTCGCCGCCGTCGCCGAACTGAAGAAACTTGAACGCAGCGGCGACCGCTACGTCGGCGGACTGGCCCAGGCGCTCCTGTGGAGCACGAACCTGCAGACTCATCTCACGTCTCCCGAGCAGCTCCGGCTGTGGGAGCGCGAGGTGGAGCGGATGCCGCCCTCGATCCGTGGCGGGCCGTGGTATATCCTCGGCCGAACCAGACTCCACCGCCATGAACAGGACGAAGCGGCGGCGGCTTTCCTGCGGGTGTTTCTCGTCCATCATGACGATGAACTGCTCGCCGCGCGCAGCGGCCTGGAAGCGGCCCTGGCCCTCCGACGACTCAACCGCGACGACGAAGCCCGTACCATCCTCCAGGAGCTGGTGGAACGTTATCCCTGGTCCCCCCCCGCCCAGGAGGCCCGGCAGCAACTCACAGCGCTCTCCGACGCCGCGCCGATCACCCCACCCTGACGAGACGAGGCCGGCGTGCGTGTGTCTGAGGCGCGGGGAGCAGCGGCCCCTCGAGCGGGTTTCCCGGACCGCACGACCTCCCATGAACCGGTTCCCCGCTTCATCTCCCTGTCACGGTTTCGCCCGGAAGCAGTGGCGCTCCCACCGACCGGGAAGCTGCGGAATGTTCCGTTGCCTGCTGTTGCTGCTCTGCTGCGGCTGCGGGAGGGAGACCCCATCCTCACCGGCCGGCAACGCCGCGACCCGTCCCGCTCCTCCCGTCGAACAGGTGTTGCGGGTGGAATCCCCCCCCCCCGCACCGCTCCCTCAGTTCGAGGTCGCCAGCATTCGCGTCTACACCTCCGAACCGGGCTGGAATGTCTTCGTGGACGGCTCTCCCGCCCGCACTGCGGACGGCGGCTTCCTGCTTACCCCGTGTGAGGTTCAAGCCTCCCCCGGCGCGCATACCCTCGCCATCGCCCGTGCCGGACGCCTTGACCAGTCCCGGCAGGTCTTGTTCGCGCCGAACGCCGAAGTCGTCTTTGACACCGCCGCCATTCCCACCGGCGAGAGTGCACTCCTTGCCGCCCCCTATTTGAATCTGGCCGTCGGCGAGGCGGTTCCCCTGCACGCGCTCAACACCATCGGCAACGAGTTCGATCCGTTTGTCACGTCCGATGGATTGGCCATCTTTTTTGCCGCCGACCGCGCGGAGGGTCGGGGAATCTTCACGGCCGCCCGTCCCTCGCCGCTGCATCCCTTCGAGGAACCGCGGCTGCTGCGGCTGACCAGCAGCAGCGAGGCTGCGGCCTCTCCCAGCATCGACGGTGCCGGGCTGTGGATCGTCTACACCCTGCCGGCCAAGGGACGCCTCCGCGCCCTCACGCGCTCCTCCCCCCTCGCGGAGTTTGAAGAACCACAGATTCTCCTCTCGGACGCAGAGGAAGACGCCCGTTATCCCGCTGCCCAGATCCTCTCCAGCGGAGACCGCCTGTACTTCACCCGGGAGCGACAAGGGATCACCGAAACCCGCGTGGCGTTCGCCCAGGCGAATCCCCGCGAACCGTTCGGCCAGGTGCGGATCGTCCAGTTTCCCGGGGAGCATCCGCGGCTGTCGAGCGACGGGCTGCGTCAATATCTCTTCGACGGTCGTCAGCTCCGGCGGGCCCGTCGCTCCGCCGTCAACCTCCCTTTCGGCGGATCCGAACTGATCGCCGAAGTTTCCCCTCCCCACTTCGTCCCCTCGCGCGGGCATCGGCAGTTCTGCGTCACCGATGACGAGCAATGGCTGTTCTACAGCGACGATCCGCTCGGGTCGGGGGACCTGTGGATGCTGCGGCTCTCTGCCGGACCTGCGTGGGGCGTGCCGCTGGTGGGCCGGAGCATCGAGCCGCGGTCCCTGGCTGCTGCCGCGCCTCCCCCCTCCCCGGAGACGCAGCCCTTTGAAACGCCGACCCCTACGCCGCAGGTTCCCCCTCCTCCGCCCGATCCCCGTCGGCAACCTCTCCCCTACGTGGCCTTTCGGCAACAGCTCGGCCAGGCTGCCGCGGCTCGTGACTTCGAACGGGCACTGGAATTGATCGACGCGGCCCAGGCCGACCCGCGCCTGGCGGAGGCCCAGGAACTCGTGGAATGGGACCGCCAGGACGTTCAGCAACTGATTCAGTTCTGGCAGGACGTGGAAGCCGCCGTGCGGGAACTCCGACCGGGCGATCGTCTCCGGCTGGGAGCGATCCCCGTGGAATTCGAGAGCTACGCCGACGGCGTGCTCACCGCCAAGGCCCGGACGACCTCGATCCAGAAACCCCTCGCCGAGCTGGACGCCGCATCGATCATCTCGTTGGTGGACAAACGGCTGGCACAGGCAGAGCCATCCCTCAAGTTCCGGGCAGCGCTGTTTCTGACCTATGCCGGCGACGGAAGCTCCAGCCGCCGCCGCGCGTTGCTGACCGAGGCGGGACCGCTCGGGGAGGAATTCGAGGAGCGGCTGGCCCAGCGGGAAGCGGCCCTCGCCCAGCAGGAACTGGCCCGCGAGAACATTTCCGCCGCCCTCGCCCGGATCGAACAACTGGAGCAACAGTATCCCAAGTCCGCCGCCGCGGCCGCCGGTGCCGCCCTGCGAGAACGCCTCTACCAGCGGACGGAGTGGCGGCCCGTCGGCAGCCGGCGTTGGACCAACGGCCCCGAGGGCGAGTGGACCGCCTCCGAGGAGCGCGTCGAGGGGGCGCTCCTCCTCTCGCCCCGCGAACTGGAGCGATTCGAACTGATGATGGAATATCGGATCAACTCCGACATTGGCAGCGGGGGGGTCTACTTCCGGTACTCCGGCAGCGGCCGCCTCGACCGGAATGCCCTCAAAATCCAACTCAGCAACGACGCCGGCATGGCGCCTCACCAGTACTGCACCGGCTCGCTCTTTGCCGTGCAAGAACCCCGGGTCAACGCCGCCAAACCGCTGGGAGAGTGGAACACCTTCCACATGAGCGTCGACGGCGACCGGCTGCGGGTGTGGATCAACGGCCAGGAGACGCTGCGGATGACGTTCCCTACGAGCGGACTGCCACCGGCCGGCTATGTCGCCCTGGACGGCGTGCGGGGGGGAATCACCTACCGCAAGATCATTCTCTCGGACCAGCCGCTGCGGGAGTGAACGCCCCCCTTCCGTCCGTACCCCAGCGTGTGCGATCAAGTGCTCCGACTGGTCGGAGTGGTGGCTTCTCTCAGCGGAGAGCGGGAAGGCGAACGGTCGTCGGGACCGCAGACGACGGCAGGTGGACCCTGTTCACTCCGCTCTCGAAACGACGCGGAAGCTTCACATCGCGATACCGTTCGTTGCCGTCGGCGTCGTGGAGCCGGTCCAGACCCGGCTTGGCCGACGGCGGGCGGAATTGCCATCCGGGAGAGTCGGAGACCGAGACCGACAGTCCGATCAGACCCGGTGAGGGTGGCGGTTGGGGGAGACATTCTCGAGCGGCGCCCTCTCCTCCACCGCCCATTCCTCCAGCCGCCAGTGACGTTCGCGGAGGGCGGCGAAGAGGACAGCTCCCACCAGATCGGCCGTCGTACCCGGATTGCGGCGATGACCGTCGCTGCGGAGCCACTGGTCGTACGCCGCGAGGGCCTCCCACCCGGCCGCGTGTTCGGGCCAGCCCGCTTGCAGGACCCGGGAGGCATATGCTGAGGCCTCCAGCGCAGTGCTGCGGCCGCACTTCCGCTCAATGAGGGAATCAGGCCAGCAGGCCAGCAGCGACAGAGAGAGGCCGAGGACAGCACCTTCCCAGCGGGGGAGCGGCGCCCACTCCGGAGGAACCTGCGGAGCCGAGGAGCAGCGCTCCCACCACTCCCGCAGGGTCGTCAGACCGAAGCCCAGCACATCCTCAAATGAGCAGGCATACTGTCGGGCGATGAGATCCCGTTCCGCGGCGCGGGACATCACCCCCCGCAAGGTTTCTGTCGGTTCCCGCGAGACATCCTGCTCGGCGACCCGCCCCAGTCCCGCCGGCGCCGCGCAGCGGATGGCACGATAAACATGGACGGCGTCGGTCACGGTGAGTGCGTGGAGCACCGGTTCAATCCCCTTCCCGAGAGGACTCTCGGGGGGGACGGCGGCGAGCGGAGCGAGCAGCAGCGCGAGGCCGAGATTGGTGTTCCGACCGACGGCGGCCTGCGTCGCCTCAACGGCGTGCAGCACGCTCCGGCCGACGCCCAGCTCGGCGGCGCGGGCCAGCCACGGGGCGGCCGCGTCGGCCGAGCGGACGAAGTCGGCGTATGCCAGGTCTTGAAACCGCGCCTGGGGATGGACGTTCCCCGGCTTGCGTGCCGTCGCCTCCAGGATGCAGGCGACGCGAATCTGACGGGCGAGCTGGTGCACGTCGAGGCGACTTCACTCGGGACCCGCCGACGCCGTCGGCGGGCTTGGGAACACGCAGGCGGGTGATGTCAGAGCACCTGGCGGACGCGCGCGAGGAACTCGGCGTTCGTCGGGAAGGCCATGAGCTTTTTGGTCAGTTCGATCATGGCATCGACCGGACTCATCGAGACGAGTGCCCGGCGGAGCATCGTCACCCCTTCGAGAACGTCGGGCGGCAGGAGCTTCTCCTCCCGGCGGGTGCCGGACTTGCTGATGTCGATCGCCGGCCAGATGCGGCGGTCGGCCAGTTCGCGGCTGAGGACCAGCTCCATGTTGCCGGTCCCCTTGAACTCCTGAAAGATGGCGTCGTCCATGCGGCTGCCGGTGTCGATCAGAGCCGTCGCGCAGACGGTCAGCGATCCCCCTTCGTCGAACCGCCGGGCGGTGCCGAACATCTTGCGGGGGATTTCCATCGCCCGGACGTCGAGACCGCCGGTCTGGATTTTGGCGTCGCGGCCGCCGCCGACCCACTTGTTGAAGGCGCGGGCGCAGCGGGTGATGGAGTCCAGCAGGATGAAGCAGTCGCGGCCGGACTCGGCGATCCGCTTGCCACGCTCCACCACGAGCTGGCTGATGCGGACGTGGCTTTCGACGTCGCGGTCCATCGACGAGGCCACAACCTCGCCGCGGACCATCCGCCGCATCTCGGTCACCTCTTCGGGGCGCTCGTCGATCAGCAGCACGATGAGATGGATTTCGGGATGGTTCTTGCTGACGGCGTTGGCGATGTCCTGGAGGAGCATCGTCTTGCCGGACCGCGGGGGTGCGACGATCAGCGCCCGCTGCCCCTTGCCGATCGGCGTGAGCAGGTCCATCACCCGCATCGTGATGGGCTGCGGACCGGTCTCCAGCTTGATCTGCTCAAAGGGGTTGATGGGGGTGAGCTGATCGAAGTGTTTGATCTTCTGGTACTCCTCGGGAGTGCGGCCGTCGATGGAGATGACCTCCAGCAGCCGCGGCCCTTGCCCGCGCACCCCGGGTCCGACTTCTCCGATGATCTTGACGCCTTCGCGGAGGTTGTACTTCTCGACGAGGGAACTGGAGACGAACGGGTCGGTATCGACGGCCCCATAGTCGTTGGCGGCGGTGCGGAGGAAGCCGTACCGCTTGGGATGCAGTTCCAGGACCCCCTCGAAGGTGCCGCTCATCACCGGGGGTTCGTGCGATTCGCCCACGGGGGCCTTCTGGTAACGGCCGCGCTGCTGGCGATTGCGGTCGTGGCGATGTCCGCCGCGCTGTCCCCGCTGCTCGTAGCGTCCCCGGACCTGCGTCTGCTGGCCGGCACTGCGCTGCTCATAGGAACCGGACTCCTGCTGCCCGCGACCGCGGCGGCGGCGGCGGCGGCCGCGCTTTTGCCCCCCCTCGTCCCCCTGAGAAGTGTAGGGCCGCACTTCTGCCGTGCCGTTGGAGTCGGCGGGGGGAGCGTCGCCGGCGGCGGGGAGCTCTCCACTCTCCGCGGTGGCGGGAAGCGGTTCATCCGCCACGATGTCCGCTCCGAAGTCGTCCTCGAGACCGGTTTTGGGGGACTGGGCGCGGCGGCTGCGAGGTGCCTGTTCCTCTTCGGTCGAGGCGTCGGCGTCAAAGCTGTCGTTGTCGTCCTCTTCGAATTCCACGTCGGCGAGTTCCTGGTCGCGGTCGAAGTTCTCCAGAGCGTCGACTTCCAGTGTGCGGGGTTTGCGGTTGGGACGTCGCGAGGAACGTGAGCGTGATGTCGCCATAAAGCAGGTCCAGAGAGAGTTTCCAATCGAGAGCAATCAGGGCCGCGGACAGACGTCTATCCTGCGGTGCGACGGAGCCTGGCGGCGGAGTTTGGCAGCTAGCCGCGGTCCGTCGGCATGGAAAGTTGGGGGTGGGGGCTGGGGTTCCGGGGGAAGCCCAGCAGCACCCACGTGGGGCGAATTCGTCCGCGATGAACAGATCCCGAAAACGAAGCCGGCCCACCGGTGGAGGGCAGAGGAGCCCCTGTTCCGGTTGGCACGCAGCGGCCGTCTGGGCACACTGCATCCGCCGATGAACCCGCTGGGGCACACCGGCTTCCCGCGCATCGCCCACGATGCGCCGGAACATCCTCATCCGGCGACACGGCCACGCGGGTGGTTTCGTTCCCGGACGCTGATCCGGGTCCCGGATGGTGAGCCCCCTCCCCAGATGCGGGGGAATGGGGCGCTCCTTGGATGTACGAGTTCGCAGGGCCTTCCCAGGATCATCACCGGGGCCGGCCGGAGGAGGACAAACCACGCGAAGCCTCGTCCCAACCGCTTCTTCGCGGTCACCGGGGACCTGACAGCGCCTTGTCCTCCCGCAACTTCACATTGACGGCGTCGTCGACCGAACAGGGGTCACGGGTTGGCAACCTCACACGCTTCCCGGGCGAGAATTCTCAGGCGGCTTCCCCAGAACAGCGCTTCTGGTCGAACCGATCCCTTCAGCCAATCACGTCGTCCGTTCGCCTCGCAGCTTGAATCCCGCTGCCACGGATGGTGATCCCGCCTTTCGGCTCAGACACGGGGGATCCCAACGAATTTGCACGCAGCTCAGGAACCAACTCTTTGGAAAGATCATAGGTCGCGACGCCGACCTGTCAACTGAGCCTGTCCAAAATATCGACAATTTTCCCCCGCGCCGTCAAGATTGCTTTTCTGAACTTCTCCCCCGCTCCCCCGCCGCCCCCACTGTCCACTGATTCCGGCTCTTGCAGCCCGCCGCCCCTCCTGCCTCTCCGCTCCCCATGCCTCCCCCGGCACTCTCTTCGACGCTCCCCCGAACTGCCGCGTTGATCGAGGAGGGGCGACGCGCCGGATGGCACCTCGGCGTCCAGCTCTACGTCTCCCTCGCCCGGGAGGTCGTGGTGGACGCCGCACTGGGAGAAGCCGCCCCCGCCACCCCCCTCACGGCCGATGCACTGCTCCCCTGGCTCTCTGCCGGCAAGCCGATCACCGCCGTCGCCCTCCTCCAGCAGATCGAACGGGGACGCCTCGCCCTCCACGACTCCGTCGTGCACTATTTGCCGGAGTTCGCCGCACACGGCAAGGACGCCCTCACCCTCTTCCACCTGCTGACTCACACCGCCGGTTTGTCCCCCATCGACCCCGGCTGGCCGGAAGCGGATTGGGAGACGATCGTGTCGCGCCTCTGCGCGGCGCGGTTGCGTCCCGGCTGGCGGCCGGGCGCGCAAGCCGCCTACGACCCCCTGCGCAGTTGGTTCATTCTGGCGGAGGTCTTGCAGCGCATCGACGGACGGTCGTTCGCGCAACTCGTCCGTGAGGACATCTGTGAACCGCTGGGAATGAAGGACTCGTGGCCGCTCCTCACCCCGGAGCAACGGGGGGAGTACGGCGGGCGCGTGGCATCGCTGCATCAGTGCGGAGAGGGGGAGTGTCGGCCCGCGCCGCTCCCGGCTGCGGCCAACATCCCTTCCCCCGGCGGAAGTTTCCTCGGACCGGCGCGCGAACTGGGACGGTTTTACGAGATGCTCCTCGCTGGAGGGGAACTCGACGGCGTGCGGCTCCTGGCCCCGGAAACAGTGGCGTCCCTCCGCCAACGCCACCGTCGCGGGTTGTTCGACCTCACCTTCCAGCACACGCTCGACTTCGGCCTGGGCGTGATCCTCAATTCCAACTGTTATGGTGCCGAAACGGTTCCGTACGGGTTTGGTCGCCACGCGTCTCCCGAAACCTTTGGGCACGGCGGCGCGCAGTCGTCGATCGCCTTTGCCGATCCGCGACATCAGCTTGTGGCGGTCCTCATCGCCAATGGGATGCCGGGGGAGGCCGTCCACCAGCGACGGCACCGCGAGCTGTGCTCCGCCCTGTATCTCGACCTGGGATTGGCTTGACCCACCGCGAAGCGAGCGGTAATCCCTGACCCCAGTGTCCGCTGTTCCCGTGCGCCATCGAGGCATGACTGTTCGTCCCCTCCTCTCCGCCGAGGCCATCAACGCCGCCGTGTGCGACCTCGGCCGACGGCTGTCGGACGACTATGCCGATCGTCCCCTGACGATCCTGGGGGTCCTCACCGGCAGCATCATGCTGGTGACGGATCTGATGCGGCAGATTGCCATCCCGCACCAACTCGGGCTGCTCCAGGCATCCAGTTATCGCGACGGCGACGGTTCCCCGGGAGAGCTGCGGATCAATGCGGAATTTCTCCCCTGCCTGGAGGGACGGGACGTGTTGCTGGTCGACGACATCCTGGACACCGGTCGAACCCTCGCGCGGCTGGTCGAAGAGGTCCGCCACCTGGAACCCCACAGCATCCGCACGGCCGTGTTGTTGTGGAAGCGGTCGCGCACCGTCGTCGACCTCAGACCGGACTACGTCTGCTTCGAGATTCCGGACGAATTCGTGGTGGGATACGGCCTCGATTTCAACGGGGAATACAGGCATCTCCCCTTCATCGGGGCGATCGAACGCTAAACGGCAGCATCACTGCCCGCGACGCGCGGAGAAGGATCGGTTACGCGATCCCGCTAGGTGGCTGTACCTTCAACTCTTGCCAGTGCCTGTCTGCATGGTGATCAGGTGGCTGTGCCTTCAACCGAAGCGCTCTTCCCGCCAGGGGTCGCCGTGATTGTGGTAGCCCGCCCGTTCCCAGTAGCCGGGTTGATCGTGCTCCGTCAATTCCAGTCGCCGCACCCATTTGGCGCTCTTCCAGGCGTACAGTTGGGGGACCACCAGCCGCACCGGCCCCCCATGATCGGGGTCCAGGAACTCCCCATCATGCGTATCGGCGAAGAGGGCGTCCTCCGCCAGACAATCGAGCAGGGGGAGATTCGTGGTCCAGCCCCAGTCGTATCCTTCGGCGACCACGTAGCGGGCCTGCGGGAGGATGCCGGCTCGGGAAAGAAGCTCCCTCACTGCGACCCCCTCCCAGAGATTCCCCAGCCGCGACCACCGCGTCACGCAATGAAAGTCGGCAAAGACGCGCACGCGGGGCAGGGCGCGGAACTCCTCCCACGTCAACACGAGCGGCCGCTCCACTAACCCGCCGATCTCCAGTCGCCAGGCGGCGAGGTCGATGGTGGGGACCGCGCTGGCGTGCAGCACCGGCCATTTGCGCGTGCGGGACTGCCCCGGCGGCAAGCGGTCCTTCCGTCGTGTATCCGGGCTGATGAGGACTCCCGGCGGACAGGCGTCCGGACCCGGCGGGTCTCCCGGCTGGTACTTGGGATCGTCCAACATGAGTGGTGCTCCAGGGAGGCTCCCGGGGGCCACAGGTTCGCCGCCCCCTCTCCCCGAGTATCTCCCTCTCCCGAGAGAGGGACAAGGGGTGAGCGCCACGCCTTTCGCGGGGAGGCGAAGAGACAGATCGTCCGGCCGCCGGTTGCCGACGGGACCCCTCCCGGGGAGGCTGAGCATTCGAGGTGTGTCACCCCGGCACATGCTGACCGGGCGGGGCTCCGAGGGGACGTGGCGGGCCGGATGCCTCCCCAGCGGGCCAATCGCCGGAGAGTGCAAGCGGACGCGAAGTTGGTACATTGGGAACACGCCCTTCTCCTGATGCACTCGCTGTGGAGTCCCCCGAATGCCTGTGAAGGTTCGCTGCCGCGGCTGTCAGAAAGTCCTCAGCGCGCCGGACAAGGCCCGCGGCAAGGTCATCAAGTGCCCGCAGTGCGGAGAGAAGATCAAAATTCCCGAAGCCGATGCGGGAGCGGCGGGGCAGAAAACCACGAAGGCCGGGCGGCCGTCGGCCCCGACGGAAGGCGAAGACTTCCTCAGCGGCCTCAAGCTGGAACAACTGGAGGCAGAGCACGCCGAAGAGAAAGTCTGCCCCTATTGCGCCGCCGACATGCCGGACCCGGAGGATCCGGTCTGCCACCATTGCGGCATGAATACCGTCACCGGGCAGATGGACCCCAAGGAGGCCCGCAAACGTGCCCGCAAGGGACCCGACCCGGCCCTGTTCTACAAGGAAGTGTGGGGGAATTCGTGGGAGTATGTGCAGCGGTACTGGCGGCTGGGACTGCGGACGGCTCTGATCTGGTCGGTGTTCCTGACGGTCAGCCTGAGCTGCGTGTTCTACCTCCGCCTGATCGTCTTTGCGCCGGAGACAGCGGCGGCTCCCGCCGTTCACGTCGCCCCGGGTGAGGAACCTCCCCCTCCCCCCAACCCGTATCAGTCCCCCATCTTTTTCTTCTTTGTGGGGATGGCGGTGATCTTCTTCGTCGGCCTTCCCGGCTGGTTCTGGGCGCTGTCGCTGAAGATCATCGATGCCACCATGTCCAAGGAGGAGCTCAAGGAGGATCGTGTCGAGTACGACATGTACGAGTCGATCGCACTCGGGTTCCGGCTGGTCTTCTGGCCGGCGGTGGTGATGCTCCCGACGCTCCCGGTCTTCGCCGGCCTCGCCGTCCCGCTGGGGGGCATGGAACTGGTGCAGGGGACCAGCACGCAGCCGGGGCTCGGGGTGATCCTGTTGATCGTCGGTTACTTTGTGCTGCCGTATTTGTTCTTCCCCCAGGCGCTGGTGCATATGTCGGTGCGGCACCGGTTCAAGGCCTGGATTCTCTGGGAGCAACTGCTGATCTTCTTCAAGAACGCCCCTGCCACGCTGTACTGGTGGGTGGTGGCCTGCTGCGTGTTCCTGCCCGCCATCGTCATCGTCGTGCTGGTGGGGATCAACGCCGGACCATTCACGGAATGGTGTTACACCCAGTTGGACGCCGCCGGCGGCTGGCTGTTCGGGTTTCTCATCGACGTGGGGACCCCTGAGGACCGCCCGCTGTTTTTCAAGGTCCTGTTCTTCGGGCTGATCCCGCTGCTGGTTTCGCTGGCGGCGGTTCCGTTCGGCTTCCTGATCTCCTACCCGTCGCTGTTCATGATGCGGGCCACCGGTCTGTACGGCGTGTACCGCCGCGAGACGCTGCAGCTTGTGACGCACGTCCAGGCGGGACAACTCGCTGGCTTCTGGGTGCGGTTCCTCACGCATACTGTCGACACGGCCATCATCACGGGGTTTCTGGCGATCATGTATGCTGTTCCGTGCGGACTGGTCGCGGCGAAGTTCCCGCTCGGCGTCTACTTTGGAGGCATGTTGATGCCGGCCATCAACGTCGGCTTCGTGGCCATCGCCGGCAGCAAGAACGCCCGCGTCAGCATGGGGAGCCTGCTGCTGGGAGTCGTCTCCGGCATGACGTTCATCTACAGCGAGAACATCCCGCTGTTCGCCCTGCTGCAAACCTACTTTCCTCTCCTGATGGGGCTGTACAACGAGTGGATGTATTACAGCGTCAACGAAGCCTCCACCTCGCGTTCGACCATCGGCAAGGAGAGCTTTGGGTTGATCGTGCAGACGGCCGAGAAGGGGGCGGAACTGACGCTCGGACAGGCCTCGCTGCGGCATCTCGGCCGCCTGCTGAGTGAACTCCTGCTGGGACTCCCGTTCCTCGTGGCCGGCTTCCATCCCAAAAAACAAGCCCTGCACGACCTGATGGCCAAAAGCGTCGTCGTCTTCCGGGGTGATAAATGACGGCCACCCCCCAGCCCGGCCTTGGCAAGGCACCCCCAAGCCCGGCCTTGGCAAGGCCGGGACCTCCTGACCCCCAACCCCTCCTTCATCCCCATCGACCCATGCGTCCCGCACCTTCCCCTCACTGCACTCTCCTCCTCCGTGCACCCTGGTTATTCCTGGCCGGCGCCCTCCTCGGCGCACTCTCCGCCGCCCCCCTCCCCGCCGGGCATCCTGTCCCCTTTGACGTGCAGTTCCTCTACATCGACGCCAATGAGGGGTGCGACATCGCCGACGTCGATGGCGACGGACGCCTCGACGTCATCGCCGGCCGCAACTGGTACCGCAACCCCGACTGGGTCCCGCGCCCGCTCCGCCTCCTCCCCGACTGGAACGGTTACGTCGAGTCCAACGGCGACTTCGCCTACGACGTCAATGGCGACGGACGCATCGACGTGATTGCCGGTTCATTCCTCCCCACGCAGGTCTTCTGGTACGAGAATCCTGGCCCGGAGGGACTGCGCCTCGGGCAGCTCTGGAGCGAACATCTGCTGGTTGACACCGGCTTCTCCCAGAACGAAGCCTCCTTCCTCCACGACGTCACCGGCGACGGCCGTCCGGAGTGGATCACCAACTCCTGGAACAAGACTAATCCCTTGCTCATCTGGACGTTCGCCCAGGAGCCGCGGACCATCGAGGTCCGCCGCGGCAACCAGACGGTCTCCACAGAGGTCCTCGCCCCCACTCTCCAGCGGCATGTCATTGGGGAGAGCGGCAACGGCCACGGCCTCGCCTTCGGCGACCTCAACAACGATGGCCGCGAGGACATCCTGGTCGGCGCCGGCTGGTACGAACGCCCGGAGGGGGATCCCCTCGCCGGGGCATGGGTGTGGCATCCCGACTGGGACCTCCACGCCAGTTGTCCCATGCTGGTCCGCGACCTCGACGGCGATGGCCGGGCTGACCTCCTCTGGGGCAAGGGACACGATTATGGCCTGTACGTCTGGTGGGGCCGCGGCCCCGGCGATGACGGCAAGCTGCGGTTCGAGCCGCAGGTCATCGACGACTCCTTCTCCCAGCCGCACGCGCTCCACTTCGCCGATCTCGACGGCGATGGCCGCGAAGAACTTCTCACCGGCAAACGAGTTCGCGCGCACAACGGCAAAGACCCCGGCGGCAACGAGCCCCCCCTCCTCCTGTACTACACGTTCGATCCCCAGACCCGAACCTTTGCCCGGTATGTCATCAATGAGGGGGAGGTCGGCATCGGACTCCAGATTCGCACCGGCGACCTCAATGGCGACGGTGCACCGGAGATCGTGCTGGCCGGCAAGGAGGGGACGCAGATTCTTTGGAATCGCCGGCGTTGATCTCTCGGCCCGCCGGCGCTCGGTTCGTCCTCTTCGGTTCGTCCTCTCAGCACGAGGACCTCCGCCGGCGACCGTCCCTGTCCTCCGCATCAGTCCACGTAGCCCGTGAGCTGGTGCAGTTGCTCGGTCTTCAGGCCGGCGTCGAGGAGCGCCTTCTGCAAGCGATCCCGTGCGCCGACCGTGGCACTTTTGTGGCGGAGGATGAGCACCTTGATCCCCTCCGCATTTCCAGGGACCTGTTTCGCCTGGGTGACAACCTCTTCCAGCGTTGCCGGCTCGAAATGCTCCGATGTCGGCGGGGGGAGGGTCCGCACATCCCGGCCGGGGTTCCGGGGGAGTTGAAACCCCGCGCCGTGGATCATCACGGTGACAAAGGGCGGGGGGCTCTCGGACTCCTGCGGCGTTCTGACCGCCACTGCTCCCACGCCGGTGACAACACCGTCGGTCACAGGGGGGGTGGAAGGGAGATCGGCTGTTTCCGTCCCGGGATCGTCCACACCCCGACGGCCTCCCAGCCCCCACTCCGGCAGCCAGGAACCGATCCAGATGCCCAGGGCCAACAGGCCGATCGCTCCCGCTCCCAGAACTTTGTTGCGGAGGCGGCCCGGCTTGGCAGCGGAAGGGTTCATACCAACTCTCCAGGAGGATGAGATTCCGGCGGCGACCGACGGATTATCGACCGCCCCTCCCCCTCCCACAACTGGAATTTCGCAACCTCCTTTCATTCAGGATGTTCCTGCCGTTTCCCCGGCCGGCTCGCTCCACTACGATGACGGGAGTCCGTGGCCAGCCGGGAAGACGATCTCCCTCCCCTCGGTCCACGGGCTGCGATCCCTCCCCCCGGTCGAGGTGCACCCCACTGCCAGACGCCGCAGCGATTCCTGTGCTCCCGACCTCCGTCGGTCCCCGCGCATGATTGACCTCCCGATTGTCGAGCATCGAGCGGCCGGAACATGCGGCAGCGCGTCTCCCCCCGCGGCCGCTCCTATGGCTGCGCGCCCCCGGCTTCCCAAGTGGCTCAAGCGCCCTCTGCCGACCACGGAGATGTCCTTCACCAGCAGCGTGATTGAAGACCTGCGGCTGGAGACGGTCTGTGAGAGCGCGAAATGTCCCAACCGCACGGAATGCTGGTCGCAGCGGACGGCAACATTCATGATCCTGGGGAACGTCTGCACCCGTCCCTGCGGATTCTGCTCCGTCCCCCGCGGGAAGACGGAGGCCGTCGAGGCGGATGAGCCGGAGCGGGTCGCCGAAGCGGCTGCGAGGCTGGGACTGAAGCACGTCGTCATCACCTGCGTGACGCGCGACGACCTCCCCGACGGCGGCGCGGAGCACTTCTACCGCTGCGTGCAGGCGGTCCGCGAGCGGACTGGAGCCGCCGTCGAGGTCCTGACCTCCGACTTCCTCGGCAACAAGGCGGCGATCTCCCGGGTGATTGCCGCCCGGCCGGATGTCTTCAACCACAACACCGAGACCGTCCCCCGGCTGTACCATCAGGTTCGCCGCAACGCGGACTATCAGCGGACGCTGGACCTCTTGGCGCAGGTGAAGCAGGAGGCCCCGGAGATGCCCACCAAGAGCGGGTTGATGCTCGGCCTGGGGGAGACGCTGGAGGAGGTGCTCAACGTTGCCGCCGACCTCCGCCGCGTGGGGGTGGAGATGCTCACCATTGGGCAGTATCTGCAACCGACGCCGCGGCAGCTTCCCGTGGTGCGGTACCTGCCGCCGGAGGAGTTCGAGGAGATCGGCGTCCTGTGCCGGCGGCTGGGATTCGGAATGGTGGCCAGCGGCCCGTTCGTGCGCAGCAGCTATCACGCCGGCGAAATGGCCCACGCCCTGCCGCCGGTCCCGCTCCAGCTCCCGCGATGAGCGGGGGTGTCAGCCCCCGGACCGCTTCCACGCACGCCGTCGCCGCCGGGAGAGAATGTTTCCCTTGGGAGTCGCGGGACGATTCCACCGCCGGGAATTCGGACGGCCAGGGTGGGCATATCCCGGTGGCATCTGCCAGACTGATACAGTGAGTCCCCCCGCTTGCGAATCCGGCCGCTTCCGGAGAGCATGCGGAGGTGTGACCCTGCGTCCCAACCCTGTGAGTACTCATGGCCACAGCCGACCTGCAAGACCCGCGGATCATCGAATTCGACGTGCGCACCGACGAGATGCTCGTCAACATGGGGCCGCAGCACCCCTCCACCCACGGCGTGCTGCGACTGCTTCTGAAGACGGACGGTGAAGTCGTCCACGAAGTCACGCCGCACATCGGTTACCTGCACCGCTGCGCCGAGAAGATCGGCGAGAACCTCACCGGCCCGCAGTGGATTCCTTACACGGACCGGATGGACTACCTGGCCGCCATGAACATGAACCTCGGCCAGGCCCTCGCCTTTGAAAAGCTGCTGGGCATCGAAGTCCCCGAAAAGGCGATGACGCTGCGGTTGATCATCGCCGAACTGAACCGCATCGCCAGCCACCTCGTCGGCATGGGGGCCTACGGGCTGGACCTGGGAACCTTCAGCCCCTTCCTGTATGCCTTCCGGGAGCGGGAGGTGATCCTCGACTTGTTTGAAGAGGCGTGCGGGGCGCGGCTGACGTACAGCTATCTCACCATCGGCGGGGCGACGCACGACCTCCCGGACATCATTACCATTCCCCCCGGTCTGGCCGCGCTCACGGGACGGCCGATGGACGAGCAGCTCACCTGGAGCGATGCCACCCGGTTGTTCCTCGACTGGCTGGAACCGCGGATCGCCGAATATCACGCCCTGCTGACCCGCAACTCGATTTTCATCAAGCGGACGGCGGGGCTGGGCGTGCTTCCCGCGGAGATGGCGGTGGACTACGGGTGTACGGGACCGGTCCTGCGGGGGAGCGGCGTCAATTTCGACCTCCGCCGCGACGGCGAGCCGATCTACACCCGGATGTACGAGGGGTACGACTTCAACGTGATTTGCGCTCCCTTCACCGGACTGGCGACGATCCCTCCGGAGGTCGTCGTCGGCGACAACTGGTGCCGCTTCTTCGTCCGGATGCTGGAGGTGGTCGAGTCGATCAAGCTGGTGCGTCAGGGACTCGACCGCTATCCCCGGGCGAAGGGGACGTACCGCGTCCCCTTCAAGATGAACACCAAACTCCCCGTGGATGAATGCTACCTGGAGACGGAATGTCCCCGCGGGCAGATGGGTTTTTACATCGTGGGGGACGGTCAGGCGGAGCCGCTGCGGGCGCGGGCCAAGAGCAGTTGCTTCTGCAACCTGTCGGTGACGGGGCCGTTGTGTCAGGGAGTGCTCCTGGCAGACGTCCCGGCCATCGTCGGTTCGCTCGACATCGTCATGGGCGAGATCGATCGGTAGCCGGAACCGATGCACACCGTGCCCAGCGGTGACGGACAAATACGACAGCATGCTCAGAGGGAGCTCGAGAGGGTCTAGTGAGGGTGGAGCTGGCCCTGAACGCGCCTCTGGGAAGCAGTCTCACCCCCTCCCGCTCCTCTGCTCTCAAGGAGAAAGGCCGGGGTAAGAGGGGGGTGCGATGCTCCCTGCAATCGCCCCTTCACCCCGGCCTGCGGCCCCCTCCTCCCTGAGGGAGAGAGGGTTGAAACTGGCTCTATTTCTGCATCGGCAACTGGAGCGTCAGCCGGCGTTCCCCGCGGAGGACCGTGACCGCGACCTGTTCGCCGGGGCGGCGGGAATTCATCGCATGTTCAAACAGGTCCGCTTCCCGAAGGAGATCCGTGCGGCCGTCAAACTCGATCAGGACATCCCCCTGCTGAAAGCCGGCGCGTTTGGCCGCGGCATGATCGCCATACTGGCCGACGTGCTTGACGCGCAGGGCCATCCGTCCCTCGGGGAGGTGCAGCCGACGACGGTCCTCAGCGGGGAGTTCCTCCAACACCAGTCCTCCGGTCGTCATCCGCCGCAATCCCCAGGAGCTGACGCGCCAGGAGATGTCCCCCAGTCGTCGCCACCCGGCCGGGAGGGTCAGGGTGAGGCTCCGTGAGCCGCCGCCGCGCTCCACTTCGGCAATCAGGGTAGCGCCGTCGGGGCTGGTCTGGTGCAGCACCCACTGGACGTCGGCCATGGAGAGGAGCGGCTGTCCCTGGAGGGTCTTGATCCGGTCGCCCGGCTGGAAACCGGCCTGCGCGGCCAGGGAGCCGGGCACGACCTCCGCCACCGTGGCACGTTCCCTGGGGTCGAGCACCAGTCCGATACTCTTGGGATGCGGATAGGGATAGAGCATCTCTGCGGGGAGCGGTTTCCCCTGGGAGCGGTACCAATCCCGCATGGCGTCGCCAATTTGATGGCAGTGGATGCAGCTTTGAACGACATTCCCGGCGTAGTTCAGCGTCGCCGTGTACTTCTCCTTCAGGCCGGGAAGACTTTCGGGCGTCGGGAAGGGGGGCGTCGGACCGCGTTTTCCCGCCAGGGCTTCCCGATTGGCCGGATAGTTCGCGTGCAGCTCCAAGGCCCCTTCCAGGGCCCGCGCCAGGCCGGCGACGGAGACATCTCCAACCCATTCCGTGCGGTGCGAACGGGTGCCGAACCGGCCGTAGATCCTCCCTTCCGCATTCAGCAGGAACACCGCGAACGACTGGTCCGTGTCGAACTGAAACAGCGACAGGTCGAGCCCATTGGTGCCGACGATCCGCACGCACACGAACTTCTCCAGGAGCGGCCGAACGACCGGATCGCGGTCCACCAGATCGTCATCGAGCTTGACGCACTCCTCACAGGGGATGCAGCGGAGCACCACCAGCAACGGCTTGCCCGTGCGGCGGGCCTCCTCGAACCCTCGTTTCAAATCGTTGTAGATCCAGAACCCCTCGGCCTCGACGCGGCGGCGATCCGCGCGGACCTTCTCCTCGCGAGGATTCGATTGCCCCCACACCAGAACCGGGGACATCGAAAGGCAAACACTCAGCAGCAACGCAGTTCGGAACATGGCGATTCCTCTGGTGAGTCGTGCTCGTCGCGGAGCACGGCAGTCCCTGGAACGGTCACAACTCCGAGATGGTGTCAATCGGGTCCTGGAATGGCAAGGCTCGACGGCCGGTTGCGCAGTTCTTTCGCTGTGTTCCACCGGGAGGGAGAGGACCCTCGGAGAAGACCAAGCAGGCACGGCCTGCAAGCCAGCCGGCGAAGAGGAGAGGAGAAGAGAGACGCGGCGTCTCCCTCCCGCGGGCCTCCTTGATCGCAGAACAACGTCACCCTCCGGACCGCTCGGCACAGCCCCGCGGCCGGGGGAGCGTTTCAGGTCCGGAACTCGGTGTCGTCGAACGACTGCCGCAGGATTTCGCGATTGGCCGTCTTCGTTCGTCCCTTGAGCCAACTCTCGATGTTGGGGATCACGGCCGAGTCTTGCGGCAGACCGGCCGACGGATCGACCACCACCCGACGGAGTTCAGTCGCACTTTGGGTATCGAGGTCGAGCGGCCCATCTGGCGTGCGGATTGGTTCCATGGCACTCCCCCTGTTTTCAGGCCCCCATGCTCCGGCTATACTGGCAACGCGAATGGATGTGTGGATGCAGCCCGGGATGAGCACGTCGTCCCCGCGGTGGCGTGGATGTCGATGTATTAATCTTCCATTCTCCTCCCCCGAACTCGCCATTGCAATGAAAAACCGGTTCTCCCATCGAGTTCTGAGGCTCTTTTGCCTGGCTCTGGGGGCGGTTGTGGGAGCGATGGACTCGTCGCGTGGACAGGCCGCCGAGCCTGCCCCCCAGGCTCCCGCCGTCGAGCAGATCAAGTTCTTTGAGCAGCACATTCGCCCGCTCTTGGTGGAGAACTGCATCAAGTGCCACGGACCGGAGAAGCAGAGCGGAAATCTCCGGGTGGACAGCCTCAGCGGCCTCATGAACGGTGGGGACTCCGGGCCGGCCATCGTACCGGGTGCGCCGGCCGAAAGCCTCCTCATCGAGGCTGTGAACTACACATCCTATGAGATGCCGCCGGACGGTAAGCTCTCTGAGGAGCAGATCGCCCTGCTGACGAAATGGGTCGCAATGGGGGCCCCCTGGCCGGGGGACGACGGAACCCAGACGGTCCGCAACGCCGGCAAGGAGGTCACTCAGGAAGACCGTCAGTACTGGTGTTTCCAACCGCTCCGGCATCCTCAGCCTCCGACGCTCGCCGATGATGTCTGGAGCCGGACCGACATCGATCGCTTCATACTCGCGCGCCTGAAGGAGACCGGCATTGCGCCCCAGCCGGAAGCCGACCGGCTCACGCTCATCCGCCGCGCGACGCAGCTCGTCACCGGACTCCCGCCGACGCTGGCGGAGATCGACGCCTTCCTCTCGGACGACTCGCCGGACGCCTACGCAGCCCTCGTCGACCGCCTGCTGGAGAGCCCGCACCGGGGAGAACATCTGGCGCGCTTCTGGCTCGATTTGGTGCGGTACGCCGAGTCGGACGGCTACAAGCAGGATGACTACCGTCCCGACGCCTGGCGGTATCGGGATTACGTCATCCGCGCGTTCAACACTGATAAACCTTACGACCTGTTCGTGCTCGAACAACTGGCCGGGGATGAACTCGACCCGGCGAACCCCGAAGCGCTGGCTGCGACCGGCTACTATCGGCACGGCATCTACGAGTACAACCAGCGCGACGCCGCCACACAGTGGCGGACGATGCTCGAGGACATCACCGAGACGACCAGCGACGTCTTCCTGGCGCTGGGGCTGGGATGCGCAAAATGCCACGACCACAAGTTCGATCCGCTGCTGCAAGCCGACTACTACCGCTTGCAGGCGTTTTTCACCAATCTGGATTTCCGGGACGACGTGCCGCTGGCGACGCCGGAAGAGATCGCCGCCTACCGCGAGAAACTGGCCGTGTGGGAGGCGGCGACGGCCGACCTCCGGGCCGAGCTGGACGCCCTGGAACGCCCCAAACTCGAAAAACTCCAGAACGATGCCATCCGCACCTTCGCCCCCGAGTTCCAGGAAATCTGGAACAAACCACCGGCGGAACGCAACAACTATGAGCACCAGATCGCCCATCTGATGTATCTCCAGGTGCTCGACTCGCAGAAGAAACTCGACGCTCAGTTCAAAGGGGAAGAGAAGGCCCGACGGGACGAGTTGTTGCAGGCGCTGGCGGGGTTCGATGCCCTCAAACCGGCCCCGCTCGCCACCGGTCGCGCGATCGGCGACGTCCCGGCCCCTGTCGCCCCCGTCTTCATCCCCGGCAAATCGCGGCTGGGAGAGATCGCACCCGGCTTCCCTGTCGTGCTGGGTGATGAACCACCCCGGATTGCGCCGCCAGCCGTGGCACCCACGTCCACCGGCCGCCGTCTCGCCTTCGCGCAGTGGCTGGTCCGTCCCGATCATCCCCTCACGGCACGGGTGATCGTCAACCGCCTCTGGCAGCAGCACTTCGGTGTCGGACTCGTCGCCACCCCCAGCGATTTCGGCCGCCTGGGCGAACAACCGTCCCATCCCGAACTGCTCGACTGGCTGGCCAGCGAGTTCGTGGCGCACGGCTGGAGCCTGAAGTGGTTGCAGCGCCAGATACTCCTGTCGGCCGTGTTTCGGCAGTCCAGCCGGCCCTTCGCCCCGCAGCAGGCGGGCGTCGATCCACAAACGGTGGATCCCGCCAACCGCCTGTTGTGGCGATTTCCCGTCCTGCGGATGTCCGCCGAGCAGATTCGCGACGCGATGCTGGCCGCCTCCGGGGAACTCGATCTCTCCGCCGGCGGGCCGGGGAGCGACTTCCAGGCCAAGCGGCGGTCCGTGTACCTCAAGGTCTTTCGCAATAAACGGGAGGACCTGCTGGACGTCTTCGACTTCCCCGATCGGATCGTTTCCGCCGGAGAGCGCAACGTCACCACTACGCCCATGCAGTCGCTCCTGCTCATCAACAGCGAGTGGACGGTGCAGCGGGCGGCGGCCTTCGCCCGGCGGCTGCTGCGGGAAGTCCCCAGCGGGGACGATTCGCGGATTCGTCAGGCGTACCGGCTCGCCTTCGGCCGCGATCCCTCAGAACGAGAACTGCTCCGTGACGCAGAATTCCTCCGCGCTCGCCGGGACGACGTCCCTCCCCAACCCCAGACGGCTGCCAAGACGAGTTCCATGCTGTTGACCGGCCTCCCCGCCGCGGTCATTGGCCAGGGGGTCGGAGAGTCTCCGCTGCGGCTGGATGGCTTGGAGGAACACCCGTGGGGGGATTTCACCCTCGAAGGAGTCGTGCTGTTGAAGAGCATCTATCCCGATGCCAGCGTTCGGACGATCCTCTCTCAGTGGGATGGCGACACGCAGCACACCGGCTGGTCGCTCGGCGTGACCAGCGAGAAATCGGCCCACAAGCCGCGGAATCTCATCCTGCAACTGGTGGGTGATCGGCCCGACGGCAAACGGCATTATGAAGTGGTCGCCTCCGGCCTGCACCTGGAACTGAACCGCCCCTACTACGTGGGCTGCGTGGTCCAGCCTGGCGGGACAAAGCCGGGACGCGCGACGTTCTATGTGCGCGACCTCGTCGACGCCCAGGGAGAACTGCAAGTCTCCGAACGTCCGGTGGCGATCGCCGCGCCGCTCGCCCCCTCCGTGCCGCTCATGATCGGCGGCCGGCACTCCACCGACCGCCACCGCTGGGACGGCTTGTTGGATGAGCTGCGCTTGTCCGCGGCCGGCCTGACGCCGGAACAGTTGCTCCCGGCTTCCCGCCGCGACGGTTCCCCAGGCGCGGCCCCCGCTCCGGAGGTTCTGGGACACTGGACGTTCGACGACCCGCAGCACGTCCTGGCCGATGCCGCGGGAACCGGACGGAAGCTTGTCCCCGTCTCCACCCCTCCGGCCGTCGACGCTCCGCTGATCGACTTTTGTCATGTGCTGCTGAACTCGAACGAGTTCCTGTACCTCGACTGACCGCCCCACGGCCGCCCGCCTCCGATCCCGGGCCGACCAAGGGTTGGTCCCGCGCCGGACCATGGACTTCCAGAAGAGAGACCGGCATGGAACTGGTCATCGCCAGCCGTAACCCCAAAAAGACGGAGGAACTGCGGGACCTGCTCGCGCCGTTGGGCGTGTGTGTGCGGTCGGCGGCCGAGTTCCCCGATCTTCCCGAGGTGGTCGAAGACGGGCGGACGTTCGCCGAGAATGCGGCCAAGAAGGCCGTGCAGACCGCCCCTCTGACCGGCCGGTGGGCACTGGGCGAAGACAGCGGACTGGAGGTCGACGCGCTCCGCGGCGCGCCGGGGGTCTACTCCGCCCGCTTCAGCGGCCCGGGAGCAACCGACGAATCCAACAATGCGAAACTCCTTGCCGAGCTGGCCGGCGTGCCGAGCGAACGCCGCGGCGCCCGCTATGTCTGCCACGTCGCTCTGGCCGACCCCAGCGGAACCATCCGGCTGTCGATCGAACGAACCTGCCGCGGACGCATCACCGAGGAAGCGCGCGGCAACAACGGCTTCGGCTACGATCCCTACTTCCTGATTCCCGAGTATCACCGGACATTTGGCGAATTGAGCCCGCTGGTGAAGCAGCAACTCAGCCATCGCGGCCGGGCGCTGGCAGCCCTGCTGCCGGCGATGAAGTCGCTCCTCGTGCAGGTCGAATCGGAGTGAACACCCTTCCGCAGTCCTTTCCTTCGCCCTCGCCTCCATGCCGGCTGAGAAACCTTCCCAACCTCCGCGTTCGCCTGCGTCATCCGATGCCGGGCAAGGTCCCCCCACCCCTGCCCCGGCCTCCGGAGAGGAGCTCCGCGGCGCGGCGGCCAGGGTCTGTCCGGTGTGCGGCGGCACGCAGTTTCTCGAAATCCGCCAGAAACTCCACTGCCAGCGCTGCCATGCGATCGTGGAAACCTGCTGTGAGGGGGGGCGCGGCTGACGACGACGACGACGCACATCCCTCACTGCTCCGTTCCGTCTCACCGGCCGACCGGTCCTCAAACCAGTACGCCGTTCACCGGCTGGAGCAATTCGGGGACCTCCTCTTCGCCGATCGCCTGAAGCAGGTTGACCTCGATGGTCCGGGAGATGGCGGTCAGCGGCAGGTCCTGAGGTTCGGTGCCGAACGGTTGCTCCAGCTCGTCCCCGATTTCGTCCAGCCCGAAGAAGGCATGAGTAATGAGCAACACCACGATGGGGGTCAGCCAGCGCGTGGTATCGACGATGCCGAAGGGGAGGAACAGGCAATAGAACGCCACCAGCCGGTGCAGCAGCACGGTGTACGCCCACGGAATCGGGGTGCTCTTGATCCGCTCGCAGCCCCCTTGGATATCAGTCAGGATGGCGAGCGTCTTCTCCATCACGGGCAGGTGGTAGGCGGAAATCCAGCCGCGGTCCCACGCCTGACGTACGCGCCGGGCCATGGCCATTGAGACGGCGAACGGGACATTGCGATGCCGCCGCAGGTCGTCGAGCTCTCCGGCGGGCAGAAACCGGGCCAGGTCCGGAAAGGGATCACTGTCGCGCAACTGATGCCGCAGTGCGTGGACAAAGGCGATGGCATGCCGCACCAGGTCCTGCTGACACTGGTCCACCTCCTGCTGCTCGGCGGCAATCACCGCTCCCTGAGACGTGTGGGGACGAATCAGCGAAAGGGTCTGCCGCGCAAAGGAACGAGAGGAGTTGACGAGCTGCCCCCACAGCTTGCGCCCCTCCCAGAAGCGGTCATAAGCGGCGTTGTTCCGAAAACCCAGAAAGATGCCCAGCGCCAGACCGATCAACGTGAAGGGCGTCGCCGTGAGGGTGTACACCTCGATATCGAGGTGCAACTGCACGGCGGTGACGACCACCGAGATGATCGTGACCACCAGGATGCGGGGGAGCGTCCGCGGCAGGCTGCTCCCCTTCACCGAAAACAACATCCGAATCCAGGGGAGCGGCTCTTTGACGATCATGGGCGGCGAGGGGATCGATGTGGGCGGACGCAACCGCGGCCGGATGGTGGCATCTCAACGCCGCCGTTATAGCGTCTGGCGGCGAGCCAGCCACTCCCCCTCGCGGCAACTGCTGTCTCGAACGGCCATTCGGTCGTCGGCTCAGGGGACGTCGCACACCAGCATCAGGTCCTTCCCCGCGCGGGTCCAATCGGTCGTCCCGACGATGATGAACTGATCTCCGGAGTGCAGCAGTCCGCGGCGGCGTCCCCACTGCTGAACAAACTCCGCCACCTCCGATGGCGCTCCGCGGTAAACGTCGGTGACCATGCCATGCACGCCCCAGGTCAGCGTCAGCCGCGCGGCCGTCCGCGGATCGTCGGTCAACGCCAGCAGTGACACCCGGGGGCGGAGTTCGGAGACGGCCATCGCCGTAGCACCGCTCTGGGTCAGCAGCACCAGGAGTTTGGCCCGCAACTGCTCGGCCGCATGGACCGCCCCGAGCGTCACCGCAATGGTCGTTTCCGTGGCCGAGTTGCGGGAGGAGAGTCCCAGGGGGAGGTGCTTGCGGCTTTCCAGGAGACCTTCCGCCTCGCGGGCAATGCGGCTCATGGTGGCCACCGCCCGCACCGGATGCCGGCCCACCGCCGTCTCCCCGGAGAGCATCACCGCATCCGTCCCGTCCAGTACGGCGTTGGCCACGTCCGTCGCCTCGGCGCGGGTCGGCAGTTCGTTGGTCTGCATACTTTCCAGCATCTGCGTGGCGGTGATGACCGGCACCCGCTGGCGGTTGCACGCGGCGATGATTCGCTTTTGCAGCACGGGCACGTGCACGATGTCCACCTCGACTCCCAGGTCGCCGCGGGCCACCATCACCGCGTCGGTTTCGGAGAGGATGGCCTCCAGATCGTCGACCGCTTCCGGCTTTTCAATCTTGGCGACGATCCACGGCGGCCGCGCGGGGCGTGCCGCCTCGATCAACTCCCGCAACTCCCGCACGTCGGCCGCGCTGCGGACGAAGCTCAACCCGATGAAATCGAGCTGGTGTTCGAGCGCCCACCGCAGGTCCGAGCGGTCCTTCTCCGTGAGGCTGCCGATCCGCAACCGGCTTCCCGGCAAATTCACCCCCTGCCGGCTGAGAATGCGTCCCGGCTGCTCCACGCGGCAGGTGACACGGTCGGGGGACTTCTCCACCACGCGGAGCGAAACCGTCCCATCCGCCAGGAGCACGCGGTCGTCGATGCGGAGGTCGTCGATCAGTCCCGGATAGGAAGTCGTGAGGTCGTGTTCGCTCTGCGACCGTCCCTCCGGCACAAACGCCGCCAGTTCGCCGGCGTTCAGGAACAGCCCTTCCGCCGGCAGCGGCCCCAGCCGGATTTTGGGTCCGGACAGGTCTCCCAGCACACCGAGCGACTGCCCCAGTTCCGCGGCGGTTCGTCGGGCCCGCTGCAGAATCTCCCCTTTCTCCTCCAGACTCCCATGCGCGAAATTGAGCCGGATGACGTCCACCCCGGCGGCCATGAGCGCCCGCAGCTCGGGGGGACCGGAACAGGCCGGCCCAATGGTGGCCACGATCTTGGTCCGTGTCAGCAACGGCTCTCGATACTCAGTCATGGGATGCTCGCCCGGCGCGCACCTGCGCGGTCCTCACGGCAGCCGGGGTCGGAGCGCCACACCGGCCGCGTCCACGGGATAGACCGCCCGGCAGTCGTCAAGCGCCGCGATCAATCCCTGCATCATCCGCCGCAGTTCCTCCGGCTGCGATGCGGCCAGATCCTGCTGCTCAAACGGATCGCTCGCCAAGTGGAACAACTGGTAGTGCGATCCGCCCGAGACGGCGGACGGGAAGTAATGATAGATCACCTTCCACTCGCCGTCGCGGTAGCAGGTGAAATAATCGCTGCGGTGCGGGGCGTGGGGATAATGCATCAGAAACGTCTGATGTCGACTGGCGTCGGGTCGCCCGGTCAACAGCACGTCCAAACGGGCGCCGTCGATGCGATGATCGCGAGGCGGTTCCACCCCCGCCAGCGCCAACAGGGTCGGGAACAGGTCGCACACGGAGGCTGGCTGCGATTGAATTGCCCCGGCCGCGATCGGCAGCCGCCGTTGCTGCGGATGGTCCGCCGCCGGCCGTGCCCACGCGGCGATGAACGGCACGCGCATCCCCCCTTCGTAGTGAGCCCCTTTGCGCCCGCGCAAAGGGGCCGCGCACGCCACTTCGTGCTGCTGGCCCAGAGGGGCGTCGGTCCCGTTGTCGCCCAGAAAGCAGATCAGTGTGTTCTCGGCGACGCCGAGCGCCTCAAGCTGATCGAGCACGTCTCCCAGCGACTTGTCCATCCCCTCGATCAGCGTGGCGAAGGCCTGCGCTTCGGGAGGTTTCCCCGAGTTCCGATAGTGCTCCGCGAACCTCGGATCGCTCTGGAACGGAGCATGCACGGCATAGTGGGCGAAATACAGAAAGAAGGGTCGCTCGTCCCGGACCGCCTCGGCGACGGCGGCGTTCGCTTCGATCGTGAGCGCCTCCGTGAGGAAGATCTCCTGCCCGTGGTACTTCTCCAGATGGGGGACGGCGTTCCCCGACCGCCGCGTGCCGTGCCCGAAGTTCTCCCGCCCGTAGTAGCTGCCGGGAGCGCCGATCGACGCCCCGGCGATGTTGATCTCGAACCCGAGATTCGCCGGGTCGGCTCCCTCCGACTCCCGGGGACCGAAGTGCCCCTTGCCGACGTGGATCGTCCGGTAGCCAGCCTCGCGGAGCAGACCGGCCAGCGTGACGTCGCCGCGCTTCAGCCCCAGCCAGTTCCACTCCGGCGGACCGTGGGGGCCGCCGTTATTGCGGTCGGGATTAATCCAGTTCGTCGTCCGATGGCGGGCGGCGTTCTGGCCGGTCTGGATCGAGATGCGCGTCGGCGAGCAGACGCTCATGGCGTAAAAGTTGTTCAGCCGCACCCCCCGTGCCGCCAGCCGTTCCATGTGCGGCGTGCGGTAGAAGTCATTGAGCGGATAGCGTTGCGGCCGGCCGGCGGCGTCCGTGAGGAACGGTACGGAGGTGTCCATCACCCCCATGTCATCGACCAGGAACAGAACGATGTTGGGGCGGGGCGGCTCAGCCACGGCCGGGAGCACCGGCCCCCTCAGCAGCATCAGAGGAACCACCAGCCACAGGCAGCGGCAAACCCATCGGAAGGTCAAGACGTTCGGCATGGGGTCCTCCGGGGGGTGATGAATTTTTGAGCAAGGGAAGGTCACTGGACGGCGGCCCGCAGCATCACGAGTTGATGGCGGAACTGCTCGATCCGCTCCGCCTGTTCCGGCCGCGTCGCCAGATTGACCGTCTCGAGCGGATCGACTTCCAGATCGTACAGCTCCTCGAACAATGGTCTCGAATCGATGTACTGGATGTACTTCCAGCGGTGAGTGCGGATCGCCTCGCTGCGGGGGATCGACATCCCCTCCCACGGCGGCACGAAATGATGCTCGTAGAAGAACTCCTGCCGCCAGTCGGAGGGGGTCTCCCCCCGCAGAAGGGGGACGAGGCTCCGGCCCTGCATGCGCGGCGGGATGTCCACCCCTGCGAGATCGAGCAGGGTGGGGCCAGATCGATGCTCAGGGCGAACTCCTGCGTTCGAACGCCGCGCCGGGACTCCGGCAAACGCGGATCATGGACAATCAACGGAACGCGGATGGAGACTTCGTGCGGATACCACTTCCCGGCCAGGCCGTAGTCCCCCAGGTACTGACCGTGGTCGGAGGTGAAGACAATCACCGTGTTCTCCGCAAGGCCGAGCCGTTCCAGCGCTGCCACGATCCGCCCCACGGCGAGATCGACGCCGCTGATGAGGCGGTAATACCCCTTGAGCGATTCCTGCGTCCGTTCCGGACCCCAGTAGCGGACGGCCCAGCGGGAGCGGTTCTCGGAGTTCTTGATGAAGTCCGGGAACCGCTCGAACAGATCGGAGTTCGCCGTCGGCGGGGGAGGGATGGTGATGTCGCGATACAGCTCGGCGATCTCCCGTTCGGGATCGTACGGATACTGCACCGACTTGACGCTGGGGCTGTCCTGTACGTGCGGCCCCTTGAAGCTGACCGAGAGCTGGAAGGGCTGATCGGGCCGACACCCCTCCAAGAACTCCACGGCCTGAAGCCCCATCAGCCGATCGAGGTGGATCGTCGTCCCGTCCGACTGGCGCACGACGAAGTTTCCCTGACCCGGAAACGCACGATTGAAGTCCAGCAGTTCGTCGGGGGGCTTCCCCACGCCGTACTTGCCAATGAATCCCGTGCGATACCCTGCCTGCTTGAGCAGCGCGAGGTACGTCTGGGCAAGCTGCTCCGGAGGAAGCTCGCGGTCGAACTCCCACATTCCGTGGCGGGCACAGTACTGTCCCGTGAGGATGCAGGCGCGGTTGGGAGCGCAGATCGACGTGGTGACAAACGCCCGATCGAACGTCACCCCCCGGGCTGCCAGAGCGTCCAGGTGCGGCGTGTGAATGATCCGGTTCCCGTAGCAGCCGAGCGTGTCCCACCGCTGGTCGTCCGTCAGCAGCACAATGAGATTGGGACGCGGAGGCTCCGCTGCTCCTCTCGCAGCCGCTCCCAGCGGCAACCACCACACTGTCAATACCAGCGGCAACCAAACTGTCCTGCGCATGGCGGAGACTCAGCCAGGTCCGGGGGTGAGGGCTCTATGTGCCGTGGAGTGTGGACTGCCGCCTGAGGCAGGGCAACTGATCCGCGTCGGCCGGGAGCGAGACCTTTCCGCCCCGGGTCCCCCCGCAGAGATCCGTTCCTTATCGCGATTCCGGTCGCTCCGAACGGCGCGCCAGCTCATCGGCCCGGGCGGGGTCGAAGTCGGGATTGGGGGTCGGCATCCGGGCCTGCACCCGCTCCCGCCACGCCGCCAGTTCCTCACGCAGCTCGCTGGCCCGTTCGGATTGCTCAGCAGCCAGATTCCGCGATTCCCCCGGGTCCGCGCGCAAGTCATACAGCTCCAGTCGCCCGTCCTCAAAGAACTCGATCAGCTTCCAGTCTCCCCGGCGAATCGCCCCGGCCGGGGTGCTGTGGTGATAGTGCGGCAGGTGCCAGTAGAGCACCTCGCGCGGCAGAGTGGCTTGGGGATCGAAGAGCAGCGGCACAAGGCTGACCCCGTCCAGTCTCCGCGGGTCGACGCCCGTCGCGCCGGCCAGCTCCCACAGGGTCGGGTAGACGTCGTGCGTGATCGCCGGCACGTCGCAGACCCGTCCGGCGGCAATCCGTCCTCGCCACCGCGCGATCGCCGGAATGCGAATCCCCCCTTCATACAGCGTCCCCTTCTCGCCGCGCAAGGGATGGTTGGAGGTGACGACCGTCCCATTCTGCTCGTGCTCCAACCCGCCGTTGTCGGAGAGGAACAGGATCAGCGTCCGTTCGGCCAGCCCGGCCTCGTCGATGGCAGCGACGATCCGGCCGACGCTCTGATCCAGCTCCTCGAGCAGTCCGGCGTATTCCGGCCGGCAGGGACGTCCCTTGACCGGCGGCCGCGCGCGATACTTGGCCAGCAGTTCCGCAGTGGTGGTCAGCGGGATGTGGACCGCGAAGTGGGAAACTTGCAGGAGGAAGGGGCGGTCCCGATGGGCCTGGATGAACTGCACGGCGCAGTCGGTGAGGAACTCGGCCGTGCGGCGGGGGGCCGCTGCGCCGGAGATGCGTGGCGGCACAGTGTGTCCCTGACATTCAACGACCCTCTCCCATCCCTGCTCCGTTGGTCCGTATCCTGCCCCCCCCAGATGCCATTTGCCAAAGTAGCCGGTGGCATACCCGGCGGCGCGGAGCCGCTCGGCGAACGTCTCGACCTCCAGCGGGAGCTGGGAGGGGACCGCCGGATCGACCAGTTTCGCATACGGCCGCCGGTGTCCCGGGATGTGCTGCGTGATCCCGAACCGCGCCTGATCGAGACCGGTTTGCAGGTTCGCGCGGGTCGGCGAGCAGACCGGTCCGGCGTAGAACTGCGTGAAGCGGACCCCTTCCCGCGCCAGTCGGTCGATCGCCGGAGTCTGGTGGTACTCGTGACCGTAACACCCCAGATCGGCCCAGCCAAGGTCGTCGGCGAGGAGGATCACGACGTTGGGAGGCGCGGCTGTCGCCGTCGGAGCGGCCAGGGCTGCCACGACGATCCAGGTCCAGCAAGGTTTCCCGAATGGGTGGGGCATGGCACGGTCAGGCTCAGAGGGGAATGGCGACTTCGACGCCAGCATCCATCCCTCCAGCAGGTCAGGGTCCGCCTGACACATCATAGCGGGAGCGGCACAGCGGATGCTGTCAGGCAGGAGCCTGACCTGCATCACGCGAGTGCGTTCGCCGGTCGGGTCCGCGAGGCAGTGAGTGCGGGACAGGCGGGGGGATAGCTTTCGAGGGTGAGCGCCGGTCGCGCCTGGCAGCCTGCGGAGGGAGCGCGAACGATTTTCCCCGCTGCCGACTGCCTGATATCATGAGTTGTCCCCGCTGCGACCTCGCCAGCCCCGAGCTCGTCAGAGTGACGGGGGAAATCCCGCTTTGGGCAACCAGTTTATTTGGAAGTGTGAGAAATGTCTTCCCGCGCTCACATCGATTCGACTGCTCCGCCCCCGCCTGTGCCGTCCGGCCCGCCGATCGCCAAGCGCGACGGGCCGGAGCCGGAGATCAACAAGCTGTTTCGGCTGCAAATCAAGTTCGAGGCGTCGGACATGCATTTGCAGGCCAACAAGCCGCCGATGCTGCGGATCAAGGGAGAGATTCGCGAACTGGAGATGCCGCCGCTCTCCGCTGAGCAGCTTTGGCGGATGTTCTGGGAGGTGATGGACGATCGGAACAAACGGATCATGGAGGCCGAGGGGGGGGCGGACTTTGCGCATATCGTCCCGCACGACGGCTGGGACTGGCGGTTCCGCGTGAACCTGTTCAAGCAGCTTGGCAAGCCGGGCATGGTCGCCCGCAAGATCGAGAAGGACATCCCTCCCTTCGAAAAGCTGCACCTCCCGCCGGTGATCGAGGACCTCACGAAGTACGACATGGGGATGGTGCTGCTGGCCGGCGTGACCGGTTCCGGCAAGTCGACGACGATTGCGTCGATGCTGAACTACATCAATCAGCGTGAGCGGGTGCACATCCTGACGATCGAGGACCCCATCGAATTCGTCTACACCCCCGCAAAGGCGCTCATCAACCAGCGTGAGCTGGGGATGGACGTGCTCGACTTCCACGTGGCCATGAAGCATGCCGTCCGCGAAGACCCGGACATCATGCTGGTGGGCGAAATGCGCGACCGGGAGACCTTCGAGACCGCCATTCACGCGGCCGAGACGGGACACCTGGTGTTCGGGACGATTCACGCCTCGGGCGCTCCCGGTACGATCAGCCGTATTCTCGACCTGTTCCCGCAGGGGATGCACAGCGCCATTCGGGCCAGCATGGGGATGAACATGCGGGCGATTGTGGGACAAAAGCTCCTGAAGACGGTCGTCGACAAGCCGTCCCGCGTCCCGATCGTCGAGGTCATGAAGTTCAACCCGGTGGTCAAGAAGCTCGTGCTCGAATGCCAGGATGAGAAGCTCTCGGCCGCCATTCGCATCGGCAAGGACGAGGGGATGCAGCTCTTCAACGATTCGCTGTATTACTTCATCCAAAAGGAGATGATCTCGCGCGCCGCGGCCTTCGAGATTTCCACGAACGTCGAGGAACTCAAGATGATGCTCAAGGGGATCGAAGTGAAGGCCCCGGCCATTCTCTAGAGGTGAGGTGCCACGTCCTGGCGCATGTGTCCAAGTGAAGCAGGGTGCGACTGTTCGTCCGTTGCGTGACCGCGGCCATGACTTGTTCCCATCGACGAGCAGACGCTCCCCTTCGCCGCCCCGACCACGGGGTGCGGCTGGCCGCGCTGGTCCTGCTGACGATCGTGGCCACGGCCGGTCCCGCCGCAGCACAACACGGCGATCCTCCGCCTCCTCCCGCGGCCGGAGAAGCCCCTGCCCCCGTCTCCCCCCCGGCCGTCGGCACGTCCAGTCTGGGCAGCACGCGGTTTGCTCCGCCGCCGGGAGGCGCGTTCTATCGCGGCAACCGCGATTTCGACACGCTCGCCAACGCCGGCAATCAGACCCCCCTCTGGCAGTACACGATCCGCTCGGGATTCTATCTCAGCCTGCTGCGGTTCGTGCCGGTCGTGCTGCTGTTCCTCCTGTGGTGTCACACCTCCAACTGGGTGTTTGAGGACAGCCGCGACCTCAAAATCCGTCCGGTGTACTGGAATTCCATGCAGCTCCTGGGGGGGCTGACGGGACTGCTGCTGGTGAACGTCGTCCCCCTGTACCTCGCGGGGCTCTTCGTGCTGTTGGGCCTGTATGGCGGTCCGCTCGGGCTGTACATCTTTGAGCGCAATCAGCACGTTCCGGAGAATGCTCGCGTCCTGACGCCCGACCACATCAAACGCTGGACGATCCACCAGCTCGCGAAGATCGGCATTCACATCGGCGGCCCCGGGGGAATCGACGCGGCCATCGGCCCGCCCATCCAGCTCATCGGCAAAACCAAGACCGGCCGCCGGGATGAGGCCCGCTCCCGCCAGGTCGAAAGCAGCAAGGGCTTTCTGGCCTGCAAGGAGATGATCTACGACGCCATCCTCCGCCGGGCCACCGATATCCACCTCGAACCGAAGGAGGACGAACTCTCCTGCCGGCTCCGCATCGACGGCGTGATGTATCCCACCGACCCGTTCGACCGGGCGGTCGGCGACTCGATCATCAACATCATCAAGGTGCTCTGTGCGATGGACATCACAGAGCGCCGCCGGCCGCAGGACGGCAGCTTCAGCGCCCTGCTCGAAGGGCGGGAGATCGACTTCCGCGTCGCCTCCCAGGGGACCAGCCACGGTGAAAAGGTCTCCATGCGCATCCTCGACCAGGCGAACTCCGTCAGTACGCTGGAGCAACTGGGGATGCGGCAGCAGATGCTGGAGAAAATCCGGCAGATCATCCGTCAGCCTCACGGCATGTTCCTGGTCTGCGGTCCGACCGGGGCCGGAAAATCCACCACCCTCTATGCCGCCCTCAACGACCTCGACAAGACGGAGCAGAACATCATCACCATCGAGGACCCCGTCGAATACAAGATGGAAAACGTCACCCAGATCGAGATCAATACCAAGGCGGGGCAGACGTTCGGCGGTTCGCTGCGGAGCGTGCTCCGGCAGGACCCCGACGTGGTGATGATCGGCGAAATCCGGGACGAGGAGACCGCCAAGATCGCCTGCCAGGCGGCCAATACCGGCCACATGGTCTTCTCCACCGTCCACGCCAACGACACCATCACCGCCCTGTACCGCCTGCTCGACCTGGGGGTCGAGCCTTTCATGATCTCCACGTCGATTTCGGCGATTCTGGGCCAGCGGTTGGCGCGGCGGTTGTGCCCCAACTGCAAGGAGGCCTACAAACCCAACCCCGAGTTCCTCAAGCAGGCGGGACTGCCGGCGGAAAAGATCGAACACTTCTATCGTCCGCCCACCAAACGGAAGGAACCGTGCACCCCCTGCAACGACATGGGTTACCGCGGACGGATCGGGGTCTACGAACTCCTCGTGATCAACGATCGCATGCGCGACTTGATCCGCGAAAAGGCGGCCATGTCGGCCATTCAGGCGGAAGCCCGCAAGAACGGCATGCTCTACATGCGCGAAGAGGGCCTCCGGCTCGTCATCCGGGGCGTGACCTCGATCGATGAAATCGTACGCGTGGTGAAGTGACCGCACCCTGCCGCCCCACTCCCCATTCGCCAGGCAACGCTGAGCTCACCCATGCTCGACATCGCCCTGCTCGTGATCCTCGCCCTCGTCGCCTGGTGCGTCGCCGGGGAAGGCGTGTGGGGGGCTGCGCTGGTCTTCCTCAGCACCCTCCTGGGCGGGCTGATCGCCATGAACTTCTTTGAACCCCTGGCCAACCTCCTCTCCACCGGCGGGAGCTGGGATTGGTACTGGGACTTCTTCTGCCTGATCGGACTGTTCGCCGGCAGCGTCACCCTGTTTCGCATGGCCACCGAGGCCCTGATGCCCCTGTACGTCGCAGTCCTGCCGCTGTTGTACGACGTCGGCCGCTGGATTCTCGGCGTGGGGACCGGATACCTCACCATGGCCTTCCTGGCCGTCGCCCTGCAGACTGCCCCCGTCCCGCTGGAACTCCTCGGCGTTCAGCCGGACCTCCGGGAGAAAATGCTCTTCGGCCTTGGACCCGACCGGCAGTGGCTCGCCTTTACGCAATACCTCTCCGAACACATCTATCGTCGCGGCAACATCTTTGACGGTGAGCAGGCCCCCGCCATCCCCGAAAAGTGGCAGCAAGCGGGTGACTTCGAGAAGGAGCGGCTGGTCCTCACCTGGTCCTCTTTCCCCATGCGCTATGCCACTCGGCGCCGCGAGTTCCTCCGCAGCGGCGGCGCCCCCCCCATCCCGGCGATCACCGCCCCGCCTCCCCCTGCACCCAGCAGCGGCACGACCTCCGGTCGACCGAATTTCTGAAGAGTGGTCCGCAACCCTCCCTCGTCGGGGAGATCGTTGGGGTGAGCGGCTGACCACAACCGGGGGCCGACCACCCATTGACGGCTGCCCCCCTCGTCTCCCCGCATGTTCCTCCGTGTTGCGACTGCTGTGGGCGTCCGATAGACTGCCCCCCGCTTCCCCCCCGGCCGGGTGAACATGGCTTGGGATCAGCGGCAGTCGCTTCCTCATCTCCGGCGGTCGGCGGAGCATCGGAGAGGTGCCAGAGTGGCCGAATGGGCCGGTCTCGAAAACCGGTGTATCCTCACGGATACCGAGGGTTCGAATCCCTCCCTCTCCGCTTTGCAGAGCGATGCAGGGTGGTGCGAACTGGTGCAAGAAGCCCCTTTTTTTCCGGGGTTTCTTGCGTTTTCTGGCCTCCTGGGTTGCGCATTCGGCTGCCCGTTTTCGGTGCAATCCGGTCCGGGCTGATACGCCTCCGATGCGAGGCGAACGGCACCACTGGCGGCCCCCTGGGCCGCACGACGACGACAGCCGGCACCTCTCGGCACCACTGTGGGCACCTTTTCCGGGCCATCCGTGCCCGTCGCCCGTAGCGCGCCCGCCCCGGCTTCAGTCCCGTCGAGCGGCGGGACTGGGGGAAGTGACGCGAGGGCCGACGCCTGGTCGTGGACGGTGAGCGACGTATAGACGTTCATCGTCAGGTCGATAGTCGAATGCCGGGCCAGCGATTGCGCGGCCTTGGGCGAAACCCCGGACTTGACCATGTTCGTGATGAACGTGTGCCGCAGGGCGTGGAAGTCGGCGTAGCGACCGCTTTCGTCCACATAGGGGATACCCGCCGCTTCCAGGTCGTATTTCAGCATCGCGCCAGCTTCCTTTCCCTTGGCCCAGTTGCCAGGCCAAACCGGCTGGCCTACAGGCTTCGTGGCCAACCACGGCCGTAGCAAGGCGACCAGGCTCGGATGTAGCGGCAGCACGTCCTCCCGCCGATGCTTCGAGTAGGCAGCCAGGACCGTGACCATCGCGGGGTCGGCGTCCAGCGCAAAGCTCTCCGGGGTCAGGCTGGCCAACTCGCTCGCCCGCAATCCAGTATACACGGCGACCGCATACAGCATCGCTCGGTCGGGGCCGCTCATGCGCCGAACAACCGGCCCGGCATTCGCGGCCTTGAGAATCTTGGCCAGTTCATCTTCGGAAAATGGCCGTCGGTCATGCCGACGATCAACCGAGACGTTGAGCATGGCCACGTGAGCAAGCGGGTCATCGGACGCCCGGCGATCCTTGACGAGCCAGCGAGTGAACTGCTTGATGGCCCGCAGGTAGTGGTTGCTCGTCTGAATGCTCTTTCCCTTCTCGCGCAGGTCGGCCAGGAACGCTTGAACTCTGCTCGCCGAGATGTCGCCGATGAAGGCGACGTTGCAGCCTTCGACGATGCGGCAGGAGCGAGACGCGACGAGTTTGATCTGCTCGGCGCTAATCCCCTTGGACTTCAGATGCCGCTCGAAGTCTACCAGGTGCTTGCTGATGGGCCGCTTGCGGTGCTCGTCGAATTGATCCACGAGCCCAGCGATCCGGCGCTCGACCTTCTTGACCAGCTCATTCAGCATGGCCTGGGCGGCGGCCTTGTCCACGGCCAGGGGAACGCGGCGCTCGACGCCGTTCTCGTCCTTGTAGCGTCCCCACCACTTCTTCGACTTCGTCTTGACCCGCTCGCCCGTCTTCGGGTCAGTCATCACGACCGGTTTTTTATAGAGGCTAGCCATTATTTCACTGTCTCCTGTTCTCGTGGAAAACGTGGATCGATCGGCAACGCGAGTCACAGTGAGGCTCGTCCGACCACAGGACTCAAGGCGTCTTTGGCGGATTCGGGCCGGGACTCCCATACCTCGCGCCGGGGGCACGCGGCGGCGACCCAGGCGCGCAACTCGTCAACGCGCCAAAGCGTGGACCTGCCAATCCTGACAGGACGCGGAATCCGCCCGGCCGCGTCCCAGGTACGCCAGGTTCGGAGCGACTTGCCGCACATCTGCGCCGCAGCTCGGGCCGTTACCAGGAGGGCCGGCACTGGTTCACCGCCAGAAGCGCGCACCATCACGATCACTCCAGGACTGGGGACGGAAACGAAGGCAGCCGCCTTGCGGCGGCTGTACGAGGGACAGATTCCGAGGGAGCGGTCAGTCCGAACCGAATGACCGAGACTGTTCGAACCATTGCTTGGCCGCCGCCACACAATCGGCAGGTTCGGCCGACCAGGGACGAATCACAGGAATTCCCAAGATCTCCGCGTAGCGCGTTTCCTGGGTCGCACCGATCGAGTAACCGGGAATGCGCAGGACCGCGTCGCAGCGCGCCAGGAGATGCCGGTCGTAGGCCAACCAGGTCTCGTAAGGCTTCGGCGAGACGAGCTGCCACGCCAGCGACAAGTGGGGCACGATCGGCACAAACCCGGCGTCGAGGAGCGCGTCGGCAACCTTCACGATGCGATGCGTGTTGGCTGCGGGGTCTGGCTGCGAATAGGGGCCGGCGACATAAACCATTGGTGGCCCGTTGACGCGCTGCGTTTCGCAGACGACCAACCGCGTGCGTTCGACACAGAGAGCGAGCATCAAGAGGCTCCGAAGAGGAGATTCGACCGCTGAACATCAACGACTGGGGAGCAGCCACGGCTCGAAGTAGGCTTGGCGACCGCCGATCACGACGCCGCAGCCGAGAATGGGCTTGTGAGCGAACTTGCGCCCGTATTCGAACTGCATCCGGCTGGCGTCGATGCCACAGCCGACCGACAGGCCGAACACGCGGAACTCCGGGTTGGCCCACCAGCGCACGCCGGCCTGATTGTGGAAGTGGCCGATGACCGTGGAGCGGAAGTTGTCCTTCGCCTGCTGGAATGCAGCGTCTTGACCGCCGCGGCCGCTGTCGCCGTGGGAATAGATGACGCCGTCGATCAGCAGCTTGGAGAACCGGGGATGGATCGCCCAGCCGACCGCCCACATGTCGGCATAATCGCGCAGCAGTTCGGGCGGCAAGCCGGCGGTGACCGCCTGGCGTTCGGTCAGCGCGTCGTGATTGCCGATCAGCCAGTCGGCCTTCGGGAACGCCTTCGTCAGCAATGCGACCTGCCGTTTGGCCCGGGCGTATTCCAGGGAGGCGTTCCGCAGGCTGGGGCTTTTCTCGTGGTACGAGATCGAGGCCCAGTCGACGAGGTCGCCGATGTGCACGACTCGCGTCACGGCGTACTCGTCGGCAACCCGCTTCAGGAAGTCGACATACCCGGTGCGCATGCCGGGTGCGTGTGTATCGCCGATGATGAGCACTCGGGCCAAACGTCAGCCTCGGACAGATGTTTCGGTCAGTCGCGACGTGATGCAGTTCTTTACCTTCGGATCGGGATTGCCATCGCGACGGAGGCGCTGCACGATGGCCAGCACCTCGGGGCGGTGGCGGTACCAGAACGCCTCGTCGATCACATGCAGCCAGGGCACGGCCCTGGACCCGGTGGTCTCGCACCGCTATCGCGGAGCTCGACGAAGTCGTGCGCACCCACAAACCGCCCGTGGCGGCGTGGTCGCGAGGTTGTACCGGATGTGGGAGTCGTCGCGCGCGCCGCACTCGTGGATGTCGCCGCCGTAGCGGAGATACGAACCACAACGCGGACACTCGTGGACGTTCATCGTCCAGAAGTCAGGCATCCGTCACCTCAGAACGGAACGTCATCCAGGTCCACCGCGCCCCACAGCGGGCTGGGTTCCGGCTTGGGGCCGAGCTTGTAGGCGATGATGCGGTCGAACTTTTCTCCGACGACGGACCGCACCGTGATGAACTCTGCTAACGCCAGCGCCCCGACGTTGGCCCGCTCGACCGCCTCCTCGGCGGTCTCCGGGACCGGATCAGGCGAGCGTTCCTTCCACCATTTGATGGCTTTGCGCCGCGCCCAGCCGGAGTGCTCGAAGCAGATCCACTCGCTGACCCAGTGGTCGAGCCCCAGGCGGTAATCGACGCGCATCGTCTTGGGGGCGTGATCTGGCGCGTCCTTCTTGGTGTGGACGCTGTAGACCACGTCGCGGACCTCCCACTCCTGGTCGATCACCTTGCCGGAGAGGACGCCGGCGTTGGCAGCCCGCTCGTCGTGCTTCTTCGCTTCCGGCTTCGGGAACTCGTGGCCGCAGTCGGGGCAGACGCGATACGCGGCGGCGATCAGCGCTCGGCATCCGGGGCATTCCTTGGCCGGCGCTTCGCTTACCCCCCGCCCCCCTCCCTGCTGCACGCGAACCTGGTCGACCGGGCCATGCCGAAGAACATTGCCGCCGTAGTCGAGCACGAGGCAGTCGGCCTTGCCGGGATGGAGCCGGAACCCGCGGCCGACCATCTGGTAGTACAGCCCCGGGGACATCGTCGGCCGGAGCAGCACCACGCAATCCACATTGGGCGCGTCGAACCCGGTCGTCAGCACGTTGACGTTACAGAGGTACTTGAGCGGCTGCGCCGCGCGCTGACCGAAGTCAATTTGCAGTTGCCGGCCCCACTCCTGGTTCCGAAACCGCGCCAACAGGCGATCCCGCTCGACGTCAGGCGTCTCACCGCAAACGAATCCGCACTCGACGCCATGCTTCTCGGCGAGTACCTGGCAGACGTGCTGGCCATCCTGGACGCCGGCGGCGAAGATCAGAACCGCCTGGCGGTCCTTGGTCAATTCGACAATCTCGGCGCAAGCGGCTTCTACGAGGGCGGCCTCGTCCATCACCGCTTCGACTTCGCTGGCGACGAACTCGCCAGCCCGGACGTGTAACTAGGACGTGTCGGCCCTGGCGATGCCCGCCTTGCTGACCAGCTTCGACAGATAGCCGTCGCGGATCAGTTCGCGGACGCCGACCTCGAAGCAGACCGCATTGAGGAAATGGTCCTCCCGGCAGATTGGGCCGGCGTCCAACCGGAACGGCGTGGCCGTGAACCCGACGACGCGGACGTGCGGGTTCAGGACTCGTGTCTCACTCAGAAACTGCTGATACATCCCCTCGCCATCGGCCGGGATCAGGTGGCATTCGTCGACGAGGATCAGGTCGAACGCGCCGAGTTCCTCCGCCCGCTGATAGACCGACTGGATGCCGGCCACAATCACGGAATGCTCGGTGTCGCGGCGATTGAGCCCGGCCGAATAGACACCGACCTTGAGGTCGGGGCAGACCTGCTTCAGCTTATCGACCGACTGCTGCAGCAGTTCCTTGACGTGCGCCAGCACCAGCACGCGTCCGTTCCAGGTCTGCACGGCGTCGCGGCAGATCGTGGCCATCACGGGGGTCTTGCCCCCGCCGGTCGGGATCACGACGACCGGGTTGTCGTCGTGTTGCCGCAGGTGCCGGTAGACGGCGTCGACGGCCGCTTGCTGATAGGGTCTCAGGATCAAGGGATCAGCCATCCGTGGTACTGGAGTTCGCTGGGGAGGAGGTCGTCCTCGAATGTCTGGAGGACCTCGTGGCACCACCAGTCCCACGCCCGCGGGTCGGCGAGCCCGCTGAGCCAGCCGGCTCGGCGGGGGAACATTCGTCGTCGGCGACGGCTGCGAGAGGGGCGAGCTGACATTCGGCGCAGGCCTTTCTTATCTGCACGTGGCGAGAGGGGGGCGGCATCAATCCGTCGGTAGACTTGTCCCGTCCCGAGGGGAGGCCACGGCGTGTTTGCTGGAGAGGGGTGCAGTGCGGGCCGGACCGGTGCGTCGGCAGTCCCGGCACTGACGTCCGATACCGAGAGGCTGATCGCGGCTCTTGTGGAAGTGGCTCAGCGGCTTGATCTGACCGCAGTCGGAACAGACCTGGGCGTCGACATCGGTTTCTTGCCCCACGCCGATGATCAACTGCGGATTTGCTTTGACGATCTCCCAATCGAGTCGTCGCAGGCAAAACCAGCGGTCGTCGACAGGCAGTGCGTCTTTCACGGCGTCGCACACCAGGTCGACGACGTTAACGGCGTCTCCCCGGTGGTTCGGCTTCTGAACCAGAATGTCGATCCAGACCTTGTTGTGAGCGACTTTGCGGGCCTCGAGGCCTTGCCGAATGGCCAGAGCAATCTCCGATCGCTTGACTTTGGACTCGCGCCGCAAGGCGACGTGCCCGGCACCGGTCAGGGCGTAGATGTGGTTCTTCGACGCCGCGTAGTCAAAGGGGACGGCGACGCGCAGCATCCATGCCATGCCCGGCACATCGACGAACGCCGCCTTCGTCTCGCGTCGAAACTGCTGGTTCGTTGCCAATCCCACGGCGCGGCTCAGGGCACGGCGCTGCCGGGCACGTATTCGCCGGCGGTCTACTTGCTGCTCAGTCGGGCGGCGACTGTTCGACCACCGACGCTTACGGGCGAGATTGCGCTGGTAAGAAAAGAACAGGCTTGGCAGTAGCGCTGACTGGGCCCCGTGCATGGACATTCGGCTCCACATGCCTGGCAGAGGAGCTTCCTCATGGCATACCTCGAAGAGAGGCTGCCAGACCATCCCGAGGCGAGCTCGGCCAGGAACGCGCGGTAGCCAGCGACCCAACAGGCGGGCGGCGTTCGAAGGTCAAGGCAGCGCACGGTCAAGAGCGGCTACCGCCTGTGCGGCCTGAGCGGGAAGGACAGAGAGGTGTCCCCAGGCCGCACGCTCAATTCCGCCTCCAGGGCGGAACGTTCGACGTCGCCGGCGGAGATGCGACGGAGTGAGGGACCGGTGCCGTTGCGCCGGCAGCGGCACCCGCCTGTGCGCCACTGCGGCTCCGATAACCCTTGATCACGTTGGACGGCTCGTCGGTGTCGGCCCGCTTCTCGACGCGGACCTTTACGAGCAGGGGCAGGTCGTGCAGCTCGCAGCTGTCCTTGGGTTCCATCACCCCCACCGCCCGGCAGATCGCCGATAGCGTGGCCCGCGCGATCTTGACGGCCAGCTCGTTCGGGTTCGCCAGGTTCAGCCGGTCCCAGAGCTTGCGTCCCTTGTACGGGCCGTCGATCACCTCGAACTCCAGTTCCAGGTAGGAGCCGTTGCCGGCTTTGGTCGGCTTCTCGTCCGAGGCGGTGATCACGCACAGGTACTCCCCGGCGGGGATCGGATCGAACGATTCGCCCGGTTCCACGGTGTGGGCGTTGAATCCGCGCAGGTCGGCCATGAGAAAATCCTTCTGCTTGCAGGATCGTGGAGAAAGAAGCCACGCGGCGAACATTCTCTCCGTGCCACTCTGGGCGTTCGCAGCCCGCTTGGTCACGAAATCGCGTGGCGTGTGTCAGAGAGTCGCAGCGAGATGCTGGGCATAGACCCGGAAGTCGAGCGGCAGTTCTTCGGGAAGATTCAGCCGGTTCTTCGCCATGTGCGCCGGGCGCTCTGTGGTCCGCAGGATGCGATCGCCCGTGCCGATCCCCCGCGTGCGGGTCTTGTCGAACCCCTCTTCGGTCTGGCGCGTGTGGACCTTGTACGTGGCGAACAGCACCTCGTCGCACCACTCCTGGATCAGCGCCGAGGCGTGCTTATTGAGCCGCGGCGAGTAGCGATCGTAAGCGTCGGTCTCGGGGTTCTCGAACCGCTCGATCTTGGCGTGGGCGATCGGCACGGCCGAATGGGTTGCCGTGGGGCGGATCGTCGAGGAACGATCCTCAACAAGTCGTTGCCGTGCCTTCAAACCGCCCACGGCGGATCACCATCATCCGCCGCTCGTTGCGGAGCGCGCTGAATCCGTCGAGGACTTCCTGCCACGGTTCGAGGGCGAACACGTACCCCTTCGAGAACCCGTAGTCCTCGATGGAGGTCACCGACCGCCCTTTCTCGGTGCTCGGTTTGCGGCGCACGACCTCGGCCCAGATGAGCCGCTCCAGCCAGTCGAGGCTGTCGATCACCACGGTCTGGTAGTCGTGGGACTCCGTGTAGAGCGCCGTGATCGCCGCCATCACGTCCTCGAAGGCTTGCGCCAGCGGGAAGCGGGCGCACTCGATGTCGGCCAGGCCATCTTCCGTGGGGATGAAGATCGGCGCAGGGGCCATCGCCCCGAACGTGCTGTTGTGCGTCACGATGAAGTCATCGGTGACGTACAACGAGTCGAGCGCGTCGATCCGGATACACTGGCACTCCTTTCGGCCGACCGGCTCCACACTGCGGATCGTGTGCAGGATCCGCCATTCCGGCGTCCCCCACTTCGCCAGATGCTTGGCGGACGAGACCGGAACGATTTCCTCGGGGAACGAGGCGTGGATGCGGTACACCGGCTGGCAAACGTGCTTCACTCCGTCCTTGGTGTAAGCCCCTGGCCTGGCGGTCGCCTTGGCCGAACCGCCGAGTGAGCGCACCAGGTAACAGAAGTCGCGCGCGAGCTGCCGGCTGACGGTACAGTACTCAACGGAGCCGGGAGCGGTCACGTAGCCATCGCTGTCAATCAACCCGCGCAGGGTCTCCAGCCGCTGAGGGATCGAACCGTGCAGATACTCGGCCGGGACGAACTTCTCTTCTGACGGCAACCCGGCGAGCTTCAGCTCATCGAGGGCGGCCCGGAACGCCGTCCCTTTTCCATCGGGAGAGACGATCCGCAGGTGAATGTCGTTGAAGAGGACGACCTGGTCGCCGTCGGCAGCCACCGCGCCCCGGATGCGATCGTGGATGTCCTCCTCGGAGTTCGTGATCACCACGCTGCCACCGGTGTGACCATCACCGAGGTACATTCCCAGCAGCCACGGATCTGCCGGTAGTTCTTGGGTCTCGAACTCGACCGGCTGAACCCGCGGGATGGCATGATTGAAGTGCGTGCCGTACCGCAGCGACTCCCGGATGTCCCGCAGCGTCCGAACAGCTCCGGCCAGTCCCTGCTTCCGCTCGTTGAACGTGGTGGTGAACCACAGGTGATCGTCGCAGCACTCCGTAGTCGATCCATCGCGGAACGTCACGCGATAGACTTCCTTTTCCCCCTGCGGATTGACCCCCAGGACCGTGCAGGGTTTACCGTTCGCCCCGATCACCCGATCGCCGATTTTCAGGGAGCCCATCTCCACGAACCCGTGAGGCGTGAGGACTCGGGCCGTCAGCGGCTGAGCTTTCCCGATGCCGTGGACGCCGTAGAGCATCACGCGGCGGGGCTTGTGGGAGCGACCGGTCTCGATCGACTGCAGCAGGCTCATGTCTCACCTCGATTCGTTTTCGCTGTTCGGTGTCCTCTACTGTTAGGCTCTACTGTTAGGCTTTCCGATTCGCGCTCGAATCGGCGACACGCCTTTTCTGATTCTTCTGAAATTCCTCCGGAGCATGCTTCCGGCGCAGGCGCTTGAGGTGCTCGCGCAACGTCCGCCGCGTCCTCCCCTGCTGTTCGATCACCTCCCGCTCTGTCGCATGCATCAACTGCTCGCACAGTTCCCGCGTGCGACGCGGGGCGGCCGCCAGGATCACGGCGACGTCGTGAGCCGCTTCCGCTCGTTCCTGGTCGCTCAGTGCGTACCTGCCGGTGGTCTGCTCGCGCTGGTCGCTGGGGATCTGCGAAGCCAGAGAGACTTCGACCCCGTCCGCGTCGAGGATCGTGACGTCGAGCGAGCCGACTTCGTGTCCGAGCCGGCGCTTCATCCTGCGCCGCTCGATCAGGTATCGGGCGGCCAGGCGTTCCACGATCGTGGAGACGAACGACTTCCAGTCGCCGGCCTGGGGATCGAAACTGGGAGCCGCCCGCCACACAGCCAGCGTCAGCTCCTGCTGAATGTCATCACAGTCGTGGGTCTTCAGCGAGGCATGTCCCACGAGGCGGCGGGCCTTTGCACGGATGTAGCGGGCCGCGAAGCCCTTGGTCAGTTCCTGGTCGAGATCGATTTCAGGGGCGGTAATGGCGGCAAGCTGCGTCATCGGAAACTCCGGTCGGAGGTGACTGGTGCAGTGCCCGATGCACTGCGGACACCCCCCCCGGAATTGCAGATCCTGGCAGCGATTTTTCAGAGGCGGTGTGCAACTGCTGACAGGACGGCCGGTTGCAGTTGCGAAATTCCGAATTGCAGTTGCAGATCATGGAGCCAACTGCAATTTCACGGCACGAACCGCAGCATTTGGTCGAGGTCGTCCGCCAGGCTCCAGAGCAGCCGCAGCGCGGCCGCCCGCTCGTCGTTCAGCGAGCGGCTGACGCGGGACTCAGTGATCCCCAGCCGGCGGGCGAGGTCCTTCTGCGTCCGCCGCGGCAGAAGCGCCGGGACGCCGCGCGAGTCGCGGGTGTGAACGGCATGGTCGCGGGCGGAGCGCAGATGCTGCTTGAGTTCGGCCACGAGCGCCTCGATGTCCGTTGCCCTGGACTGCCGTCGGGTCGAGGCTGGTTTCTTCGGTGAGTGCGACTCCGAAGCGGGAACGTGCAGCAGTTCCTCCAGTCGCTCCGCGTTCCACTGCAGGCCATTGTCAGACCACTCGGTGAGGTCGCGGAGTGAGCCAGACACGACACCATGCGGAAGCAAAAACTCCGGCTGCCGACCGGGAACCAGCAGCAGAGCGCGGGCCGGCAACTGGCCCCGCACGACGAGGTCGCCGGCGTCCCTGCGGAACAGTTGAAACGCAAACCATACCGACCAGGGCGTTCCGCCGTGGTGCAGGCGTCCGAGCCGCCACAGGCGGCCGGAGACGATTTTGCTGCGCTGGCCGGCAAGACGCAGCGTTTGGCGGACCAGTTCCAGAACCGCGCCCCGCTCCACCTGCCAACGCCGCAGGTCGTCGAGGGGAACTGCCTGCAGGCCGCAGTTCGGGCAGGCAAGCAAAGCCCGTCGCTCGCCTGTGTGTCGCTCGGTGCAGATCACGTCGCAGAACGGCGCCTCCGGGCATCCTGGACAGGCGAGACTCCGGGTCGGTGCAATCTCGGTCAGCAGGCCCGCCGCGATCAGTTCTGCAAGTTGCTCCGGAGGCCACTCGCGGACCGCCTCGCCAACGATGACAGGGCGCTGGCCGTCGAGCGCGGTCAGTACCTCCCACCAGCCCTCCAGGACCACCTCAGTCACGGGAGATCCTCCACATCCGCAGGTGACGCCGGGCGATCTCGGCCCGCTCCGGGGGCTGGCTCCGCAGGTTGGAGGTGTTGGGGGCCGAGACGTCGATCGTCATCGACCCAGCCCGCCGGCGGATCGTTTTGCGAAACAGGAACCGCAGCGTCGCCGACGTGATCCGCACGTCCGACAGCGGCACTTCTTCCTCGTTCAGGCACTCATCGACCATCCGCAGGACGTCGTGCGACTCCCCGTCCCGCGACTCGAGCGTGATCCGCCGAGTGCGGTCGGGCAGATCGAGCCGCAGCCGTTTCAGTGCGACATGCACTTCGTCGCTGGGGATCGTTTCCAGGCGGAAGTCGCGGTCCTTGAGCCGGTCGAGGTGGTACACCTGCCGCGGAATGCGCGGGCCGATCTCCGTGTCGAGGATCATCCACGCGAACGCCTCCTCCAAGGGGATTTTCAGCCGCGTGGGAACGGCCGCCGACATCTCCAGCGTGCCGGTCGGCTGGTGATAGGCGAAGACGATCTCGAACGTCTGTTTGACCGACCGTGTGGTGAGCTTCCCGTCGTCATCGTGCAGCGTCACGGCGCGGATGAAGTCGTCGGGATAGCAGCAGAAGTAGTCGGTGCCGTTGTTCCGCTGGAAATGCTCGACCGTGCAGTGCTAGCCGCGCCCCTGTTCGGTCACCAGCAGCCGGGAGATGTCACGCGCCAGACTGTCGAGCGAGTGGTGGTCCGTGCGGGGCGCGACGTGGTAGAGGTCGTCCCGTTTTCGCCAGCCGTGCCGCTGCTCGATCTGGTGATAGGCGAGCGCCTTCTCGAACACCTCGGGCGCTTCCAGCCAGGCCCACATCGCCCGGCGATACAGCGTTCCGGTCTGCAGCGCCTCGGACAGCAGCGATCGCTGGCCGAGATCGTCGGCCGCTTCCCGCAACGCCTGCTGGCCGGATTCACAGGCCAGGTCGAACACATTCCGCCGCACCCCTTCGATGAACTCGCGGGTCTCGTCCGGCCACATTCGCAACAGGTTCACGAGCTGGCCGGCCTCACGCTCTCCCATCCGCTCCCAGGGGACACCGTAGCAGTTCTGCCGGAACTGCACGAAGAACCGCTCCAGCAGATCGTTGGGAATCAGCCGGAGCACAGCAGGAATCGAAAAATGGCGGGCCACGCGAGCGCCTCCTCAGGTGCGGTTGAATCAAGTGACATCCTTCCTTGGGACGTGGGGGGACGATTCCTCGGCGCCGCGAAAAGCGGCTGGGGAAATGGGGTTACGCGCACTGGTCCGTACAGCCGGACTGCGGCACACTCAGCAGTTGGAAGCACGGACCGGGATCAGGTCACCAGCCGGGCAGCACGCGGCGGGCACTCCATCGAGCGGGCGCGCGTCTGCTGCGAGTGGAACGTCCTCGTCATGGCAACATTCGCTCTCGAAAGCGTTGACTCCTACAGCGGTCAACACGCGGCCGGACCCTGCCGGACAAGGCCACTGTTCCACCCCTGGACGCCCTGCGAGGGGACGCAAACCCGTTTCCAGGCTCCAGCAGCAATAGTGTACATATGTCAATTCTCGGAGTTTAGCTCTCCGTACCGGCGCTGTCAAAAGAAAATCGGGTGTTCCCGTGCCGACGCATCGGCCGCCGGACGAGAGGGATGCGGGCTGCGGCAGAAGGAATTTCGGAAATCGTCGAATTTCCATGTCGCCCGATTGCGTGCGAATCGGAAAGCCTAACAGTAGGGGCGCGCGATTCGCGCTGCGCGCCCGAGCGATTCAACCGGGAGGTCCGCCGCTTGGTCACCGAGTTCGAGCTACCGCGTATCTTCCGGCCGAATGAGACTTCTGAAAACCCCAAGGACCGCAGCGGCGAGGGCAAGCCGCCGCTGCACCTCATCCCACCCGCCGCCGAAATTCTGGAAGCGGTGGTGATGGGACTCGGCGCGAAAAAGTATGGGCCATTCAACTGGCGCTCGGCGAACGTGCGGGCGACTATCTACATCGCCGCGGCCAAGCGCCACATGGCGCAGTGGCTCGACGGCCAGGATGACGACCCGGAGAGCGGGGTCTCGCACCTGGCGCACGCGCGGGCCTGCCTGGGCATCCTGCTCGACGCACAGGCGACAGGGCACCTCGTCGACGATCGGCCTGTGCCCGGAGCTGCTCCGCAGTTGATCGTGCAGCACACCGCCACGTTGCAGGAGCGGTCGGAGTGATCCGCTCGAGCGTGCATGAGGCGGCGCTGCGGTATGCCGAACTGGGCTACCCGGTGTTCCCCTGCGCGCCGGGGGGAAAGCTGCCGGCCACCGCGAATGGTTTCAAGGACGCTTCGGCCGATCCCGACCAGATCGACGCCTGGTGGACCGCGAAACCCGCGTCCAACATCGGCATCCCGACCGAGGGGCTGCTGGTCCTCGACATCGACGTCGAAGCGGACTGGCTGAACGACCAGCCTGACAAACTGCTCGAACTCGCCGGTGCGCCGCTGTCGCGGACCCCCTCGGGGGGCCGGCACTACGTGTTCCGGCAGCCGGCCGGTCGCGACTGGCGGAACACGCAAGGGGAGATCGCGCCGCACGTGGATACGCGGGGCAACGGCGGCCTGTTCGTCGTGCCCCCTTCGGCGCTGCCGGGAGGGCGGACGTACCAGTGGGTCGACGGGTGTGAACTCGACGTCCCGCCGGACAGGCTCCCCGAGCCGTCAGTCTGGCTCACGGAGATCCTCGACCGGATCGCCGGCTCGGCACAGGGCGGCGCGTCGTCGCCCAGTTTGGCCCGTGTCGCGTCGTCGGCCGCCCTGGGGAACGTGATCCCGGATGGCCAACGCAACGGCACGTTGGCGAAATTGGCGGGAGCGATGCGCCGCGTGGGGATGTCCCAGGGGGAGATCCAGGTCGCGCTCCTCAAGGCGAACGCCGACCGCTGCCGGCCGCCCCTCGATCCCCGCGAGGTATACCGGATCGCCGAGAGCATCGGCCGTTACGAGCCGGACCAGATTTCGGTCGCGCTGGTCGAGAACCATTGGGAGCAGATGCTCGGCGGCCGGCCAGGTGACGGCCTGCGGTTCACGGCGATCACGTCGCGCGAGTTGGCCACGAACACCTACGACCTCGAGTACCTCGTGGACGGCGTCCTGGTACGGGGCCAGCCGACCGTGATCGCCGGGCCGAAGAAGACACTCAAGACGAACATCAGCATCGACCTGGCATTGTCGCTGTCGCACGCCGGCTTGTTCCTGGGGCAGTTCAATGTCCCGGCGGCTGTCAAGGTCGGCATCATGTCCGGCGAGTCGGGTGCGGCCACAATCCAGGAGACCGCCAAACGCATCGCCTGGGCGAAGCAGTGGTCGCTGGAGTATTTCGAGGCCGTGTTCTGGTCGTTCGATGTGCCGCAGCTCAACGTGCCCACGCACATCGCCGCGCTGCGGCGGTTCATCCTCGACTACGAGCTCGAGGTGCTGATCCTCGATCCGACGTACCTGATGATGCTCGGGCTGGGGCAGAACGCCGGGAATCTGTTCGTGGTCGGCGAGTACCTGAAGTCGATCGGCGACGAGGCGCAGGCGACCGGCTGCACGCCGATCCTCTGCCATCACCTGAAGAAGAGCATTCAGGAGCCGTATGAGCCGGAGGAACTGGAGAACATCGCCTGGGCCGGATTCCAGGAGTTTGTGCGACAGTGGATTCTGCTCAACCGCCGCGTGAGGTACGACCCGGACCACGGCGGGCACCACGAACTGTGGATGTCGGTCGGCGGCAGTGCCGGGCACTCGGGTCTGTGGGGACTCAACATCGACGAAGGGACGCGACAGGACCACGGCGGCCGGCGCTGGGAGGTCGAGGTGATCTCGGCTTCGGAGGCATATGCCCAGCGGGCGCACCAGGTGGATGAAGTCCTGGAAGAGCGGAAACAGCGACAACAGCAGTCGCGCGAGACGAAGCATCGCGAAGCGATCCTGAATGCACTGCGGTTGCATCCCGCCGGCGAGACTCCGCGCGTCATCCGCGAACTGGCCGGCGTCAGCGGGGCCGTGGCCACACGACAACTCTCGCTGCTGATCGCCGAAGACCTGGCCGAAGAGTGCGTGGTGAAGAAGCACACGCGGGAGGAGCGCGGCATCCGGCTCACCAGCCAGGCGCTCTCGGCCTGATCTGAGGCGTACCGGGCTGGTGGGACTGTCCCGCCGGGACACGTTGTCCCACCAGCATGCTGGGATGCTGGGACATGCTGGGACGTCCTACCAGTCCCGGCAGGGCGATGGTGGTGGTGGGACAGCCCCCCCTTAAAGGGGGCGTCCCACCCACCACCCACCAGCGTCCCGCCGGGAACGCGATTGGGAACTGTCCCAGCACGGAGCTGTCCCACCATCCCACCTGACCAGGCTAAGGGTTCATGAGCGAGTTCAGCAGGTCGGCACTCAGGTACAGCCGGTAGGGATGCCCCGGCAGCTCCCGGAAATCCCAGCGCTGGTAGAACGCCTTGGCCCTGTCGTTCACGCAGTCCAGGATCACGGCGAGGAAGGCAAACGTCTGACCGGCGGCATGGCAGTCCCGCAGTGCCTGAGCCAGCAGACGATCACCGAACCCCTGTCCCTGGAAATGCCGATCGATTCCCAGCCAGGCCAGTACCGCAACCGGCAATGCCCGACGAGGTAGACGACGCACCAGTTCGGCGGGGAGGTCTCCAAAGTCGATTTGCCCCGTCGCCAGCGTGTAGTAACCCGCGATCGCTTCGTCCGGATCGAGAAGAACCTTGGTCGTCGACAGATGCTTGGACTGGTTCTGCAGAGCGTGCGACCAGAGCCACTCGTTGACCGCTGGCTCGCCACAGTCAAAGGCCTTGCGGCGATGCCGGCGTTCCAGCGGCTCCAAACGGAATCCCGCAGGGAAGACGACCATGCTCAGGCCTCGCCGCGCATCAGCTTGCCCAGTCGCCTCTGGGCCGGGGTCAACTTGGCGGGGGCCTGGAGCGCCTGCCAGAAGGTCAGTTGCTCATCGGGCGTCATCACGATCGTGCGTTCGCTAGCGCCGGCCAGTTCCCGGCGCGCCTGCGCGACGGTCACGGTCCGCACGTAGTCACTCACGCTGATCCGCCGCAGCTCCGCAGCCTCGGCCAGGACCCGTTTGGAATCCTCGTCCATGCGAACCATCAGCGAACTGGTCTTCGACGATGTGGTCATGCGATTCACCTCCTACCGAAAATGTACTGCGATCTGCAATACAGTCAAGATCGCCGGCCAGAAGGGGGGCGACGTCCCCTGCGGTGCCACACTGGCAGGCCGTCACCTGCGTCGCGCGGTTCCTTCCCTCGCCCCGGCGAGAGGAGACGCCACGGGGAACCGTCGCGGGGTTGGGCTTACTTTCTTTCGTTCCGTACAAGACCGGAAGGCGCTATGGAGCACGAAGTTGCGATCAGTGTTGTACGAGACGTGCTCGGATTCACTGTTCGGAAGGTCGCCCGCACCGGGGAGCCGGTCATCATCCGCCGGTATAAGCGGGCGGACGTGATTCTGGTGCCGCTCCAGGAATGGCGACGCCTGCAGCGGTTGGAGACCGAACTCGCACTCGCCAAGTTCACCATCCACGTTTCGGAAGACGACCAACCCTCTTTGAAGAAGGAGTCCGCATGAACGTGTCCACCGTGTTCGACCGCATCTTCAAGGCCCAGAAGCAACGCGAGGAGTCGCGTGCCCGCGACTACCGGTCGCTCGTGGCGAAAATCGCCAGCGGCGCCGAGCCGCCGGCGGATCGGCTCGAACAGATCCTCAACGCGGCCGACAAGTCCGTGGAGCAGTTGCGGGCCGATGTCGAGTTGTACCAGCAGCGGCGCGCCTGGCGCGAACAGTACGATGCGCTGCCCCGTCTGAACGAGAGAAGGCGGCGCTCGAACGGCAAATTGCCGACGCCGAGAAAGCGCTTGAGGCCGCTCGGGCGCAGTATCACGCGACCACCGATCCGCTCCACGCCAGGCTGCGCCAGGTCGAGGAAGCGCGGAATCAAGCCGAGGCGGCGAAGGCCCGGTTGCGGGACACGTGTCCCCATGTCGAACTCGCTGCCGAGTTGCAACAGGTGCGGGACGAGCACCGCGACGCGCACAACCGGCACATCAAGCTCGACCTCGGCATCAAGGAAGCCCGCGAAGCCGCGGAATCTGATCGCGCCGAGGCCGAATACACCGGACGGAATTCACTCGCCGGAGAATACCTCGAACGGGCCGAGCGGCTCGACGCAGAGCGCATGCGGATGGAATCCGAGTTGCCGGCTGCCACGAAGCAGGTCAAGGCGCTGGTCCAGCGGGAGAAGGCGATCCTGGAGCGGATGTTGATGCCGTAGCCTGACTGGCGTCGGATTGAAGGCGACTACGTCGCCAGAGACGCCGGTTTGGCGTCTCTCCTGTTCTTTGGCAATTAATTCGCAAGCACGGAGCCGCCGGCCCTCGCCACCCCGGCGGCTCGGGGGAACGAGTCAACTGTCTGATAACTTCGGGAACGAGGGCAAGCTAGCCTCGTCGGCTGACGATAGTTCGGCTGCCGCCTTCCACAACTGCTCGAACACCTTCTCGCTGGCGCGCTCGAAGCCGTGCGCCAGAATCGATTGATTGCGGGCGGTCAGCGGCGACCTCTGTCGATCGTCGAGTTGAAGCTGTTTGAAATTGAGTCCGAGTTTGTCACCCAAGGCAGCGAGCAGAGCGTAAGCATCCTGGAGGCCAAGGAACACGCTGCCATCGTCGGCTCGCGAGGACCATTGTTCCCGGAGTGGCTCAGGGACCGAGTTCAGCGGAACCTGCTTCGTGTTTTTGATCTGATAGCGCTCGCTGAGGGCCACCTGCGCCAGCGACTCGATGCTGCGGTAGAGCCGAGCGACAGCATCGTCGATCCGCCCTTCGACTCTTCGGCGCTGCGCGTTTGCCATCAGATCCGTAACGTGCTGGACGCTGGGAGAAGGTCCTTCAATGAGTTTACGCAGGTACTCGCCGTGCGAGTTTGCTTTCGACAACAGTTCTTCCGCCTTCGCGCCACCGAGCAGCGCTCGCAGGTCGTTTTCCGACTTCGCCAATTCCTGGAATTTGTCCAGCGCTCTTTTATGATCGAATCGGTCCCAGCAATCATAGGCTTCCGCGAATGCTTTGAGTGCATTGAACTCGCGTTTGCGAACCGGGTCGCGAGAATTCCGCATCGCCCGGTCGGCAAGCGCGACTGCCGCCCCGAAGGCATGCTGATCGAAGAGAACTCCGAACTCCTCAACGGCCTGAAACCCGAGGGCGTCCCAGGGGTTCTGCGCATGAAGAACTTGCTCCTTCCCTGTGATGACGATGCCGACGCCATCCTTTGTCCGCTCCATCCCTCCCACATAGGAGAAAGTGCATCGCCAGCGGTGTCCTTGTAGCGCCAGCGCCGCCGACATGCATTTGGTGCCGCCCGTGAAATCGACCGCGACATCAAACGCATCCCCGCGACTGAGCCACTGTTGGACCAGGGGCGTCAATGGACGCAGCTTGTCGAGACACGCTGCCAGATCCTGGCCATCAGCCAGTTCGAGGATGTCGTAACACCCTGGATTGATGGTCAGGCCCTCGGCCTCAGCCAGCGGGATGACTTTCTGGTCAACGACCTCGCGGGTGTCAGATGTGGGGATGAAATGAATCCGCGCCGGTCGCCAATGTTTGAGGCTGGCGACGATCGGTTCAGGACTGCCGCCGACGGTGCAGATGAGGAGAATATGTTGATCGTCCATCCGTTACATCCCACCTTTACCTTTCTTCGACCGCTGCTCGTCCGCTGCCGTGAGGTAACGAAATGCAATCTCTCGCTCATTGGCCGACGCAACGATCAAAGTCAGCGTGTCCCCAGCAGTCTTGTCGCCGGGGACATCGCCCGTGTTCTGGATCGGACCGGAAAGACCGGATAGTTCATGTTTGGCCTTCCAACCGCCCTTCTTCGTCTTCTCTGCCAAAAGCTTGGCTTCGACGCGTTGTCCCGGTTGAGGGCGAGACGGCGCTGAGGGTTGTTGCGGCTGCGCCGGTCGCTGAGGCACGTGCCGAGTACCTCCGCTTCCAGCTGTGGACGGCACAGGCAGGTGTTGCAAGTTAGCCCGTCGCCGCAGGTCGCCTTCGAAGTCCTTCAGAAACTCCTTCAGGAACGATCGACTTGTCTGAAGATCAGGCAGGTGAGTTGCTGGAAAGGCCACAGCGCGAACCAGCCAACCACTGCCGACTCGGTCGACATGGATTCTGACAGGCGATGTATGGCGTCCGTTCGTCGTGTCCGGCGATGTCGGTCGAAAGTTCTCCTGGGCAGGATTGCCGATGCGGCGAGGCAGCCCCAGCGCCATCTTTTCCCGTTTGTGCTTGTACTTCTTAGCGAATGTCTGCCAAGCGAAGCCAACTTGATCTAAAGCGGTCCAGACGAATGAACAGTTGAAAGTGACCTCCACCGGACCGAGCATTTGCTGCAAGGACGCAGAATCGGCAGCGGATTCATTGAACTGGTTGCCCAGGCTGAGACTCTGCCGCAGATCGGCGGCCGACTGCCGAATGGAATCGAGATTCTCGGCGGGTAGATCGCCCGTGCTGAGTGATCCGAATCCTTTTCCAGCCTTTGATCCGACCCCACCGAAGTGTGTCAGAAGCCAGAGCGAGGATCGGGCTTGCTGCAGCGCCTGCAGCGCCGTGATCGACACACCGTTTGTAGAGAAGTGCGCTGGTCGTGCGATTAACCTGATACACCAGGAGGCTGGCGGTTCCAGGACGAAGCGCCGCCGATTGCTCTCGTCCATCCCGTAGGAAGCGTACCACAACCCTTGCGTCGTTTTGCGGGGATCGCCATTCGGAATACCAAGGTCGGACACCTTCTGCTCTGGGCTGAAGTTGGCCTTGCTGCTCTTGTCGTAGGGAACCCCGCTCCCCCCGCTCCGTTTCTCGACGACGATCCGCACCGCGCCACCCGACTTGGTGTCGCCCCAGATGGCCGCTTCCAGTGCCCGCAGGGTTTGCACATCGAGAAACCCCGCGTGCATCGTGCGCCACCACCAGCGGAGGTGGCCGCGGAGCGTGGCGGGGCGCAGGTCGCAGTCCTCGGCCTGCTGGTTCGCACCAGCGAGGAAGGCGGGCGTTACCAGTTCGAGCGTGGTCGAGAACTCCGCCCAGCGCTTTAATGGCTTTGCCGGTGACTCCTGAGTTCGTGGTTTGCCATCGCAGATCTGAGCGGCCTTCTGCCAGGTCGACCTGACCGCGGCGACAGTGTCCGCTGGCGAATTGTTAGTCGGCGCGAAGGCCCCATAACCGGCATTCGTCTTCGCTCCCGCGCCGAGATGGCAGAGTGCCCCCAGGAGCCATTCGGTCGCCAAGCTCACAAGTTCGTCGGGAACATCGCGGCGGCGTTTCGCCAGTGGAAAAGTGAACGCAACGCCCGGAGGGGCGGCCAGAAAGTAGACCGGCACCGGGTTCTCCCAGTCTCCGGGAGCGTGCTGGTTGTCGGCATGCTGGTAATAGTCTGGGTGATGGTTGTTGACGATATCGACGATCAGTTTGGGCCAGGTCTCCGGCCAGGCATCGTGGAAGATGACGTCGCCCACATGAGCTTTGATTTCCAGCGACTTCGGATCGCCCTGCACGGCAAGTCGCTTCTCGGCAGGGTGATTCGGATCGCGGATCTGCTGTTTGCGCTCGGGATTGGGCGCCCAGCCGAAGACATCTTCGATCATTGGCCAGGCGGCTTTCGCGTCGGATTGCGTCGGCAGCCAGACGGTTTCCGCATAGGCGTGGGCCATGCCCTTCAGGCCGCTGCCGGGGAGGTAGACGAACCCGTACAGAGGATGCAGACAGATGCCGGCGTTCTCCAGAGCGGAAGCGCGCGACAGATGGAGAGTCAAGGGGCCGGTGGTCTTGCAGTGCAGCACGGTGGCAGTGGCTTCACGCGACTGAAGGTTCGACAACCAACGCTCGCGAAGTTGCGAGAAATCTTCGTTCGATGTTGCGAAAGCTGCAGTCGCCTCGACCACTTTTTCGAGCGCCTGCTTCTGAACCATCTGGTCACCAGGGACGCTCAGCTTGTCGAGCTGGAGACCCGGATGCCGATTGTTTACCGGCACTCGATTGAGCAGATCGAGCGTCGTCTGGGGAAGAATCAAGCTCATTCGTTCTCCTCGTCCGTCAGTCCTTCCGCTTCGGCGAAGCGGTTCAGCCACAAGAGGTAGGCCATCACCTCATCGGTGGCACGACGCAGGAATTCGGAGTTTCCTTTGATGATCCGTTCCAGCAATTCTTTCGACTCGCCTTGCTTGGGCGGGAGTCGCTGCTCCATCCACTTCGAGAGTTCCGCCAGCAGTTCCGGGGCGTATCCTTTGGCCTTTAGAAATGCCAAGGCCTGGCCGAGGCCAGCCGCCATAATGCGGGTGGGGAGCTTCTTGGCCTGACCGCCGAACTTCTTGGCGTCCTGCTTGTTGGCGTCCTGCTTGGACTTGGCCCGTTGGACAACCTCCCACGCATGATTGGCCCGGCGCTGATCGAGCGTCTGAGGAGGCTGATTGGAGACGTGGCTCATTTCGCACCTCCATGCAGTCGCACGGCACACAGCCCTTTGCCGATCGTTTCATCGCCGCCGATCTGCAGCATGGGCGGCAGGTTCTCACGGAGATAGGACATCATCTTCTCTGCATCTTTCTCGTGGCCTTGCCGGCGACTGGGACTGGCCAGGACCACCGCATAGAAGAGCGTCTCCGGCGGGAGAAACTCCTCGTAGAAGAGTGCACCTGATTTCACCGTCTTGCGCTCATAATCGAGGCCAATCCGAGCGACGACCTCGGTGGCATGGCGGACGAAGTGTGTGAAAGCGTCGTCGTGCAGGACGACAAGGTGGCTTTCAATCCGCTTTTTCGTGAAGTCGTCCGATACCGCATGTTGAGCAAACCATGCGGCGATGCCGGCAGCTTCGCCGGTCACTTCGAACTCGAACTCTTCGAGCAGCAACTTGTTGCCGTCGACGACCAGCGGGCCGTCTTTTTTGCACAACGCCCTCTCCTTCCCCGGAACCTGAGAGAGAGTCAAGTCCTGGGAAGACTGACCGTTCGAGTTCGGATTGAGCTTGAGGTCTCGCACCAGCCTCCCCAGCACGGCAGGGCAGGTCACCCAGGCAAAGACCCCTTTCAGCGACCGGACCGGGAAAGCCAGGATGCGAGCGTCGGTCAGACTGAGCGCCCCCGCGTGGCCGTTCTGCTGATCGACCTTGCCGGGCCCGAAGGCGGCGACGAGGTCCGCATCATCCTCGTTGGCGACACGTCGTCTGCTGCGTTTGACGCAGCGGTTGGCGTCACCCTCGGCCGCGTCTTCGAGCTCTTCGGAGTGGTTCTCGGCCGCTCTCTCACGGCAAGCATCCCGCAGAATTCCCTTCAGCGTCGAACCGGGGATGATCGGCCATTGGGTGTGGCGCTCCCGCTGGATCGGCAGGTCGACCGTTCCCAGGGTGGTTCCCGATCCGGGATGCATGCCGGTCTGGGCGTGAAGAAACAGCAGTTGCGCCAACTGTCGCTGAGTGGAACTAGGGAGCGTTTCAGTCATCGGTCCAGACTCCTGTCAGGCAGCAACCCCAGCCGAGTTGACGTTCGTCATCGTTCTCGGCGAGCGAGTTCGCTTCAAGTTCGGGTAGAGAATCCAGGAAATAAACGCTGCCGGCTTGAACGGCGAAGCGAGTCGGCTTGGGGCAGCGATTCGCCAAATCCCACCCCGAGAAGGGAATCGATCCCGGAACGGCGGCCGCGATGATCTGCTGGGCAAGAACCCGCGGCTTCCACCCACACTGAAATGGGCAAGGGGGCGTCAACAGAATGAGCGGCTTTTGTTTCCCAGTCGGCGTGACGCGTGGCCAGGGAAACGGTTTCGCCAACCGCCGCACGGCAGCATGTCGTCCTTCCCCGCCGATCGACATCGTTCGAAGCTCATCAAGAACGCTTGGTGAAGGCGCATCATCTGGCAAGACAATCTCGGCGTAGATTGAGACGCCCTCTTTGAGGGCCAGGAATGCTCGACCATAAATCTGCGATTCCTCGGCGACCAGACGATCAGGGGAAATGCCGATCCCTGTCCGATGGTCGAGACTGTAGAGTTCGTCTGGCCTGACGACTTCGGCACGACAGACCGCTTGTCCGTCCAGGAACTGCCGCAGCCCGACAGGAGTCAGGAAACCAGCAACGGACTCGGTCGGATCGAGACTCCGCAGCCAAAGTGGTCGTAGCGCTGCCTGATCACTGGGTGGATTCCAGCCGGGAAGTTCGCCTGCAGCGAGCGGTTTCAATCGATGCAGGTGACTTCCATTTCCAGATTTCGGTTGCAGCAGTGTGGCCGGCATGGGGACAAAGACATCGATTCCAGTATCGCCAGCAGTGCGCCGTGCCAACCACGGACCACGAATCGTCGTTCGGGAAATCCATTGTCCATCGCGACCACACGCATGGGAGACGGCGTCCGCGAAGGCGGCAACTCCTCTCATCCTGGAAAAGTCGCATCCCACATGCTGCAAGAGGGCCGTGCGGACGGCGCCCGCGAGCGTCTGTGGCAACGGAAGTCCGCTGAGCAGCCGCTCCGACGCCGTGAAGGGACGCCCATCCCGGAAGAACAAGACATCGAGCGGGTCCAATACGAACCCGACCGTGATGGAAGCGGTACCGCTGGTCATTGATCCCTCCCTCGTGCCAGGAAGGATGCGGTGTGGCACAACGTCAGAAATGCATCCAGGGCTTGATCGTCGGCAGGGAACCGCCGTTGAGGCGCGCCGTCAGGATGGGCCATTTCTGCGCCACGCAACTCATCGAATGCTCTCACAAGACGTTCTGGGGGAATAAGCGTTGGAGTCGGTTCGTCGGCTCGACTGATCTGCCGGCGGATTTCCGCCTGCATTGCCGGGATGGGCAATTGACTCAATGTCGCCCGTTGGGCATAGAGGTGATAGGCCCAGCGATCTGAGGCTCCATTTTGGAATTGTCTTACCCATTCGATCACCGTCGGCACGAACGACCACGGACAAAGAGCAGAGGTGTGTTCTCCCGAACGGCGTCGCACCCTGATGCACAAGGCATCCTTCCCTGCGTGCTTCGCCTTGTCTTCCGCAGCGCGCGCATCGTGCAGGGCCAATCGCAGATCATCCTTGGCGTGGACGACGACCATTCCTCCCGAAATCGTCGCCCTCGATCCCATCATCTGATACTCGCGTCCATTGATCGAGTACCAGTCGCTCGTGTAGGCCTCTTGCAGCTCCTTCGCGCACGCCAGCGCGGTGCTGGTCGGCAACAAGATCAGCGCATCATCACCGCCCGAATAGATCGTCGTGCCGTGATGCTTGGCGACGATGGCAGGCACGGCATGCAACGCAAAATTCGCGAGCGCCGTACTGATGGCAGCGTGGAGTGCGGGCCCCACTGGCCGGCGGGCGTCGAGCCCGGCCTTCGCGGTGTCGCCCAGCTTGTCGTAATAGCCCACCAAATCGGGATGCATGACTTCGCGAACGACCGGCGACTTCTCACCTCGCAACCAGCCTCCGAGATCGTCACCGTCGAGTTTGAGGACCACGTAGTACGCTGGAGCTGGACCCTTTTGCCGACGGGCAGCCTTGATCTGCTCAAGTACCGACGCTGGACATTCGGGCTCATCGAGATTGTCTCGACTGGAATTCCAGCCCAACCACTGACCATTCCATTCTCGATGTTCCTGCCGAACCAGCGAAGGATCAATTCCCGCCCGATTCAGCCATTCGGCCGCGGCAACGGTGTAGGTGTCCGGGAATCGGAGGTCCGACTGCTGCAGTTCAAGTTGCTGCCGCAGGAACGCAGGCGCTGCGAAGCGTTTTACGAGCGCCACCGCGCACAGCGCTTCGTGTTCGCGGAGTCGCACTCCCTCAAGGGAGATCTCCTCGACCGCGCGCTGCCAGAATTCGCGGGATGTGCCGAGATGGTCCGGCCCCATCTGTTCATAGCTTCCCAGCAACGTGCATTTCTGGGGGAATCGTTCACCGTCGAAGGTTTTTTTCGCGGCAGGCACAGGACGAATTGTGCGCTGCGCCGCCAAAGTGCGCGTCGCCAGCTCGACCTGGTACTGCCAACGCCCGGCATGGTCCTGCCGATAGTTCTGCCGATTCTCCTTAACTGCGCGAATCAACTCGCGAACCTGCTCGGCCCCCTTGAAGGCTTCGGCAAAAGACGATTGGCCGGCGATCAACTTCGCGAGATTCAGGTCCACCTCGGAGTCCGAGGCGGGCTTGCCGGGACCTTCAGGCCAGGATTCCTGCGGGTTCCCCAAATCCAGCGGAGCGACGCCCACCTGCGCCTGGAAATATCCGCTTACCTGCTCGTCCCAGCGCCGGTCCCAGTCCGAGTCGAGGCTTTGGAAGCGGTCGCGCAGCTCTCGATGGACGGTCTCAGCAATTTCGCTCCAGGCGTGGCACGTTGCATTTTGACAACGGCTTGCCAACTCCTGGGCCGCAGCGCCATCCTTACCCCACGGAACAAGCGCCAGAAATCGATGCGGCAGGCAAGGGGTCATCCTCAGTGCAGCTTCGGGAACAGGAAGCAAGTCCTTGAGACGGAACTCATTGCGCAGCCACAAGTCGACCAGCGGAATGCTCCGCAGCGCAGGATAAATCACCGCCGTCGGTCCCAATTCTTCAATGACCGGCCTCATCGAGCGAAACGCCAGCCACGACAGAATCATGCTCCCCGACCAGAGGTCGCGGACGGAGCGGGACGCTTCGATAAACTGCTGAACCGGGCCCAGTGCAAATGCCAGCAGGGCAAACTTCGCCTCATGAGACCGCGCGGCCTGAAATGCCGCGGTGACGTCCAGGTGATTCCAGATCGTATGGTCGGGGTTCCTGGTCTCCGCAGGCAGCTTGCGAAGTACCGGAAAATCATCTGCGAAGCGTTCTGGCCACAGCCTCCAAACCGCGTGAAAGCGAGTCCTGTCGTCTCCGCACTTTCCAAACTTCTGCAGCTGCTCGCGTTCGAACTCCAGCAACGAGGACGTCGTCGCAGGGACGGCGAGTGGAATCCGTTTGCCGCTGAGCGGATGGACGACCTGCAGTTCTCCGTCTTTCACGTTGACGTGCGGAGTCTTGGGCATTGGCAGCCGCTCAATCATCGACGTTAACACGTCAACCTGAGCAGTTCTGTGTTTGAACTGTGACTGCCTGACCACATCCTCGCCCAACAGCGCTTTGGCGAGAGTCAATCGTCGCGACTCGTGGCCTGGAACACCCGCGGAGTGGACGGACAGCGCCTTGTCCGGGGGATCATGCAGGTATGCCAAAATGACATCTTGCCAGTTCGTTGGCACGGGGACGCCCCTCGGGATGACAATAAACCACAGACTTCTTGAACTCTCCTGGACAATGCGTCCGACGCCAAGGTTCGCTGACGCGCAACCGCAGGCTGGCAGACACGCCGAAGTGTAACCAACAGCGCATCACCAAGCTATCGTTCGATGCGGCCCCTGATATCTGGTCTTCAAGTGAGAGGATAACCGACGAGCCTGGACAAATACAGTACAGTCCAGCCTGATCCAGATTCCGTCGCCGCGGTCACTTCGGCGCAGGCTCCCCAGCCATCCTTCGATGCCCCCGGAATTGAGTGGAAGTCTCCCGGAACCCGAGGTAACTGGTGTGTCGTGCCGGGCGGGCGTCGCCCGGCGCCGTAACCAGAACCGCAGATGGGAGTTCCGATGATGGTGACCGCGAAGAAGATGAGCCAGATGGCTGCGGCCGAACGGGTGCTGGCCGAGGCCGGCGAACCGATGAACTGCAAGGCGATGGTCGAGGCGATGGGGGCCAAGGGGTATTGGACCAGCCCCGGCGGGGCGACGCCGGCCGCGACGCTCTACGCCTCGCTGCTCCGGCACATCCGCCAGCACGGGAAGGACGCCCGGTTCAAGAAGACCGATCGGGGCCAATTCGCCCTGGCCGGCAAGTAGGGAGGACCGAACCATGACGCCCGAACAAACCATCGCTGATGCCATTCGCAACGTAACCGTGGCCATTCAACGGGCCATCGAGAACGGCGAACGCTCGCGCATGATCGACGCCGACGACCTGATCGAGGTCCTGCTGGCCGTGGCCGACCAACTCGACCCGCCCATTGACGAACCGACCGCGTGATCCCCCCATCCATCGCGCCCCGCCCGGCCCCGCGCCCGGCGGGGCATCGGTCATTCATCAGAGAGACATGATGCCCAAACCCAAACTCATCGATGTGGCGGGCTACGCCCGGCGCTCGACCGACCTGCAAGAACGTTCCATTCCCGACCAGAAGGCGTACCTCGAAGCCTGGGCCAAGGAACACGGCTACCGCATCGTGCGGTGGTTAATCGACGATGCCATCTCCGGCACGAGCACGCGCGGCCGCAATGACTTCGACCGCATGATCGACGCCGCCGAGAACGGCCGCGACTTCGAGACCATCCTGTGCTACGACATCAGCCGGTTCTCGCGCGGCGGAACGAATGAGACCGGCTACCACCTGCACCGCCTCAAGCTGGCCGGCGTCAACGTCCTGTTCCCGGCCGACGCCATTCCCGAAGGGGACGAAGGGGAACTGATCCAGGGCGTGAAGTCGTGGCAGGCGCGGCAATACTCGGTCAAGCTGGCCCGCGACTCGATCCGCGGCCAGATCAGCAGCATCCACAACAGCCGCAGCGCGCCGGGCGGTCCGCCGCCATACGGCTACGACAAGCAGCATCTCTCGCCCGACGGCAAGGTGTTGCGGACGTTGCGCTGGATGTCGGATGGTAGCAAGCAGGAGTTCGGGCCGGACGGAAACTGATCCGCGTGATCGCCCGCAACGTGTTCGTGGCCAAGGCGAAGGGGGACTTCGTCCGCTACGTCCCGAGCACGCCCGACCGCGTGGCCGTGGTGAAACGCATCTTCGATCTGTGCGTCAGCGGGTACGGCATCCGCTACACGGCCGAACTGCTCAATAACGAAGGCGTGCCGTCGATGCTGGGGGCGAAATGGAACTCCTCCAACATCGCCATGCTGCTGAAGAACCCCGTGTATCGCGGTGCGCTGGTCTACAACAAGCGCACCAGCGGTTCGCTGTTCGGCATGGATGCCCAGGGGAAACTGCGGCCCAAGAAGGGGAAGCGGTTGGCCTCGAACCCGCAGGACGATTGGATCATCGAGGACGGCGTGCATGAACCGCTGGTGAGCCGGGAGACGTTCGACGCGGCTCAGCGGGCGATGGCTAAGCGGCGCGACGCCGGCGGGAAGGCCCGTCCGGTTCAACGGACGCTGTCCTCGACGCTGCTGGTGTGCCTGCGCTGCGGCAACAGTTTCACGACGGTGCGGGACGCCCGGCGGAAACCCGAGTTCGGCCCGCCGTACCGGCACTACACCTGCTCGGGCTACCACCGCTACGGCAAGGCGGTCTGCGGCCTCGTGCGGATTCCGGGTCCGGCGCTCGACGAGTTCGTGCTGGGGACGATCAAGCGGGTGCTGCTCGGCGACCACGCGACCACGGGCCAGGCGGTTGATGCGTTCGTGAAATCCGTCCTGGCCCCGGCCAGAGGGGAGAAGCAGATGCCTGACGCCCAACGGGAACTGGAGCAGTTGGACCGTCGCATCAAGACCACGGTCGCCATGTTGGCCGACCTGACGTTCGAGGGCCTCGACGACCTGCACAAGGTGCTGGCCGACCTGAAGGCCAAGCGCGACGCGTTGCTGAAGCGAATGCCCTCGACGCAACAGCAAGAGAAGCCGGCGCTCTCCGAACGGCAACTGCGTTCCTGGGCCCGCGAGCAGTTCGACCGGCTCAACGAACTGGCCCAGCGCGCGACGGTCGATCTCAAGGACCGCCAACTGGTCGAAGCGTTCGTGCAGCGAACCGAGGTGTTCCCCGACACGAAGACCGGCATCGTGGTCCTCCACACCGACCTCGAATCCGCCCTGCAATCATGCTCCACACGAGTCGTCGGGGGGGACGACCCGCAGACCGACGAGTCCGCGCGGTCGATCTCCCAGTGCCAGCAGCGGGAGAGCATCCTTGCAGGAGCGGTCCTCGGCCTGGCGGGACCAGGGCACAAGATCAGTGGCATCATGCCCTGCACCGTGATCCGCCCCGGCGATATGGCGGACCGGATTCTCAACCGGGACCACCATCCGTCGTGGCAGGGGGAACGCACGAAGATGGTGTATGCGTTCCCGACCGACACGAAACTGTGGGACCGGTATGCCGAGCTCCGGGCCGAGGGGCTGCGGAATGAAGACGGCGGCGTGGCCGCCACGGAGTTCTATCGCCGGCATCGGAAGGAGATGGACGCCGGCGCGCAGATCGCCTAGCCGGAGCGGTTCAACTACGACGAACTGTCGGCCATCCAGCACGCGATGAACCTCAAGCTGAAGGACGAGGCCGCGTTCTGGGCGGAGTACCAGAACGAACCGCTCCCCGAGGTGCAGACGGACGAGAACGAACTGACCGCCGACCAGATCGCCGCCAAGCTGAACGGCCTGCCGAAGGGGCGCGTGCCTCTCGGCTGTCAGCACCTGACGATGTTCATCGACGTGCAGCAGAAACTGTTGTTCTACGTCGTCTGTGCCTGGGCGGAGGAGTTCAGCGGTGCGGTCCTGGAGTACGGTGCGTGGCCTGATCCGCAGCGGGCGTACTTTTCGCTACGGGACGTGACCAGGTCTCTGTCACTCGTCGCGCCGGGGACGGGACTGGAGGGGGCGATCTATGCCGGCCTGCAGGCGCTGACCGAGCGGCAAATCACCCGCGAGTGGCAACGCGAGGACGGCGCGTCGCTGCGGATCGAACGCTGCCTGATCGACGCCAACTGGGGGACGTCGACCGACGTGGTGTACCAGTTCTGCCGGCAATCGCCGCATGCGGCGCTCTTGCTCCCCAGCCACGGGCGGTTCGTGGGAGCCTCCAGCCTGCCGTTCGCCGACTACAAGCGCCGTCCCGGTGACCGGGTCGGCCTCAACTGGCGGATTCCGGGCGTGATGGGGAAGCGGGCGGTGCGGCACGTGTCGTTCGACACCAATTTCTGGAAGTCGTTCGTGTTCGCCCGGTTGGCCGTCGCGATCGCCGACAAAGGCTCGCTCGCGTTGTTCGGCCATAAACCCGAACCCCACCGGCTGTTCGCGGAACACCTCGTCGCCGAGTACCGCGTCCGGACTGAAGGTCGCGGTCGCACCGTCGACGAATGGAAGCCCCGCCCCGGCCAGCCCGACAACCATTGGCTGGATTGTCTTGTCGGCAATGCCGTCGCCGCTTCGATCCTGGGAGCGAGCCTGTTAACAGCCCGTTGAAATAACCCATCTGTGGACTGGTCGCAGGGATTGCCTTGGGGGTGGTGAAGAATCGGGCGGCGGGGACGTTCCAGGAGCGCACATGGTCGCGCCGGAGGGGGACGAATGCGGCGCAGGCCGCGGCCCAGGCGGCCGCGAGGCCCCGCGGCTTGCCGATCCCGAACACCTCTCGCATCAGCACCGCCAGGTTGTGGGCCGCCGCGTGGATCGCATACCGCTCAGAGCCGCCGGACAAGACCGGCTCTCTGGTCCCCAGGTGCCTTGAATTCCGGGTGCATTCCGGGTTCTGTCCGGTGGCTCTGATTGAATTTTTCCAGTCCGCACAGCCAGCTCCGTCGCGCTCCGCCGGTATCGCACAGGTGGGCGAAGCTGCGCTCGACCTTCTCGCTCCGCAATCGCCCCAGTCGCCGGCCCTTGGTCCGTCTCGAACGTCTCCGGTTGTTGACCACCGCCCGCTCGACCTCCTCCGGCTTGTCGATCCACACCCGCGCGTGCGGTGACTTCGGTTCGGGGATGTACGTCCGCAGGCCGTAGCGCGTGAGTTCCGTGATCGCTGCGTTCGCGTGGTACCCCTTGTCGGCCGCCACCTCCTCGATCTCCGCGGCACTCCCGGCGCGGATCGCGTAGCTACCAGCCTCGCTGGGAGGTGATCCCTTCAAAGTACCCCACCAGCAGCATCCGGAAGTACCGCCCCGGCGGGATTCCCGGCCGGCCCCCCTGCTGGTCATACGGCTCGCACAGGTCTTCGACGAACCGGTCGAAACCGGCCTCTCGGAGCAGTTGATCGAGCCGATCATAAAACGCATGTCCCGCCCCACGGGCGATCTGGTCGGTCGCAATCCAGAGTTCCCCCTGCCGCTCGCGCTCCGTTCGTCCCAACGCCATCACCCCCTCCCGGCTGAACCATGCCCACCAGATCGACCGCAGGAGACTCGATCGGCCGCAGGATACTCGGTCTGTCAACTGAGAGACTTTTTCAACGGGCTGTTAAACGCTGATGCTCCGCAGGCCGGTTCCGGCGGTCGGCTCAAGCTCTCCACGCTCAGACGGCGTCGCGCGATCTGAATCTTGGCGGCAGCCGGGACATCCTCAGCAATGACGTTCCGATCGGCTCCGGAACGATTTTGAGAAATCGGCAGATTTCGTGTCACCAAATCGCGCCGAAATCGGAAAGCCTAAGAGTAGACTGCACTTTCCCAGATCCGGCTAATACCCGGGCCGCGTGAATGAGCGGTTCCTCTTTTCAAAAAAGGGCTCTCCCGATAGGACGTGTCTGTCACAAGCACGGGCCTTTCGGGAGAGCCAAGGATGGCTGCGTGGAACCTGACGCCGGAGTGGATCGACTGGTTGTCTGTGCTGGTATGGGTGCTGGACGCCCGCGTCCAACCGCGGATCACGCCCCTCATCGTGGGAGCGCTAT